>AP018180.1:0-1444895 GCA_002368155.1 Nostoc carneum NIES-2107
GATTGGGGACTGGGGATTGGGGAACTCGGGGCCCCCTCTGGGGATAAGGGGTAATGGGGATTGGGATGATTGTGGAATTGAGGTCTGTTTGGTATTTTGAATTGGTATAACTCATAACCCTTAGCCTGGAATTTGTCAAGCTTTGTTGCAACTTCCTTGTCAGCAAATAAAATGCCGTTACATTGAATATAACTCTCCACTAGAATCAAGTTGGGGGAAATATTAGCCATGACCGGAATAATTTTATTGTCAGTTTTCTGCTTCCTTTGGTTGCTTGGCTTCTCTCTTTTAGCAGAAGCTTGGTTTTACGAAGAAGAACAACAATAACAATTCAAAATTCAAAACATTTCAGTTAATTTGCATATTTCCAGTGCATAAAAATTCTGTGGGGCGGACAAGATGTCCACCTCACAATACATACTGGGATATTTTTTTATTTGGAAGTCCCTTATAACGCCTGAAACCCTTACAGTGAAACCGTAGGGATTTACGGAGAAAAAACAAAAAAAATCAATATTTAAGCCTCTTCTTTACAAATAGAGGTTAATCCAAAATCTAAAATTGAATGACTGATATTTGATTTATCTGCAAGTCCCTTAGTATTTTAAATAGTAAGTCTTGATGGGGGATTTAAACCCCCATCATAATTAATTTCTTTGCCATTTTCCCCGTTGAAAATCAAATAGAATTCCTATATTACCTATTTCCTGTTTTCATTAAAACACGGGTATTTCAATGATAAATTCTGTGCCTTCTCCTACATCTGAGTGACATTTCAACTCACCACCGTGCCTTTCTTCAACAATTTGTTTAGCTATAGCCAACCCTAAACCTGTGCCTTTACCTACTGCCTTAGTAGTAAATAAATGGTCAAATATTTTTTGTCTAATTTCTGCGCTCATTCCCTTACCATTATCCGCAATGATAATTTTAACTAAATTATTTTCGACTAAAGTTGTCACGTTAATGCGGTTAGGATGAGCTTTAATTTCCTCAAGATTACGTCCATGATTCGATTCCTCTAAGGCATCAATACCATTGGCTAAAATATTCATAAATACTTGATTTAGTTGCCCAGGGAAACATTCTATTGGTGGTAAATTACCGTAGTTAGTGATTACTTCAATCGCGGGACGTTGTTCGTTAGCTTTCAGACGGTGTTTGAGAATTAATATTGTACTATCAATGCCTTCGTGAATATTAAATGGCACTTTGTAATCTTTGTCAGCACGGGAGAAAGTGCGTAGAGAAGTGCTGATATTTTTTAACCTATCGCAAGCCATTGTCATAGAATCAAGCATTTTGGGTAGGTCTTCTATACTATATTCCAAGTCAATTTCTGACTCGTGGTCGAGGATTTCTTCAGTTTTATCGGGTAAAGTTGCTTGATAGATTTTCAAATGTTCAATAATATCAGTAAAGGTGGGTTTAGCTTGTTTGAGACTTGCCGTAATAAATCCTAAAGGATTATTCATTTCATGGGCGACACCAGCGACTAAGTTACCCAAGGCGGACATTTTCTCACTTTGAATAATTCGTAATTGGGCTTGTTGTAAGTCTTGTAATGCTTGTTCTAATTCTTGGGATTTTTGCTGTAGGGCAAGTTCTGCTTGTTTGCGATCGCTAATATCTCGCATCACAACAACCGCACCAACTTTGTTACCCCAAGAATCGAAGATTGCTTGTCCGCTCGCTAACAAACTCCTTCGCTCACCCTGCTTAGGTGCAATCACCATTTCGGCATTTTCGACGATTTCCCCTTGTAAGGCTCGCAACAATGGTATTTCTGTTTTTAATAGAAGTGTTTGACCATCTGCTTGATAGAGTGAGAAATGTTCTGCCCATTGTTCTGGTGGTAATGATTTCACTGGTAAACCATGAAATTCTTCAGTTGCTTTGTTAAATAAAATCAGTTTGCCACTCGCATCACAAACAACAATCCCATCGGTAATATTCTCAATAATTGCCTTCAAAAACTCTCGTTCTTTGGCTAGGGAGGCTTCGGTGTGTTGTAATTGTTCTAGTGATGCTTGTAATGACTGAGATTTTTCCTGTTCTCGTTCATAAAGTCGGGCATTTTCTAAGGAAATGGCGGCTTGGGTGCAAAGCAAATTGAATAGTTCGACGCGATCGCTCGTAAACGCCCCTGTCACTAAATTATTTTCTAGATATAAAATCCCTAACAATTTACCTTGATGTAAAATCGGGCTACACAAAATACTCTGAGGTTGCTGACGGATAATATAAGGGTCATTGGCTAAGGTGGTATCTGCGGTTGCATCCAATAAGACAACAGTCTGTTGACTATGCTTGACTTTATAAATGAGCTTGTGGGGAATATCTTGGCTATCTGCAATGGAAAGACTTTGCTGCACAACGGGTTTTGTTCCCTGGGTAATTGCACCTTGAATTAGTAAATGATTTTCTTGTAGCAGCATTAACACGCATTTATCAGCCCCAGCATTTTCAATCACGATTCTCAGTAACGATGAAAGTAGTTTGGACAGTTCGATTTCACCAGAAATAGTTTGAGATGCTGTGAGAATTGCTTTTAAATCTAGAGTATCTGAGACACTGCTGCTAGAACTGGAAGATGTCACATTCCCCAAGGCGAAGATAGTTTCATTAGTGGAAACAACAGAACGGCTTTGCTGTAATATCGGGGCGAGTAATTGGGGATAGCGTTTTTCTAAGTCGGCGACTTTCGCCTTTGCTCCCCAGCGCGCATAGGCATAGTAAGCTTCAATCATATATTCTTGAGCTAAACGCTGTTTCCCCCAAGCTAGGTAGAATTTAGCGGCGATTTCGTTAGCTAGTGCTTCTTCTTGGATATATTCATTGGCTTTAGCTAGAGATATTGCTTGGTCATAGAGTTCACTAGCTTCGGCTTTATGTCCGAAAAAGCGACTTTTTTCTGCCTCTACCAAATCAAACTTATGCTGGTGATTCATGGGTGCATAGTGCGCCCATAGCTGTAATTGAGTTTGATTTTTTTCCACCCTCTCTAATAGGCTTGATTCTTCACCGGAGAATTGATTTAATTGTGCTAAAGCAATCAATGAATCATAAAAATAAAAAGCAGGTTCACTAATTTTCCCCGCGCCTCCCATGAAATAGTTTCTACACTCAAGGGCATAATTGTTAGCTTGCTCAATTTCCTCAAACAAAAAGCAAAGGGTCAATTTAGATGAGTAGAAAATAAATAATCCATAGAAATCATTTGCAGATAGTAGCAAAGGGAGCAATTCTGTTTCTTGGCAAGCCGAGCCAGATAAAATAGTGGGATGCTCTGCAAAACCCAGTAAATTTAAAATTACTTGCCAATAAATTACACAATAATTAGCTGTTCCCAACTGCTTCAATTGCACTAAAGCATTGTAGTAAGTGTGAGTTTCTCGTTCTAAGGTAGCGAGATTTTGACCGCACCAAAAAGAATATCGGCAGAAAGTCTGACCACTATATCCGGCATATTCCAGGTTGCCAACTTCTAGCCCCAATGTGTAACTTTCACTCAAGAGGGGTAATGTTTCTTTGAGGTGAGATGTGCGGTGGAGAATATAACTGCCCAACAGAAACAATACTTCAGGTTTAGTGGTTTTATCATCAAATTTTGATGCCACATTCAATGACAATTGCCCAAATTGTGCTGCCAAATCTATATTTTGCTGCAGATTACAAACAACCAAACTATAGCAAGCATAGTTAGTTGCAGAAATAGATATATTGCCATACTGGAGGAATAATTTGACTAATAAGGTAGCTAGTAATGGATACACAGGAGATCCACAAGTGTAAGCTGCTGACATGATGCTGCTAGTAATCTGGGCAATGGCAATTTTGTTTGCATCTGTCATCACCGGGAGGTTAACAAAATCTGCGACTTGGCGATCGCCAATCAGGTCACTAATTTCTTGAATTGACTGTTGAATATCTTCTGGTGTGGGTGATTCGTTGATTGTTACACCCAACCTGTGCAGAAGTTCAATCCCAATTGCCAGCACTTCCATGAGTTGACGGTGGGAAATTTTGGCTTGAATTTTAAAACGGTAAACATTGACCTGTTCCAGTAAAGAATTTGTCTGTTGGATGACAGTATCAATCAACTTTTCCATCACCTCAAACTCACCACTTAGCATAGCTACTTCCGCAGCTAATTCATGGAAGAAGAGGCTCATTTCATACTGCTGTTGCCAAGCATTTTCTCCTAACAAAGACAATCCCACTGTGGCATATTCACGGGCTGCTTTATAGGCGGTAGAATTTTTGGCTTTGCGACAGGCGATGAGGTTAAGTTCGGCTAGTTCTGTTCGTTGTGTTTGTTCGCTAATTAAAGCAGTTCCATAATTTAATTGATTGACTATTTCAAAAATGCGTTCAACTCTTAAATCTGGAGCAGTTTGTTGCAGCAGTAGTTGACCAATTTGATAGTGAGTTGCTTGTTTTTGGTCATGAGGAATCAGAGAATAAGCCGCTTGTTGTACTCGGTCATGGATAAATTTGTAGGCAACATTTTGTTGATTTATTGATATGTCTACAATATTTTCTTGCCCAACATAAAACTTATAAACATCCCCAATTGGTACAATCAACCCTTCTTGTAATGCTTTCCATAAACAAGCTGCTGTTTCAATTTGAGATTGTTCGGCAACAATGGCTAAAGTGGTTAAATCAAAAGAATTACCAATACAAGCTGCCAGTTTGATGATTTCTTGTGTTGATGATGATAGCTTACGTAATTGCAGACTCATAAAAGCCACAACATCATCTGTCACCGCTTGCATTGTCACTTGGGAAATATCACATTGCCAACAGCCCAATCCAAAATCAAATTGAATCAGTCCATCTTGATATAATGTTTTAATAAATTGAATAGCAAAAAATGGATTACCTTCTGTTTTTTGGTAGATTAACACAGAAAAATTCCAGGCTAATTCTTCTGGACATTTAAGTGTGTCAGCCACTAATTTATTTACTTGGACGTTACTTAATGGTGCTAAAATAATTGTGTTGATTGTGGCTTGTATCTTTTGAATTTCACTCAAAGTTAATAACAATGGATGCCCAGGATAGACCTCGTTATCACGATATGCACCAATAATAAAAAGATGCCCTGTATCAGCCATTAATAGTTGCATTAACTTTAATGATGCAGAATCAGCCCATTGCAAATCATCTAAAAATATTACTAAGGGGTGTTCTTTGCTAGTAAAGACTTGGGTGAATTTTTGAAATGATAAATTAAAGCGATTTTGGGCTGCTGTTCCTGATAGTTCTGTAGCTGGTGGTTGTTGACCAATAATGTTTTCTAATTCGGGAATTACTTCAATAATTACTTGTCCATTGTCCCCAACAGCCTCTAATATTTTATTTCTCCATTGCTGAATTTGCACATCGCTTTCAGTCAATAATTGCCCCATTAAATCGCGGAATGCTTGCACAAAAGCACTAAAGGGAATATTCCGTTGAAATTGGTCATATTTACCTTTAATAAAATAACCGCGCTGTCTGACAATTGGTTTATGCACTTCGTTGACAACGGCTGTTTTACCAATTCCAGAAAACCCAGCAACAAGCATCATTTCTGTTGTACCCTGGCTGACTCTATCAAATGCTTCTAGTAGGGTTTGAACTTCCTTGTCTCGTCCATAAAGTTTATCAGGGATGATGAAGCGATCGCACACATCTTTTTGTGCAATTTCAAAGTTTCTAATCTCACCAGTTGCTCTTAGCTGAATTAAACATTTTTCTAAATCAAATTTCAAGCCTAATGCACTTTGATATCTATCTTCAGCATTTTTCGCCATCAACTTGCTGACGATTTTTGAGAGAACAGTGGGGATTTGCGGATTAATTTGATCTATGAATGGCGGAATTTTTGCCAGATGAGAATGTACCAATTCCATTGGGTCATTTGATGCAAATGGTAATTCTCCTGCCAGCAATTCGTAAAAAGTCACTCCCAGAGAATAAAAATCTGTGCGATAATCAATCCCCCGATTCATTCTCCCTGTTTGTTCTGGAGAGATATAAGCAAGTGTTCCCTCTAATACATTGGGGTTAACGAGGGTTTGGGTTTCTCTGGGTAATAATGATGCAATACTAAAGTCGATTAATTTAACTTGTTTAGTTTCCGGATTAATTAAGATATTGCCGGGTTTAATATCTTTATGAATAATTCTCTCATGGTAGAGTAAGTCTAGGATGTCACAGAGGGCGATCGCTAAAACTAAAAACTCCTCTAAAGATGTGACACGCTGATTTTTAGTAAAATAATCCTTGAGGGAAATTCCCCCAAAGTCTTCCATGACTAACATATAGCCATTTTGCAAGGATTCAAGGCTATAGGTTTGGATAATTAGAGGTGAATTGAGATTTTTGCCAATCGTGTACTGATTGCGAAATAACAAAAGTTCGCTAAAGCTGGGATAAGAATTTTTCAGCAGTTTGATCACTACTGGTACTGAGTCACTTTCTCGAACTGCGCGATAAACTATTGTTCTCGAACCATTGTAGATTTCTTCACTAATGCGATATCCGGGAATACTGACAAGAGTGCTAACCATATTGCGCTCATCTGAATAATTTCTCAGTCTAGTATTCCCAGATAGATAAGTAGAGCTACAATTGACACGGTATCTCAATAATAAATTCAGTACCTTTACTTAGAATAGATTGGCAAGACAACCTACCTCCGTGGCTTTCTTCAACAATTTGTTTAGCTATAGCCAAACCTAAACCTGTGCCTTGTCCTACAGCTTTGGTAGTAAATAAATGGTCAAATATTTTGCGTTTGACCTCTTCCGTCATACCTTTACCATTATCAGCCATTGAAATTTTTATATGGTGATTATTTATTGATGTATTAATTTTAATGATATTAGGATTAGCTTTAATTTCTGCAAAACTGCGCCCTTGATTGGATTCCTCTAAAGCATCAATCGCATTAGCTAATATATTCATAAAGACCTGATTTAATTGTCCCGGAAAACATTCAACCTCAGGTAAATTACCATAGTTACTGATCACGGTAATAGCCGGACGTTGTTCGTTAGCTTTGAGACGATGTTGGAGAATTAAAATAGTGCTATCAATGCCTTCGTGGATATTAAAAGACTGCTTGGAGTCGCTATCAGCACGAGAAAAAATCCGCAGACTTTTACTGATAGATATAATGCGATCGCCTCCATCTTTCATCGCCCGAATGAGTTGTGGTAAATCTTCTTGAACGTAATCTAAATCGATAGTTGCTAGTTCATCTTCAATTTCTGCACCGGGTTCGGGAAATTTCTGTGCATAAAGATTGATAATACCTAACAAGTCATTCATATAATCTTGCACGGCATTGACATTGCCCACAATTGCGCTGATCGGATTATTAATTTCATGGGCGACCCCAGCAATTAAATTACCAAGGGCAGACATTTTTTCATGTTGAATCAGTTGCAGTTGGGAAGCTTCTAGTTCTGCTGCTTTTTGGGCAACTTGGTCTGCAAGATTTTGGGTGAGTTGAGATAGTTGCAAATGGGTACTAACTCTTGCCAAAACTTCTTTTTCATAGAAGGGTTTGACTATATAATCTACTGCCCCTAGTTCCAAGGCCTTAACTTTACTTTCTCCGTCGGAAAGAGCAGTCATAAAAATGATGGGAATATTGCAGGTGCGGTCATTGGCTTTCAGGCGACGGCAGGTTTCAAAGCCATCCATGCCCGGCATCATCACATCTAGTAAGATCAGGTCGGGAAGACGGCGTTCGATTTGCTGTAGTGCGCGATCGCCACTGGTGGCTATAGCTATATCAAAGCCTGCATCGCCCAGAGTCGCGGAAACTACTTCTAGGTTAGAGGGCGTATCATCAACAATTAAAACTAAACCTGTGATGGTAGATATTGGCGGTGTATACATCATTTTGGAACTGTGGACATCAATAAAATTGCAGTAGCAGATGCTTAGGGGAAATACTGCTGAATGAATTGTTCAAGTTGTTCGCTTTGGAACTGTTTTGCCAGTTGGATAATTTTCTGGGTGAAAGGTTTGTATTGATGACTTTGTTGTTCCAGTTGTTCTGCTGCTGCGATCAGCTTCTTCAATCGCCCCTCCTGCACGAGTTCTAACCAAGCTTGGAGATCCTCTAGGGGTGGTGAAATTAGTTCTGTTGGTTGCTGCTCATCTACTGATTGATTGGGGGTATCTTCAGTTTTCCAAGTGAGTTGCAGATGTTTTTCCAGGAGTCTAAACAAATCATTGACTTGCACTGGTTTAGCGAGGAAATCATCGCCACCAGCATCAATACTCATTTGTTGATCGATTTGGGCAACGGAGGCAGAAGAGACAAGAATTTTGAGCGAACGCAGTTTTTCCTGTTCCCGAATTCGGCGCAGCAACTCAAAACCATCCATCACAGGCATGACTAAGTCAGTAACGACTAGATCGGGGAGATTGTGCTGGAGTTGTTCTAAACCAGCTTGTCCATGTTCGGCTTCGGTGATCATGAATCCTAAAGGCTCTAGCAGATTCATTAAGACAGCGCGATTTTCCCAGCGATCGTCTACCACTAAAATATGCATCTGTCGGCCTTCGTAGCCAATAATTTTACCTATAGATGCAGTCTGCTGTTGATTCCAATCACTGGCTAAGGGCAGAACAATCTCAAAAGAAAACTCACTACCTACATCAAGCTGACTCTTGACCTTAATTTGTCCACCCATTAACTTTACAAGCTGTTGGCTAATGGCTAATCCTAGTCCTGTGCCTTCTACTTTCCGCTTTTGGTCTCCTACTTGTTCAAAGGTTTGGAAGAGTTTATTGATATCTGCGGTTGCAATCCCCACTCCAGTATCGACAATGGTAAAGCGCAGTTTGGTGCTATTGTCGGCATCCTGCCCAATGCGGTGAACTTGGAGGGTAACACTACCGCGATCGGTAAACTTAATGCCGTTACCCAGTAAGTTAATCAAGACTTGGCGGAGGCGTTTTTCATCGGCACTAATACCCAAGGGTAAATCAGTATCAGGTTCGTAGTGAAACTCAATACCTTTCTGCTGCGCCCGAATTTGGCAAATTTCCACCACTCCTTGCAGAAAAGACGGCAAGTGAAAAGCTTGGGGGGCAAGTTCCAGTTTGCGCGCTTCGATTTTGGACAGATCCAAAATATCGTTAATCAGTGTGAGTAAATGAGTACCACACTGGTGGATAATGTTGACTCCCTGACGTTCTTTTTCCGGCAAGGCTTTGGAACGTCCGAGAATTTGGGCATAGCCAAGAATCCCATTCAACGGTGTGCGGAGTTCGTGGCTCATATTGGCGAGAAATTCACTTTTGGCATTGTTGGCACTGTCAGCAATGTCTTTAGCTGCATCTGCTAAGGCTTTTGATTGTTTGAGTTGGGCTTGTTCTGTAGATTGGACATAAACCAACACCCCAATTAATGCGCCAGCCAAGGCTAAGACTGCTAGAGCGATGATATCTAGCAGTTGTAGCTGAGATTCAATATTTTCACGGGGAATGACCAGTGCTACTGACCAGTTAGCTTCTTTAAGAGGGAGAAACGCCACATATTTGACAGTTTTGTCGATGTTGACTAAATCAATTCCCTGTTGGCGATTGATCATCTTTTTAGCGATCGCGGCTAAACCAGGATCAGCAACATCAACCAATTTGATCCCAGGTTTTTCAATCGTAGTCATGAAGTTGGGGTTAGGATGGATGATCGCTTGTCCGGCCGAGTTGAGGGTAAAAGCATAGCTATTGTTGCCGTATTTGAGTCTTTCTGTGACATCCTTGATGCGATCAACAGCAACACTACCATGTACTACACCGATCGGGGGGCTGGATGGATTACCATCTTTGCGGATAGGAACGGAGATGGGGACTGATGACACGCCATTGGCTCTCGCAATCATCGGGTCGCCAACATGGACATATCCAACTATCGACCTTTGAAACCAGCGTCTATCTGTAACATTTGCCCGCTGACTGTTCGGGACTGTACTCTCTCGCCATCCATCTGGTGTGGTTAGACCAAACAGGGAAAAATCCTGCAGTCGCTCGTCTTCTGCCTTTAAATATTTACTAGCGATCGCCCAATCCACTGAGCGCACTACATCCGTGTTTGCCAACATATCAACTCTCACTTTGAGAATTGCTAGCCAGTGATCAATCTCATCTCGACTCTGTTTCACCTCTGACAGCACTTGATTCTTGAGATTGCCGAGCATCACACTTCGCAGAGTCTGATAACTAAAATAAGCACCAACAACTACAAATAAAGTAGTACCACCGACAATTACCTTAGCTAACAAACTACGCGAAGCTTTACCAGATTTAGTGTTAAGGGGCGAATCACCAAGAGGTTTTTTCTTTGATGAAGAAGAATGCCAGAACGATAAGGCGGACATAGACAGATGTGACAGATTCAAGATGGATAATTTATGATGCTCATTTGTCAAGGAAAATGAGCCAAATGAGTTGAGCGAGGAATTTTCTCAACGCTTATCGACAAATTGATGACTTGAAAACTCAATTAAAATATTGCTAGTTTGAATATTTTTATGCAGAATACACTGGCGGTAGGCTACATCCAAGGGATTGCAGAATGCGATCGCATTTTCTAAAAATTCCTGTAAAGATAGTTGAGTGTCCCTGGCTGTCCACACCTGAAGAGAAATTCCGCCAAAGTCTTCTATCATCAACCCATTTCCTCAGCATAACGATAAATTTTGAATAGCTCTGTATTTAATATTCCCAAATCCGCTTAAGAAAATTAAAGCAGCAGAATTTTGAGCATAAATAAATATCTAAACAAAATCAATCGCACACATTATTTCTCTATTCCTTGTTCGCGGTTACCGCTTTTAACGATTGAGCTACTAAAGGTAGAGTGATGATAAATTCTGCGCCCTTTCCTGGGGTAGAATGGCAATGCAGTTTACCTTGATGTAGTTCAGTCACAATTTGATAACTAATAGATAAACCCAAACCAGAACCTTTACCTACATCTTTAGTTGTGAAGAAAGGGTCAAATAATCTCGTGATAATTGTGTCTGTAATCCCTAAACCATTATCTGCAATAGCAATCATGATTTGCTTTTCACATATCAATTTAGTATGAATTGAAATTGTGAGAGGATGTGCAGCAATTTCTGTAGGGTTGCGCTGCTGATTGGCATCTTCTAAGGCATCAATAGCATTAGAAAGAATATTCATAAACACTTGATTGAGTTGACCAGGAAAGCAAAGTAACAAAGGCAAGTTACTATAGTTTTTTACTACTGCTATTGCTGGGCGCTGTGGTTGCTCTTTCAGACGATGTTGCAAAATTAATAACGTGCTATCAAGACCCTCATGAATATCAACTGCTTTTAATTCAGCTTCATCTAGCCGGGAAAAATTGCGGAGTGATAGCACAATTTCGCGGATACGATTTGTGCCAACCTGCATTGAAGATAACATTTTGGGCAAGTCATCTTGAATAAATTCTAATTCTAATTTTTCTGCTTCAGTTTGAATTTCCGCGACAATATGGGGATAGTGATGCTGATATAGCTGAATAAATTGCAATAAATCTTGGGTGTAGTTTTCTATATGAATGAGGTTCCCGTGAATAAAGTTCACAGGATTATTGATTTCATGGGCTACCCCTGCTACCAATTGCCCCAAGGCTGACATTTTCTCACTCTGAATCATTTGAGCTTGGGTACGGCGTAGTTGTGCAAGTGTGTCTTGTAGGGTTGTGGTTCGTTCCTCAACTCTGAGTTCTAAGGCATTATTGACCTGTTCTAGTTGGGTGAAAGAGGTCTGTAACTGGCTGACCATACTGTTAAAAGAACTGGCCAATTCTCCGAGTTCATCCTCTCGTGTAGTGTCGAGATTAATTGCAAAGTCACCGTTAGCAATTTGATTACTAGCAACTGTTAATTGTTGGAGGGGTTTAGCAATTTTTTGTTGCAAAACCGACAAGAGTAACAACACTTCTACAATTAGGGCTATTGCACCAGAAATTAAGATAAATTTAGCTGTATCCCATGCCGCCCCTGATAGTAGTGATTGAGGATAGACTGTGACAAAATACCAGTCTGGGCCTTGTAAGCGAGCCACTGCTAAATATTCACGGTCTTGACTATTTTCTAAAATTTGGGTTTGATTTTTTGTGTTTGTAACTAGTTGAAAAATGCGTTTGAGATGGGGGTCGTTAATTGCATCAATTTTTAATTGTCCTTGAGCTTGTTGAATTTCCTGAATCTTTTGAGGATGGGCAATTAACCGACCGTCTGAGCGAAAAATGATATTGTAAGTACCTGCTAATTTATCCTCAATTGCATGTTGTATTAAATCGGTTAAGACCACATCATGCCCAACAATGCCTAAAAAGCGATCGCCTTCATAAACTGGGACAATTGCCGAAACCATCCAGACTTTCACACTGGGATCGAGATAAACCCCTGTCCACTGTGGCGATCGCTTAGGGTTATGTTGAGGATCGGCAATATAAAAATATTCTTCTTTGGGGTTATTAACTTCAGGTGGTGTTTCTAAGGCAATTGGTACTTCCTTCCAATAGTTCACCCCTGTATTTTCTGGTGTCAGGAAATAGGTATCAATAAAGCGATTAGACCAAGCAGCACCGTAAGCACTAACCAATTTATTAGCTGTTAGCTGGCGGTGCTTGAGTTCATCAGTAAGCTGCACATTGCGACCAATCATCGATCCTGCATAGCGCATCGAATCAAATTCTTTAATTGGTCTATTTTGGGGAAAATTGCGAAGAGTACCATCATTCCAAGCAAAATACTGACGCTCAAATTCCGCCTGGACATCTATATCAATAGGTGGCTTTAATTCCTGCACTAGGCGATCGCGCAAGGAAGTTAGGTTATCTTCTGCGAGTTTAAATATAGTGCTTTCTTGCTGTCCCCGTCTGGTAATGTACCTTTCTAATTGCGTTTTGGTCTGGGTTTCCAAACGGGATATGACATGAACATAACTCACCCCAGCCGACACAAGTACCACCCCGGTTACTCGTAGTGCCATATTGATGAGTGTTTTGTAAGTCAGTGAGGTGGAACGCTTCATCATACTAAACCCGTAAGATTTATGGCTTTAGTATTCCCAACTACACCGAAAAACTTTAAAATACGGGTATTTCGATGATAAATTCGGTTCCTTCTCCTAAAGCTGACTCACATTTCAACTTTCCACCGTGGGTTTCTTCCACAATCTGACGCGCGATCGCTAATCCTAATCCTGTACCTTTACCCACGGCTTTGGTGGTGAATAAATGGTCAAAAATCTTGTCTTTTACGGATGCAGTCATACCTTTACCGTTGTCTGCGATCGCAATTTTCACTTTTCTATCTGCAACTGAGGTGGTAACTGTAATCTGGTTGGGATTGGCTTGAATTTCTGCAAATTTTCGCCCCTGATTGGACTCATCTAAGGCATCAATAGCATTGGCTAAGATATTCATAAATACCTGATTTAATTGCCCAGGAAAACATTCCACTAAAGGTAAATCGCCATAGTTGGTAATTACTTCAATAGCGGGACGGTGTTCGTTAGCTTTCAGGCGATGTTTAAGAATTAAAATCGTGCTATCTATACCTTCATGAATATTAAATGGCACTTTGTAATCTTTATCAGCACGGGAGAATGTTCTTAAACTAGTGCTAATATTTTTTAACCTATCACACGCCATCGTCATTGATGCAATCATCTTGGGCAAGTCTTTTAAGCTATATTCCAAGTCGATTTCATCGGCATGATCGAGAATTTCTTCTCCTGGTTCAGTAAAGTTTTGCTGATATAGATTTAAGTGGTTAACAATATCATTCAAAGTGGGTTGAGCTTGTACCAAGCTAGCAGAAATAAAGCCCAAAGGATTATTCATTTCATGAGCTACCCCGGCTACTAAATTACCCAAAGCTGACATTTTTTCACTTTGTACGATTTGTAATTGGGCTTTTTGTAAGTCTTGTAATGCTTGTTCTAGCTGTTGGGCATATTTCTGCGAACGTTGATAAAGTCGGGCATTTTCTAGGGAAATTGCGGCTTGGGCGCAAACTAAATTCAATAGTTCCACGCGATCGCTTGTGAATGCTCCCTTTGTTAAATTATTTTCTAGATATAAAATGCCCAGTAATTTACCTTGGTGTAAAATCGGGCTGCACAAGATACTTTGAGGTTGCTGACGGATAATATAGGGGTCATTGGCGAAAGTCATATCTGTGTTTGCATCCAGTAGCACCACAGTTTGTTGATTGTTTTTGACTTTGTAAATTAGCATTTGGGGAATATCTTGGCTGTCTGCAATGGGAAGACTTTGTAAAACAATCGCTGGCGTTATTTGGGTAATTGTGCCTTGAATTAATAGATGATTGTCTTGCAACAGTATCAACACGCATTTATCAGCCCCAGCATTTTCGATGACGATGGAAAGCAACGATGAAAGCAGTTTTTCTAGTTCGATTTCACTGGAGATAGTTTGAGATGCTTTGAGAATAGCCCCTAAATCTAAAGCCGCAGAAGCACTGATGTTAGATGTAGCGGAACTGGTGGAGGTGACAGTCCCCAAGGTGAAGATAGTTTCGTTAGTGGAAACAACAGAACGGCTTTGCTGTAATATCGGTGCAAGTAATTGGGGATAGCGTTTTTCTAAGTCGGCAACTTTGGCTTTTGCTCCCCAACGGGCATAACAATAATATGACTCTTGTATATAACCTGCTGCGACTTTCTCTTTCTCCCAGTTCAGATAGAATTTAGCAGCAAGTTCATTAGCAAGGGCTTCTTCTTGGATGTAACCGCTGGCTTTAGCTTGAGAAATAGCTCGGTCGTAAAATTCTATTGCAGTGGTTTTATCACCTAAAACTCGATGTTTTTCCGCCTCCACTAAATAGAATCGATGCAACTGATTCATAGGTGCATAATTTGCCCACTGTTGCATGATTTGTTGATTTTCTGCTACCTGCTGTAAAATATCCTGTTGTTGTATGGTTGATGCTGTAGGAAATAAAGCGAGTTGCACTAAAGAATCATAAAAGTTGAGCAATGAGATGCTAGGCAGTGCATATCCTGAACCAGAATATTGTTTAGCTTTAATCGCATATTCCACTGCCAAATCTAGGACTTGAAACAGATAACAAAGCATCAGTTTGTTGACACAAAAATGCCAGAAACTATTAGGGTCAATACTTTGCTCATTTAATACCTGCGTTGACTTCTCATCGTAGACTGTACCAACTAATTCCCAAGGTGCAGCTGTTGCTTTGATTAAATTCAAGACTGTTTGGTGATAAATATTGTGAAAATTTAGTGCCGCTTGTTTGTGAATTTTGGCTAAAGCTGCACTATAAATCGCCAATTCATTCGCTAGTGTAGTTAATTCTTGACCAACGACATAAGCGTGGTAGCAATAAGCAGATGCACCATAACAGGCAAAAGCTAAGTCTCCAATCTCTAAACCTCTGGCATAGGCTTGCAGTAAGGGCTTGAGGGTAGCGGTTAGAGGTTCTTTCCAATGGGTGATAAAACCATTAACAACTACTAGAACTCTCGCTTCATATTCATGGTTTGAAAACTTGGAAAGCAGTTGCAAGGCTAACTGACCAAATTCATAACCTTGGGGGATACTGTTTGACTGACCACTCAGCATCAGTCCATACCCTGAATAAACAAAGGCACTGGCGGAGCTATTACCGTATTTGATGGATAGAGGCACTTTCTTCAGGACTAGCAAGCGGTGGAGTTGCGGTTTTGCTAAATAAGCAGGGATGTCTACTTTAACTAAGACACGCAAGGCCGCACGTAATTCCGGCTGCTGCATTTCTGGTAAATCAGCTAACTCAGTTACTGTTTTATCACACAGAAGAGCCTGAATTTCCTGTAAACCCAGAAAAAAATCTTCATCTGTTGGTTCTTCTGGAAACTCAATGCCAATTGGCCGCAAAAATTGCATAGCTGTATCAATAGCTGCCAAGAACTGACTTTGGTTTGTGGAGGATTCAATTTTGACTTCGTAGACTTTGGCTGTATCAATGATTGCTTTGGCTTGTTGTAACACTTCCTGAGCCAAGTTTTCCATTAAGTCTAGTTCGCCACTGAGATAACTGGCTTCGGTCGCTTCGTTATATAAGCTTAAGGTGAAATCATAGTCAGATTGCCAAGGGTTGGTGGGGAGTAAATCAATACTGATTTTTAGGTAAGCTAGTGCAGCATTATAGGCCGTTGAGGCTTTAGCTTTTTTGCCAGCGATAAAGTTTAATCGGGATAGTTGATGGCGTTCTTGTGGTTCACGGAATTGTTCAATGCCAATATTTAATTGATTTGCGATCGCAAAAACCTGTTCCTCTAGTTCTGCTTCTGGGGTGCTTTCCCACAGTAAACGACCGATTTTGACATGGGTTGTCTGTTTTTGGTCTTCTGGGATTAATGAGTAAGCCGCTTGTTGGACGCGATCGTGCAGGAATTTATAAACAAAAATTTCCCCATTTTCTTGATTCACATCTTGGTTTTCTGTACCCACAAAAAACTTATAAATCTCTGTCTGCGGTAAAATCAAGCCTGACTGCAAAGCACTCCATAAACAAGTTGCAGTTTCTACTATAGATTCTTGACAAACTAAAGCTAATGTTTTTAAATCAAATTCATTCCCAATACAAGCTGCTATCTGTAAAATATTTTGTGTTGCTTGTGGTAGTTTTTGCAGTTGCACAGCCATAAACTCAACTACATTATCAGAAATTGCTAAGGCTTTCACTGCACTAATGTCACACTGCCAATTGCTCCCCTCCCAGTCAAATGTAATCAGTCCATCTTCATACAATGACTTGAGAAACTGCGTACTAAAAAAAGGATTACCCTGGGTTTTATGATATACTAATTGAGTTAATGTTTGAGCAATTATTGGTGAACATTTTAGCGTATCTGCCACAAGTAAATTTAAGCTAAAATCATTCAATGGTGCCAGGGTAACAGTATTTATTGTGCCTTGAAACTTAATAATTTCAGCTAAAGTGAGCATCAAGGGATGGGCGGCTGAAACTTCATTATCTCGATAAGCCCCAATTAATAATAAATATTCGTTAGCTGATTCATTCATCAACAATTGCATTAAATTTAAAGATGCTGAATCTGCCCACTGTAAATCATCTAAAAATATGACTAAGGGATGTTCTTTAGTTGCCAATACTCGCACAAACTTCTGGAATAATAAATTAAATCTGTTTTGAGCAGCATTACCTGATAATTCTATGGCGGGTGGTTGTTGACCAATAATACGTTCTAATTCGGGGATAACTTCAATAATTACCTGTCCATTTTCACCAACAGCCGCTAAAATATGACGCTTATATTCCTGGATTTGAGCATCATTTTCTGTTAACAATTGTCCCATTAAATCGCGGAAAGCTTGCACAAATGCCGAAAAGGGAATATTACGATTAAACTGGTCGAATTTGCCTTTAATAAAATAGCCGCGTTGTCTGACAATGGGCTTATGCACTTCGTTGACAACGGCTGTTTTACCAATTCCAGAAAACCCAGCCACCAGCATCATTTCTGTTGTACCTTGGCTGACTCTATCGAAAGCTGCTAGTAGGGTTTCTACTTCGGTTTCTCTACCATATAATTTATCAGGAATGATGAAGCGATCGCACACATCCCTACTAGCAATCTCAAAACTTTGGATTGCACCAGTTTCTCTTAACTGAGTTAGACATTTTTCTAAATCAAATTTTAATCCCAACACACTCTGATATCTGTCTTCAGCATTTTTCGCCATCAGCTTACTGACGATTTTTGAGATAACTGATGGGATATCTAGATTAATTTCATGTGCCAAAGGTGCTGTTTTAGCAATATGAGAATGTACCAATTCCATCGCATCCTTAGATGGGAATGGTAACTCATTTGTGAGTAACTCATAGAATGTCACACCGAGGGAATAAAAATCTGTGCGATAGTCAATCCCCCGATTCATTCTGCCTGTTTGTTCAGGAGAAATATAAGCAAGTGTTCCTTCTAAAACATTCGGGTTAACTAGGGTTTGGGTTTCTCTGGGTAATAATGATGCAATACTAAAGTCGATTAATTTAACTTGTTTAGTTTCCGGATTAATTAAGATATTGCTGGGTTTGATATCTTTATGAATAATTCGCTCATGGTAGAGTAAATCTAGGATTTCACACAGAGCGATCGCTAAAACTAAAAACTCCTCTAAAGATGTGACACGCTGATTTTTCGTAAAATAATCCTTGAGGGAAATTCCCCCAAAGTCTTCCATGACTAACATATAGCCATTTTGAAAGGATTCAAGGCTATAGGTTTGGATAATTATGGGTGAATTGAGATTTTTGCCAATCGTGTATTGATTGCGAAATAATAACAGTTCGCTAAAGCTGGGATAAGGATTTTTCAGTAGTTTGATAACTACTGGTACTGAGTCACTTTCTCGAACTGCACGATAAACTATTGTTCTCGAACCATTGTAGATTTCTTCACTAATGCGATATCCAGGAATACTGACGAGAGTGCTAACCATATTGCGCTCATCTGAATAATTTCTCAATCTAGTATTCCCAAATAGATGAATTTATCTGTAAGTCCAAGCTACAATTTACACGGGTATCTCAATAATAAATTCAGTACCTTCACTGATAAAAGATTGGCAATATAACTTACCATCGTGGGTTTCTTCCACAATCTGACGCGCGATCGCTAATCCTAATCCTGTACCTTTACCAACTGCTTTGGTGGTAAATAAATGGTCAAAAATCTTGTCTTTTACGGATGCAGTCATACCTTTACCGTTGTCTGCGATCGCAATTTTTACTTTTTTATCTACAACTGAGGTGGTAACTGTAATCTGGTTGGGATTGGCTTGAATTTCTGCAAATTTTCGCCCCTGATTGAACTCATCTAAGGCATCAATAGCATTGGCTAAGATATTCATAAATACCTGATTTAATTGCCCAGGAAAACATTCCACTAAAGGTAACTCTCCATAGTTTGTAATTACTTCAATAGCGGGGCGTTGTTCGTTAGCTTTTAGGCGATGTTTAAGAATTAAAATCGTGCTATCTATGCCTTCATGAATATTAAATGGCACTTTGTAATCTTTATCAGCACGGGAGAATGTTCTTAAACTAGTGCTAATATTTTTTAACCTATCACACGCCATCGTCATTGATGCAATCATCTTGGGCAAGTCTTTTAAGCTATATTCCAGGTCGATTTCATCGGCATGATCGAGAATTTCTTCTCCTGGTTCAGTAAAGTTTTGCTGATATAGATTTAAGTGGTTAACAATATCATTCAAAGTGGGTTGAGCTTGTACCAAACTAGCAGCAATAAAGCCTAAAGGATTATTCATTTCATGGGCTACCCCAGCTACTAAATTACCCAAAGCTGACATTTTCTCGCTTTGGACAATTTGTAATTGTGCCTGTTGTAAATCTTGCAATGCTTGCTGTGCTTGTTGATAAAGCCGTGCATTTTCAATTGAGATTGCAGCTTGAGAAGCAATCATTTTGATTGTTTGCAGGCGTTCTTGAGTAAATACTCCAGATGTTAAACTATTCTCGAGATAGATAATGCCTAACAAATGCCCTTGGTTAATAATTGGGGTACATAATACACTTTGCGGTTGATGTTGCAGCATATATTCCCCAAGTAACCCAGGAATATTTGTTTGGCAATTATTCATGACAACAGTTTCTTGAGTATTCTTAACGTAATTGATCAGGTTTCTTGGAATATGTTGACAAGTATCTATTGATTGTGAATCCAGAATGGTTTTTACCTCTGTCTGGAGAGGAGATTTGTAATCAATAAATGTTAATGCCTGGACTTGCCATTGATGCTCTTGGGGCAGTATCACTACAGATTTTTGTGCCCCAGAGTTTTCAAGGATAATGAGAGTTAATTTGGCAATAAGTTCATCTAATTCCAAAGAACTAGAAATTGCTTGCGCTGCTTTGAGAACTGAATTTAAATCTAGAATATCGGAAATAGTACTTTTAACTGTGCAAGTAGAAGAAGATGTGGAAGTACTAATATTAGTGGCGATGGTTTCTAGGGGATCTAAACCAAATTTTTGTTGTTGTAAAATTGGTTGTAGCAGTTGCTGATAGCGTTTTTCTAAGTCATCGGTTTTGGCTTTTGCACCCCAACGGGCATAGCAGTAATATGCTTCTTGCATATAGCCAGCAGCAACCTTTTTTTTGCCCCAATCTAAATAAAATTTAGCTGCTAGTTCATTGGCTAATGCTTCTTCGTAACCATACTCATTTGCTTGAGCTTGGGAAATTGCTTGCTCATAAAGTTCAATCGCTTGAGTTTTTTCTTTGTTGATGCGTGCTTTTTCTGCTTGGATGAGTAAACATTTGTGCAGGATATTTTCTGGACAAGCTTTTGCCCAAAGATTTAATCTTTCTTCTAGAGGTATGAGTGCTTGCCAATGACGTTGTTTTTCGGTATTTTCAGTAGCAGTTTCCGCTAGTGCTAAATGCATTAATGCTACATAAAAAACACTAGAAGGAACTTTAGCATGGCTAGCAATTGTATTTTCAATGATGCTGAGTTGGGGAATTAAATGAGGATAGGCAATTTTGTCATCAAATAAATAGGCATGGCGAATTTTTACAGAATATAACCAAGCCAAGTTATAGGGAGAATTATGGTATTTTTGCAAATATTGGGCTTCATTAAAACTGTCATCATCAAAAGTAAATCGCGTTTTTGTTAATCCCAGAAGATTGCGAATTGGTTGAATTACTCCGGCTATTAAAGCATCCAAATTATCTAAGCTTTTGATATGCGCCATAAAAGCGGCGTGGTTTTGGGCGATCGCATACAAATCTTCTAAGTTCTTTCCGTAAGTCAGGCGATCGGAACCACTCTGCATCATCATAAAGCCGACTGTCAGCCAGTTTCCAGCTTCCATGCCATATTTATAGGCGTTGTTATAGTATTGATCCGCTTCTCTAATTGAGCGACTCCAGCTATGAACATCAGCTGCAAACAAAAAGTTAGTCATACCGCGGACATCAGCATTATCAAACTGTTCGCATAGCTGTACAGCCATTTCGCCAAACTGATAAGCTGTAGCACAGTCTTTAAGTACACCATTGGCGATTAAGCCATAACCGACATAGCCAAAGGGAGACATATCGCTGTTACCATACTGCAAAGACAGTGTGGTCATTTTGGCGAGTGCTAATAATGCTAAGGTGCTTTGACCATCCAGCCATGCAGCATAGAAGAGAATTTGTAAAATTCGCAGGATTTCTGCAATGTTGGCATCTTGCATTTTGGCAGCTGCAAGAATGGATTCAATGGTGTGCTGCGCTAAAAATTGTTGAACTGTGGCGATTTCTGCATCTAGGCTAGCTTGAATCGTCTCCTGTGCTTGTGGCATTGTCCACCCAAGCAGCTGTAAACTTTGACGTTGAATGGCGATCGCTTCAGCATTTCTTCCCTGAAGTTGGTACTGAGTCATTTGTACGCGATAAATTATCGCTTGATCCAGGGGAGTTTGAGCATAGGTAAGTGCTTCTCTATATAAAGCTTCGGCTTGGTCAAAGTGACTACAAAGATAAGCCGCTTCGGAACCATCTCGATGTAAACTATACATGAGCGTATAGTTCGTATGCCAAGTATTTTCACACAATAAAGCGATACCAAGGGTGCAATAGTCCTGGGCGGCTTGATAAGCGGCGGAAAGTTTGGCTTTTTGTCCTGCTTTTAAATTGAGTGTAGCCAATTCTTGTTTCTGTTCATCTGTGGCGATCGCAGCTTTTCCCATATTCAGCTGGTTCACCAGGTCAAAAATCCGCTCTTCTTGTTCCTGTAGGGATAAGCCTTGTAACAACAATTGACCAATGCGGAAATGAGTATACTGCTTTTGCTCCTCTGGAATCAATGAGTATGCTGCTTGCTGAACCCGATCATGTAGGAATTTGTAGGTAACAATCTCGGAACCTTTCACCCCATCCTGCGATTCCCGCCCGACATAGAATTTATAAACTTCACTCTGGGGTAAAATTAGCCCTTCTTGTAAAGCTTTCCATAAAGCTGTAGCAGTTTCAGTTGGCGATTTTTCCCAAATAATTGCCAATGTCACTAAATCAAAAGAGTTACCAATACAAGCTGCAAATTTGAGAATTTCCTGTGTGGTTTCTGGCAATTTTTGTAACTGTAATGCCATAAATTCGACAACATCATCAGAAAGAGATAAGGCTTTTACTTCTGCAATGTCGCATTGCCAATTGCCTTCATGCAAATTAAATTTAATCAATTTATCTTCATAGAGTGCCTTGAGAAACTGGGTGCTAAAAAATGGATTTCCTTGAGTTTTTTGGTAAATTAATTGTGTTAATGGCTGGGCAATTTCGGATGAACAACTTAAGGTATCAGCCACCAATTGATTTAAACTAGAGAGGCTCAAAGGTGCTAGGGTAATAGTATTGATAGTAGCTTGAGCTTTTCTAATTTCGTCTAAAGTAAATATTAAAGGATGGGCGGCGGAAACTTCATTATCTCGATAAGCACCAATTAATAATAAATATCCTCCATGCGATTCACCCATCAGTAATTCAATCAACTTCAGTGATGCTGAATCTGCCCATTGTAAATCATCTAAAAACATCACTAAAGGATGTTCTTTAGTAGTGAAGACCTGGACAAATTGCTGAAATAATAAATTAAAGCGATTTTGAGCCGCAGTTCCCGATAGCTTGGTTGCTGGTGGTTGATGTCCAATAATTCTTTCTAATTCGGGAATAACTTCAATAATTACCTGACCATTTTCACCTAAAGCCGCTAAGATCTTAGTTTTCCAAATTTTGATTTGAGCATCGCTTTCTGTAATTAATTGCCTCATTAAATCACGGAAGGCTTGCACAAATGCGGAAAAAGGAATGTTGCGATTAAATTGGTCGTATTTACCTTTAATAAAATAACCGCATTGACGAACAATCGGTTTATGTACTTCGTTGACAACCGCAGTTTTGCCAATCCCAGAAAACCCTGCTACTAGCATCATTTCTGTTGTACCGTGACTAACACGCTCAAATGCTTGCAGCAAGTTTTCTACTTCGCTGTCTCTGCCATATAATTTATCAGGAATAATAAAGCGATCGCACACATCCCGTTGTGCAATTGGGAAACTCTCAATCTTGCCAGTTTCCTTTAGTTGAAGCAAACACTTTTCTAAATCAAATTTTAGCCCTAATGCACTCTGATAGCGATTCTCAGCATTTTTCGCCATCAATTTGTTCACAATTTCTGAGAGTACAGGAGGAATTTTTGGGTTAATTGTATCTGCTAAAGGCGCAGTTTTCGCAATATGACAATGTACCAACTCCATTGCATCTTGGGTTGTAAATGGTAATTCTCCAGTTAGTAATTCATAAAAACTGACACCCAAGGAATAAAAATCAGTGCGATAATCAATTCCCCGATTCATCCGTCCAGTTTGTTCTGGAGAAATATAACCTAATGTCCCTTCCAACACATTAGGACTAATTAAAGTTTGCGTTTCTCTTGGTAGTAAAGATGCAATACTAAAGTCAATTAATTTTACCTGTTGCGTTTCCGGGTTAATCAGGATATTGGCAGGTTTAATATCTTTATGAATAATCCGCTCGTGATATAGAATATCTAAGGTGTCGCAGAGTGCGATCGCAATCTTTAAAAATTCCTCTAGAGAGATGCCACCTAAAGTTTCTACCTTAGCAAAATCCTTCAGAGAAATTCCCCCAAAGTCTTCCATTACCAACGCATAGCCATTTTGGTAAGGTTCCAAGCTATAGGTTTGGATGATACTAGGGTAGTTGAGATTTTTGGCGATTGTATATTGATTGCGAAACTGCACTATTTCGCCAAAACTGGGGTAAGCATTTTTAAGCAGCTTGATGACTACACCCAAAGAGTCAGCCTCTCGAACTGCGCGATAAACTAGAGTTCTGGAACCGTTGTAGAGTTCTGCACCAATCTGATATCCGGGAATACTAACTACTGTGCTAAGCATACTGTCGCATTTTTAAGACCTCAGCATTTATTATTCCCAGTTAGTGACAGTAAATAATTGATTATTGACTAAATAGTTATTATCAAACGCTTCATTAATGCAAAACTAAAAATGCTTTAGCGTTCTTTTATTTTCGTAAATAAACTAATGATCAGACTATAATTTTGCAAAAATTTGTTAATAACTTCTATGTAATAGTGGAAGTTAGAAAAAGTTGACTGCTTCTCTAAGTGAAAGTAATTACAACTGGTTGCTGAATTGGTAAAACCGGGGAGATATTCAGTAATTTTCATGTCTCCCCATTACATTTATCTAAGCGAACTTACTAGCAGCAGCAAAGCGCTTATTAATCTCATCCCAATTAACCACATTCCACCACGCTTCTAAATAGTCAGCACGGCGGTTTTGGTAGTTGAGATAATAGGCGTGTTCCCAAACATCATTGCCTAAAATCGGGTATTTACCTTGGCTTAAAGGAGTGTCTTGATTGGCTGTAGTAGTTACTTCCAACTTGCCATTTTTGTTGCGAACTAGCCAAACCCAACCACTACCAAATTGACCTGCACCCGCTTCATTAAATTGTTTTTTGAAAGCTGCAAAATTACCGAAATTCTGATTTATAGCAGTTGCGATCGCCCCTGTAGGTTCACCACCACCTTTAGGCTTCATAATTTGCCAAAACATCGAGTGATTGACATGACCGCCGCCATTATTGCGTACAGTTTTGCGAATATCTGCGGGTACTTTGTCAAGTTGACGTAACAGTTCTTCAACAGTTTGACCCTTGAGTTGTGGATGTTTCTCCAACGCTGCATTCAAGTTTTTCACATAAGCTGCATGATGCTTATCGTGATGAAACTGCATAGTTTTAGCATCAATATGTGGTTCCAGCGCATCATAGGCATAAGGCAGAGGCGGTAATTGAATTGCCCCTTTAGTATCTGATTTTGGTTCCGCAGGTGTTGGGTTTTCGCTAGGAGAATTTTCCGCCAAAGCGCAAGCTTCCAGTGCAAAAGTACCTACACCCGCACCAACTAAAAACAAGAAATGGCGACGATTGATACTCATAAAAAATTTTGCAGCCAATGAATAAAATTACTAGACAGCTTTTATTGTCGTAGATTCAGGCTGCAAAAGGATGAGAATTGGGCATTGGTAATGGGTAATGGGTAATGGGTAATGAGTAATGGGTAATGAGTAATGAGTAATAGGAATGTTTAATTTATTCTTTTTCCCCCTGCACCCTCTCCCCCCAATCCCCAAAGGGGGCCCCGAGTCCCCAATCCCCAGTCCCCAATCCCCAATCCCCAGTCCCCAGTCCCCAATCCCCAATCCCTAATTACCCAAAATGCTTAATAATTGCATCGGCAAATTCAGAACACTTTAATGGCTGTACTTGTGGTTCGAGTAAACGTGCTAAATCGTAGGTGACTTGACGATTGGCGATCGCATTTCCTAAGCCTTTCTTGATCAGGTCTGCGGCTTCTTGCCAACCCATAAACTCTAGCATCATCACACCCGACAAGATTACCGAACCGGGATTGATTCGATCTAAGCCGGCGTGTTTGGGTGCAGTACCGTGGGTTGCTTCAAAGATGGCGCAGGAATCGCCAATATTTGCCCCTGGCCCCATTCCTAAGCCGCCCACAATGGCAGCAGCCGCATCGGATAGGTAATCGCCGTTTAAATTCATGGTCGCCAGAATCGAATATTCATCGGGTCTGGTTTGGATTTGTTGAAAAATACTGTCAGCAATCCGGTCATTGACCATGATTTTATCTTTCCACTTGCCGTTGCCGTGGCTGTCCCAAATTGTGTTAAGAACAGTTTCAACTTCCTTGACAATTTGCGCTTGTTTCTCTGGAGTTAGGGCATCAAATCCTGGGTCAACTTGACGGGCGTTGTCTTCTAAGGAAAGATTGGGGTTTTTCTCCTTATTACTTAAAATCCAAGATTCCCGTTCGGTGACCGTTTCTTGGCGAAATTCGGTGGTTGCTAGTTCATAACCCCAATCACGGAAAGCGCCTTCGGTGTATTTCATGATGTTGCCCTTATGCACCAAAGTCACCTGTTGCTTGTTTTTGGGCAATAACAAGGCGTGTTTGATAGCACGGCGGACTAAACGCTGGGAACCCTTTTTACTAATGGGTTTGATGCCAATACCAGCATCGAGGGGTATCTGCTTTTTCCCATGTTCTGGGGTGGCGGGGATCAATTCTTCATTGAGAATTTTAATTAAGCGATCGGCAATTTCCGTACCTTGTCGCCACTCAATCCCCAAATAAATATCTTCTGTGTTTTCCCGATAAACAATCACATCTAGCTTTTCGGGATTTTTGTGGGGTGAGGGTGTACCTGCATAGTAGCGGCAAGGACGCACGCAAGCATATAGGTCAAAAATTTGTCTAAGAGCCACATTTAAAGACCGAATACCGCCCCCCACAGGAGTGGTCAAAGGGCCTTTAATAGCAACACCATATTCTTGAATAGCTGTGAGAGTATCTTGGGGTAAATACTGATATGTGCCGTATAAATCGCAAGCTTCATCCCCAGCGTAAACCTTAAACCAACTAATTTGACGCTTACCGTTATATGCCTTTGCTACCGCCGCATCCAGTACTTTTTGGGTAGCAGGCCAGATATCTATCCCCGTTCCATCGCCTCGGATAAAGGGGATAATTGGGTTATCAGGGACAACAGGCTCACCATTCTTAAAGGTAATTTTTTCACCCTTTGTCGGGGGGGTAATCTTGTCGTACATACATACACTCCTAATTGATAAATACTTTGGGCATGGGGCATGGGGCATAGGGCATAGGGCATTGCTAATTCTTTCTCTTTCCTAATCCCCAATCCCCGATCCCTAGTCCCCAATCCCCAATCCCAGCCTTTGCAGCACAGATTTCCCCCTACTTTCCTTGTACAGTATTTAGGGCTAAGGTGTGGGATTGAGTGAAATCAGCGCTATTTTGTACGATCAAAAATAGTAAACTACTTTTCGCTATCAGTGTTTAATCTTTAAGAACACCCGATAGCCGATCGCATTTTCAAACTCCCACTACAACGAGTAATTGGCATGACAGACCCAATGATTGTATCAGGCACTGCTAATGACATCGACTCCCTCCGAAGAACGCTAATCGCTGGGTCTCTTCAAGTCCAACAGCAAACAATCCCAAAGTTAGCTGAGTTGGGTGATGCGGGATTAGATGTATTGATGGAATTTTTACAGAAACGTAGTGATACCCCAGCGACTTGGATTGATGGCAAGGCCTATCAAGTACTCTACAACTCTGATGCACCTAAAGCCAAAGAATTTTTGCTTTCCCATTTTCCTGAGGGAATTGTACCTCTAAAATCAGATTGTGGGATTAATTACAATTCCTTGCAACAATTACTTGCCGCCCAAGACTTCCAAGCAGCTGATCGCGTAACTATCGAAAAAATGTGTGAACTAGCAGGGCCAACGGCATTACAAAGAAAATGGTTGTATTTTACCGAAGTAGAAAATTTTCCCTCGGTTGACTTACATACTATTAATAATCTGTGGTTAGTTCACTCGGAAGGCAAGTTTGGGTTTTCCGTTCAGCGAGAAATCTGGTTAGGTTTAGGTAAAAATTGGGACAATTTCTGGTCAAAAATTCATTGGAAAAATGGCAATAACTGGACTAGATACCCTCATGAATTTACCTGGGATTTAAGCGCACCTAGAGGTCACTTACCCCTTTCTAATCAACTACGCGGAGTACGAGTCATTGCTTCGTTATTTGCTCATCCTGCGTGGAAGTAGTCATCAGGCCAATTTTGGATTAATGAATTTTAGATTTTAGATTTTGGATTTTGGAGTAACATCTTAAATAATCTAAAAATTCTCTAAGTATCCAGCAAAAATCATTCATCCAATTTGGTATCAGTCATCAGTCCTCAATTATCACAATCAAGGACAAATGACCAAGGACAAATGACCAAGGACAAACTACAAACAATGGCAAACGTCCGTTTAGAAGACATCAAACGTAGATTTAACAACGTAACTGCTATCGAGGATATTTCTTTTGAAATTCCCGATGGCGAGTTTTGGGTTTTAGTAGGGCCTTCTGGTTGTGGGAAGTCTACAATTTTGCGAACGATCGCCGGTTTAGAAACAGCCACCTCCGGGAAACTCTTTATTGGCGATCGCTTGATGAATAATATCCCAGCTAGACAGCGGGATGTAGCGATGGTTTTCCAAAACTATGCCCTTTATCCCCACATGACGGTGGCGGAAAACATCGCTTTTGGGATGCAGATGAGGAAGGTTGACCGCAAGGTAATTCAAGATAGAGTGTTAAATGTAGCGCGATCGCTTTCCCTGGAACATTTGCTAGATCGCAAACCCAAACAACTTTCTGGGGGACAACAACAACGGGTAGCATTAGGAAGAGCGATCGCGCGTCAACCGCAAGTCTTTTTACTCGATGAACCTTTGTCTAATTTAGATGCCCAATTACGAGATGATACAAGGGCAGAGTTAAAGCAGCTGCATCAAAATGTGGGAATTACCACGGTATATGTAACTCACGATCAAGTTGAAGCAATGACTTTAGCAGATCAAATTGTCGTACTGAATCGTGGACGCATTCAACAAATTGGCGATCCACAAAGCATTTATGCCAATCCCGCTAATCAAATGGTGGCATCTTTTTTAGGCAATCCACCCATGAATATTTTGCCTGCGATCGCTCAGTATGAAGGTTTTAATGTTAGCGGACAGTTATTAGAAATTCCCACAACTTTACAAGCTAAATTACAACTGCATCAAGGAAAAAGTGTGGATTTGGGCATTCGTCCAGAGCATATTACCATCAACACAGATTCAGCAGTTACCAGCGAAAACTCTGCACTATTATCTGTGGAAGTCAAGGTGGTAGAACCATTGGGAAGAGAAACTTTAATTCGGGCCAGTGTACCTGATTCATCAGTACTGCTGAATGTCCAGGTAGGTGGTGCGGTGCGTTTACATCCAGGCGATCGCCTTTCCCTAAAACTCGATTTGAATCACTTATTTGTGTTTGATTCTACTACTGGTGACAGGATATTTCCAGGAAAATAACTGTGATTGTACCGATAATACGTACTAAGTTAACAATAAAATTTGTCCCAATTAGATGAGTTAGTTTATTTGCCAACTCCATCATTACAGTTTATTTGGGTCAATTCCTTGCTGTTGTAATTTTGCTAATAAACTTTGCAATTGTTCTTCTGGGGTTTGGTATCTATTATTATGTTCGTCATACCAAAAAAGCCATTCTCGGATTCTTCCTTGATAAATACCTTGTTCCCGTCCAATACCCAAACTAATTTCCGGCATCCAAACTTTATCGCCTGGTTGTAAAATGTATTTACCTTCAACTAAGCGATAAACTTCTAACCGTTGGCGTTTACGTCTTAGCCGCGTTGGTGCATAGATAACGTAATATAAAATACCTAATTCGGCATAATCAATTTTTTTCTGTTCATATTCGCCGTTATAAGTTTGAGAAACTACTTCCAAAGCTAAAATTGGTGGAATTCCATCTTCTTCCCAAAATACATAGCTGGAACGTCCATTTTCACCAACAAAACGTTCTACATCCAAACTCAAAAATCCATCGGGGACTATGGCAGGTTTTAATGGTGAATAATAAATTCCCATGTTGATACCGAAAAACCAATCATCGCGGTTTTGCCAAATCGCAGCTAAGATGGCTAACAATAAATTGGGAATTAATATTTGCAGCTCATTATCCACAGGGGTATCATCAGAATCTGGTAATTCTGCCGATGAAGGTAGGCATTCTAAAGGATTGTAGTTATACATAATACCTTGGTAGTTAACAATTATCAGTTAACAGTCATCAAAACAAGCTCATTTGTCCTCCTTACATTTAAGGGTAACTCAGTATTATGTAGGATGTGTTACGGCTGAAGCCTAACACATCAAACCTTGAGTTAAATGCGCGTTATACTAGCGCTAAGTGAATTTTAAAAATCAAATATGAATTCTCTAAACTATTTTTGAATCTCCATTTGAGAAATTAGAGATTCTTTTTTAGTTTTGCCGCAAGGTTCAGCACTTTGGCAATCACTGACTGACTCAATTTTATAACTTAAACTGACTTTTTTATTTAAAAATATTTCTGGTTTTTCGCATACTTCAAAGGTAGCGCCCAAATTATGTTCAGTTCCCTTTTCATCAACTAAGGTAACGTAGCATTTTAAATCGCCATTTACCATTTCTTTAACCGTGCCAATTTGCGGCTGTGGTGTTTCAGATGTCTCAGCTTCATCACTTTTGGCTTGGCTATGAGATTTTTTATTCGTAGCTTCTATTTTATTTTCTGTAGTTGCGGAAGTTGTTTTTACAGTTTCCGTTTTTGTAGGTGCTTGTTCTGAAGTTTCCTTGGCACTATCACTGGCTGCATTACTGCAACTAGTAATCCAAATAGAGCAAAGAACTACCGCAATTGTTGTGGCTAGCTTTTTCATAAGTGTAAATTGAAAGTACTGCTATTAGGCTGATTTCACACCTATAAAAAATTCTATGTAAAATTTTTAATAGTGTGAAATCTTACATCTAGATTAACTAAAGCTTTTTAGCAAAACTTCCGTGCTAATACAGCTATAGTACATAAAGATTTAATGTTTAAAAATTTACACTGCTTGCTTGACTTGAGATTTTACTAATTCGCTAGGAGCAAAGGCACCATTTTCTGTAATGATGGCTGTAATTAACTCTGCTGGGGTAACATCAAAAGCTGGATTATAAAAGTCCACCCCTGAAGGCGTAAGAATAGTATCACCTACTTGATAAATTTCTGCAGGATTTCGTTCCTCAATCGGAATTTGGCTACCATCAGATAATGCAAAATCAACAGTAGATAAAGGCGCAGCCACAAAGAAAGGAATATTATGTGCTTTAGCTGCGATCGCTACACTATATGTACCTATTTTATTGGCGGTATCACCGTTAGCTGCAATTCTATCAGCACCAACAACCACAGCATGAATTAAACCCTGTTTCATGCAATGGGCTGCCATGTTATCAGTAATTACTGTCACGGGAATTCCTTCTTGCACGCATTCCCAAGCTGTGAGTTTGGCACCTTGCAAGCGGGGACGGGTTTCGTCAGCAAACACTCGCGCTAAACGCCCTTCTCGCCAAGCGGAACGCACCACACCCAAAGCTGTACCGTAACCAGCCGTAGCCAACGCCCCAGCATTACAGTGAGTCAAAATTGTCAATTTTTCGGGATTTTTCGGCAATACTACCAACCCATGATCACCAATCGCCTGACAAGTTTGTAAATCTTCAGCATGAATAGCTTGAGCCGTTTCCAAGAGATTTTGTTTAAGTTCTGCTACGCTTCCCAAGTTTTCATAAGCAGTTTTCATCATGCGGCTAATTGCCCAAAATAAATTTACTGCTGTGGGGCGAGTAGAACGCAACAATTGAGCAACTTGTTCTAAACGCTGCAAAAATTCCTGACGGTTGCTGGTTTCAATTTCCCTCGCACCCAGATAGATACCGTATGCAGCAGCAACTCCAATTGCTGGCGCACCGCGAACAATCATAGTTTTAATTGCCCACGCCATATCTTCGCTGCGGTGAATTTCTACAAAAGCATACTCATTAGGCAAGCGGGTTTGATCGATTAATGATACTGTGTCGTCATGCCAAATAATTGGATAAACCTGGTTTTGAGAATTTGTCACTTTGCTTTGCTCCAAACTTAAAATTTAAAAATCAAAATTAACAGTTCCCTGATGCACAAAATTTTGCTGTTAATGAAGCAACAAAACTGAGCAGCAATTTTTGGAGGGTGGGCATTGGTAGATATTTCGTTGCAACCCTGATGCTAACTTTTGCTCAACCCGGTTAATGGAAAAAGGAAAGACAATACCTTTAACCCTTCCCCTTTACCCAAACCAAATTATGAGTGCAAAATACTCAACGAGTTGTATTGCTACTCACTCTACTCTGCATATTTGAAAAATTAGCTACTAATTTTATCTCAATTCAGCCACTCAATACCCTCCTTGGTGAAGAGAAACCACCCTCAGCAATCCAGGTAATAGCCCAATTATCAATTACCCATTACCCATTACCAATTTTCATCTAAGTTAATTTTTCTAACACTCTGCCTTGATTATGTATCCGGTGTAAATAAAAACTGCTGTAATAATTCTGAAATCCTACAGCTTAATTCTCAAAATTAAGTTCAGGAAATTTGTTTGCATCTGAATTAGTAGATCAAGGATACTCGGACTCTATTTATGCAGTTATTCAAAATGTTCTGGAAAAGAACTAGCAAGAGGTATTATTACCCTCTACTATCTCTACTCCTAGCGGTCATATTAATATTTACTTCAGTCAGCTTCAGCCAAGCGCAAGAAGATAGCAGTACTAGCCAGCCACCTAATACCAACTCTACACCAATAGAGAATACATATACTCCTCAGCAACCTAGCAATGAAATGTGGAATGCGCCACTTGTGACCACAATTAGAAGCGTTAGCCCCAAGGAATTGTATATCAGCATTCCGCAATCACTTGTACCGGAAAATATTAATAACTACAACCAAGAAAGACTGAATTTAGTTATTACAGGCGATAATTTTCCCAAAATAGATAATCAAAGTAACAATAAAATTGCCGTCAAAATTGGGAATCCGCCTGATATTGCTACGACAACTAATATTAGAGTTGCAGATGATAGAAGAGCAATTTATGCAACTTTTAATAACGAGCAATTAAAAAAATTAAGCAGAGGAGTACGCCCTGTAATTGTAGAAGTGGAAGGAAATGCCACTAATATAGACCCCTTAGTAGCTGGAGAGCAACTTCAGGTCACAGTCAAGCGTCCTGTGAGTGGGTTAACTACTTTCATTGTGTTTGCGATCGCAGCTCTGTTCACGTTCCTAATTATAGTCATCATCTATGTACTGGCTACAGAGTCGAAAAAATCAGACCTACCGCAACCAGTAAAAGAAAGCAATACAAGAAACTACAATTCCTTAGAGTGGTTGATTCTCGATCGCCAAAGCAATACCTTTAGTTTGGCACGCACCCAGTTTGTTTGGTGGCTGACTATTATTGTATTCGGCTATTTATTTCTCTTCATCGGCCGCGGACTGATTCAAGACATTTGGGAGTTTATTCCTTTATCAGGATTTGCCTATACCTTTTTAATTAGTTTAGTAACATTAGTTACAGCACAGGCAACTGCTGCCGTGCGTGGTAGTAAAGGTTCTGGGCAAGTAAATCCTGCATGGTCAGATTTAGTAGTACATGGTGGTGTAGTAGCGTTAGAACGCGTACAGCAGGTAGTTTGGAATCTAATTATTGGTGTTGCTTTTATCGTGATTCTTTTAGTCACCTATACCACTGCATCTTCCTTACCAAGCATCCCCTCGGAAATTTTAGTACTAATGGGTATCAGCGCCGGGGGTTACATCGGTGGTAAAGCAGTCCGCAAAGCTGGCCCCAATATTAGCCAAGTAGTGCTGTGGGGTGAACCAATAGACTGGAACACAAATCCTCAACTTACCGTAGCCGGAGAGCATTTTTCCCTAGCAGGGGGTGTAATTCTGCAAATGGTTTACTTAGACGAATCTTTGAATGAAAAACCGGAAACAAGAATTGAAATCAAACAAGACAATGTTTATACCCTAGAGCCAGATCCGTTGAATCCTACGGAGTTTTGCAAAAAATTGCAAATCAATTTTAATGGTTTGAATGCCCTACCAGAGTATGAATGGTCAGCATGGCTACAAGAATTTGCTAGTAATTTTACAGATAAAAAAGTCAAAATTACTTTAATTAATGCTGATGGGCAGCGGGCTGTTTGGGATGGTTCCAATCCTGTACCAGAAAGAAGAGATGCTCCCGCACTCCAAGCACCATAGGCATTGGGTTTAGGGAAAAGGGGAAAGGGTAAGGGTTAAAGGTATTTTCTTGCCCCTTTCCCCTTCCGCCTTTTCACCCTTAACTCAATACGCTTGGGTTAAGAAAATTAATTGATAACAAACCAAAAAACTAGTACTCTGGCAACCCAACTTTAAGGGCTAAAGAAACGAACCACGAAGACGCGAAGCACTCAAAGAAAGAGGAAAAGAAAGAACTAGAAAATTTGATGCATCTAGCAAAGTTAACTTGTCAGACTACTAGTTACTTAACAAAAAAACCAAACAATAATTTTGGAGGGGGTTTGGGGGACGCAACCGTCACCCAATCGGGGGTTTGGGGGAGAATCCCCCAATTTATCTGGCTTTTTTAATTAAGTGACAAATCAATCACTAATGAGCTTAACCCAAGCTTATTACCCCTTAACCCATCAGTAACAATAAATTCCAAATAATATTTGATACCCTTACAATACCCGTAGTAAGCTAGGGATGCTATCGATCGCGGACAATTCCCGAATTTCTGCCAAAGCTTGGCGAAAGTCCCCTTCTTTCACATCGTGGGTAACAACCACAATCTCAGCTAGTTCTCCTTGAAACCCAGTTTGGACAACAGATTCTAAACTAACGCCGTAATTGCCAAAGCAGGTACCTAATTTACCAATCACTCCGGATTGATCTCTAGTTAAAAACCTGGTATAAAAACGAGTTACTAATTCGGAAATCGGGGCAATTTCACAGTAGTCTTGATGCCGACAAGCTAAGAGAGGATTCGGGTTAGCTGTACTAGTTTTCAGCGTTGCTACTAAATGTAAGATATCTGATGTTACTGCACTAGCAGTTGCGCCAGCACCAGCACCAGGCCCAAACAACATGACTTGCCCAATGGGTTCGCCTTCTACCAAAATGGCATTATACACGCCGTTAATGCTGGCTAAAGGGTGTGCTTTCGGCACTAAAGTTGGATGAACTCTTACAGATAGCTTTGAGCGATCGCTAGCATGAAGCTTGGCGATCGCTAATAATTTAATTACAAATCCTAATTTCTCCGCATAGGCGATATCTGTCTTACTGACTTGCCGAATTCCTTCTGCATAGACATCTTCGAGGTGGATGCGTCCACCAAAAGCTAAGGATGCCAAAATCGCAATTTTATCGCCTGCGTCTAAACCATCCACATCAGCAGTAGGATCGGCTTCCGCATAACCTAATCTTTGAGCATCAACCAATACATCCTCAAAATTGCTACCTTCTTGCTGCATCCTAGTGAGGATGTAGTTAGTAGTACCGTTAACAATACCTGTGACGGCGTGAATGCGGTTCACACTTAAAGATTGTTTGAGTGGTTGAATTACAGGTATACCACCACCAACTGCTGCTTCTAGCAAGACATAGACTCCAGCTTGATTAGCAGTGGTGAAGATTTCATCACCAAAACGAGCGATCGCAGCTTTATTAGCGGTAACTACATGTTTACCATTTTTTAAGGCTTGGAGAATTAGCGATCGCGCTGGTTCCAATCCACCCATGACTTCAACAACAATATCTACCGCAGGATCGTTGACGATAGATTCTAAATCTGTAGTCACTACTCCCTCTGGTAGTTGTACCTCACGAGGTTTATCAAGCGATCGGACTCCCACACGGTAGATTTCTACCTCCTGCAACAATGGGTTACGGTCAGTTGTATCTTGTAACAACTGTACTGTACCCGTCCCAACAGTTCCTAATCCTAGTATTCCTAGCTTCACACCCACAGATTTTGTACCAAATTTCACCAATAACAATTGTAGGGTGAGCTGTTCGCCCACCCTACAAGTTATGTTTTGCTATTAGTCATTTGTCCGTCGTCCTTTGTCTAAAACCAATAACTAATGACTAATGACTAATGACCAAATTTAGTAAGTTTCTACGTGCCAGCGACCGGCTTTCTTGATTTCCTTCTGATAAGTACTCCAGGTTACGCCTTCCTTCGCAGCAGCCGCAGTTAACGCTGCATCGATACCATCTTCCATACCGCGTAAACCGCAGATGTAGGTGTGGGTTTTTTCTTCTTTAATCAATTGCCACAGTTCATCTGCATGTTCTGCAACTCGGTCTTGGATGTACATTCTGCCACCTTGGGGATTCTTTTGTTCCCGGCTGATAGCATAGGTGAGACGGAAGTTATCTGGATACTTTTGCTGCATTTCTTCCAGTTCTTCCTTGTACAGGATGTTAGGAGTTGTGGGTACACCAAAGATTAACCAAGAAAATCCCTTGAACTGGTATTCAGGATTAGCGGCTCTTTCTGCATCTTTAAACTGTCGCCACAGGTAAGCACGCATGGGCGCAATACCAGTTCCAGTTGCCATCATGATGACTTTGGCATCGGGGTCACTGGGTAATAACATTTCCTTACCCACAGGCCCAGTAATTTTTACTTCTGCCCCTGGTTCTAAGAAACACAGGTGAGTTGAGCAAACACCGTAGACTGTTTCGCCACTTTCTGGGTGTTTATACTCTAACTGACGCACACACAGCGATACTGTTTTGTCATCGACATCATCTCCATGACGAGTTGAGGCGATGGAATACAGTCTTAGCTTTTCTGGCTTACCGTTTTTGTCTACTCCGGGTGGGATAATACCAATACTTTGACCTTCGATGTATTTCAAATTGCTACCAGAAAGGTCAAATTTTAGGTGCTGAACAATACCAATGCCACCTTCTTTGACTAAAGGCTCGTTAGATATACACTTACCAATAAAAGGTGCATTGGGACGGTAAATGTTTACAGGAACATCAGCATGAGAGTCTTTTTTAGCTTTCGCTTGAGTCATGGTGTTGCCTTTTTGATCCTTATTCTGAAGCTGTGTTTCAGCTGGTGGTTTTGCATTCGCAGGTGTGGCTTGACCATTCCCCTCACTGTTAGCAACCCCTAATGAGGCTTTACCATTTAATTGTTGTAGAGCGCTTGCGGGTTGAATGCTCACAATTTTTCCGCCTAGGCGAGTGATACGTCGCATTTCTTGATTCATGCGGTTGTAAGGCACTCTGATGAACACACTGCCACTGTTACGAATTGGGTAGTTTGTGTTATCAGTTTCTTCGTTCTGACGCAGACCAACCACTTCGTAAACGAAGACGCGGCTACCTGATTCTGTGTTGGCAGCACCCTCAACAGCACCTTGGTTATACATTCGTTCTACCACTCCGATGTTTACTTAACCGTTTTTCAAAAAAAAACTTTTCCTATCACAAGCCAGCTTTAGTTTACCGGATTTTCGCTTCACTAAACTGGCGTTCTAGGAAAGACGGCATCATCAATGTAATGCCTTGCTAAGTACACTCACCAAAGACATCCAGGCAGCGCAAAAACACACCTGTTCACCTTCTAAGTTAAAGGATTAGTCTTTTGGAGAATGTTAATAATGAATCAATTTAATGTTTTCTTCCTGAACTAAAACATCCCAATAGGGAGATAGTGAGCTATTACCCAAAGGGCACTTCGCCATAGCAAACTCAGTATAAAGACAGTTTTGATAGGTAGAAGCCACCACTCATTTTGCCCTTAAAAGCCGCTACTACGCTTGCCTGTTTGCGGCAGATATCTCCAGTAACACCAATCGCGGAAGCTTTGTTCCTTGTAGTTGGATTTCCCGGATTGCACCTTTTTTCTTCCATTCGACAGAAAACTTTTGTGCAACTTGCATAGAAAATGTTTTTAGTTGCATTGCTCACCTGATCGGGAATAATTTCCCAACTAGGGTAAGTCTATCTGTAAAATCGAATGATACACGAAGAAATGAGTTAAGCATCTATATTAAGTTTTGCGTGATGTGATCCATCTGTCAACCTCTATCAATAGAGTTTCAGAGGCTCCGATTTGTATTTGATGATGTTCACAAAGCTACAACAATAATTTTTTGATGTAATTTAGTTGACTCATTCTTGAGATAGATATTAGCTATGAATATGTAGAGTCTTGCTCGCTCGCCAACAAAAATTACCCAATCTCAAAAAATTTCCGGCCGCAGAAAATTATACCTTATAAACTTGAATAATAAAGTTACAAACTTTTAGCAGCCTTTGCTAGATAGCTTGATGGTGATGAATTAGGTGGCTTTTCAAATTAGTTACTAAATCATCAACATGATTAATGAACCACTAGATTCTTATTGACAGTAAACTTGTATAGAATAACCCCTTCTGTTAAAATCAAATATACCACTAGGATTAAATACTTACCAGCAACAAATTCATTTTAGACAGACCAGTAACAACTATTACTTGGTTAAATACCCGTCTGACTTCGTTATGGCGCTGTGGGTAGCAAGAACGCGGGATGAACCAATGGGGTAAACTCCTAGCTTCAAAATCTGCTGTGTGAAAAAATTTATTGAATTGACACATCTTTAGTATCTAGAGGAGATTTATGACAAGTAAGCCGGAACGCGTGGTACTAATTGGAGTAGCTGGAGACTCTGGTTGCGGTAAATCTACGTTTTTGCGTCGTTTGATAGATTTGTTTGGTGAAGAATTAATGACGGTTATCTGTTTGGATGACTATCATTCCCTAGATCGCAAACAGCGCAAAGAAACAGGAATCACCGCTCTTGATCCTAGGGCAAACAACTTTGACTTAATGTATGAGCAAATTAAAGCGCTCAAAAATGGTCAAGCAATTGATAAGCCGATTTATAACCACGAAACCGGCATGATCGATCCGCCAGAACGGATTGAGCCGAATCACATTGTAGTGGTGGAAGGGCTGCATCCTTTATACGACGAACGGGTGCGCGAGTTAATTGATTTCAGCGTTTATTTTGATATCAGCGACGAAGTCAAAATTGCTTGGAAAATTCAGCGCGATATGGCAGAAAGGGGCCATCGCTATGAAGATGTCTTAGCGCAAATCAATTCCCGTAAGCCTGACTTTGAAAAGTTCATTGAGCCACAAAGAGAATTTGCTGATGTGGTTCTGCAAGTATTACCAACTAACTTAATCAAAAACGACACAGAGCGCAAAGTTCTGCGAGTACGGATGCTTCAGCGCGAAGGTAAGGATGGCTTTGAGCCAACTTACCTGTTTGATGAAGGATCTACAATTCAATGGACTCCTTGCGGACGCAAGCTTACTTGTTCCTACCCCGGTATGCAACTGTACTACGGTTCAGATGTTTACTATGGTCGTTACGTCTCAGTATTAGAAGTAGACGGTCAATTCGACAATTTAGAAGAAGTTATTTACATCGAAACCCATTTGAGTAACACATCCACCAAATACCAAGGTGAGATGACCCACTTGTTACTCCAGCACCGTGAATATCCAGGTTCCAACAATGGAACTGGTTTATTCCAAGTGCTAACAGGCTTGAAAATGCGTGACGAGTACGAGCGTTTAACAGCAAAGGAAGCCAAATTAGCAGTTCAAGTTTAAAACAGCAGTGTTTGTGTCAAAGCTTTGGGGGATGCTGAAGGGTATCCCCCTTTTTTTGTGTTGCTCAAAACATTTTAGCCACAAGAAATTATATTTTTTCTTCTACCAACATTTAATACCAGTATAGTTTTTTATAACTTAAGAAGACACTAACTATTTAATGTGTAAATATTGTTATGATTTCAGAAATTAGAGTAACTGAACTAAATCACTTGATTTAGTCAGCGAAGCACTCTTAAAAGGAGGAATGCCTTTGTCTCGTCGATATTTATTTACCTCCGAGTCAGTTACCGAAGGACATCCAGATAAAATCTGCGATCAGATTTCTGATACGATTCTGGATGCCTTACTGACACAAGACCCCACTAGTCGTGTGGCGGCTGAGGTAGTTGTTAATACTGGCTTGGTGCTGATTACTGGAGAAATCACCACTAAAGCCAATGTCAATTATGTCAATCTGGCTCGCCAAAAAATTGCGGAAATTGGTTATACCAATGCCGATAATGGCTTTTCTGCAAATAGTACCAGTGTATTGGTAGCATTAGACGAGCAATCACCTGACATTGCCCAAGGTGTGAACACTGCTCACGAAACCCGCGAACAGGATAGTGAAGAACTATTCGACAGCATCGGTGCAGGCGACCAAGGAATCATGTTTGGTTTTGCTTGTAACGAAACACCAGAACTGGTGCCCTTACCGATTTGTCTTGCTCATCGTATTGCTCGCCGCTTAGCAGCAGTTCGCAAAACAGGTGATTTAGCTTACCTACGTCCCGACGGTAAAACCCAAGTTACTGTAATTTATGAAGATGGGCGACCCGTAGGTATAGATACTATCCTGATTTCCACCCAACATACAGCCACTATTGGGGAAATCACTGATGAAGAGGCAGTCCAAGCCAAGATTAAACAAGACCTCTGGACAGCGGTAGTGGAACCTGTGTTTGGTGACATTGACATCAAGCCAGATTCACAGACACGCTTTTTAGTCAACCCCACAGGCAAATTTGTGATTGGCGGCCCGCAAGGCGACTCTGGTTTGACAGGTCGGAAAATCATCGTTGATACCTACGGTGGTTATTCCCGACATGGCGGTGGTGCTTTCTCTGGTAAAGACCCCACCAAAGTAGACCGTTCCGCAGCTTATGCAGCTCGCTATGTAGCTAAAAACATTGTTGCTGCTGAGTTAGCAGAAAAATGTGAAGTGCAGCTAAGTTATGCCATTGGCGTAGCGCGTCCTGTGAGCATTTTTCTAGATACCTTCGGAACTGGCAAAGTCGATGACAATATCTTGTTGGAATTAGTCAAAAAGCATTTTGAACTACGTCCTGCAGGAATTATCCACGCTTTCAATTTACGTAACCTACCAAATGAAAGAGGCGGACGTTTTTATCAGGACGTCGCGGCTTACGGTCATTTTGGGCGGAATGATTTAGACCTACCTTGGGAACGTACCGACAAGGCCGACTTGTTAAAGCAAGCAGTTAACGAGTCACTGACAGCCGCGATCGCTCAAGCTCTTAAGTAAACTGGTGTAATATTCCAGAAAATTACTAAATAGAGGGGTATGAGTAAATTTTACGGGTTTACTCATACCCCTTTGTTGTTTGGGGAATGTGGGGATTGGGGATTGGGGACTGGGGACTGGGGACTGGGGACTGGGGACTGGGTAGATGAGGCGGATGAGGAAGACAAGGGGACATAACAAATACCAAATACCAATTACCAAATACCAATTACCCATTACCCATTACCCATCTTGGAGAATCCATAAAATTGATGATAAGATTGGAAAACAGTTAGCCTGCCAAAAAAGAGCAGTGGTTTTAATACTTTTTGGTGTAGGAAGCTGGTTTAAAATGCTTTATCCATGTTGATGGAAGCTAATTGAAAGCGGAAGCAGGGTAAATTAGTTGCTGATCTGCCAACTCAAGATAGCTGTAATCAACTTTTGTCAAAGTCAATCGATAGCAAAAATACGCTTAGAGGAGTGCATTTTCTTGAGGGAAACGCTTTTGCTAGTAAAAGCGATTTTTGATGACGTTAGTGTTGATATCTATAAGTCATAGAAAAATAACTTAAATATAATCTAAGGTCATGCCGATTATCTAATGAGCTATAATTTGCTCTTGTCATAAAAAAAAGATAATTAAAGTGTTAATCACTAGTCAAATTGCTTGGAAAAATAGGGCTAATGTGATGATTTTTACAGGAGGGTAAGGAGATTTGAGTGATGCAAACTCAAAAGCCAGCCCCTGTTGAGAGCAGTACAGAAAGCAAAACAGTGCCAGCTGAAGAGCCATATACAGACGAACTCCCGACTATTGAATTTCCCTCACGAGGGAAACTCAAGGCTAGTTCCTGGCGCATACATCAAAAAATTGGCTACGGATATTTTGTAGCGATTGGGATTGGCTTTTTTGGCTCACTCACAGGTTTAGTAATCGCTAATCATTATCGGGGAAGAGAAATTAAGCAACTTAACCAAGCTCATGAGCAAGGACAACTACTGACCAACTATAAAGATGCAGTCATTGGGGCACAATTATATAGTTCTAACTTAGTTGCAGTTTTGGAAGATCCCCAAAGGCTGCAAACGAAAAAAGCTGAATTCCTCAGAAGTGTGGAGAAAGCCAAGCACTTAGAGCCACAAATTACTGGTTTTATTGAGAAGAAGCCAAAAACATTAGCAGCAACAAGTTCTACTTTAGAGACTTTATTGCAGAATTATGCGACTAATTTAGAGTCTTATGTTAACCAGATAGAGCCTGTATTGCGGGAAATTGACAGGAAAAACGTGCAGAAGCAGGAGCTTGACTCAGTCAGGGAGCGATTGCTAGCAATTATGCGCGGTGACACTGCAATGCAGCTAGAGCAGCTATCTCAAACACTGACTAACATTTTAGAAAATGCTGAAATCAAAGAAGATGAAAGGACACTAGCTGTAGAGCAAGCGAAAGGAGTTGAGAGACTGATCGTGATTGTGAGTATGCTGGTTTCAGTGGCGATCGCAGCCATTGTAGCTTGGCGGACTAGCCGTGCGATCGCAGAACCAGTCATCACCGTTACTCAAGTTGCTGAACAGGTAGCGAGAAAATCGAATTTCGATTTACGAGCGCCAATAACCACAGAAGATGAAATTGGTTTATTAGCTAAATCTTTGAATCGTCTAATTGAACGGGTATCTGAGCGGACGAAAGAACTGCAACAAGCCAAAGAATTAGCTGAAGCAGCTAGCAAGGCAAAAAGCATTTTTCTGGCGAATGTGAGTCATGAATTGCGTACACCATTAAATGCGGTAATTGGCTTAAGTCAACTCCTACAAGATGATGCAACAGATTTAAGTTTATCGGGAGATTTTATCACCGACTTAGAAACAATTAATGCTGCAGGCAGACATTTATTAGAACTAATCAATGACATCCTCGACTTATCTAAAATTGAAGCGGGGAAAATGACTCTTTACCCAGAGACATTTGAAATTGCCACACTAATTAATAATGTCGTGCTGACAGTTAGACCTGCTGTTGAGAAAAACGGCAATATTCTAGAAGTAGATTATGACGATAAACTGGGTACCATGTATGCCGATCAAACCAGGATGCGGCAAGTGTTGTTAAATTTGTTGAGTAATGCTGCCAAATTTACCACCAATGGTAAGGTCACATTAACAGTTAAAAGTGAAAAAGATGACTTTGTCCCCGAAGCTCCTTTTGGCTTCATTACTTTTACTGTAAGCGACACAGGAATTGGGATGTCCCAAAGTCAACAAAAGCAGTTATTTCAACCTTTTATTCAAGGTGATACATCAACAACTAAAAAGTATGGTGGTACTGGTTTAGGGTTAGCAATTAGCCGCCATTTTTGCCAAATGATGGGCGGAGAAATTACTGTTAAAAGCCAGTTAGGGGTAGGTTCTACTTTTACTGTACGGTTACCTTTAACTGTGCAAGACTAAGTGAAATTGAGATGGGTAAATGCGTAGTGGATTATCGTAGAAATCGCCTTAATCAATCATCATTAGATTCCGAAAACAGCGATTTCAAATTGCGATATCCGCTTACTACACGCACGATTTCTATTCCGTCAGTAATCACGCGGTAAAGAATGATATAACTATCAAGGAGAATACCTCGTAAAGATGGTTATATATCAGCATAACTGCGTCCCATATTGGGATATTTGGCTAAATTTTTGCACTTTTCTGCAAAAGAATTGACAAAGCGATCGCCTGCATCTAAATTACGACTAGCAAAATAATCAGCAATCTCATCTAAATCTTGAATAGCTGCTGGAGAAATTATATAGTTACTCATGCTTGGGGATCGCGAGCTTGATGAAGTTTCTCCCGCAATCTAGCAATCGCAATTTCCCCGTCTATTCCTTCTCCTTGATCAAGCTGTGCTATGCCAATTGCTACTTTTTGACGGGTTTCTTCTACCCATTTTTCATAATGCTTGTCTCTTGCTTCTAGCAGTTGTAACGCTTCAACAATTACTTCATATGCAGTTGCATATTTACCAGTTTCCAACTTACCTTGAATAAATTTTTCTTCTTCTGGTTTTAGGTTGATATTCATAAGTGGAAATTTTACTTTTTCTGTTATTATATCTATCTATCTACTTCCCTGTGACACCATAGATGTAAACTGGATTCTGGCAGTTGAACCTCAGTATTAAAATTCCCCAAAGCTTTAGAGCCAGTTACGCGCAGTTTCAAGCACTTGCAAGTGTAAATCGTGACTTAAGGCGGGAAAGAATAGCAGAGTAAGATTTTTATACGGAAATTCAGCAAAGTCAAATTGAGATATTTTAATTAGCCTAGAATAATAGGCGTTGAGTACGATACTCTCAAAATAAGCAATTATCTGCCCAGTCATCCATGACCACAACTATTGACTTTCTCAGCCATCTTAATCCCAGCCAACGTCAAGCCGTAGAACATTACTGCGGCCCGCTGCTAGTTGTGGCTGGTGCAGGTTCCGGTAAAACACGGGCGTTGACTTATCGGATTGCTAACCTGATTCTGAAACATCGTGTAGCTCCCGAAAATATTTTAGCGGTGACTTTCACAAATAAAGCCGCTAGGGAAATGAAAGAACGGATTCAAAAGCTGTTTGCGGAAGAAGAAGCAATCAAACAACACGGAACGAAGTTTGATTTATTGACGGAATATCAACAGACGCAACTGCGATCGCAAGTTTACCGCGAAACCATCAAAGATTTATGGTGCGGTACTTTTCACAGTCTGTTTTCTCGGATTCTGCGGTTTGATATTGAGAAATACCAAGACGAAAAAGGTCGGCGGTGGAATAAGAACTTCTCAATTTTTGATGAATCTGATGCTCAGAGTTTGGTTAAAGAAATTGTGACCAAACAGCTAAACTTAGACGATAAGAAATTTGACCATCGCTCGGTGCGTTATGCAATTAGTAACGCGAAGAACCAAGGTTTTTCACCCCAAGATTTTGAACGCGAACAACCAAATTATCGCGGAAGGGTAATTGCTGATGTTTATAACCGTTATCAAGATAAGCTAGCAGAAAATAACGCTCTCGATTTTGATGATTTAATTCTGATTCCTACTAGACTATTTCAGCAAAACGAACAGGTATTAGGTTATTGGCATCGCAAATTCTGCCATATTTTAGTTGATGAATATCAAGATACTAACCGCACTCAGTATGACTTAATTCGCTTGTTGGTAACTAATGGCGAAGATAGAAAGAGTGAATGGAAGTGGAAAAATCGCTCGGTCTTTGTTGTGGGTGATGCTGACCAGTCAATTTACTCTTTTAGAATGGCTGACTTCACCATTTTGCTTGAGTTTCAGAATGATTTCGGTGATGGTTTACCGGATGCAGACACCAGAACAATGGTGAAGTTAGAAGAAAACTATCGCTCTTGTGAAAATATTCTGCAAGCGGCTAATGAACTGATTGAAAATAATACCCAACGAATTGATAAAATTCTGAGACCTACTAGAGGCGCAGGTGAGCAAATTTATTGCCACAAAGCTGATAATGAATTAGATGAAGCCGCGTTTATCATCGATCAAATTCGTTCTTTAGAATATCAAAACCCCGAATTAAACTGGGGAAGTTTTGCCATACTTTATCGGACAAACGCCCAATCGCGACCTTTTGAAGAACTTTTAGTGAAATATCAAATTCCTTACACAGTTGTGGGGGGAATGAGATTTTACGATCGCAAAGAAATCAAAGATGTGATCGCTTATTTAAGAGCGATCGCAAATCCTGCGGATACTGTGAGTTTGTTACGAGTCATCAATACTCCCCGGCGTGGTATTGGCAAAACAACTATTGATGCTTTGATTAACGCCTCCCAGCAATTAGGGACAACTCTCTGGGAAATACTGTCAGACGATACTTCAGTTAATACCTTAGCTGGACGAGGTGCCAAATCTGTTAAAGCCTTTGCCGAAATGATTAGCCGTTGGCAAGGCGAAATCGGCACCATGCCAGCCGCAGAAATTGTCCAAGGTATATTAGAAGACTCTGGTTATGTGCAAGACTTGCTCAGTCAGGGTACAGACGAATCCCAAGATAGAATCCAAAACGTCCAAGAACTTTACAACGCTGTACTGCAATTCCAAGAAGAAAACGAAGATGCTACCCTACAAGGCTTCTTGCAAAGTACTGCCTTAAGTTCCGATTTAGATAATTTAAAAGAAGGCAAAACAGCAGTTTCTTTGATGACTTTGCACGCTTCTAAAGGCTTGGAATTTCCCGTAGTCTTTTTGGTGGGATTAGAACAGGGACTATTCCCTGGCTACCGTTCCTTAAGTGACCCCGCATCTTTAGAAGAAGAACGTCGCCTGTGTTATGTAGGAATTACCCGCGCCCAAGAGAGGTTATATTTATCACACGCTCGTGAACGGAGGCTTTACGGTTCGCGTGAACCTGCAGTGCGATCGCAATTTTTGGACGAATTACCAGAAGAATTACTAGCTAACGGTCGCAGAGGTCGTCAAACTTATACTAAACCTGCTACCGTTACCAATGGTAATGGTAATGGTAAGCAGAATTGGCAAGTAGGCGATCGCGTTTTACATAAGTCTTTTGGAGTAGGCGAAATCACTCATGTATTTGGGGATGGGCACAAGCTTTCTGTAGCAATTAAATTTGCTAATTTGGGACAAAAAATTATTGACCCCAGAGTAGCGCAGTTACAAAAAGTAGATTATTGATCCTCTCTGGACTAAAACCTATAGAGATTCTTGGTTTCACAAATCTAATTAAGATTTACTTGATGAATAGTCTCTAAAGTAATGTGACGAATGAGTCCAAGACAGCGCACAGATATGCTTATAGCGCGCATATCTGGCGTAAGGTCATCCCAAATCAAAAAATGTTTGCGATACATCAATATATTCTAGAGGGCATGGCAGTGCCATGCCCCTACAATCTGTCGCATTCCTGTTTCAAATTGGTATTACATCTTGAATTACTAATTAGTTAAATAGTAATAATTATTGCTTCAACATAAGTAAAACTAATTAGTTATATTAGTTTTACAAAACTATCAGTACTTGATTAACTTTTGTAAATGAGTGTAAAGTAACATTACAGACAAAGACAAACTTGTCTGATTCATAAATCACTAATCGCATTCATAAAACAATGACAGCAACCTTACAACAGCGCTCTAGCGCTAACGTATGGGATCGCTTCTGCGAATGGATTACCAGCACCAATAACCGTTTATACATCGGTTGGTTCGGTGTCCTCATGATCCCAACCCTACTAGCTGCAACCGCTTGCTTCGTAATCGCATTCATCGCTGCTCCTCCAGTAGACATCGATGGTATCCGTGAACCTGTTGCAGGTTCCTTAATCTACGGCAACAACATCATCTCTGGTGCAGTTGTTCCTTCTTCTAACGCTATTGGTTTGCACTTCTACCCCATTTGGGAAGCTGCTTCTCTTGATGAGTGGTTGTACAACGGTGGCCCTTACCAATTGGTAATTTTCCACTTCTTACTAGGAGTATTCTGCTACCTAGGTCGTGAGTGGGAATTGTCTTACCGCTTGGGTATGCGTCCTTGGATCTGCCTAGCATTCTCTGCACCAGTAGCAGCAGCGACCGCAGTATTCTTGATCTACCCCATTGGTCAAGGTTCCTTCTCCGATGGTATGCCCTTGGGTATCTCCGGTACCTTCAACTTCATGATCGTGTTCCAAGCTGAGCACAACATCCTCATGCACCCCTTCCATATGTTAGGTGTGGCTGGTGTATTCGGTGGTTCTTTGTTCTCTGCAATGCACGGTTCTTTGGTAACCTCCTCCTTGGTTCGCGAAACCACCGAGAACGAATCTCAGAACTACGGTTACAAGTTCGGTCAAGAGGAAGAAACCTACAACATCGTAGCTGCACACGGTTACTTTGGTCGTCTAATCTTCCAATACGCATCCTTCAACAACAGCCGTTCTTTACACTTCTTCTTGGCTGCATGGCCAGTAGTCGGTATCTGGTTCACCGCGTTGGGCGTAAGCACAATGGCGTTCAACCTCAACGGTTTCAACTTCAACCAATCAGTGATTGACTCTCAAGGTCGTGTAGTCAACACCTGGGCTGATATCATCAACCGCGCTAACTTGGGTATGGAAGTAATGCACGAGCGTAACGCTCACAACTTCCCTCTAGACTTGGCTGCTGGCGAGCAAGCTCCTGTAGCTTTAACTGCTCCTGCAATCAACGGCTAATTTCTGAGAAATTAAGTAATAGCTTCTCTGTGAATTGAAAGTGACCTCTCGATTGGGAGGTCACTTTTTTTGTTATGAGTCTTATATCTTGTATCAAATCAAATAATGTTGGCGATACATCAATATATTCTAGAGGGCAAGGCAGTACCTTGCCCCTACAATCTGTCGCATTCTTTTTTCAAATTAGTATTATTAATTATTAGAAATACCAAGTAAATAAAAATGTATTAATGTTATTTTTTAGTAGTTTTTTAATTAGTTCAATTTAATAAATCGTTATTGATAACAATTAAAACTTCATCCTAAATTGTCCGTTAAGGTTGCGATTGTTATAAGGGCTGTCTCCAGTATCTAAATTTCGTACATTACTAAAACCATAACCAAAATCAAAATCTATAATTGGTGAAAGTTTAACTGTACATCGCGTTTGATAGCTATTACCCCCTGTCATGGAGCCATTAAGGATTTGTCGTCCTAAAGTTGTACTGCCTCGACAACGCAAAAATGAAAAAATATCTCCTTCCCAACCTACTTCAAGGTTCATAACTAGAAAACTACCCGGGGAAAAATAGCCACTAGCTTCTTGTTGATCGCTAGTAAATGCCCAGCCAAATAAGTTGGCAGCAGTCCAAAATTGACCAAATTTATGTTCTAATCTACTAAAAACTTGCTGTTCAAAGTTACCATCGTTAAACAATCCAAAGCGATACAGTGTAAAAAAGCTGGTATTGGGGTCAATTTGCCAGTAAGCATTGAGTCCAGAACGCCAGGATGAAATTCCACTTTCTAATGTTGCTGCACTTGTCTTATAAGGGCCATGTTCTAGTACAAACGATAGAAATAAAGCTGATTTTAATTTATAATCATCAGTTAATTTAACAAAAATTGGTCGATCTATTTGACCCGCAAAATTGAAAGCCATAGGTAAACGATTAAATATATCTATACCTGCAGCAGCTTTTATATTATATTGACCTGTTTTACCTTGCCATCCAAATTGCAGGGGAATATTAGTAACTGTATCTACCTTTGGTTGCTCAAAAGTATTAAATCCTGTTTTAAAAGTAATTTTTTCACCATTAGGCATTTTAAATGTAAATACAGGTTCAAAAATACGGTTATGCTGATAAAATTTGCTGTAATCATCGCGGAAATCCGGTTGGATACGTTCTAGGACTAATGCAGGTGCACCTGGCTCTTCTGTAGATGTTACTGGTGGTGGTGGCGGTGACGGTGGTGGTGGTGGCGGTGGTAATTGCAGAAGAGGATTAAAGTTTTCTGGCGCAGCAATCAAGATAGGTTTTGGCTCGAATTGATAAGGAAGTCCACTTACAAAAGTTTCGATATTGCTGTTGATAATTGTGCCGCTCTTGTTGAAGCTCGCAAAAGCGATCGCCTGTTGAGTCAGTTGGAAGCTTGAGTGGGAGTTATTATCAATTTGAACAGCAATAAATGGCTGTGTTTCTGTTATTTCTTGTGGTTTTTGGCTGAGGTTTGCCAAATTGGGGAATGAGGTAACTGGTTGATGCAATTCTGAGTTAGGATTGCCATTTTTATCTGTTTGAGCTTCTTCAGATTTAGCGACGGATACATTCCAAATTATCAAGCTCCAGATTACACCTATTGGCAGTAAAAACCATTGCCAAATTAATTTAGATTGTCTACTTTGCCATGAAACAAACAGAGAATTTTTGTGAGAATTGTTATAAGTGTCTGCCATCAGTCAATACTTACTCGCTGCTATTAATGATGTAGAGACTGATTATTATATTTGCGGTAATTAATATATGTCTTAAGTAGAGCGGTGCAATTAAAGATAGCTGGTAAAGGCTGTCATTAGTCATTTGTCATTTGTCAGGGTTTTAAGCCTATTTACGTTTCGTAATATAGTTTGGTGCATTTACCGATTTACTTATGTCTGTTTGATTGCGATCGCCTCATTATTATGTAATATATTTGACTAAGTAATAAATATCTACTCTAGCTCGAAATTGCTAGCTAGCATATCAAATATTCCTAAAGGTAGGTAAAAAAGATACCAAAAGGAGAATGCGTTGCTGCAAAAAATGATTAGCCAATGTATCAAGAGTAGGAGAGATGTTGTGATCGCCAAACTCCGATAATGAATTTCCAGCTTTATAGACCAAAAAACCCCTGGTAAGCAGGGGAGAAATCAACTCTAGGAGGTCTTTACTTATTTACCCATCAGCCCATATTGGCAAGTTTATGCAAAATTGGAAAAAATTTTGGGGATTGGGGACTGGGGATTGGGTAATGGGTAATGGGTAATTTCTCCTTGTCACCTTTCCCCTTATCCCCCTGCTTACACAGTGATGGTATATTTATTTTTTGTTACAAGTCCCTAAGCGGGTTTTTTGGCGACGATGGTGCGATGGCGAGGATCGCTGGCTACGGTAATTGGTTGAGCAAAGCCGACTGACTGCAATGTGGCTTCAATATTAAAGGTGTAGTAGTCATCGCTCCAGGGTTCGGTGCTTTTCATTAATGTAAATAGCACTGGTGGCAAGTTTTGGATGACGCTGGATTTTGGGTTATTATCTACCAGTGCGATCGCACCACCAGGTCGCAGTAGTCGCAAAGCTTCTGCGAAAATTGCTTGACTAGCATAGCCAGGAAGTTCATGAGTCACAAACTGGAGTGTGACTAAGTCAAAAGAGTTATCTGGTAGCCCTGTATTTTCAGCTTGGGCGTGTATCCACTCAGATATCTCATGATTGACATCGCGTTTGCGGGCGACGGTGAGCATATAAGGTGATAAATCCAGCCCCACTGTCCGCACTGGATGACTCTGCTTTTGTTGGTAGTAGCGGTGTAAGGCTTGAGTGGAAATACCCACTGAACAACCTATATCGAGAATATCTCGTACTTCTTGCGGCCCATATTTGGCGAGAACTTCGTGAAAACTACTTCTAAGCCTTGTATGAGCTACTTCCCAGGTTAAGTTTTCTTTCGGCCAAACCCGCAACGCCATTGCGTAGGTAGCTGGTTCTGTTTCAAAAGCAGCATCCCAGCAAAGATTACCTTCAGTATAAGCGTGGAAAGGTACTTGATAGTAGTCAGGATAAACAACATTGGGGTTAGTCACTTCCGCTATTTGCTGTTTTATTCCCGATGATTTGAGCGCCTCGTAGTTTTTGCGCCAGGGAACACCATTTTTCTCAGCAGTTTTGATGAGTACTTTCCTGGCTTGCTGCTTCATCAATTTATAGATGGGTTTTGTTTGGATCAAGAGATTGACAAACTTGGAGAGTGTATCTTCTCCTGCCCAGTCTGGTTTTAGCTTGTTGTTCATCGGCTTGCAAAAATAGAGGCAAGATAACTAAGTAGACAGGTGGAAACCAAGATAATTATCAGGTTTATCAGTTGCCTATGGTCATTAAATAAAACTGAGCAACCTGAAAGCTGCGATCGCCTGAGGTTACATTGGTTTATCGCTATATGCTTATGTATTTTAAATTTGTAAGAGTGCCAAATTTCGTGAATATTAGTAACGCACAAAAAGCTTTGGCGCTGATGCTGTACTCTCGCTGCTAACGCATCCTACGTGAACTGATGCGGTGATTAGTGGGTAAAACAGTAAAATATAGTTAAAAATTGTGCTTAAGTTGTTAATATGCAACAATTTTCGATTACAGAAATCCAAAATATCCATAGTGAAGTATTAAATCAAGCTGCTGTTGAGCCTGTTTTACTCACAGCAGAATCGCAATCTAGCTATGTAATTATGTCGGTGGAAAAATACGAGCAATTAATGAACCGACTTACTCAATTGGAAGATTTAATTTTAGGTCAACAAGCTCAAACCGCACTCGCAAATTCGCGGATGGTTGGTACAGAAACTTTTACAGCAGAACTCAAGCGTTTAGCTGCGCTTGATGAGCATAGCTGATAATATGCCAAAACTCGATGGTTTGGAAACGGTTCTTGATTTCCTCAAAGGTTTACAGCCTAAAATCGCTGCTCAAATCGCTAAAAAAGTGATGTCGCTGAATGTTGATGCTCTACCAACAGATTGTAAAGAATTAAGTGGTTATGCAGGATATTATCGTGTAGATTCTGGAGAATATCGCATTGTTTATCGCTTTGATGCTGAAGCAGATTTGGTTGAAGTGATTTTAGTAGGTAAGCGTAATGACGATGAAGTTTATAAGCAACTTAAGCGTTTATTAGGCTGATGCCAATCAATGAGATCCTTTGACTCTTCAGGTTCCAGGTTACTACTACAAAATCACTGTGCGATCGCACTTCTCCCCAAAAACCAAACCAGCTTTGTGAACTTTCATGACAAGGAGCGATAAGAATTTAGCGCAAAATAGAGATGTAATTTGTTCTCAATCTCACCTTGACTGAAGCCAATCCAGTGCGTAATCTGCAAGAAACTCATTTAAACCGTGCGCGTGCTAGTCTCCGACAAGCGTTGTCTTGGTATGGATATCTTCGCAAGTCAGGACAGCTTGCATCTAATCCAGAATTGGCGGGTTTGGTAAAGCCAGAATTGGAGGCTTTGAGTACCACACTCAACAAACTAGACTCGAATGTGATTAAAATTGCGGCTTTTGGTTTGGTGAGTCGGGGGAAGTCGGCGGTATTGAATGCTTTATTAGGGGAGAAAATTCTGCAAACTGGCCCTTTAAATGGCGTGACGCAATGGCCCCGTTCTGTGCGCTGGCAACCTGGAGGTAAAGTACAGGTAGAATTAATTGATACACCTGGATTAGATGAAATTGAAGGCGAATCACGGGCGCAAATGGCAACAGAAGTAGCGCGCCAAGCCGATTTAATTTTGTTTGTGGTCTCTGGTGATATTACGCGCACAGAGTATGAAGCGCTACTTGATTTACGCCAAGCCCAAAAACCATTAATTTTAGTATTTAACAAAATTGACCTGTACCCAGATACAGATAGAGCCAAGATTTACGAGAATTTGCAGCAGTTGGGTGCAGGACATCCTGAAGCAGAGCCTTTATTACCCGATGAGATTGTCATGGTAGCGGCGGAACCAGCACCAATGGAAGTGCGAGTTGAGTGGCCTGATGGAAATGTGACTTATGAATGGGAGACACCACCCACCCAAGTAGACGAACTTAAACAGACAATATTAAATATTCTCAACCGTGAAGGGCGATCGCTGTTAGCGTTAAATGCACTCATCCAAGCAAGGGAAGCAGAAGCCGCGATCGCTCAAAAAACTATCGACTTACGCCAACAAGAAGCCGAAGAAATTATTTGGCAATTTACCAAATATAAAGCCTTGGTAGTCGGACTCAACCCCATCGCCGTGTTAGATATTTTAGGCGGTGCTATTGCCGATTTATTATTAATTCGTTCCCTAGCGCGGTTATATGGCTTACCCATCACCAGCTATGAAGCCGGGAAAATCCTCAAAACGATTTTATTAAGTTCCGGTGGCTTATTGCTCAGTGAATTAGGCAGTAGCTTTTTATTCGGTTTAGGCAAAAGTACCGCAGCCATAGCTAGCGGTGACAATCCCATCAATATTACCGCCTCCGCCGGCAGTGCGATCGCCCAAGCCGGAATCGCCGGTTATGGAGCCTATGCTGTAGGAAAAGCCGCACAAGTGTACCTAGAAAACGGCTGCACCTGGGGACAATTAGGTGCTAACACCGTCATTCAAGAAATCCTTTCCCAAGTCGAGCCGAACACGATTGTTTATCGGTTACGCCAAGAGTTAGGTGGTGGGGAATGAGGGGAAAAGGTGAAAGGGGAAAGGGAAAAGGGAGAAAGTACTATTACCAATTACCAATTACCAATTACCAATTACCAATTACCAATTACCAATTACCAATTACCAATTACCAATTACCAATTACCAATTACCAATTACCATTCCCTATAATCCCTGAGGCTGTAACAATAGTGATGGCAACAGCTTGGATTATGATCTACCAGTGAACGTTCCTACCAGCATCTCGGCACAAACTCAGTCTCGGAAAGCGGAACATATTCGTATCTGTTTAGAAGAAGATGTTCAATGTCACGAAATAACTAGTGGATTGGAACGCTATCGTTTCACCCATTCTTGTTTACCAGAATTAGACCGCAATGATATTGATATCAGTACTAATTTCTTGGGAAAACACCTAGGCGCGCCTCTGCTTATTTCTTCTATGACAGGGGGAACTGAAGAAGCGGGAATTATTAACCGCCGCTTGGCAGAAGTGGCTCAAGAGTACAAAATTGCTATGGGTGTGGGTTCCCAGCGTGTAGCGGTGGAGAAACCCCAGGTGGCTGATACTTTTGCGGTTCGCAAGTATGCTCCTGATGTGTTGTTATTGGCAAATTTAGGTGCTGTGCAACTTAACTATAGATATGGTTTGGCTGAATGTCTGCGCGTCATCGAGATTCTGGAAGCTGATGCTTTGATTTTGCACCTCAATCCCCTACAAGAATGCATTCAACCCAAAGGCGATACTAATTTCCGAGGTTTGCTTGACAAAATATGTATATTGTGCAATGAATTGCCTGTGCCAGTGATTGTTAAGGAAGTAGGTAATGGGATTTCCGCAGTGATGGCGGAGAAACTGCTAGCAGCGGGAGTTAAGGCGATTGATGTGGCGGGTGCAGGGGGTACTTCTTGGGCTAAAGTGGAAAGCGAACGGGCGGATAATGCTTTGCAACGTCGTTTAGGTAAGACTTTTGCTGATTGGGGTTTACCAACAGCCGATTGTATTACAGCAATTCGCGCGATCGCACCGGATGTACCATTAATCGCTTCGGGTGGGTTGCGTCATGGCTTGGATGTCGCAAAAGCGATCGCACTAGGAGCAAATATCGCCGGTTTAGCAATGCCATTTTTGCAAGCAGCAGCCGTATCCGAAGCCGCAGTTAAGGATTTAGTTGAGGTATTAATTGCTGAAATCACAACAGTTTTATTCTGTACTGGTAACGCAACTTTAGAACAATTAAAGCTTTCTGGAAGTTTACAACGGATACAATATTAACCATTGGGGACTGGGGACTGGGGACTGGGGACTGGGGAAAAGGATTTTCTTCCCTTGGTGTTTTCTATGTGGGGCTAGCTGAACAAGTTTTGCGTTATTTATAGTTCATCATTCATATTTCATACTTCATACTTCAGCCTTCATACTTCTATGCGTACTTTTTTCCAACAAACCTTTGCTAGCTTGCTTGGCAGCTTATTAGGACTTATTATTTTCAGTGGTATTGGTACTACTGGACTATTTTTATTGCTATTTGCAGCTGCTAGTTCTAAAGATACGGGGCCGGAAGTCAAAGATAAATCTATGATTGTTTTTGACTTATCAATGAACATCACCGATGGCGAACCAAAAACTGATGGCTTTATTCAGAAGGTAGTCTCAGGTGTAGAAGAAAACAGAATGGGACTTCGCAGCGTTTTGGATACTTTAGAAAAGGCGCGACGCGATCCGCGAATTGTCGGTATTTACCTAGATGCAAGCCAATCTGGAAGTAATGGTGCAGGTTATGCATCCTTAAAGGAAATTCGCCAAGAATTGCAGCAGTTCCGTGCGGCGGGGAAAAAAGTGATAGCCTATGGTAAAGACTGGGAGGAAAAGGATTATTATCTCAGTTCCGTAGCAGATACCGTTGTCCTGAATCCCTTGGGAATGATGGAAGTTAACGGTTTAAGTTCTCAGCCGATGTTTCTGGCTGGTGCATTAGAAAAATACGGAATTGGTGTACAGGTGGTGCGCGTTGGGAAATTTAAAGGCGCAGTCGAACCATTTATCTTGAAACAATTGAGTCCAGAAAACCGCGAACAAACTCAGAAATTGTTAGATGATGTTTGGCAAGAATGGCGTAATGCTGTAGGCGCAAGTCGCAAAATTGAACCCCAAAAAGTGCAGGCGATCGCAGATAATCAAGCAGTATTAGAAGCACCACAAGCAAAATCTAACGGTTTAGTAGATCGGGTAGCTTATCTTGATGAAGTAGTTAGCGATTTGAAAAAGTTAACCGATAGCGATAAAGATGATAAAACCTTCCGCCAAATTAGCCTGAGTGAGTACGCCCAAGTTCCTGGTAAATCATTAGGTGTAGAACGCAAATCGAAGAATAAAATTGCTGTAGTCTATGCAGAAGGCGAGATAGTTGATGGTAAAGGTGGCGATGGTGAAGTCGGAGGCGATCGCTATGCGAAAATATTTAACAAACTCCGCCAAGACGATGATGTCAAAGCTGTGATTTTGCGAGTTAATAGTCCTGGTGGTAGCGCCACAGCCGCCGAAGTCATGCAACGCGAAGTGCGACTGACTCGCCAAGTCAAACCAGTAGTAGTTTCTATGGGAGATGTCGCCGCCTCTGGTGGTTACTGGATAGCTAGCGATTCTAACCGAATTTTTGCTGAACCCAATACTATTACAGGTTCCATTGGGGTATTTGGTTTACTGTTCAACGGACAAAAATTAGCCAATGATCACGGTATTACCTGGGATTCCGTGAAAACCGGACGCTATGCAGATAGTCAAACCGTTTCTCGCCCCAAATCACCCGAAGAGTTAGCACTTTATCAGCGCAGTGTTAACCGTATCTACAATATGTTCCTCAATAAAGTATCTCAAGGTCGCAAACTCCCAGGAACCAGAGTAGCAGAAATTGCCCAAGGCAGAGTTTGGTCTGGTACAGCCGCCAAAGAAATTGGTTTAGTCGATGAAATTGGCGGATTGAGTGCGGCGATAGAATATGCAGCCAAACAAGCAAAACTCGGCAAAGATTGGCAAGTCAAAGAATATCCGCAAAATAGCAGCTTTGAAGAACGCTTTTTTGGCATATCCACCCAAGAAGCGCGCAGTGTTTTAGGAATTCCCAAGGCGCAAGTCAAACAATCCAATCCCCTCACCGCAGAATTTGCCAAACTCCAAGAGGAATTATCAGTTATGCAAAAAATGAACGATCCCCAAGGAGTTTACGCACGTTTACCCTTTAATCTCAAAATTGAGTAGTTGTCATTTGTCATTTGTTATTTGTCCTTTGTCCTTTGTGAATGACAATCTCAACGAGAGAATTTGCAACTGATACCAATTTGAAAAAAGAATGCGACAGATTGTAGGGGCATGGCACTGCCATGCCCTCTAGAATATATTGATAGGTCGCCAATATTATTTGATATTGTACCGTTTTGAAAAAAGAACGCGACAAATGGGTAAGGGCACGGCACCAGTAAGATATTTGATATGCCAAAAGATTGTGGATGCCGTGCCCCTACAAAGAATTTATCTATCGCCAACATTATTTGAATTGGTATTAGCTGATCGTTGGCGGTGCGTTACTGTAGTAACCTGCGCCTCAACATTTTCAGGTTCTGCTTGAGTTGTAGAAACTTAAGTTAAAGCTGTAGAAACTTCAGCTTTAACGTTTCCGTGTTCCGCGCAAGTTGTTACAGAGTAAACCAACGGCGAATCAATTCCACACTAAAGCAATAATCTTGCCCAATTTCCTCAATCAACTCCCTTTGCAACAGCAACTTGAGAGTCTGATCAGCATGAGGAAACTGTTGCGATATAGCTTGAATATTCACCATCGCCCCTTCCCCTTGGGCAGCAATGAAGCGTAAAATCGCCCTACCATTTTCATCTACTTGGTTATTTTGAATATCAGCAAAGAAGAAACCGCCACTTTTAAAAGCTTCAGGAATTGCTGCTTCCGCATCGGCTAAAGTCGCCAACCTTCGCACAGAGGGGTCTTGCTCATTTTTGAGGGCGATAATTTCCGCACAGAGTAGTTGTATCAAAAACGGGTGACAACGGGTAAGTTGTACCACTCGCTCAACCGCGTCATGTTCATAGCGCATGGTAAAATCTTTTACAGGGCGTTCAATTAATTGTCGCGCTTCTGCTTCTTTTAAGTACGAGATATGCACTACCTGCACATTTATAAGATAACTAGCCCAGCGTTGATATTCTTCAATTGTATGGGAACCAGCTAGCAGCAGCTTAAACCGGGGACGATGTTGGATGAGGTGACGCAGCATTCCTAGAACATCTTGCTCATCAAAACGTCCTTTGGTTATGGCGGTGTCTAGTACCTCGAATTCATCTAACATCAGCAGGGCGGTATTTTGTTCGAGTGTCTGTTCTACTTTATCTAGCCATTCATCAAAGCTGGTAAAGGGGTCAGAGGTTAGCGCTTCGCGGGTTAGGAGTGGTAGAGTAACTCCTTGCTTCTTTGCTGAGTTCAGCATCCCTCTTACAAGATTGTAGAGAAAACCTGCATGGTTGCTAGCTGATGAGGGTGCGCCTTGCAAATCTACAAACATGGGAATGATGGTATTAGGTAGCAGCTTGCCTAAGTTGTTAAGCAGGGAAGTTTTACCCATGCGCCGCTGACCATAAAGTAACAAAGGTGGGCGACGGAAATCTAGGAGTAACTGCTCAATGCGTAAGCCAATGCTCGTGCGTCCAGTGAAGATTTCTAACTGCTCGTTGAGAGGTACACCAATAATGTACGGATTGTCAATTTCTTGGTGGAGTTCTGTGGCTTTTGCCAGTTCTTCTATATGCTTTGAGATGATCTTCAGCCAACTTTGAGCGATAGGGTAGAAACGGGGAGCGTATTCGTTGCTACTGCGACTAATTTCTTGCAAGTCTACATCTAAACGCTCTGCAACAGCACTGAGTACTTTACGCTGACTGTAAAAACTTCTCTGGTTCAAGGCAGCATCCACATCCTCACTGATGCCACTGAAAATGCTTAGCAGAGTTCTAACTGGACTTACTAGTTCACCAAATGTCAGACTACGATGAGCCTGACTGATAGCTTCCACACTCACACAGCCTTCTAAAAACTGTGCATCTAGTTCAATTTGGGCGGATTGAGATGCCCAGCGTTGGCGACTAGTACTCACGTATTCTATCGCAGCTTTTCCTTCTACTGGGTTATGTTTTACAACGAAAAGCAAATACTCATCCAAGCCAAACACATGTGAACGCTGCCACTCATCCCAGAAAGCAGAATGATAGCGAAATAAACAAGGGCTTTTAGCATTACGTCTTTTGTCTAATCTATAAAGTAGAGAATTCCATGCGGTCAGAAATGGAAAGGATAAAACAGATAGCCATGAGTTAATAGTTAAACCCACCCCGATCGCCACGCCTACTTGTACGCCTACTTGCACGCTTTTCTGTACGCTTTCCGCCATGCCTATTTGTAGGCTTCCTGCTATTTCTCTCGCTACACCTACCGCCACGCCAAAGCCCAAGCCTACTGCTACACCTACCGCCAACTTTCCCACCCAGCTTTCCGCTAAGCCTACCGCTAATTCCTGTGCTAACCTTCCCCCCAAGCCTACCATCAAGCCGACTGCCACGCCTACCGCCATGCCAAACCCTGAGCTGACTACCATGCCAAACCCTAAGCTGACTGCCATGCCTACTGCCCCGCCAAACCCTATACCAACTGCTAAGCCGACTGCTACGCCGAACACCAATCCTTCCACCAAACCTACCGCCAAGCTTTCTGCCAAGCCGACTGTCACGCCTACTGCCAAGCCTACCGCTAAGCTTACTGCCAAGCCGCCTGGCACACCGAACACCAAGCTTACTGTCACGCCGAACGCCAAGCCAAACGCCAAACTCACTGTCATTCCTACAACTACACCTACTGCCCCCCGAATCACTATAGTTGTGATTGGTTCACCCAATGCCCACAGCACCAAACCTAGCAGTAAGTTGGTCAGGATAGGTAAAATGAAGTACCCCTGGATAAACAGTCGCCATAGAGCAAGGTTAAGCCATCGCCCTTGTCTCATATAGGAAATCAGAAACGGGTTTACGTCTAATGTAGGATCAATGCGCTTGAGGTGGTTACGCCATGCCGCAGGACGGAAGAAAAGCCAAAATAGCAGTTGCAGACTACCCAGTATCAAGTTAGGGTGCTGTTGCGGTGAATCAGTGTAGGCGTTGTGGAGTATGTTTGGCGATACCATAGTTTCCCTGTTCGGGTTGACAATGAAATTAACTATGTCATTGAGAATGTAGCATTAGTGCAGTCAAGTGCAAAGACTGAGATTGCTAAAATACGCTTCACTTCGTTCCGCTCGCAATGACAGCGTCAGTTATTACGCGGAGAAACGACAAAGAGATCGCCATGATTTATGGGGGGTTGCGATTGCTGCGCTCCATTCGCAATGATAAAGAGTCCGTCTTTGCGTATGGAGCGATAGCGAAATGACGCAATCTCCTCCTATGCGATCGCCTTGGGATTGCTTCTGCTCGAGACGCAACGCGAACGCTGCGCTCGCATTGACATTGTGTAATTAATTATGTTTAACTACTTACTCTTAATAATTACTAAAAGGCATTTTCATCCCTCCCTGTGATTATCCAGCAAACCGACAAATGGCTTTATCTGTATTAAGGCTTCTTCTCGCCAATTTTCATCATCCTCACCTTCTTCTAGAGTAAATAATCTTTCTCGACAGAGAATTTGTAATAAAATTGGCAAACACTGACTTTGATTTAAAATCCACTTTACATCTTTATCATCAAAAGGAATGGGTGAACTGGCTATTAATTCCCGCGCTTCTGATTCTGTCAACGCTCCTAAATATGCGGTGTAGCCGAAAATATTGAAAAATGGTGAACTATGTCCTGTATTTTGCGCTAATTCAATGGGTGATTCGGGAGTAGCTAAGATAAATGCTAAATTTCCACCTGTGTGGTTAGTAGCTAAGGAACGCAAGCTTTCCCAAAATCCATCATCTAACTCTGGACAGCGTTGCAATCCTACGCCAATTTCATCTAACAAGATGACTGTGGGTTGATGCAAGTTACCGCTGACTACATCCATAAAAGAATCTAAGTCGCAAGGGTTGGGTACTGGCATTTTCAAGGATTCTAAAATGTACTTGAGCAAACCCTCCTGATTCTGCATTCGTACATCTTGCATATCTATGAAAATCCACTGATAATTTTCTGGATTTAGTAGCCAATCTAACTTTTGACTGGGACGCAGATGTGCGGCTGGGGTGGTGGTGATGTTTTTTAGGTAATGTAGCAGGGATGTTTTACCACTGCGCTTTTTACCAATGATAGCGGCGTTTTGCAGGGGATGGCGCTTGAGTAAGTTGAAGAGGCGTTTTAGTTCTTTCTCGCGTCCAAAAAAGTGACGTGGTTGAGTAATGGGTGAACCAGTGATGAAAGGTGAGGCTTCGCCATTCGTTGGCTGGAGTTTAGATGGTTGAGTTTCTAGTTCTTTGGATGCAAGTTCTTGCCAGTTTAATCCCAACTTGCCGCTAATTTCTACAAAATTGAGATAATCAACAGGTTTACCGCTGAGAAAGTTTTTAACAGTGGATAGAGAAATCCCTACTGTACCAGCCAACGACTGCTGACTGGGATAGCCATTACGCAAAAGTGCTGACTTCACTGTTTTAATATAGTCTGGGCCTACCCGAAGCGATCGCGCCATTACGCCTCATCTGTTCATACCAATTCACAGTTAATTGTAGAGTAGCAAGTGCGACAGCATCATGGGATAAACTCAACTAAGACTACAAATCACCTTAGAAATCAACTAAAACTCAGCTTGCACTCAGCTATGTTCTCGCCTATTGCCCAATTTCAATAGATTGTAGAGTTGATTGCAAAGGCAAACACAATGCATAACCAAAACCAAGTTAATACACAACAGGCAGTAGATACAACTAGCATAACTGTGGACTTAATTTACCAAGAACGCCACAGCATTTATCAAGAGAGACTCCGCCAAGCTAGTGCAGCATTTAACCTGGCTTTTGCAATGACAACGATTAGTGCGATCGCAGGTTTTGCGGGTATTATGCTGCTGTTTTCTGGTAACATTTCCGCCGGAACTATCACAGCCGCAGGTGGTGGAATTTATGGTAGTGTCACAGCTTCATGGTTAAAGCTGGCAAAAGATAGCAATGACAGGCTAGATGAGGCTGCACGAGCATTAGAAGCTCAGACAGGTGGGTAATTAGGGCACGACAGCCATAATCTTTTAGCATATCAAATTATCTTACTGGTGCCGTGCCCCTACGGATATACCTTGGTTGTAAATGCGATCGCCTTTGCTATGAATGCTCATTCATAAACAACCCTAACTCTTTGGTCACCAATGGGTTAAGGTTCTCTATGGATGAGGTAGCGTTGATAAACAACCTTAACTCTTTGGTCACCAATGGGTTAAGGTTCTCTATGGATGAGGTAGCGTTGATAAACAACCTTAACTCTTTGGTCACCAATGGGTTAAGGTTCTCTATGGATGAGGTAGCGTTGATAAACAACCTTACCTCCTTGGTCACCAATGGGTTAGGGTTCGGTTAAAAATTTTTCGTTACTGTTTTGGGGTTGTGGAGACGCGATTAATCTGCAAAGACGGAGACGCGATCAATCGCGTCTCTACAAGTACCATAAATAATCGGCGGTGCGGCGCTTGGCGACAACACTATTACCAATTACCAATTACCAATTACCAATTACCCAATGACAAATGACAAATGACAAATGACAAATGACAAATTACCCAACTTTCTGTGCTTGAAACAATTCAATCACATCGCCAGCATGACGGGCGTGCATATCTAGCAGTTTCATTTCCCAGGGTAAAAATCGGCGTGGTTCGCGGAAATGTGTTGATAATACGCCGACTAAATTACCTGTGCGACTGGTTAGGGGTGTGGATTGGACGGCGCGATATCCTGCGGCTTTGGCGATCGCCCGCACAGGCGCAAAATTCGCATCGGCTTCGATATCTTCAATAATCACAGTTTCTCCAGAACGCAAGGCGCTGATACAGGGCGAATGTTGGGCGAGGCTAACTGTCTGCACATTATCGATGGCGGCTGCATTAAAGCCGCGTTGAACTGCTAGCAGCAGAGTGCAGGTATCTTTATCGAACAGATGAATGTAGCCCATATCTGCGCGGTGCATGGCGATCGCCCGCTCAAGTAAATTTTCTAGGGCATCTAGCAGCATCGGTGATAGCTGTAGGCTACTGTTTAATGGTGCTGCTTTCGGCGATGGTGTTGCTGATAAGGGATTTCCCTTGCATACCAGGCTTACCAATAAAGGTGCGATCGCTTCCCGTGACACAACTTGGTTAACACAACCTGTAGCGATCGCTGCCTCGGGCATTCCAAAAGCCACAGAACTGGCTTGATCCTGAGCTAAGACAATGCCATGCTGCTCAGATATTGCACGTACACCCTCAGCGCTGCCTTTACCTGTACCAGTCATCACAATTACTACAGCGCGTTCTGCATAACTGAGAGCCACCGACTCAAAAAACCGATTTACCCCATAATGCCAGCCTTGTTTTGCTGTTTGGGGAACTAGCGAGATTGTAGCATCGGGATGGACAACAAAGTAATGCCCAGGCGGGCAGATATACACCACTCCCGCCGCCAGTTGTTCCCCCTCATGGCCCCAGCGTACAGTCAGATGCGTGCGTAATTGTAATAATTGCGCCAACATATTACTGTCATAATCACTGAGATGCTGTAGGCAGAGAATCGGCGCAGGAAAATCCGCAGGCAATCCAGAAAGCACCTTGCGAATCGCCGTCACGCCACCAGCCGACGCTGCGATCGCCACAATCGCAATTTTCGATTTCTGCTGGTGCCTATCTCTATGCATCCTTATTAGCCATGTTAATGTGCTGACTTATACAGACGCGATTAATCGCATTTGTTGCAGAGACGCGATTAATCGCGTCTCTACAAAATTTATTCTATTCCCCCTGCACCCTGCCCCCTGCCTCTTCATCTCCCCCTGCTCTCTCAATCAACCACTGAATCATCTCCCTAGCTCGCTTAGTTCTCTCCTTCGCCTGTCGAGCTTCTTCTGTAGCTTGTTGAGCTTTCGCCTTAGCCTGCTGGGTTACTTGAGTAATATTTTGAGCTTTCTCCCTAGCCTGTCGAGCTTCCTCACTATCCAATTGAGCTTCGCAGACACACCACCTAATTTTTTTTCTAATTGGGGTTCTGAAATTTCTGCTTGTTTTAGTGTGTCTAAACTATCAATTCTGTTAACCATGAGAGTAGAGAAGCAAGGGCATCCCCAGTTAAATTTTCTACGCTTAACATAAGCGTAGTCCATTCATCAGCCACTATTACCTTGCTAAATTAAAGTTTACTGAGGGGATGGGGCATTGGGCATTGGGCATGGGGTAATGGGTAATGGGTAATGGGTAATTTCTCCTTGTCCCTTGTCCGTTGGTGTAAATTTAACGCTCAACCCATAGCCCGACTAGGAATGAATTCCTAGTCTCATAGCAAAAGTCATCTCAAGATGACTAAAAATCCTCACAAATCCCTAGCCTACTTCAGTAGACTTGAACTTTGTCCCTGGGAATTCATGATGCTGTTGACGAATCAGGTGGAGGTTTGACCCATCAATAATAATATTTCCCATATTTTCAGTGCGTTTGAACGCACTTTTACTATTAGCCCGCAATTAATTGCAGGGCGGGAGAACAACGCAAAGCGAAGGTTTTGGTGATGGTGAATCATACCCCAGTCCCCAGTCCCCAGTCCCCAGTCCCCAGTCCCCAATCCCCAATCCCCAATCCCTAATCCCTCCCCGCCAACGAAGCAACAATCAACACCAACTGCCTGGTTTCAATGGGTTTGCCGATGTGCATTTGAAATCCGGCTGCTAGGGCTTCTGTGCGTTCTGCATCTCCAGCGTAGGCGGTGAGGGCGGCGGCGGGAATTTGTCCGCCTGCTTCAGCACTTAAGGCTCTTACTTGACGAATTAAATCGTAACCGTCTTGTTCTGGTAAACCAATGTCGGATAATAAAACATCGTAGCCGTTGGGATTGGCTATTAAGGTGGATAGGGCTTCGTTGGCGGATGCAACAGTTGTTACTTCTACTCCGTACTGCTGCAGGGTAACGGTAAATAACTGGCGAATGTCTTCCTCATCATCAACGACCAAAACCCGTATACCTGCCAAGGATGTAATATTCTGTAGGGGGATTTCTGGCTCGTCTGGTAAAGGAGTTAACTGTCTAGCCACAGGCTGAGAAGTTTCTGGGAACTGAGTTTGTAAAGGTAGCCTGACTGTAAAAGTTGCACCTTGGTTTTCACCAGGGCTTTCTGCTTCAACTGTACCGCCGTGGAGTTCTACTAAATGGCGCACTATGGAAAGTCCTAGCCCTAAACCAGGGTTTGAGCGTTTTCTGGTACCATCAGCTTGCCGGAAGCGCTCGAAAATATGGGGGAGAAAGTCGGGTTTAATACCTTTGCCTGTGTCGCTAACTTGAATTTGAGCAGAGAAATCGGTGTAATTTAGGGTGATATTAACTCTGCCCTCGTTTGGGGTGAATTTAATGGCGTTAGAAAGCAAATTCCACATTACTTGCTGTAAGCGATGGGGATCGCCGTTGATGCTTCTGGGTGTGGAATCTAGCCGCGATTCAATAGAGATATTTTTGGCTGCAGCGGAGAAGCTAACTACTTCAATGGCGGCTGTAATTATCTGTAAAAGCTCGATAGGCTCTGCATCCAGGCGCAGCCTTCCGGCGCTGATGCGTGAAATATCTAACAAATCTTCTATGAGCTGGGCTTGATCTGTAGCACTGCGGTTAATTGCTTCTAGCCCTTGATTAATTATGCCTGGCTCGAGATTGGGACGCTGGAGTAGTTGTGCCCATCCCAGTAAGGAATTGAGGGGATTACGCAGTTCGTGAGAAAGAATTGATAAAAACTCATCTTTGGCGTGGTTAGCTGTTTCCGCCGCCGCCCGGGCTGATTGTTCTTGTGTGAGCAACTGAGCGCGTTCTGCTTCGAGTTGCTTTTGTTGGGTGATATCTTCAATTACCAGCAAAATCAATTGCATATTCTCGATTTCCGGCATTCTGCGGGCATTGAGGCGCATGATTTTATGCCCAATAGATTCAAAGTTATGCTCAACTTCCAAATCTTGAAATGGGGCATTGCTAGGAATCACATCTTCTAAGAGCGATCGCAATCGCGGTATATTCCATTGTCCATTACCGAGTTCAAAAATTAAGCGCTGTTCTGTTTCTGGGGGCAATACTTCAAAGTTTTCATAAAAAGAGCGATTGGCTTTGACCACTCGTAAGTCTAAATCCAGCACCAAAATCGATTCCCGCACTGTATCTACAATTGCTTCGGCGTAATCTCTGGATGCTCTGAGCTGTTCGGTGCTGCGTTTGAGTCCATCAATATCAACTAATACCACGACAGCACCGTCAATTTTATTATCTATTGTGCGATAGGGTCTGATTCGCAAATCATACCAGTGTCCTTCAGAGTCTTGTACTTCTTGGGTTTTAAAGTTGAGATTCCCAATAACTTCTAAAATTTGTTGCTCTAAATCGGAGATATTTAAGTTGTGATTAATATCACTAATTGGTCGCCCGATATCCGTGGAAATTAAGTTAAAAATTGTGCCAGCCACCGGAGTAAACCGCCGAATCCGCAAATCACCCCCTAACATGAGAATGGGAATATTGATATTGCTGAGTAAATTCTGCAAATCGTTGGTAACTTGAGTTGACTCCAGATTGCGCCGTTGCAGTTCGTCGTTAATCGTATTTAATTCTTCGTTGGTTGCCTGAATTTCTTCTTTAGCAGTTTCTAATTCCTCATTTGTGCTTTGTAATTCTTCGTTACTAGAAAGGATTTCTTCGTTAGCTGCTCTGAGGTTTTGATTAGTAGCTTGTTGTTCTTCAATAATTGATTGCAGATATTCTTTAGTAGTTGCTAGCTCCTGCTTAAGTGCGTTAATCTCTTGTTCAGCCGCAGCTTGTTTTCCCCGCCGAGATTTGCTACCATCGCTGGCTGATTGTGAGGAAATAGCTGTTGCCGATGGCATATCTGCAAACAGTACTAAATAGTAGCTTTCATCACCACGGGTAGATTTAAACGGCACTACATCAACCTGCACCAGCCTAAGTTGACCGTTCTCAATAATTTGGATACCTTCTTTGCGGACTGAAGTTTGTCGCTGTTTTGCTTGGTGGATGGCGGTGCGTAACTCTAGCCGCAGTTCTTCTTTGGCCATCTTCAACAAATTAAAGCTGGGTCTACCTGCAGGGGGTTGGAGATAGGAACTAGTCTGCCCGCGAAATTGCAAAATATCTAAATCGTTGTTAATCACTATACCCACCGGAGCAAAATGATTTAACACTATTTGGTCAGCAGATCTGTGCATTTCCATCTCATCCCAACCATTCTCATTCACTTGTGAGCGTGGGGTATTTGGTTTGAGGGGATAGTTGCTGGCGATCAGATCTATACCTAACTGAGCCGGAGCCATTTTGCGGCTATAAATTTTGAACTTTCTATCTACTAAAGTGAATAAATTAGCAAACTCCCCTACTGTCTCTGAGGTGCCTAGCATCAAAAAGCCAGTGGGTCTGAGACCATAATGAAAGATGGGTAGAAGTTTCTTCTGGATGGGACTTCCCAAATAAATCAGGACATTGCGACAGGTAATCAGATCCAGGTGGGAAAAAGGCGGATCGGCAATCAGGTTTTGCCGAGCGAAGATACACAACTCCCGCACTGGCTTACTGATTTGGTAGCCACCTTCTACCTGCACAAAAAAGCGGCGTAGACGTTCTGGCGAAACTTCTGTGACTTGGCTGAGCTTGTATAAGCCCATTCTCGCTATTTCAATGACCGCTTCATTAACATCTGTAGCAAAAATTTGGATTGATGTATTCATTACCTGATCAGCCAAAAACTCTAGCAAGGAAATCGCTAGTGAGTAAGCTTCTTGACCAGTGGAACATCCCGCCACCCAAATGCGGATGGGTGTATCTGGGGTGCGATTTTGGGTAATAACAGGAAATACTTTGGTTTTTAAGGCTTCAAAAGATTCCGGATCGCGGAAAAAACTGGTGACAGTAATCAGCACATCTTGATACAAGGCCATGACTTCTGTCGGATTTTCCACAAGATAGCTGACATAATCTTCCAATCTTTCCAGTTTGTATAAAATCATCCGCCGCAGAATGCGCCGCTTGAGTGTATTTTGCTTGTATTGGTGAAAGTCAACCCCTGTAGCAGACTTGAGCAAGCTAAAAATTGTCGAGACAGCATCACTGCTTTCTGAGATCACTTCAGCAGTTGCTGCTTGCTGCTGGCTCTGGATATAGGGATGACGGCTCAACTTTGTCAGTTCCTCAGCAATCTCTTGTGGGGTGAGAACAAAATCTACATTACCCGAAGCCAAAGCAGTACTCGGCATCCCAGCGACTTTTGCTGAGTCTTGCGTCTGGGCAAAGGTAATACCACCAGCTTCTTTGATATGTTCTAGCCCCCGTGCGCCATCGCCATCACTTCCTGAAAGTACTACGCCAATTGCTTTACTTCCCCGTTCCTCTGCTAGGGAAATCAAGAAAGCATCCACCGACATAAACAACCCATAGGTTTTAGTCCGTGGAGCTAAATTCAGCACTCCCTGAGCAATAGTCATTTTGGCATTAGGCGGAATCACATACACATGATTTGGTTCCACAACCATGCCATTCTGCACTTCTACTACAGGCATTTCGGTTGAGCGTGAGAGAATCTCACTTAACAAACTTTTTTGATTGGGACTCAAGTGCTGCACTATCACAAATGCCATCCCGGTATCATTGGGCAAATGGCTCAGCAATTCTGTGAAAGCTTCCAATCCACCCGCAGAAGCACCCATCCCCACAATCGGAAATAATTCCTCTTGTTTATTCTCCTGCTCATTATTTGAAGATTGAGCAGCTTGGGTATTAGCTGGAGATTTTTTAGCAGACCGCTTAGAGTTCATTATGTGAGCAGTGATACGTTGGGATGTTACATAAAGTTAGCGCTTGCTTGCCCACTTCTCCCACAGGTAGAATGAGCTTCAGTATTGAGCAATCACAACAAAATCTGTTGTTTGCACTTTATTAAAGATGAGTCCGAGCAACTAGCCAGCCAGAATTTGAGCGTACAAGATAATAATCGAGCAATTCGATTGAATTTCTCAAACTATTTACCTAAGCAGATAAATTTTAATAGGGAACAGCAAATAAATAATCAAGCTCTACTGATTTGTTTGAAAAATCAAATATGAGTTCAATAAGTATATAAAATTTTGTTTATGTACATTTAGTAAATATTACTTGAATCCATAAATTAACTGATTCTCTCGTTAGGCAGAACTTTGCAGCGTTGCAGAGACGCGATTAAGAGGCGCGATGGAGAGATGCGATGAACAGACGCGATGAACAGACGCGATGAATCGCGTCTCTACAAGATTTATGATGCCTCTGCTAAATTCTCCCCTGATGCTCAGTTTTAATCCAACGCGATCGCGGTTTTTGGAAACATAACTTGAATGTGGTCACAATCATCGCCGGAATCCAATGCACCATGTAAATTGAACCTTGGATAGTTGCCCAAAGTAAAGACCATCCCTTTAAATTTTGATATTGGTAAATCCCCGCTATAAAAGCTACTGTGAGAATAATGCTGAGTAAGGTTTGTAGTGGGAACAAAACAGGGCGATCGCTTTTTATAATTGTCCACAATAAATCAGGTATCAGCCCAATAGGAAGTAAAAATTGTAAGAGAAAAAATAAGAGTAAATCAATAGATTTAGCCCAGCCCAAAGTTAAAATTTGCGGAAAATAATCAAGGTAACGCTGATAGCCACCTTCCGCCCAGCGACAATGTTGCGGCCATAAGTTTTGCCAAGTTGTCACTGCTTCTTCTTGAATAGTAGGAAAGGTAACAAACTCAATTTCTGTACCTGCTAAATACAACTTAAAACAGAGATCCAAATCATCAGTAACAGTGTCTTCACTCCAACCTTGACACCTTTGCAGCATTTCTCGCCGCACCAACATTCCATTCCCCCGCAGTTCCGACATTCCCCCAATAGCAATGCGATGCGTTTGCAAAAAACTATCGCAATTCATCTCCATTTGCTGACAACGAGTTAAGAAATTAGTCTCTGCATTCATAATGGCTTTTCGCACCTGTACAGCACCAACACCAGGTTTCTCAAATACAGGTACAGTTGCCATGAGAAAATTAGCAGGAAGCAGCGCATCAGCATCACAAACTAAGATAATTTCTCCTCGCGTCAAAGGAAAAACCGCATTTAGCGCCCCCGATTTACCACCTTTTGATTCCCGGTAATGAACTTGTAGCGTCGGAAATTCAGCTTGTAATTGCTGTAAAATCTGGGGTGTAGCGTCTGTACTACCGTCATCTATCACCCAAATATCCAGGCGATCGCGCGGATAATTTAATTCATATAAGCTGTAAACTAAATCAGCTAAGACAGCACTTTCATTTTTCGCAGGAACTAAAATTGATACCAGCGGTAAATCAGCATCACTTGCAATTACCAAAGGCGCAGGCTTTACTATCAGCATTCGCAGAGTTTGCACAGCCAAAATTACCGTTAACCCCACCATCAACCATTGCGTTTGGGGTAGCCAATGCCACAAAATGACAAAACCCCACACCAGTAATAATACTAGAGTCGCTGGCAAACGGCGATCGCGATGAGCGCTAATATCCTTCCTGGGCTGATAGATGCTTCTTCCCACTGTTTAGCAATTATCTTCAGTTTGGATATATATTAACAATTCAAAATTCAAAATTCAAAAATAATTAAGGCAACGAAATATGAACAACGAACCTACTTCGAGCAACTCTCAAACTGATTGGCAACGACTGGATGCAATGAGCGATGAAGATATTGATTTATCAGAATGCCCAGAGATTACACCGGAAATGTTTGCTAAGGCAATTGTGAGACGGGGTTTACCTGCTACAAAAACCAAGTCTCAAGTTACACTTCGCATCGATAGCGATGTATTGGAGTGGTTTAAGTCCCAAGGGCGAGGCTATCAAACACAAATCAATCAATTCCTACGCGCGCATATGGAAGCACACCAATAAGGGACTTCCAGAAAATAAATTATCCAATTGCTTGTAGAGACGCGATTCATCGCGTCTGATTCATCGCGTCTGCTAAATATCGTTCATGCGCCACTGCGTTGGTTATAAGGTAGTTTCGCCAGCATCATCCCCAAAATACAAGTGTCTGTTATGCCCGAATAGACTAACCCTGCACCCATTAAGCCACTGAGAAGGAGAAACCAGGGAGAAACAAATGCTCCTAATAATGTACCAAGTAATACTGATGAACCTGTAATAATTTGCACTTGTCGCAACAGGCTCATTGGAGCTTTGCGGTTGATGGTTGTAGGCAAACCTGCTTCTTTCCATGCACCAATACCACCACTCAAATGAGTGACAGTTGCAAACCCAGCGCTAAACAACTTTTGCGCCGCCATTGCCGAGCGATTTCCCGAGCGACAATAGAGAATAATGCTACCATCTTGAGGAACCTTGTGCGGATCAAAGCTGGAAAGGGAAACTAGTGTTGCACCTGCGATATGTTCTCCTGCATATTCAGCCGGTTCACGAACATCAATCAGTGTCACAGCTTTTTGCTCAAGCAGCTGTTTAAGAGTTTGGGCGCTCACAGTTTGTAATTTGTTTACACCAAAAGTAGTCACGTTGTTTCGCTCCGAATTAAAACTTCAAAATTAAGTAATGAGAAATAATGAATTACGCAGATTTTCTGTTTGTCCCTATGCGGCGCTACCGCAGCGTTGATTGGCTGGGACAGCTTCTCTAATTTTGTTGGGTTGGGGTAGATTGAGATTTGCCATCAATTGCACAAATTCACTGCGGCTACGTCCAGCTAATCGCGGGTTCCATTGCTTCTCTTCACCGATAGTCGAAACTGTGTTTCCGCGATAATCGTGACCAGGATAAACTAAGGTTTCATCCGGTAGTGTGAATAATCTTTGGGTGATCGAGTCATACATGGCTTCTGCATTACCACTTTGAAAGTCAGTGCGTCCGCAACCACGAATCAACAGCGCATCTCCAGTTAATAAGTGTGTGCCATTAACTAGATATGCCATGTGAATATCAGTATGACCTGGGGTTGCGTTCGTCGAAGACGTTGCCGAAGGCATCGCTTTTATTTTCACACTCCCCAACTCTAAGATTTCTCTATCTTTAATCAAGCGGTCTGCACAAGCAACTTGGGCATTCTCTGGTAGGATTCCTTGGCAACCCGTTAACTCGCGCAGTTTTGCTGTACCTGTAATATGGTCAGCGTGAATATGGGTTTCTAGACAGTATTTGAGAGTTAATCCTAGTTCGTTGAGTAATTTGCGTAGACGCGAAGCGGCTTGTCGTAGACATCGCGTTCTACTTGCTCTATTACCGGATCAACTAAAACAGCAAGATTAGTGGTGAGATCGGCAATTAAATAAGTATATGTACTAGTTTCAGGGTCAAATAATTGTCGAAATAACATTATGGCTGACTCCAATCATCTCTATTGCATACATACTATCTAATAGTACTACTATATAGTAATATGGTTGAATTGTCGAGGAGTTTTTGCCAACAGAAAATTCCCCCTGCTTGTAGAGACGCGATTCATCGCGTCTCTATCCGATCCATCGCGTCTTTATCCGAGATCCATCGTGTCTTTACCCCGCCCCTAGTCTACATCCTGACACGAACGCTGACGGCAGTAATACCGCAATCCCCACAAAGAACTCAGCAAAACCAGAATTTTTAAGACCAAAGGACTTAAAACAAAACTGATAAACAGACTAACTACAGCAATAGTGCTGGACAACACAACTACTATTTCTTCTTTGCGAAAGTAGAATCTGGCAAAGATGGCGAACAGTGACACGCTAAACGCTAAGAGCAAGGATGTATACATAAAAACGCACCGTGAAGAGTCGAAGAGAAATTGGGGAAGGGGGTGAGGGAGATGAGGGAGACTGGGAAAAGCAAGGGTGCAGGGGGCAGGTGAGACCAGCCCCCGTCTTGGCGGTCTCCGTCACGATGGGGGACTGGCGCTCGCGTAGCGTATCCGAAGGATTCACCCGAAGGGGTGCAAGGGGAGAAATAATTAATGACAAACACCAAACCCCAATTACCCATTACCAATTACCCATTACCCAGTCCCCAATCCCCAGTAAAGATTTTTATCATTTTAATTTACCAAAGACTTGTATTACTATATAGTTATATCATATAATGATAGTTATAAGGTAAAACTGCTGTAGGATGTCAGTCGCAAACCGCCTCATGGTGGTATCAGTAGGTGAACCTTGTAACTAGTATGAGGAGCTGGTTGACTCTAGCTTGATTAAATAGTTACCGGGGGGGAATTTTATGGCTCGAATTGTGGTGATTGGTGCGGGAATCGGCGGGTTACCCATTACCTACGAACTGCGACGACTACTGCCAAAAGAGCATCAAATTACATTGATTTCCAATACCCCTAAGTTTACTTTTATTCCTTCCTTACCTTGGGTAGGGTTGAATCTTAAAGAACTTGAGAGTATTCAATTAGATGTAGAAAATCTGTTAGTAAATCGAGGAATAGATTGGATATTAGGAGGAGTTAGCCAAATTCAGCCAGAATTACAGCAACTCGTTGTCAACGATACTGTCATTTCTTATGACTATGCAGTGATTGCTACAGGTGCAGAGTTAGCACTAGATGCAATTCCCGGATTGGATCAAGGATATGTGGAGTCGGTGTGTAATCCTGCTCATGCCCTCAAAGCTGCGGAATGCTGGAAAGAGTTTCTGAAAAATCCCGGGCCGATAGTAGTGGGTGCAGTACCCGGCGCTAGTTGTTTTGGCCCAGCTTACGAGTTTGCATTACTTACAGATTGGCTGTTGCGGCGGTATGGGATACGGAGTCGCGCCCCCATTACTTTCGTCACACCAGAACCCTATGTTGGACATTTGGGAATTGGTGGGATGGCAAATTCTGCGGAATTGGTAACCAAATTACTCAAACAAAAAGAAATTACAGTACTTGAGAACACCGCTATTAGCCATATTGGGCCAAACACAATTTACCTAGCAGATGGGCGTTCTCTACCCTTTGCTTTTAGTATGTTGTTACCGCCATTCCGCGGGCCGCAATTTTTAAGAGAAGCAACTACTTTAAGCGATCCCAAAGGATTTGTACCTGTATTACCCACTTATCAACATCCTCAGTTTCCTTCAATATATAGTGTTGGGGTAATTACTCAACTCAAACCACCCGAACAAACTCCCATTCCCATTGGTGTACCTAAGACAGGCCAAATGACCGAAGCAATGGGAGTAGCTGTAGCTCACAACATTGCTGTACAACTAAAGGTGATTCCTGGCCCATTAGTAACTCCTACCTTAGAAGCACTTTGTTTAGCCGATTTTGGCGACACAGGAATTGCATTTTTAGCAGACCAAGTTTTACCAGATCCAATTACTAAGCAAAGACGCAGAGCCATCGCTAAAGAAGGACTTTGGGTAAGTTGGGCTAAGACTGCTTTTGAGAAGTTTTTCTTAGCTAAAATGCGTTGGGGTTTAGCAGTTCCTTGGTTCGAGCATTGGGGATTGAATATGATGGGCTTAGACCTAGTAAAACCCGTTGAAAACTTAGAAGTTTCACAAGATTCTCAAACTCTTGTAATTAAATAGTTATACCAATTCTTTATGAAGCTGCATAGAATTCGATCCCCCCTAACCCCCCTTGAAAAAAGGGGGGAACCGGAAGAAATATATCAAAGTCCCCCTTTTTAAGGGGGATTTAGGGGGATCTAAATATGTACAACTTCACATGAAATTGGTATTAGGGAATATATGGTGCGTTGTGCTGGGCAACAACACACCACCAATAATTGTAGATTTCTGCCCAGACTTTTCTCTGCTAAATCTGGATATTTGACCGAAAATGATTAACCAGAAAAAGGAGAAATCAATATGAAAAACATCATCCCAACAATCGCCACAATTTCGATTTTGAGTTTACTTCCAGTACCAGTTGTAATAGCTCAATCAGGTACAGGAGGATGCCCTTCTAGGGCTACTTCTTCCCCAGGAATGTATGACCCAAAAACAGTAGAAACCATAACAGGTCAAGTAATTGCTATAGACAACACTGCTTCTCCTAGAGGAATGTCTGGTGGCTTGCATTTAAAAGTCAAAACTCTAACAGAAGAGATTCCAGTACATTTGGGGCCAGTATGGTACATCAACCAACAAAACATCCAAATTAAACTTCAAGACAATATTGAAGTTAAAGGTTCAAGAATTACCTTTGCTGGACAGCCCACAATCATTGCTGCCCAAATTAAAAAAGACAACAAAATTCTGAAGTTACGTTCTGATGATGGTCTACCAGTTTGGGCGGGATGGAGAAGAAACCAGAGGTAAGCCAATGAACAGCGACGAGCACAATAGTCAGCTAAAAATTTACTTTCGGTTAGTAGATGTTTTAGCACTAATTACTGGCTGGAGTTTGGCATTTTTGACAGGGTTGTTATTGTGGTTTGCCCCTACAGAAAAAGATGTGGATAGAGTCGCTTGGTTTTTCGGTTTATTGAAACATGAATGGGGCAAACTTCATTTATTCATGGGTGTAATTGCTTTGTGTATCACAACGATTCATCTTGTAATTTCTCAAAAAGTTTTACAAAGTTTGAATCATCGTCACAATTTATGGGAATAATCTTTATTAAAGATGTATGGAAATTGCACTCAACCCCAATGAATTAGAACTACTAGCACGCCGCTTTAAAGTTCTTGCAGAACCCACAAGATTGCAGATTTTAGGGGCATTATGCAATCAAGAGCAGACCGTACAAGAAATATGCGATCGCACTGGTCTTAAACAAGGAAATGTTTCTAGACACTTGCAATTAATGAAAGATGCAGGAGTGTTAACTTGTCGCCGCGAGGGTTCATGGCGCTACTACCGTGTGATCGATACCGAACTTTTAACTATGTGCAAACATGTTTTTCGCAACGTTATGAGGTGAATTGTGATACCTTGCCACATCCGACGAATTTTTTCGTGGCTATTACTAATTGGCAGTTTAGTGTTGTTTATTTTGGGAGGTTGGGGAACTTTTTCAACTAAGGAAGCTGCTGCAGTAATTAATCAACTGCAACCAGCACCTCAACAAATTCTTTACCGTTCTCAGAATTCTCTATTAGACTCAACGGGCAAGTCTTGGCAAGTAGTGCTGTTTAAGCAGGTGACAGCAGATGAGACTAATTCTTTGTCTTTAAGACTGGTTGGTTTTCCTGGTGCTGTTGAGTTTTTACATCCTCAACCATTGGAGTTGAAAACAGATACAGGCTCTACTTGGCAGGCTCAAGATAGCTTTTCCCATGATTCACCGGCAGCAAATGTGGGGCAATATGACCTCACAAAACTAACCGCTCAATTACCAAGAGATGCTTCTTTAACACTCTCCTTACCGTTAAAAAATCAACCTGGTTTTGCTCTCAAAATACCCTCAAGTATTGTTCATGAATGGCAAACCTTATAGTTACTAAAAATGTGGAGTAAAAACATGACAGAATTATTTTCCCAAGCATGGATGCAAACTTACGCAGAAAAGTGGAATCAAGAACCTGAGTTAGCAGATGCGCTCAAACAAATTCATTTCAATTCTGTAATTGGTTATGGTTTTGAAGATGAATCAGAACCTAGAGGTGTACTCACCATTGTGGATGGAAAAGTCATTGAAGCAGGTGCTTACAATGGGCAAAAACTCAACTGGGATCTGCGCGCAGATCAGGATCATTGGCAACAGTGGGTAGCTAAGGGCTTAAACATGATGGGTTTGAGCATGGCTTATATGTCGCGCAAGTTGCAATTCCGTGTAGGAGATTATCTCGCCATGATTAAAGATCCACGCATGGCAGGGCCATTTATTAAGTCTTTCTCAGTTATGGGTAGGGTATGAAAAGGGCATGGGGCATAGGGCATAGGGCATGAGAAAGACAGATTTTCATGCTTGGTTGTGCCAAAACCTGCTGTGAATGCCTGAAGAGATGAACTCTACGCCTCTGCGTCTCTGCGTGAAAAAAAATAGGTGAATCAGGCGCAAAAAAATACTCCCAATCTAAAATCCAAAATTGTCATGAAACGTACTCTCAAAGAAAACGAACCAAATCAAACTCAACCTTTCAGCTTAAGCGCTAGACAACTACAATCGCGGCAAGCACAATTCATAATTATCGATGCTCGCAGTTGGATGGAGTACGTTCTTGGGCATATTCCCGGAGCACGTTGCCTCAGCCAAAGCAGTATCCTGAAGGAGATTCCTAAAGACCAACTCATAGTAGTCACTTGCCTGTCAGGACACCGCAGTTTAGCCACAGCAAATTGGTTAATTGAGCAAGGCTACAGTAAGGTTTACAACTTACAAGGCGGCATCATGACATGGCAACAGTTAGGCTATTCTCTGCAACGCGGAAACAATCCCTAGCTATTTGATGCTGAATTTATAGAAGAGCAGAATCAATCTTATGTTTAACGATCAATCGTCCCTCAACTTGGAACCAACTCATACAGACACTACCCCAGAACCAGCCCCAGAACTACAACCCAAAAAACCCAAGCGGCTGGGGATGATTGCTTTGATTACTGTTTTTGCGATCGCATTTGGGGGTGTGGCTTGGTTCTGGTTATTTCGTCATGCTTCCGAATCTACGGAAGCGACAACGGCTAATCTCCAACCTCTAGAGGTGGAAACTACAACGGCTGCTCAAGAATCTATAGCGGGTGACAGCAGTCTCACTGGTACTATCGAATCTGTGGAAACTGTCACCACTACCAGCCGGATTCAAGGACAAATTAAAAATCTTCCAGTGGCAGAAGGCGACAGAGTCAAAGCCGGTCAAGTGCTGGCTATTATCGATGTTAAAGATATCCAAGCCCAAGGGAATCAGGCATTAGCAGCCATCGCCCAAGCGCAAGCAGGTGTGACAGTGGCGGCGGCGGCGCAAACGCAAGCAATGGCAAGCAAAACTCAGGCAGAAGCCCAGTTAAATCAAGCCGAGGCGGGACAACAACAAGCCGAAGCCCAATTACAAGAAGCCCAAGCACAGCTAGCTGATGCCGAGTTAAATCAACGCCGGATGGCAATGCTGCATAAAGATGGTGCAGTTAGTCAATCACAGTTGGATCAGGCGAATACACAGGTAGCATTAATTCAAGCGCGGATTAAACAAGCCAAGGCGGGGATCGAGCAAGCCAAACGAGGAATTGATCGCGCCCAAGCAGGTGTACAACAAGCCAGTTCCCAAGTCAAACAAGCCGAAGCTGGAGTAGAACAAGCACGTTCCCAAGTTCAACAAGCCAAAGCCGGACAACAGCAAACCCTGGCTAACTTAAACTATGGCACTGTCACCGCACCCTTCGCAGGCGTAATTACCAAAAAACATACAGAAGTCGGTGCGATCGCGGGGCCAGGACAGCCGATAGTAACATTAGAAAGCACCAACCGACTACGTTTAAGTGTCGCAGTCCCAGAATCCTTAATTTCCTTAGTCAGATTGGGAGACGAGGTGACAGTACAGCTAGATAGTGTTAACCGTTCTGTTACTGGTCACGTGCGGCAAATTGTACCTTCTGCCAACTTAAATTCCCGTAGTTTTACGGTGAAAGTAGCTTTAGATAATTCCTATAAATTAATGCCAGGAATGTTCGGACGCTTAGAACTACCCAGGGAAACTCGCACAGTGATGATGATTCCGCAAAATGCTGTGTTTAAGCGTGGTCAATTGGAAGGAGTATATGTAATTGCGGCTAATGATATTGCTCAATTACGCTGGGTAAAAACCGGGAAAGTGCAAGATAACAAAGTAGAAATTGTCTCCGGCTTAGAAACAGGCGATCGCATTATTATTAGCAATGTTGAAGAACTGCGTGATGGACAGCAAGTTGTTGCTAATAAATAAAGAGTTTTATCTCACGCATAGACGCGGAGCGGCTTCCCGCAGGGTAGGCGCAAAGGCGCAAAGAATTTCTCTCACTAAATAACTCTCTTCTATAAATTCTTCCTTCGTGTTCTTCGCGTACTTCGCGGTTCGTTTATCTCTTCCCTATCTCACAAAATTGCATATTTTATGAACGGTAAAAGTTCAGAACCAAAAATCCAAAATCAATCCAAACTTGGTTTTGTTGGCAAACTAGCCAAAAAATTTATCGACTCTAAATTAACTCCCCTAATTATTTTAGTTTCATTATTATTAGGCATTGGGGCAACAATACTTCTCCCCCGCGAAGAAGAACCGCAAATTACAGTTCCAATGGCAGATGTATTCGTGCAAATGCCTGGTGCAACTGCTAAAGAGGTAGAACAGCGAATTACCTTCCCAATGGAGAAGTTAATTAAAGAATTACCTGGTGTCGAGTATGTTTATTCTACTTCTAGCCCTGGTTCATCTGTTGCCATTGTCCGGTTTTATGTAGGGCAAAAAACCGAAGATGCTATTGTTCAACTTTATAACAAACTATACGCTAACTTCGATAAAATTCCGGCTGGTGTTTCGCAGCCATTAATTAAATCTCGCGCCATTGATGATGTACCGATTCTAACGCTTACTCTGTGGAGTAATCAAGCTAACTCTACCGATTTACGGCAAATTGCGGCTCAATTAGATGAGCAAATTAAGCAGGTGCCAGATGTATCAGAAACCACTTTAATTGGTGGTCAAAAACGACAGTTACGCATCGAAGTTGACCCTGCAAGATTGAATGCTTTCGGATTAACTCCCTTAGATATTTCCCAAGCATTACAGTTACAAAATACCGAACTAGCAAGCGGTGCTTTGAGCCAAAATAATCAATCATTATTAATTAGAACGCAAAGCTTTATTCGCTCGGTAGAAGATGCACAAAATTTAGTTGTGAGTGTGGCGAATAATCAACCTGTATATTTGCGGGATGTCGCCACTGTTAGCGATGGTGCAGAAGAACCAGCTAGTTATGTATTTTTCGGACAAGGTAAGACAGAGGGTAAACATGATGCAGAGAAAGCAGCAACCGGTGAAGCGGATGCAGTGACAATTGCGATCGCAAAACGTCCAGGTGCGAATGCAATTCAAGTTTCCCATCACGTATTGCACAAGTTAAAGGAAATTCAGCACAATTACATCCCCAATTATGTACAGCTAACAGTCACGCGGGATTATGGTGAAACTGCTGCGGAACGTTCTAACGAGTTGTTAGTCCACATGGGAATTGCAGTAATTTCTGTAACAGTCCTCATGTGGTTTGCACTGGGTAAAAAAGAGGCGATGGTGGTGGCAGTTTCCATCCCTGTTACCTTAGCGCTAACTCTCGCCAGCTTTGTATTTTACGGCTTTACCCTCAACCGTGTAACATTTTTTGCGCTAATTTTCTCTATTGGTATTTTAGTTGATGATGCGATCGTGGTTGTGGAAAACGTTGGTCGTCATTTGCAACTTCCCGAAAACAAAACCCGAATGCAGTTATCGCACAATCGCCAAAAGACGCTACAAAAAATTGTTCTCGAAGCTGTAGACGAAGTAGGAAATCCGACAATTTTGGCGACTTTAACTGTAATTGCGGCGATTTTGCCAATGGCGTTCGTTGGCGGGTTGATGGGGCCTTATATGCGTCCAATTCCTTTGGGTGCATCTGCGGCGATGATTTTCTCGGCGTTAGTGGCATTTATTGTTGTTCCTTGGGCAACGATGCGCTTTTTTGGCAATTACAATAGTCACAATCACGGACATGAAAAGGAAGATTTTCTCAGTCAGCTTTATCGCCGCTTCATGGGGCCGTTAATTGCGCGTCGTCAATGGGGAAACGCCTTTATTGCAGGGACATTGGCGTTATTAATCGCAGCGTTGGGATTAGCGGGATTTCGGTTAGTTATCCTGAAAATGTTACCCTATGACAACAAAAGCGAATTGCAGATTGTCCTCAATATGCCAGAAGGGACAACCCTAGAACAGACAGCTAGGGTAACAAAAGAAATGGGGCAATATTTGACTACAGTACCAGAAGTCACGAACTATCAAAGTTATGTTGGTACTGCGTCGCCTTACAACTTCAATGGCTTGGTGCGACATTACTTTTTGCGTTCCGGTGCGAATATCGCAGATATGCAGGTGAACTTTTTACCAAAAGGCGATCGCAACAGGCAAAGCCATGATATTGCTAAAGCTATTCGCCCCCACCTCAAGCAAATTGCTGATAAGTATAACGGTCGTGTGCAAGTAGCAGAAATACCCCCAGGGCCGCCAGTACTGCAAACTTTGGTTACTGAAGTCTACGGTGCAGATTATGAAAAACAAATTGAACTAGCTCAACAAATCCGTACAATTTACAAGAATACCCCTGATATTGTGGATGTGGATTGGTATATGGAATCACCACAAACAGAATATCAATTAGTAATTGACCGAGAAAAAGCTGCCCTCAATGGTATAAGTCCAGCGCAAATTTCCCAAGTATTACAAATTGCTCTTTCTGGTCAAAATGTTGGTTTACTTCATGATGCTAATTCCCGCGAAGATATCGCCATTAACTTGCGGTTAAATCAGGCAAACCGCACCAGTTTAGCAGACCTAAAATCTTTAAAAATGAAGGGAATCAATGGTAATTTAGTTGCTGTCAGTGATTTAATTCAAACGGAAAAGACCACCGCCAATCACAGTATTTATCACAAAAACTTAAAGCCTGTAGTTTATGTTACGGCTGATGTTGCTGGGAAAGTCGAGAGTGCAGTTTATGCCATGCTCAATGTGCAATCTCAAATAGATAAACTCTCCCATACTCAGGGCTATAACATTACTACCCACTTTACCGAACAACCCCCAACCACAGAAAAATTTGGCATTAAATGGGATGGTGAATGGCACGTTACTTTTGAAGTCTTCCGCGATTTAGGAATTGCTTTTGCTGTAGTTTTAGTGTTGATTTATGCCCTGGTAGTCGGCTGGTTCCAATCTTTTATTACTCCCCTAGTAATTATGGCAGCAATTCCCTTTTCTCTAGTAGGAATTATGCCAGCTCACTGGTTAATGGGAGCATTTTTCAGCGCTACCTCCATGATTGGCTTTATTGCTGGAGCCGGAATTGTGGTGAGAAACTCAATTATTTTGGTAGATTTTATTGAATTGCGTCTGAAAGAAGGAATCCCTTTAGAAGAGGCAGTAATTGATGCGGGCGCAGTGCGATTTCGTCCGATGTTACTCACAGCCGCGGCGGTAATAGTTGGTTCCGCAATTATTTTAACTGACCCAATCTTCCAAGGATTAGCAATTTCCTTAATGGCTGGTGAAGTCGCTTCTTTATTATTATCGCGGTCAGCCGTTCCCATTTTATATTACAAAGTTTGGCGAGGTAAAAAATCAAAACCAGAAGCTATCCCTATTCCTTCTGCAATTGTCAATTAAATATTACTCAGATTTGATTGTTGCAATAATGTAAGATGCGTTAGCGATAGCGTAACGCATCATTACCAAAGCTGAGATTTTTTCAGAAGTCAAATCGGATTACCATAGCACTTGTAATGCTTACACCAAATCAAATAATGTTTGCGATAAATCAATAATATTCTAGAGGGCAAGGCAGTGCCTTGTCCCTACAATCTTTCGCATGATTTTTTTGAAATTGAGGTAACCTTATATTTTTTGAAAATACAAATCTAAAACAGATGAATACAAGCAAAAAATTATTGTATAAAAATTGACAAAAATACTAACATAAAAATTCTAGAAAACCTTAAAAGCGTTATTATACAAAATATACTTAAAAAGTATCAAACTACTTCATCAAAAATTTATAGTAAAATTACTGACACATTTTAATAATGCAAAGGATATGATTTAATTTATCGGATTAGTCATCGATTAAACATTGGGTAATGGTGAACAAGCGACATCATTTTACAAGTCCAGAACAACAAGAGACAGAAATCTGGATAGATTTAATGCGTAAAAGACTGAAATGTTTGCCTAATAAGTTATTGGCTGCAGAAATTGAGCATTATTTAAAAACAATCGAAGAAAATTTGCATAATGAAAGTCTTATTGATAATTGTCTCTACAACATTCAAATCTTACGACTCAAAAGTCAACAGCAGCCCTGGACAAAGTTAAATTAGCCATCACTGATTGAAATAAACTGTGTTATAGACTTGAGTTACAAACTCAAAAATGCGAATGTGGTGCTTTTTTACCACCATTAATATTAAATTTATTAAATTTGTAAGGGTACAACAATGTTGTACCCTTACTTGTATATCTCACTAATTCACTACTTGCTATGGTTGAATATGGTTCAGCCTGGGAATTAAATCAAAAGCGCTTTACCTCTGGCAATAAACCTATTGGAATTGCAGATTACTGCCAAATGTAAATCAGAATAAATAACACAATCCAGATCACATCAACAAAGTGCCAAAACAATGAAGTGGCATTGACACCAAAGTGACCAGTATCATAATTACCTGGATTAAAAGAGCGTACCAGAATAATCGACTGTAGCAAAATCCCGGTAAGTACGTGCAAACCGTGAAAGCCTGTGAGCAAATAGAACATCCCACCGAAAACGCCAGAAGTAAAACCAAAGGCGAGGCTGTGCCATTCAAGGGCCTGTCCTAATAAAAAGTAGCTACCCATAGCCATTGTAGCTGCAAGAAACAGACGAAATTTCAGTAAGTCGTGACGTTGCAAAGCACGTTCTGCCAAGTAAATCACGAAACTACTGGAAACCAGAATCACTGTATTGATTGCGGGGTCTTTAATTTCTAATCCAGAGACACCAGCTGGTAGCCAGTTAGGAGTCGTGATTTTGTAAACAATATATCCAGCGAAAAAGCTGAGGAAAATAACACTTTCTGATAGCAAGAAGACGATGAAGCCAAACATCTTATTGCCTTCTTCGTCGTGGGTATGTTCACCACTTATGTGATGCGACTCCCCAGAAGTGAGATAACTGTCCATTGCGGAAATTCTCCTTAACCAAATTCAGTAATGAGTGCTGAGTGAAGATAAAGTAGTCAGCATCTTGATTGCAGAGGGTAATAAACGAACCGCAGAGGACGCGGAGGACTCAGAGATATGAAACTCTGCGTTACTCAGCGTTAACCCTGCTTCCTCTGCGGTTAAAAATTACTTGCCTCAAGCAAACGGCTTGTAGGCGGAATCGGATGGGGCCTGAATGTTAGCAGTCAATGGTTCAGACTTACCGTAGCCGTAGGGTTCGCTGATGACGATGGGGATTTCTTCAAAGTTTTCTACTGGTGGTGGAGAAGCAACTAACCATTCCAAACCAATAGCGCGCCAAGGATTAGCAGGTGCTTTTTGACCATGCATCCAGGAAACTACCATATTGAAAATGAAGGGTAAGGTAGACATTCCTAAGAGGAATGAGCCAAGACTAGCAACAATATTCCAGAATTCATACTCTGGTGCGTAGGAAGAAATCCGGCGTAACATCCCTTGCAATCCTAATGGGTGCATAGGTAAGAAGTTGAGGTTAGTACCAATGAATGTTAACCAGAAGTGCAATTTGCCCCAGCTTTCGTAGTACATCCGTCCAGTCATTTTGGGGAACCAGTGGTAGATGGCTGCATACAAGCCCATTGTCACTGTTCCGAATAGGACATAGTGGAAGTGACCAACTACGAAATAGGTGTTATTGACGTGAACATCTACAGGTACTGAGGAAAGCATAATGCCAACGATACCTGCGAAGACAAACATGATCAACGCACCCAAGGCAAATAGCATGGGTGTAGTTAAGCGCATCTTTCCACCCCAAATTGTTGCTACCCAAGCAAACACCTTAATGCCAGTCGGTACAGATACCAACATTGTGGTCACCATGAACAGCATCCGCATCCAAGCTGGTGTACCACTGACATACAAATGGTGTACCCAAACAATGGCGCTAACTACTGCAATTAACAGAGAGGAAATCGCAACTACTTTGTAACCAAATAAAGGTTTGCGGCTATAAACAGGGAAGATTTCGGAGAAGATGCCGAAGATGGGCAGAATGATCACATAAACGGCAGGGTGGGAGTAAAACCAGAAGTAATGTTGGAACATTACTGGGTTCCCGCCTCTGCTGGGGTCAAAAAAGGCTGTGCCAGCAGTGAGGTCTAGTAGCAACATGACTGCACCAGCTGTCAAGGCAGGTAGACCAAAAAGTTGGATAATTTGGGCGCTAAACACTGCCCAAACGAACAGGGGCATTTTAAAGAAGCCCATGCCTGGTGCACGCATCTTGACGATGGTGGTGACAAAGTTAACTGCCCCCATAATTGAGGAGACACCAGATATTGCTACTGCCAACAACCAGACAACTTGACCATTAATTAAGTTACCTGTAGGGTTTTGCAAGCTAACTGGAGGATAAGCCCACCATCCAGCCTGGGCAGGGCCACCGGGAACAAAGAAGCTGGCCATCAAAAGAATCCCGACTACTGGCACCATCCAAAAGGCGACGGCGTTGAGGCGAGGAAAGGCCATGTCTCGTGCCCCAATCATCAAGGGCACTAAATAGTTAGCAAAACCTATTAAAGAGGGGAATGTCCACAAAAACAGCATCACAGTGCCGTGCATGGTGAACATCCCGTTATAGAAGGTGCGGTCTACTAGGTCTGATTCGGGTGTAATCAGTTCTCCCCGAATCACCATTGCAAAGATACCGCCAACTAAAAAGAAGATGAATGCTGTCACAAGGTATTGAATACCAATGACCTTGTGGTCAGTGCTGAAGCTGAAGTATTCCTTCCAATTCCCTGGTGATTCGTGGTGAGGTTCCTCACTAGGGAGATTAACGTTTTTTACAGAGATGTTTGTCATCGGTGAGTTTCCTTTCAACCAGGATAATTGACTAGAGGTGCTGATTCAGGTACGACTGTAGCCCATCCGGTTTTGCCTGACTGACTGGTTGCTTGGGCATACTCATCAGCTGCTTGATTGTATGCGGGAGTAGGTGTTTGGGTTGCAGCTTGGGCTAGCCATTGGTGGTATGCTTCGGGAGATTCAACCACTACATTAGCGTGCATAGTGGCAAAGTATGTACCGCTATATTGAGAGTCGGTCAGTTGGTATTTGCCGGGACGAATGGGAGTGAACTCAAAGTCAATATTGTGGTTGGGAATGATGTCTTGCTTCAGTCGGAATGCAGGGATATAGAAGCCATGTAGTACATCTTCTGATTTTAGTGCCAACCGGACGCGGCGATCGCTTGGTAGATGTAGTTCGGTACTAGTAACATCTCGTTCGGGGTAATGAAATACCCAAGCCCATTGTTTGGCGATGACATCGATGTTTTCTACTGGTTCAGCTAAAGCCGCAACGGATTCATCTTTAGGTGCTGCATAAGCCGATTCCATTCCCATCGGATTATGCAGATGCACTAATTCCATTGGGCCTTGAATGCCCATTTGTTCGTAAATTTGGTAGCTGTAACCTGCAATCCAAAAGACTAGCAAAATGGGGATGGCTGTCCACACAACTTCTAGGGTGATATTGCCCTCAATTGCTGGGCCATCACTATAATCATTCTTGCCAGCACGATGGAAGAGGACAGAATACAACAAAACGCCAGTAACACCTAGAAAAATAAACGCACCCAGGGTTACTAAGAAACTAATCAGATCATCAATGAGTAGAGATTCAGCCGCCGCCTGTGGAGGAAGCCAAGAATAGGACTGTTTACCTATCCAGAGACTCATAACAGTCACGGCGATCGCACCGATTATCAGTGCCACAATATTAAAAATCTTCTGGATTGTCATAGTCAATAGTCAAGGGTCAATAGTCAAGGGTCAAGGGTCAAGGGTCAAGGATCAAGGGTCAAAATTAATTACTTTGGACTTTGGACTGTTGACCCTGGACTTTGCAAAGCTAATTGAACATAGTGTTGAGGTCTTTGCCCAATCGCAGCAAACTATCTGCGGTGTTGTGAACACCAAATTCAGCAGCTAATTGTGCGCCTAAGGTGCCGTGGAGGTACATGATGAACATGACTGTCACACCGGCGATGAGATAGCGCCATTGCACTTGTTTTTCTTCATCCCGGCGAGTAACAAAGCGCTGATATCCTCTCCAGACAGTCATACCGATGATGATGGTTAATAGCAGCACCCCACCAACACCATGCCAAATCATCGTATCCATTGCTGGGAGTCCCCAAGCACTTTTGACATCGGCTGGTGGTTGCGCTAACAGCATCTCATAAAAGCCAGCGGCAACTGTAAAACAGGTAATTACTGATGACCCTACCATGTTGTACCAGCCAACATCAAATAGGTTGTCACGTTCCACAGAAATTGCGAAAAATTTGAATACCCATTTTTGGAAGGGGAACAATGCCCCAACAATATCAAAGGTAATCCCAATGATGAATAAGCCTAGGGTGAGGTGAACTAAATTGGGATGAAGCGGAATACTGTAAGGTAAACCGTTGGGGCCTAGTTGGTCGCTTAATTGGTTAATTAATTCTGCGTTCATGGCAAGATATTATCCTTGAGTGCTTCTACAACTGGTACTGTGTGCAATCCATATACCCAAACCAGTTCATCACCTAGGTATACTTGCAAGCCAACTATTGCTATCAAAATTAGCCCAGCTCCCAGATAATAAAATGTGATGCGCTTGGGATCGCGGGCGCGAATTACATAACGCCAAGCTGTAATCGCGGCAATAATTCCTGATAGTGACCAGCCAATGAGTGTATGTACGTTCAATACAGATTTAGCAACTTCGTATGGTTTGGCTAAACCTGCTTCAAATTGACCGAAAATGATGGCGACAAAAATAGAAATTGTCGCAATCAACATATTCCACCAACTTACCTCAAACAACCGAGAGTTGCGGGTAAAATAGCCAATTACATCACAGCAAAAGGCAAACAGCACCATTGCAATTACGAAGTGAACCACAATGGGATGAATTGTATCTGGATAGGGTAGATTGTGGTCGTTCAAATTTGTGAGATAATCAAACACGGTATTCTCCTAGGCATATCGGCTTTACCTCAAACAAACTTCTGTAATTGACACCCAAGAAATTTCACCAAAAATTATCTACCCATCACCGGAATATAGAAATACATTATACTTGGGGCGCTATCCGGTTGTTTAAATATTAAGGTTGTGGTAGACAATTTGAGCGAGTTGGGTGCAATTACAAGTTCAGAAGTTTAGTTTTTACTCATTGATTCATCATGGCATTGTGAGATAGCGGCTCTTAATGTTTAACAAAAAAATCGCCGTTTGCTCATTGCTTTCTTAAAGCTATCTTTTAGCTTAAGGATTTTTTTAGTACTTGTCAAAAGAGTCAAAATAAAAAAGTTTGGAGTATTTTTTTTAGCAAAAAACTGTTTTTTGAAAGGTAGCTAATTTAGCAGCTTAAAAAAACGTAAATGTAACCTACCAATTTTTAGTTATTTAGCTGACAATTTTTAAATATTAATTTGTGATTTTAATTACTAAAGCTTGCTAATAGAGCTATTTATCTAAATTCATTCGCTGCAGCTAATAAAAAATATATGCTCAATCTCACTATAGTAAAATCTATCGAATTACTGATTGTTTTGGTGTGAATGCTGCAAATACAAGGCTGATACAAAAATGCGGCTGATGTTTTGAGCAATCTTCAGAGGAATAATATATCTCGCAATAGGATTATTTAGCAATAAATCTCGAAAATAGGGAAGTGCTACAGAACTGCGATCGCATACATAGCTGGTGGCTTTGTGGATGAAAAGGCTGAGGTGGAGAAGGTAGACTTTTAGCAATTTGTAATGGTTGCTTTATTTATACTGTGATGTACTAGTATCATGTAAACAAGCACTAAAACTTATAATGAAAATCTATGGATCTAAATTTGCATTGGTTTCATTCCCACCCAATCCAGGCAAAGCTGACGGAAATGATCGCCGCGGACTTCAAAATTGGGATATTGGTCAAAACTAGCGCAAGCTGGAGATAGCAGCACTACAGTAGCTTGGTGCTTTTTGGCTAATTCTGCGGCTTGGGGAATTGCCTTGTCCATCGTTTCCACAATTTCATAATTAGCATACCCCACCTCTTGCAGACGTTGGGCAAATGCTGGGGCGGCGTTACCAATTAATAAAACCGCAGCGGCTTTAGCTTGAATCTTGGCTAGCCAGCCTGTGTCATCACCGGCTTTGGCTTCACCACCAGCAATTAAAATCGCCGGACTTTTCACCGATGCTAAACCAACTTCTGCCGCATCGTAGTTGGTGGCTTTGCTGTCGTTGATAAAATCTATGCCTTCCCAAGTGCAGATATTCTCTAAACGATGGGCTACACCAGGGAATTCGCGAATAGCGCGGGAAATAGCATCAGCATCAATTTTTGCTAATCTTGCGGCTGCAACAGCCATGAGGAGGTTTTGCTGGTTATGTTCTCCTACCATTCGCAAAGCAGAGGCTTCTACAATTGGTTCTGGTGTGGAGGTTGCAGATAGTTTTTCTATTACCCAGCCATCTTCAATATAAAAGCCTTTGTCACCTATGAGGAAATCTTTGCCTTTGACACTTGTCCAATAGGCATCTGGCCAATCACTTAAACCTACTTTACTCAAATAGGCATCATCGCCATTGAACACTTGCAATTGCGATTTATGTAATAGCTGGGCTTTAATTTTGTAGTAATTTTCTAAAGTTTTGTGGCGACTGAGATGATCTGGTGTGAATGTCGTCCAAACACCAATTCTCGGCGCAAGAGTTACAGAAGATTCTATTTGATAACTACTGATTTCTCCTATTACCCAATCTGGCTGTTTTGCAGCTAAAGCAACTTCGCAAGCAGCATAGCCAATGTTACCGCAAGCAGGGGCATCTAAACCCGCAGCTTGAAAAATTGCTGCAATTAACGCAGTGGTTGTAGTTTTACCATTTGTGCCGGTAATTCCTACCCAGGGGCGAGTTTGTAAATATCGCCAAGCCAGTTCCATTTCCCCGATAGTTTCAATACCTAATTCTCTGGCTTTAACTAATACGGGAATGTCCCAAGGTACACCAGGGCTGACAACTATTAATTGCGGTAAATCAGCTGTATTGAATTCTAGGGAGTACCCCAGTTTTACAGTTATGTTTTCTGTAGCAAGTTCTTGTTGTTGTTTGAGGAGGGTTTCGGAGGTGTTACTATCACTTAGCACCACCTCCCAGCCTTCCCTTCGCAACAATCTTGCCGCAGCAATACCGGATTTTCCTAATCCAATGACAGCAGATCTAGGCATAGATTGTGTGTAGCAGAGTCTCCCTGGTTAAGCACTACTGATCGTAGCGTTTATTGGCAAAAATTACACCTACTTTTTGTTTATTTAAGCTACAAATTTTTGACAATTGCACCAAAGTCCGCTAAAACACGGGCATGATTGCGGAGCAGTCCTAACAAATTTAACCGATTGCGCTTGATTTCTGGATCGGAGTCCATTACTAACACGCTATCAGCACCATCGAAAAAGGTACTTACAGTAGGTGCGATTTTACTTAATGCTGTTATTAACAACTCGTAATTGCGCGATCGCTGGGCGGCTAGGGTCTGGGGTACTAATTCGACTATGGCATTGTAGAAAGCTGATTCTGAGGACTTTTGGAAGAGTTCTTGCCGAACTAGGTTAGCTGGTTCTAACTGTTCTTTATCTAAATCACCTTGGGCAGCTAACCTTGTGGAACGGTTCACAGTTTCATAGATGGTATCTAAAGTACCATCGCGGCGAATTTGCTGCAAGTATAAAGCGCGATCGCGGACATCTAATAAATCCTTGAGTGCCCGTTCGGTATATTCGGGGTCATTCTCTCCTAAAACGGCATTTACTAGGTCATAATCAATTTGTTTTTCTTCTTGCAATAGGGTACGGATACGTTGCAAGAAAAATTCGCGCAATGAGGTAACTAATTGTGCTTGGTCTTTGTTATATGTGGTGACAAAATCGGCAGTAATTTGTGCTAATAACTCAGCTAAGTTGATTGGTAAATTAGCTGACCAGGTAATGTTAACTACAGCATTTGCAGCGCGACGTAAAGCAAAGGGATCGGAGGAACCGCTGGGGATTAAACCTAAACCAAAAATACTAACTAAAGTATCTAATCTATCTGCTAAACCGACAACTTGACCTGTGAGAGTTTCCGGTAAAATATCATCGGCTCCCCTAGGTAAATAATGCTCAAAAATTGCTCTAGCAACTTCGGAATTTTCGCCACTGGCTAAAGCGTACTTCTCACCCATTACCCCTTGTAATTCAGGGAATTCATAAACCATTTGGGTGACAAGGTCAGCTTTACAAAGCAATGCGGCTTTGTGAACATTTTGGCGTTGAGTTTCGGTTAATTGCAGTTGATTAGCAATTTGTCCCGCAATTTTGACGATTCTATCTACCTTCAGCCTTAGAGAACCTAAATCTTCTTGGAATGTGACTTTTTCTAACTGTGGTAAAAAGCTTTCTAAAGGTTTAGCTAAATCAGTTTTGTAGAAAAATTGCCCATCGGCTAATCTCGCTCTAATTACCCTTTCATTACCCACCGCAATAATATCGGCTTTGCTGGGATCGCCGTTAGAAATGGTGATGAAATTGGGCAATAAGTCTTTGCTATTTTCAGTTTTAAATACGGGGAAATAACGCTGGTGACTTACCATCACAGTGGTAATTACCTCCGTCGGTAAGTTCAAAAATTCGTCTTCAAATTTACCCACCACCGTAGAAGGATACTCAACTAAGTTTGTGACTTCGGCTAATAAATCTGGGTAAATTTCCGTAGCACCGCTTAACTTTTGGACTGATGCCTTCACTTGTTCTTGGATAGTTGTGGTGCGTTCCTCAGCATCAACCACCACAAAAGCCGATCGCAGAGTGCTAACATAATCATTAGCTTGGGAAATTGTGACCGTTTCCGGATGTAAGACACGATGACCACGAGAAATGCGATCGCTTTTCACTACCTTAGAAGCATTTACCAACTCAATCGGCAATACCTCTGCATCTAACAAAGCCACCAGCCAGCGGATCGGACGGGAAAAGCGCACATCCCCATCACCCCAGCGCATCAACCGCTTACCTTCTAAAGCATAAATCCACTGCGGCACCAGTTCCGTTAAAATATCCGCTACTGGACGACCAGCAATACTTTTGTTGACAAACACAAAATCGCCCTTGTCAGTTGGTCGAACTTGCAGCGCTTCGATTTCCACACCTTGCTTTTTCGCAAATCCCAGAGCTGCTGGTGTGGGTTGACCATCTTTAAAAGCTGCTTGTGCGGGAGGGCCTTTAATTTCCTCTTCTCGGTCTGGTTGTCGAGATGGTAAGCCTTTAATCAGTACCGCCAACCGTCGCGGAGTTCCGTAAACTTCTACTGCATCACTAGTAAGGCTGTGAGTAGAAAGACTTTGAGGAATGAGCGATCGCCATTGTACTATGGCATCTCCCAGAAAGCTTGCAGGTAGTTCTTCTGTTCCAACTTCCAATAAAAATTCCGGCATAAGGCAATTTGTGTAAAACAGTCAGTTTCAACAGTTTACCTCGCCTGTTATGCTGACTGCTCCCTTGAGGGCTGCCAACTCGAAAAATACCATTGTTGTGTAGGCAGAGGGGCTGGGGGTAGAGAGCAGGGCGAGAAAGAAAAATATAATTGTGAGGAAATTGGAGAATTTATCTGCGGGAAGTTTCTTAATTTTCTATTTTTCTTGATACTTTTCCGATTTTTACCTATAGCCTGATGAAGTTAATCGTAGAGAAAACGTGCAGTAGGGAACAATTTTTATTTTCTCGTTTCCCTGGAGCTAGGGAAACGAGGAAATTTTCTTATCTCACCCAGAATTCAAGTTATCAGTAATGAAGTTGATACTGCAGAACAAAAACAGGACTTACGCAACTGGTACAGTCATCTTCTGGTTTAAGAGTCAACAGTCAAGGGTCAAGGGTCAAAAATTCAGGTTTTTTGGACTCTTGACATTTGACCCTGGACAAACCTAAACGAAAAAAATATGACACTTGCGTAAGTCCTAAAAAAATTAGATTTAGAATTAATAATTGGTAATTTGTAATTCGTAATTATATTAACTATTGTACTTATATTTTTCAGAATTAAAATTGGATTCCTATATTAAATTATAATTTTTGCGACACATCAATAATATTCTAGAGAGCAAGGTGCGGCAGTGTTCCTAAAGTCTGTCGCATTCTTTTTTCAAATTATTATTAAATGTAATATACTGTAATTTGGTAGATTTGTGGTATATTAAATATTAAGCAATGTGCTGTGGTCTAGACGTGCAGCAAACGCAGATGTGCAAGACTCAGCTAATGCTATTCGAGAATTTAATAGCAAACTGCATCAAAACGATCACATAGATTTAAGCTTGATTTCTATAGCAGATGGACTCACATTAGCAATCAAACGTTAACCAATCATGATAGGTAAATTAGACGGCAAAGTGGCAATTATTACCGGAGCATCTTCTGGTATTGGTGAAGCCACCGCCTTAGCACTAGCAGCAGAAGGTGCAGCAGTTGTTCTGGCTGCTCGCAGAGGCGATCGCTTAAATGCCTTGGCAGAAAAAATTGCTACTAGTGGAGGCAAGGCTTTACCCATTATTACTGATGTAACAGACGAGTCTCAAGTACAGAATTTAGTTGACAAAACAAAAACTGAATTCGGTCATATAGATATCCTCGTCAATAATGCAGGTATTGCGGTTATTGGTGCTATTGATGGTGGCAATACCTCAGAATGGAAAGAGATGATTAATCTCAATCTCTTGGGGTTGTTGTATGTCACCCATGCAGTATTACCCATTTTGAAAGCTCAAGGTGCAGGACATATCGTCAATATTTCATCCGTTGCGGGGCGCACTGCAAGGGTTGGAATTGGTGTATATAATGCAACTAAATGGGGTGTAAACGGGTTTTCAGAATCCTTGCGGCAGGAAGTTTGTAAGCAAAATATCCGTGTCACAGTTATTGAGCCTGGGTTAGTAAATACGGAGATAAATGATCATATTACCGACCCGGTTTTTAAACAACAAAGCGAAGCGCGCCGTCGTTCTGTGACACCTTTGGAAAGTGAAGATATTGCAGCTGCGATCGCGTATGCAGTTACCCAGCCATCCCGTGTGAATGTGAATGAAATTCTCATTCGACCAACATTGCAAGAATGGTAAATACTTAGGAAATAGGGGAAAAGGAAAGGGATTTAATTAGTTATGTTTGTTTAATTTGTAGCGAGTAGTAAGTTAGCTGTAAGCCTAGTTAAACAAACATAATTAAGAAAAAACATCAGAAACTCAAATATTTAGCTAGGGGCAATTTATGATTGCCCCGATAATATGCATTTATTTGGAAGTTCTTATTTATCTGAATGCAATTTTATCTTACTATAAGCCATACCATACTTTTCAATTAACATCTTATAGTTAGACAGCCAAAATAGAAGAATTTTATCTACCTTAAAATCATTTATATTGTAGTCAGCCATTGAGCATACAATCTCATCTATTTTCAATTGTCATAAATCTCTGAGAAATTGATTAATCAGAAGTGATTCCTAATTCAAATTTGGATTTTTTTAACTGTTCCCACATTTTCTCAATTTTCTGATAAGCTTCCTCTGGTGAAAGTTTACCGTTTGTCTCCAAGGAAGAAATATAACCAACTTTTTGAGAAAATTCTTGCAAATTCGCGTTAAATACTAAGTTCTGCGGTTTTACTTGACCACGGTAGCGACTGCGAGGATAGAGAAAGCCATCTTTGATTATGCCGTTTGATTCCGCCATAATTTGCACCTGCTGGTAATCTAGAAGGCAAAATATTAGCAAGTCCTCAGTTTCTTGGCAATTGATACTTTTACTAGATTAATAAGTACCGTTTAGCATTGAGGAATAAGTGTATTTCCTCAAAATCAAAGATGAATTTTTCCAAGCGCTACGGATAGTACTGAATTTGCTAAAAATTTGAGCCTATTTCCTACGTGCGCCAAAGTGCAAAATTGCAGCCAAGCTTAATAGGAAAAGCCCCAAAGCACAAACCCCATTCCACTGTCCAATTACCCAACTATAGCTACCAAGTAAAGAACCGAGTGCCCCACCACTGTAGTTAATCACCATATAAACAGTGTTCAATCGGCTCTCAGCATTGGGAACAAGATTATAAACGCGGATTTGATTGGAAAGGTAAGCGCTATGCATTCCCAACTCTAAGATAACTACACCGAAAATCAGACCCATTAAATGAGTCCCTGTTAGCCAGAGAATTGTAAAGCCGGATAAAGCAAAACAAAGAGCAATACCTACAACGCGCCTCGCGCCCCATCTGTCTACTAACCTACCTAACAGAGAACTTGTACCTGCTCCCACTAAACCGACTAAGCCAAATAATCCTGCAACTTGACTGTCATATTTATAGACAGGCGATTCTAGCAGGAAAACCAGTGTCACCCAAAAGACATTAAAAGCGCAAAATATTAAAGCGATATTAAATGCAGCTTCCCGAAGTACAGGCTGTTGATAGGTAAGATGGGCAAGACTCTGCATTAGTTCTGGATAAGACATCTGTGATGAGGAGCGATTTTCAGGTAATTGCTGACGAATCGCTAAAGCCAGAACAATCATTACACCTGCAGAAATCCAATAAATTCCAGACCAGCCCATTAGCTTACCCACAAAACCACTCACAGAACGAGCTAGCAAAACACTAATAATTAACCCACTCATTAAGGTACCAATCACCTTTCCGCGTTGGTTGGGTGGGGTGATTTGGGCAACGAAGGGAAGAATTAAATGGGCAACAATGCTGCTAAACCCAAGAAAAAAACTCGCTACACCCAGCCAAATAATGTTGGGAGAAATGGCAACGGCAACTAAGGTACAACTTAGTAAGCCGAACATTTTAATAATCAGCTGTTTTCGTTCTAAACGATCGCCTAACGGCACTAAAAACAATAAGCCTGTTGCATAGCCTACTTGGGTAAGCGTCGGGATAAATCCTACCTGCTGCACAGAGATATGAAAGCTTCTACTCATATCTGCTAACAGAGGTTGATTGTAATACACATTTGCTATTGCTAATCCACAGGCGATCGCTAAGGTGAAAACAGTCGTTCGATTTGCTAGCAGATTACTAAATGCAGTTGTATCGTTGAGCTGAGACTGCTCTTGAAAATCCATAAATATGTAGTTAGTATGTTGGGTTATTGCTTCATTTGCGGACTATAGCAGAGTTTTTCCCAACCACATCACACATCACTCTGATGCATCCTTTCCCTCTGAAAATTTCAGCCATCACTGATGAATATAGACATCTTTAGAAATTAGTACAACAATTTTTATCATAGGCTAGATAATTGTTTAGCAAAAGCCAGATATAGCAGTATTTGTAAATTAAAAACAGAAAAAAATGTACAAAAATATGTGAATACAAATATAATACTATAAATCTATCAGTTTTTAGTATTTTTAAATATTCAATATAGATTATTTACATAAAATCTATCTGAAAGCAAGGTTTTGATAGCAAAGCTTCAGTAGTTTTGAAAAAATTATAATAGAGTTGATTGTCAAATCATTTTATGTCATTATATACATATATAGGTATTAAATACCCTTAGTAAATAGTCTGATATTTATTTTTATAAGTATTTAATATTTGATACAGATAGCTGTGAGGTAAGACATTAGAGATGAATCAAAACGCCAGCTTCACAGTAGTGGAATCATTAAGTCGCTCAAAATACGGAGATCCTAGCTTAGGTGACGATCGCTTGGTTGTTACTAAAGATTTTGTAGCTGTCTTAGATGGCGCTACAGATGCATCAGGTGCTAGTTATGATAGGCTTTCTCCTGGTCGTTTTGTAGCAGAAATCGGCGCTCAAGCTTTAGAAAGTCTTGCGGCTGAGGCTAGCGCTATAGAAGCTATTGAGCAGTTAACTCAAGCACTAAAAGAAGCTTTAGCAAGAGTTCAATCAGAGACAGTGCCAATTTTTGCACCGTGTTTTGCAATCATACTCTTCTCTAATGCGCGTAGAGAACTTTGGCGAGTTGGAGATTGCCAATATTTATTAGATGGAAAAGGTCACAATCCATTCAGCAAAGTTGATGAAGTTACAACTAAGTTACGTTCTTTGATGGTGCATTCCTATCTAGCTCAGGGTAAAACAATTGACGAACTATTGCAAAATGATCCCAGCCAAAATTTTTTGGTTTCTATATATAGACTGCAAGCATCGTTATGTAATTCTCCAGCAGAACCATTTGGTTATGGTGTAATTAATGGTGATAAAGTCCCTGAGAAATATATTGAAGTGATTCAGATTCCCGAGGAAGTTAAATCAGTAGTCCTTGCTAGTGATGGTTATCCAGATTTAAGAAAAACTCTCACAGAAAGCGAGGCCATTCTCTCAGAAATGATTGCCAAAGACCCTTTATTTTATGACATTTATTTAGGTCACAGAGGACTCTCCCCAGGTAGAGAGTCATTTGACGATCGCACTTATGTTCGATTGGAATTAGGGCATAGGGCATAGGGCATGGGGCATGGGAAAGACATATTTTTATGCTTATTTGTGGCATAAACTGGTTTTAATGGCTGAATTATGAATATTTTCGCCAAATAGCGGCTATCAGGGAACCTGTAAGATTGTGACAAACGCTAAATATAGCTCCTGGTATTGCGGCTACTGGATCAAAATGTGCGATCGCTAATGCCACAGCTAAACCGGAATTTTGCATTCCTACTTCTATAGAAATTGTACGACAAATAGCTTTAGGTTGACCTGTAATAGCTGCACCCATATAACCTAAAATTAAACCGAAAACATTATGGAAAATCACCGCAATGATTACTATAGGCATAATCAATAATCGCTCATGATTCAAGCCTACAACTGTAGCGATAATCCAAACAATTGCGAACATGGAAACTAGGGGTAGTATGCCTTCCATTACCAATTTACTAGGAGTCCAAAAGTAGCGAATTACGATTCCTATTAATACAGGTAAAAGGACAAATTGGACTGTAGTTATAATTAAAGATAACGGTTGAATATCAACCCAATTTGCACTAAGAAACCAAATCCAAGCAGGTGTCATAATTGGGCTGATTAGTGTAGAAGCAGTCGTTAAAGCTACAGATAGAGACACATCACCACGCGCCAAAAAAGTAATAACTTCCGAAGCTGTCCCGCCCGGACTAGCACCAACAAGAATTACACCTAATGCCAACATTGGTGGTAATTTCAAAACTGTAGCCGCGAACCATCCTAAGAGTGGCATGATAGTAAACTGTAGGCACACTCCTAAGATTAAAGCTTTACCTGCATGACGTAAGCTTTTAATTTGCTCAAGAGTGATTGTTAAACCCATTCCTAACATCACCACTCCCAGCGCTGTGGAAATATTAGCACTACCACTGGCGGTAATTTTGGGGAATAAATAACCACTGATTGCAGCAATTAATACCCAAACAAAAAATAAATCTTGGCTGACCTTGATGAGACGATTAACTTGATGAGACATTTACTGTATCTAGATTTTTCACAACTTTTAGGGGCTGGGGAATTCTCGGTAAAATGGCAATGGTAATACTTATGATTTTTACAGGCTGCTGATTTTAGCAACTGTATCTGCGACTCTAAGTAGTTCAGTATTCTTTTTTTATCCCACATTGTCACTTTACAACTAAATTTGCCCAAAATTCGCCCTTATTTATCTGTTAGCACTGATGTAGAAAATTATTGGTTGAACTTGAGCCGCAATTAAGTAGTGGATAAGTTGCGGTAAGCTAAATAGTAACTGAAATGACAAATTTAGGTAGGGTGGGTGATGAGCGATCGCACAGTTAGCGTGAATAATATCACTCAAGAATTACAGCAAGTTACCGCCGACTTACACCAAGTTAATCCTCTGGCTGGATTGCTACGTTTTAGTATATTGGGTTTGATATTTATCGGCTTAGTCATATTAGCTTGGTCATTGCCAAATAATATTTTATTTGTAGTCATAACAATTCTGGCGGGAGTTGTTTATGGCTTTTGGCTAATTTGTACCCATGATATGGCACATCAAACCTTAACTGGTTGGCAGTGGTTTGTCATTTGTCATTGGGTAATTGGTAATTGGTAATTGGTAATTGGTAATTGGTCATTTGTCATTTGGTGTTTTTCCCCATTACTCATTACTCATTACTCATTACTCATTACTCATTCCCCAGTCCCCTTTCCCCAATCCCCAATCCCCAATCCCCAGTCCCCAGTCCCCAGTCCCCAATCCCCAGTCCCCAGTCCCCAATCACTTACTACCAATAGCCTCATAGCTATTTTTATAACTAGTCAGCTTGTCTTGTACTTCTTTGGAGACTGATGTCCCTTCGGGAATGCTTTGTAATAAGTTAATTGCTTCTTGTAATTTATCTTTTGCTTGTTGTAAAATTACCGATTCTGGTGGTGCATTTTTGGCGATAAACTCGGCTTCTACTGCTAATTTTTGAGCAGATTCTAAGTTGGTAGCAGCTTTCTTTTCATTCAAAACTTTTTGGCTAATAGCCGCATATTTAGTACGATAGCTAATTAGTTGTTTCTTCGCTTGAGGAGAGACAGGGGTTCCTTCTGGAATACTTTCTAATAATTGCACTGCTTGTTGCCATTTGCTTTCTGCTTGCTGCCAATCTTTGAGAGGTAATGGTGGCTTTTGCACTATCAAGGAAGCTTCCAGACCAAGTTTTTGAGAAGCTTTGAATTTATCTACAACATTTCTTGGTTGTTTACCACTGACATTGCCGGACTGTAATTGAGTAATTTGATGATAAATTGTCCAACCACCCAAGCCTAAAACTAATACGCTGGAAGCGATGAATAAAATTGAATTGATGCGTTTTCTGGCTAAATATTTTGCAGCTTTTCCTAAGGGGTCACTCTGTGGTAAGCTAACTATAGCTTGTTCTGTTTGCGTTTTTAAGCTATTAATATTTTCCACTAAAGTATTAATATTGTTTTTATAGGATTCACAATCATTAATAAACTCTGTTAATGGCTGAAAATTGCCCATACTAGAGATAATAAAGCCATATTCATCAGATAGCCATTGTAGCTCCAGACCATTTTGCCCACAGAATAACGATAATCCTAGCAAAATTACTAAAATAGTTTGACCGCTCTTAATACTATCAAATACTATAGATAATCTCTGCTGAATTTCTAATAAATCTGATTGATAAGTAGTAATTTGCTGATTTTGAAATTCTAATTTTTTCTGATTGCCAAAGGCTAAATTAATGGGAACTATTTGTTCAATCTCTCGAAATTTTTCCGGAATATTTGTATAGTTAATATTACAATTTAGCTGGTTAATAATTTGCTCATCGCTTAACATATCTGTGGCTATAGACTGAAGCAATTCACCCCACTCATGCCAGCGAACCATTTGGGCTTGTAATTCTGTTAAGGAAAGCTGTTTATTAAAACTGCCAAATTTTTCGGCAATAAACCCATTATCCGTAGAAAAATTGTCAGGTATCAATAACGATCTGGCTGTACCCGCAGAAATCGCGCTACATCCATTTTGATGAGATTTTGTCACATCTAATTCTTGAGCGATCGCCACTTGCAGATTGTGCAATTTTTCTTGAACTTCGCTTAGACGTGTTAATTCTTGCTGAATTGTTTCAGTGTTTCCCACAGTTAGCTTTAGCTCTTCAACAAGTTTTGGCAGTTCATTCAGTACCTTTTCTAATTCAGCCATAAATATCCCTTGGCGATTGTTGCAAGTGGATGCCAAACAATTAAAATTACGATGCAGCGAAGTTATGGCTTGATTAAAAAAATAACTACGCCCACTGCATACTAGTCAATACTTTCACGTAAGTGTACTAGTATCCTAGTTGATTGACAAATCTCAGCATTTACAGAGATATATTTCCCGAAAATCCTGCTAAAGTAACAAACTTAGTAGAAAATTGCAGAAAAAACCTCAAACTACTCAGTAGTTCACGCATGAATACCACTGATTTAGCTTTTACCCCAGCACTGAAGTTGGCGCAATTAATCCGTCGCCGGGAACTTTCGCCTCTAGAGTTGGTAAATGTATATCTAGAAAGGATTGAGCGGTTAAATCCCCAATTAGGCAGCTATTTTACGGTGACGGCAGATTTAGCGATCGCAGATGCTCAAGCTAAAACAGAAATATTGGCAAATAATTCCGATTTACCGCCATTTTTTGGGGTGCCAATTTCGATTAAAGACCTGAACCCGGTAGCTGGTGTACCTTGTACTTACGGCAATCCTGCTTTAATCAACAATATTCCTAACTATGATGATGGGATTGTCACTCGCATCAAACAAGCTGGATTTATTATCCTCGGTAAAACTGCTACTTCCGAAGTCGGTTCCTTTCCCTACAGCGAACCTATGGGATTTCCCCCAGCGAGAAATCCCTGGAATTTGGAATATACACCAGGCGGTTCTAGTGGTGGTGCAGCCGCATCTGTAGCAGCTGGGTTGAGTGCGATCGCTCAAGGTTCCGATGGTGGTGGCTCAGTTCGCGGGCCTGCGGCTTGTTGTGGTTTGGTAGGCATTAAACCATCACGGGGTAGAGTAAGTAATGCCCCTGTAGGCGATCGCCTTTCGGGAATTGCCACCAATGGGCCGATTGCTCGGACTGTTGCCGATGCAGCCGCACTTTTAGACACCATGTCAGGTTACGTAGTAGGCGATCCTTACTGGTTACCCGATCCGGAAACTTCCTTCCTCTCTGCTACTGAGAAACCACCCCAGGAATTGCAAATTGCCTATACAACGATTATTCCTCCCTTGGGTGAAGCAGATAGTAGCTGTGAACAAGGAGTTTTGCAAACAGTTAAGTTATTAGCACAACTAGGACACAAAGTTGTAGAAAAATCGCCAGATTTTAGCGGATTAATTGAACCATTTCCCATCATCTGGCAAGCTGGGGTAGGTGCTTCGGGAATTCCCGCAGAAGTTTTGCAAGCAATGAACCGTTGGCTATTAGCGCGTTCTGGTTCTGCGGGTGAATATCTGCAAGCAGTATCACAAATGCAAATCGCCGCACGGCAAATTGTCGGATTTTTCCATAATGTTGATGTGCTGGTATTGCCAGTTTATTTGCATTCCCCAATTCGCGTAGGTGAATGGGCTGACTTAAGTCCAGAAGACACACTTAAAGAGATTATTAACTGGATTGCTCCCTGTCCCGCAGCCAATGCAACTGGACAACCTGCGATCGCACTTCCTGTAGGATTTGATAGTAACGGTTTACCCCTTAGCGTACAGTTAGTAGGTAAACCTGGCGCAGAAGCAACACTCATCAGCCTCGCCGCACAATTAGAGGCTGCAAATCCTTGGATTCAGCATCGTCCAGCTTTTGCGATCTGACAAATCAAGAATATTCTATCGCTTGGATGGCAAGGGGGTAGAGACGCGATTAATCGCGTCTTTACAAGAAGGAGAAAGTGATTTTGAGTTTCCTTTGTAAAATAATGTTATGCAGGCATCATTGGAACAACTTTCTCAAATTACTGTGTTTGCAGGGTTAACAACTGCAGACAAAATTAGTTTGCAACCCCAAACCCAACTGCAAAATTTTAGTAAGGGGGAGATGATTCTCCATGAGCGCGATCGCTTACCTGCAAAATTATATGCTGTTGTTAGTGGTTCCATTCAAGTGAGCAAAACAGCAACCACAGGCAAAGAAACGATTTTGCGTACCTTAGCAGTAGGAGAAATTTTTGCTGCGCCTGCTTTATTAGGAAATGGAATTTCTCCTGCGACTGTAACGGCTGAATCTGAGTGTGAAATTCTCACTGTAGAGCGAGATGCTTTATTAAAAGCCATACAAAAAAATCCCGAACTTGCTCTACAGATGTTGATGGTTTTTAACAATCGGATTCAGCAATTACATGAAACAGTACATGGATTAGTTTCTGAAAGAGCTATTGTTAGGCTTGCTAGATTAATTCAATATTATGCCGCCGAATCTGGAACCGAGCGAACTCCACAAGGCGAAACTTTAAAAGTTAAGTTATCTTACTATCGCATGGCGCGTAGTGTTGGGATATCTTACGAAGAATGCGTGCGTTTAATTAAAAGCCTCAACTCGATGATTACCTACAGTCGAGGCGGCAAAATTACAATTCTTGATACTAATCAATTAGATGCGATCGCTCTTGGTGGCATAGAGTAATTTTATTTTGGTATTGGGTGTTTGTTATTCTCCTGATCCCCTTCATCCCCCAATACAGTTAGGGATTTCCAAGAAATAAATTATTCCATCTTGTGGGGCGGGCATCTTGCCCGCCACATAAACTGGGCGGACAAGATGTCCACCCCACAATACATACTGGGATATTTTTTTATTTGGAAGTCCCTTAAGTTAAGCTCATTAGTGATTGATTTATCACATATTAAAGAAGCCAGAAGACTTGGGGGATTCTCCCCCAAACCCCCGATTGGGTGACGGTTGCGTCCCCCAAACCCCCGATTGGGTGACGGTTGCGTCCCCCAAACCCCCTCCAAAATTATTGTTCTGTTTTTTTGTTGAGTAACTAGTTTTTTGGTTTTGTTATCAATTAATTTTCTTAACTGAACTGTATTTCTTCATACCTAGTCCCCAGTCCCCAGTCCCCAACATGACAAATGTCATGTCTTTCCATGACAAATATCATCCTCAAGTCATGACATTTATTCGATGGAACTTACCTGTTAGTTCCGATAAATTAAACCTAGAAAGAAGTTAACTACTTCAATCCCGATTGTTTGCGGTTAAGGGAGGAAGGATGCAGAAAGAACCTTTCACCCTTACCCTTTACCCTTTTCACCAAACTCAATATCAATTTCAAAAAAGAATACGGACGATAGACACTTTCAAATACTGATTATGAATAGCTTTATTTATGAATATTTCCAAGAGGTAGAACTTATGAAGATTGATGAATCTGCTAAAATTCGCCTATTAATTGTTGACGACCAAAGCTTGATTCGTCAAGGATTAAAAGCAATGCTAGAACAGGAACGTGATTTACAGGTAGTGGGGGATGCGGAGAATGGCAAAGTCGCCCTCGAAATGGTTGCACAACTCCAGCCTGATGTGGTGTTAATGGATATTCGGATGCCGGAAATGGACGGACGAACTGCGACAAAATTAATTGTGGAAAACTATCCCCATATCAAAGTTCTAATTCTCAGCACATTTGATGATGATACTTCTTTGGCTGGGGCTATGCGGGCGGGTGCAAAAGGATATTTACTTAAAGATATGCCTTCCAGCGAGTTAGCAAATGCAATTCGCTTTGGTCATTATGGCTATACTCAATTTGGCCCGGGGTTATTTGATAAACTTTTAGCGAAAGAAACATCTCCAACCGAAACTAGTGAAAGTTCCGCGCCTGCAAAGTTATCGGAACTGACTGCACGAGAACAAGAGGTTTTACAGTTGATTGGCGTAGGCGCAACAAACCGCGAAATTGCTCAAAAGCTATATATTACTGAAGGCACGGTTAAAACTCATGTGACAAGTATTCTCAACCGTCTCAATCTCAAGAATCGGTCACAACTGGCGATTTATGCAAATACTGTAAATCACAAATCTGTTGAGGGGGAGGTAATGGGTAATTGGTAATGGGGAATAGAAATAGACACGATGAATCGGGAAGGAGACGCGATTAATCGCGTCTCTACAAAACTTGACTAGACCGCAATTTCTTGTAAGGCTTGCAATAGTTGCTCAATTTCCTCGGCTGTGTTGTAATGTGTGAGTCCAATTCGCACTAAGCCAGTGGTAGGTTCTATGCCTAGTTTTTCAATGAGAGCGATCGCATAAAAATGACCATGCCAAGAAAATATTCCGCGATCGCCTAATGCTTTGGCAACAGTTTCGGGGGTTTGTCCGGCTAAGCGGAATCCTACTGTTGGGGTTCGCCAATTAAAGCGCTGTGGATCGGTAATACCATATAACTTTAAGCCCGGAATCGCCAACAATCCCGGAATGAGTTTGTGACTCAATTCTCTTTCGTATTGTTGAATGCTGGACATCGCTGCTACCAAAGCCGCGCGTCTGCTGTGATAAGCAGATGTAATTGCAGGTGTTGCTGAATCTGCAGACGTGAGAAAGCTGGGACAGTGGAATGTTTCTATACCTTCCTTATCTGCTTCAATTAAAGCAGAAATTAACTCATTATCCACGTTGGGTGATACATGACAACCCAATTTTGTCAAGTAATTTATTGCAGCTACTAACCCAGCCAAGCCTTCAAAATTCAAAGTTCCAGTTTCCCAGCGCGAGGGAACATCATCAGGCGCGGGTTTAACTTTATATGGCGTTAATCGAGTAAGATGCTCACGCTTACCATACAAAACCCCTACGTGGGGGCCAAAGAACTTGTAAGCAGAACAGGCGAGAAAGTCGCAATCCAGTGCATGGACATTGAGAGGCGCATGGGGCGCATAGTGAACAGCATCAACAAATACCAATGCGCCCACAGCATGAGCCAGGTTTACAGCTTTAGCAACATCGTTGATTGTCCCTACTCCATTAGATGCAAAGCCAATCGCGACTAACTTTGTACGTTCATTGATAAGCCTTTCTAGTTCACCCATATCTAAGGTGCAGTCTTCCACATTGAAACCCACCTCACGCACAATCACGCCTTTTTCCTCCAATGCATACCAAGGAGAAACATTGGCGTAATGGTCAAGCTGCGTCACAATAATTTCGTCGCCTGGTTGCAATTCTCGACCTATAGCACGACTGACGCTAAAGGTAAGGGTGGTCATATTAGCGCCGAATACCACCTCATCACTATGACATCCCAGAAAATCAGCCGTAGCAGCACGCGCCGCCGTCAACAGTGCATCTGTGCGCGCGCTAGTCGCAAAAGCCCCATGAGCATTAGCATTTGACCTTACTAAATAATCACTGATAGCATCAAGCACTGCACCCGGTACTTGAGTTCCACCAGGGCCATCACAAAAAATTACAGGCTTACCATTAATTTTTTGTGTGAGTGCGGGAAACTGGCCGCGTATCCATTTCAGGTCAAAGTGATGCATAATGATTCTCCTGAAATTATGAATTATGAATTATGAGTTATGAGTTATGAATTAAAGCGGCTTTAACACATCGGTATTAGTGATGCTGCAAAAGATAACACATAAATTTTGGGACGGCACTTTTTGGGGATTGGGGACTGGGGATTGGGGACTGGGGATTGGGGACTGGGGAATGAGTAATGAGTAATGGGGAAAAACACCAAATGACAAATGACAAATGACCAATGACCAATGACAAATGACCAATTACCAATTACCCATTACCAATTGACAAAACCCACATTCTTAAGAATATTCATTGGCCCTTGGTCTTTGAGGAGTTGCATTTGTTGCTGATTTCGCACTAATAGCGCACCTGCAAATCCTAATGAGTTAACGGAAATTAACTCGTATTCTTCTTGCGATCGCGGTACGATTAACATCCATTCTCGTGTAGCTAAAAGGTTGTACGCACCAGATTGTCTATTATCGTTAATCGCAGTTATCCCTACAGCATTGAGTAAAGCATTATATAGTTCCATTGTAGTTTTTGCAGCTTGTAATGGCGACTCTGCCCACTGGTGATTTAAAGCTGCGATAGCGTGTTTAAAAGGTAAACCTGGTATAGTTGCAATTCCATCCTGAAATTCTGCTTTTGCTAACAACGGCTGAATGGGTATTGCATCGCCTGAAGTTGTCAAAGGTAAAGGTACGATTTGTAAATGCTTGTGTCGCTGGCTGGCCCCTGCAACTTGACCACCGTTGTAAAATGCCAAACCATCGTATTCCGCTAAACAAGCCCACATTGCTGCAAAATCTTCTAAGGTAAGTAGGCTTTCTTGTTCCTCAAAGGCGCGAGTAATAATCAATATATGATGGTCAACAACGTTGAATTTATTTAAGAGACAAACATGAGTCTCAGAAATATCTGCAACAAATAAATCTTCTTCGTATGGCAGAAAAGGATTAAAATTCTTACCAGATGCGGCGGTTTGTTGAGCCTGTTTTTTCTTGGCTGCATCCTTACGCACAAGATTTGCCAAAATCCTCACCAAGAAACGTACACCATCCTGCTCAACATATTCAAATTCTGTTGGTATCGACAGCAACGCCCCACATTTCAAAGCAGATTCAGTACGTTCTATGACACTTTGCCATAAAGTGCCAGATTGCAACAATATTTTTCCCTCTGTCATCTTTTTTCCTTCCGGCTCGGTGAAATATTTTAGCAGGAAGCGCTGGGGACTGGGGACAAGGGGACAAGGGGACTGGGGACTGGGGACAAGGGGAATAACAAAGGCCAAATGCAACTTAGTTGTAAGGCGATACATTAACAATGTAGGGCGATACATTAACAATGTAGGGCGATACATTAACAATGTAGGGCGATACATTAACAATGTAGGGCGATACATTAACAATGTAGGGCGATACATTAACAATGTAGGGCGATACATTAACAATGTAGGGCGATACATTAACAATGTAGGGCGATACATTAACAATGTAGGGCGATACATTAACAATGTAGGGCGATGCGATTGCATTGTCGCTCGATACAATGACATTGTTAGAGGTGCGATCGCCTTCCAGCAAAAAAATTCAATTATGCGTTGTCGCAAATCCTCCCCACTCCTCAGTCCCCAATCCCCAATCCCCAATCCCCAATCCCAATCCCCAGTCCCCAATCCCAATCCCTATTCCCACCCAAGACTGTTGCATTCAACAACTATTTATGTTGAAAACCACCGAATGTCATCCTCTAAGCTAATTCGCAGGTATGAGGGCAGAGGCTATTTATTGAGTCACTGTATTTATAGAGACTGTTGTCACTTGTCTATTTTCAGTAACCAGTACCGCTGCGACGATTCTATCTTCAGTTAAAGTGCGATCGCTGTTAGTTATTGAGTGTAAAGTACTACAGGATAATTCGCTAATGTCTATAAGTGTAAAAACTAATTCAGTTACCGAAGCTTGGAGGATACTGGAAAACTCCATTATTTACTATAGGGAACGCCCCATTGGTACTGTAGCAGCACGGGATTCTCAAACAGAAGCCCTCAACTACGACCAGTGCTTTATTCGTGATTTTGTAATTTCTGGTTTGATTTTTCTCACCCAGGGAAAAGCAGAGATTGTTCGCAACTTTTTAATAGAAACTCTCACTTTGCAAAGTCACGAAAAGCAAATGGATTTTTTCAAGCCAGGCCCAGGATTGATGCCGGCTAGTTTTAAAGTAGATATCAAAGACAGTAAACAAGTTTTAATTGCTGATTTTGGGGAACACGCGATTGGTAGAGTCCCCCCAGTTGATTCTTGTTTGTGGTGGATTATCTTATTAAGAGCTTATGTGAAAGCTACAAAAGATATTTCCTTAGCTCATCGGCAAGAATTTCAACAGGGTATCAAACTTATTTTAGATTTCTGTTTGGTGCATCGGTTTGCTATGTACCCAACCATGTTAGTACCAGACGGTGCTTTTATGATTGACCGTCGCATGGGAGTATATGGCAACCCCTTGGAAATTCAGGTGCTATTTTATGCAGCTTTACTAGCAGCCAATGAGTTACTTTTACCGGATGAGAGTAGCGCTAAATATCTGCAAATCGTCAACAGACGCTTATCAGCACTGGAGTATCACGTTAAAGAATATTATTGGATAGACATTAATCGCTTAAACGAAATTTACCGCTACAAGGGTGAGCAATTTGGTAAAGAAGTCGCTAATAAATTTAATATTTATCCGGAATCTATTCCCCATTGGTTAACTGAATGGCTACCAGAAACCGGAGGTTATTTAGCAGGAAATCTCGGCCCTTCACAATTAGATTTTCGCTTCTTTGCTTTGGGGAATTTAATGGCGATTTTAGTTTCCTTAGCAAGTGAGCAAGAATCATTAATGATCATGAATCTGATCGAAGAAAGGTGGCATGATTTGATTGGTTCCATGCCAATGAAAATTTGTTTTCCAGCTTTAGAAGGTTTAGAGTGGAAAATTGTCACTGGCTCAGACCCAAAAAATAGAGCTTGGTCTTACCATAATGGAGGTAATTGGCCTGTTTTACTTTGGCTTTTAGTAGCGGCTGCTCTCAAAACAGGTAGATTAGAACTTGCTCATCAAGCCATTGATGTAGCGCAAAACCGACTAATTCATGACCAATGGCCAGAATACTATGATGGCAAAAATGGGCGATTAATTGGTAAAGAAGCAAGGAAATATCAAACATGGACTATTTCTGGATTCTTAATGGCAAAAGAGTTAGTAAATAATCCCGCCCATTTAAACTTAATTTCTTATGAGAAGGGGATTGGGGACTGGTGATTGGGGACTGGTGATTGGGGACTGGGGAATGAGTAATGAGTAATAAGTAATGAGTAATGAGTAATGAGTAATGAGTAATGAGTAATGGGGAAAAACACCAAATGAAAAATGACCAATGACCAATTACAAATTACCAATTACCGATTACCAACTACCCATTCCCCAACCTCTATTCCTCACTCTTGATATATTGCCTAACTACTAGCATTGCTTGTGTGGGAATCCTAGTAACTAAGCGAATCGGAAATGCTTGAGTGGAAGCAAATTGAGCATAATCTGGTGTGAGAAAAGCTTCATATTTTTCCGCTTCAGGAGTTCCCTGTGCTGCAAAAGCTAAAGCGATCGCTTGCAAATATTTACGAATATCTGCAGCTTGTTCGCCTACAACTTCTCCGCCAGATAAGACTGTATTTAGCTTTGTGGCTTGATCCGTGGTGGTACTGGGGTCTTTGACGCTCAAATGAGTACCGCCAAGTATACCCACTAGCCATTTAGGAGATGGAATTTTAGTGAATCCTATTACTTGTTCGGGTAAAGCTGGAAGCGTTTTATCTGCGGAAGCCGCCCATATTAAGGTAGGTACTTTCACTTCTCTTAGTCCGTTTTTACCAAACATTAAAGAAGAGGTTGGACTGAGTGCGATCGCTCTTTTAATTCTCTCATCTCGTAGTTGATATTTATTAGCTGGTAATTCTTGAGCAACGCATTGCAGGGTTTCTCCAAAACTAAATCCAGCTACATTCTTTTTACAACGCTGTTTGAGTTCTTCTAATTGTAATTCTGCTCCTGCAAGTGATAAGGCTGTCCCACCACCAAAGGAATAGCCAATTACCATAGCGTTATTGCTGGCGACTTTTCCCTGTAAGGGACTAGTAGCGGTTTGGTTGAGTTTTTCTAGTTCATCGAGGACAAAACTAATATCTTTGGGACGATCTAAAAACTCTTGAGGCTGGATAAATCTAGTGTTATTTTGGAAAGCTAATTTGGTATATGTCTCATTACTACCCGGATGTTCTAATGCTGCTACTATATAGCCATGAGATGCTAAATGTTGGGCAAGGTAGCGCATATCTGTACGCACCGATCCGAAACCATGACTAAACACAATTACAGGTTTTTCTGTGGTTGAAGAGTTTGACCAATAAACATCTACAGGAATTTTGCGGTTGCGTTTTTGGTCATTTAATTCCAAGCCTAGAACCTGATATTGAGCTACTCCCGGTGCGCTAGGATCAATAGAAAAAGATAGTTGCGATGTGATGGGGTTGAGTTGCGGTGCGATCGCTAGCATAAACTGTTGCGTCAGCCAAAAACCTGAGTTTAAATTGCTGGCAACTCTAAATGATTGCGGTAAATTGATTTCTAAGCGTTGACTCGGGTAATTTTTAATAAAAGATAGTATAGAAAGTCCATCTTGTGAATTAGAGCCTAAAACAAATCCGGCTCTTAATGCTTGTACGCCAGCACTATCTTTTCTGACTAAAGCTGTGGATAGGTCGTTGAGAATTGCTGTCCCAATTTGTGTATTCAATAAGCGACTAATAGTGATTACGTTTAGGGGTATCTTCATTCTCAAAGCCCCTAATATGGAATTACGTTGTTCTTCCGGTAACTTATTGGTGAAAAGTGCTATATCTCTGGGAAACTCTCCAGTTTCCGCAGCTTTTTGCAAATCCGCTACAGCGAAGGATTCTGCAAACGGGCCATATCTCACTACAACTGTTTCCGCCGCTTTTGCAGAGGTAGCTGTCCCTAAAAGTTGCGCGATCGCAATTGCACAAAACCCACCTTTAACGGTTTGTAGATTTCCCCAGATTCTTCCCATTAACATCTTTTTTTTACCATGCTTAGGGGAATATAGCTGATATTGGTGTATGTTACTACCCATGCTGTAAAAAATCTTAGCAGGTGTCGTTCAGCATAGAGAGTTTACATAGATAGCATAAATTTGCATCAAAACTTGCCTATTTTAAATTTGGGGTTGCTTTCCAGACTACTGCTTTTGCTAGCAAAACTCTTCAATTTTTAGCTGAAAGGTAATAAATTACCACGGGCTGCTTGCTCACGCTCAATGGCTTCAAATAATGCTTTAAAATTACCATTACCTAGCCCTTGCGCGCCTTTGCGTTGAATAATTTCAATAAAAAATGTTGGTCTAGTTACTAATGGCTTAGTAAATATTTGCAGCAGATATCCTTTTTCATCTCTATCAAGTAAGATTTTTAATTCTCGCAACGTCTCTATATCTTCATCAATTTGACCAATGCGTTGTTGCAAATTCTCATAATAAATATCTGGAGTTTCTAAAAATTCCACACCATGATTACGCAATTCTGTGACTGCTTTCACAATATTATTGGTTCTGAGAGCAATATGTTGCACACCAGGGCCATAATGAAAATCTAAATATTCTTGAATTTGTGATTTACGATAGCCTGCTGCTGGTTCATTAATAGGAAATCTAATTTGACCAGTATTATTTTGCAAAACTTTTGACATCAACGAAGAATATTTAGTAGAAATATCATCGCTGGTAAATAGTTGACTCTCTTGCAAGTCTAGTACTTTGCAATAAAAGTCTGCCCATAAATCCATTTTGCCTAATTCGACATTAATCACAATGTGGTCAATATCCAATAAACTAGCATAATTGTTGCTGGATATATTGGCAATCGGCTGATATTGGGGTGCAAAATTGCTATAGTTATGACGCTCGATAAAAGAATGAACTAAGTCACCGCTATAACTTTTGATTGTTGCTTTCACAAGATATCCATCTTGTTCTTGAAAAATCGTCGGTTCTAGTATTGGTTGTGCGCCACGTGCGATCGCAGTTGCAAAACAAGCACGAGCATCATCAACTTGCAAGGCAATATTATACACTCCATCACCATGTAACCTCACATATTCGGCTACTGGCCCCTCTGGTGTTAGCGCCGAGGTAAACACAAGGCGGATATTAGATTGTGCGACAACATAGGAACTGCGATCGCGCATCCCAGTTTCCAATCCCGCATAGGCGATCGCTCTAAAGCCAAAACATTTGCAATAAAAGTAGGCTGCTTGCTGTGCATTACCTACATAAAATTCTACATAGTCAATTTTTTTTAATTTGATGGAATCCTCTTCTGGCAAAGGAACTATTTTATTTTCTCTAGTTTGCATGGGTAATTCCTCTATTTTACTAGATATCATTAAATACCAATTTTTGAACCATATATTTGCATATAATTAGCAGTATATAATGTAACTGTTTTCCAGTACATTTAAATTAATTTAGTAATGTATAATTTAATATAAAAAATAATTTTATTTAATACATAAATTCGCAGTTTAGAAGGAAAATTTTATTAAAGAATCCCTCTAGGGTTAGATTGATTTAATTTTTCATAGATGAAAAAGCCGTGATATTTGGCATATTTGCGCCATGATTATGCGGCGATAAATATGCATAATCAAAATTTCCGACTGTAATTTATTTGTCATTTGTCAAGCTTAAAAAATAATACCCTAGATAGTTTATATTCAGTATCAGTTAGTGCAATATAGTCAAATATCGCTGCTAAATCAAAGCTTGCTGATAAATTTATTCGCATCATTATAATCAGTAGCGATCACCACAAAAATTAGTTGACTTATTACTTATCTTAATAGTAACAAGATGCTTTAAAAAAATGTAGTGGAAGATGGCACTCCAGTTCATAAAAATCTGCTCACTACTAAAGCTGCATTAACATTGCTCATCAGATAGCAGCAATTGCATCAACAATTACTGTTGAATTTATGCGTCGCCCATTTATCTATTTTTTGCTTTTCCTAATTTCACTAATAATTTTAACTTTATGGTGGCCTATCAATGATTCTGCTTGCGATGCAGAAGCATTCCTGTCATCAACAACCCAAAAATTCCAAGTACAGGCGGCTAAAGTTATTGTGGAGCCGTGGCGTGGTAAACATCATGTCTATGGAGTCTTCATGGTTCCTAACGAATACAAGGAAAGTCCATTTTTTGTATTAACTGTTAAAGGTTTTGGCAATGAATGTGCCAAACCATTTGGCTACAAGCAATATTATGATGGTATATCTGCCGCCCCAGGAACTCATTTATTGAGAGAATATATCAGAACTCGCACGGCACTGCGCCTAATTCTTCAAGGTTTATATAACCAATTAAATGATAAAAATAACTGGACTTTGACTTATCCTCAGCCATAAAAAGGTAGGATGCGTTAGCGATCGCGTAACGCATCCTTAAGCTTTTCGCGCGTTACTAAATCCCCAATTCCACAACTACAGGTGTATGGTCGCTGGGTTGAGTCAATTTTCTCGGTGCGACATCAATCATGCAACTCGTTGCCCGCTCATACAATACTGGTGTGAGATAGTGATGGTCAATCCGCCAGCCTAAGTTACGCTGAAAGGCTGCGGTACGGTAATCCCACCAGCTGAAGTGACCGCCTTCAGAGGTGAATTTACGAAAGGCATCAGCAAATCCCAGTGTCAGTATATCTCGCAAAGCTTGGCGTTCTGCTTCGGATGCCATGATGTGATTGTCTGGTTTGGCTTTATCGTGAATATCCTTATTTTCTAAAGCAATATTAAAGTCACCGCATACACAGATAGCAGGGTGTGATTTTAATAGTAGTTGCAAATACTCCCGTAGTACTGTTAACCAGCGCAGCTTGTATTCGTATTTTTCGCTACCTATAGATGAACCATTGGGAACATAAAGATTGACAATCCTCACATTATCAAGGACTCCAGTAATTACACGTTTTTGCTCGTCCCATTCTGGTTGTAAATTAGGCACAATTGCGGTGAACCCAGTACTTATATCTAACAAAGGTTGTCGGCTGATTAAAGCTACACCGTTGTATGATTTTTGCCCTGATATATATACTTGATAGCCTAAGTCTTCAAAAGGCGATCGCGGAAATTGACTATCAGTTACTTTTGTCTCTTGCAAGCAGAGAACATCCACAGGATTTTGGTTTAACCAATCAATAACTTGTTCTAAACGAATACGGATTGAGTTCACATTCCAAGTAGCGATTTTCATTGATCCCGAGTTTACATAATTTAATTAATAATCATTAATGAGAGCGATTTTTACTTTTTTTTAATATTCATGCAACCTCTAGGTTATAAGCGCTTTTCCATCAATCACAATTGAAAACAATTGATCCCAAGGGAGAATTTAGTATTTTCAGCTACAAATTTTTCCAATCAGTAGGTTAAGTTACAGAATAGGTCGAATTGTCTCAATGATCCCCAAGACAGATGAAATTACTCAGCAGTAGATTGTACATTGGTATTGTAGTCGCAAGGGGGCAAATACGGTCTATCTGAAATTGTTTGGTGCTGTTGCACAGTACGGTTAACCGATATTGCACTTGTGGGCATGAACTTGGTTAATTTAAATTTCAGAAGCTTAATTATAAGTTCTTCGCCCCCCAAGTTTAAAGTTAAGTTCTCATTTGCAGAACAACATTAATCGGCTGAACCAAAACATTATGAAGATCGCTCAAGTTGCCCCCTTATGGGAAAGAGTTCCCCCCCCTACATATGGAGGAATTGAACTAGTAGTAAGTCACTTGACCGATGAATTAGTCCGTCGCGGTCATGAAGTTACTTTATTTGCCTCCGGCGATTCCCAAACTCTGGCTAATTTGGAAGCAGTTTATCCTCAAGCATTACGCTTAGACCCCCATGTCAAAGAGTATGCAGTTTATGAAATGCTTGAACTGAGCCAAGTGTACCAGCGAGCCAAGGAATTCGATATCATCCATTCCCATGTAGGCATCTCGGCATTGTCTTTAGCGAGTTTAGTTCCCACTCCAACTGTACATACTCTGCACGGCAGCTTTACCAACGACAACCGTAAAGTTTATAGCCATCATCAAAAGCAACCATACATTAGTATTAGTAATGCTCAACGGCAAGTAGACTTAAACTACTTTGGCACTGTTTATAACGGAATTAATCCTGATGATTATCCGTTTAAAGCGCAACCCCAAGAACCAGAATACTTGGCATTCTTAGGTCGCTTCTCCCCCGAAAAGGGGCCACACCATGCGATCGCAATTGCAAAGCAAACTGGTTGGCGCTTAAAAATGGCAGGAAAGATTGATGCAGTAGACTCGAAGTTTTTTGAACAAGAGATTGCTCCCCACATTGATGGTCAGCAAATTCAATATTTAGGCGAAGTTAACCATGCCGAAAAAGCTGAACTTCTGGGCAATGCTGCCATAACTCTTTTTCCCATTACCTGGCAAGAACCTTTTGGTTTAGTCATGATTGAATCAATGGCAACTGGTACACCTGTAATTGCCATAAATCTCGGTTCCGTACCAGAAGTAATTGCCCACGGTGAAACAGGTTTTATCTGCCAAAACTATGAACAAATGGCACAGATGATTCCGCAAGCTTTAAACCTTAATCGACAAACCTGCCGCCAATACGTAGAAAACAAATTTAGTGTCAGCCAAATGGTTAACGGTTATGAAGCCGTCTACGAGCAAATTATCAAGGGTCGCATAAATTCCAATGGCCGCATTCATGCTGCCAAAATTCAGCTTTAATTAACAAAAATTTTTTTTCACATTTCAACAACCTTTTTAGGGAGGACATCGGTATGAGTATGAGAGCCAACACTTGCCCATGTTGTGGTGGTTCCCTCCTGCGCCATATTCGGCATAGTGAAGTTTATTGGTTTTGTCTATCTTGTCGGCAAGAAGTACCACTGTTAAATCTGAGCCGTATGTCGAATGTGGAAACCCGCAATACAGGTGTTCTTCCCCAGCCTACAGCTAATTCTTAGGGCAATATGTTTGTAGTCAAGGCTAAAATCCTCAATTTTGTAGCACGCAAGTGTTAACTACAGACCTATGGAATTAAGGCTGACTTGTGACTGACTCCACCTGGTAAAATCAGGTGGAGTTACTCATTTAGGTCAAAAGCTGTGTTAGCAGCCTTACTTTATGGTCAAGAAGATTTACGCTTAGAGCAGGTATCTGATCCGACTCCGGTTGCTGGTGAGGTAGTAATTAAGGTGGGGGCGGCTACAACTTGCGGCACAGATTTAAAAGTCTGGCGGCGTGGTGGTCATGCCAGAATGCTGAAACCACCTACTTTGTTTGGTCATGAAGCAGCTGGGCAAATTGTCGCATTGGGTGAAGGTGTCACAGATTGGCGAGTAGGCGATCGCATTGTTGCGAATAACTCAGCGCCATGCATGGATTGCTTTTTTTGTCAACGGCAAGAATATTCCCTCTGCCCAAATTTGACTTGGAATAACGGCACTTTTGCAGAATATCTAAAAATTCCCGCGCCGATAGTACAGCATAATATGCTGCCCATTACCGATGACTTGCCCTTTGCATTAGCAGCCATGACAGAACCCCTAGCTTGTGTATTGCATGGTGTAGGGCGTACCGAAATCAAACCCGCAGATCGGGTAGTAGTCTTGGGAGATGGGGCGATTGGGCTAATGTTTGTCGCCGCCATAGCTGATAGTACCAAAGCTGATGTATGGCTATGGGGAGGTAACGACCAAAGGCTAGAAATTGGTAAAAAGTTAGGTGCAGCCAAAACATTTAACTATCATCAAATTCCCGACATTCCCAGCGTAGTCAAAGAACACACCCAAGGATGGGGTGCAGATGTAGTCATTGAAGCCACAGGAGTACCCAGCGTTTGGGAAACTGCGATCGCTTGTGCCCGTCCTGGTGCAACTGTCAATTTATTTGGTGGTTGTCCGCGAGATACAACTATTACAGTCAACACAGAACAGCTACATTACAGCGAACTTACCCTGAAGGGCGTATTTCACAACACCCCCAAGTATGTCAAAGCAGCCCTAGCATTAATAGCTAGCTGTAGACTACCTTTAGAACTGCTAATCAGCGAACATCGTCCCTTAAAAGATTTAGCGCAAGTATTTAATGACATGAAAGCGCGCAAGGTAATTAAAGTAGCGCTGAAGGCGTGAGGGACTGGGGAATGGGGAATGGGGAATGGGGAATGGCAAGACAGAATAATCTATAGCTTTAAACCCTTTTTACCTTTGACTTTTGTACAGACGCGATTAATCGCGTCTCTCCAACGCTTGACTCTTCACAAACTCCAATGCCCAATGCCCCAATCCGTAAAAAAACTTACAGCCCCAGCCATCTTTTTTAAATTTATATGAAATAATCTTGCCAAGAAACGGGAAAACTATATTCAGCACCCGATTGGGAGTAGCTAATGGGGTGATTTCATATAATTCCCGATTGAGAAAATGCTAAACAAATCTCTGCTTAATTGCTTAATTTTGCCGTTGTCTCTGGTTTCTTGGCTATCGGTGGGAATGCTTGCTGATTCCAAAGCCAATGCTTTACCAGGGCAAAAAACTGAAGAAGTAACTACCTGGATTCAAGCACATCCTACACTACGTCCCCACAGTGGAGAGCGTTTATTTGTACAAAAGACTGATACAGCAGCCCAGCGATTCACTTTTTTAGCATCGGTATTACCGCCAGGTAAAGTTGCATTTACTAAAGACCGTAGTATGATTCGTTCTGAGCGCATTACTATGTATGATGCTGTTAATGGCATGACGTTTGAGCGCTTTCAAGAAGCTTTACGGGTAATTTATGGGTTGGATATTTATCAAGATTTTGAACGTGCCCAACTACTCTATAAATATCCCAATCAAAGTGCGATTAACTCAGCTAGATTTGCCAAAACTCCCATTAGAGAAGCGTTACAGGGAGAATTGCGTCTAGGCGATCGCTATGCTTATTGGGTAGAAGTAGCCCAGCCTAAGGATGGTAAGGCTTTCACTGGTCAAATGACTATTTTACTCAAAAGTGATTTAGACAAATTAGAAGCAGAACTGCGAAATCGTTAAATAGCTTTAAATTTGCAGCCTTATGGCAATTTTTATAGTATGGGTTAGACGCACAATAGCCTAGGATTTTACCCAAAATTCTTGAATGCGTGCTAACCCGCTATTATCTTTTTGATTGCAAGTTTTCATGGTACTGCCTATACTCCGCCAAATCCAGCCGGAGGTGGGGTTTGCCATTTAGTAGAAAAGATACTTTCGGCTGCTAAAGCAATTCGCAACAAATCTTCCTTCAACAATGGTGGCCAATCAATCCCTACCTTGCGTCCACCAAGAAATAGTTGTGAAGGTTTAATACTTAACTGAAAAAGGGCGTAAGCTAATTCTCTGTCGAGACTGGAAGCTTCTTTTAGGGACTCAAATACCACTTTTAACGCCAACAAAATCGAAGTGATTTGACCGGGAACTGGCGGTTTTCCCTGCTGCATACGCATTAACAGGGAATCTGGATTGTCCTCGGTGGTTATTGTTTGGTCTATGAGGATTTTGCGAGCTGTTTCGTAATTCATGCATCCACCTTACCCCAGATTTTGCCTCAGTAGTAATACTTGGTAAAAAAATGATTAATCTTTTACCAATGTTTGATAATTTACCCAAACAGGGTGTATCTAATATAGTTCGGTGAAGGGGAAAAGGGAAAAGGCGAAAGGGGAAAATATTTGATATATCAGTGAAATATTAGGCGCTTACAGCAGTTTTTAGAATTATTACAATTATAAGTTCCTCCCCCTGCTCCCTTGCCCCCTTTCCTCTTCGTGGTGCGATCGCAAGTCTCTGTGTAGCTCTATGCTGATCTATGGTGCCATTGATATATTCTTCCAGACTCATGTTCAAAGTACTTCCCAAACAAACAGCCTCGATGCATACACGTGATGGCGTGCGGTTAGATGCAGATATCTATCGTCCCGATGCAGCTGGGGAGTTTCCTATATTATTAATGAGACAACCTTATGGAAGAGCGATCGCATCAACTGTTGTCTATGCCCATCCTACTTGGTATGCTGCCCAAGGTTACATCGTAGTAATTCAAGATGTACGAGGGAGAGGTACTTCTGAGGGAGAATTTAAATTATTTGCCAACGAAATTGCAGACGGCGAAGATACAGTAAATTGGGTTACAAACCTACCTCACAGCAATGGCAAGGTGGGAATGTATGGTTTTTCCTATCAGGGAATGACACAGCTGTATGCTGCTGCTAATCAACCAGCCGCTTTAAAAACTATTTGCCCAGCCATGATTGGCTATGATTTGTATACAGATTGGGCTTATGAAGGTGGCGCATTCTGTTTGCAAACTAATCTAGCATGGGCAATTCAATTAGCTACCGAAACCGCCCGTTTAAGAGGAGATAAGGTTGCTTATCAAGCATTATTTACAGCTGCGCGTAATCTCCCTCTCAATAATCCAGAAATTTTGCAGCATCTTGCACCAGAATCTTTTTATCACGAGTGGTTAGCCCATCCCCAACCAGATAGTTATTGGGAAGAACTGTCACCCAAACGCCACTTGCAAAGTGTTGATTTACCAATGTTCCACATAGGCGGATGGTTTGATACTTATCTGCGGGGAACTCTACATTTATATAAAGATATGGCAGTACGTAGCACCACACCCCAACATTTATTAGTTGGGCCTTGGGCACATTTACCTTGGGGTCGTAAAGTGGGTAATGTTGACTTCGGCCCCAAAGCCGCCAGTCCTGTAGATAGGATGCAAATTCGCTGGTTTGACCAGTTTCTTAAAGATGTCGATACAGGTTTACTCACAGAAGAACCTGTATGCTTATTCGAGATGGGAAGTAATATTTGGCGAACTTTCCCCAAATTCCCAACATCAAATCAACAATCCTATTACTTATCAACTACTGGATTAGCCAGCATCCGCGAAGACTCCGGAACTTTAATCCAAAATCCAAAATCTAAAATCCAAAATTGTGTTGATGTATTGGTTCACGATCCTTGGCGACCAGTTCCCTCCTTAGGTGGTCATGCAGCAATTCCTGCGGGAGTATTTGAGCGATCGCATCTTGATTTACGCTCTGATATATTAACTTACACTACTGAACCACTAGCGGCTGACTTGCATTTAGCAGGGGATGTCATAGTAGAAATCTTTTGCAGTGCTGATCAACCAAGTTATGATTTGTGTGCAGTGCTGTCCGAAGTTCATCCTGATGGACAAGTATATAATATCACCCAAGGATATGTGCATTGTCGAGAAGGCGCAAAACCCATCCCCACCAAAATTCAACTACAAGCCACTTGTGTGCGAATAGCTAAAGGTGATGCTTTACGTCTGAGTTTGAGCGTTGCTTGTTTTCCCGCCTACTCCATGAATTCTGGAAATAATGCCATAAATAGTAGCGAAATTTTACTAAATGCACAAATTATTACTTTAACTGTGAGTTGCGGAAATGAGGCGACTTCTCGTGTTGTATTACCTATTGTGGCAGATATTTAAAAGCAGACAAGAGTATCATGATCACAAATCACCAATACCGACCCAGTTATGCAGATTAAAACTAAAACTTTTCAAATTAGTCCTAAAGAATTACGAGGGATTATTGCGACCGATTATTATAAACGTATGAAAGTTTTCTTCATCCTCTTGTTGATTTTAACATCAATTAATATAGTCCTAGCGGTAATCCTGCAAAGATTTGATTGGTGGTTGATATATTTCTTAGGTTTAATAGCCTATTTTTTGTCTGTACCTCTGTGGATGCGTTTGCAGGGACGAACATCTGCCTTAAATTTTCAAAGTAGATACTGTGAAATGGATGAAAACTTTTTTACCATCTGCTTTGAAGACGGCAGTCTAACAAAAATGAGATACGAACATTTTATGAAAGTAGTTAAAAAAGGGGAATATTACTTCTTGTATATTACAAAAGCGCAATTTCACTACTTACCAGTAGCAGCTTTTGAATCAGAAAAGGATATACACAGATTTGATTTATTTTTAGAAGGTAAACAACTAATCAAATTGTGGTAGATGGAAGGGCACAATTACACATAACTACGAATTACGAACTACGAATTCCTCTCGATTTGCGGCGTAATACCAACATTACGACTACTCCTAACAAAAAGCCACCTATACCTGCGATCGCTGCCATAGTCTGACCCCACTGCCGTGTAGCATTTAATACTGGATTATCCAGCAGATTTGAGGAGAAATGCAGGGATTGAATCGTCCATTTATCTTGGGCTTTTTGCAGAACGGCTGTCCAGCGCAACGCCATATCAGCTGCTTTACCATCTTTAAAATAGAAAGATGCGATCGCATCTCCTGTAGAAACATCTATTTCTGGTGAAAGAAATGTTCTGACAGGCTCTCCTTTAAGCTGCATTTTGATATCTTTGATCGTAGTCGAGAATTGCTGATTCCAGTACTTCTCAAACTCAGGCACTTTGTGAAAAACTTGGTTATCGACTGTTGTGATTGTAAAACTTGGGTGCAAGTAAGGTTCTATTTGGGAAAAATCGCGAGTATTTAGGGCTTTTAGCGCAATGTCCCTTGTCTGAATAATACTGTTAATATCCTGCTGATTAACATCTGCCAAAGCCGATTGAGGTATATTCCAAATTACTAGTGCTAACAAAATACTCCAAAGTAGCTGGCTGTATCTGTGTCTAGCCGCCCATAGCTGTTTCAGCATATAAAAAATTTTAAATTGAGTTTAATTGAGCGTAATTTACCAAATTATTTATCACTGTGAACAGTACTAGTTCATCAAATTAATTTTCATCAGTTCCTAGGTAGTACCTTAGTGCAGAAAATCTAGGGCTAAAGTCCTGACTACTAAATTCTCTGGTTAAAAATTGCTTCCCAGCATCTAATTGTTTTGTAAATTATCAAGGTTTGTGATAAAATGTTCCAGTGATAGCAATCCGTTACGCCGGGATGTAGCGCAGCTTGGTAGCGCACTTCGTTCGGGACGAAGGGGCCGCTGGTTCGAATCCAGTCATCCCGATTTGTACATTCGCAAATTATATGTCGCAATTTGCGAATGTACAATTGAATAACTAATTATTTGTCATAGTCACAAATTAGAGGTGTTAATTTGCTTTTCACCTCTAATAACAAATTACAGCAATTTATACCAATTTGAAAAAAGAATGCGACAGATTGTAGGAGCTAGGCACTGCCTTGCCCTCTAGAATATTATTGATGTGTCGCCAACATTATTTGATTTGGTATTATTGGTAATTTCCCATCTCTGCAAATTTTATAAAGTAAAAAATCCAGCATTTCTGCTGGATTGGAGCGTTTATCTACACCGTTGTTTGTCTTCTACCCGAGTGAATCGTCTCACCGAACGTCTTTTTTTACTGATTGCACTTAATGCAGGAAAATAATGTCTCGATATTAAACCTAGGTTTTTGAAGCGTTGAGAACTATATGTACAAAAGCTTTTAAGCTATCTTGGATTTGCGTTTAACTAAAGATCCAGCACTTAAAGCACCGAAAGCTAGCAAGCCTAACATTGAACTAGGTTCAGGAACGGTAGCGACTCTGTAGCTATAGTTATCAGTTTCAAGTGCAGGAGAAGTTGTTTTCAAAACAATCTTGTCAAAAGTTTCTCCTATAGAAGTGTTAGCTAGCAAATTAACGTAAACATTGTTGTCACTACCACTTTGTGCGCCATTAGCTGGAGCGCCAGGAACATCTGCACCAGTAAATGTTTTTAGCAAACTACCTTTACTATAGACCTCAACAGAGTTATATGTGTCTATTGAACCCCAGTAAAAACCAAAGTAATCCAGAGCTTGAGCAAAATTAATAGTTACATTGTTACCTGGGGAAACTGATAAGTATTTGCTGGTGTCATTGAAGGGAGTAGCATACACACCGCTGAGATTTCCTTGGACAATGTTGTTGTTAATATTGCCGTTAGCTGCGGAAAAAGTAACAAGTCCAGAAGTAGGCGCTGTACCATCATTAAAGTTGATAGTTGTAGCACCCTGAATATTAGTATATTGACCTTCTCCTGCAACTGGAGTTGAACCGCCTTTAACTAGATTAACAGCACTAGCTGGATTAGCACTCATCAACATTGCTGCTGTTCCAACCAAGGCTAATGATAGCTTTTGTAGAGTAGACATTGATTAATTCCCGTAGTTGCTTGCATAAGCCTAGCGTGGCATATCAAGTAGGAATCTGTGTAGTTACATGAACACAATTTCTACCTAAATTTATATCTCAGTTACTTAGCCTAAAGATGGGATGAAGCGCTTGAAAATAAAGAGTTTTAGAAGGATGATTTTCAGTATTTTTTCGGTATTTATATCGCTGTTTTGTTAGAGGATAGTATCAATATTTGGATGACATCAAATATTTGACCGTAAATTCAATTAAGCTTGACCTCTAGGAGAAAGGATAGTTAAAATTCTCTACTGAATTTTACAGTACTACTCATTAGAAAAGAGAGTAATTACTGAACAATTTGCTCCATACAATACCAATTCAAATAGTTTCTGTTACAAATCAATGATTTGATTTCTCAAGGCACAACATTGTTGTGCGGCTATTCATCTGTCGCATTCTTTTTAAAGATAGGCATAAAATTATACTTGGTCAATAGTTTGAATTATTTCGGAGTGAAACAGTATATCTACAAAAGAGATTTTTTAAATACTTAGAACATTGCTATTAAAATTACCAATTAGATACTTTTTCTACTTAAAAAAAATGACCAGCCTCCCACAGCTGGTCTAAAAAATATTTTCCGCGTTGTCTTCTCATTAGAGTTAAAACCCTGTTGCGCGTTCCCAAAATGCAACGGGCAACTTTTCTTAACAATATTGTAGCAGTCAACACAGTTTTTTCAGAAAAATTTACCAAAAAAAGATACTGTTAAGGTTTGATGACCTCTATCTTAGAGAATAATTCGATATGTCTATCGGAAGACAGATGACGCAATAGTCAAAAGTTACGAAATTTGACCTTTTACTATTAATTGTGGTTGTCCCCACAGGATACGCTCTTGTTTGTAAATAGCAATTCCAGGTTTCGCTCCTTTGGGTTTGTAGACATACTTTGGCTGAGTGTATACTATTGGCACTTGGTCACTTTGCCGAGCGCGGCTATAGTAAGAAGCGAGGTTTGCAGTAAATTGCAAATCGGCTTCTTCGGGAACTGCGCCTGGTTCTAACCGCAATAAAACATGACTACCAGGAATTTCTTGTGCGTGGAACCATAAATCATAATCTCCAGCTACCCGAAAAGTTAATTGGTCATTCTGGCGATTGTTGCGACCAATTAAGACTTCAAAGCCGCTGGGAGTACGATAACGATGAAAGTTGCTGCTACTATCTTCGTTGGTAGTACGGTTGCGGTATTCTGGATCTTCTAAATATCGTTGTCCAATTAGCTCATCGCGGATTTCTTCGAGTGCTTGTAAATCTTCAGGTGTTTGATATTTTTCTATCTGAGCGATCGCAGCTTCTACTTGCTCTAAGTATTCTATTTCTGTGTTCACTTCTGCAAGTAGTGGTTCGACAGCAGCACGTGCGCGTTTCAGCTTTTGGTGTTGTTTATAAAGGCTTTGAGCATTTTGCACAGCATTTTTATCTGGTTGCAGAGCGATCGCTACTGGTAAGTTAGTCTCAAAATCAGGAAGGGTAATTTCTTTCATCCCTGCTTCCCAATTGTGCAAGTTAGCCATTAACAAATCGGCTTTGTGGCGATATTCATCGGCTCTATCTGATTGTTGCAAGCGTTCTGCAAAAGTGTTGGCTTTTAGCCTTAATTTAGCCAAGATATTATTTAGTTTTTGGCTCAACTGATGGCGGAGTTGAGCAAATACTTGTTCGTTGAGTTGGTCAGTATAGTAGCGGTTGAGTAATTCTTGTGTATCCTTTGCTGGTGTCTCCCCACCCCAACCCATGACGGTGTATCCGTTCTCTGTCCAAGCAGGGTGAAACTTCTCGGCTTGTAATGCTGCTAGCCATACTTGCCATTGTTGGAATAATTGTTGCCAATCTTCTGGTGTCAGGCTATCGGTGGTTGTTTCTGGTGGTATATTTGCCGATCGCACCATTGATTCTACCAGCGATGCACTTAAACCACTATAACTTTTGAGCAACTGACGCTTAATAGCTCCTGGTACTAAACTCACTCGTTCTTGCCAACGTTGTGCAGATTCACTCACACTAGGAACTGGGCCAGTGAGTTTCGGTGGAGTTTCATAAGTTTGTCCGGTTTGGATAGGACGGACGCTAGATTGTTGCTGACTAACTTGATGCGCGGCAGTGATAATTAAATTGTTAGCATCGGTGAGGATGACATTGCTGTATTTCCCCATAATTTCCACGTAAACGTGATATAATGCGCTTTCTTGGGGACGACGAGCAAATTGGAAATTAACAACACGCTCCCAAGGTGCGATCGCTTCAATACCTACTAATGCCAAACCACCCAATTGGTGTATAAGTTGTTGGCTAAAAGTAAAAGTATCTGGTACCCGTGGCGGCGGATTACCAATACAGATACGTGCAGCTTGAGGATGCCAAGAAATTTCTAGCCAACCCCGCTGTTTTAGGGTACGTAAGGCGATAGAAATAGTATAGCGATCGCGCTGGAAAACCTGCTCTGTTCTGGATGGTAACCAGTAAGTGCGAAGTTCGCTACAAGCAGCGGTGAGGGTAGTCAAATCAACTGGTTGCACAACAATTAGTTAGCCATTGGCGTTCATACTATCGATGCTAAGTATAGTCTTAAATGCCAAGAGTCAAGAGTCAATAGTCCAAGATATCTAAAGAATATCTCAAAACCAATTACCCTTGACTTTTGTACAGACGCGATTCATCGCGTCTCTGCTGTTACTGCTTATCTTTGCAAAGCTGGTTCTTTGCTAACTTGCGCCGCAGGTTGCGCGACAGATTTTTCCAAACTAGACACTAAAGCTGGTACTAAATCTGGAACTACAGGCTGTTCTAACAGTTGGGTGTAAAGTTCACTCAGCTGAGATGCAACACCATCCCAACTAAACTTGTTGATCACACGTTCCCTAGCAGCTTTCCCTAACTGTTCTCGCCATTCGGGATTCATCAGAATGCGGTCAATCGCATCTGTAAAGGCTCGTACGTCTCGAGGTGGCGCTAATATCCCAGTTTTTTCGGAAACTACAGTAAATTGTAATCCTCCCACATCGCTGGCGATGACTGGTGTACCGCTAGCCATAGCTTCAATTGCTACGAGTCCAAAGGGTTCGTAGTGGCTAGGAACAACGCAAACATCAGCCGCAGCGTAGTAAGTAGGTAGGACAGTTTGACAGAGGCGACCGGGTAGGGTGGTCATGTCGTTCATACCCAGTTCATTGATAATGCCTTCAATGCGATCGCGTTCTATACCGTCGCTGTTACCTGGGGTGCTACCACCGCCAATAATCAATTGCAGATTTTCCGAACCACGTAATTTTGAGGCTCCAACGGCACGAACTACGGTTTCTATACCTTTACGAGGGTCAAACCGTCCAACGTACAATACTACTTTCGCATCTGATGCAATTCCTAACTTTTCTCGCGCTGCTTCTCTATCTATAGAGCCAAATCGCCGAATATCTGTACCGCAGGGAATGATATCAATATTACCTTTGGTGGAAACGAGCGATCGCATATGTTGCTTTTCTTGGGGACTCGTCGCCACAATTGTTTCTGCTGTCTCTAATACTTCTTTTTCTACTGCTAAACGTTTACTAGCAATTGCGGGAATATTGTCTATGGTGTTGTACTTTACAGCTCCTAAAGAGTGGTATGTATGAACCTGTTTGCTTCCTTGGATTTTCTTTAATTGCATCCCCACCCAGCTAGAAAGCCAGTAGTTGGTATGAACTAAGTTATAGGTAATACCGTTCTCTTGCTGGAATTGGCGGAACTTCTCAATAAATTCTGGTAAATAAACAAAAAGATTATCTCTTGGCACAAACTCTAAAGGCCCAGCTTGAAAGCGAATGGTGCGACAGTTAGGACTGTGCTGCACAATTGTCTCTTGCTCCGCATTCACTTGGCGGGTAAACATATCAACCTGCCATCCTAGCCGCGCTAGTGCTTCACCTACGTTGCGGACGTAAACATTCTGACCGCCGGCTTCTTCCTTCCCTATTTCAATCGCGGGGTCTCCGTGGACTGAAATTAAAGCGATGCGTTGTTCCGTGGTAGCGTTCATAGTTTGTTGTTGTGCTGATTGTTAAGAAGTTTTAGGCAGTTCCAAGATTGCGCCTAGCACTTTTACTGAAAAGATTTATAACTTTTGATTAAACTTGATCTCAATTTAATAGGTCAATTCTTTTTATGCATCTACTACGGGAAATATGCTTTTTGGCACCGTATTTATATTTAATCTTTTTATATATGCATTGGTATATTTATATCTAATGCTGGGGATAGAGGAATTTCTCAAACTTTTTTGCTACCACAGTATACAGAGGGATATGCATATGTTATTAAACGTTTTTAACTGCTAATACTCTACTTCCCACGCATCATTTTTAGCTGTTTCGATTCAGTTTTAATACGGGATTAAATATGTATTGAACGCTAATTAACTATATACAGATTCTTGCTTTTAGCCTTCAGAATGTTAATTAATCAAGAGTTTTATTACTTTAGTGTTTTCCCTCAGACAATATACCAAAATAAATACATTGTATTTTCTTATACTCTTAAAAAGATAGATATTTTTTTGTTACATAAGATACAGCATTTACAAACATCAATAATTTGCACCTGATAGCAAAGGTTCATATTGCCAAATGTTAAGCATAAGAAAAAGCTTATAAAAGCCATAGGATATACTTATACTTCAAACTACTTGAGCACAAGCTGCAGCAAATTTGTTTACGGGCGATTTGAGCAATTCCACAACTCAGCAATAGGATTTACTTGTTGATTAATCATGGGTGTAGCGTTACCGATGAGCAGCTATTAAGCAAGGCAAAAACCAGAAATTGCGAGTAAAGTGGAGAAATATCTAGCCTAGTCTCTAACTGTTGTGCGATCGCAGTTATGTGTAATAAGACATAGGTAAGATAAATTGTCATCTCAAGTTTATGCAGCCACTCTCCCAAACTCAATTCCTGCAAAAGTGTCCACTAACGCTAGCGCCGAATACATCAGTTGAGTTTGCAGTTCAAGTCATGAACCAAGAAAACAGCAGCTATGTCTTGGTTGTAGAGCAACATCAGCTCGTGGGAATCTTTACGCAAGGAGATTTAGTCAAGGCGATCGCATCTGGTGTGAACTTGAGTGTGGCGACTTTATCAGATGTGATGACTGCAAACGTCATTACTATTAAGGAATCGGAGTTAGGCGATGTATTTCATATATTGCGACTGCTGAAACAGCAGCAAATTTCCTACCTACCAGTTTTAGATGAACAAGGAAAATTAGTAGGTGCGATCGCACTTGCGAATTTGCCAGCAGCATTGCTTGAGGAAATTGAGCATCGTGAACAAGTTGTACAAACTCAACCAAATTGCCAAACTCAGCTTGATGTCATTCTGAGCAGCACGAGAACAATTATTAGTAGAATTCGGCTGCCATCATCTCAAGAATTCCGCTGTGAATATATCTCTCCTAGCTGTCAAAGCATTTTAGGATATTCTTCTGATGAATTCTTAGCAGATCCTCATCTTTGGGCTTCTAGGCTATTACCAGAAGATCAGAATTTGATTTTGCATCATATTCAGGATGCGATTCAGTCTGAGAAAATACTTACCATCGAGTATCCCTTCACTCACAAAGATGGCTCAATCTGCTGGATTTGCGATACTTTTAGTTCTGAGTGGGATGAAAGTACCCAATCCTGGCAGGTAATGAGTGTCAAAACAGATATCACTCAGCGCAAACAAACCGAAGAAGCCTTACGCACCAGTGAAGAACGCTTGCAGCTAGCCTTAGAAGCATCTGGAGAAGGGGTTTGGGATTGGAACATTATTACAGGGTATCTTTATCTCAGCCCTCTTTGGTGTGAAATGCTGGGCTATGCTGCTGATGAACTAGCTGATGATGTCACTACTTGGGAGCAATTGCTGCATCCAGAAGACCGTCCTTGGGTAATGGATGTATTACAATCTCACCTGATGGATAGTTCCATTCCTTACACTTTTGAATATCGAATGCGAACTAAATCGGAAGGGTGGAAATGGATTGCTAACTATGGCAAAGTTGTGAGTCGAGATAAAAATGCTCAAGCTTTACGGATGGCGGGAATTCACCGCGACGTGAGCAATCGCAAACGCGCCGAACAAGCTTTACAGGAACGTGAATCTTTTTTAAGAGCCATTGGAGATAACATTCCCCATAGTTATATTTACCAAGTCATCCGCGAAAGGGATGGTAGTTATCGCTTCTACTATATTAGTGCTGGTGTGGAAGCTACAAATGGTTTCCATCCCACAGCCGTGTTAGCAGATTCCAGCTTACTTTATAACAACTTGCTACCAGAGGATCAGCTTTACGTTAGCCAGAAACAAGAGGAATCTGCTAGAAACATGTCAGTCTTTGATGTTCAGGTGCGAGAATATACCCCACAGAGAGATATTCGTTGGATACGCCTCTGCTCCACACCTCGCCGTTTAGATGATAAACGGATTTGTTGGGATGGTATTCGACTGGATATTACCGAACAGAAATTAACTGAAGAAAGACTACGCAAAAGCACGGCTCTACTGACAGAAGCTCAACAGGTAGCTCAAATTGGTAACTGGGAATATGATTTAGCTACGCAAAAAATTACTTGGACGGAAGAGCTTTTCCATATCTTAAACCGAGATCCAGCAATACTAGAACCTAGCTATGATGAAAACCTGCAAATTTATCAGCCACAAGATGCCCAAAGGCTGCACAAAGCCGTTGAAACCACAATTACAACAGGTGAATCATATAAGCTCATACTAAAACGTAATCCCCGTCCTGATGGCTCTATCCGCTACATTGAAGGTACTGGACAAGCCGAGTTTAATGCTGATGGACAAGTGATTCGGCTTTATGGAACCGCTCAAGATATTACAGAGCGTTTCTTAGCACAACAAAGCTTACAGAACAAGGAAGAATTTTTAAGCAGTATTTATAACGGTGTTGAACAATGTATTTTTGTGGTGGATGTTTTGGCAGATGGTGAAATTTCCTTTGTAGATATCAACCCTGCCTATGAACGGTTAACAGGGATTAGTGCTTCCAACATCCAAGGCAAAACATTAGATAAGTTACTACCACCAGAAGTTGCATCATTAGTGCGCCAGCATTATCAAGCCTGTGTTGCTGCGAGAGAGACTGTTACCTATGAGGAATGTTTACCAATCTCCGGACAAGATACTTGGTGGATCACGAGTTTAACTCCTTTACTTGACGAAAATTCATGTGTTTATCGTATCGTTGGTAGCAGCACCAATATTAGCGATCGCAAACGTTTAGAACTAGCGCTGCAAGCTTCCGAAAGCCGATTAAATAATATTTTGACTACAGCTAACGCTTCTATTGTCAGTTTTCGTGTGTTTGCCAATTACGATTGGGAATATGACTATCAGTCTATTGGTAGTGAAGCTCTATTTGGCTATACTCCGGCAGAAATCGTATCTGACAAACAGATGTGGATGTCACAGGTATTTGCAGAAGATAGAGAACAAGTTTTATATCCGCTGTTTGAGGAAATATTGCGGGAACGCACTACTACAATTGAATTTAGATTTCATCACAAAGATGGTTCTCTGCGGTGGATTTCTGCAACCTACTCTTCCCATCGAGACGAAGCTGCTGATTGTTGGATTGTCACGGGCGTAAGTATTGATATTAGCGATCGCAAACGCTTAGAACTAGCACTGCAAGCTTCTGAAAAACGATTACAAAATATTCTCTCTACAGCCAGTGCTTCTATATTTAGTTTTCGGATCTCTGCTAATCAAGAATGGGAATATGAATATCAGTCTGCTGCTAGCGAAATAATTTTTGGTTATTCTCCTGCAGAAATTCTGGCAGATAAAAAGCTGTGGATTTCACGGGTACTTCCAGAAGACCGAAAACAAGTTATGAATGCTCGGTTTCAGCGCAGTATTGCTGAAGGCACTCACTCTATCGAGTATAGATTTCGTCATAAAGATGGTACTGTTCGCTGGATTTCTACCACTTATTCTTCTGTTCGCCAAGAAGAAACTGATACTTGGGTGGTTATTGGTGTCAGCATTGATGTTAGCAGCCTGAAACTAGCGGAAGAAGCCATGCGGCAAAGCGAAACTTTATTTCGGACTCTCAGCGATTCTGCACCTGTGGGTATTTTTAGAAGCGATACTCTGGGCACAAATATCTATACAAATCCCCGCTTTCAATCAATTTGTGGATTAAGTTTAGAAGAATCATTTGGCGATAGCTGGTTACAATATATTCATCCAGAAGATTTAGCAGTATTTTGGACACAGTGGCAAGATTTAGCAACAGCAAACCAAGAATTTTGTACAGAGTTACGTTATATTCGTTCTGATTCAACATTGCATTTTTTACGTATCACTATTGTCCCAATTATGTCTTCTCCCCATGAAATTATAGGGTACGTTGGCACAATCGAAGATATTACTGAAAGTCGCGCAATTGAGAAAATGAAAAACGAATTTATCTCAATTGTGAGCCATGAATTACGAACACCACTAGCATCTATTCGTGGTGCTTTAGGTTTGCTCTCCTCGGGAGTATTGCAAACGCAACCAGCAACCGCTCAACAAATGTTAGATATTGCTTACAGCGATACGGAACGTTTAGTACGTTTGGTAAATGATATTTTAGATTTAGAACATTTAGAATCTAACAAATTTTCCCTTGTTAAGCAGCGGTGTGATGCTGCTACATTGATACGCCAATCTGTAGAAGCTTTACAGCCTTTAGCTACAGCTAATAATGTGGCATTAGAGATGTCGCTAACTTCTATCGAGATATATGTAGACCCCGATCGCATTATGCAAACCCTGCTCAACTTAATTGGTAATGCCATCAAATTTTCCCCAGCTAATAGCACAGTCACGCTGAGTGTCGAAGATTTGAGCGATCGCACTTTATTTAAAGTTCAAGACCAAGGTCGAGGAATACCTCATGATATGTTAGAAACTATTTTTGGACGCTTTCAGCAAGTTGATGCTAGCGATTCTCGCCAAAAAGGTGGCACTGGTTTAGGATTAGCTATTTGTCGTGGTATTGTGCAACAACATGGTGGCACAATTTGGGCAGAAAGTGTTTTAGGTGAAGGGAGTATTTTTTATTTTACAATTCCTAAACCAGAAGTATAAAATATACAGTAGAAATTTAAAAATGCTTGTAATAAATATTATGTAGGGTGTGTTGTCGCTTAGCGCAATGCACCGACGCTGATCATAAATACATTTAAGGTGTGTTATCGCCAAGCGCTGCACCGATGCAAACTAAATAATTCTAAGTGCCGTATCTTCAGTATGAACACATCTTATTCTAAATTTATATTTGTGCTCATAATTAAAATTTTATCACTGAATTCCCCGTAGGGATTAGCTGGTATATTACAATCTCGCTCATCTAATGCTGAATTCAAATAGGTAGTATTATGGGAAATTTCTGGAAGTATTTAATGATTAGGATATTTAATCTAAAATCCAAAATCCTATTAATTCCAACCCAAAATACCAGCTACCTGTTCCGCCAGTCGTAAAGGATCAAAAGGTTTATTAATCACACCTGCAATTCCTAATTGGGTATATTGTTCATGCTTAGTAGGTTCCACTTTAGCAGTGATCAACATAACTGGAATACTTTGAGTTGCAGGATTCTTTTTTAACTCTTGTAACACAGTAAATCCATCTAAATCTGGCATCATGACATCAAGCAAAATAGCATTCAGCGTTTCAGTTTGCGCTTTCAGTAAGCCTTCTCTGCCAGATTCAGCTTTTAGTACTGTCCAATCAGCTAAGTTTTCTAGACAGGCTTGAATTACTGTGGACAGAGATTTTTCATCATCAATCAAAAGAATACGTTTTCTGGACATATTACAGATGCTAATTTTCAGTATTGAAATACCATAGATACGCGATTACGCAGTTAATCCTAGATTTCGCCATTGGGTTGTTAAGAGTCCTGATCTAAACACTAGATTGGACATGAGAACGCCAGCCATCTCTCCCATAGGAGATGCTACGCCTAGCTTGCTTCCCCACAGGGGTAGAAGTTGCGTGCGATCGCTATAGGTACTGACTCCTCTGAACAAAGGAAAATTTGAATCGAAGAATAGATTATCTCAGCGCGTATCGGCTGCTCTTTAGCCAGCCACAAAGAAGATAAATAGTCAGCCAAACTATTTCTTTATCTTCCCATTATTTACCTTTTTCTAACTAAACTTATTACTTAGGGTAAAAAATAAATATGAGGAAATTATGAGGTATTTTATTTGGTGAAAAATAAAAAATTAATCAAATCCTCACTAGTAGCATTTCTGGAAAATAGAGGCTAAGGGCTGAAGGATAGAGATTTTTATATCCTTGTTGTGTGATTCATCAGATGATTGCCTAGTTCTCCTTAATAGCACTATTAAAGAACTTCTACTTGGTTGTACTAAAACTCTATAAAACTTAAATGGCTTGTTCCCTGTTTCACTGTTAAGCTAAAACACATCTAATCCAATATGTGGGACGGACAACTCACCCTGATGATGGAACTAAAATGCCATTAGCTGCGGTTAGATTTTCAAGTCAACCATTCTACGCCAAGTTTTGCACAAGCAAGCATGAAAATCTGTCTTTCCCATGTCCCATGCCCATTTTCAAGTTAGTATATTTTTTAGCTCAAAGCCTTAAAACTGCCACCCCAGAGTGTTTGCAACTAGTTCTGATAGACGCAAAGGATCAAACGGTTTAGAAATCACTCCTGCAATTGCCAACTGAGAAAATTCGTTTAAATCGACTGCTTGTACTTTAGCTGTTAGTAAAATTACGGGTATATTATTAGTGGTTAAATTTTCTTGTAGCCTTTGAAAAAGGGCCATTCCATTGATATCTGGCATCAAAACATCTAAGAGAATTGCATCTGGATGTTCACTTTTAGCTACAGCGAAACCTTCAGTACCAGACTGTGCTACTAAAACTTGCCAACGTCCAATATTCTCTAAACAAGCTTTAATCACTGTACAGAGATTTCTTTCATCGTCAATGACCAAAATGCGTTTTTTTGACATAGCATCACCCTGGCTACTGATAATATTTATGTAATAATTTTTTGCTCAGATGCGTGCGTTCTAACCGATTCAAAATTCGAGCAATTAATTCTGGTTCTACAATTGGTTTTCTGATATAGTCGTCGGCTCCAACTAAATAAACTTGATAGAGTATTTCCGGTTCAAAATGGGCAGAGAGAAACAAAATTGGTAAGCGATGCCAACAATGATCGTTCCGGATGATTTGGCATAATTCTATACCATTAAAATCTGGCATCTCAATGTCTAAAATTAACAGATCTGGTTTAGTGGATTCTAATACTTCCCAAAATCTTTGAGATTCTTGTAATGGCGTAACTTGTAATCCCCAAGGTGAGAGTAACGTCGTCACCTTCTTGAGGATGAGCGGATCATCATCTACAACTAAAACTTTTGCATCTGTAGCAGTTTGTTGATTAAGCGCTATATTAATAGCGGTTAAAACCTCTACAGCAGACATAGTTTTGTTTAAAAAGCTCTGTGCGCCTAAACGAGCAGCTTCTACCCTATTTTGCAATTGATTATTAGTAGTCAATACTAAAACAGGAATCTCTGGATGCGTCTGGCTTAGTTCCGCAAGAAAAGTTAAACCATTCTCTTCTTTAGCAGGAAACGATAAATCCAGTAAGATAACTTCGACTGAATTTAAGGAAAGTATGGTTCTCGCTGTTTTGATATCTGCTGCGACATCTACATTAAAACCCCAGGATATAGCTTCTAATTTAATCCGTTCCGTCAGTGTCGTATCATCATCAACAATCAGCAGGTGTGCTGATGATGTAATTTGAGCATTGGCAGGGTTAACTGGTGAAGATGGCTGTTGCTGCAATGTTTGTTTGAGTAATTTCAGTAACTCCACCAACTGCAAAGCTATTCTCTGGTAGGGAACAGTGTATCTTTCTAGCAGTTGTTCTATGTCACGCGCTATTTTGGAACCTTCTAGAAAACCGTAACATCCCAAAGAACCAGCTAAACGGTGTGCTTCAGCCTGTGCTTGTTTTAATATTCGCTTGTCTGGAGTTACAGTTGATAATTGCGCGATCGCTTGTTCTAATAACTCAAACTTTTCGCTAAAACTTTTGAGAAATTCTTCCCGCATATTTGCCACTACAGCCATGACTTTAGCTTCGGCTTGCTCTTTCTCTGACAAATTCTGACTGGGAAGATTTGGCTTTTGCGGCTGATTTTTTGGTTCTTTCAGCCGATAACCTAAACCATATACTGTTTCTATGAAATCTGCGGTCATTCCTGCTGCTTTGAGCTTCTGGCGCAAACCCTTGATTTGGGTTGTCACCGCTTCTTCCCCAGGAAACTCATCAGCAGACCAAATTCTATCTAATAAAACACTTCTACTAAATATGCGGCGCGGATTTTGCAAAAAAAGTTCTAATAAACCATACTCTTTAGGGGTAAGGTGCAGACGCTTGCCAGCATAGGTGACTTCTTTGATGTTAATATCAAGCTCTAAATTCTCCCAGACTAGCACCTTAGCAAGAATTGTCTTACCTCGCCGCATTAAAGCTCGAATTCTGGCGATTAGCTCTGATAGCTCAAACGGTTTGTTAATATAATCATCTGCACCCGCCTCTAAACCCATGACGCGCATACTAATATCGTCCTTAGCAGTCAGCATCAGAATGGGTACTTGAGATCCTTCTAAGCGGAGTTGACGACAAAGACTAATCCCATCCAATTTTGGTAGCATCACATCCAAAATTAGCAAGTCATAATCAAATGCCTTCGCTAACTCTAATCCTGTTTCACCATCGTTAGTGGTCTCTATTTGGTAATTGAGAGTCGAAAGCGCTTTCGCTAGAACTAAATTTGTCTGCTTGTCATCTTCTATTAAAAGAATTTTCACACAATTTTTTCCCCAACTTATCCATAACTCAGGTATTCGCTTTTGTTTTTCAATGCCTTACTTCTCTACTCGGCATTGCAAAAAAAATCTCAGAGGATGGTCTGCTAGGGATATTATTCCCAATGCCACAGTAGTTTTCATGATTTTTTATGATTCTTTATCACAAAATTACCAACAGTGGGAACACAATAGCTGATTCGTTTTCCGTGATGATGCGGATGGGGGTGGATTTTAAATAGGGTCTAGCCGCTAGAAAATAAACATTACCCAACAAGGGATTAGCTGGAAGACAAGTAATTTATCCGTGATTTTCCGATCATAAAATTCTCAAGAATTAATAATTAACCGCGGATAAAAACACTTAATACTCATTGAAAACGAAACTGGACTCCATGCAAGATATACATACAAATAACAAAAACCTCAACTATGTTCTAGAAAAGGTAAATTTAGTCACCTCACAGGCAACTTGCTATATGGTATTGTAGATTTCCTGCCCTAGTTTTCCAGCCAGTAAAAAATTAAAAATTAAAAATCAAAAAAATTCTGATTTTTAATTTTTAATTGTTTTCGCATCAAGATCAATTTGTAGTTTGTGCAGCTAGCATCTGCTTCAGCTTTTCTAATTCAGAAGCCCAACGGGGATCTGGACGAATAGCGTCTGAGTCAGATGTTGTAGTCGTATCGCGTCCGCCACTAGCCGCACCACCACGACGAGACTTCTTAGAAGATTTGTCGCGACGGTTGCTTTCTTTATGGGTAACAGGAGCAGGATTACTGCTACCAGCGCTTTGGTTAGCTTTGGGTGCTTGCTCGTCACCTTCGTCGCCCTTAGTGCGTGGTAATGCCTTCTCTAACTTAATGGCAGTGTCTTTGAACAATTGACCATTATACTTTTCAATAATTTGATCGGCTTGTTCATCATTATTCACTGTGAGAAAGCCGAAACCACGGCATTTGCCTGTTTTCCGGTCTTTAATTAATTTTGTGGTGACAGCATCACCTTCAGCCGCAAAAACTGCTTGTAGTTCTTGACGATCTATTTCTTCTTTTGGCAAATTGCCTATATATAGGCGAACAGACATGAACTATACCTCCAGAGTTGAATGAACAAGGCAAAATGAGAAAACAATCACTTGGCTTTGGCTTTCAAATATATGCTATTTCCCAAGAGTGCCATACACCAATTTTTTACTCAAAACTGTCAACCTATACAATACAATTTTTCGTCGGGGTCAAGCTTGTTTAATGCCAAAGAGCAAACGAAGCTCAATTAAATACCACCTTAGTTATAAGAATTGTAAATTTAATAGTTTACTGTCTGCTAAAGTAAACGTTTTCTTGTGCCCCTGTTCGCAGAATTAAACACCATTCCTTACATTATCACGGTATTTTCTACGTAGCTAGTTCAGCGCACACATTTCTGGCATATTCTTGTAATCGAATCGTAACATAAAATACAATTTTTTCTCAAGAGGCAAAGATAAGGAAACAAAAACCAGCCGGTGGCTGGTTGATTTACTGCTGTGTTGGGAGAATCACAAAGATAGATTGGCGCAAGCGTTGGTGATTAATAACTAAGCTGGAGTGCTGAGTTATATAAATTAGAAATGTTTATGTAAATAAATGTAACACTTGCTGGCGATAATTGCAAATTTTCGTAACATTTTTTGGGCATGGGGCATTGGGAATTGGGCATTGGGAATTTGTCTTTCTTGTCCCCTCTGCTTCCCCTGCTTCCCTGTCTCTAGCTCCTAGCCTCTGAGAAAAATAAAAGCTCCCCATGCTTGGGCTGCAACTGCGATGATGGTAGACCAAATGGGATGAGCGCTATTAACGGTTTGACCGTTTTGGGTTTGCATGGTTTGGATATCAATCCAGGGGGTTGCGCCGCGTCGGAACCAGCCTGTAACTGTAATTTGCCTACCAATGAAGTCTTGAGGATTGATGGATTGTCCCAGCCAGGGGATGTGGTGCAATTTCACTAACCCGGTGTTGGTTTGCAAAATTAAGTCTTGTGCAAGAGAATTGCTGATGCCTGGACGACCTAAGAGCTTACCTGCAAGGCAAACATTGATACTATCGATGGGTATAGCTGAAGGGTTAGCTAACAGGCTGGGTAGGCGATCATCAGTTTGTAAAGCTTGGGGTTGGATATCCGGGAAGAAAGAATTCATGCGGATCACCATACCGATGCTAAAGCCAATCAACAAGCAACCTGAGACAAAAGACCAATCCTCATAGATCCATTTGAGGTTTAAAATTTTGAGTGCATAGGTTATCTGCCAAACTAACCAGATTAAGCCTGCAAACAAAAAACCGAAGGGAATACCCAACCAAGGAGCAATTTGTAAAAAGAAAGGATGCTTTTTCGGTCTTAAGGATTGCTCGTTAATTAAATGTAGTTCTGGTTCTAAATGCCAGTGACGGGCAATTTTACTGAGGCGTTGAATGCGATCGCCTATTAAAGGATGACTATTATTAATAGTGAACCAGTGACGATGGGGATTGAAATTATCCCACATCAATAATGATGTAAAGGGAACTTGACCAGCTAGACTACCTAAAGAAATACTTTGCTGATAGCTCACCGGTGCTACCAGATTCAAGCTTTCTAACTGCCAACTAGTTTGTTCTTTTTGGGAAATATCACCAGCTACACCAATGGCAATTTTCAATAAGGCGCGGGTTAAAGCATTGGGATTACCAGTAATTTCCGAGGCGGTGCGATCGCTATAATAAAGCCGCAACTTCGACAACCACAAAGCTATCCCAGTCAGTAAACACCAAATCCCATAGGTAAGACTAGCTAAGACTCTAGCAGGCCAGCGCCCAAATGCAGATGAGATGCTGTTGCCCCACTCCGATATACTCTGATATATTTTGTGAACAATCACGCTCACCAGCAATATCAGAGACATCACCATAAAATCTTTGTGAATGATATGCCCTAACTGCGTGGCGTAAATAACGGCGATTTCATCATCAGCTAGTTGATCTAATAGCCCTTGACTGATCACTATCCGGGCATTGCGAGCTAAATTACCATAGGTTAGAGCAATGGGGGCAGCCATTGGTAAAATTCGCAGTTTAGGAAATGGCCAGCCTTTCTGTTGACATGAACGTTGTAATACCCGAATTGCTTCTCGACTGCGATTATTTAACTGCTCTTTGGGTAATTCTTGCTGTCCATAAAAATTTGTGAGTAACCGATCTAGCAACCAAGGTGATAAAGCCAGCGCTATCACTAATACCGCCATGACAACTACTGTTGGATCGCGATATAAAAATTGCCAAGGCTCTAAATAAGGTAGTTTAACTAAAATCTGATTTATTAAACCCATTACCAGCTTCAGCATTTCCCGCATCACCCAAAATAGAGCGAAAAATGTGCCAGTAGCCAGTAATTTTAAAGGAATTAAATTTAGCTTATGTAGGGGTTGCCAAACTTTTGCCCGGCCTGCGTGTCGCCAATAGATAGTGAATAATTTAGGTTGTGGGCGATGGAGAGAACCAATATAATTGGCTCCCATCATGGTGTCTACATTGGTATTTTTAATACTACTGGCTGGTAAAGTTGATGTAGTACCCGCATTATTCGTGGCTTTCACCCCTGAATTTTTGGTCTGCTGTGGTGATGCAGTATTTACAGGCGCAGCATCTGGTTTATGAGCATTATCAAAAGCTACAAATCCAGTTGCAGAATTTTTGGATGAGGTCTTTTTACGTTGTTGGTGCTTTTTTAAATGTTCAAGAGCACGTTCTGCCCACTCTTGAACCTGCGGATTTGGACTCACAATCAGATTGTTACACACAGCGATCGCTTTGGGGACTTGGCCACTACGCGCATAGGCCATAACCAAGCCCACCTGCGCCTGTAAGCCAGTTTTGCCATCTTTCTGGCTATTGGCCACAGGTTCCAGGTGAGCGATCGCTGTGGGATAATTTCCCTGTTTTAGAGCAACTAAACCAGCCTCCAAAGACGATTCGGCATGTGAAGGCATAGAATTTCTGGCACTCCCATCTGTTCTAACTGATCCACGTTTATGCTCAAGCGCATAATGTTTAGATTCCCCAGCTAATACCTTGCGTCCGGAATTATCCCTCCACTGATTGCTGAGTAGAATACACCGGAGCGATCGCGCTTAATTTTAACTTGGGATGATCTCCCTGTAATTGTTGGCAATTCCATTCATTACGGAACAGCAATACTGGCCGTCCCATATTGTCTTTGACTGTGGTGGTATTGAATATTCGTCCCACCTCATTCAATGCTTCCCAACCGCCTTCAACCCAACGGGCGACGCTATAGGGTAGCAAGTCTAATATGGTTTCTACACCATACTCGTTTTGTAAGCGGAACTGCACTACCTCGAACTGCAACTGACCCACCGCCGCTAAAATTGGATCGCGTTTGGCTTCGTCAGTGGAGTACATAATCTGTACTGCACCTTCTTCCCGTAATTCCGAAATCCCTTTTTGAAATTGCTTAAACTTGGAAGGGTTGGGGTTCCTTAAAGTTGCAAACAATTCTGGTGAAAAATAAGGAATTCCTTCATATTCGAGCTTTTGCCCAGTGTAAATAGTGTCGCCGATCGCAAAGACACCAGGATTATTTAAACCGATAACATCGCCTGGATAAGCAACATCAATTGATTCTCTCTCTTGGGCGAAAAGTTTTTGTGGGCGAGACAGACGAACGATTTTGCCTGTGCGGGCGTGAGTTACCGTCATATCTTTTTCAAACTTACCCGTGCAGACGCGGATAAATGCCACGCGATCGCGGTGCTTCGGGTCCATGTTAGCCTGGAGTTTAAAGACAAAGCCAGAAAACTCTGGGTAAGTAGGGGGAACTTCACCGACGCTACTATTATGAGTTCCTGGTTTCAAGGCATAATCCAAGAAGTGCTTCAAAAATAGCTCCACCCCGAAGTTAGTCATGGCGCTACCGAAGAATACTGGTGTCATTTTTCCTTGATGCACCAAATCTAAATCTAGTTCCGGGCCGACTCCCTCCAAGAGTTCTAAATCGTTTTTCAGTTGGTAATAGAGATCCTGTTCTAGCAGTTCCTCAATTTTGGCATCGCCCAAATCGACTATCGTGTCTTTCGCTTCTCTACTACCGTGGGCGCTACGTTCAAATAAGTGAATTTGTTGATTTTGACGGTCAAATACACCTTTAAAGCGATCGCCCATGCCAATCGGCCAGTTGACTGCATAGGTTTGCAATCCCAATTCTTGCTCGATTTCGTCTAATAATTCCAGAGGTTCGCGTCCTGGACGGTCGAGTTTATTTACAAAGGTAAAGATGGGGATACCGCGCAACTTACAAACTTCAAATAGTTTGCGAGTTTGGGGTTCTAAACCTTTTGCCACATCAATCAGCATCACTGCATTATCGGCAGCAGCCAAAGTTCGGTACGTATCTTCACTGAAATCTTGGTGTCCAGGGGTATCTAATAAGTTGATATAACAGCTACGATATTCAAACTGCAATACTGTAGATGTGATAGAAATACCCCGTTGCTGTTCCATCGCCATCCAGTCTGAGGTGGCTTTACGCTGTGCCCGCCGGGCTTTGACTGCACCAGCTTCGTGAATCGCACCTCCGTATAATAGAAGTTTTTCGGTCAGAGTAGTTTTACCTGCGTCCGGGTGTGAAATAATCGCAAAGTTGCGGCGAAGTTCAACAGCCTGATGCAGATCTGAGTTGAGTTCAGTTGACATAAGTGTAATTGTTTGCTCTTTAGTTAACTTAACTTAATTTTTTTTCAAGATTGGTGAGTCTTTTCATCTTAGAACAACGATGCACGCGATCAAGTCGTAAATCGCGAACTACCTGCGATCGGGTACGAGGAATTGGGAAGCAGTAGTACTGTACGTTCGCTTATTTTTGAAGTGTGAGAGGAATTAACGCCTTACTGTTAAAGGAAACAATACGATTTTGGATCTCCTAAAACCATCACCGTGTAATACTTGGGAAAAGGAGAACGAGCTTTACCATGTATTACATGGTAAAAGAAATTGCGACTTTGCGTGTATTACAGGGATGAAAGAAATATATTGAGAGACTGTTACCGGAAGTTAAGCTCTTCAGTGTAATACATGGAAGAGTAGCAATATTCAAAGTTCAATTTACGGTGTCTTACACGGAAATTGCTAATATTGAAATGGGACTTCAATTGTGTGTATCCTCCTTCAGGAGTGGTACAGGTAATTGAGTAAGATGAATTATGTCGAGCGCACCACTGAATCTATCTGATAAAGGGATTCAGGCATTTTCATTAAAGAAAGAATTTGTTTTTGAAGCGCGTTAATTGGTGTGATGAAGATGGTAGAATCAGGTAAAAAATAAAGAGTTAAATTACAAAAAGCCTTGAGCATTTGTTCAGCAGATGGGCGAGCAGTTTTTCGCTTTGGATTACCGTCATAAAGACCTGCCAAAGATTGTTGGGTTTGCTCAAGAGCCAGCCGTACTACAAACTCCATTAGAGTAAATACACGCAAAGCTATGTTCAACAGGAACATTAAGCCAGTGATTCGGTCAGTATTTTGAAAGTAAATGGGTAGGGCTGGCAAAGAACCCCTTTTAAAACGGTGAAAACCTCGCTCTAAAAGCCATTCATCCCGATAATACATCACAGCAAGTGGTAAACTCATCTGGCTACTATCGGCATTAGTAACATACAATCGCCACCCTGCCAAAGTTTCTGCCTCCTGAATTGCAGTATCTATCTTCTGGATATGAAGTTGAAGACAAATATCTGTCAATTCCTCTGTGGTCGAGTTTTTTGATGGTCGTCCCCGTCCGAGATGACGAGTTTTTTTAGTGATCTGTTCTGTAATCATGGTTGAGAAAAAATTTTTGACACGATAGCGCTGGAGAATGTTTTCTACTTTATGGGTGAGTAGCTCCCGATCTGAGCCTGGCTTGTTAGCTAAACTTTGGAGAGCGGTTTCAGCAGTCAAGATGCGTTGCTGTTGTCCACGTATCATTGATGCGGCAAGGCTTTGGGAGTAAACTACTAAGTAGCGTTCTAGCCAACGCACCCATTTGTTGGTTTGTTTGTTGAACCAAAACTTACCTAACTCCACTTCAAAACCTTTTCCCACCGCAGGTTCTTCTTCATCTTGTCGTGGTAAACGAATGGGCACAATTTCCGCTGGTGGGTTGAGAACCCATTGCTGAAGATATTGAGGGTGTTGCCCACTCATGGCTACAGGAACGCAGTAAATACCCCTAGAAGCGGCGATTTGAGCGCGAGTTGCAATCGACCCAGCTTTACAATCAGCGATGAAGACAAACTTTTTATGTCCAATCACTTGTGCTATTTTTTGCCAAGTGGGGAAATATAATGGGTCGTCAGCTCCATTACCTTCAAGGGTTGTGCTGACTAATGGCATTCCCATTGGGTCAAGGGTTGCCAATAATTGACGGTATTGCAACAAATCTGGGCGTTTGTCCTTGGAATAGCCATAACGTAATATATTTTCTTCTGGAGAATCTCCCTGTTGATGATTCACGCTAAAACTAGTCGTATCGGTTCGTGCCACTTGTGTGGGCAATTCGTAGGCGCGAATCAGATTTTGTCCTAACTTGACCTCTATTTCCTGCGTTGCTTGTGTTTGCTTACCTAACTCTTCGACTACCCTTGCCAATCTGTCATCACTGGTATCTTTTTCTCCTATCGACCACCCTGTACTTAACTCTAAAATCCTTCGATGTGCCTTTACCCATGATTCCACTGCACACAACCGATGGTCTGATTGAGTAATTATGTATGTCAGTAACAATACACTCAATTGACCATAACTCATGCCTTTGTGGTTTCCGTGTGGTTTTTTGAGTTTTTGGTCAATACATTTAGCTATCCCCATCTGAACAAGCCATTCCACGATGACGGGAATATCGTCAATCCGCTCAGAACTTATGTCCACTGTTTTCCCCGCTTACTGATACAAAACAGCGAATTCCTACTGTTGTGTATACTCGCTATTTAGTACCACAATAAAATGATTGAGGGCTTTGAGTGCTGCTTTGTAGCCCGGTGATTGCTTACCTAACTTCAACTCCAATATTACTTGGTTACGTAAACTTTCGAGTGTTGCCACCTTTAGAGGCATGGTCGCAACTTCAACAACACTAGTTTTGGCTTTATGTGCCAACTTTTTTTCCCGTGTAATACTTGGATGAGCATTCCTTCTAATCACCTGTTCAACGTAATCAGCTCTAGTCATACCCAAGCATTCGGCAGCGATCCCCAAAGCCTTCCAGGTTTCATCCGTTAATCTTAAAGAGCGCACTTGACGATAATCATCGTCTTTGAGGGCGAACTTCCCTTGAATATCCCGCTTTAACATTCGCCTCATCCGTGTATTACATCGTAAGTTTAACCCCAAATTAGTGAAGTTTAAAGTGTAATATTCAGTATTACAGATGAGATGTTAATGAGCCATAGCTTCCATGTAATACATGGAAAGGGCTTTTTTCCTTTTTCCATGTATTACACGGTGATGCTTTTAGGATATCCAAAATCGTATTGTTTCCTTTAACAGTAAGGCATTAATTCCTCTCACCCTTTAAAAATGAGCGAACGTACAGTAGTAGTTCCACACACAAATATTGACAGGTGTAGATTGGGGAAAGGGTAAAGGGGAAGGGTTTAAAACCTTTACCCTTTCCCCCTGTCAAAACAACTTTGGCAGACTAGTACTCCACCACATTAATTCTGATGGGTACACGCCAGAGCGATCGCACAATCACACATTGGCTGTTGAAGATTTTTAATTTCGTCAGATTCCTGTGTTTTTGGATATAATTTTTGCAACTTGACACGAGCATCATCATTTGTAAACCGCCAGGTAATAGTTGCTTTTTCTTGATTTCTTGTCTGCTCCCAAGCAGCGATTTCAGATTTTAAAATTTTCTGATTTGGGATGCGTCGATTTAAACATTGGCGAGAAAGAACTGACAATTCAATTTCTGCCATATTCAACCAACTACCATGTTTAGGAGTATAATGAAACTCTAGTTTTTTCAAAATTCTTCTAGCTTCTTCGGGATGAAAAGCTTGGTATAAAGCAGATGGCGTATGAGTATTTAGGTTGTCCATAATAATCCTAATTAACTCAGCTTTTGGATAATGAATGTCTACCAAATCTTTCATACAATGAGCAAAATCTACCGCAGTTCTTCTATCTGTAACTTTAATGTGTCGCCAACCTTTTGTTGGTTCTATAAACGTGAATAAATTACAATTGCCCAAGCGCTCATACTCGTAATCAACGCGTCTTGCTTGTCCTGGTTTTGCCGGTATGGGAACTTTTGTATCACCAAGTAATTGTACCGGACGCTCGTCAAAACAAACTCTCGGACGTTTTGGATCATCTGTTTGAGCATATAAATCTAAGACATCTTCCATTCGCCACACGAACTCCGGACTGACTGTTGGAATACACCATTGCTCTACTAGCCACGGCTTGATTTCGTTTTTTTTAAAGTTCGACGTACAGTTTCATCGCTAATATTATCTACAATTTCAAGTTGTACTAATTTATTAGCTAGTAATTCCATTGTCCAACATTCTCGCCCTGAAGGTGGATTACTACATGCGGTAGCAACTAAAAAAGCCTCTGCTGTCCCATTTAACTTTCTTACTTTACCTGGACGGGGTTTTTCATTTAAGGCTGACTCCAATCCTGACGATACAAATTTTTTCCGAATTCGCTCTATAGTTGCTACACTCACACCTATTATGTTGGCTATCTCTTCATCTTTATATCCAGCAGATGACATTAATAGTATCTGCACCCGTTTTAGTTTTCTTGCCTGAATTTTTCCTTTTTTAGTAATTTGTTCAAGTTGTTCTTTATCCTCAATGGTTAAGTTGACTTGATGTTTGATAGCCATGATGAATAAATTTTTATATCCAACTTACTAATGCCTTAATTATCCAGCTTATACTAGTATACGATCGCTCTGGCGTGTACCCATCAGAATTAATGTGGTGGAGTACTAGTAGCAATAGAGTGAAGGGTAATTTTTTGCATATCAAACACACATCCTCGATAAAAATTACCCACGATCAACTATGTATCTAGGGAAGGATGCATTTTTTGTATCATTTATGTTTTTTGATTTGTGCCTGATATTTCTAAAACTCAAAGGGTAAAAGCGTCAATTTGTACACAACTAATTAATAAAAATTTTTATTTTTTTGAGCGCAGTCGGTCAATAGTATTTACAAAAAATGCCAAAGAATCTATTAATTTCTTCTTTAATGTATGGCTTTATGGAAGAATAGATTGCAGTACTACTTTAAGTAAGCTTGAGATTCTTCCCCTCATAGGTAAAGGGTATCTACTAAACTGGGGGCTAATTATAGTTTTGGGCAATAGCGCTGGTATTTAGCAACCCAGATTCACCAAACCATTAGGCATTCAGTTGCAGAGGTTGTTTCGCGCTAATTATGGTACTTGGTAATGCCGCAGCAGTCATTAGGTAATTGATAATATTTATAGTTGAGAAACATTAGTTTCTGCACTACTCATTACCAAATTTCTGCAATTAATTTTGGGGGATTTTTTATCAGGTTTTTTTTGCAGTGCGTCGAAGTGATGTCTATCACGCTGTACAATACGAAATTGCCCCACAGCTTCATCAACAGTAGGGCAAAGGACAGTTAAGCACTGCTGGTAGTCTGTCCTAACTAAGTAAGGTTTTTCCTTGCTTTTGTGACGCTTTCTATTGTGTCCATTTGCGTTGTAATTCTTCATAAAACTTTATGTTTCCAACTCACCGCCCCCGCCGTCTGCGTACACATCCCCAACTGCGCCGGATGGTACGAGAAACTGTTTTATCAACAAGTGATTTGATTTACCCACTTTTTGCGGTACCAGGTGAAGGAATTGCTAACGAAGTCAAATCCATGCCTGGAGTTTACCAGCTGTCGGTAGACAAAATTGTTGAAGAGGCAAAGGAAGTTTATGACTTAGGAATTCCCGCCATCATTCTATTTGGTATTCCCGCAGATAAAGATGTAGATGCTACTGGCGCTTGGCATGATTGCGGTATTGTACAAAAAGCAGCTACTGCGGTGAAGGAAGCAGTACCAGATTTAATTGTGGTGGCTGATACTTGTCTGTGTGAATATACAAGTCATGGTCATTGCGGTTACTTACAAGTAGGTGATTTAACGGGAAGAGTGTTAAATGACCCAACTTTAGAATTACTGAAAAAAACAGCAGTCTCTCAAGCCAAAGCTGGTGCTGATATCATTGCGCCTTCAGGAATGATGGATGGCTTTGTGCAAGCAATTCGTGCGGGTTTAGATGAAGCGGGATTCCAAGATACACCGATTTTATCTTATGCGGCTAAGTATGCTTCGGCTTATTACGGCCCATTCCGAGATGCGGCTGATTCTACACCGCAATTTGGTGATAGAAGAACTTACCAAATGGATCCTGGTAACTCCCGCGAAGCGATTAAAGAAATTGAACTTGATATCGCAGAAGGCGCTGATATGCTGATGGTGAAGCCAGCCTTAGCATACATGGATATTATTTGGCGTGTTAAGGAAGCTAGCAACCTTCCTGTTGCGGCTTATAACGTTTCCGGTGAGTATTCCATGATTAAAGCTGCTGCTCTCAATGGTTGGATTGATGAACAACGCGTAGTGATGGAAACTTTAACTGGCTTTAAACGTGCTGGTGCTGATTTAATTTTGACTTACCATGCCAAAGATGCGGCGCGCTGGTTAAATTGACACTCCCCGAATTTCTAATTCGGGGATTCTTGCTTCACAGGGATTCCAACGAATTTACCCTCAGCAAGCATCTTGACCGTATGCCCTACGGCTGCAAGTCCTCTTATCAGAATTACCTGTGCGGCTGCTACATCTCTATCGGTTGTATAGCCGCAATTTGAACAAACATGAGTACGTTGTGATAACTCTTTAGTACCTGTCTCGACACCACAGTTAGGGCAAATTTGGCTAGTTTTACGGCTGTCTACTTTCTGGAAATAGACACCACGCTTAAAACAAGTTTGCTCTAAGATGTTGAAGAATTGACCAAACCCAGCATCTAAACAATGCTTACCCAACATCCCACGGGATAGTCCAACCAAGTTTAAATCCTCGACAAACACCATTCCGGTATCGTCGCAGATTTGGTGAGATAATTTTCTGTGCCAGTCTTGACGACAGTTAGCAACGTACTCATGTAGTTTCGCCACTTTCTTTTGAGCTTTGTGCCAATTTTTCGAGCCAATACGTTTTTTTGAGACACGCTGTTGCAGTAATTTCAGCTTGCGTTCGGCATCTCCAAAAAACCTTGGACGCTTGACGGTTAGCCCGTTAGAAGTGGCAATAAAACTTGTTAACCCTACATCAATTCCTACTCCTTCCCCGTGTGGCAGACTTTGAGGTACAGATACATCCCATTGAACAGTTAGCATCACATACCAACCAGAAACACGCTTCACCACACGAGATTGCTTGACTACGCCACTGTCAGGTATTCCCCTTGATTGTCGGAATTTAACCCATCCAATCACAGGCAAATTAACCATCCCTGGTTTAAGTCTTTCACCTTGCATTTGCGGAAAGACAAAAGACCGCATTCGTCCCGATTTTTTGAATCGGGGGAAACCGTGATTTCTCTCCCACATAGCCACAAATGCAACTTCTAGACGCTTTAATGTTTGCTGCAAAACTTGAGACTGTACTTTTTTAAGCTCAGGAAACTCTTTTTTGGCAGCAGTTAACGCTTTGCACTGGCTGGCGTAGGTTGGGCGGGGTGTGTCGGCAGGGATAATATATTCGTGCTTAAGTGAACAAGCGTTGATCTGACAACTACGTGATAAATACCAGTCCTTGCGTTCAGCCAAAGCATAGTTATAGACACGACGATTAATTTCTAGCCAGTCTTCAAATATTTGGCTTTGTGCATGGGTGGGCTTTAACTTAAATTCGTATGTCAGGTTAAACACTTGTTCATCACCTCCTTTAATATTATAAATCGTATTTACGCTTTGTAAGCGAACAGGACAAATTTATTTTTCCTGTTCGCTTATATACCCCGATTAAAAATACGGGGGCTTTACGCATCACAACTCGTAGATATTTATACGAAACTATACGGATATTTAAAATTTCTATCTAAACTTTCTTACGGGATATTACAGAAATCAAGCGTTGCGGCGTTTGCCAGAGGGGTAGGCGATCGCTTATAAAGTATATAGTTAATAAAATGCTAACAATTGATATTTTATGTCAATTGATTTAATAAACAAAATGTAAATTATTCAATAGGAGCATGGGATTATGGATATGCAAGTCCTGAGAGAACGTGCTGGTCTTAGCCGTGCTGAGGTTGCCTTCAGGCTTGCAATCAGTGAAACCAGTGTTCGCAACTGGGAAGCTGGGCGGACTGAACCCACAATGACACCAAAGAAATATTTAGATGCTTTGCGTTTGTTTAAATGCACACCTGAAGAATTGGCAGCAGCTAGTGAAAAGTCCATAAACCAGAGACATAAACGCAAACCAGGAAGACCAAAACGCTTTCCAGACGCAGTGGTAGCTCAAGTCACTGATTCGCTTGCCAGTTTGTAGGATTGGGGACTGGGGACTGGGGACTGGTGAGAAGGAAGCAGTCCCAATGAAAAAATTTTCACAGGCCTTGCATGAAAGTCGAGGCGGGGATTTTTACTCAGCAACGCCAGTTGCTTCAAGTCGGCAGAGCCGCCCAACGCACTGGCTCCTCAGCACTCAGCACTTTCAAAGTAGGGGAGACAGGGAGATATAATACCTGTCCAAATTTCGATGCCCCATACCCAATGCCCTATGCCTTATGCCAAAATTTCCAAGTAGTGCGATCGCTCACGGTATTTGCCAACGGTGGCGCGATAAGATTCTAAAACAATAATTGTGAATACAAGGTTTAAATGGCAGAAACTCTTTTCTTCAACGCCCTCCGTGAAGCCATTGACGAAGAAATGGCGCGTGATTCTAATGTATTTGTTCTTGGGGAAGATGTCGGACACTATGGTGGTTCCTACAAAGTTACCAAAGACCTTTACAAAAAGTATGGTGATCTAAGAGTTCTTGACACCCCTATCGCCGAAAATAGCTTTACTGGCTTGGCTGTGGGAGCTGCGATGACTGGGTTAAGACCCATCATCGAAGGCATGAATATGGGTTTTTTGCTGCTAGCCTTTAACCAAATCTCTAATAACGCTGGGATGTTACGCTATACTTCCGGCGGGAATTTTAAAATTCCAATGGTAATTCGTGGCCCTGGTGGTGTTGGTAGACAGCTAGGTGCAGAACATTCCCAACGTTTAGAAACTTACTTTCAAGCTGTTCCTGGATTAAAAATTGTTGCTTGCTCTACACCTTATAACGCTAAAGGACTTCTGAAATCAGCAATTCGCGATGATAACCCAGTACTGTTCTTTGAACATGTTCTGCTTTACAACTTAAAAGAAGACCTGCCAACAGAAGAATATTTACTTCCTTTAGATAAAGCCGAAGTTGTGCGTCGTGGTAAAGATGTCACAATTCTTACTTATTCACGGATGCGCCATCATGTATTACAAGCCGTGAAAACTTTAGAAAAAAAAGGTTACGACCCAGAAGTCATTGATTTAATATCACTGAAACCCTTAGATTTTGATACCATCGGTGCATCTATTCGCAAAACCCATCGCGTAATTGTCGTAGAAGAAGCGATGCGAACAGCAGGTATTGGCGCAGAAGTCATCGCTTCTATTAATGACCGCTTATTTGATGAATTGGATGCGCCTGTACTACGCCTTTCATCTCAAGATATTCCCACACCATACAACGGTAATCTAGAGCGTCTAACCATTGTTCAGCCAGAACAAATTGTAGAAGCCGTAGAAAAAATGGTGGCTATGCGAGTTTAGGTTGGGGATTGGGGACTGGGGATTGGGGATTGGGGAAAAGGGGAAAGGGGAACAAACAGCAATTACCCATTACCCATTACCAATGCCCCATGCCCAATGCCCAATGCCCCATTCCAGTAATAATTCTTACTAATAACCAATAACTCATAACTATTAAAAAGAACGCTATTATAGCCTTTGTCAGTTGCGAGTGATGGTTATGGTATGCAAAGACAGCGATCGCTATTAGCTTTAATTGTAGTGTTGATTATCGCCGCTTTTGCGGTGATTTTCACAATCCCTATTCCTCTCGGGTTAGATTTGCGGGGTGGCTCACAGCTTACAATTCAGGTGAAAACTACCGCAGAAATTAAGCAAATCACCGAAAAAGAATTGGAAGGGGTAAAGAAAGTTGTTGAAGGACGGATTAACGGACTTGGCGTTTCTGAACCAGTAATTCAAACTGTAGGTACAGACAAGATTTTAGTACAACTGCCTGGGGTTAACGATCCAGAACAAGCAGAACGAGTTCTTGGTGGTACAGCACAGTTAGAATTTCGCAAACAAAAATCTGGTACAGAACCTCAACTATTTGCTTATCAAGCATCTAGGGCAGAATTAAAAGCCAAGCAACAGGAATTGAGAACCAGCAATGATGCTGCTGCGATCGCTAAAAATCAAGAAGAGTTGCAGAAAAATAATCAAGCGATCGCAGAATTGTTTGAAAGTACAGATCCACCTCTGGGTGGTCAATATCTAGAAAATGCCTATGGCGAACCCACCCAAGGTAACAACTGGAATGTTGCTCTCCGCTTCAAACCAAAAGGTGGTGAACTGTTTGCTGAATTAACCAAAAGCCTTGCTGGGACAGGGCGCGGTATTGGCATTTTTCTCGATAATGAATTGATTAGTTCTCCTAGTGTCGGCCCTGAATTCGCAGCTACAGGGATTACTGGTGGTTCTGCGGTCATTACAGGTAGGTTTACTGCTCAACAAGCCAATGACTTAGGCGTGCAGCTACGTGGTGGCGCATTACCTGTACCAGTAGAAATTGCCGAAAGACGCACAGTAGGCGCAACCTTAGGTAAAGATAGTATTCAAAGCAGCATCTACGCTGGGATTGGTGGTTTGACTTTAGTACTTATATTTATGGTTGTGTACTATCGACTACCAGGGCTAATTGCGGATATTTCATTAGTAATTTACTCTTTGTTGACTTGGGCGTGTTTTGCGTTGCTGGGTGTAACCTTGACTTTGCCAGGAATTGCTGGTTTTATCCTCAGTATTGGGATGGCGGTTGATGCTAACGTACTGATTTTTGAGCGTACCAGAGAAGAACTACGTGCAGGTAAATCATTGTATCGTTCTGTAGAATCTGGTTTTTACCGAGCATTTTCGAGTATTTTAGATAGCAACGTCACAACATGGATTGCTTGTGCTGCTCTGTTTTGGCTAGGTTCTGGCTTAGTCAAAGGCTTTGCCTTAACTCTAGCTTTAGGGGTAGCAGTGAGTATGTTTACTGCAATTACCTGTAGTCGCACATTGTTGTTTTTGGCAATTTCCATTCAATCTTTACGGAAGACAGAACTTTACTGTCCTAACGTACCAGTTGCGAATAAGGCAGAGGTCGCACAATGAAACTGACTATTAATAAATCGCGATCGCTATGGTGGACTGTTTCCGCTGCCTTTATCCTCAGCGGTATCATCTCAATGGTGATTTCTTGGCAAAATCCTAATATCCACGCACCGCTACGTCCTGGTTTGGATTTCGTTGGTGGTACGCGCTTACAATTTGAACGCGACTGCACAAAAGCAGGTAACTGCGATAAACCAATTGATATCGGTGTGGTGCGGGATGTCGCCAAGGAACAAGGATTAGGTGATAGCAGTATCCAAATAGTGGGTGATAACGGTATCTTAATTCGGACAAAAAACCTTGATGCCGATCAGCGTACCAAATTACGCAATACCTTAAGCGAAAAAGTTGGTGAATTTGATCCGCAAAAAAACCAAATTGACTCTGTTGGGCCGACTTTAGGAGCAGAGTTATTTCGCTCTGGGATTCTGGCTTTGGTTGTGTCTTTCGTGGGAATCACTATTTACATGGCTTTCCGCTTTCAATGGGACTATGCCATTTTTGCGATCGTTGCTCTATTCCACGATATTTTAATTACCGTTGGGTCTTTTTCAATTTTGGGTTTGCTATTAGGCATTGAAGCAGATAGCTTATTCATCGTCGCCTTGCTGACAATTACAGGTTTTTCTGTAAATGACACAGTGGTAATTTACGATCGCATTCGCGAAACTATCAAAGTTCATCCAGATAGACCAATTGCTGAGATTGTCGATGATGCGGTTAATCAAACTTTAACCAGGTCAATCAATACGACCCTAACCGTACTACTGACATTACTTGCTATCTTTCTATTTGGCGGAGAAACTTTAAGAAATTTCTCCCTAGCTTTAATTATTGGCTTCACAATGGGAGCTTATTCGAGCATTTTCATTGCTAGTACTCTATTAGCTTGGTGGCGAGAACGTACAGGTCAATCTGTAGCAGTAGCAACTGCTAATGCAACTGATACCTCCGCCAGTTCTTAATAGAGTTAAGCTGGTTTATGTTCATAACTGGGTCGAACAATTTTGGATTTAGATTTGAGATTTGAGATTAATGCATATCACTGAAGATTAAAAATTTAAAATTTAGTGGAACACAGCCAAAATCAGTGTTAATAATCAAAAATATCAAATTCTAAATTCCAATTTGGTATAACCCAAACCTTGCAGTTTTACAGGATATGGAACACTCAGAACAGCCATCAATGAATGGCAATCATTTTGATAATTCTGACCCAGTTTTTGGGCAACAAGTCCAAAGACTACATCGGCTAACAGTATACGGAAGGTGGTTGTTTGTGGCTTGTTTATGGCTCACAATCGCACCTATTTCCTTGTGGAATTTACAATCAGAAATTGCAATTTGGAAACAATACTTTACCTGGGTGGCAGTGCGATATGGGCTTGTGTACCATCCACTGGCTACAATTGGTTTAGCATTTTGTATTGCCACGACAGCTTCGGTTTTAATTTGGCAAAGTCGTAATATCTTAGTAGGTCTCCCAGAACCAGAAAAGCAACGTTTAGAAAAGCAAGTTTTTCGCATCCGTCAGCAGGGACAAAGTCATCCTTTATGGAAGTGGGTTTGCCAGCCTCAGCGAGAAATTAAAGATTAAAAATACTTGAGCAAGATGAGTAAGTCTCTAACGAAAATTTAAAATTGGCTGATTCTAAATAAATTACCATCAGGGTAAATCTAAGCTAGAAATGAATTTAGTTTTACTGTGTTTCTATCCAAGCAATTAATAGCGCTCTTAGTAGCTACAATTTTTTCTATTAAATAAAAAATTATATTTATGCAAGAAATTGAAAATTTAGGAGTGAGTGTAGAAGAATATTTAGATGGATTAGCTGCAGGAATTGACATCTTGGATTTGAAGCGCTTAGAAGCCAAGAGAATTTCTACTCACTTGGCTTTGGAAGTCATGACTATCAATCAAAAGATTATCGATGCTACAGCCACCCCAGAAGAGATTGTCCGAGGATTAATGATTTTGACACCATCTTTAAGGCAACAAATTGAATAGTTCCTTAAAATACGGCATTATTTCGCTATTATCTGCTAAATAAAAACTGTAAGATATTGCACGTCAAATAATCAGGAAAAACTCTCATCAACAGAGAACATAAAATTTCAGATTTTTCGGCAATATATTATGAAAAGTCTTATCCTGTGCTGATTTGAAATTCCTATATTAAAATCAAAAAAGCTATTTTTTGCCTTGCTGATTCGAGGCTGCACCGATGAAAAACGTGGGTGCGATCGCTAGAGATGATAGCGTAAAAAATAGCAGATTCATCTGTGGCAAAATCTGTAAAAATTGAAATAATCGGTAGTCAAAATACTGCTAAATCGGGTGTTGTACATGAACTATCCTCAAATTCAATTTAGCGATCGCAAGTCTGAAATTGATCTAGAACAACTGCAACAGCTATTTAATATCTGCGCCTTTTGGGCGAGAGAACGTAGTATTGAAGATTTGAGTATAGCGATTAGCAACAGCGAACCAGTAATTTCTGTATGTGATGGAAACCGACTCGTTGGCTTTGCTCGCGCCACTTCCGATGGCATTTATCGCGCCACAATTTGGGATGTTGTCATTCATCCAGACTATCGTGGTACAGGATTAGGCAGCAAATTAGTAGAAACAGTCTTGAGTCATCCTCGCATGAGGGTTGAGCGTGTCTATCTCATGACTACTCACCAGCAAGGTTTTTACGAAAAGATTGGTTTTCAGCGCAATACAACTACCACTATGGTGTTATATAACCAAGCTAACCTTGAGCCTCTACCGGCTGAGGAAATTCAGCTTCAGGAATTACGAGGGGGATAGATACCTGCAGCCTAGTGATTTCGGGAATTTCTGGTTGATTGGTTGGAAATGGCACAATTTCCAACTTTCCTCCCATCTCTTCCAACAAGGTCTGATTGAGTAATAGCCTCATTCCTGGAGTTAATGTAGAGTTTTCTGTTTTGTCCAAAATAGCTTTGTCTGGCGAGTCCAAAAAATCTATCGATTTAATAAAATCTATAGACTCGCTCCCAGGTAGAGTATGAATTGGCACATCTAGCCAAATATATACAGAATTCTTATTAGGTGAAAGACTACTACAAATGGAGATACCGCCTTCTTCCATTTGAGAAATGCTGGTGTCTACTAAGCTAATTAAAACTTGGCGTAGCCACCGAGGATCTGCCAAAACATAAATTCCTGGATCTGGTGGCGACATTTGTAACTTAAAGTTACGATTCGCCGCCAGCATATAAGTTAATTTATCAACTTCCTGTAAAACTTCTTTAAGTGATAGACTGGAGTTTAGACTAAATGGGAGAGATGAAAGAGAAAAAGGGGATGTCTGATTGAAGACAGTCCCCCTTTCGGCAGAAGCTAAGAGAGAATCACCTACTCTTATCTGCCAATATGAAACGTGCCAGACTCGAAGAATTTCGTCAAGCAGCCTATACGCATCTAGGCAAAGCACATGATGCAACATTTGAACTAACAGATGCGATACTGTTGACCCGTAATGTCTACAGTCTGGCAGATTTATCTTTATCGCCAGTGTTTAGACGCAAATGGCCGAGTATCTATGAAGCGATACAAGATACCAAACCAGACCGCGAGAAATTAATGGAGTTATATATCAAGCAAATACCAACAGAAAAACGCATATTGTTGGCAGGAGATCATACAGCTTGGTCACGCCCAGATGCGGTGACACTCAAAGAACGGACAATAGAACACAGTAGCACAGAGATCGCGGGAAATAAACCGATTACGATTGGGCAGGGATATAGTACTATAGCTTGGATACCAGAGGATTCAGGAAGTTGGGCACTACCGCTGAGGCATGAACGGATTACCAGTTGGGACAATCCGATTGAGAAAGCAGTTGAACAACTCAAAAAGGTATGTGAATCAATGTCTGTTCGACCAATTTCGCTTTGGGACAGTGAATATGGTTGTGCGCCTTTTGTGTTAAAGACAGCTAGTATAAAAGCCGATATCTTAGTTAGACTACGTTCAAATCTGTGTCTATGGGGCGCACCACCTGCTTACTCTGGCAAGGGTCGTCCTCGCAAGCATGGTGCTCAATTTAAACTCAATGAACCCTCAACCTGGGGCGAAGTGGCATCTGTGCTGGAAGTAAATGACCCAAAATTGGGACGAGTTAAAGTCAGTCTGTGGGAAGATTTGCATTTTCGCAAAGCTGCTACACGCCCCATGACGCTACTGAGGGTGGAACGTCTTGATCTTGATGGCAATTTGAGAGTATTAAGACCCTTGTGGTTAGCTTGGGTTGGGGAACAAATGCCACCATTGGATGAAGTTTGGCGATTGTACTTGCGCCGATTCACGATTGACCATTGGTATCGCTTTCTCAAGCAACGCTTACATTGGACAGTACCAAAATTCAGTACTCCAGAACAATGTGAACATTGGAGTGACTTAATGCCGTTAATGACCTGGGAGTTATGGTTAGCTCGTGATATAGTTGCTGATAATCCTCTTCCCTGGCAAAAGTCAATGGATAAATTGACCCCAGGACGAGTTGCTCAAGCTATGGGTGGAGTTTTCGCTGCGATTGGTACTCCTACCTCTCCACCCAAACCTCGTGGAAAGTCCCTTGGGTGGACACCAGGTAAAGCCCGTAACCGGAAAATACGATATCCAATTGTTAAAAAGACTGCTTCTAAACCACGGAAAGAGGAACAAAAATCTGCTTAATCTCAAATATCTTCATTCTTGAAGGTTGTGTTTTATGAACTCAGCACTGCTGGGTCATTTGTTGCTGCCTAGTCTAAACTCAAGTGATAGAGGTTGAATATCTAATTTATTGGTTCCATGCTCAACTCTGGCAACATTGAGAACTTCATCCATCAATTTGAGCAACTTAAGCGCTCTTTCATGAGCTTGAGCTACAAATTCTCGCTCTTCTTCTGGGTTTTCGCATAAATCTGACAAAATTAATTGATGTAAACCAATTAACCCATTAAGAGGCGATCGCAATTCATGGGTAGTGCGCGCTAAAAAACCCGCTTTAAACTGGCTCATCTCCTTTGCCATTTCGTATGCGAGTTGTGTTTGTTGTAGCTGTGGAAAATGCTGTGGCTGTGTTGTTTCTACTAGCTGATTGCTAGTTTTAGAGTTGGAAGATTTGGGAAATAACCACCGTAAACTTATACCCAATGCCAGCCCCGATCCTAAATATACCCAATTAATCCAGTCCATAATATTTAGCAGTTATTCAGCTTTATTTGTTGATCGCCAAGGCTCAAAATCAAGTTCCTTCTTCTCAGGATTTATAACGGTAAGATTGCCGATGTTTTGCAGAAGTGAGAAAAACTGTGACAGAGCAATAGTGGTAAATAAAGATACCATACCCTAAAAAGTTATGGCAGTTATTAATTTCAATCAGACTGTACTTAGAAGTAATACAAATTGAATTTGGCGAAAAGGTGTTCGCGTAGCGTCTCCGCAGGAGAAAGGGTAAAGGTTTTTTCTTTCCCTTTCACCCTTACCCTTTTCCCTACAAGTATAAAGAGATAGATACAGCTATAACTTGATCGTACCTTGTCGCAAAATTTGCCAACTCGTCCCTGTCCATTTAGCAACTGTAGAAGGTACACCTATTGCTGAGACTTCCGTTTGAGATTCTGTGGTGATTAAAGTCAAAGCTTCAGGAAACTGAGCATCAATTTCTGCCATCGTCTGCAAAGGTGGCTGTCCAGAAAGATTAGCGCTGGTAGTAGCCATAGGGCCTGTCTGCGCCAAAATTTGTTGAGCGATCGCACTTGCTGGTACTCTAATTCCGATTGTAGTGGGGTCTGTAGGGTTCATCTCCTTTGGTACTAAACCTGAAGCTGGTAAAACCAAAGTTAGACCCCCAGGCCAATATTTAGCTGTTAATTCTTGCCAAATTTGATATTCGTGATCGCTTCCCTGGACATAAGGCCACAAATCTGCTCCCCTAGCCGCCATCAAAATCAACGGTTTATCTTGACTGCGCTGTTTAGCTGCAAATATTAAAGCCGCTTTTTCTGGTAACGTTGCCAGTGCGGGAACCGTATCTGTAGGAAAGCTAACTAAATTGCCAGCACGTGCGCCAGCTACCAGTTCTGCCAAGGAAACTTGTGTCATCGGAAGTATGAAGGATGAAGAAAACTGATAAATATTATGAGGCTATGGTACAAATGCTTGCATTTTTATACCAATTTGAAAAAAATGCGACAGTAGGGGCAAGCCTTGCCCTCGAGAATATTATTGATGTGTCGCAAACTCAGAATTGGATTCCATGAAAGCTAAAAGGGAAAGGGTTCAAGGCTGTTCTTTACCTTTTCCCCTTACCCTTTTCCCTTTAACCCAAAGCTTGACAAAGTAATTAGAGGCTAAAACCTCCAATTTTCCGCCTTTCACCCTTCATCCTTTAAGTAAGCTAAGGCAAAACGTTCAATTCCCTCTAAATCAGAATGAATTTGAATATTTCTATAGCTACCGTGATTTTGCAAAATTTCTCGCACGCTATCAGCTTGTCCTGCCATCATCTCAATTAGCCATACGCCACCAGGCCGTAAATAGCTAGGAGAGATTTCAATTAAATGGCGGATGCAATCTAAGCCATCACCACCACCATCTAAAGCTAAATGTGGTTCATGGCGAATTACTTCTGGTTGTAGGGTAGGTAAGGCACTGGTAGGAATATAAGGCGGATTCGATACCATCCCACTAAACTGACCTTTCATCGGTGTTAGTGGCTCCCACCAGGAACCTTGATAAAACCTAATTTTGTTGGCAAATCCCAACTTTTGGGCATTTGCCGCTGCGATCGCCAAAGCTTCAGGACTGTAATCAACGGCGTGAATGGTTGACTCTGGAAAGACACTTGCTAGTCCGAGAGCGATCGCTCCACTACCAGTACCTAAGTCCACCCAATGTCCTTTTGTTAATGATGGGATAGTCCCACTAGTTGCAGCTGCTGTTACGGCTAAATCAATTAAGCATTCCGTTTCTGGCCGGGGAATCAAAACTGCGCTCGATACGGCAATTTTAAACTGTCGCCAAGGTGTAACTCCTGCGATGTACTGTACTGGCAAGCGATCGTGTAATCGCCTTTGCCACAATCGATCCAAATCTTCTAAAGACAACTCCAGTTGAATTTGAGGCCAATTTTTGTACGATTCCAAACGGAGAGCCAAGCGATCTAAACCAGCTATCTCTTGTAGCAGCCAATCAACTTCCGCTACTGAAACATCTGTGGCGATCGCAGCTTGAATTGCCTTCTGTCGCCACTGCCAAAGTTGTAAACCAGAAATTACTTTTGGCTGTGTATCCGTCATGCTTTCAGGTTATCGAGGCTTGGGAGCTGGTGTATTATTCCGCGCGGGAGCCTTGGGTGCATTGGCATTATTATCTCTAGGCAGAGTCTTGATATATTCTCTAGATTCTGGAGATGGCACTAAAACAACTTGATTCAGCCAAGGATCGTTTTTATCCTGTAATGTTTTAATGACTCCGTCTACATCAATTACCTGAATATCAGCCTTGGGATATTTTGGCTTGACTTGGCTTAATAAACCCTGTGCGTCTTGCTTACTTAAAAACAAAGGAATCAACTGCTGTTCGTTAGCAGTCAGTTTAATCGGTACATATCCTTGATCTGGTGCAAATCTTACCGCGAAAACAGGCACGCTCTTAAACTGATCTACCTTTTGTCCGCTTTGACGCAGCAAGTCCATTGCCCCTTGAATTTCCTGATCTACAGGTTTAAAGGCAAATAAAAGACGGTTGGGTTGGTTTTTGCTTTGTTGTAATTGCTGATAAATTACCCCCAGAGGTACTGCTGTCACCTGGAGACTTTTAAGCATTTCTTGAATTTTCGGATCTTTTTCTTTGGTATTTCGCAAATCGTTGATAAATTTTTGGGCTTCTTGTCGGCTCAAATAAACTCCTGTCACTGAGCCACCAGGTTTTTGTCCGTTTTGATTTTCTGGTAAAGGACGGCTGAGGGGTAAACCTTTTTCATTCGTCACTAAATAAACAGGTACGGAATCTAACTTGTCTTTTATCTGCTGTTCAGACAATGCCAGCACTGGTATATTGCCTGCAAAGACTGATCCTAGGAGTGTACTGCCAACTAGACCTAATGTTGCGCCCCAGCGAACCAATGATTTCATGACTACTCCTCGTGTCAACAATTTAATTCTTTCAAGCAAACAGTTGGATTTGCAAAACCAACTTGTTTTAGTTATATAGCAATCCCTTAAAAATGTGAAAAATTGCTGCTATCTATTGCATGTAAATAGACAACCCTCAAAAAGTAATATTCTCCAATAATTTAGGATTGCTACAGGATCGCCTTCACCTATTGATGATGCTTAAATGCTGCTTACTCAATGTTAACTAGGCTATTTTTGCTCTAGGGGAGAAAATGCCGTAGATGCTTATTATATGGTGCGATCCGGACTGGATAAATTGCTCAAATTATTTCAGCGCTAAATGTCATTTGATTTTCTTTATCCTGCTATAAATGACGACATTATATAGTGAATCGTTCCAATTGCCTTTAATTTCAAATCTACTGAAATTTATCTAGCTATGTATAATATTCAGGCTCTAGATAACTAGCTGCTAAACTGACAATTTAGTCTACAATCGCTTACACAATAGCCTAAGAGCAGCAAAGCTAAATTACACTTCTCCGAAAAAATATCTAATTTAGCGGCACATATATTGGACAAAACAAACTCTCCCATTAACTATCGATTTTTTTTATTCAATAATTAAAAAACCGTAGCTCTACTTATAGAACTACGGTTTTTTAATCTAATTTCAATCGGGATGACAGGATTTGAACCTGCGGCATCCTGCTCCCAAAGCAGGCGCGCTACCAAGCTGCGCTACATCCCGTTAGTCAATCTATCTTTTAGTTGCGCGATCGCATTCTGAAAAAATAGCTTGAGTATTGAACAACTACCAAAGTACTAATCAATTCGGTAGCCGAGCAAAGCACTATGCTTAGTATATCAGACTTAGCAGATATTGGCTAACTTTTTTTTTGCATCTGCCAATAGTCTAGATTTTATCAGCTTTTAGCACCCATAAATAATAATCAACGCCAACCAAGGTTAACCATCAAGATACTTGATGGCATCCCAAATAAACCTTTTAAAACTAATTTTTAGGAGATTCTGCCTATATTAACTAAATTAGAGTGGCAAGTTAGTGATTTCTCTCAAAGATTTAGTGAGGATACCAGAACATACCTTTTATACCTTCTGGGTCGGCCATAAAACCCATAGTCCGATAAAAATCGACTACATGGGGGTCAGCAAAGAGAGTCACATTGCTAATCTCTTCGCTTCTGAGTTTTTTGAGGACATATTTCATCAACGCTTTCCCCAGTCCTTTACCTTGAAAGTCCGGGTGAACTACCACATCCCAGATTGTGGCATTAAAAGCATGATCGGAAGTAGCGCGAGCAAAACCAATGAGCCGCCTTTGGTTTCCTCGTACCTGCCACATTGTGGCGACGAGAAAACTATGCTCAATAGCTTTTTTAACTTTTCGCAACGGACGACGCGACCAACCAACGGCATCACAGAGTTCTTCGAGTTCATACAAGTCAATCTCTCGCTCTGTGCTAAAGACTATGCGATCGCTACTGGGGCTGGAGTTGCCCATCACATCCGCACTCATCTCTTCAAAGGCACCTGTTCTGGTTGCCGCAGTAGATTCAGAAGTACTAAACCAAGTTTTCCAAAAACCCATGCCAACGCGGTTCGGGTAGTATAACTGAATTGGTTACCACTATCAAAAGTGGTGATTCACGTTTCACAAAGCCAGTACCATCTAGTATCCCTTACACTCAAGGTTGTTTTGGTGTTTTGCGGATGCTCAATGGCAACACTCTGCTAGGGCGTGTTTCGCACCAATCATTTTCAACTTTAGCATTTTGTTGCAAAGCTAGGAGAAATTCACCAAAAGGGAAAGATAAGTAGAGTGAATTTTATATAAGGATTAATGACTGAGTATGAGAAATGGGGAAATAATTAGTCGCCAGCGCCTATCTTTATATATATGGAGAAAAATTATAGGTAACCGTATACTGCAACACCTGAGGCGTACTGATTTATATCCAGCGCATTTATTCGTGGAGTTACCCAGTCCTTAGTGCTCATTGTTAATCTCTGATTTCTTAGCTCCAGTTTCTAGTCCCCAGTCTCTTGTTGACTTATCTTGCGAGTCTTACACCAAAGATGGCTTCTGGTTTAAAATCTTCCACACTTGAACTTCTAAAGCGCTTTAATCGAGCGTTTCCCCAGTTTTATGAACAATTTGTTAGCAGTGAGATTCAACTACAAAACCTACGATTAGCCTACCGTCTCTATAAAACCAGACGCGCCGTCATCGAGTTGAAACCGGAAGGTAGTAAAAGTGCCTTACATTTTGCCTACCGTAACCAGTCTTTTCTCCTCAGCGATATTTTTGGCGTGCTGGCGGCTTATGGGCTAACAATCCACGGTTTGAGCCTATACGGGCAAATTCGAGCGCCGATGCTAGTGTTTATCAAGCTGCTAGTGTCTCGCGGTAGCAAAGCTTTGACCGAAAAAACCGCTGATAATGTCTGTCGAGCAATTCGCGAGGCATTAGGAGGACGGTTTGAGGTTGAAGAAATGCTAGCTGTAGAATTCAACCTCGATAACGGCTTAGATTTGGTACAGACAGAATTCTATGTCGATCCGGTCTTTCATCTCCCAGCCCTAGTTATTGAAGCTGATAATCAACCGGGATTATTTTACAAAGTCATGTACGCCATCTGGCAGGAAGACCTGTTGGTAGTCAACGCCAACTTACTAGTTTGGCGTGGACGTACAAGGCTGATTCTGTATTTGCTGGGCCCCAACGAAAGCTTGATTCCCGAATATTTAGGTCACAAAATTGCTGAAGGAGTCCGGCACAGGTTATTAGGTAAATAAATTAAGAATTATTAATTAAGCAGGAGAAAATTTTTCCACTTTGGCGTTTAGTCTTCATCCTGTAGCATTGCGTATTTAGTCGTACCCGCCCTTAAAGGTACGATATTAAGTATGGCAACCATCGAAATCTTGGGCGTTCCCCACGCATACGAATTAACAGCTCCTACCTCTTGCCCTCATACTTTAGTTTTTATCCACGGTTGGCTAAATAGCCGTGGATACTGGCAGCCTGTTATTTCGCGGCTGTCATTAGATTTTCAGTGCTTGTCTTACGATTTACGGGGTTTTGGTGAGTCACAGTCCCAGCCAGAAACGGATTTTAACCGAGAGCAAATTTCTGTAAATCTACCTCCCACTCCCAGTAGTCCAGTTGGCTCCAGCTTCGATCCTCTATATACTCCATCTGCTTATGCTCAAGATTTAGCAGTGCTGTTGCAGCAGCTAAATATCACTAGTGCTTGGCTGATCGGCCACTCTTTAGGTGGGACGATCGCTCTTTGGGCAGCAGCACAAATGCCTGATTGTATTCAGGGAGTCATCTGTATCAATGCCGGTGGTGGTATTTATCTCAAGGAATCCTTTGAGCAGTTTCGTTCGGCTGGGCAGCGATTTTTACAGATGCGTCCGCGCTGGCTATCACAAATACCTTTGATTGATTTGCTGTTTACCAGAGCCAGTGTAGCGCGTCCTTTAGAGCGTTATTGGGCACGTCAGCGAGTGATTGATTTTGTCGTAGCCGATCCAGAAGCAGCTTTGGGATCGCTGTTAGATTCGACAACCGAAGAAGAAGTTAACCGCTTACCACAATTAGTCTCCCAACTGAAGCAGCCAGTTTATTTCTTAACGGGAACCAATGACAAAGTTATGGAACCCAAGTATGTTCGCCACCTAGCTAGCTTTCATAGGCTATTCCAATACTCTGGAGACAATGTGATAGAAATTCCTGATTGCGGTCATTTGGCAATGTTAGAGCAGCCAGAGGCGGTGGCTAGTCATATCAGCTCAATTGTTGAAGCCTAGGTATGAGGGAGCAGAGGGAGCAGAGGAAGCAGGAAAGTAATAACCGATACCCTATGCCCCATGCCCCATGCCCTATGCCCACTAACCTTGTTGATACAGCTTCATCACCTGAGCCAGCGATAACCTAGATTCTACGCCCAGCGTTAGAGGAGAGGTATGCCCTCGCGATAAATGTTCAGCGGCAGCACAGGCAATCATGGCAGCGTTATCGGTACAAAATTTTAAGGGGGGGAAGAGGACACGCAAGTTATGCTCAGCCGCAGCAGCTTGTAAGTTTTTTCTCAGTCCTCTGTTAGCTGCTACACCTCCACCCACAGCAATTGTACTGAGTCCATAATCTAAGGCACAGGCGATGGCTCTTTTGGTAAGCGATCGCGCTACAGTTTCTTGAAAGCTGGCTGCAACATCGGGGATAGGGATGGGAGTATTATTCTTCTCTAGTTGCTGCACTAACCGCAGTACAGCTGTCTTCAAGCCGCTAAAACTGCCGTCATAGCGATGATATCCCCCGCCAGGGAGGGAAACTTTGCCTTCTGGCAAAGCAAAGGCTTGGGGATTGCCTGTTTGTGCCAATTGATCAATTACTGGCCCACCTGGATAACCCAGCTTTAACAGCCGCGCTATTTTGTCAAAAGCTTCTCCTGCCGCATCATCACGGGTTTCTCCTAGGGTTTCGTAAATACCACAATCCTTGACATAAATCAAGCTTGTATGTCCTCCCGAAACGAGTAAGCTAAGGAAAGGGGGATTTAAAGTTGGCTCACTCAAGTAAGTTGCGTAAATGTGGCCTTCGAGATGGTGAACTCCCAAGAAAGGCTTTTTTTGGATGATTGCTAAAGTTTTGGCAGCAGTTAACCCTACCAACAGCGCGCCGACAAGTCCAGGGGCGCAGGTGGCGGCTATGCCATCAATTTGCTCCCAGCTTAATTGGCTTTGCTCTAAAGCTTGAGCGATCGCCCAATTGATCGTTTCTAGGTGCTGGCGAGATGCTACCTCTGGTACTACTCCACCGTATTGCTGATGGATAGGAATTTGGGAAGCTATGATGCTGCTACAAACCTGACGATTGTTAACAATTGCTACGGCAGTTTCATCACAGCTAGTTTCGATTGCTAAAACGGTTGCCATTGCTACACAAGAATTATGAGTATTGAATGGGGAGTCTAAAGTCCTGGGTTTTGGCGTTCAGTGATCAGCCTTGAATAAGCTCAAATATTACGAAATTTTACTCGGCAGTTGGCACGCTGAACTCAGAACTCAATAGAAACTTAGTTGAGAAGCTTTAACTTTTATTTACTTAAACTTTACTCGGTTCCCCGGCAAGAGTATGATGACTTGCTAGTTATCTAAATAAACACTGTACAAGCCGCTTCGTTTTGTACAAAAAACTTTTTGTTTTGTAATAAAAGGAAACAACTCCATGCGACGATTGTTTGCTTTGGCTTTAGCGATTTGTCTTTGGTTCAATTTTGCCCCGCCTGCGAAGGCGCTGGGGGCTGATCTGAAACCATGTGCAGACACTCCCGCTTTTCAAGAGCTAGCAAAAAATGCCCGTAATACTACCGCCGATCCCCAATCAGGCCAAAAACGGTTTGAGCGTTATGCTCAAGAATTGTGTGGCCCCGAGGGTTACCCCCACTTGATTGTGGATGGTCGTCTCGATAAAGCAGGTGACTTTTTAATTCCCAGCATTCTGTTCCTTTACATTGCTGGTTGGATTGGTTGGGTAGGTCGTACTTATCTGCAAGCTATCAAAAAGGCTTCTGATACCGAACAAAAAGAAATTCAAATCGACCTCGGTTTGGCGCTACCAATTATGGCAACAGGCTTTGCTTGGCCTGCAGCTGCTATCAAGGAATTACTCTCTGGTGAATTAACCGCTAAGGATACAGAAATTCCCATTTCCCCACGCTAATTCATCACCACTAATTAACTTGTTTTGGAGACTAAATTTATGGCAGACAAAGGCGATAGCTCATCATATTTGATTAAGTTTATTTCCACGGCACCTGTAGCAGCTACCCTATGGTTGACAATTACAGCCGGGATTTTAATCGAATTTAACCGCTTTTTCCCTGACCTACTTTTCCACCCATTACCATAAATTGAAGACGGTATTTTCATAATTTGAATTTGTTGTCTTCTGTCTTATATCCTGTAGTTATATACTTCAACCTCATGGGGTGAAAATATAACTACAATAGGCGTTATCAATAAATGAAACTCGTAATGCTGTCAACAGGTTGCGAGTTTCATTTATTGAAATGAGCTAAATTAATTTTTCTAAACTTCTCTGCCAAAAATCACCGTTAGATACAATTATTATTAATATGAAACTGCCACAATTCTAAATTTAGAGGCAACATAAAATATGCAAGCAGTAGATGCATCCAAAAATAATCCCGCCGATCCTAGAAATCGTGAGGTTGTTTTTCCCGCAGGACGCGATCCACAAATAGGTAACCTAGAAACACCAGTTAATTCTTCTCCCTTAGTGAAGTGGTTTATTGGTAACTTACCTGCATATCGTCCTGGTCTGACTCCTTTTAGACGTGGGCTAGAAGTTGGTATGGCTCATGGTTACTGGTTGTTTGGCCCCTTTGCTAAATTAGGCCCACTGCGGAATACACCCAGTGCTGACTTAGCTGGCTTACTCGGAGCAGTCGGCTTGGTTGTACTTCTGACCGCTGCTTTGTCTTTGTATTCCCACAGCAATCCTCCCAAAGCACTTGCTAGCGTTACCGCTGGTAATCCTCCAGATGCTTTTACTAGCAATGAAGGCTGGAATAACTTTGCCAGTGCTTTCTTGATTGGTGGTATTGGTGGCGCAGTAGTTGCTTACTTTTTGACTATTAATTTGGAACTAATTCAAGGCCTAGTAGGTTAAATTTATCTGTTGTCATCCCAGCCATTGCTGTGGTGGATGAGAGCGAACATGGGGCATAGGGTATGGGGTATGAGATATGAGACAAATATCAATGCCCTGTTCTTTATGCCCCAAGTATTTTGCTGGCTGTTCATACCATTATGAAGTGGGATGAAAAATCAAGCGCCGACTAACTGTAATAAAGCCAACAAGGACAGATAAAACAGCCAGGCTGTTTTATCTGTCCTTTTATCTAGTGAATTGTGAAAGCGCTTAAGCTGGGAATAAAAATGCCAAATTACCCGAATAATTCTGCTTCTAACGCATTTAAAGCGGTTTCAAAATCGTCATTAACGATTTGAACATCAAATTCATCTGCTGCTTGAATTTCTTCTTGAGCGCGGCGCAGACGACGGGCGATCGCTTCTTCAGAATCTTGAGCGCGACCGCGTATCCGCTTTTCCAGTTCCTCGAAGGAAGGTGGCAATATAAAAATGCTATGGGCACTAGGGAAAGAAGCACGAATTTGTCTTGCTCCTTCCAACTCAATTTCTAGTACCACTAACTTTCCAGAATTAACCTGGTTAAGCACAACTTCACGGGGTGTTCCGTAGTAATTACCAGCAAATTCTGCCCATTCCAAGAATTCGCCTTGGGCCACTAATTGTTCAAACTTGCTCCGGCTTACAAAATAATAATTTTTGCCGTTGATTTCCCCAGGACGAGGAGAACGAGTCGTCATGGATACAGAATAATAGAGTTCCGGATGACGTTGCAAAAGTACACGCATTAAAGTACCTTTGCCAACTCCACTGGGACCAGTTAAAACAATTAGCCGACCATGAGGCAGGCATTCTTTAGTAGTAGCAGCACTCTGGATGGGTAGAACTTGCATCATCCGCTAAACCTGTGAATTAATCAATAGACGGGATTTCTTAGTCTAGTATTGGTGAACTTGTAACTTTCGACGAAGAAATTAGTAACAGGGGTCACATAAAATACCGTCTAATTCACATAGTACTGCCGATGTGGTGCAAATAGGGTAGGGCTATTAGCCCACCCTGATTTAATTTTCTACATTTTGATGTTCGCGGGAAATTACGAAGCGATTCGCTACAGTTTCTGGTTGAATCGCTGACAAAATGACGTGGCTGGAATCGGTAATAATCACAGCTCTCGTCCTCCGACCATAGGTTGCGTCAATCAGTTGACCTCTGTCGCGGGCATCAGTGATGATCCGCTTAATCGGTGCAGATTCTGGACTAACAATGGCAACTACGCGGTTGGCAGATACGATGTTGCCAAAACCTATATTAATTAATTGAATTTCCATAAATAAACGGATACCAAATGGTATGTGAGCAGTCAGTACTTAATTATTTCCATGTTATCCCTAAAAAATTCGAGTTACAACGCTTAAATTAACGTTATTCCTAGTTTTTATATAAAAATTGCTATCTTTAGCGATTTCTACACTAATTTACCTGAAAATCATCCTAAAGATATATGCGAAATAAACCTTAGACAAATTATACTTACACGTCTTTTTTAATACATAAACCTATTAATACCAATTCTCGACAATTTGGCAACAGGTGAAAACCCTAAAACCTAGATTATTTAAGATTTTCGTCATTACAGATTGATACGCAACATTTATCAGCGCATATCCCATAAAAAATCTTTGTTACGCATTGATTATCAGTAAAGGCGCGTAATGATATGCTTATAATCTCTCAGAATTAAATTCATTGCTGCAAACAGAGGACACAAAGGCAACTTGTGTAATTAATTGTCTTTAGTCACTTACCGACATATTTGTCGCATTCGATTTTCACACTGGTATAAAGGTAAAAAAACAAAAAAGTAAGGGATAAATCATCATTCCCTTACTTTAAGTTGCTAAATCTATAAGATAGAGAACTTAAGTCATCGGTTTTTTAAATTCGGTTTAGTGGAGCTAGTTGTTACTTCTTGCCATCGTTGTCGTAGTTGCTGCAAGTTAGGAGTATGGCTACCATAACGCCACTTCACATAGGCTTGACAAATTTCATCAATGATCTGGGCGTTACTTGGGGAATGATGCTGGTAAGCAACTCTGGCATACTCTAAGGGTGTTTGTGCCGGATGCTTGCCTAAACCTTGTTTTGCTGTCCATTGCAGCATTTGTTGATAAAGGCTTTCCATTGGTGATAATCTCTTTAACCATCGGCGGTTTAGCCACTCGCGCCACTGTACCCAACCCAGCCAAGTAAAGAAAGCGGTTGTGGTGGACAAGATTAAGCCAGTCAACACACCTAGCCAACCTTGAGAGAATAAAGCAAAAAACCAAGCGATCGCTTTACTCAAAGAGATAAATATTGTCCCAAATAGATAATCCAGCCAGCCTTTAACAGGGGAAGGTAACCAGCCAGCCACCCAGCGCCACAGTTGGTTGAGTACGCTAAAAGTCTGAGTATCTTCTATTGATGGGGGTATCAGAGGATGGTTAGGAATTGGATCGAAGGCAAACCAGCCATATTTAGGAAAGTAAACTTCCGTCATGGCATAGGCATCTGTATTCCGGACAACATACATCCCCGTAAAGGGATTGAATTGTCCGGGGCTAAATCCTGCTACCAAGCGTGCGGGAATGCCTATAGAACGCAGCATAATCGTGAGTACTGTAGAAAAGTGGTCTGGGTAGCCTCCTTGATACTTAAACAAGAAAGTATCCACCAAGTCTTCCTTATCACCTAAATAAGGTAGCCCTAAAGGATCATCGGGAATAGAATAGTTTTGTTTCAAGTACTGGGCTAGGTAAAGAGTTTTTTCATAGGCAGAATCTAAGGTTTTATTTGACTTACCTACCCGTTCCCGATTGTAGTTAGCGAGAATTTCTTCTGTGCGTCGTTTAACTTTTTCGGCAATTTCTGGGGGAATTTGCAGATAATAATTTTTGATACTTTGGGGATATTTAGTAGAGGCTTGTCCTAAATTAGTGCGATCGCGGTATGGTACTTCCGAAATGACTGTATAGGTGAGATCCTCTGATAATGCCACAGGCGATCGCAAGCCATTTTCGCGATCAACAGCAATGATCGATGTGGGGAAGTAAATTTCTTTGGGATAACTCAGTGCAGGGATTAAGTTAGGTAAATCTGATACAACCGTATAAGTTTGTACTATCTCTTGAGTTTTGCCCCCAATAATCGGCCGTGGTAGAAAAATTTGGTAAGACCAAGGCGATCGCCGCAGGGTGGTAACATCTTCATTGCGAGATACTTCCCAGCCTTTACCTGTATAGCGATCAAATGCTAGTACCCGCCAAAAACCCTCAGCCTGCGATCGCACCCGCATCACTACCTTGGGCTTCATTGCGCCCCGCAGGTTTTGGTTCATTTGGCTATTAAAGCCGTAATAAAAATTGTCATCTACTTTGCCTGGTTGACCGTTTGCGCCTTGGCCATTCCCATCACCATTGTTGCCATTACCTTGATTTTTGTTATTACCTTGACGGACATAACCAGGATTAATAATGCTCCGACCTGTAAAATTACCTTTAATAGGAATAGAGGAACTCACAGGAAAAGTACGTAATTGATAACCAGGAAATCTCGGTAAAACCGCAAAAATCGCCAGCCCTAGAGCCAAAATTAATGTAAATAGTAAAAAATAAAAAGGTAAAAGAGAAGATAATTTTTTCTCTTTTACCTTTGCTGGTTTCAGGTTTAGTTTCTCCAAGCCCAGTCTGGAGCGATAATCTTGGACTAAAGTTGGCAGTGCGATCGCTAAAAATAACAACAGCACAGGCGCAAATGCTAAAGTCTGACTCAGGGTTGCTGCCACACCTAGTAAAATTAGCCCAATGACAATTGAATAGCCCAAATCTTTCCGACGGGGCGTATCAAAGCTGTGGAGTATTTGAAGTTGAATCAGCAACTCTGCTAAACCCAACCGCGTATCATTTAATTCCCCTAATAACCGCCCAAAGAAAGCACCCAGTGCTACTAACATTCCTATGGCAATGCAGAACTTGACTGTAATATTGGCATTGCGGCGACTACGGTAACTCCAAATTGCACCCATAACACTTACAGGAATAGCCCAAAGACTAAAATTAGTCTGGGAGGCAATATCCGTCGCCCCAATTCCCGTAATTACCAAAGCTAACACTAGCACCCGTAAGGCAATTGAATCTTCCACTTCTATCAAAGGCGACTTCTGCTGATTTTGCCGCCAATCGTCATGTCCTACAGGTAGACGCCAAAACCGATTGATCCTGGATAAATTAAACATTTAAAGTACGAGCCAAGCGATGATGTAGACGCTAAGACACTATGCTGGGTATGGAAATTAACTAACCCGCCTCCAGCTACTACCCTACCCTACTCTATGGAAATGCCTTTAGCGAATGGGAATTTCCTAAGTAAAGTGGTAGCAAAATATAAATAGCATCTCTGTGAATCTACGCGTCTTGTGCTAGGTTCTACCAATCAATATATGTTTGCGTAGGCTCCCTCAATACCGCTTGTTGAAAAAAAAGATAAGTTTCAAAACCAGGATAATCTGCAATTATCTATTGACGTTTATCAAACTAGGGTGCTAGTCATTACCATTTCACTTATGTTGGATTAATCACAAACAAAAGTGGCTGTTGGTCGATTTCTGGGAAATCCACTTCTAAGGTGTAAGTTTGGTTAATGTACTGGCAAGGTAATTCTACAATCAGGCTTCCCATGCTAGAAGACTGCGCTACGGCTTGGGTACCATTACCTTGAAGTTGGAAAATACCTCTTGTGGGTAACTCACCCTGAACGCGCAGTTTACCTTTCTGGGATTGGTATTCAATTTTCAGTTTCAGAACACCCACAGTAGTCAGCCATTCTCTTTCTATCACTGGATTAGTGAGTGAGATGGGTATAGTTAAAGTCTCTAGTAGTTGCTTAACTGTGAGTAACGACAACGCCATTTGTTGAGATTCTTTTAAATCTGAGTAATCGTTCTGAAGATTAGGCATTGCTTCCAGTGCTTCTACAGATCGAGAAGGACTTCTCAGAACTAATCCAGCTATGCTGTTGAGGTTGTTTAGGGTTTGAGTATCGCTAGGAAATAACTCTTCCACGGCCTGAACTAATTTTGCCCCCAAAGGTAGGGAAGATGTCAGTAATACTTGACATTTTGCTAACAACTGACGGAAAATGCTTTCCGGCAGAGTCACTGGCAAATTCAGCTTTGACTGTTGTGCTATCCAACCCCAAGTAGGAACAAAAGCTACCGATGGCTCGTCGGCGTAATCGGGGTAGTCTACTAATTGTGTTTCCCAAGGGAATAAGGGAGGACGGTTTTGAATTTGAAGTTGTAACCGATGTTTAATGACGGCTTGAAAACGTTCTTGCACAGTAGGAATTTCTCCCAATTGAAAGGTTTGGGGTGTCCCACCCAACTCTTGCCTCCCACCTTCAAAATCGGTAGTTTGCTTAAGTGGGTTTTCCACCCCGTTAATTTCCTGACAATCTACCGAGGAGAACTCAGTGGTGGTGACATCTTCTGCCAACACCAAACTAAGTAATTGGTGATGAAAGGATTCTGAGTCACTATTCATGAGTAGATGCACCTGATCCGGACACTAAAGAGTTACGAATTTCCCAAGCTTGTTCAAGAATTTTAAACCAGCGTTTTTGTAGTTGAGCCATAGACAAACCTAAGGTTTTGGCAATTTTTTCATCAGGTTCTCCTTGTTGCTTCATATCTAGTAGAGACCGCTGTTTTTCATCTAGCTCTGCTGTATATGCTTGCCACTGCTGGGGAGTCAAGCCTAAATTCGTAGGCAATGAAGCTTCTAACCATTCATGAACCAATTCCCAACGATGCAACAAGGCAAACCGAATTAAATGATATTTAAACCGTTGTTGTAAGTAATCCCTCTGGCGAGGGGTTAAGCCCAAAATCGACTCTATTTCCTGTGCTGAGAGATCCTGAAGACGGAGACTAAAGTAATCAGCACAGTCGTTTTGTTGGCGTTGTTCAAGATAATCTAATAGTTCCGTAATGACAACAGAGCGTAATGTGTCTTCTTCTGGTTCTGGTTCTGCTTGCGTAGCCATTGCCGAACGCAATTGTTGTACTGCTGGTTCTTCCCAAGAACCATCAGCTTCGTTAGCACTACCTTCTGAGGCTTGTTCAATATCTACACTTGTTTCTGGAGGTTGCTGTTGCGAGAAGGTTTGCGCTCGGAGAATAATTAGCTGCTGTTGTCGTCCTGGCAAAGGTATCCGTCGCTTACCGTAGCGCTCGGTAAATGCCATGTACTCTGCCAATTCCAACAGTGTTTGGGGGCGATAGGCACTACCCAATTGATTTTCGCGGCGGAAAGCGTTCAAAGCCTCCAAATAAAAGCTCTGTAGGAAATCTTCAATGATAGTTAACCGCCCTTGATAACTCAATTGCTTCTGAGGCGGGTTAATATAGCGATAAATGATGGCACTCAAAGTGCTATGTAGTTCGACCCTACCCCGATTTGAACCCAACTGATAGTATCTAATACACTGTTGCAGTCGGTGTTTGGCTAGAGTCATTGCTGAATTTTCTATAGCACCGGAAGCTTGAATACGTTTACTCTCGGTGCAAATGCGGTATACTTCGGCGGCAATTCGTGTTGCCACATCATGGCAATTCCGCTCCGAAGCTTTGGTTGACTGTTTAAGCTCCTTGAATAGGAGTTGAAATATCACCTCCACGCCGATAGAATCTTCTCCCTGAATAGTTGCGGTTGCGGCTGAATTCATAGTCTCTGTTTTTAAAAGACCCTAACATACTTAAACACAACCTGTACGACCGTGGGTGTTGGCTTGATGATTTTGCGTATAAGCTAAACGCAGACAAATCCTGCATTCAAGATTTGGTTTAATTTATTATTCCCAACTTGGTTGGGTTGATCATACTCTGTTTTGATGTTATGGCCATTACCCAGGAGCCGTGGACAAGTCATTATGGATTTAGAAGCACAAATTCAATTGTTGATTGATAATGCACCTCACGATGGTATAACACCACAACTTGTTACAGCAATTGCCCCTGCTTTGAAGGCGATTGCTCATCAGTTAAGTTACTCTCAGTATTATATTCTCCAAAGTGTGGAGTCTGAGTGGGTTTTAACTACATTGAGCAATCGGGCAAACCCAAGATTAGAAAAACGTGTTATTTACGCATTTCCTACCTTAAAAGATGCCTCACTGGCCTCATCTGCGGGGGTTGAGGAGCAAGTAATAGCTACAGAAATTCCTGTAACTCACATTTTGTTCCAACTGGTGGCACTAGAAACCGTAGATAGTATAGTATTTTTTGAAACTTCTGGCATGAGTACAAACGCTGTCGAAGTGCGGCGATCTGATTTACAAAACCGGATTCAGCAACAACTGCAAAAAAAGCGATCGCCAAGACAAGTACCACCTGATATTGCTTGAAGGGAATGGGGCATTGGGTATTGTCATATACTACCCAGTTTCTAGCCCCTAATCCTTAATACAGCCTACTCAGCACATAGTTAGCCATGTTAATTAAGGCTTGACGAGATTCTGAGGGTGGTAGAACTGCAATATGTTCAGTGGCGAGTTTTGCATGGTGATCTGCTAATTCTCGCGCCTGCTGTATTCCTTGGCTTTCTTGAATCAGCCTCAGTGCTTGCTCTAAATCTCCTTCTTGGGCAAACTCTCTCTCAATCAATACTTCTAAATAAGGTTTTTCCGCTAGAGCAAATAAAACTGGTGCAGTGAGATTTCCACTCTTGAGATCAGAACCCACTGGTTTACCCAAAGTCTCTACCGAACTCGTGAAATCGAAAATATCATCCACAATCTGGAATGCTAGACCCAGATGGCGACCGTAGTTATACAAATGTTCGGCGGTTTCTGGGGATACATCACTGAGTAAGCCAGCTGCTTTTGAGCTGTTGGCAATTAATGAAGCAGTTTTGTAATAGCTCTTGTTTAAGTAAGTCTCTATCGAGATATTAGTATCAAAGCGATTTAGTCCCTGCTGGATTTCTCCAGCCGCCAAATCCATAATCACTTCAGAAAGCAGTTTCACGACTTCTAAATTGTCCAAGTTGGCTAAATACCAGGAGGATTGGGCAAAGAGAAAGTCTCCTGCTAATACGGCTATGCGGTTACCGAACAAACTATGAACAGTCGAGACACCGCGTCGCATCTGAGATTCATCCACCACATCATCATGCACCAAGCTTGCTGTGTGGATCATTTCTGTAATCTCAGCTAAGCGTCGGTGACGGGATGTAATGTCTTGTTCTAGCATGGTCGCTCGCGCAATCAGCAGAACTATAGCTGGTCTAATGCGCTTTCCCCCAGCACCAAATAGGTGTTCGGCTGCTGCATAAAGTATGGGGTGGCGATTTCCAACTAGCTGTTTGAGATTATCTGCTAGTATTCGCAGGTCTGCTTCCACAGGGGTAAACAGGGAGGTGGCTGGGGTCATGGATGGGCGGACTCTGGCTTAGGTTACGAAAGTTTACATATCCTATACTCATTTTAAGATAACCCAGGGCCAGCGCAAACTTTTGATCCGGGAATACCTCACTTAGGACTCTTGAGTGAGAGACGAAAGTCTTGATATTCCTGATTTATTGGTTTTTTCATGTTGATGAAAATAGCGGACAGGGCAAAATTAACTGTCATTAGCAACCGCAAAATTCTCATAATTTTTATCTGAGACATCGAAGTCTATTGTCTTTTAGCCCCTTTTAAGGTGATACTCGTCCCTAGTCCCCATAGCAAAAGTGTTAGTTCGTCAGTTAGAACCCTCTTCCCTTTGAAAGGTTGAAGCATTGGCATTCACCAAAGGTGAATCAGGGATTACTCATAAGTGACTAAAGCTTTTGAAGTTCGGCTGAAATTATTGAGCAAAGTGTATCTTCAGCTACAGCAAAAAGTTATAATTATCTGCATCTTAATTTCTCAAGACAAACTTGAAATCTATCAGGTTTTTAGGATCTTCGGATAAGTTCACTACATCTTTACAGGTAAATAATAGGAATTACTTAAGTACTGCCGTATTATTTCGTAATAATAGTTATTTTTAATACTTTACAATAGGTCTGCCTAAAAACAATTTTGGTGAGCTATATTTCTTTCTCGAAAAAATTTATTATTTCACTTTTATTTACTGAGTTACTTTTATGACAATAAATTAATTTTGCTATCTATAAATTATTTAGTATAATTGAATACCCACATTATTAGTTGTTCAGCTAAATTTTTCTCACTTGTTTAAGCCATTGAGAAATTTTAAAATTTAGCCACAAAGTTGGCTTAAAAGTCGGGAACCTTGTGTTACGCTAAGATCTAGGGATTTTAAATTTTTCAGATATTCACTAGCCAAAAGTAAATTACCTTTAGGTAATTATACTCTTTAGGAGTTGTGAGTCAATAGATTGTCGCGGTTAAGTCAAGGGAGTGATTCCTGATTTAATAACCGTGACCTGCAGCCTCTTGGTTTGGAGTTATACGCTAGCCTTACAGGAAACCGCTCGGTTTTACTTGACTTTGAGCTTTAGCGTAACTCCTGTAAAAGCGGCGTGAGCAGCAATAACACGGGCTAGGTAGACTGCTGAAGAGAGTAGTTAGGGGTTGCCGTATGGCAATTTAACTGCTCTGGAATGTATAGTCCGTGAAAAATTAAGTTAAATACTAAATCCGTTTTCCGTAGAGAATTTATCCCTACGGAGTAGTCTAGCATAGCAAACTACAGCCATCAAGAATCCTCTTGAATGGTAGAAGTTTTACTTATGTGTTGAAAGTGCATATTCGTTTGAGAAAGGTGCTGGTAGAACAATGATTTACGGAAATATGCCTATGATGATTTTTATTTTAGCTGCTGGATATTTGTTCACCGTTTACCTACTCTTAGCACTAGCAAAGCGAACAGGAAAAAACAGTGATGCTACAAATATAAATTTGGCAGGGCAGCAGAAACATACACAAGAGCTATCAGTAGCGCCAAAGGTGACTGAAGTTGTTAATAGTCAGTAGTCAAGGGTGGGAGAGACGCGATTAATCGCGTCTCTACTCAAAAAGTCAAAAAATTGTTTTGGACTTTTGACTCTTGACTCGTAAACACTTCTATAAATAAATTGTTTTTATAGATAAGAGGCTTTAGCTTCACTGAAGCTAACTTCCTCAACTAATGGAGTATAGCCTAACCACTGCAACCCTGATTGGGCAAACTGTTGGGCACAGCCGCTAACCGCAAAGCGTGTAGGTAGTGGGGGATGGGTATTCCTTAAACCTAATAAGTCTAAATCTTGGATACAAGCGGCGACAACATTTACTGCTGGATCAACTAGCTTCACATGAGCAGGAAGAAGCGATCGCAGGACAGGGGCAAGGTGAGGATAATGGGTACAGCCGTAAACTAAAGTATCGATTTCCTGCTTGATTAAGGGTTCTAAATATGAGCGCGCCACTTCAGTCGTGTAGGGGTCATGAATCCGGTTTTGCTCAATGAGGGGTACAAATTCTGGGCAACCAACTTGCCAGACTTGGACATGAGGATCAATCTCTAGTATAGCTTGCTTATAAGCATTACTTTTAGCAGTGGCGGGGGTAGCAATCACACCAATTCGCTTGCCTTGTTGCACTGCAGCTCTAGCACCTGGGAGAATCACGCCAAGAATTGGCAGATTAAATTCTGCACGGACAATATCTAGAGCTAAAGCCGAACTGGTGTTACAAGCCATAATCACCATTTTGACCTGTTGCTGTTGCATCCAGGTCAAAATTTCGCGCACATATTGTAGAATTTCTGCTTGTGAACGAATGCCATAGGGCAGTCGCGCTGTATCGCCAAAATAAATAACAGATTCGTTAGGAAGTTGCCGATAAACTTGTCGTAATACCGTTAAACCACCCACGCCACTATCAAAGATACCTATGGGGGCGCGTTGCGGTTCTTGCTCGGAAAAATTATACAGATTGCCTTCAAAGATGGAAGATGAATACACGGGCAGATATGGGTTGAGTTTTTTGATTTAAGATACAGGATTTAGTAGCCAATTTGCTAAGACTCATAAATCCTGTATGCAAAAGAAGTCTGATATCACCTCTTTAACTAGGTAAGTTCTACTACATTTTTACCTTCTTTGTAAGTACTTGAGAATGCCATTAGCGATCGCTTCTGCCATCCGGTTTTGGTATTCTGGGCTACCTAGTCTCGGATTGTCTTCTCGACCAGTCATATAGCCAGTTTCCACCAAAATTGAAGGCATAGAACTCTTTCTGAGGACATAGAATCGAGCTTTACGCGTGCCTCGGTCTTTGATAGTGCCGATATTCTGGAGAATCGACTTGCGGACAGTTTCGGCTAGACCGTAACCGCTGTCGTAATAATATACTTCTAATCCATTGACATCAGGGCGACGATCAACTGAGTTAGCATGAATGCTGACAAATAAAGTCGCATTTACTCGCTCGGCGATATCTACCCGTCCCTGAAGTTCTACAAAGAAGTCAGCATCCCTAGTCAACACTACTTGTACGCCATTTTGCTGCAAAATCGAGGCTACTCGTTTGCCAATGGGTAATACCACATCTTTTTCTAACAGTCCTCCTAAGCCAGGTGCACCAGAATCCTTACCACCATGTCCCGGGTCAATAACTACTAACAATTTGCCTCTAGGAACTGTAGGACGTGGTGTTGGCTGCGGTATAGTTCGGGGATTATCTGCAGGGTCTGGTAATTGCCCTTGGGTGGGTGGTAGGGGTGGTAAAGCTACAGGGGGTATTCTGGGCGATGTAATTGCTCGAGAACGTTGTAATTGTAACGCTACTAACTGATTGCCAATTTGATTAAGTTCGCCAATTTGTACGCCTGCTGCTGGTTGAACATAGACAACTACTGTATTTGGTTCTTGGGGTTGTAGTTTCACTCGCAGAATCGGGCTACTGGCGTTTAAGGCTGGCCCGCTCACCCTAGGAGCTAACTTAGCATTAGGAATGGTAATGCGGAACAAACCAGAAGATCTATCCCAACCACCTGTAGCAGATAAAGCTTGGTCACCACGAATTAGTAACTGCGTACCATTTCCAGCTAATTCTACAGATTGAATTGTCGCTGGAGAGTTGGTACTGGGGATGACAACATTAGCATTATTATTCCCAGCAGGTAATCTCACCCCAGCACTATTGGGTAAAAGTACAAAGCCGCCCACACTGCTATTACTGGCTCGCCAATCGGGACTATTGCTATCTACCCGCATGGTCATCCGTACTACAGGCGGTTGAGATTGTAATTGGCTAAATTGAATGCGATTCACGCCATAGCGGTTAATTGAGACATCTTGCTGCTCAAATGTGGGTGCCAAAGCAGCCCCAGCAATATCAATATTAATTGTCTTTCTGTCTTCAGTGCGGTTGACCTGAATCCTGGGGTTACCGCCACTGGTACGGATGAAAAAGCCATCACCAGTGGGTTGTAACTTTTGAATTTGAGTTGCGCCTGAATTAGAGTTAACCGCAGTGCGATTATCGATGGGGGTAACCGGGGCGGTTCTCACTACATTGTAAATATTTCTTGGCGGTAATGAGGTGGCAGGTGGTTTAGCAGGAGTGATAGTTCGAGGAACTGGTGTTTGTTGCTCTGGAAGATTATTAGACGCAGACACCTGCTCCATTTTGGGATTAGGTAACTTTACTGACCACCGACTGGCAGTGATACCTGTAAATTTTATTTGTTGGGGGTCTATGGTGTAACCTGGGTTCAGTTCGACCACAATGCGAGTTGTTTCTGGGTCAAACTGTCCCACACGCACTGAACGAATTCCGCCGCCTACTGGTTGGGTTACCTGGGGACGACCAAATACGGTTTGTGGTAAATCAATTACTAAACGGGTAGGGTTAAAAATGAGTTGTGCCTTTGGTTGTACACCACCGGCGGTGTTGATTTCTAACTGATTTTGACTGGCATCAAAACGCCAAGATTCTAGTCTCGCTGCAAAAGCCGGCGACGACAGTATGAAGATGGTTCCAAAAGTACCGGGTAGTAACCAGTGTAATTTCACAGTCCTTTCTCCTGATTCGCATTCATGGGAGCCGTTAAGCTTTCAAAATATTGATAAATCCTCACACCGTCACCGCCCAAACATTAGCTTTAATGCAGCAAAAACAATTTGCGCTGGCATTAACAACATACTTAATGGCGTGGAATTTTAGCATATTTTTGCAACTTTGCCATGTTGTGAATGCTGCCAAATTCCATCTCCAAAGCATTACGGTACACCAAAAAAAGATAATTAGAATTAAACTGACCATTGAAGTATGTTCGTAAAGTGTTTCTGAACAATCAGGATCAAGTCTCAAGAAGTAAAAAACAGAATTTTCTCCAAAGTAAGTAAATTTAATTAGGTCGCACAATAAAGAGGTATTTTGAGGTCAACTCCCGCAAAAATCAGGTAGCTTGTTTTGGTCTAGCAGATTTATCTTCAGGTATTAGCTTCATACTTCCCTCTTTACCCTTTATCCTGCAGTTAACTGTTTGTTTACTAGTAATTAATGCACCTAGTGTAAAACTCTAACTACGTTTAGTTTGTGTACCAAGGCTAGTGACAGCCACTCTTTAATATTTAGAAAAATATTTTATAGATGGGTGTGTCGAACTGTACAGATGAGATTAATTGACTTTATAAGTGAGTTAGTGTTGATAAATTTTTCAACATGATTGTCTGGAAAATAGTCCTGAATGTTGACTGTTGATTGTTGACCATTGACTGGTGAGACAGAGTTTCATCGATATTTCTTGTAGTAGTTATTCAGCAATAAATATTTTAATCCTTAAGTTGGTATTAAAATTACGTAAGTATCTATTTTGAGAAACCGCTGCTAGTGAAATTACTCAACTTTTGCTGCTTGATTATCTTTGTTTGAGATACTGGAGGATACCGCGAGCGATCGCTTCCGCCATTTGATTCTGATAATTTGAGCTTTGGAGGTTGGCAACATCCACTCGACCAGTTAAATAGCCAGTTTCTACCAAAATAGAAGGCATGGAACTTTTTCTGAGGACATAAAACCTAGCTCGTCGCACTCCTCGGTCTCTGACATTTAAACTTTGGAGAATGTTGGTATGAACAATGCGAGCTAAACTGAGACCACTGTCGTAATAATACGTTTCCAATCCATTCACATCAGGACGACCTGCACCTGCTGAATTAGCATGAATACTGACAAAGACATCAGCTCTTGCTCTGGCTGCCATCGCAACTCGTCCTTCCAAGCTGACAAAATAGTCAGAATTACGGCTCATAATTACTTGCACGCCATTTTGCTGCAATATCTGTGCCACTCTCATGCCAATGGGGAGGATGATATCCTTCTCACGCACTCCGCCAATCCCAATGGCCCCTGGGTCTTTACCGCCATGTCCGGGGTCAATTAGCACTACCATTCGCCCATTAGGAATTGTGGAACCTGAACCAGGTAGGGGAAGATTGCTATCTGGCAGATCTGAAGGCGATTGCGGTGGTAAATCGAGAGGTGGTCTAACTTGAGAAAAGCGTTGTAGTTGTAGTGCTATCAGCTGACTACCAACTTGGTTAAGTTCGCCAATTTGCACTCCGGATGCTGGCTGCACAAAGACAACTACTGTATTTGGTTCTTGGGGTTGGAGTCTTACCCGCAAAACGGAACTAGTAGCATCTAAAGCTGGCCCTTTAACTCTGGGAGATACTTTAGCATTGGGGATTGTAATGCGAAACAAACCAGAAGATCTGTCCCAACCACCTGTTGCAGATACAGCTTGGTCAGCACGAATCAGCAATTGTGTGCCGTTCCCTGCTAATTCTACAGATTGAATATTGGCTGGGGAGTTGGTAGAAGATGTTACAGGCGGCCGATTATCATCTTCGCTTGATGCCACGCCACTATTATTGGGCAAAACAACTAACTCACCAACCCTGCTACTCATAGCTCGCCAATCAGGGCTATTACTCTCTACCCGCATTGTCATCCGCACTACAGGCGGTTGATTTTGTAATTGCCTGAATTGAATCCGATTTACGCCATAGCGGTTAATTAAGATATCCTGTTGGTCAAACCTTGGTGATAAAGCAGCGCCGGAGATATCGATATTAATTAACTTTTTATCCTCAGTCCGATTTACTTCAATCTTCGGGTTACCACCACTAGTCAAGATAAAAAATCCATCACCCGTGACTCGTAATCTCTCAATTTGAGTCACTCCGGCTGTGGCGTTCACCAACGGGGGTAACTCAGGTTTGGATGTAACATCTGTTGCAGGTGCATTGTAAATATTGCGATCGCCAGATGGTATTTTCACCACTTCTGGGTCTGGTAATTTTACCAGCCAACGGCTGTCATTAATCGGCGTAAATTGCACCCGTTGGGGGTCTATGGTATAGCCTGGGTTGATTTCGACTACAATGCGGGTTGTTTCTTGGTCAAACTGTCCCACACGAATTGAGCGAACTGCTCCGCCAAAATTTTGCGTGACTTGGGGACGGCCAAATACAGTTTGTGGTAGATCAATTACTAGACGAGTCGGGTTGAAAAGTAATTGTGCCTTCGGTTGCACAGCACCCATCGTATTGATTTCTAGCTGGTTTTGATTGGCATCAAAACGCCAAGAATCTAGCCTCGCTGCCAACGTTGGTGATGCTAGCAACAAAACAGTTCCTAACGTACCAGATATTAACCAATTTAGATTCAAAGTCATTTCTGCTGATTTACATTCATGGGAGTAGTTAATATTTCAACATATTGGTAAATTGTCACACTTGCATCACCTAAAATGAATTTTTATGCCTATTTGAGCTGGAACATTGCTATTAAGACATAAACTTAAGAGCATCAAATTTGCCACAGGCTTTGATTTTGCTAGCGATCGCATCAGACCACAACCACAAAAAATCACCAGAATTGACTTTAAGCAGTAAATCCCAGTCAGTCAAACTTGAATTAGTCAGGTAATTGAGTTCAAGTTATGCGATCGCTAGCAAAAGTCCTGAGTACAGAGTCTAAGTACAACATACTAGTCTCTATTCCCTTGCTCATACGTGGTGTATGCCGTTAATGACTACTACTTACTTCCTCACTGCTGAAAACATAACCAAATAAAGATAGTAAAACAGGGAAAAGCTAGCAACCGAGTAGAGGCCAAATACTGGTCTGAATGAGAAAAAACAAATTAACAATCTTAGGGGACGGACACTCCAAGCTATAAGTTTCCCGTAGCCATAGGAGAATACTCAAGTACATTGAGGACTATGACCACGGAATGCTACTTAGCCAACACCGAGAGCGATCGCATTTAACCTGACTGAGTTCTGAATAATTACAACTCAGAACTCAGTCTTAATCTACCTCAGTAGATAATCAACAGAGTGTTTCTACCTAAGAATCCAATTAACTCTCTGAAGAATCCGGAGCCGATTCTAAATTAGCGACATCTGGCGATTTTGCTGTCATCAACTGAGGTTGTTCGATGGTTAAGGATGTAGCGCCAGCACCATCTAATACCAATTTCTCTGTATCTGTTGTTTCGTTAGCTGGATCTGGAAAGACAAACCTTAACAGCGGTGGTGCTAAAAAGGTTGTCAAAATTACCATCATGATAATTGCTGCTCCCAGTGGTTTGGAGAGTGCTCCACTAGCAGCACCAACACCAGCAAATACTAATCCTACTTCGCCTCTAGGAATCATCCCCACACCAATGGCTAAACGGTTGATTTCTGGCTGACCAAATACCGTTAAGCCTGTAATTACTTTTCCAATAATGGCTACGATAATCAGGAAACTAGCCATGATTAAACCTTCCCGATTAGTGGGAATCGCAGGATTTAATACACCCAAATCAGTTTTTGCACCGACAGTGACAAAGAAAATTGGCACTAACATATCGGCAATGGGAATGACTTGCTTTTGCAATTCTTTACGCTTATCTGTCTCTTCCAAGACTAAACCAGCCGCAAAAGCTCCCAAGATGGCTTCTAATTGGATGACAGCAGCGAGATATGCCATAACAAAGGCAAAGATGAATGCTGGCATTACCAATTCACCCCGCGTTTTGAGACGGTTGACGATTGCGACAAAAGACTTATTGAAAAAATTCCCTAGCAAAATTGCGCCTAGCAGGAAAGTAGTTGCACTGATAATGAGAAAAATAACTTTAGTGACATCTACTTCACCATCTTTAGCCAAGCTAGCAACCACTGCCAAGACAATAATTCCTAGTACGTCATCAATTACAGCTGCACCTAGAATAATCTGCCCTTCTTTAGAATTGAGTCGTCCAATTTCTGAAAGTACCTTGGACGTAATCCCAATACTAGTAGCGGTCAAAGCTGCGCCAGCAAAAATCGCCGGAACAGCATCAATACCAAACAAAGTCATCAACCCCACAGTACCCGCAGCAAAAGGTGCTACTACCCCAACTACTGCAACAATCGTGGCTTGGATACCTACTGCCATTAAGTCTTTTAAGTTTGACTCCAAACCAATTTCAAATAGCAGAACGATTACACCTAGTTCTGCTAAGACAGAAATCACTTCTGACTGTGCTGCAAACACACCATCCGCAGCTTGTGGAGTTAACCCAGCAGTAGATTGTAGGAAGGCGATAATTAAAGAACTAGAACTATCTGTACCACCTTCAGGAAATACTAAAAGGTGCAACACAGAGATACCGACGACAACACCACCTACCAGTTCGCCTAAAACTGGGGGTAAACCAACCCTGTTAGATAACTCTCCGCCAACTTTGCTAGCGAAGTAAATTACCACTAAACTTAGCAGCACTGCTGCCATTACCATTGAACTGTCTACTGTCTCTGTGGCGCTGGCCAACAGGGGAACAGAGGAGCTGATTGCATTTAAAAACTGCATTGGTTCTGCGAAAATCTTTCTCTTTAATTTTTACCTGTTTCCACAAGAAGCCTGCTGCTATCTCTTGAGATTAAGGCAGAAAGCAGGGGGAGAGGAAATAATATTTAGTTACGCAAGATGTGAATAGAAACCTTATTCTTACGTAACTTTTCACAAGAGTGTTAAATTTTGCTGTCTGCTAACTGCATTAAGCGTTGCCAATAGGATTCCGAAACTGGAACGACAGATAATCTAGGGAGTCTTAGTAAGTCAAAGTCTGTAAAAAAGCTATCTTGCTTGACTTGGGCTAAGGTAACAGGCTGTTTGACTGTGTTTACTGCTCGTACATCTACAACTGTGCGTTTGGCATCATTTAATGCTGGATCGGCGTAAGGTTGACTGACTATCTCTGCTACACCTACAACCTGCCGTTCTTTACCTGTATGGTAAATCAAAGCCAAGTCACTAATCACCATTGTTCGCAGATGTTTTAAAGCCAGAGGATTGTTAACTCCATCCCAAACTGTACTACCATCTCTTTCTAAATCAGAGTAGGAATAACTATCGGGTTCAGTTTTCAGCAGCCAATACGCCATCAAAATCTCCACAGTCAAACAATTTTAGATTTTAGATTTTAGATTTTGGATTGACCCCGTAGCGAAACGGGGGCTTAAGGATTTTATATTGATTCCACAGCAAAACGGAGGCTTGTAAGTAGTCTGACAGAATTAATTACACAAAGTCATTGCGAATGGAGCGAAGCAATCCCAGCCCTTACGATTGCTTCGCTTCTCTTCGAGACGCTAACGCGAACGCTCGCAATGACTGTAAATATTTTTGTCCAAGTACTTACCATCAATGAATTATTGGTTAGGTGTAATTTTTTTAGTTTCAAAAAATGAAACCATTTCCGTTTTTGACTGTAACAGTGTCAAAGTATAAACATACAAATCGTATCTATTCAATCCATAAGAATTGTGAAAACTTAGTGGTGGCGGTTGACTATGCACAGTTGACCGTTAAATCTTGATTGTTAGATATGCTCTATGAAAAACATCCGAGATAACTTTTTTGAGGAGTGCAAATTTTATGTTGAGAGCCGCTTTATCATCCGGTTCACGGTTTAATGTTGGCAATTTTTGTAAAACTTTACCTTTAGCTTTGCTTGTCTGTGTAACTTTTATACAGCCAGGGTTAGCCCAAGAAAAAGAAAAATTGTGGCGAACGCTGACTGTGAGTGGTCGTGGTATGGAATCAATTCCTACTACCCTATCTTTAGTTAACTTAGGGGTAGAAATTCAGGGTAAAACAGCCCAGGAAGTACAGCAAGAAGCAGCCCAGCGTTCAGCCGCTGTAGTGGCACTACTCAAGAGCCGGAATGTGGAGAAGTTACAAACCACAGGTATTCGTTTGAATCCAGTTTATAGTTATACCAATAACGTGCAGCGAATTACTGGGTATGCTGCTAGCAATACTGTGAGTTTTCGGATTGCAACCGAAAAAGCTGGCCCCTTATTAGATGAAGCTGTAAAAGCTGGTGCTACACAAATTAATGGTATTAGTTTTGTGGCAACTGATGAAGCGATCGCAGCTGCTCAAAAGCAAGCACTCAAAGAAGCTACCCAAGACGCGCAAGCACAAGCACAAGCAGTTTTCGGTTCCTTGGGTTTGACATCTAAAGAAGTAGTAAGCATTCAAGTTAACGGTGCGAGTGCGCCACCACCATTACCTGTTTTATACCGTGCTGAGTCTGCGAAGCTAGCTCAAGCTGATGCTTCGACTCCAGTAATTGGTGGCGAACAGCAAGTAGAAGCATCTGTGACCTTACAAATTAGTTATTAGTCAACAGTCAACGGTCAACGGTCAAAAGTCCAGGGTCAAATTATATCGACCCTGGACTTTTGACTTTGGACTCATTTTAGAAATGTTCTGAGGACATATCTGTCATTGCTGCTTCACTATCGCGTTTAGAACCTAACAACTCTAGTTGGTCTACTCTGATAATTGGCGAAGATCTATTTGCTCCGGTTTGGCGATCGCTCCATGTGTCAAACTTTAAGGAGCCTTTGATACCAATTAAGCTACCTTTACGCACATAATTACCGGCAATCTCTGCTGTTTTATCCCATAATTCTAATGTGAACCAATCAGGCTCATCTCGATTTCGCGATCGCCTGTTTACTGCTAACGTCAATCTACACTTGACACTGCCGGACTCAAAATATTTAATATCTGGGTCGCTGCCTACACGACCAACAAGGGTGACAATATTGATACTCATGTGCATTACCTTTCAGTACATACGTACTTATTTATTCTGAATTCCATCATAGCGAATTGTGAAAGTGTTGAAAATATGTTAAAGAATTAGCAATATAGTTGCGTCTAAAAATGATACAAATTACCCAGAAGATTGTAGAAAAGTTTACGGATATACTGAGCCAGTCACAGAAGATCAAAAAATAGAACGACTGAGTTGTCGTAAAGATTGCCAAAAGTTATTGAAAAAAATAGCCTGCTTTACTGGACTCAGGATCAAAAACATAATAGAATCCAGCACGATTAACTTAACCATTTTAATCATCAAGTATTGCAAATAGGGGGCGTAGGACGCGTGGGTCTTTTCAGGAACTTTCGCTCATCGTGGGATATGGGTATCGACCTCGGTACTGCTAATACCCTCGTTTATGTATCTGGTAAAGGTATTGTACTCCAAGAGCCTTCGGTAGTAGCCATCGATCAAAACGAAAAGATTGCACTGGCTGTAGGTGAAGAAGCTAAAAAAATGCTCGGTCGTACACCAGGAAATGTGATTGCGCTCCGTCCTTTGCGTGATGGTGTAATCGCTGACTTCGATACAGCTGAGCTGATGTTGAAAAGCTTTATTCAACGTGTTAATGAAGGCAGATCGCTGATTTTACCCCGGATTGTCATTGGTATTCCCAGCGGTGTGACGGGTGTTGAAAGACGAGCAGTAATGGATGCAGCTACCCAAGCTGGCGCTAGAGAAGTTTATTTAATTGATGAACCAGTCGCTGCGGCTATTGGCGCAGGACTCCCAGTTGCTGAACCAACTGGCAACATGATTATTGATATTGGTGGCGGTACTACAGAAGTAGCAGTACTTAGTCTTCAAGGTACAGTTATTAGTGAATCAGTTCGCATCGCAGGTGATGAACTAACAGACTCCATCCTGCAATATATGAAGAAAGTTCATAATTTAGTGATTGGAGAACGTACTGCGGAAGACATAAAAATTCGCATTGGTTCTGCTTATCCTACCAATGATGATAATGATGCCATTATGGAAGTCCGAGGCTTACATTTGCTTTCTGGTTTGCCTCGAACTGTGACTATCAAAGGCCCGGAAATTCGTGAAAGTATGTTGGAACCGCTATCAGTAATTATTGAAGCGGTGAAGCGAACATTAGAACGGACACCTCCCGAACTAGCAGCAGACATTATTGATCGAGGAATTATGCTTGCTGGTGGTGGTGCTTTACTGAAAGGATTAGATACTCTCATTAGCCATGAAACAGGTATCGTCACACACATTGCTGCCGATCCTTTATGTTGTGTGGTTTTGGGAACGGGTCGTGTGTTGGAAAACTTCAAACAGCTGGAACGGGTATTCAGCGGTCGTTCTCGCAATATGTAATAAAAAATATCAGATATTGAGTTCTAAATACGTAGAATTCATTATCTGATATTGGGTTTCCTATAAATAGAACCCAAAATTCTTCACAATATTCAAAGATATAAAAATCAGGTATGGATAGATGGTTATCTTACGTCGTTGGTGGGAACGCAAAGGTCTACAAATTGGATTAATCGCTCTCGTTTTAAGTAGCGCTTGGATTTTACGCCAAACCCAAGGAGCGTTACTACTGGAGATGTATCAAACGATTACTCGTCCTTTGCAAATGTTGCAGACGGGGCCTACTCCAGAAGAACGCCTGAAAGATGCGCGGACACTGGAGTTGCAAACGCGTATTGCTGATTTAGAAAGTCAAAACAAAAAGTTACAGAATTTATTAGGCTACGTAGAGAAGGAGCCAGCTACTTCTCGCCCAATGACAGCGCGGGTAGTTGGGCGCAGTGCTGACCATTGGTGGCAACAAATCACCTTGGATCGCGGCTCAAATGCGGGAATTCAAGAAGGTTACATTGTGAGAGCAGAAGGCGGATTGGTGGGTTTGGTAGAAAGTGTCACCCCCAACACCAGCCGCGTTTTATTAATTAGTGACCTGAAAAGCCAAGTTGGTGTCACAATCGGCCGTACCTCAGCCAAAGGGGTTTTGCGCGGAGATTCTTCAGCGGAAGCAGTGCTGGAATTTTATGAAAAAGTTCCGAATGTGAAGGTAGGCGATTATGTTTCTACCTCCACTTATAGTCAAAAGTTTCCTGCTGGTGTCGCAGTTGGCAGAATTAAATCTTTAGATTTAAAGAAACTTCCAGCTTCAGTTGCAAAAGTTGAACTTTTCCCACCAATTCGATCGCTCGATTGGGTATCTGTTTATCCAAAACCCGAAAACCCCATCCCCGCAACAGAAAATCCTCAGCCGACCAACCCAGAACCGCAAAAATCTAATTAAATCAGTTCGTAATTTGTAATTCGTAATTCGTAATTCGTAATTCGTAATTCGTAGTTTGTAATTAGAGATAGTTTCAAAGGATGATTTCTACACTGGCAGCTAGTGGGTTAAATAGTACCCACGCCGCACTGATGTCGAAAACTGCCAAGATGTCAAAAACGCAAACTCTATAATTTTGTTGCGTCAATCCTCATTACGAATTAGAAATTACGAATTAGTAATTAATTTTTACCCTCCCCATAACTGTTGCACCACCATGAAGATGCCTGCATTTACTGGTCGCCGTCCAAATAAGTCAAAACCGTCAGCGCGGAGAGCTAAATTTAAAATCCCGCCGCTCGCACGTTGGAATCCCCGCACACGTCAGTTTGTTGATTGGGCGGTGACTGCGGGGTCTGTGTTGTTATGTTTGCTATTGTTACCAGCCCGGTTACCAGGAATGGAACTATTGGGGATTGGGCCGAACTGGTTATTAATTTGGGTGGTGGCTTGGAGTGTGAAACGCACAGTTTGGTCTGGGGCTTTTGCTGGTATAGTTTTGGGTTTACTTCAGGATGGTATGACATCGCCTAATCCCACTCATGCCTTATCGCTGGGAATAGTGGGAATGTTGACTGGTTTGCTTCAGAAGCAGCGTTTTATTGAAGAAGACTTTATTTCTATTGCTTTGATTGTCTTTGTGATGGCAGTTGTCGCTGAGACAATTTTTGGAGTGGAGTTGAGTTTAATGGGCGATCGCAAAACTGAATACATCTGGACATATTATCAGCGTGTCGCTCTAGCTTCTGCCATCCTCAGTAGTCTTTGGGCACCAGTAGTTTACTATCCCCTGAATCGTTGGTGGCAAGAAATGAAATTGTTCGAGCAATCTTAAATTTGCTCTGCCCATGAGTTTTCAGGTGTAATCGAGATTAAGGAAAACACCATTTTGCAAGTAAATATACCAAGGTGAGGACACAACAATGTTGTGTCCTTTTGATTTTTCAGCAACATTCAGGTTTTGAAGTGCAATGTTCTTGTTCTGAACTCGAAGATTCATGTTTTGAAGTCCAATGTTCGTGCTTTTTGCTTCAACGTTCATGTTTTGAAGTCCAATGTTCGTGCTTTTTGCTTCAACTTTCGCCTTCTGAACTTGAAGATTCTCTTTCTGAGGTGCAACATTCTTGTTTGGAACTGGAACATTCTCGTTTTGAAGTCCAATGTTTGAGCTTTTTGCTTGAACTTTCGCCTTCTGAACTCAAATTATGCACTGCGCGATCGCATTTAATTACAAATTCAGTAAATGGGCAAAAATATTTACAGCCACTGCGAGGTAAGGAAAGCGATCGCAGCCCTTGCGATCACCTTCCTTCCGCTCTGCTACATTGGCAATGACGTTGTGTAATTAATTTATCTGACTAGTTATTTAACCCTGCTCGTCTAACAACTCGTTGAGTGTGTCGGGGTTGGCAATACCCCGCAGGATAGCATTGATAATCATCGAAGTATCTAAATCCAAAGACTCGCACAGCACATCCTCATCTCTCTCACCATTTAATACTAGGCGAATGGCAGCTACGAGATTACCCCAACCACGTTTCACCATTTTTTCCAGCACCAGCTCTAGCTGTTGCCTCACTTTTGCATCATTAACCGCCGCAATAACCGCAGCAATTAACCGTCCATACTTCCGCAACTCATAGCGCGTCCCAGCAAATGCAGCCTTTGCCTGCCGCGACAGGCGACGATATGCTTGAGCTTGGGTGGTTTTGCCCTGTTTGTCAGTAATATCTGCCAAAAGTCCATAAGTTTTCCAAATCTCAGTTACAGCAGAGTCTAAAGTTTGCAAGATAGCCAATGCCTCTTCTGCTAATTGCTGCGCTTCTGACAAGCGGTTGAGTTGTTTTTGTAGGAGTTCAGCAAGATTGTTGACTGCTTTTGATAGTTGAAACTTATTTCCCACAGATCTGAAACCTTCAATGGCCTTGCGAAACCAAGCTTCAGCCTCATCCAGTTTGCCAGTGTATACATTAATCATAGCTAGTTGATTCCAAGCCCCCGCTGTATCTGACAGATTACCTTGAGATTCCGTTATCTTTGCTGATTCTCGGTAGGCGTGTTCCGCAGCGTCCCACTTCTTGCCTTTTTCGTAACCTATACCTAGTTGGTGCCAAGCCACAGCTTCCATTGCTGGTACATTCAGTTGCTGGAAAGTAGTCAATGCAAGACGGTGGCGTTGTTCAGCTTCTTGAAGGTTGCCTTGCCCCAGGGCGAGGGTGCCAAGTTGGGCATTTGCTAACGCAGCACCACGAAAGTTCCCAATTTCTTCTTGTATGGCTAAACCAGCTTCACAAGCACTTCGTGCTTTACCATAATCCCCCTTAGCCATTAGTACATCTGCTAAATAAGCTTGCACGTCTGCCATCTGATGCTTAACACCATAAGATTGTTCTAACTGTGCCGCCACCGCTAACGCTTGACTGTAAAGTGCTGCTGCCTGTGCTGCGAGGCCTTGCGCCGCAAAGCATCGCCCTAACTGAGTTAAAGTAAAACAGCGTTGATAACTCGGTTTCTCACCTAAACCAGCAATTATCTCGCTAAACACCTGCACCGCTTCTTGATAGCCTCCGGTCTTGCGTAATTGCTCACCTATATTAGAACGGGCAAGATACCATGTCTGGGAACCCACTTCTGCTAAAACCTGTTCAACTTGTTGGGTGAGTGCAACCCTATCTCTGTTAAGTCCGAAGTTGTCGAGAAACCAGTTGACTTTATCAACAAAATCTACTGCCCATTCTTCCTCTGCATCTAATGCGCCGTTGACTGCATACAGCAAATTCGGCAGTTCTCTCTGGGCAATGGCACGGACTTCATAGGGATTTTTTCGATCTTCAGCATACAAATAGCTAGATAATTGATAATATCGTAGGCTATGACGGGCAAGGAGTTCGCCCTGCGCTTCTGGTGACAGGCGCGACCAGAGAACAGGGGCTAAGGTGGGGTGAAATTTCAAGAAAGGAACAACAACATTAGGCAGATTTTCTGGTTGTATCAAGCCTGTGTTTTCCAGTGCTGGGCGTAGCTGTTGCCACTGTGACTCAGAAAATTCGGTAATTTCCAACAAATTTGGTTCAAACGCCCCTCCCTGAAACACGCCCAACCTCGGCAACCACTCCTGCGCCTCATCATCCAAGCGTTCCAAGGACAAATTCAAGGAAGCTAACAAGGGATTACCGGGTGTTTCCACAATCAACGCCGCCAACCTTTCCCCCAACTCTTCCACTGGGCAAATTTTCAACTGTCGCGCCAATAAACCCAAGGAAAGGGGATGAAAATCTACCAATCTCAATAATCGCCTCAACTCGTTTCGTTCTGGCAGTTTATATATAGGTGATGGCGGTAGCTTCCACAAACTCTGGATATACGCCAAAGCGTCTTCCCACTCTAACCCCGACAATGGCAATGAACGATGTTTCAAACTGCCTTCGGTGCGATAATCTGGATGATAAAAATTCGGTGTGCGGCTGGTGAGTAATAAGCGACATTGCCCCACCTCAGACCATTGTTTCGCCACGGTTAACAATTCTTGCAATGCTTGTGGCTGTAAGGTTTCCAAGTTATCTAAAATTAATAAGGTCGGTGTTTGCCCTAACGCAGCAGTCGCGGCTGTAACATCAATTAAATTCTGTCCCAACACCGTTGCTAAGGTACTCACCGCCAACCCTAAAGCATCCACACCCTGAAAATCGGCATAATTCACAAAACATACTTTCTCAAACATCCCCGTGCGGGACAACCACCGTCCTGCCTCGGCTGCTAAATAGGTTTTTCCCTGTCCACCAAAGCCGGATATGGTAATGCGTCGCGTTCCTTCGACAAACCAGCGTTCTATTTCCCATAATTCTTGACTGCGACCGAAGAAACCCGCTTCTTGGAGTTCGGGGAGGTTGGTGGATGATGGGGGAGATGAGGCGGATGAGGGAGATGGGGGGGATGAGGGAGTTAATAAAGCGGTATCTCCGGCGGCTTGGTATAAGGCTGGGAGAAACCAGTCTTGTAATTTGAAAGTTATTTGCTTGTCTCCCCGTCGTCTTTCGCCGCGTTCTTTGTTGAGATACAAGTCCCGTCGTCCATTATCTAACGCTGCGCCGATACCTTCAGCCCGGACTATGCGCTGATAAAATTTGGCAAACAATTGATGGGCTGTGACTACTAATACTGAATAGGTCATCGCCAATACCGCCGGAATCCCTGCATGAGTTAATCTGGCGGCGACACAACCCATAGCATCTTCACCAGCAACTTTTGCTGACTGACAAGCAGACAGAACAATTAACCCGACTTTTTGACGGTGCAGCATTTCTCCCAAGGTTTCGGCGCTAATCAACGCCATCTTGCCATCTGGATTCTCAAACAACAGATAACCCATATTGCTGCCGTTGCCATTTTCCCCTTTGGTCGCTCCTTCTGGGTCACTGGATTTCGCTAGCTTATGGAATCTGCCATCGGGGTCATATACGCCATGCCCATCAAAGTGGACAATATCAATCCTTGGTAGGCGTGAGTCTTCTAAACGGGCGACTAAATTATCCAAAGTCGCGGGACGCAAAAATTCTACCTCAATTTTTCCTGCTGCTTCTTGAGCCACAGCATCTAATACCGCTTTGGCTTCTCCACGAGGGTCAATAAACCCCGCATCACTGGGACGACTCACTACAAACAGCAACCGCAAACTCTCTTTTGGCTGAACTATAAACGGTTTGCGTCCACCTCCGGCCCCTGGTAAACGACGACGCACAGAAATCCGGGGATTTTCGTTAAATAAATAGATATCTGATGCTGGGTCGCGTAACAATTCCCAAGGTAGAGATAAAATTGCCGGATGACTGGCGCTGATCGTTAATAAGCGTCCTGGTTCATCCGCATCTTGAAAATCATTAAATATCCTCTGGGCGGCGCGATTCTGAAAAACAGCCTCAAATAAGCCTGTACCCCATTGTTGAAAGTTCTCCTCAATGCGCTTCGCCCCTTCATCATCCACATCAGCCGTGTAACTTTTAGCATAGACTTCAAAATACCAGCGAATATCTTCCAAGTCTTCCGCTGTTAAGGGAGATATAAAATTTAGCGTGTTAGTTTCTTGGTCATCAAGCCTGACAATAACTTGATTAATCTCCGGAAAACGCAAATTTAATTCCATATTCAGGCGAATAGCAACTTAAGTATAGGGATGATTCGATTGTAAATAAGCTACCGCCGCATTTGCTGGTTTCCCAGAGTTTGGGAAATGAGGAAGATGAGGAGAAATTTCCATTACCAATTACCAATTACCCCATGCCCCATGCCCCATGCCCCATGCCCCATGCCCCATGCCCCATGCCCAACCCTGTAAGTTAAGATCACCAAAAGTAAAACCTGAATATTACTGTGAAAATCTCGCGCAAAAGAGCAGCTAGCGTGGAAAATATTTAGAGTGTTCCCCAAAATTATGGATAATTCCCCTGTGGTCGCTCAAGCAGATGCATCTCTTAACTACACTCCAGAAAGTACGCTTCCAGTTGATTCGGCTGGGAACAGGGTAGGGAGTGATTTTGATTCCCTGATGATGCGGCGGTGTTTGGAACTCGCCCGTCGTGCTTTGGGACGCACTTCCCCAAATCCATTAGTGGGTGCAGTGGTTGTTAAGGATGGGGAAATTGTGGGTGAAGGGTTTCATCCCCGTGCTGGTGAACCTCATGCGGAAGTTTTTGCGTTGAGAGCAGCGGGAGAAAGCGCTCGCGGTGCTACAGTCTATGTCAGCCTCGAACCTTGCAACCATTACGGGCGCACTCCCCCCTGTTCAGAAGGTTTGATCAATGCGGGAGTATCAAAGGTAGTTGTGGGGATGGTAGATCCAAACCCACTGGTAGCAGGCGGTGGGATTGCGCGGTTACGTGCTGCGGGAATAGAAGTTTTAGTGGGCGTGGAAGAAGCCGCCTGTCAACAACTCAATGAAGGTTTTGTACATCGCATACTCTACAAGCGCCCTTTAGGTATTTTGAAGTATGCCATGACTTTGGATGGCAAAATTGCTACCACCTCTGGTCATAGTGCTTGGGTAACAAATCAAGCAGCCCGCGGTGAAGTTCATCAACTACGGGCTGCTTGTGATGCTGTTATTGTGGGCGGTAATACTGTGCGACAGGATAATCCTTACTTAACTAGCCATCAGGTAGGAGCCCATAATCCCTTGCGGGTAGTGATGAGTCGCCATCTCGACTTGCCAGAAAATGCTCACCTGTGGGAAACAGAGGAAGCTCCTACTTTAGTGTTAACGGAGGTAGGCGCTAATCCGAATATTCAAGAAATGTTACGGCAAAAGGGTGTGGAAGTGGTGGAGTTCACGTCACTCACACCAGATAATGTCATGGGGCACTTGTATGAGCGGGGTTTTTGTAGCGTTCTATGGGAATGTGGTGGTACTTTAGCTGCAAGTGCGATCGCACAAAGAGCGGTGCAAAAAATTCTTGCCTTTATCGCTCCCAAAATCATTGGTGGTACTCATGCTCCTACGCCTGTAGGCGATTTGGGTTTTACCACAATGACGGAAGCTTTAACTTTAGAAAATGTTCGCTGGCGTGTAGTTGGTTCTGATTGCTTGGTAGAAGGCTATTTACCCCGACAACATCAATAGCCAATAGCTCAAATTTACTGCCCTGACACTGAGGACTAAGATATTGCGATCGCTCTCGTCTTAACACTGTCGTTCATAAGCTAAATCGCGAATCAAAGACAAACGAGATTGTATGTAATCACACAGAAAATCCGTTTCTTTCGGTTCTAACAATGCTTGGGTGTTGGTTTGTTTGACTAACCATTGCACCAAGGTAGCATCGTCTAGCTGTAATAGGGTCTTGGTTTGCGCGGTTTCAACCACAGACCATAGCTGACGCATAATCGTAGGAGTCATCAGACCTCAATTTCATTATTAGCTTTAGCTGTTTTCAGATTACACAATTCCAGCAGCAAATAACGGAATGAATGTCGAAGCTGAGATAAGTATTATTAAAACCTTAATAAACTGATTTATTTCTTTATAAACGTTCAGAATCAGTTATTAAAATTGACAAATGCCTTTGAAGATTTGACTAATATTATACAGTATATATGCTTAATTATACTAGTGTTTTTTGAAAAAACAAAAGTTAGTACAATTGCCTACAACCAAACACAATTACATAAGAATTGGTATAATTTTCGACTTTATAGTTGTTGCTGGTAATAAATCTCTATTGCGCCTACAGCTTTTAATAAGGGTGAATCTAAATTCTCAATCCAATCAGCAACTTCCCGCGCCAAGCCTAGTGTAACAGTTCCTCCTGATGGTTCAAGGCGATCGCTAATCGTTGCAGCTTTAATTTGCTGTAATTGAGCGATTAAGTTATTTAATCTATCGGAAGACGGATATCCAGTATCAAGCATTGTGTTTCCTACTTCCAGCGCTTGATCTATCAGCTTCAGAAATTCTACTTTTTTTGCTTCCATCTTTTTTAATTAGAGATATTGGTAAATAATGTTGCGATCGCCGTTCCTGAGAAATCCAGTTTTTGGATGCTGGGAACCAATATTCAAAATTGCGATCGCAACTTTGTACAAATTTTATCTGGAAGTGATTAATTTAGCTCCTTTTATAAGGGACACTTAAATTCTGCTACTTGCAATGGAGTTCCTTCAGACCATTTTAAATTTGGATCTTTGGAATTCTGAATAAATATTTGCTGTCCGCCACCTGGATAACATTGTGATGGTTCTTGAGGCGCGACTATTCCTTGATAAACTTTCGTTCCCGCGGGGACAGTAACTGTTAACATTATTTTCGCTTGGTTGCCCCATTCTTGTTTTAAGGCTAATTTTCTAATTACTTCTACATTATTGTTGTAAAGATTGGTGGTGAGATATCTACCAAATTTATTACTATCACTACTGAAGTAACGGTAGTAAGTTTTAGCTTCTGTGAGTGTCACTTCTTGACATTCAGATTTTAAAAATGTTACTGCAATGTCTGTGGGTAACGGGCAAGTAGAAACAGAAGTAGAAGTAGAAGTATTAGCCTGTGCTTGTAAGTTAGCTTGATTTGCAGCTTTATTTTGAGCCAAGCTACTGCTAGTCAGAGTAGTAAGGGAAAGAGAGCATAAAGCAAGGGTGGTAAACAAAGGCTGGTATTTTGCCATAGTGGTTTTGAAATCAAAAACTCATTGTTGCTAGTATATAGTTATACTCTTTTTAGATAATTTTGTACAGAAACGCTGTAAGTAAATAGTAGGTCAATACTGCTCGGTTAAGGATTTTCAACTCTTAATTTGGTTTGGGGAAAAGGTTAAAGGGTAAGGGTTAAAGGTTTTTTCTTGCCCCTTTTTCCCTTCCCCTTTAACCCTTAACCGACAAGTATTGAATAGTAGGTATTTTCAATCACCCATAAAAAATAGCTCCCCGAATTAACATCGGGAAGCTGAAAGGTTAACCAAAGCAAACTTTAGCGAAGATTACTCGTGATACTCAACCCAGCTATTCGCTGTTTCTGAAACCCTTACTTTGAGTTCTACATTTGGCGGTAACTGCTGCTTAGTTCGGTCATAAATATACTTGGCAATCATCTCAGCAGTAGTTTCATATTCTGGAGGTAAGACTTCATTAAGCACGCAGTGGTCGAGTCCTCCTTTAGTTACATCTTGTTTCGCCCAACGCAAAGTTCTAAAGTCAGCCACCATAACCGGATGTGGACAAAATTCTGAGGAGTGAAGTTGTGATGATTTTGCCTCCATTCTGACTTTATAGGTATGCCCATGCATCCGGCCACAAGGGCCATCGTAATCTTTAATGTAGTGAGCGCTATCAAATGTAAATTCTGTTACTAGTTTCCATTCGGGCATTTTGCAATCACCATAACGAGTGCTATGTCAGGAAGCAATTTCAACTTAGCACAGAGCATACCTGCCCCATCAGGTTGTCAGTTACGTATTCCATAACTACAGGTTGTTGGCTATAGCGTCCTGATTGCTGTTCGAGAAGCGATCGCCTTTGTAAAGACAAAAGTGCTTCTAATAATTCTCCTTCAGAGATTTGCAGTACAACATCTTGTTGTAATTCCGTTAGCGTTACCCAGGTTTGTTTGAGTGCTAGGGAGTACATGACTTGCTTTTCGTTAGCAGACAGGCGGTGAAACTGTTGCTCTAAAATTACCCAAATGTCACCGAAAACCACTGGCCCTTGCTGTAAAAATTGGGAAATATCGCCATCAAATAAGCTCTGGATTGTTGTTGCAGCAATTTTCAACGCTAAAGGATTACCTGTATAAGACTGAATTAGCTGCTTGGTTTCGGCTGCTGAATTGGCTAATCCTTTGCTGGAGAGGATTTGCTGCGATTCTAATTGTGGTAACCCAGTTAATTGAAGCGATCGCACTGGCAAAGTTTCACCTTCCCTAGCTGTAAATCCGCTGGGAGTCTCCCTAGTAGTAAATATCAGGCAACTTTGATGTACTTCGTCTCCCACACGCCGCAAAAGTTGACCATATCCCTCATATCCAGGGGAATAATGTCCTGCCGTTTCCCCTTCTCGAAAAATCGATTCAATATTATCTAGCAAAATCAAGCAGCGTTGGGAGCGTAAATACTTGATCAAGCAGGAGATTTGACCATCTATGGTTTCTGGCAAATTCACTTGTGTTTCTTGCGAGAGAAACAAAATTAAATCCCGCAGTAGATCACAAACAGGTGGACTATTTCGGAGACTACGCCAAATTACAAAATCAAACTTAGCTTGTAACTGTTCTGCTACCTTCACAGATAAAGCTGTTTTGCCAATTCCTCCCATCCCTAGCAGCATTACTAAGCGGCATTTTTCTTGGATAATCCACTTTTCCAGTAATGCTTGTTCTGCTTTGCGTCCATAAAAAATCGAAACATCTATCGCTTCTCCCCAATCTTGACGGCGCTGGGGTTTCGCATTGGGAAATGCTGTAGTGTTAGATCCTGCTGATTCTGCTGGTACAAGGTTGGCATAATACCTTCGCAGCACTGTTTTAACGTTACTTTTAGCGATGTTTTCTCCCAGTGCTTTTGAAAGTGTCTGCCATAACCGAAAGCCTACATCTCGGATGTAATCATCGTCATAACCTGAGCTTTCGGCAATTTCTGCATAGGTATATCCTTTCCAGCACAATCGCAATACTAACTCTTGAATGTTACTTAAATGCTTCTTCTGCAACACTCTGTCTAATACCAGCATTGCTTGCTCAAAAGTTAATTCTACGGCTGTCACATAAGGTCGTCCTAATAAAGCTGCACTAACCTATCAACGCTTCATCAAGATTTTATGCACTTAAACCATCAATTTACATTTCTTAGCAAATTGGGTAATTGGTAATTGGTAATTGGTAAAACCGATTGCTACTTTGCTTCCTCATCCCCAGTCCCCAGTCCCCAATCCCCCATCCCCACTTAAAAATCCCCTCAGTGATATAGGGAAATCTAAAATATCACCAAGGGGATAGTTTTTATCAAAAAAATTTCTCCAGTATTTCACACCACTTAACCCCTTGATCAAGGCAGGTAATATGTTATAATCATCTGCGTTGATTAGTGGTTACGCTCGAAAACGGGGCGCAGCATTAATAGTAATCGTGTTGTGGTTCCGGTTCTGGTTGAGTCATTGCAAAGTTTGATGCGTCGTAAAGGTAGCGGCTTGCTTCCTCTTCTAAACGATGAATCAGATAAGGCTCGATTGCGTTGCCGTGCCGCAGAGCGGCGAGATATCCATCCAAATACATCCGCAGATCATCCATGCGATAACCACGATTCCATAGCTCGACGAAGGCGTCGGTCAGTCTTTGGTAATAGCGGATGGTTTGTGTGTCTTGGAGCATAACTGCTGAATTAATCTCTTTGGAATGAGAATTGTAAATGATTCACGCGGAAATGTGAAGTGTCACTTTCCCCCTGGCATTGAGTCAAAATCAATATCTCTGTTTTGGGCATTACCCTCCAGCAGCTACAACGTATTTAGATCCTATTCCAGAAAATCAGGAATAAGATTATTTGGTAAGCTATTTTTATAATTTACTTTTAGTAACATCTCAGCTTTATCTGTGTAAGTCAACACTAAACTGATGCAAGGTGCAATCTGTTTTCACCATCAAGCAGAAAGATAAAAAAGACAAATAGCTAAGGGTTAGCTTTTTGGTGATTGAGTTGTGCTGCATTACTGCGTTGTAGGAGCTTGGATGTTCATCTAGCACTAATTTAAATAATTATAACAAAAATTTAAGAAAATTACTAATTGGCTGGGGCTAAAGCATAAGTTAAACTTCTAGCCACTATTTCTATAAGGAAATATAAAGAGAATAGTAATAGGAGTAACAAAGACTACAAAACCTTGAGACTGGGCTTGTTACTTTGAAATTCATCAACGCTAAGGGGTCTTGCCACCGTGGGTTCGGTTTGTATTGAAATCGTTGAGGGGAATCCCCATCTCAGGTCGTTGCTAGGTTGGCACTTACAACAGTTGGAATATCGAGTACACCAAGCCGCCAGCATTTATCAAGCAAGGGAAGTGTTTTTAAACCAGCAACCAACACTGGTAATTCTAGATGCTGATTTACCCGATGGTGATGGCATTGAGTTTTGCCGTTGGTTGCATCGTCAGCAACAACCTTTAATTTTAATGCTATCTGCTCGTAGTAATGAATCCGATATTGTCGCTGGTTTGAAGGCGGGAGCAGATGATTACCTGAGTAAACCTTTTGGAATGCAAGAGTTTCTCGCCAGAGTAGAAGCACTAATTCGCCGCAACCGCACACCAGTAGCACCAGCTTATCTGGATTACGGTTCGCTGCAAATTGATTTAGTGCAACGCCGGGTGAGATTTCAAGGGGAGTTTATTGACTTAACGCCCCAAGAATTTAGTTTATTATACGTTTTAGCCCAAGCGGGAGGAGTACCTCTTTCTAGATCCGAGTTACTACGTCGTGCTTGGCCTGACGCTATTGACAATCCCCGAACTATTGATACTCATGTTTTATCGCTGCGGAAAAAAGTTGAACTAGATCCTCGCCAACCTAGTTTAATTCAAACTATCCGCAATGTGGGATACCGATTTAACATGGAAATTTTGAATTCCAATATTCCCAACTCACCAACGAAGTTGGCTAAAGAGAGATTTAGCAATCAGCGTTCAACCCTTAGTACTCAACGTGTATAGCTGAATCAGAGGAGACAGGAAATTCAAAATTCAAAATTAAGAAATTTCCTAGATTTTTGACTTTTGACTTTTGACTCTGGACTCTTAATCAACCCCATTCTTCAGATGCTTGAGCTTCTGCGTGCATCAAGCTGCTGCGTAAGTTTAACCAGTCTATTTCAGACCCTGGTTGATTTGCCAACAACCGACCTTGTTGTAGGTGTAAAAGTCGGGTGCAAAATTCCTGTGCTAGTTCTAGCTGGTGATTTACCATCAAAATCGTGATGTGATGAGTGGTAGCCAGCTGGGTTAAATTTTCTATAACATGAGACGCTGTCCCAACATCCAAGGCAGAGGTTGGCTCATCTAATAATAAGATTTTTGGTTGGATAACTAAAGCACGTGCGATCGCTACTAGCTGTCGTTGTCCAGCAGAAAGTTGCACTTCAGTCCTTCCCAACCAATCACTAGGGATACGCAGTTTTTCTATCCAATGACTTACTCGTTGCTGAATTGTCTGTTTGGATAAACCACGCAAAACTAGTGGATAAGCTAAAGCTTGCTCAACGGTCATCCCTAGAAGCTTAGACTCTTGCAATACCAGTGTCACTACCTGGCGTAACTGGAATATAGGAATTTGGCGATATTCCTGATTTTCCAGAAATATTTTGCCATTAGTCGGTTCAATCAGGCGGTTAATCAGCTTGAGTAAGGCTGTTTTACCTCCGCCTGATGGGCCGACAATCGCAATCCGTTCTCCAGCCAATACCTCAAAACTAATATCCTGCAATATTGGGTATCCTTGATGATTGCTGGAAATTTGGGTTTTGAGCTTGGTAAATAGATTGACTTGCTCTAACCTGAGTGTGGCTTTAGGGGTGACATTATCCAAGTTCAAGTTGCTGGGGAAAGGGTCAATATTAATTCGTAATTCATAATTCGTAATTCGTAGTTAATTTTACTAGGCTTGAAAGAAGAAATAAATATTTATTTTTTCCTTCAATACATTGATTTGCTATGCTTTGTTAACAGAACTTACACAAGCAAAATTTGTCATTGCGACCGGAACGTAGTGTAGGGAAGCAATCCCATAATTTTAGGCGATTACGCCGCTACGCTCGTAATGACATAATTCTGTGGCTTTTGCATAAGTCCTAGTTAACTACAAACTACGAATTACGAATTAGTAATTATTGATTTAAGGCTGTGGTGATAGTCCAGCTATCTACCAACAGTAATAATAACGTGAAACCTAACAAAATTATATACATCCAAGGCTGGGCTAACGGGCGAACATCTGTAGTATCTATACCCGTTTTTTCTTGTACTTGTCTTACCAGTTTGGCAAATCCAGCTACACGCACTGGTAACAAATAAGCTTGTCCTGACTGGCTGAGAAAATAATATACTATGCCGCCTTGGCCTGTAGTACGAGGTTTTAATTCTTTGACATCAGACCAGTTCAATAACCAACCTTTCCGAAAAAATCGCGGTACCCAGACAGGATAAGTCACTTGAATTCCTTGGTCATCTAAAATGACTCGTTCTGTCAATACTGCATACAAAGCAATAAAACCAATTCCAATTCCTAGCCACAATAAAGTCGGTGGTGTAGGTGCTGCTGTTACCTGCGCTAAAAATGGTAATGGAACTGTGAGTGCTAAGTATAAACTCAGCAGCGTTATTCTAATCAACGGCGAGAGGCGAAAAACAGAAGTTGATGTGTTAACTAAGTTTGCAGTCACGGCTCAATTACAATCATTGACTTTTATTTCATCCTAACTAAGGACTGAGCTAGCCGTTCATTTTTGCTGAGGTTAAAGAGCTTCTTTCATACTCTGGCATATAAATACGGCAAGCACTTTAGCGCTTTTATCAGCACTAAAGTGCTTACTAATTTCTAGGCTTGCTTTTGCGATCGCATCCTTAATAGTACTTTTATACTAATAAGCTCAAGAATTAAAGTAAATACTTTTGCACGACACTCCAACCTGTGAGTGATACCCAAGCAAAACCTATAAACAGAATAATATTTGTGCCTACGTGTAAAGTTCTAACCCAAGGTTTTTCGGGACTAATTTGGGTAGCACTAAAAGCCGATAGCAAAACTAATGCTACGACTACCAACCCAGCAGCCAAGTGAGATGAATGTCCTAGTGAACCGAAATGGCCCAACGTGCCAATAATACCAATTGCCAGTAGTAGTAGCACTAAACCGACCATACTAATGCCGATTGTATAGTGGAGCGATCGCATCCCCGCATTTCCTCTATTTAAGAAAGGTAAATTAGGGGGATTTTGCGAACTTCTCGCTTTAAACATCCAAAAGCCGGTGGTCGCTAACATCACGTATGCTAGCAAGGATAACCCCATTGACCAAGCCGCTATTTTCCACAACCAAAGAAAAGAAGGCAAATTCATACATTGATTGTAGAAGAGAAAGGGTCATGGGGGACTGGGGAACTCGGGGCCCCCTCTGGGGATAAGGGGTAATGGGGATTGGGGATTAGGGATTAGGTATTGGGGACTGAGGATTGAATAGGAGAAAAAAAGCAAAGGGGACAAGAAAATACACTATTAATATGTAAATTCTCTCAAATCTATTTCCTAATACCTGTTAAAACTTTTATCTAACAAACACCAAACACCAAATACCAAACCACTACTCAACAAAAAAGGCTGCTGGCTTCAGCAACCCCTAATTTTGAGAAAATTTTTTTAATCAACGGAAGCTAAACCAGCGATTGTTAAAGGTTTTGTTGTATCGTCAGTTTTTGTATTAATTGGCTGCACTATTGATGTTTTATTAATAGAGTCTATTGCTACTGATGAGCTGCTACCCAACTCATAAGTACCATCCTCATTAATTGCAAGGCGAACACAAGGAATAGTATCCGATAATATTGCACTTGCCATCATCCCCGTATGAATCTCCATTTGAGCTTCTTTAGGGGCTTCAAACACGAGCCGTTGTCCAGGAAAAACAACCCTTTCAAAATACCAATTAGGAATGTTGGAGATGCGGGCAACCTGGATTTTGCTCGTGGCATTTACGTAGCAGCAGAGAATAGTTCCCGATTGCTCAGGTGGTAGTGGATCTAATATTTGAGCCATAACTGCTGAGGAGCTTTACGCCACAATTTTACATTACATATGTAAAAGTAACACTGGGCGATCCCCATAAGCTGTAACTCCGACTACCAACTGCACATTTCTGCAATATTTCTATCTAAAGATATGTATAAGTTGTGAAACTTTTGTGAATATATCTAATTTTTCTATAATTATACACTATAAAGGAAGATCTTGTATATGCATTCCTTGATAAACAAGTTGTTATATAACTTCTTTTAAATCGCAGAAATTGAGTTTAGAAGATGACAATGATCCCGCGATCGCTAGGCTGTATTACAAGTAAATTTTTTTGAGCGACTAATTCCCAGAGTTATAGATGAGGATCATCGCTTAAGGAATAGACTCAATGTTATGGTAAAGCTATAAGCAAAAAATCTTCATAAACTAAAACTATGGCTATCATACCTACTGGTATGCCAAGCAATTTTTGCTATTTCAAAAGTTACCAGTAGGGAATTCGCTTTGAGCGAGACATAGCTTAAATGTTAAGTGCGATCGCGCTCGAATCAAGCAGCCTAAATCAATACATACAGTTAACAACTGGATGTTTTTTCACTCACTTTCCCCACAGAAACGGCAAGATGGCAGTTAACGCAAGCACAATGGAAAATCGAATTCTTTACGTTCGCCTTCCCTGTAACCCCATCTTTCCCATTGGGGTTGTCTACCTTAGCGATCATGTCCACAAACAGTTTCCTAATATTGAGCAGCGCATTTTTGACTTGGGATGCGTACCACCTTTAGACTATGCTCAAGCCTTAGAGCGCTGTATCGATGAATTTAAGCCCACACTACTAGTATTTTCTTGGCGAGATATCCAAATATATGCCCCAGTGGGCGGTCGTGGTGGCAACCCGTTACAAAACGCTTTTGAATTCTACTACGCGAAGAATCCGCTGATAAAATTACGCGGAGCTTTGGGTGGCTTGCGAATTTTCATTGCTTACTACGTAGAGTTATGGCGCAATCTGGGATTAATTAAACGTGGCTTAAAACGCGCCCAGAAGTATGCGAAAACGGCGCGTGCAGTTGTTGGCGGTGGTGCAGTTAGCGTATTTTACGAACAGTTGGGTAAAAGCTTACCAGCAGGCACAATTATTTCTGTAGGTGAAGGAGAAACCCTATTAAGCAAGTTTTTAAGTGGTCAAGAGTTTCGTGATGAACGCTGCTATGTAGTAGGAGAAGCGCAACCAAGACAGCGCTTAATTCACGAACAACCCACACCGTTAGAAAAGACTGCTTGTAACTACGACTATATCGAAAGCATCTGGCCGGAGTTTAACTATTATCTTCAAGGGCAAGATTTTTATATTGGTGTCCAAACCAAACGCGGATGTCCTCATAACTGCTGTTATTGTGTCTACACCGTAGTTGAAGGTAAACAGGTACGCATTAACCCAGCCGATGAAGTAGTAGCGGAGATGCGTCAATTATACGATCGCGGTATTCGCAACTTCTGGTTTACCGATGCCCAATTCATCCCCGCTAGAAAATTTATCGATGATGCAGTGGAACTGTTACAAAAAATCGTCGATTCTGGTATGACAGATATCCACTGGGCAGCATACATCAGAGCCGACAACCTCACACCCGAATTGTGTGAATTGATGGCGAAAACTGGGATGAATTACTTTGAAATTGGAATTACCAGTGGTTCTCAAGAATTAGTACGCAAAATGCGAATGGGGTACAACCTGCGTACAGTCTTGCAAAACTGTCGCGATTTAAAAGCTGCTGGTTTCAATGACTTAGTTTCTGTCAACTACTCCTTTAACGTTATTGACGAACGTCCCGAAACCATCCGCCAAACCATCGCCTATCACCGCGAACTCGAACGCATTTTTGGCGCAGATAAAGTTGAACCAGCCATTTTCTTTATTGGATTGCAACCCCACACCCACTTAGAAGAATATGCCTTTAAACAAGGTATTCTCAAACCTGGGTATAATCCTATGAGCTTAATGCCGTGGACAGCCAAAAAATTACTTTGGAATCCAGAACCCTTGGGTTCATTTTTTGGTGAAGTCTGCTTGCAAGCTTGGCAACAAAACCCCAACGATTTTGGACGTGAAGTCATGAAAATCTTGGAAGAGAAATTGGGTTGTGCTGATTTAGAAGCAGCACTATCTGCGCCAATGGAGAAAAACGACAAACAATTGGTAGGTGTTTAATTAACCATCAGGGGTAGGCAAAAAGCCTACTCCTAATTTGATACTCGCATCTTCAAAACCAACCCACAACCAAACAAGAACATCTGCCTTTCCCTTGCCCAATGCCCCATGCCCCATGCCCTATGCCCTATGCCCCATCCCCAATTTACGTAAGCTAACTTTTGTATAAATATTCAGACTTTTGGTCTGTAGCGTAATTCATACAGCAAAAAGTAAACTGAAAAAGTTATAGACAAAATTAAAATTTTTTATCTTACGCCCACCTTCGCGGTTGATTTAAACAAACCCCATGTTAGAAGGCTCCATACTCCAACAATTAGAAAGTAATCATCGCCGTAGTGTTAGACCAATTCGCTTCGGAGTGTATTACAAAAATACCCTAGTTGCCTTGTGTCATGCCTTGGAAGACCATATCCTCAAAGATGATGGTCAACCCTTAGTGATTACTGCCTTCCAACGAGGTAAATGGTATCTCCAAGAAGCAGAAAGATACGCAGACATCGCCCAAAATAGCGGCCAAATTGTAATTATGGCTGCCCCCGATGCTGGTTTTGCGGAACATTCTACTAGCAAACTACCAAATGTAGACTTAGTAGCTTTAGACCCCACTGACCCTGTAGCTCAAGAGTGGCACTTAATTATTCTCTCCTCTAGATACACAGCTATGGTAATTTGTCAAGAATTATCAGAAGCGGATTATGGCAGTGCTGGGGTACCCGCATCAGACTTAGAGCGTAAATTCTATGGCTTATGGACATTTGAGCCAGAGTTAGTCAGAGAGACAGCAGAATTAGCGATCGCTCATATTAAACCATTAAACCCAGAACTAGCAGACAAGTTAACTGCCCATAAAGATGCCATTAAGCCTAGTCTGGTCACGCCAGAAGATTTGAGTGCAGTTGTTTCCCTTGTCGTTGATTACCTGCAGACTGGGCAGGAAAATTTACCCGTTCCCACAGCGATACGTCAGCAAGTACTAGACAACAACTTGGTTTCTAATGAAATCCAAGCATTCTTGCGGATGGCGCAATTAATAGATTTGGCAGATATTAATAACCCAATGGCAGCGTCGGAAGTCGTAGCCCTGTCCGAAACAGTGGGGCAATTATTAAATCTCCCTGCATGGCAAATTAAAAGATTGCGCTTAGCCGCTTTGCTGCACCGCATAGATCCTTTACAAAAAGCCGAAAGCGTTTTGGTGCCAGGTAGTTCTAGACGTTACCACGAAGAAGACCCCAATCGTCCCTTAAGCTGTCCCTTAGTACCTGGCGCACAAGTATTGCGAACCATGCCCAGGTTACGAGCAGTTGCTCAAATTATTACTCATCAAACCGAGTGGTGGGATGGTTCAGGAGAGCCAGCTGGGTTAGCTGGAGATGAAATTCCCCTAGAATCGCGAATTTTAGCCTTAGTTGCAGACTTTCAATGGCGAGTCAATCAGAAAAAATCTCCCCAAATCAGCCGAGAGGAAATTTTTACCCAAGCTTTAGATGAGTGCAAACAACAATCAACCCGCTTTGACCCTAAACTTGTAGATACCCTAGCTTTGTTAGTCATGGGTTTGCAACAAGGATTAGACTTACCCTTAATAGAAACCAAAGTCAGCGCCGGAATGTGGCTAATTGATTCCCGTTGGGATAGTCACAGCAAGAGTAGTGAGGAGATTGGTAGTTACCCACAATGAATATTGAAGCTATTAAATTAGGAACTCTCAAACAACTCCCAGGAGCCAATTTAGAAGACGAGGAACTCTCTCAACTTGATTTAAGCCGGATAAATCTTGCAGGTGCTACCCTTGTAGGTGCCAATTTCACTGGTTCCAAATTTGAAGGTGGACATTTAGAAGGCGCAAATTTGATGGGAGCCAACCTCCAAGCCACCGACTTGCGGGCAAACCTCATGGGAGCAAATTTGATGCAAGCAGATTTAACTGGTGCTGACTTGCGTGGTAGCAATTTGCGCGGTGCTAACTTTATGGGTGCGACACTCAGTGATGTGTCATTGACTGGTGCTTTTTTGAGTGGTGCTAATTTGATGAACGTCAATTTACAAGGCGTTGATTTACGCAGTGCTGACTTGCGCGGTGCTAACCTCACAGGGGCAAATCTCAAAGGTGCAGACTTAACCCGTGCTGATTTGCAAGGGGCATTGTTAAGCGAAGCCAATCTCGAAGAAGCCGATTTACGTGGAGCAAACTTAGCTGGAGCCAATTTTACTGGCGCAAATTTATTATGTGCTGAGTTAGAAGGTGCGAATTTAAACGGTGTGAATTTAGAGAGGGCTTGTGTAGTAGGAACGGTTGTTGAAACGGTTAAGTGAGCAATCTTTTCAGGTAAATAAACCAAAATTTACCTGAAAAACTTACACCTAAAATACAACCAGCCATATAACTATTTCATAACCATACCCTCTGAATCGAATAGGCATCAAAAGCTGGATCGCGACTAATCAAAACAAGGCAATTATTCATCGCCTGCGCGACCAAAATCCGATCAAACGGATCTCGATGATGCAATGGTAAATAACGGAATTGAAGAGTATCAGCAAATATAATAGGAAGAATTGTGATACCCGCAGCTATCAGTTGTGGTTCAATATCTTCAAAAACTCCCTGTAAGGTTAGTTTTCCAATGTTGAACTTGATTGCCATCTCCCAAAGACTGGCAATGCTGAAGAAAACAGTTTCCGCAGATTCAATTTTTTCTTTAGTTGCAACTGGCAAGTTTGTATCATTAGAAACAAACCAGATTAAAGCATGAGTATCTAATAGTAATTTATTCATTCCATATATTCTTTCATATCCTCAAGCGGCTCATCAAAATTATCAGGTAATGGTAAAACAAACATTTCTTTCATCGTGCCTGCAACACGACGTTTTATTGTTGGCTGTTCTTGGATAGATTTTTGAGTGTGCTTCTCTATTAAAAACTCAATGTAATGCAATACTTCTGTCTGAAGAGACTCAGGGAGTTCTTCTAATTTTTGTAAAATTAGTGGCTCTATCATGATGTCTTCTCTTGGATAATTGTGAACTAAACCATCACAGCTATAGCGTTTTAATATCAAGCACATTTTTGCCAATAGATTTACCTTGTCCTCTGTATAAAGCTTAATACCTCATGTTCCTGCCTCGCATCCATAAAGCTAATATAGTCATAAATAATACCCCCATTGCACCTTGTAAAGGATTATTATTCACACCTGTAACCCAATCAGGAACCTGTTCAGAATATTTGATTAATCTTCCAATATTAATAATGTAATAGCCCCAAACTAAACCACCATGTAATCCAATTGGTAAGCCAAGTCTGCCTCTACGCCAGCGCTTACCCCATACCTGCGTTAATCCTAATAATACTAATGCTGGAAATTGCGGCAGTGTATGAATAATTGCCGCTAAAGGTTTAATAAAGTGTAATCCCGCAAATACAATTGCATCTATCCATAAAGAAATACTAGGGCTGTAATTACGTTCTAATTCATTCAACAACCAACCTCGGAATAATAATTCCTCAGCAAAACCTACACCAAAACCAACAATTAAACCTTCTAAAACAATTTTTAATAAGAAAACTTGCGGTTGTTGCCACACTAACCAACCAAAAGCACCTTGCAATCCAAATACTATCAATACAGTAATTAATCCAATTGCCAAACCACGCAGCAAATCTACACCGTTCTGACGAGAAATTTCTAAGCCATAATGCCGTAGTATTTGAGGTTCTTGATAAACATACTTACCCCATAACCGCAGGAGAAAAATAAAATCTATATATAGCAATACCATTGTTAATATACTTACTAAATTAGAATCATGGACTAGTAAGTATATTGGTGCAGCAACAGGCAACCATAGCAATACCAAAGCCAAAATAAAACAACCCAGCCTTATAGGGGCAGGGCGTTGAGCTAAATCGAGCAGGTTAATTTTCATGTAAAATCAGTCAACAGTTACAAGTCAACATTTTAAATTGAGACTCATAATTGATGACGTATGATTATTCATCAGGTTCAATAGTGCTACTCAAACCGTGACTTTTCAAAGTTTCACAGTAGAACTCAGCGTGTTCCTGAGCGCAAGTAATCACTAAAGCTAGCCCGTTAGTGTGGGCTTCCATCATAATGCTAATAGCCTGGGGCTGGGTGATGCTCGGCACTGTGGTCATTAGTACCTGTACCACGTACTCCATAGAGTTGTAGTCGTCATTATGGAGCAAAACGCGATACTGAGGCGCGAGCTTGCGGGTTGTGGAACGCTTCTCAATGGTTTCGACTGACACGGCTCTTGCTCTTTCTTGGTTGATTTACTACAACAGAGTATCTGTCTTGCGATCGCTTAACAGTTATTCACCTATTTTATAACATTTATATTCAGACTGAGTTTGATTACGAAATCGAGGTCTAAAAAATTGTAGCTGTCATGGTGTTACCTTCAGGTTGCAGCTGTAGCGCCATCTCAGTTTTACCATGAAGAAAACTACAATATTATTCCTGCTGCTTGAAGCTGCTTGATTATGGAGATAAGCCTGGAATTTCAATCAGGACAAATTGTTTCGTTAAAACATGGCGACAAGAATTTATATGCAGAAGTCATTCAAGTCGTGGTTTCGCGCCAGTTGTGCTGGGTACGTCCTTTAGTGCTGGTCGATTTTTTTACAGAACCGCCGCAAATAACTGACTTACGGGATGCATCCGATTTGCTATGGCCTGTAAATTTATTTCAACCAGCCTTAGACACAGAAGTCATTACGGTATTGAGTCAGATTTTGGCGAAAGAACCCAAAACAGAACCCGACGCACTAGCCAAGCAGCAACTGCATCAGTTTATTCACTTAGTCTGGCAGGAAGGGGCTAAGGGGTAGAGAGATGAGGGAGATGAGGGGATGAGGCAAGGGGGCAGGGGGCAGGGAGCAGGGGAGAAATACTTAATGGCAAACCCCAAACACCCAACACCAATTACCAATTACCAATTACCCATTACCAATACCCTTATGCTTCATATCTAATCCCCGCATCCTTCAAGCGTTGAATGGCTTCATGCATTCGCTCATCAGGGATGGTTAAGGCAATTCGGAAAAAGCCTTCTCCAGATGCGCCATAACCGTTACCTGGAGGGACAAGAATGCCGCATTTGTCAAGTAACAGGGTGACAAACTCTGTGGATGTATATCCTGGGGGAACTGGAACCCAGACGTAAAGAGTTGCTTGTGGAGGCTGAATTGGCCAGCCTAGAGATTGCAACCCTTTGACAATAATGTCTCGGCGATTTTGGTAAACGGAGATGAGAGATTGTAATTCTGCTTCATTGGTAGAATAGGCTGCGATCGCACTTTGTTGAATTGCCTTAAATACCCCAGAATCGACGTTGCTTTTCACCTGGGTTAAGCCTTTAATCCCAATCGGATTACCAACTGCAAAACCAATCCGCCAGCCTGTCATGTTGTAGGACTTAGACAGACTGTGAAACTCGATGGCTACATCTTTGGCACCTGGAACCTGTAGCACACTGGGCGGTTTGTAGCCATCGTATGCCATTTCTGAGTAAGCGTTGTCATGGCAGAGCAAAATATCGTACTGTTTACAGAAAGCTACCAATTCTGCAAAAAAATCTAATGTTGCTATTGCTCCTGTCGGATTATTAGGATAGTTAATCCATAAAAGTTTCGTCCTATGGGCAATTTCCTCTGGAATCATATTCAAGTCAGGCAAAAATTTATTTTCTGCCTTCAGAGGCATTGTATAAGGCTCACCACCAGCAAATAATGTTGCAGTTCGGTACACAGGGTAACCAGGATCGGGTATGAGGGTATAGTCTCCTGCTTCGACAAAGGCTAAAAAGGTGTTGTGAATCGCTTCTTTAGAACCAATCGAACAGACAACCTCTGTATTTGGATTCAAATCGGCCACACCAAACCGACGTTCCATCCATTTAGCGGCTGCTTCCCGAAATTCTTGAGTACCTTGATACGGTGGATAGTTATGGGTAGCAGCATCATCTATCGCCTCATGCATTGCTTGGAGAATATGAGCCGGAGTTGGTTTATCTGGATCGCCAATCGCCAAATTGATGATATCAACTCCCTTAGCTTCGAGTTCATGCCGTTTGCGGTTAATTTCAGCGAACAGGTAGGGAGGAATTTTTTCTAGGCGTTTAGCGAACTGCATGGCGACTTACTACTAATGCAAATTTTTGATGCTCATTAGCACAGTTTACGCCAGAGTAGGTAACGAAATCTTCAACTCATGCAAAAATAACGCCAAGCGAAGGGCATTATGCTGGTATCGCTGCGGTGACAGACCAACACCAAAAGGTAAAAAATCAAGCTGCTTCCGAACTTCGTAGCCGTGGACAAGCTAACCATTCGCGCTTAAACCTGTCTATCAGATAGGTGAAGGTAGTTTTAATCTTACCAAGCTGTACTATTTGTCAAGGCTGCAGTCTTACAATTCTCAGAAATATTCTCAATTTATATAGCTCTAGATAGAGGCAAACGCTGCAATTCTCAGCGATTGTTGTTACTAACCTAAGCTAGGAACTAATTTAATTCGACCTGCATCCATCTCTGCCATTAATAACTCTAAAGCTTCATAATCAACGTCAGATATGTAACCCATTTCTGTTAATTCTGAATTGATTTCATCTTCAATTTCAGGAGTTAATTTTTTAATATAAAGGGCTTTTTCTACCAATTGACGAATAGCATGTCTAGTTCTCATAAAGACTTAGCCAATTTGTATTTGCTGTTAATTATCCAAGATAAAGTTTGGTATAAAAAGTGATCCAAATGCCTAACTTTGTGTGATCTAGATCACAAAGACCTGGTAAAAGTAGGACAAGATGAAAGCTAGTATCTGAGGCTGACAGGGTGAAGACTTGGGGCTTTTACTAGTGACCAAACGTTAGTAGATATCATCCTTAGCTATAGATAAAATCAACTGTCTCAGCATAGCTACGGAGATTGATTTTGCTCTTGGAATTGCTATGTTGATTGTTTTTGAACTTGGATGAAAAAAAAGTATATCTACATACATTTTAACTAATAATTACAACAATCTTTAAATAGAGGTAGAAAACCTATAAAGATTTAGCAAAGAAACATAAGACAAATGGTCGATGTTATGAAAAAAAGTTTATGTTCAAATACATCTAAGCTTTAAGGTTCAATAACTTTAAATTAGGATTTCATTATGCAAGCGGTACTTAAATGTCCAAAAGTTACATTTATTCGTCCTCAAGGCTGCCTGAATGCCGCTAACGCTTTAGAATTTGAGCGGGATCTAACTACAGCGTTGACACAAGATGATACTTCTATCTTGTTAGTGGATTTGGCAGCAGTAGAATCATTAGACAGTGCAGGGTTGATGGCATTGGTATCGGCACTGAAACTGGCTGGGAGTTTAGGACGAAGTCTCCAGCTTGGCTCTGTGTCTCCGTCAATTAGAATTATTTTTGAATTAACACAACTCGATCAGGTATTTGAAATCGTTTAAGGTCGCCCTGATGTGCAGCAGCTTGACTTCACAATAATTAAGCAATGCTGCTGTTGAGGGTGAGCGGGACAGACAACTTTGTAACGGAATTGTAAGTTGCGGTAAACAATTCTGTAGAAAGACCTAATCAATGCTAAGGTTGGAGGTGAGTAGCTGTAATTAAGGTAGCTAGAAGATAGCACAGTGGCTGTTGCAGTTGAAAAGTTAATCACACCGGATATTTTAAAACCAGCGCGTTACTTAGGTAATGAGCGCTTAGCAGTACATAAACCTTGGGACACGGCATCAGTACGTTGGGTGCTCACTTACCCAGAAGTATATGAAGTCGGAGCCTCCAACTTAGGACATATCATTCTCTATAACATCCTCAACGCCCAGCCGCGGCAGTTATGCGATCGCGCATACCTCCCTGGGACAGATCTGTCAGCTAAACTCCGAGCAACAAACACACCATTGTTTGCAGTAGAGTCTAAGCGATCGCTGACAGAATTTGACGTTTTAGGGTTTAGTCTGAGTTACGAACTGGGAGCCACCAATATTTTAGAAATGTTGGATTTGGCAGGTATACCCCTCACCTGGGAAGAACGCGCAGCAGGTAATTACCCCCTGATTTTCGCAGGAGGGCAAACAGCAACCTCTAATCCAGAACCTTACACAGACTTCTTCGACTTTATTGCCCTTGGCGATGGCGAGGAACTACTGCCAGAAATTGGTTTAGTCTTGGAAGAAGGTAAACAAGCTCTTTTGAGCCGCAGAGAATTACTGCTGGACTTAGCTCAAATCCCAGGGGTATACGTTCCCCAGTTTTACCAAATGGCGGCGGATGGTTCAGTCCATCCTGTAGCGGACAATGTCCCCAAACGAATTCTCAGACGGGTGGCTACACCCATACCAGCTTATTCCATAGGGCTAGTACCCTATGTTGAGACAGTACATGATCGCTTAACAATTGAAATTCGCCGTGGTTGCACTCGCGGTTGTCGCTTTTGTCAACCAGGAATGCTTACCCGGCCAGCGCGGGACGTAGCACCAGACAAGGTAGTAGAAGCCATTGAACAGGGAATGCGGGCGACTGGTTACAATGAGTTTTCCCTGCTATCCCTGAGTTGTTCAGACTACTTATCCCTACCAGCAGTAGGGATGGAAATTAAAAATCGTTTAAAAAATGAAAATATTACTCTGTCTCTTCCCAGTCAACGAGTAGACAGATTTGATGAAAATATTGCCAATATTCTAGGCGGAACCAGACAATCAGGGCTAACCTTTGCGCCAGAAGCCGGCACCCAGAGAATGCGGGACATTGTCAATAAGGGCTTGACCAATGAAGAACTGCTCAGGGGTGTAAAAACAGCTTGGGAGCAAGGCTGGGATAAAATCAAATTGTATTTTATGATCGGCTTACCAGGTGAGACAGATGCCGATGTCATTGGCATTGCCGAAACAGTGAGTTGGTTACAAAGGGAATGTCGCGGTCAAGGCAGAAGACCGCTAAATTTTAACTTGACAATTTCTAACTTTACCCCTAAGCCCCATACACCATTCCAATGGCATTCAGTTTCTACCTCTGAATTTCAACGTAAGCAAAAATTACTCAGACAAGAATTCCGCCGCATTAGAGGAGTAAAAGTAAATTTTACTGATGTGCGGCTGTCGGCAATGGAAGACTTTATAGGTAGAGGCGATCGCAGTTTAGGAAAAGTTCTCCGCCGAGCGTGGGAATTGGGTGCAGGTATGGATTCCTGGTATGAAAGTATGGACAAAGCGTTTGCAGCTTGGGGAAGCGCGATCGCGCAAGCAGGTTTAGACTGGAAATACCGTCAAGTGGAACAGGGTGAATGGAATTTATTTGCCACCACCCAGGAGCAAAGCAGTGAAGTTGGTTTGTCTCCTGCCCTCGATGCTCCTCTCCCCTGGGAGCACATTGATACAGGAATTGACAAAAAGTGGCTCAAAGAAGACCTACAAAGGGCCTTAGAAGCCGCGATCGTTCCTGACTGCTCTTTTGACGGATGTTCTCACTGTGGTGTCTGTGGCACCGATTTTGGACATAATATTGTCATTGAGCCACCAGCAGTCCCAGAATTTGCTGGGGAATTTGTACCAAATACCGATAGAGTTCAACGCGTGCGAGTCTGGTTTGGTAAGCAGGGAAACATGGCTTTAGTCAGCCATTTAGATTTGATGCGTCTATTCGATAGAGTAGTACGAAGAGCCAGCTTACCAGTATCTTTTACTGGTGGTTTTCATCCCCATCCCCGGATTTCCGTGGCTAATGCTTTAGCTTTAGGAGCTACAAGCACAGGTGAAATTGTGGATTTTGAGCTAACTGTACCAGTAGATGTCAAGACATTCCAAGCAAATTTAGCGAAGGAGTTACCTCCAGATATACCTATATATGATGTAGTGGAATTGGATTTAAAAGCTCCCGCAGCTAGCCAAATTATAGAAGCAGCAGAATATTTAATTACTGTTGCTGCCACCGGGGAAGCCACACCTGCACAATGGCAAAGCTGGATTGAGCAAATTCAAACCCAAACAGAAATTCTCTGGGAACAAATTACCAAGTCCGGTAAACACCAAATTGTAAATCTGCGCGATCGCTTGTTGGAACTAGAATTAGTCGCAACTAACAATAATCAGCCAGAGCCTACAGCTACCTTGCGTTATCTAGGTATCTGTCGTCCGGATGGTGTGCTGTTGCGTCCCGAACAAATCCTGTTTATGCTAGAAAATGTAGCTAACACAGAATTTCATCTCTGGCATATCCAGCGCAATCGGCTCGTTTTGGGTATATAATCCGTCAAGGGCAACTGGCTAGTAGTTGCCCTGACATCATACATCGTGGGAATTGATTTTTGGCAAGGTTGCGTTAGAATGGGATGAAGAGAAATTTTCTGGCGCTGCATTGAATCAGCTGGTTCACAACCCTGATACTCAGGGAGCAAAGGCAAAGATATGAGAGTGCAACTTCTAGGATTTTATCCCGGATAAACTGAGGCAGGTTAAAGAACACACTCTCTCTATAGCTACCGTGTGAATCAGTAACTCACAATAGGCTCCGTCGGCAACTCTTCCTCTATGCTTTTTAAACAACTGCTGAATACCTAATCTTTCAATGGTGAAGGTATAGCATCAAAAATCAACCATAGATGGTTGATGTAATTGCTTAAACATATGCAGCCTTTCTGGAATAATCAGGCGTGTAAACGCAATCACAGTATCCATAGCTCTTTAACTGGGAGCTTAAATTCACAATTATTATTATCAGCTGCACCTTTTGGGGCTTGCAGGGGAGAGAGGCTAAAAAAACCTCCTTTACCCATCGGTGCAACGAATTTTTGAGGGAATTGAATGCCAAAGCAAATTATCATCGCGGAACAGCATCAAATTGCTGCTGTATTTTCGGAAGATCAAATACAAGAACTTGTTGTAGCCACGGGTCATCACCAAATTGGTGATATTTACTTAGGAGTGGTAGAAAATGTACTACCAGGTATTGATGCAGCTTTTGTCAATATTGGCGATCCAGAGCGTAACGGCTTTATTCATGTCACTGATTTAGGGCCGTTAAAGCTGAAACGCACAGCCGCCGCAATCACAGAATTATTAGCACCACAACAAAAAGTGTTGGTGCAGGTAATGAAAGAGCCAACGGGGACAAAAGGGCCAAGGCTCACAGGTAATATCACCATGCCTGGACGTTACGTAGTCCTGATGCCCTATGGTAGAGGTGTAAATTTATCTCGGCGGATTAAAAGTGAAAGCGAGCGTAACCGTCTGCGGGCATTAGCAATTTTGATCAAACCCGCAGGCATGGGTTTACTGGTACGCACAGAGGCCGAAGGTAAACCAGAAGAAGCAATTATCGAAGATTTAGAAGTATTGCAGAAGCAGTGGGAAGCCATTCAACAAGAAGCCCAATCCACCCGGGCCCCAGCATTGCTGAATCGAGATGATGACTTTATCCAACGCGTGCTGCGAGATATGTATGGCGCGGATGTGAATCGCATTGTCGTCGATTCTAGTACTGGTTTAAAACGCGTCAAACAGTATTTACAAAACTGGAGTGGGGGTCAAACACCGCAGGGATTGTTAATTGACCATCACCGCGATCGCTCTCCAATTTTAGAATATTTCCGGATAAACGCTGCCATTCGAGAAGCCCTCAAACCAAGAGTAGACTTACCTTCTGGTGGCTATATCATCATTGAGCCAACCGAAGCCTTAACAGTTATAGATGTTAACTCCGGCTCCTTTACACGTTCCGCAACAGCTAGAGAAACAGTACTGTGGACTAACTGCGAAGCCGCTACAGAAATTGCCCGACAGATGCGTCTGCGGAATATTGCTGGGGTAATCGTGGTCGATTTCATTGACATGGAATCACGACGCGATCAACTGCAAGTGCTGGAGCATTTTAACAAGGCCCTGAAAGCAGACAAAGCTCGTCCCCAAATTGCTCAACTCACTGAACTGGGTTTAGTAGAACTCACCCGTAAGCGCCAAGGTCAAAATATTTACGAATTATTTGGTGAAACTTGCCCGACCTGTGGAGGTTTAGGGCATACTGTGCGTCTACCGGGAGAACTAGAAGGTAGATTGCCCACCATACCCACAGAAGTACCAGAACGCTTTATCCCTCTGCCGAATAGGGAACCAAGAGAGGCGAGAGAACCACGGGAAGCACGAGAACCTCGTCAGCCAGTGGCCCGCATTCCCGATCCACGGGAAACCTACGATGGATTTGGCGATACATTTGATAACGATGCTGACTTGGGTGCCCTCAACTTAATCAATCATCCCAGCTATCAAGAACTGAGCGATCATAACAAGCGCCGTACCCGCACCCGTCGTAGTCGCATTGGTATTGGTGCGCCCAATGGCAAAGATGAAGGACGGATTGTCAACAATCCACTCGCTTTTGTCAATGACCCCGACTTAGACTTAGATGCTGATAATGAACTAGCGCCAGCACCAGAGATACCACCACCAAGCTTGAATAAACAAGGTTGGAGTGATCGAGGAGAACGGGCTAAAGTTACCAAAGTAGAACCAATCAAACCAGTGGTAGAACCACCGGAAATTAGGACTGTAGAAATGACCCATGAAGAGCAAGATGTTTTTGCTTTGATGGGTGTTTCTCCCTTGGTGAAGCTGGATCGGGAAGTTAAAAATCCGAAATCAGTCATTATCAATATTGTGCAACCAGGACAACTTCCCACTACAGAATCTACCTCTGATTCTACCCCTACTGAAAAAGTCAGCACTGCCGTCAGCACCATCAAAGTACCGACATCACAACTTGAAGTAGAGTCAAAACCATCACCCCAACCAGTTATGGAATCACCAGGATTCACTGCGATCGCAGAAGAACCTGAAGCCACGGAATCTAATAGTACTGCTGCTAGCCGTCGCCGTCGTCGTCGCTCCTCGGCCATTGATGACAACAATGAAGACAGCTAACTGCCATGATGGTAGAGCCAGAGCAAACTGCCGCCAATCATAATTCTGCGATACCTCAAAGTGAACTGCTGTGGTTAGAATTGTCAACCTTAGCGGGTACTGCGGGCATGGCTGGTGTGGATGAAGTAGGGCGAGGTGCTTTGTTTGGCCCTGTAGTAGCCGCCGCCGTTATGCTACCGGAGCGTGCTTGGCCAGAATTGATGGCAGCTAAAATCAAAGATAGTAAAAAGCTGTCTAGCTCTCGCAGAAATGAACTAGCACAGCAAATTTGTGCATTAGCAATAGACTGGAAAATTGGCTTCGCTTCCACTGCGGAAATTGATCAAATCAACATTTTGCAGGCAACACTGTTAGCAATGAAGCGGGCTGTGCTTAAACTGAAAGTACAGCCTGCACTGTGCTTAATAGATGGTAATCAGTCGGTAAAAGACTTATTATTACCCCAACAAACAATAGTCAAAGGAGACGAGCGATCGCTCAATATTGCCGCCGCGAGTATTGTGGCTAAAGTTTGGCGTGATGAGCTAGTAGTGCGCTTGGCATCCAAGTATCCCATGTACGACTTAACAAGTAACAAGGGCTATGGTAGTCAAAAGCATTTACTAGCTCTGCAAAAATACGGGCCTTCACCGTTGCACCGTAAGTCCTTTCGTTCTTGTCAAATTCAAAGTTGAGGTGAAATAAAACGTAGAGACTATGAGAGTTGATTTACTCCATATTTAATATGGGCAATTCTGCGCTATCTTCGTTCAGCTTTTGAACATTCGTTTGCGAAATTACCCAGCGACGATAATCGGCTAATAGCTGATGTAGTAGCCGCTGTTTTACCGTCAATAGCACACTCTTAAGTAAGCCATTACCAGTGGTTTCTAAAATTGGTTTGGGAGTAAAACAAAATGGTGGTGGTAACTCTACCTGCACTTCTAAATCAGCTTTGCCTTGCAGGTGTGTACCTGTACTGAGTTGTGATGGTGACAAGTAACCTTTTAAATTCAAAGCAAAACGTTGATTAATATACTCAACACCAAGAATTTCACAACCTACAGATCGCAAACAAATAGTGCCATTAGATTCTGCCCAGACTCTCATGTCTACAGTTGGTTGCAAACTAAGTGACATAAAAGTCAGAGGACGCATTTTTAACCGAAATACTTCTTCTGAAAGTTGCTGAATGCGATTATTGTCAACTAAAGCATGAACCAACCGTTGTGGTTGGCGCAAGTAGTGTTGAATTGGAATAGGCTGCTTTGGAACAGCAATTTCAACTGATTGAGAAGCCGTAAACCGGGTAGCCATGAGTAAATGAATATATATGTTGTTTAATTTTAATATTTTTTAATATATTAGATTGATTTTGAGATAAAGTCTCAGCTTTATTGATTATAAAAACTATTGTGACTCATAAACTATACATTATGCATAATAAAGTTAATAATTTGATGACTATCTTTAGTTAGAGAAATATATCAGTAATCATCAAAATTAATCATTGACAAATTATATGTTATATGCAACAAAAAATCCGCCAATAATAAAATTTTGAGCAATTCTCTGAGGAATTAAAATACAGAATAATCAGTAGAATTTATTTCAGAAAATGGCTGTTAAAAATTTGTAGTTTACCTATCTGTAAACAAATCAAACTTGCACCTCAAGGCTAAAAAGATGACACTAGCGATCGCACATTTAGGGCCTCCCGGTACTTATGCAGAGCAAGCAGCTGTTTTTTATCTCAATTGGCTGGCTCAAACGACAGGAGTTGCAGCTACATTACGTCCTTATCCCAGCATTGCTCAATCACTCCAAGCTGTTGCTCAAGGAGAAACGCAGTTGGCAGTTGTGCCAGTGGAAAATTCCATAGAAGGCAGTGTCACCATGACAATGGATACATTGTGGCTATTGGATAGTTTGCAAATTCAGCTAGCTTTGGTATTACCTATCGCCCATACTCTAATTTCCTGTGCTACAAGTTTAGAGCAGATAAAAACTGTTTATTCTCACCCACAGGCGTTGGCTCAATGTCAAAGCTGGTTAGGGCAATTTCTCCCGACAGTACAGATAATTCCCAGCAATTCCACTACCGAAGCATTACAACTACTAAAGGAAGATTTAACAGCTGCGGCGATCGCATCTATGAGAGCAGCTGAACTCTATAACTTGCCAATACTAGCCACTGGTATCAACGATTATCCAGAAAACTGCACTCGCTTTTGGGTAATTAGTCAAGCTCAAACTGAGATTTCGCCACAGAAATATTACACAACAAATACCCATACTTCCTTAGCTTTCAGCTTACCGGCTAATCTGCCAGGCGCACTTGTTAAACCCCTGCAAATATTTGCTCAACGAGAAATTAACCTCAGCCGCATTGAATCTCGCCCGACAAAGCGCTCTTTGGGGGAATATTTATTTTTTATGGATTTAGAAGCAGACCGCAATTCACCTAAAATGCAATCTGCTTTGGCAGAACTTAGCACCTACACAGAAATTTTAAAAATTTTTGGTAGCTACAGTATCCTACCGATTACAACTCTACAGTCAGTAGAATCCATTGATTAACTTATAATTTTTGATTAAAAGTGTCTTTGAGAACTGTACGAGCTGCCAAGTGATTGCGAGTAGAAGTCAAAATTTCCGATTCTCTTTCCAAGCGAGCCGCCGTATCACGCATTTCTAGCAATGACTGCTGTTCTGTGGCTACCCCATAAAGGTTACTAGCTACCCAATAAGATAACTCGGTAGGCAGATCGGGTACATCTTCTGGTAGTTCAATATTTTGTTCAGTTAACTTCGCTGAAAGACGCACAACATCTCGTAGCAGTTGTTCTACCTCTGAAGCTAAAGGTCGCAAATCTTTTGTTGGTGTTTGGTCTTCAAACCACTCAACCAAAGCCACCCGGTAGGGTTTTTCGCGAACATATTCTAAAACACGAAATCTTTGCTGACCTAAAGTTAACATTTTCATCCGGTCGTCTGGCAGTCGCTGGTAATGAATAATCTCTGCACAGCAACCAACATTAGCAATGGTACCTTTAACTGGATCGACCATCAAAACCCCAAACCTGCGATCGCTTTCAAGAATCGTGTTCATCATGATTCTGTAGCGAAATTCAAAAATATGCAGGGGTAATGGTCTGCCAGGAAACAGAACTACTTCAGGTAACGGGAACAGAGGTAGTTCGCGAACTGCAATTCTAGAAGAGGATGTCATAGTTACTCTGGTATAAATTTAATCGTTAAAATTTATGAGTCTCTGTTTCTCCCGTACAATGTTTACATTCTATCATTTGTTTTAAAGCTCAGAAAAAGCCCTGAGAGATATTTCTTCAGGGCTGTGTAAGTATTAATACAAAAGTGATAATCAAGAGTTGAAGGTCAATGGTGATTACGCATTTGACCGTGCCAATTTTAGATTTTAAATTTGGGATTTTTGATTGTTTCTCATACAAGCACCGCCTCTTTTGGAGCCACTCTCTTGGGCGAGTTCCTCAGGCCAGTCCACACAATAGGGGCGAACCCCCGCAAGCGGCTAGCTCGATTTGAGAGAAGTGGCGTGGCGGAACAAATCTAAAATCTAAAATCCAAAATCCAAAATTGTTTGACTCTTGACTTATAAAATTAAAGTTTTACTTCGATGTCCACACCAGATGGCAGATCTAGCTTCATCAGAGCATCAATAGTTTTAGAAGAAGGCTGATAAATGTCAATAATCCGGCGATGGGTGCGAGTTTCAAAGTGTTCGCGGGAATCTTTATCTACGTGAGGCGATCGCAATACACAATAAATCTTACGTTTTGTTGGTAAAGGAATAGGCCCGATAGCTGTGGCGTTAGTGCGGTTAGCGGTGTCTACAATCTTCTCGCAAGATGTATCCAATAAACGACGATCAAAAGCTTGTAAGCGGATTCTAATTTTCTGCTGCTGTAGAGTTGCCATCTTTAGTTTTCTAGGTTCTGATTATTTAAGGGACTTTCAGAGATTAGAGATTGGGGAGTGAGGAGTTGGTAATAGAGATAACATCTCCATCCCTAATCCCTAATTCCCAATTAGTAATCTATTGAATTGAGGGAAGAGAAAGGAGCAGAGAGTTTGCTATCTCTGCTCCTTTTTAATTAAGTGAAAAGGTGCTATTTGACGATCTTAGAAACGACACCAGCACCGATGGTACGACCACCTTCACGAATCGCAAAGCGCATTCCCTGCTCAATTGCAATTGGGTTGATCAATTCTACAGTCATCTTGATGCGATCGCCTGGCATTACCATTTCTGCCGCAGCGCCTTCATCAGTGGTGAAAGCTTGGATGGTGCCAGTTACATCTGTTGTCCGTACATAGAACTGAGGACGGTAGCCAGCAAAAAATGGGGTTTTCCGACCGCCTTCTTTTTCTGTCAGAACGTACACTTCACCTTCAAATTGAGTATGAGGTGTAATAGAACCGGGTTTAGCTAGTACCATACCCCGTTCAATATCTGCCTTTTGGATACCACGCAGTAATACACCTGCGTTATCACCAGCTAAACCTTCATCCAGACTCTTCTTGAACATTTCGATCCCAGTAACAGTGGTGTTGCGGGTATCTCTAATGCCCACCAACTCTACCACATCACCAACCTTAACTTTACCTCGTTCAATCCGACCGGTAGCAACGGTACCACGACCAGTGATGGAGAATACGTCTTCTACAGCCATCAAGAAGGGTTGGTCAACAGCCCGCTCTGGAGTGGGGATGTAGGAGTCTACAGCATCCATCAGTTCATAGATTTTATCTACCCACTGATTCTCGCCACGCTGGGTCTTGGGGTTAGCAGTCATTGCTTCCAGTGCTTGTAGACCAGATCCTTTGATGATGGGAATGTCATCGCCAGGGAAATCGTAGCTAGAAAGCAGTTCTCTAAGTTCTAGTTCTACTAGTTCTAGCAGTTCTGGGTCATCCATTAAGTCTTCTTTGTTCAAGAAGACAACCAAGCTGGGAACGCCTACCTGTTTTGCTAGCAGGATGTGTTCGCGGGTTTGGGGCATGGGGCCATCGGTAGCAGCTACTACTAGAATCGCTCCGTCCATTTGGGCTGCACCAGTGATCATGTTTTTCACATAGTCAGCGTGTCCTGGACAGTCTACGTGAGCATAGTGGCGATTTTCGGTTTCATACTCAACGTGAGCGGTATTAATAGTAATACCCCGCGCCTTTTCTTCTGGTGCGTTGTCGATTTGGTCGTAGCCTTTAGCTACAGCTTGGCCAAGAGCTGCCAAGGTCATGGTGATGGCTGCTGTTAATGTTGTTTTACCGTGGTCAACGTGTCCAACAGTACCGATGTTAACGTGGGGTTTCTTCCTTTCAAACTTTGCGCGTGCCATGAATGCTCGTTTCCTTTTTTAATTAAGCGTTCCCTTTGCTTTTTGCAATGATTGCCTCAGCCACGTTGCGAGGCACTTCGTCGTAGTGGCTAAACTCCATTGAGAAGATGCCCCGACCCTGAGTCTTCGACCGGATATCGGTGGCGTAGCCAAACATTTCTGCCAATGGGACTTTAGCAGTCACTTTAGCAAGACCTTGCTCAGATCCCATACCCTCAATTTGCCCACGACGGGAATTGAGGTCACCCATGACATCGCCAAGGAAGTTTTCTGGAACTTCAACCTCGACTTTCATCATAGGCTCTAAAAGAACGGGCGCAGCTTTGTGTGCTGCTTCTTTCATCGCCATAGAGCCGGCGATTTTGAAAGCCATTTCTGAAGAGTCTACATCATGGTAAGAGCCATCAACCAAAGTAGCTTTCACATCAATGAGTGGATAGCCAGCTAAAATACCAGATTCACAGCATTCTTTCATTCCTTGTTCTGCAGGGCCAACATACTCTTTGGGTACGGAACCACCAACAATCTTAGAAACGAATTCAAAGCCGCTACCAGGTTCACCTGGCTCCAAATCGATCACAACGTGACCGTATTGACCTTTACCACCACTTTGGCGAATAAATTTACCTTCGACTCTGGTGACTGGTTTACGAATTGTTTCGCGGTAAGCTACTTGGGGTGCACCCACATTTGCTTCCACTTTAAATTCGCGTAACATCCGGTCTACAAGAATTTCCAGGTGTAGCTCTCCCATCCCTGCAATCACTGTTTGGTTGGTTTCAGGATCGACGTGGACACGGAAAGTCGGGTCTTCTTCTGAAAGAGATTGCAGTGCCTTGGATAGTTTATCCATGTCGTTCTTGGTTTTGGGTTCAACCGCCACCGAGATCACAGGCTCAGGAATGAATAAAGATTCCAGAATTACTGGTGATCCTTCATCAGTAATGGTGTCACCTGTTAAGGTATCTTTCAAACCCAACGCTGCACCTAGATCTCCAGCACGCATTTCTTCGACATCTTGTCGTTCATCGGCTTTCAAAATAACTAGGCGAGAGATGCGTTCTTTCTTACCTTTAGTAGCGTTGAGAATGTAGCTACCCTTCTTCAGGACACCAGAATAAACGCGTACAAAGGTTAAGCGACCATACGGGTCAGCCATAATCTTGAATGCCAGCGCTGATAAAGGTTCGTTATCATCAGCCCGACGTTCAACGGTATCACCATTAGGCAATGTACCTTGAATTGCTGGTACATCAATTGGCGCTGGCAAGTAATCTACAACTGCATCCAGCATTAGCTGTACGCCTTTGTTTTTAAATGCTGAACCGCAAAGCACTGGCACAATCGTACCTGCAATTGTTCCCTTTCGCAGAGCAGTCTGAATTTCCGCTTCTGTAAGTTCTTCACCCTCGAAGTACTTAGTCATCAAATCATCATCGGTTTCTGCTACTGCTTCGATGAGTTTGGTGCGGTATTCTGCGGCTTGCTCTTGCAAGTCGGCGGGAATTTCAGTTTCCTGAATATCTGTTCCCTGATCGTTGTTGTAAATATAGGCACGCATCCGTACCAGGTCAACGATGCCTTTAAATTCGGTTTCGCTACCAATTGGCAGTTGAATGGCAATAGCATTTGCTCGCAAGCGATCGCGCATTTGTTCGTGAACTCTGTAGAAGTTCGCGCCTGTACGATCCATCTTGTTGATAAAGGCTATCCGCGGCACTTTATAGCGGTCTGCTTGTCGCCATACTGTTTCTGATTGTGGCTGTACGCCACCCACAGAACAGAACACGGCGATTACACCATCCAACACACGCATGGAGCGCTCAACTTCAATAGTGAAGTCAACGTGACCTGGAGTATCGATAATGTTTATTTGATGATCTTTCCAGCTGGTACTAATAGCAGCGGCGGTGATTGTGATTCCTCTCTCCCGCTCTTGCTCCATCCAGTCTGTGACGGCTGTTCCTTCATGGACTTCGCCAATCTTATGAATTATCCCAGAGTAAAACAATATTCTCTCTGTTGTTGTTGTCTTGCCCGCATCTATATGCGCCGCAATACCGATATTGCGTACTCTCTCTAGCGGGATCGTACGTGCCACAGTAGCCTCCTATAGTTTTTGCCTCATGATATCTTGTATATTACTCTTTGTTAAGATTCTATACTTTTACGGAAAACCGTCTTTTTTGAAAATCCGCGATATATCGCTCTTAAATGTACGATATATCGCTTCTAGACTTAGTAACGATAGTGAGCAAAGGCTTTGTTGGCTTCTGCCATGCGGTGTGTTTCTTCCCGCTTACGAATGGCATTGCCGGTTTCATTAGCAGCATCCATTAGCTCATTAGCTAATTTGCCTGCCATTGTTCGTCCGGCTCTAGAACGAGAAAATTGTACCAGCCAACGTAGCGCTAGGGTAGTACCCCGTTCTGAACGCACTTCCATTGGTACTTGGTAAGTTGCTCCACCAACTCGGCGAGCTTTTACTTCTACTAGAGGCGTTGCATTCCGCACTGCTCTTTCAAAGGTCTCTAGAGCAGGATTACCAGTGCGTTCCTCAATAGTTTTTAGTGCATCATAAACAATGCGTGCCGCCAATGATTTTTTACCATGACGCATTACTCGCCGCATGATCATGCTAACTAGGCGGCTATTATAAACTGAGTCAGGCGGAACTGGTCGCCTTTGACTAACACCACGACGTGACATACTTCACCCTTAATTCGGTTTTGGCAACGAAATTATATGCTATCAGACACCGGAAACTAAAAGCGGTAGGAAACGCCGCTCAAACTTCCTCAATTTTTTCATCTTACAGATGCAGCCAGGCAAACTTACTTTACTTGTTACCTGTCATCAGACAAACAAGGCGACAACATTAATAAACCTTAATATCTAGATTAAAGCGTTGCTGTCACTCAAATACGATTCGGATCAAAATATCCTACACTTGCTCGCTTAGTGCAGGACTTGATTTGTGGATACAGACACAAGAACTATAACTAATACTGCGATCGCAAATGCCAGTTTTTTCTCCCTCAGCTATTCTAGGCTAGACGATTAATCGTGATTCATGCGATTAACCGCCTATTCCCTATTTTTTCGCTTCTTTGGGACGTTTGGTTCCATACTTGGAACGGCCTTGTTTACGGTCTTTGACTCCCGCTGTATCTAAAGTTCCACGAATGATGTGGTATCTCACGCCAGGAAGGTCTTTAACCCGACCGCCACGAATCATCACAACTGAGTGTTCTTGCAAGTTGTGGCCAATACCTGGAATGTAAGCTGTTACTTCAAATCCAGAAGTCAGCCTGACTCTTGCCACTTTCCGCAGTGCTGAGTTAGGCTTTTTAGGCGTAGTTGTGTATACTCTGGTACAAACACCCCGACGTTGTGGGCATTGCTTCAGAGCCGGAGATTTGGTTTTCTGACGCGCTTGTTCGCGTTCATTACGGATGAGCTGCTGTATTGTTGGCATGAGTTACAGCGCGTAAGCTGCTTAGTGTCTAAGTTTTAACAAATCCTAATTATAACTTTTTTCAAGGTTTCATGTCAATTATTATTTGTGATTTGGGTCAGTTGCTCAGGAAGGGTTGTTTTTACTACTGATGATTGCCCAATGAATCTTGATTCAAGTTAAAAGAATTACCACAGCCACAAATAGAACTTGCTTGGGGATTTTGGAAGCGAAAGCCACCACCCATCAGATCTTCTGAATAATCAACTGTTAATGCATCAACGTATTTTAAACTATCTGCATCTACAACTAATTGGATGCCATTCAGGTCAAATACGCGATCGCCAACCTTTACTGTCTCATCAAAAGACACATCATAAAACCACCCAGAACAACCTCCAGGTTTAATTGCTAAACGGAATAAAACGTTTTGCGGCTGCTTCAACTTTAATCGCTTAATTTCACTAGCAGCAGCTGGACTCAATTGCATCATGGAATTTATTGTACAAATTTCCAACTCCATATTTACAGTATTACAGAATGGGGATTGGGGATTAGGGATTGGGGATTGGGGATTAGGGAGATGAGGAAGCAGAGGAGAAATTTCCGTTACCAATTACCCATTACCCATTACCAATTACCAAACACCAAATCATAAAAAATCCCACCGCATAGAAGGTGGGATGAGTATAGAAAACTTATAAGGCAAAAATAAGGCTAAATGAGCGATCGCATTTTAACGGCTTTGCTCGCCAGTACGAGCATAATCATCTTGATAGCGGATAATATCGTCTTCACCTAAGTATTCACCATTCTGTACTTCAATCAGCACTAAGGGAATTACGCCAGGATTTTCTAGGCGGTGGGCTGTACATTGAGGTACATAAGTAGACTGATTATTGCTTAACAAAACTTCTTTTTCACCACAAACTACCCTAGCTGTACCAGACACAACAATCCAGTGTTCGCTACGGTGATGATGCATTTGCAGGCTGAGGCGATGTCCAGGCTTTACTTCAATGCGTTTAATTTTATATCCCCGCCCCTCTTCTAAAACTGTAAAAGAACCCCAAGGGCGTAATTCAGTTGCTGCAACGCCTCTGGAAGTGATCGCTGGAGGTAAGGGCAGAGTGTTAGTTTGTGTTGTTTCTGAAATTTGAACCATAGTTACCTCATTTAAAGACATAACAAACCGTCTGTACTCTAGGAACCATTGATGAGAATTCTGGCGTTACCGTGCAGTTGCGAAAATCGAGAATTTTGTCGCACCTTGCCAACGATAACAAAAGCAATCTTGAGGATGTAAAAGACTGACACTAAAACTACAGCGTCTATACCAATTCTTCATCAAACACAAGGGCAGCTTTTTCTTAACTTTATGAAGGGATTGGGGATTGGGTAATTGGTAATTGGTAATCGGTAATTGGCAGAAATAAGAAATAATCAATAACAATGCCCTATGCCCCATGCCCCATGCCCCATGCCCCATGCCCTATGCCCCATGCCCCATGCCCTAAATCACTTTTGTTCTAAGAAAATACCTATGCCGTTGTGGACACGTGCAGCGGTACTGGGAGAACGATCAATTAATTGCCCTCCTAAGTAGAGACTGGTAGAACTACCACCATCTAAATTGAGTGCATCTACACAACCTAGAAGTTGCATTAGCCGTGCGTGTTCCGCTAAGGTAGGGCCAGGGCCGCCAGCACGGTTATGTACAGCAGCAATCATCAAATTACCTGTGGCATTGGTGCAAATACCACTGCGAATTGCTTTTTCGGCAATAAAAGCATCACTAAATTTTTCGCCCTTAGCATCAAGGACAATTTGACGGTTTTTGATTAGTAGTGGCCCAGCACCGATGATATTGGCATAACGATTAAATTCATTAGGAACTGTGCCACTTGTAATGCTAACTACGCTGCCAATTGGTAGTTGGGCGGCAGTATTCACTGCATTACCTCGTAAAGTTAAAAGATAGCCATCTGGAGGAATAGGAAAGTTAGTTTGCCCAGCTTTACCACCTGGTAATTGATTGGTAACCTGGTCTTTCTGAACAGTCAAGATAATTTCGTTATCTGTGAGGGGAGTGTAGGTTTGACCCCAAGTTGGTGTATAACGAGCAATACCACTCTGAACATAGGCACTATTAACAAACAGAATTGGCGATCGCAAATTATTGGGCCCAATTAAAGTTTCCTGTAAGGTGAGGCGATCAAAATAAAATTCGCCGGAATCATTCCAGGCGATCGCACCTCGGTTTAATATCGGGCCTGATATCCACTGACCATTTTGACGAATAGCACCTAAAGGTAAGCGATTATTGCGGTTAAAATAACCACCATTAATTGCTGCTGCTGCTGAGAATTTAGGTGCCATTTGTATTAACGGTGCAGTCCCTACCGCACCATTAACATTACCGCGAATAGGTTTGAGCGTTAGCCCAAAAGCACGGGGATTAATTTCTAACCAAACAACTGGAAAGCGTTCTGTGCCTAAATTAACTAACTGCTGCCGCCAGTTCAATCCCCTAGCCCAAGTAATATTTTTTTCTACTAACGCATCGGGTCGAACTTCGATAATTAAGCGGTTGGGGTTAGCAACAGTATTAATTCGGGGAGACAACCCAAACGGAATACTCAAACTAATTACCGTTTGATTGTTCGCTACTTCTACTTGCTTGATTAATGGTTCTGGTGCAGGGGTGGGTAATAATTGTTTGAGCAGATTTGGTATTGGTGCTGGCGGTAAGGGAGTATACCTTTGAATTAAAGCTGGCTCAGCAATGCTATCTATGGTAATTTTCCAGATTCTATGAGGAATTTTAGGAGCTTTAGCCGTTGTTGCAGTATCGGGGTCTTGCGGGCTTTTAGTTGGTAATTCTTGTGTAACTTGCCAAGGAGTTGGGCGGTCTAAATTTATAGTGATGCGATCGCCAAAACTTTCTTGATTTTGTGATATTTCTGTGACATTCGCAGCAGGTGTAGAAATTGCTAAAATGTTGCCATTGGCTTGTATCTGCCATCCGGCTGTTTGAGCAAAATTAGTAATATCTAAATAACGATATCCTCTTTGCAACCAAGCATCTAAAATTAATGGTGCTGTACTAGACAAAAACCAATTTATGGGTTGTCTAGCTGGATTGTTGCTGCTCAACAAATCTACGCCAATTAATTGCCTGAGTACGCCATCACTCAGATGAGTTGTCAGTTGATCGGCAGTTCCTGGTCGCTGCAACCAAGCTCCTGATAAAGTACGACCATTGAGCGATATTTGATTGCCAGAGGCGATTACTCTAGAAAAAGGAGCTTGAGTAGACTGGGGCTTTATTGATGGTGTGGAAATATTTGTTGGGGGTAACTGTTGGGCCCTTGTAGCACTGGTAGTATATAAACACAGCGCTGTAGCGATTATTGGCGAAATCGAAGCCAAAACTAACCTGCTATGACTTCTTTTAGACACAGCAGTATGGCATTTGTGTCGATAATTATGCGGCATTTTTAACATGATTTGCTGGTACTTGTGAAAGCTATCACCCAAAATTGATGTTGACTGATGATGCAGAAATCTAAAACAATAACGATCAAAGCTTTGAAAAAACGTGATACTATATATGATGGCTTGTTGTCTCTTGCAGACACAAAAGGGCATTTTTGACTAAACAACCACTGCAATTAAGTGTTTTAACTGGCACTTCCAGTAGTCTAAAACGGTAGTTTTAGAGATTAGCGCTGGATTAAAATATTCCCTCCTCACCGATGTTTGCTACTGTTGCTACTTAAGTGAGGTATAGCTAGTAGTAACGCAAGTGGCAATCGATAATTAACCAAAATCTAGATAACAACAGAAATATTTAGGAATTGTCAAATGGGCATATAGTGTAATAGGCTGATTTTGTTACCGCAATCAGGTAATTTCGGCAACAAAATTAGTGAAGTGATCAGATTGATTTTCGTTTCAGGTGAGCTATTACTAGCTTTACTTGAAAAATAGCCATCATCTGAAAAAGCAAGAATTGAGAAACTACTTAGCTTCACGCAGGATATCAATATAAAGGTATTTAGGGCAAAAGTAATTTGTCTAACTCAGCATAAACACATAAAAAAATAACGCGATTATTTTAACACGGGAGAACAACAACAACTGACCGAAGTTAAAATTTTTTTTCCCTAAATTTCGGTGAATGTCTATATTCTCCATTGCGAAATCTTAGAAATTTTTCTCATTGGCGGCGGCAAAATTAGTAACTCAGCATTTCAGGATTAGGCTATGAATAATACACCAAGGAATCAAGTGCAGAACATGTCATTTGCAGATACGGAAAAAGATAATTATCAGGGTCAAAGGTGGTTAGTTGAGGAAAGAGATGCCTGTGGTGTGGGATTCATCGCCCATCGCCAAAATTCTGCGAGCCACGAAATTATTGCCAAAGCCTTAACAGCCTTAACTTGCTTAGAACATCGGGGTGGTTGTAGTGCCGATCAAGATTCCGGAGATGGTGCAGGTATATTGACCGCCATCCCTTGGGAGTTGTTCCAGCAAGAGTATATCCAAAGGGGGATAGAATCTTCCTCTACAGGTAATTTGGCTGTGGGGATGATCTTTTTACCCCAAGACCCCCAAGCTGCGGCCAAATCCCGAGCTATGGTTGAGGAAATTGCGGCTGAGGAACAATTCACTGTACTGGGCTGGCGCGTAGTTCCAGTAAAACCTGAGACATTAGGGATACAAGCAAAAGAAAATCAGCCCCAAATTGAGCAAATTTTTCTAGCATCTGCCAACAAAAGTGGCGAAGAACTAGAAAGAGCGCTTTATATTACCCGTCGTCGCATTTTTAAAGCTGCAAAAAACATCTCCGAAGATTTTTACATTTGCTCTCTGTCGAGTCGGACAATTGTCTATAAAGGCATGGTGCGTTCGGCGGTGTTGGGAGATTTTTATCTCGATTTAAAAAATCCCGCTTATAAAAGTGCCTTTGCTGTTTATCACCGCCGATTTAGCACCAACACTATGCCCAAATGGCCCTTAGCGCAACCAATGCGGTTGTTGGGTCATAATGGCGAAATCAACACTTTGTTGGGTAATATTAACTGGATGATGGCGCGAGAAGCGAGTTTAGCCAATCCAGTTTGGGGCGAGCGCATTGAGGAATTCAAGCCCTTAGTTCATATTGATAATAGCGACTCTGCCACTTTAGATAACGTCTTAGAACTATTGGTGCGTTCTGGACGCAGTCCCTTGGAAGGCTTGATGATGCTGGTTCCAGAAGCTTACCAAAATCAGCCTTCATTACAGGATTATCCCGAGATTACCGATTTCTACGAGTACTACAGCGGCTTGCAAGAAGCTTGGGACGGGCCAGCACTTTTAGTATTTAGTGATGGGCAAAAAGTTGGTGCCACATTAGATCGTAACGGTCTCAGACCTGCTCGCTATGCAATCACCAAAGACGACTACATCGTCGTCGCTTCCGAAGCTGGTGTAGTAGACTTACCAGAAGCTAACATCGTGGAAAAAGGTAGACTGGGCCCAGGGCAAATGATTGCCGTGGATTTAACTACCAATGAAGTGCTAAAAAATTGGGAGATTAAGCAGCGGATTGCCAAGCAACACCCCTATGGGGAATGGTTGCAAAAGTATCGCCAAGACCTGAAATCGTTGGTAAATACTGATTCTCCAGTCGCCAATGGTAATGGCAATGGAGCAACCAACAGCAACGTTAACGGCTATTCTGCAACTAACAACGGACACCTGAGCACAGAAAAAATTGACAGACAAACCTTGCTGCAACAACAAGTAGCCTTTGGTTACACCACAGAAGATGTGGAAATGGTTATTCAGCCAATGGCTATGCAAGGTTCAGAGCCAACCTTCTGTATGGGTGATGATATTCCCTTAGCAGTGCTGTCCGAAAAACCCCACTTGCTGTATGACTATTTCAAACAGCGCTTTGCTCAAGTAACCAACCCAGCTATTGACCCCCTCAGAGAAAAGCTAGTCATGTCTCTGAAAGTCGAACTAGGCGAACGGGGTAACTTATTAGAAGTCAAGCCAGAATATGCTAAGAGAATCAAACTGGATTCGCCAGTCCTGACCGAAGCAGAATTAGAGGCAATTAAACTCTCTGGCTTTACGACTGCTCAATTGTCAACTTTATTTGAAATTGCCGCAGGGCCAGAAGGTCTAAAAGCAGCAGTCGAGGCTTTACAAGCCAAAGCTGCGGAATCGGTGCGGGCGGGTGCAAAGATTTTGATATTGAGCGATCGCTCTCCTCTAGGAACCGAATACAGCTATATTCCCCCCCTGTTAGCTGTAGGTGCAGTACACCATCACCTGATCCGTGAAGGGTTGCGGATGAAAGCATCGTTGATTGTTGATACTGCTCAATGTTGGAGTACCCATCACTTTGGCTGTCTAATTGGCTATGGTGCTGGTGCAGTTTGTCCTTATATGGCTTTAGATACAGTCCGCGATTGGTGGGGCGATCCGAAGACTCAGCAGTTTATGGCCCGGGGTCAAATTGCTAGCATTACCCTAGACCAAGCGATCGCCAATTATCGCAAAGCCGTCGCCTCTGGATTGCTGAAAATTCTCTCAAAAATGGGAATTTCTTTACTTTCCAGCTATCAAGCTGCCCAAATCTTTGAAGCTATTGGGATTGGTGGAGATTTATTAGCACTGGGATTTAAAGGCACAGCTTCCCGGATTGGTGGGTTGACTGTCAGCGAGTTAGCCCAGGAAATTCTCTCCTTCCATCACAAAGCTTTCCCCGAACTCACAATTAAGAAGTTAGAAAACTTGGGCTTTGTGCAGTACCGTCGCGGTGGCGAATACCACATGAATAGCCCCGAACTAGCTAAAGCATTGCATAAAGCTGTAGATGGGAAGCAATACGACCACTACGAAGTTTACAAACAACACCTGCAAAATCGCCCAGTCACCGCCTTGCGCGACTTGTTAGATTTCCAAAGCGATCGCGCCTCCATTCCTTTAGAAGAAGTCGAATCAATCAGCGAGATTGTCAAACGCTTCTGCACAGGTGGGATGTCTTTAGGTGCGTTGTCCAGAGAAGCCCATGAAACTTTAGCGATCGCCATGAACCGGATTGGCGGTAAATCCAACTCTGGAGAAGGTGGCGAAGATCCAGTCCGCTACAAAGTTTTAGATGATGTTGATGAATCTGGTCACTCAGCTACTCTCCCCCATTTAAAAGGGTTGCGGAATGGTGACACAGCTTCCAGCGCCATTAAGCAAGTTGCATCGGGAAGATTTGGTGTGACACCTGGTTACTTAGCCAGCGCCAAACAAATTGAAATTAAAATTGCTCAAGGTGCCAAGCCTGGGGAAGGCGGACAATTACCAGGGCCGAAAGTCAGTCCTTACATTGCGATGTTACGGCGTTCCAAGCCTGGTGTCACATTAATTTCCCCACCACCACACCATGACATCTACTCTATTGAAGACCTCGCCCAGCTAATTTTTGACCTGCATCAAATTAACCCGAAAGCACAGGTATCTGTGAAGTTAGTTGCAGAAATTGGTATTGGTACCATTGCGGCTGGGGTAGCGAAAGCTAACGCTGATATCATCCAGATTTCTGGCCATGACGGCGGTACAGGTGCATCACCCCTAAGTTCGATTAAACACGCAGGTTCACCGTGGGAACTCGGGTTAAGTGAAGTGCATCGCGTCCTGATGCAAAATAGCCTGCGCGATCGCGTCATTTTGCGTGTAGATGGCGGTCTGAAAAGTGGCTGGGATGTGCTAATAGGTGCATTGATGGGTGGCGAAGAATTTGGCTTTGGTTCCATCGCCATGATTGCTGAAGGCTGTATTATGGCGCGGATTTGCCATACCAATAACTGTCCTGTCGGTGTTGCTTCCCAAAAAGAAGAACTACGCAAGCGGTTTACAGGTATGCCAGAACACGTGGTTAACTTCTTCTACTTTATTGCAGAAGAAGTGCGGAGTCTGTTGGCGAAACTAGGCTACCGTTCGCTATCGGAAGTAATTGGACGCGCAGATTTGCTCAAACAGCGCGAGGATATCAAACTCGCCAAAACCCAATCACTCAACCTCAACTGCTTACTGCAGTTACCAGATACCAAAAATGACCGTAGCTGGTTAGTGCATGAAGAAGTTCACAGCAACGGCCCGGTTGTCGATGATGAATTGCTAGCCGATCCAGATATTAAAGCAGCAATTCACCACCAATCTACGATCGCTAAAACCGTGAAAATCGTCAACACCGATAGAACAGTCGGTGCAAGATTAGCAGGTGCGATCGCATCTGAATATGGCGATAGTGGCTTTGCAGGACAAATTCATCTCAACTTCCAAGGTAGTGTAGGGCAAAGTTTTGGAGCCTTCAACCTTCCCGGGATGATTCTCCGCCTAGAAGGAGAAGCTAACGACTATGTCGGTAAAGGAATGCATGGTGGTGAAATCATCATTAAACCCCCTGCTAATGCTACCTATAACCCTGCACAAAACGTAATTGTCGGCAATACCTGCCTCTACGGTGCTACCGGTGGGGTGCTATTTGCCAACGGTTTAGCGGGAGAACGCTTTGCTGTACGTAACTCCAAAGGTTTAGCAGTCATTGAAGGCGCAGGCGATCACTGCTGTGAATATATGACTGGTGGTGTGATTGTCGTCCTGGGTAAAGTGGGACGCAACGTCGCTGCGGGGATGACTGGCGGATTAGCTTACTTCTTGGATGAAGATGGTTCTTTCCCGGAATTAGTCAATAAGGACATTGTCAAAATTCAGCGAGTAGTCACAGAAGCCGGGGAGAAACAACTGCAAGAATTAATTCAAACCCATTGCGATCGCACTGGTTCACCAAAAGCGAAGTTAATTCTGCAAAACTGGCAAGAATTTTTACCTAAATTCTGGCAATTAGTTCCACCTTCCGAAGCTGATAGTGCGGAAGCAAATCCCCAAATTAAACAGTTGAGTACAGTTTAGTAATTGAGTTGAATTGTTAGGTATTTCCTAACATTATCAAAATCTAACTTCTTATTGTAGGGTGGGCCGAAAAGCCCGCCCTCTTTTTTTTTCACATCAGCCATTAACACCAGATTTAGGCACAAAGAATACCAATTTGAAAAAAGAATGCGACAGATTGTAGGGGCAAGGCAGTGCCTTGCCCTCTAGAATATATTGATGTATCGCAAACATTTTTTGATTTGGTATAAGCATGAAAATCTATATTTCCCATGCCCTATGCCCCATGCCCTTTTTCATAGGTCATAACAAAACCCCACCTAAGCTTTGAGAGGCTAACGCGAAGGTGGAGTAGTTTAATTTGTAAGTTAACGTAAATAGTAAATTATTAGTAATTAATTCTTACTTTTTATTAGCAATTAACTTTTGGTCTTTATCTTGCATTTCTAAAAGTTCTGGAATAGTCACAAAACTGTAACCTTCTTTCTTAAATCTGGCAATAATACTGGGTAAAGCTTGCACTGTTTGGGAACGATTACCACCGCCATCATGCATTAACACAATTCCACCTGGTTTTGCTGCCTGGAAAACATTATTGATTAACCTTGGCACGCTAGGACGGGAGTAGTCCATAGAGTCTGAAGACCACATGATAACTGCATATTTACTATTTTTTGCATAATTAGCTACGCCATTATGCATCATGCCTCCTGGTGGTCTAAACAGATTTGTTTTCACACCTGTAGTTTTAAAAATGATGTCTGTTGTGTTGTCAACTTCATAAGCAGCTGTTTGTGGATTCATAAAATGATACCAGTGATGCCACGTATGGTTAGCAATAGTATGACCGTCAGCTGCCACCCGCTTTAAAATATCGGGAAAATTCTTGACATTCTGTCCTACGACAAAAAACGTTGCTTTGATATCATTTTTTTTGAGAATATCTAATACTTGTGCAGTACTCTCAGGCCAAGGGCCGTCATCAAAAGTCAGTGCAATGACTTTTTGTCCTTGAGTGAGTTTTGCTGCTTTGATGGTCGCCCCTACAACACTTGCTGGTAAAGGATAAGCCATACCCTTAGCTTGGGCCTGTTGTTGCCAGCTGGTCAGCATTGTCGCCTTTAAACTTTCTATCCGCTGTTGAGTTCCTGCTTGAGCAGATACGGTAGTTTCACTTATACTAGGCTGACCTTGAGCATCAGAGGCATTTGGTTTGACAAGCATCATCAAGCCCAGACTGAAAGTCCCAACTAAGCCAACTAATGCAATCAATATTCCTTGTGGCCAAAAAAACGACTTACTGTTTTCCACTTAATATAGCTCCTTCAAGGGACGAACCATCAGTTAAGTACCTGACGGTAAGTTATAACACATTTTCTCTAGATACTTAGATACAAATATAACTACTGGTAATCCTGAAATTTGAATCAAGATTAACAGATAATTTATCAATCGGTCATATAGATATAACAAGCTTCACTGAAACCCAGATAATCTGGCTTTATGAGAACCTATCTATAGGGTATTTGGTAGTGTGGAATGCCCAAGCCCAAAACCGCAAAGATTGGGATTTGCACTTGTAAATATCAATAGTTAAATCTAAGAAACAGTACAATCCGATGATTGACTGCACTTTTATAAGGTTTATGCTAGCAGGATTACTGATTTGACTCAGCTACCTTGTCTTATGAGTTGATTAATTTGCACACTCTTTACCTCTTAGTAATAAGCTTTGTTTTGCTTTTATGCAAGAGGTTGACTTCCCAATTAGCCTATATAGAAGGCTACATATACGCTCCTCGCATTGAAAGGATTATTCAGTTTCATAGTTTATCAGGTATATTGTACTGCTGAGAGTGATTTTTTTCTTTTTAAAAAAAAGTTAAATTGTCAACTCTCTGACTGTTACTGTTTGATGCCATTAAATAAATAGACTACATTCAATCGAATATAGTTTCTCATTGCTTAAATAAACTTAGTCGTTAAGCTAGATACTGTTTACTAATGACATCAAATAAAATTTTATTTGGATATCAGCTAGAGATTTTGATCCGGATACTTTTGGGAGTAAGTATCTAAAGAATTGTTGCTAATGGTAAATAGTTAAAATCAGCAAACATTTCCACACTTTATCAATGCATAAGTTTAAGAATTGACGTATATATTCCTATAATTAAGAGCTATATATTACCGTAGTTTTACTTAAAACGCTGCAAGAGTTGGCTGTAATCATATCATAACTTTGATTTCATTTAAATATAATTTCTACTGTGATGGCTGTCATCAGCAGTTTTAAAGTATTTTTGTAAAATAGATAGTTTTAGATTATACAGCGTAACCTAAAATTGATGCTGATTGCATAGATAAAGTTTCCTCTTAACTGGCAGATTGCGGCTGAGTACTTAAACTAAAAGTTGAGGCTGGGCATTAATAATGACACAAAGTATAGCACCTATGTAAACAGTATTAAAGTCAAGTTAACAGTATTGTTTAGGGAAAAATTTTGAGTAAAAAATAAAACTCAGCAATGCATACTCCGATCACGACTGTTGAGAATAGGAATGATCAATGAGATGCGATCGCCACTCAGGTGTCACTTCAGTACTAAAATACCTTCCAGAGGAAAAATACCAGCAGTTAATGCTCAATAATAATATTGATGAGTTAGTAGTCAGCACTAATATAAGGTACAGGGCTAAAGCAATCAGACTAAATTCTTGACTAAGAATCTGTTTCTAAAAATTGAACGTCAAGATGATGATGGGCAATTAAACATATAAATTCATAGTTTGAACTATGTAAGCATTGAGAGTTTGTTGGCACAAAATCAACCTTTGGTTAAATTTGTTTAATAAATATGGCTTCTCCCAATTTTTCTAGAGTCGATAAAGATTACTTCATATTATTCATAATTTGGTTGATTGCCTTAATTATAGATAGGACATGGTTTCTCTTAGATGAATCGATACCTGCTTACGATCAAAGTGCTCATTTAACAATGGCATTACATCATTATCGAGTTTTTCAAGATTTTAATCTTTTTTCTGGTGATTGGTGGTTATCTTTGTGGCAGCGCAGTCAGAGTTACCGCGCACCTTTTGTTTATATTTGTACTGTACCTTTTTTCTTCTTATTTGGTAGAGGATATGATCAGGCTACTTTAGTGAATTTATTATTTACTGCAATAATTATTTTATCTGTATATCATTTAGGCAAATATTTATTTAAAAGTCGTCAGGTGGGCATAACCGCCGGCATATTTTGTCTGTTATTTCCTATTTTGGGAATGATGCGGACAGATTATTTATTAGATTATGGTTTAACGGCAGTTGTTATCTTTACTTTTACAATTTTAACTGTTTGGAAAGATAGTTTTACAGGTTTTTATTCTTTGATGTTAACCCTGAGCCTAGGATTAGGAGTAGGGTTGATTATGCTGGCTAAACCAACAGGATTTATTTTTATTTTAGTACCTAGTATTTGGCTATTTATTAGCTTTATTAGAAAACGCCAATATATTAAACTTCTGCAAACTGTTTTAGCCTTAACTGTAGCTTGGTTAATTTGTGGTTTTTGGTACGGCTTAAATTGGTTAACGATTATTACCTCTGCATTAAACGCTAACAATGTTGGCAAAGCCGAAGGCGATCCCCCAGCCACAACTCTTGCTGGATGGTTAGTTTATCCAAATATGCTACCTGAAAGTATTGGACTACCAATATTATTTACCAGCATTGGTATTTTATTGGTTTATCTAATTAAAAATAAATTTAAAAAGGAAGCAATTAAAGCTATATTGTATAAATCTGGGTTAAATTGGTTATTAATCTTTTTATGCAGTAGTTATATATTCTGTTCGCTAGGCACAAATAAAGATATTAGATTTATTCTGCCTTGCTTTCCTGCTATTAGTCTGATTTTGGCTTATTTATTTAATTTAATTGAGAATAGATGGTTTGATAGAATCAGATTTACGGCTATTGGGCTAAGTGGCATAGTTTTACTCAATAATTTATTTCCATTACCCCTAATTCAAGTATGGGGAGGAAAGCATTTACCTAATGATGAAGGTAAAAAATATTCTTTAACGCAATTAATCGATAAAATTAACCAAACTAATCCCTATTTAAGAACAACCTTAGGGGTAATCCCGGTTTCTACTCCTCAAGTTAATGAGTTTACATTAGATTATTTTGGAACGTTAGCTGATTTTCGCGTCTCTGGTAGGAAACTAACTACTAATTTATCTCAAGTAGAGCAAGATTTAAAAAATTTTTCTTGGTATGTGACTAGAGATAATGAACCAGATGAACCTGGTGAAAGAGGGGAAACTAAACGCAAATTAAAATCTTTAGTTGAATCCTCTCCTGATTTAAAATTACAGGGTGAATGGGGATTGCCTAATGCTGATAAATTAAGAATATACCAGCGTGTAAATCCGGCTGTGGTAGTTGAAAAATTAAATGATAGTAATGTTGCCATTAGTTTAAAGCAGGTAATAGCATCTAATCAGTTAATTGTGGGTAAAAATAATCCTATTACTTATCAAATAACAGGTTCATGGAATGATTTGCAAAATGGCTTATTACTTTTAAAATGGCAAAATGAACAATCGGCTTGGTATCACGATCATGCAATTGCTTTAGGTAATTTATATTGTGGACTGAAATGCCATCCTCAAGGTAATTTTCAGGTTACAGAGAATTTGTCTACATTTATCCCAAAAACTCTACCAATCGGGAAATATCAACTTTCAGCGTTGTATTTGGATAGAAAAAACAGCAAAGTTACGCCTTTAAATATTCCTAACACTAGTGTGAATGTAACAGATACAGGAAATCTAGCAAAATCACCTGCATTAGACTTAGTTTCTCGAATGTCACAATTAGCTGGAGAATTTCAGCAGGGTAAGCTAGATAATATATTTGTACAAGTTGGTAATTTTAACCAATATGATGCTAACAAAGATTATTTAAATCAAATTGAATTCGCAGCTAATTATTACTTGCAGAATGAACCCAATAACCTCAATTGGCGTTATACTCTAGCTTTATCGCAACTTTTACAGCGCCAAGTTCCAGAATTAATTCAAAATTTAACAGAAATAACTAAATATGATGCCAAAAATCCTTATGCATGGCTTTACTTAGCGTTTGTTTATTTATATAATTTTCAACCTAGACAAGCAGAACCAAAATTAGCGATCGCAGAAAAACTCAAACCAGATGTACCCGAATTAAAGACTTTAAAAACAGTCACAAATATCATGAAATTTTTGCCGTTAATTCACTTTTAAAATATGCGTCCATTCACAAACAAAGAATGGTTATTAGCTTTATTAGCAGCTTCCCTAGTTTTGTGGCTGATATTTTTGGGGAATTTACCCCTACGAGATTGGGATGAAGGTACTTATGCGATTGTTGCTAGAGAAATTTACCGCAAAGGTAATTGGCTTTATCCTACTCTTCAGGGAGAACCATTTTTATTGAAACCACCTTTAATGCAGTGGTTAATTGCACTGTGTTACCACATCGGAGGAGTGCAAGAATTTACCACTAGATTTCCTGGTGCGGTGTTAACAGCCTTGGGAGTACCTTTACTTTATATGGTGGGGCGTTTGGTTTTTTTAGAAACTTTACCAGCGCTGTTTTCTGCTTTAGTTTACTTAACTATGCTACCTGTGGTGCGTCACGGTAGATTAGCAATGTTAGATGGGATGACAATCTCATTTTTTCTACTATTGCTGTTTTGTTTATTGAAGGCGCGTCATCATCAAAAGTTTGCTTTGGGTGTGGGTTTTTGTTTAGGGCTAATTACTCTCACCAAGGGAATGTTAGTTGTAGTTTTAGCAGGAATTGCTGCTTTATTTATCCTGGTAAATAGACAATTCACTTTATTAAAAAATCCCTATTTATGGGTGGGAATGTTGTTAGGTAATGCACCTGCGATCGCATGGTATGTTGCCCAATATCAACATTATGGTGATGCATTCTTAAACGTGCATTTTCAAGCCCAAGCTTTAGATAGGCTGGGAACAGCAGTGGAAGGAAATACTGGCCCGCCTTGGTACTATTTACTGGAGATTCTCAAATATGGTTTCCCCTGGCTGTTATTTTTGCCAGGAGGTTTATATTTAAGCTGGAAAAAACGCCAAACTGCTTGGGGTTGTTTAATTCTCATCGGTACAATTGTCTATTTAGGAATTATTTCCTTGATGAGGACAAAACTACCTTGGTATGTAATGCCTATATATCCTTTTTTAGCTTTAGCAATAGGTGTTAACTTAACCGAAATCTGGCAACAAAATAAGTTGAAAGCTAAAGCCTTAACTGTATTATTTGCTGCCTTATCTGTGGTTGGTTGTGGAGGTTGCGTTTACTTTTTAATTGCCGATACACAGCCTAGTTTAATCATCATGAGTATTGTTTTAGCAATTACTATGGGTATGACAGCATGGTTGATTAAACAGCAAAACCGTAAGTTTATTCCAGTATTATTTGCTGGGATGTATTTAGTTTTAGCCTTGTTAATGAGTTCACAATCTTGGGTTTGGGAGTTAAATGAAACTTTCCCCGCCAAGCCAGTAGGCGCATTAATTCGGGCAAATGTACCAGCCGGAACGCAAATTTACACTTCTTTCGCTTATGGTCGTCCTAGTGTAGATTTTTATAGTGATTGTAAAGTTACTGCTGCACCTTTGCCTGTTTTACAACAAATGTTAGCTAAAAAGTCTTATTTACTTTTAGATAAAGATGCTATGCAGAAAATAGATATTAGTAATAGTAAAGTTAAAGGCGAAGCTGAAGGATTTACTTTGATTGCACCATAAGATATGATTTATAAAGTGAACTTTAAATTGTAGAAAGATGGTGCGTTACGGCTAATTCTCACTCTCATGAATTCCAAAATTTTTGCACAGCCGTAACACACCCTACGGTAATTTATTTTTACTAAATAAATACACATCATCACGCTGATATTGCAATTTGAATTCTGGCTGAGTTTTCAACTGATTATATAAATTATGATAATCTTCTAAGCTTGCTGCCCAACCAAGGTGACGCAGATTCAGCAATATATAATGATAATTATTTAATTCTTTGGGATTGTATTTAAAACTGATTAATTCTCTATGGGTTAAATGTGGCGTAATTATATCTGTAGTGAAAACGCTATCTGGAGTTTTAATTAAAGCGATCGAATCTTTTGTAGCTTGCCAATTATCTACATTTCTGAGATATCTGGAAGTAAATAATCCCCATTTACCTAGAACTAAAAACCCGACTAAAGACCATATAATAATTACCCGATTTTGCTTTATCCAAGTTTTACCACTTGCAAGGCTGGCAATTATCGCTACCATTAAAAATGGTAATGCTGCTAGGGAGTAATGCAAAACCAAATTTTTCTGCGAGGGATGGTCAGCAAGTATATTCAATGCAATGCAAGGAATTGCACCTATTAGAGATAACATATATTGAGGTTTTAAACCCCATAATATGGGCGCTATTAAACTAACTAAATATTCTAAATTGATAGATGAAAAAATATTTTTAAATATAACTTCTGGGTGGGATAGTAAAATTTTTACTGTTTCCGAGAATGAGTTTCCTAAATAGCTATAGCGATAAAGATGGCGGTTGAGTAATGCTGCTTCGCCACCGAAAAACGGGATAATCAACTCATTCGCAATCAGAAACCAAGCTGTACCGCTAAAAAGTGCGATCGCACCATATAATTGCCGCTTTTCAAAAAATAATAACCACACTCCCATAGCCGCTACGGTTAAGGAAAGTACGGCTTTACAACCCAAAACTAAAATAATACTAATGCAAAACCAAATTATTCTTTTGCTTCTAGCAGCGAAAATTGCTGTTAAAAGTGCAGGAACAGCAATTACATCTGGGTGAAAATCAGCCAAATTGCTGTTATATACTACTGGATATAGTAGGTAAACAGCCATCATGACAACTGCTTGAGTTTTTTCTAAACCTGCTTGTAGCGCTAGCAAGTATGTAGGTAAAGCGCCTAAACCCAAAGCAAAAGACTGTACTGCAAATAGCCAATAAACGCTAGGGTAAATTTTGTAGAGTAAAGCCAAAAAATATAAAATCCAAGCAGCATGATCTGCTAAAGCATGAAAACCAATTATCGAAGAAATTGGTGTTTTTCCCTGACTAATTAAGTAAATTCCTTGGTCAAAAAATGCTAAATCCCCAGATGAGTTAAATAATTCATGTCTGAGGGTACTAGAGATAAATAAGATGATGGTGCTAATCAAAATAATTGCACCAACAGTATTCAATCTGGGAAATTTTTTATCCACTAGAATTTATTGATGATGATTCTCTAGGAAATTTTAGCTTTCAATTTCGGATAAATCATATCACAGTGACGCACAATAAACCAAAGCGTAAAACCTAAAGGAAAAGCAAATAATTTGATATATATGGGAGTTCCTAGATAACCAAAAAATGAAGCCAGTTGTACTGATATAGCTACCCAGCGATATTGAGGAAAGTAAAATGCAAAGATAATTGACAATATATCAGCAGGATAAAAATATCTTTCGTGCATTTTGGGCAGAATATAGGGCATAAACAAAACTGATATAGTTGCTAAATGTATCAGTCTGTCTTGAGTAATTTCTAGCTTATTTTTGAAAACAACAAGATAGGCTAATAGCAACATAGCTGCTACTGTTGAAGCTAAACCTATCGGCACTACAATATTATAAAAATCGTTGGGAATCCATTGATATAAATTAGGTGAGCCTTTCGCTAGTTCCTTATATTTATTAGCTTGGTTAAAGTAGACTAACAACAAATCTGGCATGGGTCTGCCTGCAAACCAAGCTGGTAGCATTAAAACTATATATACTAAGGGTACTATAGGCAGAAAATACCAAGATATTCTTTTTTTTAGCACCATAATTAATAGCAAAGGTGCTAAAAACATAGCTTGTAATTTAAAAGAAACGGCTACACCGAAACTGATTAAAGCTGGAATTTGCTTGTAAATAGATAAAAAGTAAACACAAGCAACTAATCCTGTTGTGTAGATAACATCACATTGTCCCCAAAGGGAACTATTGTAAATAACTGTAGGGCTTAAAATAACTGCTAAAAAAGCAAATATTGCCATTCTTCCGGCTGGATATTTTAATTTGACGATTTTGTAGGTGAAGAAAGCACAAACAAAATCCATAGACATAGCAAACAGCTTAATTCCCAATATTTTTGGCAATCCAGAAAGCAGTGTAGCTGCAATTAAAATCCAGTAAAGATAAGGTGGTGTATAGTCAGCAAAACCATATTTTAAGGCACTAAATCCCTCATGAGAGGCGATGAAATCATACCAAGGCGCTAAAAAATATTTATAATCAACTGATTTATTAGGAATACAAATCCACCGGATGAATACGGCGAAGATAATACCAAGAGCCAAATATACGCTAACGGGGTAATTGAGCGGAGATTTGATAAATTTAAAAAATGTCTGCTCCGAAGTTTTCGCCATAAATGATTATCTATTCTTCAGAAATTATAAAATCTTTCTATTCCTTTTCTGCAAAAATTCGGATGCTGTAGAGGCGATGTCTACAATTGTTTACGCCTAAGCATCTGCTGCCAAATCAATAGGGTACAGCATTGCTGTACCCTAAAATCGTCAATATTTACCCTACCCAAATTTGCTTGGCAAAGCCTACAGCTAGTCTGGCAAGTAAGACAGCAAACAAGCCCAAGGTTAAATAACCCCAGCGATAATGCCGAGATAGCAAAACACCTACGCCCACGCTTAAAGGCACAATACCATAAGCAAGACGGCTCAGTGAGAGCGTACCCCCAGAAGCTAACAGTAAACCTATGCCGCAAAAGCCATAGATTGTGGTGACTGGGGTGAGTTGCTTACGTAATCGCCACAAAATGAAGCCGCCACCCAATACTGTAAACAGGTTCAGGAAATTATTGATGAATTGTTCGTTAACCAGAAAGAAAAATATTCCCGCTAAAGCATACAATCCATAAAATACCTTGGACTCAATTAAGTATTTGCGGAAGCGCCATAAAGGATAAGCGCTGACAAGTATGATGCTAAACAACAGAGGGTGCCAAGGATTTTTTACCCAAGCATCCTGCCAATTGGATGTTCCGATCGCAATTTCCATCACCATGTGCCACCAACCTTGCCCATCAAACCCAAGGGAAGGTCGCCAGCCGCGTTGCGCTTGAATGAAGGCTAATGGGTGACCAAATTTAATCCAGCAAAAAAGGCTGAATGACAGGATACCAATAGCAGTGGCAAAAGATGCAAAATAAGCGATCGCAGGTCTACGTTGTTTCCAAGATGCGATCGCCAATGCTGGAATCAGCGCCATACCCGTTGGGCGTGTGGCTGTAGCTAGTGCGCCCCACAAAGCTGTCCAGCGATATTGCTTTAAATCAAAAGCCCGCAAAGCCGCAGTACTCAACAATAAATACATCCCCTCTGTATAGACGACTCCGGTAAACATAGCTTGGGGACACCAAGCCATCACAGTAGTGACCCACTGCGCGGCGATGATTCCACAATGCTGCTTCACCCAAAAGTAAACACAGTACAGGGCGGCGCAAAATGCGATGTTATTGATCAGCGTTCCTGCTAGTTCAAACGATAAGCCCAGCTTCATTAACAGCCAGATACTTAGGGGAAATAGGGGAAAGAAAGCCAAATTATGTTGGTTACCATCATCGACAAACTCATAGCCAGACGTGACTATTGAGCGATAATGTACGCTATCCCAGGCATTCACAACTTCCCAACCAAAGTTAGGAGTTGTTCCGTCCGTTGGATCTGATAAATGTGGGGCTAGCAGCAGCATGGCTATGAAGATGAAAATTCGGCTGAAACCCCAGACTGCTGCCGGAAAAATGAGTTCATTTTTCCATAAAGATTTTGCTATAAATATTTGAACTTTAGCCATAGACTTGAGTTTTCAACCGACTCCTTGATGCATCCTTTGAACTATGGCTACCATTCTAAAATTTCTAAGTATCATTCAACACCTCACACTCATCCACTCACTCAATTAATCAACTGTAAAAGAAAAAGGCTTGTAATGTTATTAGCCTTTCTTAATCAGTAATAGCTGTCGGTTACTAATTGCACAAATTCTAGGCAATTATGATTAAATTTATAGTATTTATATACACTGTTTTGAGCAATGCTCAGGAAGAATCAACTAGAGAGGGCTGTACAGAAGTCAAAGACACAGAGACGCAATCAATCAAGTCTGTACTCAAGAGTCAAAAGTCAAAATTTCCGGCTAAAGTATATGTCTGAATTTTGAATTAAAAAGTGGCAGTGAATCAATCTGGGAATTTATTCAAATGATATTTCTTGATCCTCTCTGCTCCCTGCTAAGGTACTTCCAGAAATTAAATTATCCATTTAAGAGAGTGAAGACCATAATTGTATTCTTCCTCCTCTGAAGTGAAAATGCTGAGTTTTGAGTGCTGAGTTCTGAGTAAAAATTCCATTACAGCTTTCATGCAAGGCTTGTGAAATTTTTTTCATTGGGACTGCTTGCCAAAGCGATCGCTTATTTGTTGAATGAGAAGCTTGTATTCTCCTGGTGCGGATATCAATAGGGCTGATAGCAGTATGACTTCTTAATCAAGAGTAGTTCTCTATCTTGAGTTGCATTGATTCTGCCAATGACTGTGATTAAGAGTCCTCAGCAATTTATAGTGAGAATTGTTTGTAAATCCTTAAACAATTGTGAAAGCTATTACTCTTGTTGGTTCCACTGGCTCTATTGGTACTCAGACTTTAGATATTGTCTCCCAGTACCCAGATCAGTTTCGGATTGTAGGATTGGCAGCGGGGAGCAATGTAGAAATGTTAGCTGCTCAGATTCGGCAGTTTCGGCCGCAGATAGCAGCTATTTATGTAGAAGAAAAATTGCCAGCACTGCAAGCAGCAATCAAAGACCTTGATCCGCAACCAATTCTTCTAGGTGGCGAAGCTGGGGTGATAGAAGTTGCTCGCTATGGTGATGCCGAAACTGTTGTGACCGGTATTGTTGGTTGTGCAGGTTTGCTACCAACAATTGCGGCGATTGAAGCAGGTAAAGATATTGCCTTAGCAAATAAAGAAACTCTCATTGCTGGTGGCCCTGTAGTTCTACCTTTAGTAGAAAAGCATGGAGTAAAATTGCTACCAGCAGACTCCGAACATTCTGCAATTTTTCAATGTCTCCAAGGTGTACCTAAAGGCGGTTTAAGAAAAATTTTACTCACTGCTTCTGGCGGTGCTTTCCGAGACTGGGAAGTAGAAAAGTTAGCAGAAGTCACCGTTGCTGATGCCCTCAAGCATCCTAACTGGTCGATGGGGCGGAAAATCACAGTCGATTCTGCGACTTTGATGAATAAGGGTTTGGAAGTAATTGAAGCTCATTTTCTCTTTGGCATGGATTATGACCAAATTGAAATTGTGATTCATCCCCAAAGTATTATTCACTCCCTGATTGAACTGCAAGATACTTCAGTATTAGCCCAACTTGGCTGGCCAGATATGCGCTTACCCCTACTGTATGCTTTATCTTGGCCCGATCGCATTTACACAGATTGGGAAAGACTGGATTTGGTAAAAGCAGGAAACTTAACCTTCCGCGAACCAGACCATCAAAAGTATCCTTGTATGCGGCTAGCTTATGCTGCGGGTCGCGCTGGCGGTTCCATGCCGGCTGTGTTAAACGCTGCCAACGAGCAAGCTGTGGCTTTATTTTTAGAAGAAAAAATTCGCTTTTTAGATATTCCCCGTTGTATTGAATCGGTGTGCGATCGCCATCAAAATGATAACTGTAAAAATCCCTCTTTAGATGACATTTTGGCAGCAGATAAATGGGCAAGGCAAGAAGTTTTAACAGCAACTGAAAATTTAACAACTCAATCGCGGGTAATTTCTCTGCGATAAATTATTAAACCCAACAAAGCAATTTTGGTTTTGTTGGGTTTTTTTGGTAATGGGTAATTGGTAATTGGTAATGGGTAATTGGTACAAACACCAAACACTAAATACTTTTCAGTCTCCCTTTTGTAAAACTTCCTGAAGCATAGGCGCGAGTTCTTTACTTAAGCGACCAGAACGCACAAATTCCGCGTAGGTGTCTGCCTCAATAGAGAAAAGTTCTCCGCGCAACTGTTCAAATATAAAGCTTTTTAGGTTGGGATATTCATTTTGTAATTTGTCTATTTCTCCTTGTAAATCTTCAAGTTCACCTTTAATTAATGCCTCTTGATAACGGTAAAATTCTGGGTCTATACCTGGACGCTGATCGGTTTGCAGGTGTTGCAGAACTCGTTCTAAAGCTACATGACGAGCCGATAATTCTAAATAGCGATCGCGTAAGGGCGCGTCGCCTAAAAGATTGAGTTTTTGCAATAAAGGTTTAATCGTTAGTCCTTGAACTAACAAAGTAAATAGAACTACTCCAAATACTGTAGCGATAATTTTTTCTCGCTCTGGCAATATTGCTGGTACGCTCAATGCTAAAGCTATAGAAACAGAACCGCGCAATCCTCCCCACCACAAGATAGTTTGGTCAGGTAAAGAAATTTCTGAGTTAGTCAGTTTTGTACTTAATTTGCTGAGAAGATAAATCGCAATTAATCGCATCAAAATCATTGCTGCAAGTGTGATAGCAATGATGTGGAGGTTTGCTGCCAAACTTGTAAAGTGAATTTGGTCGCCAATCAATAGAAATACTATTGAGTTAACAAAAAAAGCTAAGAATTCCCAAAATTCAGAAACAATAATTCGGGTACGGGGATTCATACCGATGCGAGAGCCAAAGTTACCCAAAATTAAGCTTGTAGTTACTACCCCAATTACCCCAGAACCCCCTAAGTCTTCAATAATTAGGTAAGTTCCGTAAGCTGAAACTAGAGTTAAAGATTGTTCTACTAAAGGTAAATCGAAGCGTTGAGTCAGGTAAGAAATACCAAACCCAATGAGACTTCCTACTGCTACACCAATACCAATAACTTTCAAAAGCTGTAACAAAATTGCTTGGATTTCTAATTCTGCATTTCCTAAAGGTAATGCCACTAAAAAACCAAAAGCTACTACCGCCATACCATCATTAAATAAGCTTTCGCCTTCCATGAGAGTGACAAGTCGGCTGCTTACTCCCAATTCTCGAAACACAGCAGTGACAGAAACCGGATCGGTAGCCGACAAACTCGCCCCAATCAGCAACGCTGTAGTTAAAGATAAGCCAGCAAATTGATTGAGACCTATTGCCACCCCCACAATAGAAATCACTACTCCCAAAACTGCATATAAGCAAATTGGCAGCAAATCGCGCTTCAAATCAGACCATTTCAAATTCCACGCAGCTTCAAATAGTAAGGGTGGTAAAAATATTAATAAAATCAATTGCGGCGAAAGGTTGACTAAGCGAATATCCGCAAATGCCAAACCCAATCCCACAATTACTAGTAACAAGGTATAAGGTATCTGGCGAAACCAGCTAAATATTTGCGGTAGGGTTGCTACTCCTAAAGAGACTGACAGTACTAAAAGAAATTGCTTTAAGTTAGCTGTAATAACTTGTTCAGCAATTGCTGGTTCAAGCGTCATAAAGAAAATCCTGGTAAAGTGTTTTACTTACTCTGCATCTGACCATTTCTAGATGACATCAGTCAAATATAGGATTTTAATAAACCAATGACTAAAAATTCACCTTTTCAGGAGGATGGTCTTGGGTAATAACATTCGAGACCGCTTTAAAAATTTTCGTCGCCAAGGATCTCAACCAGAGCAACTCCAAAAAATCCAAACGGATTTGCTGGCGGAATCAACCTTAGACGCATCCTACCTAACTTTGATTGTGGGTTCCTGCGCGATCGCTACTTTTGGTTTATTGTCCAATAGTAGCGCTGTCATTATCGGTGCGATGATTATCGCACCCCTGATGTTACCGATTAGGGGATTAGCTTTCGGTGCTTTAGAAGGTAATGTGATTCTCTTCCGCAAAGGGATCATAGCTGTGGTGCTGGGTACGTTTATTGCGGTAGTCATGGCTTGCAGCCTGGGAATGCTTGTGCCTATACCCAGCTATGGTAGTGAAGTGCTAGCCCGTTCTGAACCCACGCTATTAGATTTAGGCATTGCTGTAGCAGCAGGTGGTATTAGTGGCTACGCCAAAGTTGAGCCAAAAATTTCTGGTAGTGTGGCGGGAACTGCGATCGCAGTCGCACTGATGCCGCCTATCTGTGTGATTGGTTTAGGCTTGGCGCAAGGCAACTGGTCACTGAGTATAGGCGCAACCCTGCTTTACCTCACCAACTTATTAGGGATTACTTTATCCTGTATGCTGACATTCTTGGTAGCAGGATATACATCTTTCTCCCGTGCCCGTCGTCCTCTCATTTGGACATTAGCTTTAACCGCAGTCTTGGTCATTCCTTTAGGTGTCAGCTTTGCTCGACTTGTACGACAAGGGCAATTGGAAATGAGCTTACGCAGAGCATTATTGAATAGAACTATCACCTTTCAACGCTTACGCTTAATTAACAGTAATACCAACTGGCTAGCAAATCCGCCAGAAGTTCGTTTAATTGTGCGATCGCAAGAACCAGTCACACCTAGACAAGTGAAGTTATTAGAAAACTTTATTGAGCGCGAAATGGGTCAATCCTTCACCCTAATTTTTGAAGTTGGTCAGGTAGAAGAAGTTCGCGCAGAAAATAGCCAAGCGAAATAATAGTATTTTCAGAATTGTAGAGACGCGATTCATCGCGTCTGTACAAGAGTCAAAAGTCAAGGATTATTTTTTCCCAATCCCCAATCCCCAATCCCCAATCCCCAATCCCCACCTATACTTCCTGCGTAATTTTAGGATTTTGCAACTGATATTTCGCCATCAAATTTTTAACCTGAGCTACTACCAGGGGATGTTTGTCTTTTTGCAGCTGGGGAAGTAGTTCTAAAACAACACGGCGTGAAACTACGCTGAGATAGGTAATTGCAGCTTCCCTGACAAAGCCTGTGGGATGGCGCAAAGAAATCATGATTTCGGGAATTGTCAGCCGGATATGGCTAACTTTAGCAAAATGGAAACAGCAAGCTAAACACCAGTCCGATAGGAAGTTGGACAACATTAATAAGCGACGCAGGCGATCGCTAATGGACATTTTTTCATATTCTCCTAACCCAGCTGCGCCCAGAAGATAAAGTTTTTCTTCAGGCGATCGCCGATCTAACATATTCAGCAACAATGTTTTGCAAGGTAAATTTATCGTATGGTCTAAAATTTCTAAGCCTCGTGCTAAATTTGTGCCGGAATCAGACCGGAGATTAAAGGCTGCGGCTTGCATTTTATCTGGGGAATAGAGCAGCTTTAATAACAGTACGATTCTTTCTCTCACATCTATTTCTAACTCTGCTAGGGAGCGTTGCAGTAAGTCAAAAACTACTTTCGATTGCTCATCTGCGCTAGTTTGTTGTTTAGTAAAGTCTATAAAAGCTGCATAGATTTCGCCTAAAAATTTTAATTCCTGTTCAATAAAAATTCCCACTCTACCTTCATAAAATCTATCTTCTAAACTCTGAATTTCTGGTTGTTTATGTATTTTCAATAAGCTACGCAAAATATGATATCTGGTAGCACCCCAAGATTGTTCTAAGTTTTGCCATAAACAATCTACGGCTTCCGCAGTGCCTATTTGACCAATAGTACGCCAAGCGTACATCCTCACTATTTCTGGTTTGTAATTATTAGTAGCCAACTGCAACAGCATTTCTAGAGCTTCATTTTCTAGTTTCACTAAAGCACTCATTGCTGTGTTGCGGGTGGATTTATAGTACAGTGCGGCTAATAGTGCTGAATAGTATTCTTCTAAGCGAGTAGAGGCAATCATTTCTAAAACCGCACAACGTACCCGTAAGGATTCATCTTGCAATAAATTTGGGATATGAATCCGCAATGCTTGCAAATAAACTGCTTCTCTTAAGGCTTTAACTCCATTCACCCGTTCCCGTTCTAGTTTATGAGTGAGCATTCTCCGCATAGTTGTGGTAGCTGCTACCTTTTGCATTGGTGTTCCTTGACGCAAAAGTAAAGCGGCGGCTGTAGCACGAATGAGCGAGTGTTGTCGGGGATTGAGATAGTCTTCTAATAAAGCTAAATTAGGATGTGGTTCAGCCAGCCAAACGTAGCGCAAAGCTAAAGCAAATACTTCTGGGGTAACGCGCTGTTCAGAATATTCTAATAAAGGCTTTACATCAGGTAAATATTTAGGATTGGCCTCAGCCATCAGCATGACTTCCAAACTTTGACATTGTAAATCTGGAGGTAACTTGATGAGCAGAGGTGCTAAAACTTCGACTGCACCCTGGAGGTCAATTTGGGTTAAAAGTTCAATACAAGAGCGTTTATCTGCTAAACTGCCTTTTTCTTCTAAAGCTTTGACTACACCTTGTTGCAGTACCCGTAACCCGACATTTGTAGCACTTAGCTCTCCCCGATCTGCACTCAGAACTAATAAATCGACATAGTGCGATCGCAGTAACATCACTACTTTTAAACAGATAGCAGCTACGATGACTGTTTCAGCAATAAATACCCACTTTCGTAACTCTTGGGGGACATACTGCGCGGAGAATAATAATGTCAGAAAAATGATTACACCAGCCAAACCAGTAGCGATCGCATCTGCTGTTCCTCCTGATAATATCTGCGTTCTGTTGCGAATGCGTTCGGGGATTGGTTGGTACAGTACTGGCCCGCTACTCATAATAAAGGTGTAGCGCAACAGTTCATCGCAGAATTTGAGAATGATTAACCCCCAGAAAAAGCTGGAGAATTGCATTGTGGGAAATAAATTGAATAAAGCAATCCCACCAGGTATGAAACAGCCTACTGTAATTGGTAACAACGCCGCAGCAAAAAATACTCCAATCCTTTCAATTAAGCGGCTGGAAATAAACCACTGTGTCATCAACTCACACAGTCCTACCATCCCACCAAATAAACCTAAGAAACTTGCCAGTTCTTTCTCGTCAAAATTAGATTTCAGTTCGCGCAGATATTGAAAATCGATTAACAATCCCAGTACTTGCAACAGACCAACAAATGCAAACAATTGCCAAATATAAACTTTGAGTGGTTCTTTGAGGCGATGGTGCCTAGAAGTTTCTTCTGGAGCTTGTAGTCGCTGTGGTGCGTCGGGAAAGGAAGTGCGATAGTGATGACTCAGATATAAAAGAATTACTGAGCCGACAATAATTACTGCACAAGCGATAACAATCACTTTACTGAGCTTGGCATATTGCAGTAGCCACGGCAAACTAAAACCGCTAATCACATCAGCTACTAACAAACCGCTGCTTACCAGTGGATAGGTGCGTTTAATCTCGCGAATATTAAATAGTTGATTAGCGACTATAGAAGTATTTAGGTCATTGACTACATAAAGTGCGTCTACCCATAAACGCATTAAAAATACAATAACTACCGTTAAATAGGAAATATGTATTTCCCAATGTAAAAATACTAATAAAACTAATGGCGTAACCATGCAAGGTGCGATCGCCACAATCACCCAGCGCAAGGGAAATATCTTTTGTAGCCAAGAATATAAAACAACCAGCCCAAAACCGATGACTGCGCTGGCAATATACATTAAAGGCAGCGGATCGGCTCCATATTCATCTAAAAACAGCGCTACTGTACTGTCTTCAGCCCACCGTAAACCTACAGATACAGTTGTATAAAAAGCAAACATCATCCATGTCCGTTCGCTTTCCTCAGGCCGGAGATTTAACCACTGTAGCAGCCGTGCCACAGCGCCTCTATTTGTAGGCAACCAGTTATTTTTCTGTTCCATTTAGTTTTACTTTCTGGTAGTTTTATCGCGTATTGGGTAATGGGTGTTGGGTGTTTGGTGTTTGTCTCCCTCGTCTCCCCAGTCCCCAGTCACCAATCCCCAGTCACCAATCCCCAGTCACCAATCCCTGACCAACAGAACTTACCTAGAAATGGCAAAAGTCCTGAACGACTGAGTATTAGTTTTCCCACTCAGTATTCAGGACTATCATCTTTGAATAAATTTTACCGACTTATATGTCGAGGTGAAATCTTCAGTTGTAATTTATACTTTTGGATAAAACAGCTGGAAGATTACTTTTTGGGAGAAATCAGCATCATCATATTTCTGCCTTCTTTTTTCGGTGCTTGCTGCACTTCTCCAAACGGCTCTAAATCAGTAGCCATCCGCTTGAGCAATTCTTCTGCTAAGTCACTGTGTTGAATTTCTCGACCCCGGAACATAACAGTAGCTTTGACTTTGTCTCCATCTTTCAAAAAGCGCTCAGCTTGCTTGACACGCACGTTGTAGTCGTGTTCTTCTATTTTGTAGCGCATCTTGACTTCCTTCACATCAGCCGTGTGCTGCTTCTTCCGGGCTTCCCGCGCCTTCTTCTCTTGTTCAAACTTGTATTTCCCATAGTCCATAATCCGACAAACTGGCGGGTCAGCCTTGTCACTAAGCAGCACGAGATCCAACTCTTTTTCTTCGGCTAGCTGTAGTGCTTCTGAGGGAGTGATAATTCCCAATTGGCTACCGTCTGTGTCAATAACGCGAATTTTCGGAAATCGAATACGTTCGTTAATTTGGGGCAGATCGCGAGTTCTTTTTTTCTCAATCACAGGCATTATGATTTGTGGGAGCTCTTTATTTAAGAATTTGGCTTGGTCTTGATTGGCCTAGGTTTTGGTTGGTATCGCCTCAGAGTTAAAATATAAAAACTACTGAGGACTGAAAAATCAGCCATAGTTCTAGATTAACTAATCTATAAAATGGTTGTGTCTGATTCTGTATTTGTCATTCTACTCATTCTGAGAGAATTTCTCTAAAATCGTTAATCTAAATTACACAACCTAGCGAAACGTTAAGTATTGTAACAAGTATTTAACACCTGGTTGACATAGCGTTTTACAAGTGTATTTCCAGAATAGCAAGTTTACACATAAAATAGTGTTTCGCCAATAAAATGTAATATTTTATACAATAATTTACAATTCGGCAGAACGTCAAGCCGTGAGCTTGGGACATTCTTGATTTTACTCTGTTTGCGGTAGTAATCCCGAATTTATGAGTCGTGAAGCGTAAAACCCCCGTCATTCATGCCTACGGTGTATGCACAAGTCCTAAAATCCTTGACGCATAAGATGCAAGCCTTAGTAGGTAAGGTTTTGAGATTATCAATTAGATTGTCAATAGTCCTAACTTATTGATCAGCATTTAACGGAAAATCAAGGATTTAAAACATCAATTTCCGTTCTTGTGCGTCAATTTGATTCCCAAACCAAGATGTGTATACACGGTAGGTCATTCATGCGGGGGATATAAGCGAATAGGACAAATAAATTTATCCGTATTATGTCAATCATGTTAACATAAGGGTGTGGTTAATTGGTCGTTCGCGTAGCGTCTCCTTTAGGAGAAAGCCATGATTGTTTACGAGTTCAAAGTCAAAGGAAAAGATAGGCAGTATCGCGCTATTGATGAGGCAATTCGTACATCGCAATTCATCCAAAACAAGTGTTTGCGCTACTGGATGGATAACGAAAAAGTAGGGAGATATGACCTCAATAAATACTGTGCGGTGTTAGCTGCTGAATTCCCTTTTGCTGATGAACTCAATTCAATGGCCAGACAATCTGCGGCTGAACGTTCTTGGAGCGCAATAGCTCGGTTTTACGATAACTGCAAGAAGAAGATTAAGGGTAAAAAGGGATTCCCGAAGTTTAAGAAAAACTGCCGTTCAGTTGAATATAAATCAACAGGGTGGAAGCTTTCAGAAACCAGAAAGGCTATAACTTTCTCTGACAGGAAAGGTATTGGGACTCTCAAATTAAAGGGAACCTATGATCTTAATTACTATGACATCAGGCTTCTTAAGCGAGTGCGCTTAGTTCGTCGTGCAGATGGGTATTACGCGCAGTTTGCAATTGATATTGATGTCAAAATCGAAAGCCAACCTACAAATCAAGTAGTGGGTATCGACTTGGGGTTGAAGTATTTCATTGCCGACAACAAAGGTAATGTAGAACCATCACCCCAGTTCTACCGCAAATCAGAGAAACAGTTAAACCGTGCTAACCGCAAAAAATCTCAGAAGTTTAGCAGCGAAAGAAAGAAAGCCAAACAACGACAATCAAATAATTACCACAAGGCTAGAAATAGATATGCCCGTAAGCATTTAAGGGTAAGTAGGCAGCGAAAAGAGTATTGCAAGAGATTAGCATACTCCGTCATCCAATCTCACGATTTGGTAGCCTATGAAGATTTAAATGTGAAGGGCTTGGTACGCAATCGACATCTAGCCAAATCAATTAGTGATGCTGGTTGGTATACTTTGCGCCTGTGGTTAGAATATTTTGGACATAAATATGGGAAGGTGACTATTGCTGTACCTCCCCATAATACGAGCCAAAATTGCTCTAATTGTGGTGAAAAAGTGAAGAAGTCTCTCTCTACCAGAACTCATATATGTCCCCATTGCGGATATGTGGAAGACAGAGATACTAACGCCGCAATCAACATTTTGAGGTTAGGACTCAGTACGGTAGGGCATACCGGAACTTACGCTACAGGAGATTTGCCCTCTTGGGCGGTTGGCGCAAGCCTGCTGTCTAACGGCGAGTCTGTGAATGTAGAATCCCCTTCACAAAGCGTGCGGGGAGTGTCAAAGCAGTTTGTGCAGGAATTGCGAAATTAATCGTTCAGTTAGGGAACAGAGTAATTTGTCAAGAAATGCCATCGCTCTCTTTGCCCTCTTAATATGGAAGTTGAGAGGGTTTTGCTCTTGAGACATGGGAGGAATATGTGACCACTGGATTACATTGGCAGCAACGGGTTGGTAATCAAAGAGACTGGATTTGGCGAGGTTGGCAAACTCGCTATACTTACATCCGTTCTGCCCAAAATCACCAAAATACAACGCCCCTGATTTTGTTGCATGGGTTTGGTGCTTCTATTGGTCATTGGCGGCATAATTTAGAAGTTTTGGCAGCACACCAAACAGTCTATGCTCTGGATATGCTGGGTTTTGGCGCTTCGGAAAAAGCTGCGGCTAATTACAGCATAGAATTGTGGGTAGAGCAGGTTTACGATTTTTGGAAGGCATTTATTCGTCAACCCGTTATCTTAATTGGTAATTCAACTGGTTCACTGATTTCCTTAGCTGCTGCTGCTGCTCACCCAGAAATGGTAAAGGGTATAGTCATGATGAGCTTGCCCGATCCTTCATTAGAGCAAGAAGCGATCCCAGCTGCACTGCGACCAATTTTAATGCCGCTGATTACGACAGTTAAAAAGATAGTCGCCTCCCCAATGATACTTAAACCTGTGTTTAATTTCGTACGGCAACCAAGTGTACTACGTCGTTGGGCTAGCCTGGCTTATGCTAACCCAGAAGCCATTACCGATGAACTCATAGAAATTTTAGCTGGGCCTCCTCAAGACCGAGGTTCAGCGCGTGCTTTTAGTGCGCTGTTCAAAGCGACTATGGGCGTTAACTTCAGCCCTAGCGTCAAAAAAGTATTACCAACCTTACAAATTCCTATGCTGTTGATTTGGGGACAAAAAGACCGCTTTGTTCCTCCTATACTCGGTAGCCAATTTGCTCAATACAATGACAAATTGCAACTGCTTAACTTAGAAGATGTAGGTCATTGTCCCCACGATGAATCACCAGAGCAAGTCAACCAAGTGATTTTAGATTGGATTAATCGGTGTCTTGAGGATAACCAACAGCCTGTTATCATCCCAAATCCAGAATCTATCCCAGAAACTCAACAATTTTGATCGGTATCTTTGATGTCATTAATCAAGACTTCAGTCTTGATTGTTAATGTGCTAGAAACAAATGTATTTCACTAGCCTATAGTTACTTGGTTAGTTTCAACACCTGTAGCACCATTGACTGAACGCGCTACAGAAACCATGCGGTTGAGAATGTCTTGGCTGGGAACTTTACCTTTCAGGACTACAGTACCGCCTGTCTGAGCAACCCAGAGAGTATCAACATCATCAAGTTGCTGATCTTGGTCAAATGCTAATGCTACGCGCTTGGCTAATCCGCTTTGGTCGTATTCTCCGTTTAAACCTAACCGTTCTGCGGGGATAGTTTGAGTAGAAGCAGAAGCAGCGCTAGTTTCAGGAGCAAAGTTAGCGTTATTAGAAGATTGCGGTACTGCTTGGGGAGTAGGATTTACTTGTGCATTTTGCGGTTTTTCTAAACCAAATAGTCTTTTCAGCCAACCCATAATATTTTTTCTCCTGTAAGAGGTCTGTACAATTTGAGGATAAAATTTTTACAGATACTCCACATCTGCCAGTGAAAAGATATCAATGCTCAGCGGTTTCTGCTTACAGGATGATTTGTCCAGAAATTTAAGTTCTATCAGAAAGTGTAATCAGTGCAGCCTTGAGTTTAAAATTAGAAGACAGATTTCCTTATAAATTTAGTAGGCAATACTTGTAGGGCAATTATTAGCTAATGTTTGTATTAGTAAAATGATGCCTGAGCCTGTTTTGGCAAAGATGAAACATACCCTTTCAGTTTTGGTAGAAGATGAGGCGGGGGTTCTGTCCCGCATTTCGAGTTTATTTGCTCGTCGCGGTTTTAATATCGAAAGCTTGGCTGTAGGGCCAGCTGAGCAGGGAGGAGTATCCCGAATTACGATGGTTGTACCTGGTGACGATCGCGTGATCGAACAAATCACCAAGCAACTCTATAAGCTAGTTAATGTTCTCAAAGTGCAGGACATTACTGAAACTCCCTGTGTAGAGCGAGAATTGATGCTCATTAAGGTGAATGCTACTAGCAGCAACCGTTCTGAAGTCATCGAACTATCTCAAATTTTCCGAGCGCGAGTGGTAGATGTCGCAGAAGATTCTCTCACGCTGGAAGTAGTAGGTGATCCCGGTAAAATAGTGGCGATTGTGCAAGTGTTACAAAAATTTGGTCTAAGGGAAATCGCCCGGACTGGCAAAATTGCGCTGACACGTGAATCTGGTGTGAATACTGAGTTGCTTAAGTCTTTGGAAGCAAAGGTGAGTTAGCAAGACTTACAAACCCATAGAAGCTAAAACCAAACGGTCATAGACTTGACCGGGTAAAAGATACTTGAGCAATGCAGCAATTTTTGCGTCTTGTCCTACGAGATAGCTCGTTTTGGGCTGTTTTGCAGTTAATGCATGAACAACAGCCTGAGCGACAAGATCCGCTGCAATTCCCTTGCTAGCCATAATCCCCACTTGTTTGCGGACTGTATTCATTGCTTGTCCGTAGAGATTTTGTGCGAATTCAGGAAGATTATCTCTATCGATGTCGGCCTGTGTTAAAGATTTATCCCAAATTGGTGTAGCAATTGTACCTGGTCGAATAATTGAGACGGAGATTCCCCAAGGTCGCAACTCCAGCCGCATTACTTCAGTAATTGCTTCTAGGGCGAATTTAGAAGCATTATAAGCACCGAGAAAGGGAGCCGCACTTTTGCCACAAATCGAACCCATATTGACAATTCGCCCTTGACCTTGGCGGAGTAAACCCAGAAATGCTTGGGTAACTGCAAGTTGTCCGGTGACATTAACTCGCATTTGATGTTCAAATTCGCTAATGGGGAGCAGTTCTAAAGGGCCAGGAATTGCTATTCCTGCATTATTGACTAAACCTACTAGCTTTCCATTGCTGGCTTTGGTGACGGTTTCAACTGCTAATGCGATCGCATCATTATCTGTAACATCTAAAAAAATCGGGGTGAGTCTGGGTGAGGCTTTCCGCTTCAGTTTTTCAGCATCAATTTCTTGACGCACACCAGCAAACACATTAAAGCCTAATTTATCTAAAAGCAAAGCAGACGCTTCGCCAATTCCTGTTGATGCGCCTGTAATTACTACTGTACCTGGAGTTTCTGCCAGCATTTTTTTCTCTGGGCTACAACCTCTCAAATATAGAGTCACTAACTAGCGACAAATGATAGCTTTGTGACGGACGCATCTTTGTCACGCTTTTGTAATACTCACGTCAAAACCCTGTGTGATATTGGACATGGTATTTGGTTACAAAATGCTTTCAACTCGGTTAGAGGTAGGGTTTCTACCTTTAACTGATTTTTTTATGAGCAGTTTTTTTGTCACAGTATAGACACAAGATGAATAATTCATAATTCGTAATTGGGTAAGCTAGAGTAGTGGACTAATACGATTGTGGATTTTGGATTGAGAATTAGTGTTTATATAACAATACGCTTGGGTTAAGCTCATTAGCGATTGATTTGTAACTTATTAAAGAAGCCAGAAGAATTGGGGGATTCTCCCCCAAACCCCCGATTGGGTGACGGTTGCGTCCCCCAAACCCCCTCCAAAATTATTGTTCTGTTTTTTTTTGAGTAATTAGTTTTTTGGTTTTGTTATCAATTAATTTTCTTAACCGAACTGTATTTCTTTATACAAGATTTCTGTCAATCCATCTGTCGCATTCCTTTTTCAATTTGGTATAACACAGTTAATTTGGTGCATTAACAAAAATCTCTTTTATCCGCATGTATCAGCGTTTATCTGCGGTTAATTTCATCAAGCTTGTGATAGATAGATAGTTCACTTGAGATAGATCAGCAAGTTCAATCCGGGGATGGTGCGGGAGAGTGTCCACAGAACTAAGGTGATATATAGTAAACCCAGACTCCACTCATACCAGCCTAATGTGGCGATAATGCTGGGTAGATGCTCATCTCGCATCCGGATATCATTGAATCCTAACCTGACTAAGTTATTTAGGCTAAAGTCGTAGTAATTTAGCCAGTTCCAACGCTGATCCCACAATAGATGCATATAGCGTTCGCGAAAGGTAGGATTTCGGGGAATTACAGGTAAGCGTCCAATGAGTAATCGTAGCTGACGAAAGGTACCGTCTTCTGTGAAGTAGGAAACTTCTAATAAATCGTGATAACGACCTTGCTGGTAAAGTCTAATTAATAAAATTATGGGTACGGGGACAATAATAATTAGCAAACACCCTAGTGTTAGCCAAGGTTGTTCTGCACTCCGGAAAATGGCTAATAAACTTAAAAATTCTAAGCAGCTAAAACTAATTAATATAGATATGGTTTCATAATAGGTGGGAATAATTGGCACGGGACGCAAACGCCGATAGCGATCCACTAGCCAAAATAGTAAGCCAAAAAAAGCGATCGCTACACCACCAACGCCAAAAACTAGCCAAATATTTGTACCATAGCCACTCAATAACAGCAGTACACTCAAAGCTAGCCAACTCCAAGCTTGGAGTAACCACACACCTATTGATAAAGGTTCGCTGACAATTAGGCGATCGCGCAATTGGCTGTAGGTTTCTAAATCAATATCTGCTAAAGTTAGTAATTCGCTGCTATTGCGGAATGGTTTTACTTGACGACGTTGTGCGATCGCTTCTGCTTGAGTTGCTGAAAAACCTAATTTGTTCAACCTGGTGACGGTAGCACTATTAATGTTTGTCCCTACCAAACGCCGAGTTAACTCCATTAGCCGCAATCGCTGTTTTGTAAACTCCAGCTGATTTGCATCGGCGATTTGCTGTTGCTGACGAAAATTTTGCCCCAAATTCCGCAAGACATTTTGATTTCCTTGTAAGGTTGTGACGCAAAATCTCTTACCAATTTCGCCAGAATTACCTAATATTTTTGCTTGATTAGAATTAAACGTGAGACCAGATACATCTAAAAAGGCTGCTTTGGCAAAGTTAGCATCGCTGAAATCGGCTAGGTTGAGAATGCTAGCGCCTTGAAGACTCACAGGTTGATCGAACTGCGTTTCACGGAAAATCACTGCTTGATCAAAAGTCGCTGCTGTCAACAACAAAAACTGATCGAAATTAGCTTTAGTAAATTGTGCTTGATTGAAAAAATGCACATCCGAAAAATCAGCATTTCCTAACCATTGCACAATACTAAATTTAGCCAACTGCTTAAAATTCGCTTGATTAAAGTTGGCGATATCTTCAAAGATACTGTTTTGAAAGTCAACAGCTTCTTGAAATTGAGTTTGTTTAAAATTAGCTTTGTTAAAAAAAATACTGCCTTGAAAGTTACTTAATTGCCGAAAGGTAGCACCAGTAAAGCTGACAGCACGGCTAAATCTGGTTTCTGTCCAATTGGTAGGCTGGATAAATGTTGCACCTTGGGCATCTACAGACTGTAGAAAGAAAATATTAGGAAACCATACTTCGCCATTAAAACGAGTATTAACTAGTGTCAAAGAGCCACGAAATACAGTAATTTCACTAGATGTATCTGGCTGTGTTCCTAATAGCGATCGACAGTCTTTAGCGTTGGGTAAGGAAACTGCTAATGATTGTAAGCAAACAAGGCGTAAATTTTCTAATTGTTCTTGTTCAGTTGGAGTAAAAATTGGGGCGATTTCTTGGGCGTAAAGAGGAGTTCTTAAACCCAACTCACTACCCATAAAATCCCCTTGAATCAGAGAATAGCTCAGATCTAAACCCAAAGGTTTCGCGCCAGTTTTTTGTAATTCTTTCCGCAGTATTTGATAAAAAGTATCGCGGAAGCTGGCATTTTCTGGGCGTAAATCAATCACCATCTGCCGCAAATCTATTGTTAAATTACCTTCCCGCAGTATGGGTGTATGCACCCTTTCTTGTAAAAGTTCCAGAGTTAAAGGTGTACGTTGTAGAGAGGTTTGAACTGCAGAGGCGGGGAGAGAAAAGCAGAAGAGAATTAAGAAAACGCAGAGGAACGCAGAGGTAAAACGCAAAGTTACACAGAGTAGTGTCTCTGCAATCCTTTGCGCTTTTCTCTGCAATTCTTTGCGATTCACAAGTAATTTACCCAAATTGTTTTATGGTTATTCATCGCTAATCAGCAGAACAATTTTACCTGTGATAGAACCACTTTCAAGTAATTGATGAGCTTTCGCTGCTTCTTCTAAAGGAAATTTGTGACTAACATGGATTTTTAACTTCCCTTGCTCAATCCAAGTGGCGCATTGTTCGAGAATTTCTGCATGGTGCTGAAGACTTTCTACTAAGCCTTGAACCATCGGTGTTAACATCAATTCTAAACCGATGCGGAGGTTGCGATTTCGCGCAACTTTCCAAACAGTTTTGGGATCGGGTTCTAGAATCGTCACAATATCGCCATAAATCCGCACGGCGGGGAAAGTTTTACTAAAGGTTTCGCCACCTACAGTGTCAAAAGCCAAGTCTACCCCTTCGCCATTCGTCCAATCTAAAGCGGCTTGCACAAAGTCAGTTTGTTTGTAAAAAATGACTTCATCAGCACCCAGTTCTTTGACGAAGTTCGCTTTATCTTGAGAACTGACTGTAGTAGCGACATTCGCACCTTTAAGTTTAGCTAGTTGAATTGCCACATGACCAACTCCACCAGCACCCGCATGAATTAAAACATTTTCCTTGGGTTCTAGCCGTCCCCGTTCAAATAAAGCTTCCCAAGCGGTAATCAATATCAAAGGTGCGGCGGCTGCTTCGGCAAAAGATATAGAATTCGGTTTATGGGCGACAAAGCGCTCATCGACAACAGTAAATTCAGCATAATTGCCTTGGTGTGCGCCTAAGCCGCCATAGCAAAAATACACCGCATCTCCTGGGCGAAAGCGCTGCACTGCACCACCTACTGCTTCCACTACACCTGCACCATCACATCCTAAAACAGCAGGCATTTGTTCGGGGTAAAAAGTACCTCGTTGACGAAGTTTTGTATCGATGGGATTTATACCAGCTGCTACCAAGCGTACTAAAAGTTCCGTATCTCCTACAGGAACACCAGGATTTGTAATTTCCTGCACTTTTAATACGTCAGGACTACCTGCGGCTGTCATTAAGGCTGCTTTCATAAGTTTTTTCCTCCTAACTCCAGCTAGATGCACGCACATTTGCAACTTTAGCTTAATCAGGCGTATCGAGCGATCGCATTTATGGAGTGTTTGAGGATGAACACCTTGTAGAGACGCGATTCATCGCGTCTTTGCAACTAGTGATGCAGTATCGATTGTACTTGCTGTGTACTTTGTAATGGCGCTTCTGGAGTGCGGTTTAATATAGTTACTGTTACCCCCAAAGCCGAAAGCGCAGCCACAGAAACCCCAGCTAGCCATCGGACTTGCTGACGCAAAGTTTTAATCTCTCGGCTCATCTTGTCTACTTCTAACTGAGAGTAAGGTTTAACTTCTGAAGCTGCTACAGCGATTTCTTGAGGTAATTCTGTGGGATCTTCAAAAGCAACCTTGATTTTTAGCCAATCAGCAATTAATTGCGGACAGTTCTTTTGAAACCAATGCCATGCAAAAATTCTAAACACTGGTTTAGACATTCTGGCAATTGATTTCACTGTGCGGTTTAAAATACGCGATCGCAACTTCTGATTAATTAAGTTAACAGAGCCAATATCATAAAGACAATCAATAATTAGCTTAATAGTCGCTTCTTCACTATGAGCTAAATTTTGTAATAACAGCTTCACATCTTGCATTCGCTCGTCTGCAAGACGTTTTTGAGCTAAACTCTCAGAAGGTATTACCGATTGGTGCAGACGATTCCTGGTAACTATTGTCATATTTGTATATTAAAATCGCGATCGCTAAAATATGAGTATCTTTAGTTAGAAATATTAGTCATTAACAAAGAGGATAAATTAGTAGTATCTTTGCTATTTTGACAATATTTCTAAAGATGTAATTTTAAAAATATTAAACTGTCAAATTTTAGAGATATTGTCTTTTTAAGAAAATCAATCTTTTGGCTATGAAAACTATCATAAATACTCGAAGAATCATAAACCGTTGATTTTAAACAAAAGCCCTTAATGAGCAAGGGTAGGCTAATACTTTTGATAGAAGTGATTTTAATCTTCTGATAGACGTTTAGGCAAACGACAGCAGTTATTCTTAATCAAAGTTACCTTGACGGACAGCAAACCGTCGTGGGGGTTTTTACGAGGGTACAAAATATTGTTCCTTTAATGTTGCAGCCCTAAGTCAAATACCAGGATCATACTAAAAGCAGAACTTTTTTCAGAAGATAAAAATCCTTATGAAAATAATGAGAACTCTTTTGTTCTTTAACTATCGCTGAAAACTGCCCAGGCTTTCTTCCCATCTTATCTACCGGATGTTTTGAAACCTTTCACCATTAGTTGATGGGTTCCTCAATCTGTCGTGTTTCAAAAGACTGAATTGAGCAACACATTCATTTGCAACAGCATTTTGACAATCTATCAAGCACAAAAATCTCAATTAAATTAAGGAACCATAATCATGAGGCGTTGGAATTTATCTAAAGTTGTTTTGGCTGGTGTGTTTGCTCTCAGTTTTACTGCTGTACCCCTAAGTATGTCTGCCTCAGCCCAAAGTGGCTCTTCTGGTGGTGGCAGTTCTTCAGGTGGTAGCGGAGGTACAGGTACAGGCACTGGAAGTGGCACAGGCACCACAGGTAGCGGTTCTGGTTTAGGTACTTCCGGTTCTGGCACAGGTACCACAGGTAGTGGTTCTGGTTTAGGTACTTCCGGTACAGGTACAGGCACTACAGGTAATGGTTCTGGCTTGGGTACTTCTGGCACAGGCACAGGCACTACAGGTAGCGGTTCTGGTTTAGGTACTGGTACAGGCACAGGCACTGGCACTACAGGTAACGGCACTGGTTTAGGTACTGGTACAGGCACAGGCACAACAGGTAGCGGTTCTGGTTTGGGTACTTCCGGTACTGGCACTGATAGTACAGGCACAGGTTCCACAGGTAGCGGCATTAATAGCACAGGAACTGGTACAGGCACAACAGGTACTGGTTCTACGGGTACTGGTAGTACAGGTGCTGGAACTACAGGTACTGGCACGGCTACCGATGGTACTGGCTCAACAGGTCTTGGCACTGATGGCACTGGCACCACAGGTACTGATGGCACTGGTACCACAGGTACAGGAACTACAGGAACAGGCACAGGCACCACAACCGACCCCTCATTACGAGGAACTAGCGATGTCAGAGGCGATCGCGGCGGTTCTGATTGGGGTTGGTTAGGTTTACTTGGTTTAGCTGGTTTAGCTGGTTTAGCTCGTAAGCGCGAAAGACCCAAAGTTTATGCAGATCCTAATCAAGTCACAGGTTCTGGTTCCTCAACAAGATATTAATCGCTGAAATGTTTTGGTTAGCCACTGAGCATCAGGCGATCGCCTTTTGAGTGAAATAGTTTTCTTACTGCCAAAAACACAGCCTTCACTGATTAGTGAAGGCTTTTTTATCAACGTAGGGTGCGTTGCACTGCGTGACAAGGCAGAGGAGCAGGGTTGTCTAATTTCCTATGCCCTATGCCCCATGCCCTTTAACCTAACTAGTGATTTGCTGCAAGACTTCTGCCAGAGGAATAGCCTTTTCCTCTACCTATAGAGAGACGATGAAGCTAAACGCATAATAATGTCAATATACTTATTAAGTAAGACACCCTTCTTATGCTAAACATTAAATCTCCATATGTTAGAAACAAAGCCATCCGAGGCTGAACCAGCTGTGATTGCAGCGGTTGCTGATTATTTCAAGGTGCTATCAGAGGTGAGTCGGTTACACATTTTAACTTGTTTAAAGTCAGGGCCGATGAATGTGATGGAAATTGCAGAAGCAACTGGCTTGGGACAGGCAAATTTGTCTAAGCATCTCAAAGTGTTAACTCAGGCAGGGATTTTATCTCGTCAGCCTAAAGGTACCAGTGCTTATTACGAGATTGCAGATCTGATGATTTTTGAACTCTGTGATTTAGCGTGCGATCGCATTAGTGAACGCATTCTACAACAGGTAGAAAGCCTCAAAGGTATAAGGGGCAATACAGCAGGTTTTTGACAGCCTTGGACTAGCAGCGCATCATTAGCTTTTTTGTTCCCTATTTTCTATTCTTTGTTCCCTATTCTCTTGTTGCTTCAAAAAAACCACATAGACGACACAAAACCCTCTACAAATGCCAGAAATATCGGTAATTCTCCTTTTACCTTTACCCATATTTCCTACAGCAAAAATAAAAGCACCCTTAGCGCAAGGGTGCTGATAAGTAGAGAAAAGAGGAGATACTATCAATTACAAGTAAGCTAGCTGGCGATGCTTGGTGCGGCTAGAGCGATTGGTTGAGCTTCACCAGAGGCTAAATCTAAGGGGAAGTTATGAGCATTGCGTTCATGCATAACCTCAATCCCTAGATTGGCTCTATTGAGAAGATCAGCCCAGGTAGGAATTGTTCTTCCTTCGCTATCTAAAACAGAGCTGTTGAAATTGAAGCCATTTAAGTTAAATGACATGGTGCTAACACCTAAAGCTGCAAACCAGATACCAACTACAGGCCAAGCAGCGAGGAAGAAATGCAACGCACGAGAGTTGTTAAAGCTGGCATATTGGAAGATTAACCGTCCAAAGTAACCATGTGCCGCTACGATATTGTAGGTTTCTTCTTCTTGACCAAACTTGTATCCGGTATTTGCAGATTCAACTTCTGTTGTTTCTCGAATGATGCTAGAAGTCACTAGAGAACCATGCATTGCGGAAAATAAAGCGCCTCCAAAAACACCTGCAACCCCTAACATATGGAACGGGTGCATGAGGATGTTATGTTCCGGTGAGAACACAATCATGAAGTTGAAGGTACCAGAAATACCCAGCATCATGCCATCAGAGAAACTACCTTGCCCAATGGGGTAAATCAACAATACAGCTGTCGCTGCTGCCGCAGGTGCAGAAAAAGCCACAGGAATCCAAGGACGCATCCCTAAACGATAGCTGAGTTCCCATTGCCGACCCATATAGGCATAAACGGCAAGTAAAAAGTGGAACACAATCATTTCGTAAGGGCCGCCATTGTAAAGCCATTCATCTAAAGAAGCAGCATCCCAGATGGGGTAGAAGTGCAAGCCAATAGCAGCCGAGGTGGGAACTACAGTAGCAGAGATGATGTTATTGCCATAAAGCAGTGAACCCGTTACAGGTTCCCGAATCCCATCAACATCTACAGGAGGTGCTGCTACAAACGCCAATACAAACACAATCGCCGCAGTCAAAGCTGTAGGAATCAAGATGACTCCAAACCAACCCACATACAGCCTATTTTCCGTACTGGTTACCCAGTTACAAAATCGCTCCCACAAATTAGCGCTTGTACGCTTTTGTATAGTTGTAGTCATTGTTCAATAAGTGCGAATGAATTAGTTAAATATCTCTGTGCAAGGTTCACTTGCAACACTCATATTATATAACTATAAAGCTATATTGTTGTCAAGTATTTATTTGACCCTGGTTTCAAGGGGCTAGAGACTGGGAAAATAAGTAACCACGCAAAATTAATTACAGTCATTGCGAGCGCAGCAAAGCAATCTCAGCTCTTGCGATTGCTTCATTACGCTCCGCTCCATTCGCAATGAAATTGTGTAATTAATTTTGTTTAGCTACTTAACAAACACCCATTACCAATCACCAATTACCCATTACCCAATGCCCCATGCCCAATTAAAACCTGTCAAACAGACCACCTCACTGATAAAATTACTTATCAGCTATTTAGTTAATAAATGAACAAGTCTGTTATGACCCATGTCCTTCCTCCGCTACGGATTGGTAAACATATTGCCCGCTATCCTATTGTTCAAGGTGCAATGGCTGTGCGTGTTGCGGGTGCGAAGTTAGCTGGTGCTGTTGCTAATGCAGGCGGAGTAGGTGTAATTGCTTCTCTGGGACTGGGGTTGTATTCTCCTGATTTTGACCAACGCAAACGCGGTAGCTTTTTTACAGCGAATAAACTCGCTTTGATTGATGAACTAGCTAAGGCACGCAGTATTAGTCCAGATGGTGTAATTGGCGTAAATATTCTAGTTGCTACTAAAGATTTTCCAGTATTGGCTCAGACTGCTGCGGCTGAAGGAGCAGATTTAATTATTACTGGAGCCGGATTACCCCTAACTTTACCAGAGTATACTGCAGACTATCCTGATGTAGCGCTGGTGCCAAGTGTTTCTAATGTGGAAGCGGCGCAGTTCATCTGCCAAGTTTGGCAAAAACGTTACAATCGCTTACCAGATGCTTTTATTGTGGAAAATTGCCAGAAGGTAGGCGGACATTTTAGCCAGTGCGAACAGATTAATCCGCCAGGGTTTTCAATTGCGTCTGTAATTTCAGAACTACGGGAGTATTTTGCAAATCAGCTAGGTGTGAGTATACCGTTGATTGTCACCGGGGGAATTTGGGATCGGGCTGATATTGATCAGATGTTAGCGATCGCAGCAGATGGTGTGCAAATTGGTACGCGCTTTATTACTACAGAGGAATGTGATGCCGATCGCCGTTATAAAGAATTTCATCTCCAAGCTTGTGCAGCAGACATTGTAACAGTACCCAGTCCTGTAGGCAAACCTAGCCGGGCTTTACGTAATGCATTTGCGGAAAATGCGATCGCTGGTGCATCATCAATAGAACGGCGATGTATTGCCAATTGTTTAGAATCATGTCTGTGTCGTGATAGTGGTAAAACCTATTGTTTGCTACAAGCCCTTGCTAGAGCAGGACAAGGCGATGTAGAGAATGGTTTAATCTTTTCTAGCGCGAATGTTAGGTACACTGAGCGAATCATGTCTATTGCCGAACTGATGGCAGAGTTAACCCAGCCTCAAACGGCGATCGCGCTTTAGTTATTAATCAAAAGTTGAGTGATATGAATTTGGATGAAATTCTTAAGCGTTACGGTACTGGAGAAAGAAATTTTCAGCGAGTCAATTTACAAGAAGCAGAGCTAACAAACGTCAACCTCAGTGGTGCAGATTTTAGCTATGCTGATTTACGTCAGACTAGGCTCGGTAAAACCAACTTCAGTCAAGGTTGTCTGCGTGAAGCAGATTTAAGTGAATCTATCCTCTGGGGAACAAACTTAAGTGAAGCAGATTTAACTGGTGCAATCCTCAGAGAAGCAGATTTAACTGGTGCAAATTTACTTAAAACTAATTTAGAAGCAGCGAATTTAATCAAAGCTAGTTTATGTGGCGCTAATTTAACTGGTGTCCAACTTTCTCGTTCTTTGTTATTTCAAGCCGATTTACGCCCCAGTTCCGATCAGCGTACAGATTTAGGATATGCGATTTTAACGGGAGCAGACTTAAGCTACGCCGACTTGAGAGCCGCTTCATTGCATCATGCAAACTTAGATGGCGCAAAACTCTGTCGCGCAAACCTCAGTCGGAGAGTGCAGTGGGGAGATATGCCAGCAGATTTGACTGAAGCTAGTTTGCAAAATGCAGACTTAAGCTATGTCAATCTCAGTAACGCCATCCTCCGCAACGCCAATCTAAAAGGCGCAGACTTAACCGGAGCTATTCTCACAGATGTAGACTTCCAAGGCGCAATTATGCCTGATGGCAAAGTCCATGATTAAAAATGTGCGATCGCTCTCCAATATTAAACAAAGATGCGATCGCCCATTCCTCAGCAATTGCTATGCACACAGATGCACCACATTGTATTAAGAATGATTAACGCTATCTTCTATAATTCGCTTCCAGTTATATAGTTGAAAAGCAATCTACCAAATTGGCGGTGCATCAGTAGTGGTACTCATCTGCTGTTCGTGATGTCAGTCCCTTCAAATACCACAACAACCCGTTAGCTTTGGCATTAATTATTTACGTGTCAGCTTCAATTACCTATTTAACCGACCATAAAGTGTCTAATTTTTATTATGTCACATTATGGTAGAAATCAATCGGTTAATTAACAATGATTATGCCATTTTTTAGTTATCTATCGCATTAATTTTGATGAGTTTGTAGCAAGCAATTCAATGCAGCAAAGTTAAGAGCGAAACTCCTGACTAAAAACTCAATATTGGTCGGTTAAGGGAAAAAAGGGGAATGGGAAAAGGAAAAAAACCTTTAACCCTTAACCTTTAACCTTTGCCCCAAAACCAATAAGCATAAATTGTAACTAATACCATCAATTACTACTCAACATTCAAAGGTTGGTATTTTGCTATGTTCAATCAACTGCATAAATATATTCCCAGAATCCCCTCCGAATTGCGTTACAGAATAGATTTAATGCGCCACTCCAGGAAATTACCTGCGCTATCTCCACAAGATAAGTTGATTGTTGATACTCTGCGTAAAGAAGGAGTTGTTACTACTTCCTTGCAAGATTTAGCACTTTCCAAAACAGCAGCATTGATGCCATCTGCTGAAAGCCAGTTAGCTAATATGGAATTAGCTTTAGCTGCTAAATACAAGAATCCACAAAAATTCGGTAGTGTTGAAAATCCAGCTTACCCGCAGATTTTTACTGTGACAGATTTATCTGAGTTTTATAACTGGGGAAGTGAACAAAGGTTACTGAATATTATCGAAAACTATATCGGTCTACCTATTGCCTTTCAAGGTGTACATTTACGACGAGACTTTGCTAATGATGAGCAATTAACCACAGAATTATGGCATTTAGATGCAGAAGACCGCCGCATGGTTAAGGTAATTATCTACCTCAATGATGTGAGTGTAGAAAATGGCCCATTTGAGTATATTCCTAAATCTCAACTGTCATTAATTCAACAGTTGCAAATTCGCTCTAAGATTGTACCCAAAACCGCAAAAGGTTTAGTAGGTCTGAATGATGCAGAGATAGAAAAAATCGTGCCTAAGTCACTGTGGAAATCATGTCCTGGGAAAGCTGGAAGCATAGTTATTGCAGATCCCAGAGCTATTTTCCATCACGGTAAACCCCGTACACAATCACGGTCTACTCTGTTTTTTGTGTACACTGCTCAGAATCCTTTACGTCCAGAATGCTGCAAGCAATATAGCGATCAAACCTTTGCAAGAGTATTGCCAGCTTGATCGAGTGATGATTTAAGAATTCGTAATTCGTCGAAGCATCACTCAATCAAAGGTTGAGTGATGCTTCTCAAACAGTGATTTAGTATTCCGTAAACTGTAGGGTAAGTAATACCCTGATTACTGAAATATTTTACTCTCACTCATATTTACTCATCATTTCTTCTCATGCTCCTGACGACTGACTTGTTGTAGTACCGGAATGCATTGGTTAATCAGCCAAATTAGTGTTTCTGTCACCGACTCGCCTTTATGAATACTATCTGCGGCTTGCATACCTGCTAGTAGAATTTTTAGACTTAGCAACACAGCAATTAATTTTTGACTTATACGAGAATTAGATTTCTTCGCTGACATTTCAGTCACCTTGTTTTTTGGTTTACAAGGTGAATTATTTTTTTGGGCATTTCCCCAGACAAATTCCCCAAGCAAATCGCTGAGTTTGTCTATAATCAGCATTAGCTGCTTGGGGAATCTTGCCCAAAGAAATAGCACGAAAATCTTAATGTTTTGTTTATATTTTCAGAAATGCCCGAAAAACCTAAACGCAAATTTGGCACGGGAGAAAGGTCTAAACTGAATGTGCTGAGTCTTGTCAAAGCGTTGCTAATTTTGTCAAAGAAAGAATTGCTATTAGAGGAATTAGCCGCTTCAGCAGTTAAGGTGGAATGGGTTTCAGATAAAGAATTGCAGGTAACTGGTAAATATCAGGCAAAAAACAAGACTGTTGAGGGTACAACTAAACAGGCTTTATGGGAACTTGCTGAGAAAACAAATAATTCCTTACTACTTCCCCAACGTCAGCGAGAGAATGCTTCAGTTAATACCGAACAGAGACAAGCTGAGGTAGTGCAAAATGTATTTGAATATTTGGAAAATTTGGGAATTTGGAAGGATGAACGCCCTGAAAATAAGAATAATACACGATATTGGATATTCACCCTCAACTTAAAACATAAAGATGCCTCAATAGAGGAAAATCTAAGAGTAGTTCAAGAGAAATTACAGTTAGAAACAGTACCTCAAATCATAGATACTAAAACTAGCATTGACTGGCGTGAAGTTTGCACCACTATGCTGCAAAGTCAGCAGGAAGCAGTAAGACTCAGACGCAAAGCAACAGAGCAAGGTTTTGAAATAAATGTTTATGTTCCCTTGGGGTTGGTGGAACGCAAACAACAGCAGCGCCGCCAGCAAGATGAACAGCCAGACAGAGAAAATGTTTATCAGTTAAGCGAAGAAGTCATTACTAAAATCTATGAACATGACGCATTTCTCCGAGAAGTAATTGCACAACAGCCAAGGGGAAATAATCGGCATATTGCTATCATCGGTGAACCAGGAGCAGGTAAGACTACTTTATTGAGTACCGTTGCTTCCTTTATCCACAAAAACACTGAAGATTTACCCATATTTATTTCTCTCGCCAATTTACAGGGAAGAACAATTGAGGAATATTTAGTTAAGCAATGGCTTCCTGAAGCGATGCGATTGTTTAAATCTGATGTCACGCCAGAAATTGAACGTCAATTAATTGAGTGTTTTGCTAAAGGGAGAGTTTGGCTACTATTAGATGGCGTGGATGAAATTAGTGAAAATTCACCTGTGCAAGCATTAGCCAAAATTAATCAAGAACTGACAGCATCTCTGAGACAGGGACGGGTGATTTTAACTTGTCGGTTAAATGTTTGGGATGCCAAAGTTAGTCATCCACTCACAGGGTTTAATACTTATAAAACGCAAGAGTTTCAAACAGAACAAATTTATGACTTTATTCAGCAGTGGTTTGAGAGGGCTGGCAATTTACCAAAAGGGAAGATACTACAAGCAAAATTAAAAGCAACCAAACATAAAAATATTCGTAAATTTGTCAAAAATCCTCTGCGATTGTCGCTGTTGTGTCAAACATTCGATTTAGATAAGCAGGGAGAATTACCAAAAACAAAAGCTGCACTTTACCAGAGATTTACTCGCTATTTTTATGAATGGAAGTCAGAGTTATTTCCTGAATTGTATCAATCTGATGATCTGAAGGATGAATTACACCAAGCTTTAAGCAGATTAGCTTTTGCAGGTATTAACAGCAGTGCGAGGTTTCGTTTGCGGCAGGAGTTAGCACATCAAGAAATGGGTGATAAATTACTTAAATTAGCTTGTGATGTAGGTTGGTTAAATTTAGTAGACAGAAGAGCAATAGATGATGAAAAAGTTTATGCTTTCTTCCACCCTAATTTCCAAGAATATTTTGCAGCCTTAAAGGTTAATGATTGGCAGAGATATTTTTTTAAACACGTTCCCGATAACCCAGCACAAGGAACCTATCGCGTTTTTGAACCGCAATGGATAGAAGTAATCTTGCTGTGGTTCGGAAGAGAAGATGTAAGTAATGAGGCGAAAGAAGCATTTTTTCAAGCTTTGATAGAATTTGATGATGGCTGCGATAATGAATGCTTTTATTCGTCTCAAGCTTCCCATATAGTGGAAGATGGTCTACAAGAATTTCCCAATAGTATATTAAATAATGCTGTGGAGTATGGAATTGACGAATATGGAGATATCGAATATGAACGTTATTTGTATACACTAACCAGCTATGAAAATCCATACTTGTATTCAGAAAATGTTGATATCGATAGCTACATTGATTTATTTCGATGGTTAAACATAGTTAACACAGAAACGGAATCTTGGCATCTTTTTGGTGATTGGATTGGTGAAAACAATAATAATATAAAATTTCTTGATTATTTAGTAAAAAGATTACAAATTAAATATCAAAATCTAAACGAATTAATATTATTTTTAGGAGAATCAATAAAAAGTTGTAATAATTTACTGCGACTAGCAATTATTCAAAGTTTAAAAGAACTGATAAATGAGAAAAAATTGTCTAACGAAAATTTGTCATTAATTATTTATCACTTTAAAGAATATCCTGGAATTATTTATAATTGTGCCTTAAATATGGGCTATCCAGATTTCTATAATGCTTGGCATCAGCTAATTAATGAAAGCGCAAACATAAATATTCAAGAAGTAAGTCTTAGCCATCTTGACTTACCTCAACACTTGCAAGCTGCAATTAACAATGAATCTCAACTTAGCCAAAGCATTCACTTAATCTGTATCGACACCAGCAAATTTATTGAGCTAGATAATCCAGCCAGCAAAATTTACACTGCCATCGTTAAAGCTGGCTGTCCTAAAAGTCTAGATAGTACACCAAAAACAATGGTGGAATTGCAAACTTATTGGGATTTGCTAGAAACTGACAAGCACGTAGTATTAGTTTTTCACCCAGGCACAACTAATACTACAGGCGAGATAACATACAGTGATGTGTTTCTCAATGCTATTAGCAAATTTGAAGGTGCAATTTGTTTTATTAGTAACCCCATACCAAACTACAACCTCAGAGTCTTTGCACCTAACCAAGCAGTTGATGATGTTTTAGAATGGTTGCGGGTGTTATGAGATACCCGCATAATGGCTATCTAAACTTGATTATTTACAAATTATTGTTTCTTAGCTCAGGAAAACTTTTTCCTTCGTTACCATTGCAGAAGTTTTCGTCACCAATGTTTGCTCTTTCGTGACCAATGCTTATATCTTGGTCACCAAAACAAAAGTTTTACTTATCAAACAATGATTTTGGTCACCAACGTTTGCTTTTTCGTGACCAACGCTTATATCTTGGTCACCAAAACAAAAGTTTTACTTATCAAACAAAAATTTTGGTCACCAACCTTTGTTCTTTCGTGACCAATGCTTATGTCTTGGTCAACAAAGCGGAAGTTTTCATCACCAAAGCTTGTATTTTCTCAATCAACGTTATAACGTCTATCTGTAGTCATGAGAATTACATACCTTGTGCAAATCTTCTCTTAACCAAAAAAGACTAGAAGCAACTTTTAAAGTACTTTTAGTCTTTTTAAAGTGATGGGCAGTACCAGACTCGAACTGATGACATCCTGCTTGTAAGGCAGGCGCTCTACCAACTGAGCTAACCGCCCGCTCGTTTTCACTCACATTTATAGAATATAGCAAAAGATTTTGAATCGCGCTAGTATTTTTGAGAAAAAATTTTTGAGAACTTTTTAAATGCCCTCTGGTCGAACCCACGATAGCATTACGCTGTATGCTCTGCCGTTTGTTGCGGGTGTGACTTTCTGGCAGACTGGCAGTAGCAATGTGACTTTATTCGTTTCCGGCGGGTTTCTGTTTGGTGGGCTGATGTTCGGCCCAGATTTGGATATTTACTCTATTCAATACCAACGCTGGGGCTTCTTGCGCTGGATTTGGCTACCTTATCAAAAAAGTTTACGCCATCGCTCTTTTTTATCCCACGGGCCGATTATTGGCACGACGCTACGAGTAGTTTATCTCTGCTGCTTGCTAGCGATCGCCACAATAGTTTTCGTAGCCATTGCCGAAAAGCTCTTAAATACCGCCTCTCTTTGGCAAAACGTCGGTGGAACAGTCGAGCGATCGCTCACAAGTTACGGTACTGAATTCCTCGCCCTATTCTTAGGCATGGAACTCGGTGCTATGAGCCATACTCTCAGCGATTGGAGCAATTCCACATACAAGCGAGTCAAAAGGCAAGGTGTTCGGGTGTTGCTTCCTAGTGGCAAAATTAAGAAACGTAAACCCTATAAGGCAGGGGGGCAGGGGGCAGGGGGGGGCAGGGGGAGTAGAAGAAGCAGAGGAAGCAGAGGGGCAGAGGGAGCAGGGGGGCAGAGGAAGCAGGGGGGTAAGGGGAAATAACAAATGTCCAATGCCCAATGCCCAATGCCCATTAACCAATAACAAATTACTATGAACGAAAATTTAGCAGCATTACAAGAATTAATTGATGTGGTGGCAAAATTGCGATCGCCTGATGGTGGTTGTCCTTGGGATTTGGCACAAACGCCAGAAAGTTTGACACCTTATGTAATTGAGGAAGCTTATGAGGTGGTGGATGCAATTAAGAGTGGCGATCAAAATGCGATCGCAGAGGAATTAGGAGATTTACTCTTACAAGTAGTTTTACAAGCTCAAATTGCAAGTGAAGCTGGGCAATTCTCTCTGAAAGAAATCGCTGAAGGTATTTCCCAAAAATTAATTCGTCGTCACCCGCATGTATTTGGTGATGTGACAGTGGCGAGTGTCGATGAGGTACGGCAAAATTGGGAAGAAATTAAAGCCGCAGAAAAGGGCGAACCATCCCCAGAAAATCAAAAACTTAGTACTAAACTCAGCCGCTATGGGCGTAGCCTTCCCCCATTAACAGCAGCGATGAAGATTTCCCAAAAAGCTGCGGCTGTAGGGTTTGAATGGGAAAATATCGATGGAGTATGGGAAAAATTTCATGAAGAGTTAGGCGAATTTCAACAGGCTTTAGCCGCAGAAACAAAAGAGGCACAAGAAGCAGAATTAGGCGATTTACTATTTGCAATTATTCAGCTAGCCCGTTGGCATAATCTCGATCCTAGTGCTGGATTGCAAGGTACAAATCAGCGATTTATCCAACGGTTACAAAAAATGGAGGCAGTTGTTAACCGCCCCCTTTCGGATTACAGCTTACAGGAGTTGGAAAGTTTGTGGCAACAAGCAAAAGCTCAAATTGCACAGGAAGGCACATAATAATTCGTAATTCGTAATTCGTAATTCGTAATTACAGAGGTAGATGCGATATTATTGCCTTCCATTTATTCATCACTGCAAGTTGTGATTGTTTGGCAGAACTTAAGGTTTTTTAACATCAAACCACTTATCATAAAGCGATTGATAAGTGCCATCTTCTCTCAGGCTTAACAATGCACTATTAATTTGTTTGCGGTAAGTACTGTTATTTGGTAAGACAATACCGTAGTTTTCTTCACGGAACACACTACCAACAACTTCTACTTTACCTTGGCCCTCATGAGCCGCATAAAACAGAAGTACGGGAGCATCAAATACTACAGCATCCGCTTTTTTATTTTGCAGAGCCTTGTAAGCTTCCTCAATTTTCGGAACTTCTAGGGTGGAAATATTGTGTTCTTTGAGATATTTTGCGGCTGTACTTCCAGATGTTGTTGCTACTAGCTTACCGGGTAAATCATCAACACTTCTAATATCTCCTTGAAGTTGCTGTACAGTTAGCGATGTAGTAGCTGCGGCTGTGAAGTAGGCAACAAACAACACACCAATAAACATCCAAATAATGGCGATAAAACGTCCTACTACTCCTTTAGGCATTTCGTCAGCTTGGGTTGCTAATGTGGCTGCAGCCCACCAACAAGCTTTAAAAATACCAGGGAAGTATGATTTATCAATCATGCCTTCTTTGTGATTGCGTTCGGACAGCCAAATAACATGAGCTGCTACTACAATCAATAGCAGTGCAATGCCAACTACTTGCAAAAGCGAGGCAGAAAAAACCAATTGCAAAATATTAGATAAAGCACCACCATTTGTCTCCGGTGGTCTTACCATTATTTGCAGCCCAGCAGCAAACATTGGTAAAGAGAAATCAAAATTCTGCTGACGTTCAGCTGTAATAGAAATAGCTGCAATTCCAGCATTTGCTTTGCCATCCTTAACAGCAGAAAGCAAATCTTGAACATTGGGATATTCAACAAATTTCGAGTTGATACCTAATTTGGTTGCAATACTGCGCCATAAATCAATACTGAAACCAGATAGTTCACCTTTCTCCGCAAATACAAAGGGTGCTATCACCCTTGTAGCAACTACAAATTCATTTGTTGATGCTTCTTCTGGTTTTGGCGCTACTTCTGCTGTTGGTGATGGTTCTGGGTTTTGCGCTAGTCCTGGGTGAACTCCCGTTAGCACCACCAACAGCGCTAAAATTCCACCAACTAATACTAGCCACAGATGGCGTTTTGGGGAATGCTTGCTTTTGTTCTTACTGTAAAGTCTGTAAAAATAAGCAAACGGTGCGATCGCATTTATCATTGAAACTTTCTTTAGGTGATATTCAATACCTTTTTATAATTCCCACTTACAAGGCAATATAACTGAATAATCAATGATGAATTGTAAATTCAGATTTGTGGGTAAAATTAGACACCTAGATTTTACGACACAATAGGGTTTTACAGAGGCGATCGCACTATTAATATTGCACTGTCCACCCAAAAAAATCGTGAAATGAGGGGGTGAAATTTTGGAATAGTCAGCCGTATCCTATGAAAACTGCACTTATCCGCCAACTTTCAGCAATTTTTCTCACTCATACCAGTTCACGTAGGATGCGTTAGCGATAGCGTAACGCATCAGCTCATAATGAAATTTTTTCAAAAATCAAATCGGATTCCGATATTTAATCTCACTCTTCCTCAGTATTAAAATCAACTTTATCGTAAATATCAGCTAAGGTAATTTGAAAAGAAACAGCCGCTAGAGATAAAATTACATCTCCATCTTCATATTCAGAAAAAATCCATTTATTATTTTCTGTTTTAAAATACTGCTCAACGTGCATTCTATATTGGTCAATCAAAACATACTCTTGAAAACCAGGAATAGTCCGATAAGCAGCAAACTTTTCATCCCTGTCATAACTTTTAGTAGATTTTGATAACACCTCAGCAATAAATATGGGATTAATCAGAGTATCACGTCTACCTTCTTGATACTCCAAAGGTGTTTTTACTATCATCACATCAGGATAAGTATGAATTCTCTTATTAGGAACCCATAAACGTTGGTCAGTTACAAAAGCTTGATAAGGTTGACGCTTGAGCGCAAAATTTAGCGCACCGCTAAAGTTTAAAGCAATTTGATTGTGATTTGGTGTTCCGCCTGTCATAGGGATAATTTGACCATCAATATATTCATGGCGTTCCTCAGAATTCACTTCTAATTCGAGATACTCTTCCAGTGAATAATACTTTTGTGTCTGTGCAATAGTCATAGGATTTCACCTAACCTAATACTTCCGCTTCTTCGACAGCATTCATTTGGTCAAGAATTCCCCAAACTTCCTGTAACATCGGTTCCAAACCAGTGCGGGTAACAGCTGAAATTAAGAAAACTGGGGCATAAGACAGGTGATTTAACTCAGTAGCTAATGCCTCTAAGTCTACAGTTTCTCGATCAACCGCATCAATTTTATTCAGCGCCAAAATTTGTGGACGTTCTGCTAAACCCCGTCCATATACTTTTAATTCTTGCTGAATTGTTTTGAAATCACCTAATACATCTTCGCTGGTAGCATCAATTAAATGCAGTAAAACTTTTGTACGTTCAATATGGCGCAAAAAGTCATATCCCAACCCCGCGCCATGAGAAGCCCCTTCAATTAATCCAGGAATATCGGCGAAAACTGTACCATCACCCGAAGGTTTACGTACTACACCTAAATTCGGAATTAAGGTAGTAAAAGGATAATCAGCAATCTTAGGACGTGCAGCCGATAAAGATGAAATTAAGGTGGATTTACCAGCATTTGGTAACCCAATAATTCCTACCTCAGCTAGAAGTTTCAATTCCAAACGTAGAACCTTCATTTCCCCAGGTAACCCGGGAAGTGCATATTCTGGGGCGCGGTTGCGGTTACTCAAAAAATGCTGATTTCCTAATCCACCTTTACCACCTTCCGCAACGCGAAATCTTTGTCCAGGCTCAATTAAATCTTCTAATAAAGCACCTGTTGTCGCATCATAAATAGCTGTACCACAAGGAATTTCAATAATTAAATCCTTTCCTGAAGCCCCTGTGCAATTATTAGGGCCACCGCGACCCCCATTTTCTGCCTGAAATCGATGATTGTAGCGAAAATCTAGCAAAGTTTGCAGATTTTCGACAGCTACAAAAATTATTGAACCACCACGTCCACCATTTCCACCAGAAGGGCCACCCGCAGGCACATATTTCTCTCGACGGAAGGCGACAATACCATCGCCGCCTTTACCAGCTTCTACTTCGATAACTGCTTGATCGATAAATTGCATATTTTTGGAGTGCTGAGTCTCAAGTCCTGAGTTAGAGTTTTAAATTATAAGTTTTATTGAGACCACAATCTTGCTTGCGTTTGTATCTATGGGCTAAACAAAACAATATCGGCCTTCTCTCTTTACTCTATCGTTTTAACTCAGCACTCAGCACTTAGATATAGGGCGAGACATCCTCACCACATTCATCTGCTAGATAGGAAAGGGCGCGAAAACGCAATCCTACCATTTGTTCATACAAAGGATTAATTTTACATAGTGGCGGAATATGTACAATTTTACGACCAAACAGCTTCACATCCCGTTCAAATGGGCATTGTGAAGGAATCATTTTACATAAGAAGCGAGCAACTCTAGGATCTTCAATATCTAATCCATCCATCCAATCGCGCAGGGGAGTGAGTGCATCCTGAGGAGGTGCATAGGGCGCAATTGTTAAAGAGGGATTCGCGGATGCTTCGCGCTGTAGGAAACTCTCTACAGGATCTACATCATCTATATGTTCTAGGGTATGACGCAGAGCTTCAATTAAATCCTTTGGTTGTCCCAGGGCGTGACATAACTCTTGCAGAACTTGGTCTTCGCTGGGAGAATATGTACCATCTGCGATCGCTACCATCACCGCAGTACGCAAAAAGTTTTCTGCGGCTGTTGTACCTTTGCCCAAAATTGCGGCTAATTCCTCTGGTGTGATAACTTCCAGCGAATCAAATTGAATCCCAGGGGCCAATTCTTCCTCTGTGATACTAGCAATTAACTGCTGTTCATGAGGGTCAAAGTTACCATCGGCCCAAGCTATAGTCAGCAATCCACGCAGCCAGACTGCAACTTGTTCACTACTGTAGGGGGATTGAACGACACTTTTCATAAACAATGCCTCAAGCTGTCCTCAGTCCATACACTAAATACTAAGCTACGTTCAAGGTAATTAAACTGTTACATATTTAACTTTAGAGACTGTCAAAATTGGTTTTTTGTCAGCCTCAATGCAGAAATCAACCCTTGATGTCGCGTTCAGTGAAAGATTTCTCATTCAGATTTACAAGAGTTAGGGAGTCAAGGGAGAAAGCGTTTTTGCGCTTTTGTACAGACACAGGAATTATAACTAATTAACAAAATTTGAGATGACTCAACAAAATAGGCAACAGTGCTTCTCTGTTTAGCACTATTCAAACACTATTTATAAAAAATATTGATAATTTTTATATTTAAGCTAGTTGTATCTCCAAAAATCTTGATCGCTTTTGAGCTTGAAAGAGCAGAATAGTCATAGGATGTAGCCAGATCACCAAGATTTTTGCAGCAATTAATTACAGATTTGTTACACTAGCTATTGCAAAAGTATCTCAGGTAGCTAGCAAAGATGAGGATTTTAAAACTCTATTCTCATCAACAATAGGTGTGGAAATAGGTTTACAACCATCTCTCAGCATTCAAGTTTAGCTGAACGCCAAATGTTTAAGGAATATAATGATGTTTTTTTTCGGGATTGAACATGAAGTTGCTTTTCTGAACCAAGCAGGAAAGTTTGCTGATTTCTCAGAGACAAAATATGCTGAATTCAATCAAATTGTGGAAAGGTTACCCACATATCCTAATGATTACTCTCAGCTACGCGTAGGTGATGCTGGTATTAAAAAGAAGAGATGGTATATTGAGGGATTTGAAAGATTCGCTGACTCAGATAAAGTCATCGATTGCTTACCTAAAGGTATTGAAATTAGAACAACTATACACTCTCAAATTCAAGGTGCTATTGATGAATTAACAGAAAGTTTTCGCTTATTGCGTGAAGTAGCAGCAGATTATGGCTTCTCACCTGTTTTAGCTAGCTTTAATCCTTACAAGACAATTTTTGAACCTAACCCACCATTAAATGATTATGAAATTCAGCAGCTACAGTCTTACCCTGACGAACATACTGCTAATATTTACATGGTTACTTACGGGCCAGATTTAAATATTTCTATAGCGGACTTGTCTGTAGAAAAACTAATTGATGTTGGTAAAAAGTTAACTTTTTACAGCCCTTATATAGTTCCTTTTAGCTATAGTTCGCCTTTTTATAATGGCAATTTATGGGACGGATTGTCGGTCAGAACCTTTGTCAGAACTGGTAAAAGACCAGCTACATTAGTATTTGTAGAAAAAGCAGAACAATTAATTACCAGTGTTCCTTCATTAACAAAAGTAGCACGCATACCTGCTGAAGTAGGTAGAATTGAATTTAAAGCTTTTGATAGTTGCGATAATTTTTCACTTTACGCAGCTCTATTAGCTTTACTGAAAGGTTTAGTTTTAGATGAATCTTTGACAGGTAGAGCCACTATTCCTAATGCCGATTTACACCAAGTTTCGGCAAAACAGGGATTTAGTAATGCCGAGATTTTTGACAATGCCAATAAGATTTTACAAGCAGCAGCCGCCGCTCTTAAAAATGACCCAGATATTGATTTCTTAACTCCACTAAAAAATATTTTAGAGACTGGAGAAACAAAAGCTCAAGAACTTATAAAACAATATCAGCGTTTCAATTCTATAGAAGCAGTTTTAAAACAAACTTACTTAAAATCAGGACTTACGCGAAAATAACGTAAATCCATCATTACGAGCAAAGAGAAGTAATCTCCCCTAACGCTGGGATTGCTTCCCTACACTTCGTTTCGGTCGCAATGACATTATCAGCGTTGCGTAATTCCTAAAAATAAATCAAATTTTTATATGGATCATCAGGGTTGCAACAAAATATCTAGTAGTATTAACCCTGATGATGCAAATTAAATGTTAGTTGCTGACTTTACTGTACTCCCCGCAATTTGCGAGTATTATCCACTAGACTTTGAGCAAATTGATCGAAGCGTTGGGAGAGTTTTTCATCTAACAGCTTACCTTCAGCATTGAACGCGCCCCAAGCTTGTCCAATCGCAATTTGTTCTGGAATTACCCAACCATGTACCCAGCGCAAAATCAAACGCAGTTCATTAAGGGCGTTGCTATTGGATTGTCCACCTAATACGCTAACTACGCCTGCTACTTTACCAGACAGTTCATCAAAACTAAGCAAATCTAGTGTATTTTTCAGTACACCGCTAACGCCACCATGATACTCAGGTGTAGCCAAAATTAACCCATCAGTATTAGTTACTGTGTCTCGCAAACGCTGAACATCTGGATAATCGGAATAGTCTTTACCACCATTGCAAAATGGTAGCTGCATCTGCCGTAAATCAAGAATTTCTACTTCTGCACCTAATGCTTCTACCCTTTGTGCTGCAACTTGTAAAGCAATTTGGGTATAAGAGTTAGGTCTTAAACTACCACCAATACCAACAATTTTTACCATAAAATCCACCCACAGACTAAATAAATTTACTAATTAGAGAACTGGGAATTGGGGAACTGGGGCAATTATCAATTACCCATTACCAAACACCAAGTATGAAATGCCAAAAACTTTTAACCATCCTGCTATCAGCAGAGATGACCAGAAGTAGCAAGATTTTTGAAAGGCGGAATCATTACGATTATGTTTATCTTAGCGATTTGTTGCGTAATATGTCAAATTACATCTATAAGAAAATTTTGATGTTAAGGCGGTAAAAGCCCCACCTCAGACAGAATTTTGTCAGAATAGTTACTATGTATGCAGCCTTCAGAGGAATGTAAGCACTTAGCAAGCCAGGAAACTTCAGATCAGTTTTCAGGTTCATTCCCCTAGTAGGTGAATTTCCCCTTGCATATAGGAGCGTATTCCTGAAAGCTGATAGAGAGTTTGGGAAATGGTTTTATGTGGAAGTTAAACTAGATAAGAATTCAATTATTTCCAGTTATTTCAATTTGTTCTAGAAGAATAGGCATAAAATCAGCGCTCAGCTTTTGCCAGCAGGAAAAGGGTAATTATTATGACAAATTTAGGGAAAAAGGCATTGAACAAACAGCGAACGGCAAAGCGTGTTCCTTGGACTGGTGCAGTAGCAGCCAGCTTAATATTATTGCCAGGCATTTTAGGTGGAAACCCGGCCTTGGCGCAAAAAGCCGAGCGTAACTCTTTGACTTATGGGGAGTTGATTAAAAAAACCGAAAGGGGAGAAGTTGCAAAAGTCGAGCTGGATGAAACTGAACAGATAGCCAAGGTTTATTTAGTTGGGCAAAAATCAGATTCACCCATCCAGGTAAAACTGTTAGAGCAAAACCCAGAGTTAATTAATAAACTCAAAGAGAAAAATGTGGATTTTGCGGAAGTTTCCTCTGCTAACAGTAGAGCGGCTGTTGGGTTATTGATTAACCTGATGTGGATTTTGCCACTCGTGGCTTTAATGCTCTTGTTCCTCAGACGCTCAACTAATGCTTCTAGCCAAGCGATGAACTTTGGTAAATCTCGCGCGCGCTTCCAAATGGAGGCGAAAACCGGCGTAAAATTTGACGATGTAGCCGGCGTAGAAGAAGCCAAAGAAGAACTGCAAGAGGTTGTCACTTTCCTGAAACAGCCAGAAAGATTTACAGCTGTAGGCGCAAGGATTCCTAAAGGCGTACTGTTAATTGGCCCTCCTGGTACTGGTAAAACTTTATTAGCAAAAGCGATCGCAGGGGAAGCTGGTGTCCCATTCTTTAGCATTTCCGGTTCGGAATTTGTGGAAATGTTTGTGGGTGTAGGTGCATCCCGCGTTCGTGACTTATTTAAGAAAGCTAAAGAAAATGCCCCTTGTCTCATCTTTATTGATGAAATTGACGCTGTAGGTAGACAAAGAGGTGCAGGAATTGGTGGTGGTAACGATGAAAGGGAGCAAACCCTAAATCAGCTGCTCACCGAAATGGATGGTTTTGAAGGTAACACTGGCATCATTATTATTGCTGCTACCAACCGTCCCGATGTCCTTGATGCAGCGTTACTCCGTCCCGGACGCTTTGACCGTCAAGTAATGGTTGATGCACCAGATTTAAAAGGGCGCTTGGAAATTTTAAAAGTTCATGCCCGCAATAAGAAAATTGATTCTAGTGTATCCTTAGATGCGATCGCCCGCCGCACACCCGGATTTACAGGCGCAGATTTAGCTAACTTACTCAACGAAGCTGCAATTCTCACCGCCAGACGTAGAAAAGAAGCTGTTACCATCCTAGAAATTGATGATGCTGTAGACCGAGTAGTTGCAGGGATGGAAGGCACAGCTTTGGTTGACAGCAAGAGCAAACGCCTGATAGCCTACCACGAAGTTGGACACGCTTTGGTCGGTACTTTAATTAAAGACCACGACCCAGTACAAAAAGTTACCCTCATCCCCCGTGGACAAGCATTAGGATTAACTTGGTTCACTCCTAACGAAGAACAAGGCTTAATCTCTCGCGCCCAAATTATTGGCAAAATTACTTCTATTTTAGGTGGTCGCGCTGCCGAAGAAATTGTTTTTGGTAAGCCAGAAGTTACCACAGGTGCAGGTGATGACTTGCAAAAAGTGACAAACTTAGCACGCCAAATGGTCACAAGATTTGGGATGTCGAGCTTAGGCCCCTTGTCCCTAGAAAATCAAGGAGGAGAAGTCTTTTTAGGGCGCGATTGGATGAATAAATCAGAGTATTCTGAAGAAATAGCTTCCAAAATAGATGCTCAAGTCCGAGACATTATTAGCCAAAGCTATCAAACAGCAAAAACAATTCTGACAGAAAACCGCATAGCCTTAGAACGTCTTGTTGATTTGTTATCAGATCAAGAAACAATTGAAGGTGAATTATTCCGCCAAATTGTTGCTGAATATAATCAGGTAACTGATGAAAAAATTGCTGTATCCCATTAAGTAATTACTAATTCGTAATTCGTAATTCGTAATTGCTAAGGTTTGAGTTTAATTCGGGTACCCTACAGTAACGCCAAAGCGCTGTTTCCTGTAGGGTATTATGCATAAAAGATTTACACAGGTAAATACAGCAAAACTCAGTGTAATTGTTATGCAATCAATTTTTTGGACACAATAAAATATTATGCTTGATCTGACAAAACTAGCGCGACAAATGCAAGGTTTAAGTCAGCATCTTACCGTAGAAGCTGCTGCTAGCCGTCAGCGTTTAGAATTAGCGCAAAAACATCTGCAACAAGCTTACGAATTTCAACAAGATTTAATTGCTCGTCAGGAAAAATGGCGCGATCGCATTCTCTTTGCTAATGCTACTCCTATTGAGCCATTAGAAACCTGCATTGATATTCCAGTTCCACCAAAAATTCATACTGTCATTGCTACTGATGGTTCGCAAATTGCGCCTAACCATCATGAAATTGCTTATTGTTATTTGCTCAATATTGGCAGAGTCGTTTTACATTACGGACAAAATCGCCATCCTGTATTAGATAGCTTGCCAGAGGTATTTTACCGCCCAGAAGATTTATATATGTCCCGGCAGTGGGGAATTAGAACTGAGGAATGGATGGGTTATCGCCGTACGGCGAGTGAAGCTACAGTATTAGCAGAACTCGCTTGTGCTGTGAAGGGAGAAGTACCAATCCTCGCAATGGTAGATGGTTCTTTAATTTACTGGTTTTTGGAACAATTGCCCATTGATGCGCGCGATCGCATCTTACCCCCGATTATCGAGGCTTGGCAAAGACTGCGTGATGCTCAAATTCCGCTGATGGGGTATCTTAGCGCTTCGCGCAATGTCGAGGGTATGAACTTTTTGCGTCTGTTAGCTTGTCCTCATCCCGTACCAGATTGTATAAGTTATTGCCCCAATCAGTTAGAAAAAATCCCCTGTAAAATCTTTGAACCTTTACGAGATACATCCCTTTGGTCAACCCAACTCAAACCAGGACAACGCGGCCCTTTGTGGCGCAGTAATGCCAGAATTCTAGATTTATATGAAGACCAAACGATTTACTTTTGCTATATCCATGTTGGCACCGAAATTGCGCGGATAGAAGTTCCCAAGTGGGTAGCAGAAAACACAGCTATGTTTGATCAAACTTTAGGATTGATGCTAGCACAGGTACAAAAAGGCTATGGTTACCCAGTTGCGATCGCGGAAGCACATAATCAGGCTGTAGTCCGAGGTGGCGACAAAGCGCGTTTCTTTGCTCTCCTAGAAAAACAAATGATTAAAGCTGGCTTGAAAAATGTCGGTACCTCCTACAAAGAAGCCCGCAAGCGTGGAAGCATCGCCTAATCATTCGCTCAATTGCTAAATGTGGAGAAATACCAAAAAAAGGAGCCTGATTTAGGCTCCTCATTCAAACACAGTAATGAAAAATTAATTAAGCTATTACGCATTTAGATTCTACATTTCGCGCTAAGGTTGTCAAGAGTCCAGTGTCAAAGCCTAGCTTGGACTTTTGACTTTTGACCTTGGACAAACCTAACGCAAAAATATTTGTTATAGGTGCGTATCAGCTTACTTCACTGTTACTGTACCACCAGCTTCTTCGATGCGCTTCTTAGCATCTTCAGCAGCTTCCTTCGCAATACCTTCCTTAACAGGCTTGGGCGCAGCTTCTACCAAATCTTTGGCTTCTTTCAGACCCAAACCAGTGATTTCGCGAACAATCTTCAGTACAGCAATCTTCTTGTCAGCAGGAACTGATTCAAGAATCACGTCAAATTCGGTCTTCTCTTCTACTACTTCAGCAGCAGGAGCAGCACCAGGGGCTGCGATCGCTACGCCAACAGGAGCAGCTGCGCTTACGCCAAAAGCTTCTTCAATTTGCTTAACTAATTCAGCAGCTTCTAGCAAAGTCAAGGATTTCAATTGTTCGAGAATTTGATCGGTTGTAGCAGACATGGATATAACTCCTGTGATGTTTAATTTTAGTTATTAGTCATTAGTCATTAACTGTTGACTGTTGACTGTTGACCGTTGACTGTTTGACTTTTTTATTCGCCAGCACTATCAGCGCTACCGCCTTTTTCTGCATCAGCCACTGCTTGCAAAGCACGCGCCAGTGAACCAGGAACTTCGTTGATACCAACAGCAATCTTGGTAGCCAAAGCGTTGATTGCTCCAGCAATTTGACCCATGAGTTGTTCCTTAGATGGCAAGTCTCCTAGAGCCTTAACATCGGGTTCCTTCAGCAAGCGACCTTCCATAACGCCGCCGCGAAGTTCTGTCTTCTTGGTAGCTTTTTGGAAATCTTGGTAAGCCTTAATTGCAGAAGAAAAATCTTCTTTAACTAGCAAAAAGGCAGAAGACCCTTTGAGCAGTTCTGATAGGGGTTGCCATTTTTCTTGATCTTGAATGGCAATACCCATCAGGGTGTTCTTGGTCACCTTACAGACGGTACCACTCGGACGCAATCGCCGCCGTAAGTCACTGATTTCAGCAACAGTTAAACCCTGATAATCAATTACCAGTGCCAATGTTGACTCACTCAAAGTTTCTTTGAGATCGGCTACTATCTCTTGTTTGTTTTCTAGCGTTCTTCCCATCTTTATTTCACCTCCTAGGGCAAAATCATTAATTTCCCCTACTTGTGCGTTTTTAACCCACCCAAACAACAAACCCCAGCTTTCAGCGCCGGGGTTTCATAGCAAGACTCTTGCTGCCATAGTAATTACACCATTAATGGTTTTACTTCAGGCAATTTAGAGCTTCAACCTCGGCAGGATATTAAGCCATTGGCTCCTGCTGTCTCCGGCTTTGTCTATTTAATTGGGGATGGGGTATTGGTTATGAAGCATGGCGGCTTAATCTTCTAGCCGCTAGCTTTTAGAACCTATTATGCTGCTTCGCTCAGTTTTAAATCTCTTAGAGCACTGATATCGACTTTAATCGATGGGCCCATTGTGGAAGATACGTATACTGTGCGCCAATAACGACCTTTAGCTCCTGAAGGACGGTTACGATCAATTGTCTCTTGTAACGCCTTGAGGTTAATTAACAAATCTTCTGGCGAGAAGGATGCCTTACCAAACATAACATGGACGATGCCTGTTCTGTCAGCACGGAACTCTAATTTACCAGCTTTAAATTCTGCGATCGCACTAGCGATATCAAATGTCACGGTTCCACCTTTAGGTGATGGCATTAAACCCCGAGGCCCAAGCAATTTACCTAGCTTCGCTACCTGAGGCATAACATCTGGTGTGGCAATTAGCTTGTCGAAATCCATTCTACCTTTTTGGATTTCGTCAATTAGCTCTTCTGAACCTACGACATCTGCGCCAGCATTGCTGGCTTCGTTAACCTTTTCACCTCTAGCAATTACTGCCACACGTACTTCTTGGCCTGTACCCTTGGGCAGTGCTACAGTTGTCCGCAATTGTTGGTCTGTATACTTGGGGTCAATTCCCAAGCGAATATGCGCTTCAGCTGCTTCTGGAAATTTTGCTGTTGCTGTTTCTTTTAGGAGGTTTAGCGCGTCTAAGGGTGCATAATCTCTATCTTCTACTTTTGCTTGCAATGCCTGCAAGCGACGTGATATTTTTCTTCCCATCTTTCTCTCCTGGGGTAATTCCGAAGCTTCGCCTCTCCCCCGATAATTTTTAGTAATGAGTACTGAGTCTTTTGACTTTTGACTTTTGACTCTTGACTAATCTGCTATGGTTACACCCATATTTCTCGCCGTACCTTCTACAATCTTCATCGCCGCTTCTATATCGTTGGCGTTGAGGTCAGGTAGTTTGGTTTGAGCAATTTCTTGTAATTGCGCTCTGGTGATTTTCCCAACTTTCTTTTTGTTGGGTTCATTAGAGCCACGCTCAATCTTTGCTGCCTTGCGAATCAATACTGATGCTGGCGGGGTCTTGAGTACAAATGTAAAACTCCGGTCTTCAAATACCGAAATTTCTACAGGAATTACCATTCCAGCTTGGTCTGCTGTTTTGGCGTTGTACTCTTTGCAGAACATCATGATGTTAACGCCATGTTGACCCAAAGCAGGGCCTACTGGCGGTGCTGGGTTGGCTTTTCCAGCATTTAGGGCCAGTTTAATGACCGCCACTACTTTCTTTGCCATTTTTATTTAGCTCTGTTTTTCTACCTGATTAAATTCCAACTCTACTGGTGTATCTCGCCCAAAAATTGATAGCAAGGCTTTGAGCTTACTCCGCTCTGGAGAAACTTCAATTACCTCACCTTCAAAGTCTTTAAACGGCCCAGAAAGCACAACTATCTTATCACCAGTCGCCATGTCAATTTTGACTACTGGCTCTTGTTCGCTAGTTTGTTTGAATATACGTTCAACTTCTGAATGACCCAGGGGTACTGGCTTAACGTGACCACGGCCTTTACCGCTGCCACGTTTTTGTTCTGCTCCCACAAAATTAATTACATGGGATGTATTGCGTACTACCTGCCACGTATCATCATTCATGACCATCCTCACCAGTACATAACCAGGGAAAACTTTTTCCTCTGTATGCTGGCGACTGCCATCTTTACGGAGTTTGACCGCTGGCGTGTGTGGAATTTCGACTTGGATAATTTTGTCAGCCACATCAAAGGTTTGGATGCGCTGTTCCAAGTTTGTTTTAACGCGCTTTTCACAGCCTGAGGCTACTTGTACCGCATACCACCGTGCTTCTTTGAGCGCAGGTTCTGCACCTTCCTCTGACTGCAACGTGGAGTCGCGTGGTTCGTCTGTTGCAAAAGTCATCAGAACACCTGTTTTGCTGCCCACCCAAACAATCCATCAACCAAATATATCAAAGATGCGGAGAGTGTCACCATTAACAAAACAGCTGCTGATTCGCTCACCAGTTGTTTGCGACTTGGCCAGACTACTTTCTCCAGTTCTTCTTTAGTTCCTTGAAAAAAGTTATTTAAGGCTGACCCATTATTGTTTTCTGGGATTTCCGCTTCATTTTTCTTGGCCACAGCCGTTCATACCCCCGTTTTGTAATTCAGGTTTACAGCTTGACTCAATCCCAACTTAAATCTGGAAGCAAAAAAGCTGCAAACATAATTATACCCGAAAATATCAATACTAACCGCTAATTATAGCAGCTGTGTTGTTATTTCGGGCTTTGTTTTGTGCTTTTGAGCGCGCCCTGGAGGACTTGAACCCCCGACATCAGGTTTTGGAGACCTGCGTTCTACCAACTGAACTAAGAGCGCACAAGCTGTCTTCGATTCAGTGATTGCGCTGAACTTTTTTATTCTAACGCAATTCAGAATCTTATCTTACCTTAAATATTGTTAGAGGGCAAGTGAGCGGCAGATGCCGCTTTTTGTTTAACACATCTCCCATACCTGTAATTGTAAATTACAGAGCGCGATCGAAGCGTTGCTTGATCCGGGTTGCTTTACCCACACGTTGACGCAGATAGTAGAGCTTGGCACGACGCACTTTACCACGACGCATTACTTTGATGCTTTCAATCCGAGGCGAATGCAGGAGAAATACCCGCTCAACGCCAACGCCTTGAAATACTCGGCGGACTGTAATTGTTTCGTTAATACCGCCGTTACGTCTAGCAATCACTACACCTTCATAGGGTTGAACGCGATATTTATCGCCTTCTTTAATTTTCACGCCTACTTTTACGGTGTCGCCCACATAAATTTCGGGCAGATTCGTTTTTAGTTGTTCCGCTTCAATGGAACGGATGATCTCTTGAGCGTTCATTGACTGTCTGGTTTAAAAAACTCACGATCATCAATCATAAATCTATTCCAGCCAGACAGTCCAGTAGTTTTTAGCTGATGATTTTCCTGATGCGTAAATTATGTTAGAGAAAAAATGTTACATAAGAATGTAAAAAATTTTATGTAAAACGTGAACTATAAAGCTGAGACTTTGAGTTTTCCAATCATTCCTAGCTGTAAATGCAGATGTTCACCCAGCGATAGCTAGTGTAATTCGCAACATTTGCTTACCCACGTAAGTAAATTAACCATTTTTCAAATTGGATTGCTCAAATTTTTCTCAGGAGTCAACATCTCAAAAACAGCCCTGATTAAAGGGCTTCACTGTAAACCTCTATTGGTTTTAACTATGAAATTTAGTGTCGTTATCAGTACTTATAATCGCTTAAATTTACTTAAACGAGCTATTAATTCTGCTCTTAACCAAACGATTCCCTGTGAAGTCGTAGTGGCTGATGACTGTTCCTCTGATGACACTGAAGCTTATGTGAAAAGCTTAGGTAATTCTGTGATTTACCATCGCAATGAGGTAAACAAAGGTCATGCAGCTACAGTGAATGCGGGAGTTACCAAAGCCAGTGGCGACTGGATTAAGTTTTTGGATGATGACGACTATCTTGCTCCCAATTGTATAGAAGAGATGGCAAAGACAATTTCTCTACATCCTAGTGCTGTCATCTGTTCTTGTATTGGCTCTCAAGTAGATAGCAATGAACAGGAACTTAGCCGCACGCCAAAAGTTGGGCCAGGGTTAGCCTTTTATATTCCCCAAGCTGATATTCATTACGGTATGCTCTTAGAGCTTGTACCTTTTGGCACCCCTGTGCAAGTAGCTTGCTGCCGTGATACTTTCTTGAAAACTGGTGGTTGGAACCCTCAGCTGGATGCTAACTGTGATGATATTGATTCTTGGATTAGCATTGCTCAATTTGGCGATGCTATTTTCTTAAATCAATGCCTAGCTTATCGCACGATTTGGCCTGGTGCTTATAATCAAAAATTTTCGCTATTGAAGCGGTTAGATACAAATATTTTGATGAAAGAGAAGATTTATGCTTTAATTGACCAAAAACATTTTTCTCATATACCCAATATTGAGAATACGCGGAATTATGTCAAATTACACTGGTTTTTTGTAGCACTCAAGCGTGGGCAGGTAACAGAACTGCTCAAGATGGTAGATGGCGGAATTTTATCTCCCATCGCTTGGTGGGTTCTAGTAACTGCTGCTTTATCACGCCGTCTGAATTACCGTAATTCCCACCTCAACAAATTTGTATTGATTGATGATCAAGAAGCCAATATTGCGAGTAAGGTTTGGGAGCATGGCAAAGCATAATGGGACTTTATGCATAGTCAGGGTGGGCTGCCCGTCCCACACTAGAAGATTTTGAAACAATTTAACCTCCAAACTTATACCAAATCAAATAATGTTTGCGACACATCAATACATTTCGGAGGGCAAGGCACGCCTTGCCCCTACCATCTGTCACGTTCTTTTTTCAAAATGGTATTAGATGTTTTGCGGTTTATGTTACGAAAAATTCTTCTTCCATAAACGCAGTTGCATAAAAATTGGTTTTGTCCAACCCCAACTAAAAATATCGTGGAGCAGGGTATAAAAGCAGGGAATAATAAATAGAGTCAAGAGTGTTGCTAAGGACAAACCTGAAAACACTACTACACCTAATGGTTGCAAAAATTCCGAGCCTTCGCCAATTCCCAAAGCCAAGGGAAACATCCCTAAAACTGTGGTAATTGTGGTCATCAATACTGGACGCAAACGTTGCGGTGCAGCTTGTAAAATGGCTGTTTTGCGGTCAAATTTCTCTCGTTCTAGGATTTGATTTGCCAGTTCTACCATGATAATGGCGTTGTTAACTACAATACCTACCAACAACACAGCACCAACAATCACAGTTGCACCAATAGCGGTTTTGGTAATGTAAAGACCGAAAATACCCCCAGCTAATGCTAAAGGAATTGTAAACATAATTACTAACGGGTCAATCAAGGAATTGTATTGCACCGCCATCACCACAAAAACTAAAAAGGTAGCTAATCCCCCTAACAGTTGTAGTGAGTTTTGCAGTTGTTGATTCGATTCAACAGCTGCACTTGGTAAAATACTGACACCTTCGGGTAAATCAAGACTATTGATGACTGTATTTACCTGAGCTAAAGCATTACTCAAGCTTGCACCTTCACTCAAATTACCAGCAATTAAGAAAACCTGACGTTGATTAATCCGTTGCACTTCTCCTGGTGCTTGAGCTTCGATAATTGTGGCGACATCGCTCAAACGGACTTGGCGATTGTTCTCAACAAATAAAGGTAATCTTTCTAATTGTGAAGGTGCTTGTACAGAGTTTTCATTTAACTGCACCCGCACATCTACTAAACGATTACCACGTTGCAGTTGAGTGGGAATACTGCCTTCGATCGCAGTTTGAATTGTGTCCCCGATTTCTTGAGCAGTCAAGCCAACGGCTGCTACTCGTTCCCAGTCGGGACGAATCTGAATTTCTGGTTGTCGGTCATCAGCATCAGGCCGGAATCTAGCTAGGGTGGCCTGTTCTTCCAAGGCTGCTAATACCTGACGACCAGCTTGTTGCAGTGTTTCTGCATCATTTCCCTGTAAAATTACATCAACATCAGCGCCTCGGACTGGAGAGTTGTTGACAATCAAACCCCGGACTTGCCCAGGTGCAAGGCGCAGACGGATTCCCGCTAAATTCAGCTTGTTAAATTCTTGGCTAACTCTTTCGGTATAAGCTTCTACATCACTACCGGGTTTAAGAGTAATGTTGCTGGTACCTCTGAGGGGGTTGGCATTGGTAGTATTACCAAAGAGCGCACCACCAATTGTAGTGAATACATATTCGGTTTCTGGCTGTTTGCGGAGAATTTCGTTCACCGCATTCATCACCTTTTGGTTGGTTTCTAGGGGAGTACCGGGAGGAAACTGAGCATTTAAGTTTGCTTGTCCGGTATTAATTCGAGGCAAAATTTCTTGGGGAATTTGGGGAGCCATCCATAAACTACCACCACCGAATAGCAGCAACGCTAGGGCGACTGTCACTAACCGCCAGCGCAATATCCCTGCTAAAAACCGACCATATCCACCTATAGCCGCATCAAAACGCCGATTAAACTGTCGCAGTAGCCAAAATTCACTCAATCGGCTGGAAAATCGCCATGCTAGCATTCGCGAAGCCAGCATCGGGACAACGGTGACTGCAATCAAAATGGAGGCGGCGACAGAAAAGCTAATGGTGAGAATTAACTCATTAAAGAGTAAGGCAATAAAGCCACCAATGAGCAAAAACGGTAACACAGCCACTAAGTTGGTACTAGTGGAAGCAATTAAGGCTGATTCTACTTCTTGGCTACTTTGTTCTGCTTGGGAAATTAGTTGCTGAGAACTCAAGCGGGTTTTCGTATCTTTACCTGGAGTCATCCCCGCACCTTCGGCAATGTTTTCTAACATCACGATGGAGTTATCTACAACAATACCCACACCCAGGGCCAAACCGCCCAAACTAAAAACGTTGAGGGATAACTTAAACATTCCCATCAAGATAATCGCTGCGAGAGTGGCTAAAGGAATAGCAACGACGATGATAAAAGTTTGTCTGAGGGAACCCAGAAATAGTAAAACTGCGATCGCGGCTAATGCAGTACCTACTAATCCCGAACTGGTAACATTGGAGATGGAATTACGGATAAATCTTGATTCGTCTAAAGTTGGTGTGAAAATTGTTCCCTCAGGAATAACACCAGATTTTCGCAATTCTTCTAACCGTTTTTTCACACCATCCACAACATCAATGGTGTTAGCATCTGGCTGCTTTTGAATACTGACTTTTACAGCTTCTTCCCCGTTGAGGAGGACGTAAACTCGCTGTTGTTCTGAGCCATCAATGACTTCGGCAAAATCTCGCAAATAGACGCGGCGCTGAGGAACTGTAGTTGGGGAACTGGTAGCTGTGCCATTAGCTGGAGTAGAGCCTACTTCAAATGACAAATTTCTAATTTCGTCAGCGCTTTGAAAACGCCCCACAGTACGAGTTAAAGGTTCGGAATTTTGCCCCAAAATCCGACCGCCAGAAACATCGACGTTACGGTCTCTCAGTTCATCTAAGACATCGGTTAAACCTACACCCAAGGCTTGCAAGCGATCCAAATCAATATTAATTCTGACCTCTTCTTGCACTCCACCTGATACATCTACCCCTGCAACTCCTGGGACAACACCCAATTCTCGGCCTAGTTCTTCTTCGGCAAAAACCCGTAAATCAACACCTGCTAAAGAAGGTGAGGTTAATGCTAATTCATATACAGGTAGCTGGGAAGGATCTACTTTAAATAAACGTGGTTCTTCAATGGTGTCGGGTAAGGTGCTTCTGGCTCTGTTAAAAGCTGCTGTCGCATCATTTAAAGCCTGGTCAATATTGCCTCCTGGTTGGAAGAACAAATCTATACTGATTTGGCCTTCACGTGTTTGGGAAAAAACCTGTACTACGCCTTCTGTGGCGGAAAAGGCTTCTTCTAGAGGCTTGGTGACTTCATCAACTGCTACTTCTGGGGAGACACCAGGAGCTTGTACTCGTACCCCAATGCGGGGATAGGTAATAGATGGCAGTAAATCTACTGGAAGATTAATGATAAAAAAGACACCCATCACTATCACCGCCAAAGTCAGCATAAGTGTGCCAATGTGTTGGCGGATGGAGATGGCGCTCAGACTGAATCCGCTGCCGTTTTTAACCTGCTGCATCTTTCTAATTGTTTTTTCAAAAATTACTGTTGATTCCCCGTAGGGGCGGACTAAGATTTTTCTGAAATAATTGAAAGACGCACAGCGTCTCCATCTTTTAACGGCTTACCACTACGCACTACATAGCGATCGCCTGGTTGTAACCCAGATAAAATTTCGACTTTGCCATCAGCTCTTTTCCCCAGGGTGACAGAACGGGCGGCTACCTTGGCTTTACCTTCGACATTAGTTACTACAAACAAAGTTCCAGTTTGGTTATCTGACTCTTGTTTACTGGTTTTTGGTTGGGAAGAAGCGGAATTTGTGGCTTTCTTCTGAATAGCTGTTTGCGGTACTACTACTCGCTGTGCGGCTTGGGTGGCGAAATTAACGCGCGCTAAGAGTCCGCTACCAATTTTGCCGTCCCTGTTGGCAATTACTACTTCCACTGGTATCAAACGAGCTGTAGCATCGGCGGTTGGGGAAATGCGTGTCACTCTCCCGGTTAATGTTTGGTTAGGAAAGGCATCTAAGCGGACTTCCACAGATTGCCCCACGCGAATTTGTGCTAGTTCTAATTCGGAAACTTGCACTACGACTTTTATTTGGTTAAAGTCGGCAATTTTTAAGACTTCACCCCCAGCTTGCAGCAAATTGCCTGGTTCTGTAACCTTTTCGGTAACAACACCAGTGATGGGAGATGTCAAACGGCTGTAGGATCGGCGTTCTTTGGCTTGGGCGACTACTGCTTGTTGGGCAACGACTCTACCTTGGGCGGCGGCGACGGCTTGCTGTTCTGTACGCACTTGCTCGGTAGCGGCTCGCAGGGCTTGGGCGGCTGTTTGGGCTGTTGTGCGGGCTTGTTGGGCAGTTTGCTCGGCGATCGCACCTTGTTTAACTAGTTGCTGCTGGCGTTGTGAGTCTGCTTGGGCTTGCAATAATTCTAAGCGCGCCCTTTCGACTTCGGCGCGGGCATTACTGACCTGATTTGTTGCCCTTGCTACTTCCGATTTGAGAGATGCTAATTCTGCTTCTGCTTGCTTTAAATCTGTGAGCAAGAGGACATCATCTAACTGTCCAATGTTTTGCCCTTGCTTGACTCTATCTCCGACATCTAGATTTAAAGCTAATAGCCTTCCTTCTACTTGCGATCGCAGTGAGACTGTGCGGAAGGGTGTGGTAGTACCTGTGTATTCTGGTGCTGTTTGCAAGTTCTCTGTGCGGGCGATCGCTACATCTACGGGTGTTGCGCTTCCCCCTTGTCTTGCAGTACTTGGCCCTTGAGATTGTGCATCGGCTGATTCTTTGGGAGATGAACCACAACCTACTGTCATCAAGCTCAAGCCTAGGAAGCAAGCAATAAATAAATTAGACGATGATCCACAAAAATGAGGAAACTTCCGTCTATGTTCTTGATTACTTGTGTGGTGTAACTGAGAGTTAATTAACTGAGATGCTTTGATGGTATTTGGCATTTTTGAGAATTTGTGCGGTTGATTTCCGTCCAAAATCATTAATTTTGCTCGTCATTAGGCGGCGTTGAAAACAACCTTCTACTGGCGAGCTGTATGAAATTATTCTTTAAATCAAAAATCCGAAAAATTTCCTAGGCTTAACTGCTGATGCAGAGCCAGGGAATTTGAGCATACTGAATCCAAGGGTAAATTTAGTATACGTATTTTTAGTCTTACTAAGATCTGCCGCAAGATATATGACCGATCCAGACTACAAAAATACTTTCTTAACTTTTTGCTTCTATCCTTGGGCAGAAACGATTGGAAATGCCGATGTTTAGCATTGTAGCCAAACTATCAGTAATGTTTTTAATATCTAGTTTAGATTAAAAATAGTAAAGAAATTTGGTATTTGGTACAAACGTAATGTACCAAGTTTCAAAACCTAACAATCTCTATCATTGTGCTGAAGGTAGGCAACTAGTGACATTACCAGTCAAACTTATAAAAACCATTGAAAAATCCGAGATTGCTGAATTTTTTCAGGAATCGGTTGGTGAATGGCGATCGCAACGGCGCTATTACACCCTCTCATCGGGGACTACTAAAGAAATTGTCAGTGCGATCGCTATTCGGTATTTAGAACAGGGAAGCGCAGAATTACAACAACTAGCTAAGTTGCATGAATTACCAGATGCAGTCAGTTTAGTCTGTGGTACTGAAGTAATCTGGGAAAGCACAGATTCAGTTACAGGCAAAAAAGAATCTCACGGTTCAACTTTATTTGGTGCTTTAGGAAACATTTTGTATCGCGATCGCGGTTTTGCGACCTCAAAACCAATTACTGCAGAATTCTATTTCCCCAATCCCAAAACACTTTGTTTACGAACAGAGTACAATAACTCAGTTTTTGAAGAAGAGTTAAAGCTAATTGGGAGTAAATACCGTACCCGCCAGTCAATCATCTCTCGGGCTGGGGAACAGTTGATGATTGGTCAGTATTTGGAAACAAGAGTAGAGAGCGTAAGTATGATTCCATAGGGGGATTAAGCAGGGCAAGGGGGATAAACAATTCCAAATTCCAAATTAGAACCAGACTTTTGACCCTAGGCCCTTGAATTTTCACCAGCATTCAGGACTTTCATAATTTAACTTTAATTTATAAGCGTTTACTTAAAAGTTTTTTTTAACCGTTCCTCTTCAAGAGGTAGTTGCTATATCATTAATTAAAGATGAGAATTAATTCGGTGATAGTGGTTTTTGTTAGTATTGACAGGCTTTTTCCTTTTGGTATTTTCAGACTCTCTCCGAAATCTAAATCTCTACATGTTTATGATTTTGGAGACATTTTATGTCAATTTACGTAGGTAATCTTTCTTACCAAGTTACAGAAGACGCTTTAACTGCGGTTTTTGCAGAGTACGGTTCTGTAAAGCGAGTTCAAATTCCCACAGATCGCGAAACAGGCCGTGTACGCGGCTTTGCTTTTGTCGAGATGAGTTCAGATGACGAAGAAACAGCCGCTATTGAAGCACTCGACGGTGCTGAATGGATGGGCCGTGACTTAAAAGTCAACAAGGCTAGACCAAAAGAAAATAAAGGTTCTTTTGGCGGCGGCGGTGGACGCGGTGGTTACGGCGGTGGCGGCGGTGGTGGACGCAACCGTTACTAAGCTGTTTTATTGATGTCAAAAGCGATGGGGTGTTTTTACCCCATTGGCTATATCAACTTCATCACAATATTGTGAAAGCTCAAGCATAATCGCTTGAGCTTTTTTGATGGAATGATAATTAAGGGTCAACCCCTTCAGTTTAGTAAGTAGGGAGGCATAATTATTTGTAGGATGGGTTAGCGATAGCGTAACCCATGCGGGTGTTGGGTTTCGTTCCTCAACCCAACCTACGTCCATCTTATATTTAATTCCAACCAGGTACTTAATTGATTTGTCAGTTGTGGAAAAAGCTAACTCAATTGGGGGAGAATCCCCCAAACCCCCGATTGGGTGAAGTTTGTGGGGAAGGTTTCCTTCCACAAAACTTCGGACGGTTGCGTCCCCCAAACCCCCTCCAAAATTATTGTTCGGTTTTTTGTTGAGTAACTAGTTTTTTGGTTTTGTTGTCAATTAATTTTCTTAACTGATACCAATTCAAATAATGTTTGCGATAGATAAATTCTTGGTAGGGGCACGGCACCAGTAAGATATTTGATATGCCAAAAGATTGTGGATGCCGTGCCCTAACCATCTATCGCGTTCTTTTTTCAAAATGGTATGACTTAACTGAACTGTATTATTCCTGAAGGGGAATTCAAAATTTCAAATTCCCTGTTCCCTCTACTTAATAATGGGTTCCCGACTTACGATGATGCACTGCTGTGACACCATCTTGATTGAGGACTTTGCCATTCTCGACGGTTGCATAAACGAGCCAATGATCGCCAGATTCTAACCGATTGTTAACGGAACACTCTAAATATGCCAAAGCATCATTCAGAATCGGAGAACCGTTTTCAGTTTCTTGGGTGGCGACACCTTCAAATCGGTCTTGTGCTGGGCCAAAGGGTTTGAGGAAATGTTTCATCAAACCTAAATGATTTCCTTCTTTGAGGATATTCAGGACAAATTTATTTCCTGTGTGGGTTAAAGTTTCGACAGCGCGGTCTTTAGCAACAGCTATGGTTAAACCTGGAGGATTAAAGCTGGCTTGAGCTACCCAGGAGGCTAACATGGCACTAGATATATCGTCTTGCTTGGCTGTGACTACGCACAAAGAACCAATTATTCTGCCTACAGCTTGCTCGACATTGGTAGCGGGGACGCTTTGCGATCGCACTTTTCTAGCTTTCTTCAATGCTTGCGCGAAGTCGGTTCCGGCTTCTTCGCACAGTTGCAAGGTAGCAGCGTCAGGTTTAAATTTGACGCGGATGGTGTCAAAACCAAAGCGGTAACCAGCGTCTTTGAGTTTTCCTTCAATTAAATCTACTGCTTCACCACTCCAGCCAAAAGAACCAAATACACCAGCCAGTTTATTTGTGGTAGCGGTGGCGAGAACAATCCCCAAGGCTGTTTGCACGGGTGTGGGTGCATGACCACCCAAGGTAGGCGAACCAATGACAAAGCCAGCAGATTTCTCGACAGCAGCACGGATATCTTCTGGATCGGTGAATTCGCAATTAATTGATTCGACAGCGACACCTGCTTTGGTAATCCCCCGCGCGATCGCTTGGGCTAAGGTGGCTGTATTCCCGTAGGCTGATGCATAAATTAACGCTACTGTCAAGTCAGCAGTGGTTTGTTGCTGACTCCATTCGCGGTAAGCTTTGGTAAGTTCAATCAGCGCATAACGTACCAAAGGCCCATGTCCAGTGGCATAAATTCTTGCGGGGAAATCAGCCAGTTTATCTAACGCTGTTTCCACTTGGCGCGCATGGGGTGCCATTAAGCAATCAAAATAATAGCGGCGGTCTTCGTTAATCGATTCCCAGCCTTCATCAAAGACTTGATCGCCACAAATATGCGCCCCAAAAAACTTATCTGTGTAGAGAATTTCCGTTTGGGGGTCATAGGTGCAGAGAAGGTCTGCATAGCGGGGGTTGGGGGTAGGAATAAATTGCAAATCGTGACCCTTACCTAAATTCAGGGTTTCCTCCCCCCGCATCACCAGAATTTTTAGGTCTTGATTTTCCAGCGCCCCACGTAAATTGATCGCCCCTGGATTAGAACAGACAAAAGTAATTTGCGGTGCAACTTCCAGCAAAGCCTTTAAAGTAGCAGCACGGTTAGGATTGACATGACCTAAAATTACATATTCAATGGATTCGACATCAAATCTTTCCTGCAAAGCCTTTAAATAGATTTCTGTAAAAGTTTCTCCAGGCGGGTCAATCAGGGCAAGTTTATCGCCTTGAATCACATAAGAATTAGCAGTAGTACCCTTAGCCAAAGCATATTCGATTTCAAACCTTAGCCTTGACCAACTGCGCGATCGCATTACGGTTGTATCTGTAGCTATGGGTAAAACTTGAACGTCACGGGGTTTATTTGTAGGCATGATGGGGATTGGGTAATGGGGATTGGGGATTAGGGATTGGGGATTAGGGATTGGGGATTAGGGATTGGGATTTATTATTACTTTGCCCTTGTGTCTACTTCCCAGTCCCCAGTCCCCAGTACCCAGTCCCCAGTCCCTAGTAATGGTTACCAACTTTACGGTGATGTACGGCAGTTAAGGCTTCTGGGTTAGATACTCTTCCGGCGTAGACGGTGCTATAAACTGCCCAGTGATCGCCGCAATCCATCCGGCTTTTGACTTCGCACTCTATATATGCCAAAGCATCGGTGAGGATGGGTGCGCCGTTTTCGGCTGGCTGAGTTTTGACACCTTCAAAACGATCTGCACCAGGGGCGAATCGTTTTAAAAAGTGCTTCATCAGTGGTTGATAATTGCCTTCTTCTAGGACGTTCAGCACAAAGCGATCGCCTACTTGCATCAGTGATTCAATCGCCCGGTCTTTGGCGACTGCGATGGAAAATCCCAGTGGTTTGAAACTGGCTTGGGCTACCCAAGAGGCTAACATCGCGCTGGAAACATCGCCTTTTTTGGCGGTGATGATATATAAGCCACCGCTAAGTCTACCGAGTGCTTTGTCTAAATCAGCACCCAGAGCTTTCATTGTTTTAATACTGCGATCGCGTGTTACCCATTGGGCTAAGTCTGTACCCGCTTCTTCACACTGTTTGTAGGTGATTTCGGTAGGCGTTTGTTTGATGCGAATTTCTGGGAAAACTGTTGTCAGCCCTAAGTTACGGAATTTACTTAATAACGGATCTATCGGTTCGTCGTCGCCACCGCCTGTTTCAAATACGCCGATACCTTGTTTTTCTTTGACAGATCCTAAAACGGTACTCAGGGCTGCTTGGATATTAGGACTGCTAGAAACTGGCGGTACACCTACAACTAATCCCGCACAACGACCTGCCAATTCTCGCAATTCTTGTAAATCAATGCCTGAACCCAAGTCTACCCATTCTACAGCTACCCCTACTTTGCTGATACCATTCGCAATTGCTTGGGCTAGGCGATCGCTATAGCCATATTCGGAAACGTAAAATATTCCAATTACGGTTTCTGGCTTGGCTTGGGTTTGACTCCAACTGCGGTAGCGTCGAGTTAATTCCTCAACATGATGAGATAGTAACGGCCCGTGACCAGTCGCAATCATGCCCACACTTGGCAGTTCACCCATCCGCTTCAAGGCTGACAGCACTGACCGCGCATTCGGCCCCATTAAGCATTCGTAGTAATATTTAAAATCCGGTTCAATCGCTTTTAAATCATCATCAAAGGTGCTTTCGGTGCAATAGTGCATCCCAAAAGCATCGCAGGTGTAGAGAATTTGGGTTTTGTGGTCAAAACTAAAGATAGTATCCGGCCAGTGAAGATTGGGCGCAATCACAAATTCAAATTCATGACCATTACCAATATCTAAGCGATCGCCATTTTTCACAATCCGACGTTTAAATGGCTGATGTACTAGGTCTTCTAAAAACTGAATCGCCACTTTCGAGGCGACTACAGTGATATCAGGAGCCATTTGTAGCAAATCTTTCACCAAGCCGCTATGGTCTGGCTCAGTGTGGCTGACAATTAAATAATCAATCTCCTTCGGATTAATTAGCCCCGTCAGCGTGTCAAAATACAGCTGACGAAACTTTTCATGGGAAGTATCAACTAAAGCAGTCTGCTCACCGCGAATCAGAAATGAGTTATAGGTCGTACCATTTTGCAGACCAAATTCAATATCGAAGCGATCGCGATCCCAATCCAAAGAGCGAATTGCCGTAGTATCTGGAGCAATTTCTACAGTTTGTATGGTGAGCCTTTTTTCAATTCTGTCGGTGAGCGCTACCATAACTCCCTTCCTTAACACAATGAGTATATTTTCCTCTAATTATATTGTTACACGTATTGAATGTTAATTTTTATTAAAAAATCTATAGATAACTTAAGAAATTTAAATTGGAAATGGGGCATTGGGCATTGGGGATGGGGCATGGGGAAATATATGTTTTTATAAATATTGGTGTAATAAGTGATTAAAAAAAATCATATTTGGCTAGCCTTGGAAATTGGTAATTCCCGGCTACATTGGGCATTATTTTTCGGTGCAAAGCTTGACTGTACTTGGGATACTGACTACTTACCTGAGTCAGTCATACAGCAGTTAGCACAATGCCAAACCCTAGATGATTTACCACCAGAAGTTTTGTTCCCCTTGTCCCCTTGTCCCCTTGTCCCCTCCTCCCCTCTCCCCCTCGCCATCGCTTCCGTAGTTCCTAGTCAAACAGCACTTTGGCGAACTTACCCTAATGTCCAAGTAATCACCTTAGACCAAATACCTCTCACAGGCCTTTATCCCACATTAGGAATTGACCGCGCCTTAGCTTTGTGGGGTGCAGGTAAAACTTGGGGATTTCCCATGCTGGTAATTGATGCGGGTACAGCACTAACTTTTACGGCTGCGGATGCTGACGAATGTTTAGTTGGGGGTGCGATTCTACCAGGATTAGGCTTGCAATTTACCTCACTGGGTCAGAAAACCGGACAATTACCTTTAATAGAAACGCAAGTAATTGCATCTCTACCGCCACGGTTTGCGTTAAATACGCCAGAAGCCATACAAAGCGGTGTGATTTACACAATTTTGGCGGGAATAAAAGATTTTATAGAGAATTGGTGGCAATTATTTCCAGAGGGTAAGGTAGTGATTAAAGGAGGCGATCGCACCATACTATTAAATTATCTTCAAGCCTTATATCCTGCGATCGCATCTCGTTTGACCGTAGAACCCAACCTGATTTTTTGGGGCATAGAAAAAATAGTCAGAATCCCTTAAAAGCAACATTTGTTAAACTCATTTGGAGACGGGAAAGAATATCAATGCCCTATGCCCTATGCCCCATTTCCCGCCGACTTTCTGTAAAGTAAGAGTCAAACAGTAGCAAATAGCAACTATGTACGTGCTAATTGGTGGATCTGGTTTAGTAGGATTGAGCTTGGCGCAGAAATTAGTAGAACTAGGACATACCGTAGCTGTCATTGACATTGATCCTAATGCTTGTCGCTATGCACGCGAACAGGTGGGCGCAATGGCTTTTGAAGGTAGCGCCGTGAGTACGCAAATTTTATTAGAAGCTGGAATACGAAAAGCCAACGCCTTGGTTGCTGTACTACGAAGTGATGCGTTGAACTTAGCGATGGTAACTCTTGCTAAACATTACGGTGTTCCCCACATTGTGACTCGGATGCGTCATTCCGATTTCGCTGAACCTTTTCGTTTAGCGGGGGCTAATCATATTATCAGCACTGTGGAACTAGCGGTTTCCACAATGGTAAATGCTATTGAATACCCGCTAGTAGAATCAATGATGCATTTTGAGCAAGGACAAATTGAAGTTTTAAAACTTTCCATTCCCAACAATTGCTATGTTGCAAATCGTAGCCTTGCCGAAATTGCTCAAGATTCTCGCTTTCCTACAGGTTCTTTAATTATTGGCTATCAAGCCCATCCCCTCGAAGATTTAACAATTCCTAACGGTAGTACAATTTTAGAACCTGGTTCAACAGTTTTAGTTGCCACTAAACCAGGCTCATTGCATGAAGTCATAGACTTTATGGAAGGTTGTAAATAGGTCGGCGAAATTAAAAATAACTGGCTGAGGCTGTCATTTTCCCTTAGTCATTCATTAGTAAGGATTTCAAGCTGATTTACAACCGAGCTATTCCTCTTTTTAATTCATCCTTCATCCTTACAATGAAGCTTTACCCACGCTTTTATATAGTATTTGCTTTGATTTTTTTAGTATCTTGCACATCGCCAAATAATCAAGCAAAATCGCAATCCACAACTACTTCACCACAAACATCTCAACAAGTAGTTACTTTAGATAAAAATTTTAAAATTGCAATGGGTCAAACTATTTATGTCCCTATTTATTCCCATATTTATCATAACGATGAACGGAAGATTTTAGATTTAGCAGCTACCTTGAGTATTCGGAATACAGATTTAAATAATCCCATAATTATTACTTCTGTCCGTTACTATGATTCCGATGGGAAATTAATTAAAAACTATTTAGATAAACATATACAAATTAATGCCCTAGGTTCTACAGATTTTTTTGTCAACAGAACAGATACTAGTGGCGGTTCAGGAGCAAATTTTATTGTAGAGTGGGTATCCTCAAAAATAATTTCTGAGCCAATAGTCGAAGCAGTCATGATTGCAACTGAATTTCAGCAAGGAGTTTCTTTCGTAAGCCAAGGTAAAGTAATTAAAAACTTAAGAAACTCTCAAGTCACTTCTTCCAAATAAATTATGATTTCCTCCAATTAAAATATTAATAAAAAAAGAGGCTATTTATAAATCGTGGATGGTGCGTTACGGCTAAATCTAATTGTCTCTAAGTCCCAAATCCTTTCATAGCCGTAACACACCCTACTAGTACAACAAGGCAAAAGTAAAAAGTAAAAAGTAAAAAGAAAGAATACTTATACTGCCAGCTTTTTCCCCATTTCAAATGGGTGGTTTATTTACGCCGTGCTGTACTAGACTACTAGACTTTGATAAATACCCATTACCCATTACCCATTACCCATTACCCATTACCCATTACCAAACTCAATCATCCTCCAATTGCAGCAATTGCTCATCAAGTTTCTTCAAGCGTTCATAAACAATTTCTTCTGAGAGAATTCGCTGACGAATAGCCTGATTGAGTGCTGCTTTTTCTGCTAAAAGTAATCGACGGCGAATAGCATCAAGTTTACTAGAGCTACCTCTTTTTTCCTCTAAATCATCCGCACGACGATTATATAATTCTCGTAATGTTTTTTCTGCACTTGCTACTTGCACTTGATAAGCTGCACGCATCTCTTCATGAACAGCTTTTGGTAATACCCCTGTTTTGAATAAAGTATCTAATTCATCCTGTGCTGCTTTAGCTGTAATTAATTGCGCTTGCAATTCTTCAACCTGTTGACGAGTTGCTGATACTTGAGACAGTTGCAACCGCTTTACTAACCACGGTAAACTTACTCCTTGCCCAACCACAGACAGCAATACTGTGCCAAAGACTATAGCAATCAGCTGTTCTCGTCCTGGGATTGTGGCGGGGATACTTAACGCCAACGCCATCGACAGTGAACCCTTAATATTGCCAAAAAACAGAACATGTTGCCAGCGCCAAGGCACTGGACGGTCAAACCAACGTACTATAGCTAAGAGTGGATAAACAGAAACTATGCGTGCTATTTGATAAGCTGCGATCGCTAATAGTACAGCAGGTAAGATTTGCCAAAGAGTTGTTAAGTTAACTTCTATACCAATTAACAGAAAAATAAAGCTATTAACACCAAAAGCTATGGATTCCCAAAAGCTCAGTAAGGTCAACCTTGTAGAAGCTGATACTTTACCTGAAAGTCCTACACTGCCTACAATTAAGCCAGCAACAACTACAGCTACAACGCCAGAAACACTAAACGATTGCCCTAATTGAAAAGCGCCTAATGCTACAGCTACGGTGAGCAAAATACTACTCAGTGGTTCATCTGCACGGACAAATAAACCTGTACTTAAATATCCCACAGCTAACCCTACTAAGCTGCCACCAACAACCACCACAAATAATTCTTGTAGTCCTGCAAGAAATGTGAGTGAACCAGCCTCATGCGCTTTGACAATTAAGCTAAATAAAACTAGCGCTACACCATCATTAAATAAACTCTCGCCCTCAACAATGGTTGACAAGCGCGAAGGGACAAGCACCTCCTTAAATACAGCAATCACCGATACCGTGTCTGTAATTGCTAAAATTACTCCTGCTAGTAGTGCAGCTGTCCAATTTAACCCCAATCCCCATTTTAAAAGTGCAGCTGTCACACCAGAAGCAATTACAATTCCTGGCCCAGCTAATAAAGAAATGGGCTTTATAGTGCTACGGAGGCGGCTAATATCAGTATTAATAGCTGCGTCGAATACTAGAATCGGTAGAAATAAATTTAAAATCAGGGAATCATTTAAACCTATGCGCTGTGGTAAAAGTTCTGTCAACGCTAAACCAGCTAGAACTAAACCTGCAACATAAGAAACGCGTAACCAACGCGATAGCAATGCTACGGCAGTGGCTACAAGCAGGAGAATAATTGAAACAGTGACTAATTGAGCAACACTCACTTAATAAATGCGGAATAAAGGGTTATATTTGACTCGGGACAATTTTTATGGGTAATTATGCAACTTAAATGCGTAACAGCTTATTTCTTGATATATTCCCGAATATCTTCAGCTATTACCCCAACACAAGATTCTGGTAAATCATTGCTAGCATGAGCAATCATTTTCAACTCAGAGTTAGGCAGCAATTGAGCATAAATTTGACTTTTAGCAATGGCTTCTGCCGTATCTTTTCCACCTTGTAAGATTAAAACTGGAAATTCAATTAATGAAAGTTGATTTTGCAGTAATTCTGCCTCAATCTCTGGGGTTTTCCGCTCAAATAACAATTGGCAACCTGTAGGATATTGCAACATTAAATTACGTAGCTGCAAATATTGTTGAACTTTTTCCTGCAACCCCACAATTTTAATTAACGGACTCAGCAGTTTTAATACTTTAAATATCAAGGGTGGTAATTTTGCTACCCGCTGCATCCCCTGCCATTGCTTTTCTTGTCTTTCTATCTTTACGCCTTCTGGTGATAGCAGTACTAAACCATGAACTTGTTCTGGATACTTTAACGCATAGCTAGTAGCAATCCAACCTCCAAGAGAATGGCCGACTAAATATACTTTTTCTAGCTTTAAGGCTGTTAAAAACTCAGCTAAACATTCTACTTGCAAATCAATAGAGTAATGAATATTAGGATTATCTGATTCTCCAAATCCTAATAAATCTGGTGCTAAACAATGGAAATTGTCAGATAAAGAATCTATCAATGGCACCCATTGACTGCTATCGTTCCATGCACCATGCAATAAAATTACCGGAATACCTTGACCTGCTTCTCGCCAAAATAATAATCCTTGCGAGAGTTTTCTCCGGGAGTTACGAAATAACGTATCCATCTTAAATTTTAAAAGTTATAGCAATTATCACTTGATGATGTAGCTGAATTTTGGCATGAAAAAACTGAGAACAGAAAACTGTTCCCGCAACACCGAAATTTTCATTAAACTCAAGTATAAACCGCTTTAAGTTGTAGCATAATTTAGCCAATAGTTGATAGTCATTAGTTATAGGGAACAAAATTTAGCAAAAAACTAATGACTAATGACAAACAAAATCTCGTTATGCCACTATTGTCAAACCATTCAAATAGTCTTGCAACTGCTGATAATGGTCATGAGACATTGGTTCTAGAGGTAGAGAATCAGGAGAGAATGCTTGGATATCTGTGACTTCCAAAGTATCCTGAACTTCCATTTTTCCTTGTACTTCTGCTTCCACAGCAATACAAATTGAATGAATTCTCGGATCTCTGGTTGGCGAAGAATAAACTCCTACCAACCGCCGAATCTTCACTAAATCCAATCCAGTTTCTTCTTGCAATTCTCGGCGAACTGTATTAGGAATATCTTCTCCCCAGTCCACCATACCTCCAGGCAAACTCCATCGGCCATTGTCACTTCTCCGAATTAGGACAATCCGACCATCAGGTAAAATCGGAATGATACTGGTACCAGTAATGGGATGGCGAAATATCAGACCCAGTACTGTTTGTCCAATGCGCCATAAGTTACGTGTGGACTTGATAGCTATCGTAAACAAAGCAAGAACGTTCAATCTGCAAATGTTTTTATTGTATGCTATTTAGTTCTCACCACTTAACATAGATGTTTAAATATAAATTTATTGAGTTATGTATTATACAACTATGTTAATGGTTTGAGATTTTATTTTAGCATTTACTCAATCCTAACATTACGTTTCAATATATCAACGTGTATATTTATACAAAAAATCATTAAAAAGATGTTTTAACTTTTGGCATTTATCTGTATTTATCATTTAAAATCACAAATAAAAAACCCTTGACAATGATAAATATATGTGTGTTACCTTACAAAATTTGATAACTTAACTTTTGGAAAATATACTGCTGCATTCTAGTTCATAAATACTAATAATATTTATCAAGTAAAGAAAAAATTGTGAGTAGACTTTAGTTTTTCTGTCTCTGGAGTGCAATCAAATTTAATTTTGAAATCCTAAAATTTTGAGCCAGAAAAAATATTTTGAAGGTTTTACTTTAGTAAAGACAATTAAGCATACCTCTAAAGGATGATTTAAACGCAAACTTTGATTTGTTAAAAAAATATTTAATATTTAAGTTGACTCAAATATCTTAAATACGCTATAATCATATGCTGTTCAAACTTTGTGAATGGCTAGACTGGGCTCAAAATATATCAATAACAACGGTAGCTGATATGGCCTAGTGGCTTTTTTTGTTGTTTATTTAATGAGGTGAACATGGCTAAGCGCCGTAACCCGAAAAAAGAAAAGGCGCTACGGAACCAGGCATATGCCAGAAAGTTTCGTAAACGAACTACTACAGGAAGAATGCAGAGAAGGTTCCAACAAAGACCACCTAAGAGTGAGGAAGATGAGGGCGCAGCAGCAATTGATGCTGAGTAATTCATCTAATAATATTCTTGCTCTTTGAATTCTGGAATTTTGGGCGTACATAATTTTGTACGCCCTTATTTATTGGAGTTTGGGGTTTGGTGTTTGGAGTTTTTTTACATTGAAATTTAGGTTGGGGAAAAGGTGAAAGGGTAAGGGTTAAAGGTTTTTTCTTGCGCCTTTTCCCCTTCCCCTTTTGCCCTTAACCGACAAGTATTAATTCCCATTACCCAATCCCCAGTCCCCAATCCCTATTCAGCCATTTGCGCGCGGGCTGCTTGGATGGCGTTGCGGACTTGGGTAAAGCCTGTACCACCGTAACTGTTACGTGCAGCAACTACTTGACGAGGCGAAATTGCCTCATAGATATCGGCTGCAAACGCTGGATGGATTTGTTGCCATTCTTCTAAAGTTAAATCTTTGAGGAGTTTACCTGCGGCAATGCTGGTTTTTACCACTTTACCCACCATGTTATAGGCTTCGCGGAAGGGTACACCTTTTGCAGCTAAGTAATCTGCCACATCTGTGGCATTAGAAAAGTCTTCTGCGACTGCTTCTGCTAAACGCTGGGGACGAAATTCTAAGCCTTCCCGCAGCAAAATGGTCATTGCTTCTAGGCAAGCTTTCACTGTATTGACGCTATCAAAGAGACCTTCTTTGTCTTCTTGTAAATCTTTGTTATATGCCAAGGGTAGCCCCTTCATAATTACCAGCATCCCTTGCAGGTGACCAAATACGCGCCCTGTTTTTCCTCTGACAAGTTCTGGCACATCAGGGTTTTTCTTTTGGGGCATGATGCTGGAACCTGTCGCACAGGTATCTTTGAGGGTAACAAAACGAAATTCCTCTGATGACCAAAGAATCACCTCTTCTGAAAGGCGACTGAGGTGAACCATAATTAAACTAGCAGCACAGAGAAATTCGATCGCAAAATCGCGATCGCTCACACCATCAAGGCTATTAGCATAAATCTGCTCAAAATTCAATAGTTCCGCTGTGTAGTGGCGATCAATAGGGAAAGTAGTTCCTGCTAAAGCACCACACCCTAAAGGTGAAATATTCACCCGGCGAGATACATCTCCTAGACGTTCCCAGTCACGTTGCGCCATCTGAAAATATGCCAAGAGATGATGGGCTAAACTCAGGGGTTGGGCGCGTTGCAAGTGCGTATAGCCAGGAATTAGGGTTTCAACGTTTTTTTCGGCTATATTTAGTAAAACTGCTTGAAATTCTCGTAATTGGCTCTTGATTTGTTGGATTTGGTCGCGGAGATAGAGCCTAGTATCAGTGCCAACTTGGTCATTACGCGATCGCGCAGTATGTAATTTTTTACCCACATCGCCAACAATTTCTGTTAATCGCCGTTCCACAGCAAAGTGGACATCTTCAGCATCAATACCTGGCTGAAACTTTCCTTGGCGATATTCTTGGCGAACCTGTTCTAAACCTGCAACTAGTTGCTCTCCTTCTGCTGGGGAAATGATACCAGTATGAGCCAGCATTTTGGCATGAGCTTGAGAGCCAGTAATATCGTATTCGATTAACTCAATATCGAAACTTATACTGGCATTAAAACGTGCGATCGCTGGATGTAACGCTGATTCAAATCGCTGGCTCCAAGTTTGTTGTTCGGTCATAAACGTAAAGGGTGGGAACGTACCACTTACGTGCTAATTAAAACCACAAAAGTCCTAACCTGAACTAATCCTAGCTTCAGTGCTGAGATTAATTTAGGTACGGACTTGAGGATTAATCAACCGTAACTAGTTAGATTCCGAATCATATAGCCAATGACCAAACCAATCAACAACGCCCAAATTTGACCTGTCTTGACAAAGTGATTCCAACCATGCTGTATCTGTCCCAAAACATCTGGATCAGTAACGTTTTGAGCTAGCGTAGAACTTACAGGCAAACGCCAAAATAACTCAGATAGTAAATCACTGAAGTAATTCATACTGTGTGATCGAGAAGACTTTTATGTCATAACCTCTAGTTAGGGTAATGTCCAGTGAAAGGGGATTGGGGAACTCGGGGCCCCCTCTGGGGATAAGGGGTAATGGGGACTGGGGATAAGGGGATAAGGGGAAAGGGGAAGGGGGAAAAGGTGAACAAATAACGGACACCAAACGCCAATTACCAATCACCAATTACCCATGCCCAATGCCCAATGCCCAATGCCCATAAATTGCCACTTACCCCTCAAATTTCAACTTTTGGGCTGTTCGCAAAATTTGCCCTGCTAAAACTGCTGCACCAAAGCCATTATCAATATTGACTACGCCGATTCCTGGCGCACAAGAGTTTAGCATTGTTAAGAGTGGTGCTAGTCCACCAAAACTGGCACCATAGCCGATGCTGGTGGGAACAGCAATTACAGGACAATCGGCTAAACCTGCAACCACGCTGGGTAATGCGCCTTCCATACCCGCGACAACAATTAATACTGATGCTGATTCAATCAGGTGGCGATTATTCAACAAGCGGTGAATCCCTGCAACACCAACGTCCCAGAGGCGCAATACCCGAAAACCAGCAAGTTCGGCGGTAACTGCGGCTTCTTCTGCAATCGGTAAATCAGCAGTTCCCGCCGACAAAATACCAATGACACCCTCAAACTGTGGTTCGAGTTCATCGGGAGTAATGGCAGCAATCTTTGCCATTTCGTAATACCGCAAACCTCTCACTTTCGATTGCAGTACAGCATAAACTGCTGGTTCAATCCGGGTAGCCATCACTACTGGATTGCGGTGACGCATCACCTCCATAATTTGAACAATCTGATCGGGGGTTTTGCCTAGTCCCCAAATTACTTCTGGGAAACCTGTTCTTAAGCTGCGATGGTGATCGATTTTGGCAAAATCACCTACTTGTTCATAGGCTAAGTCTTTGAGAGAGTCTAATGCCCTATCTGGGGTAACGTTACCATGAGCCACTGCTTCTAATAGCGATCGCAAAGCTTTCTCATTAGCCATTTGTGATGTTCTCCTTTGTCCGTTGTTATTTGTCATTTGTCATGAGGTAGGGTGCGCTGTAAAACAACGCACCCTAAATAGAGCGATCGCAAAGCTTTTTATTGGTCATTGATCATGAGTTTAAAACAAATCACAAATGATCAATAACCGATGACTAATCTACAATTTTGATTTCATGAATGTTCCAGAATGCACCACCAAGTCCAGAGTATTTGATACCTTCAAAGCGATTACGCACTGCTGACATTGAATAGGCATTCACCAAGTAAATAAATGGTAAATTCTCCTGTGTAATTCGTTGAGTATCAGCGTAAATTGCTTTGCGTTTGGGTTCGTCTAATTCTCTGGCTGCTTTGATATAAAGTTCACCAATTTCTGCTTCCCAAGGCGCTACTTCCCAACCTTGAATTGGTTTTTGTCCAGCTTGAGGTTTTTGATTAAACATATGTAATCCCCCTTCCGGAGACCAGACGTTAGCACCATCATTCGGTTCTAAACCACCTGTTAAACCTAATAAAGAAGCTTCCCAATCTAATGTATTAGAAAGTTTATCTGTGTAGGTATTCCATGCCAGTGGCGTGAAGTCTACTGTAATCCCGATTTTGCTCAAATCTCGTTTAATTTGCGACCCCACTGCTTCGCGAATCTTATTACCTGCATTCGTGAGCAAAGTGAAGCGTACATTGTTACCTTGAGAATCGATTAGCTGATTTTTTTCGTTGTATTTAAAGCCGGCTTTGAGTAACAATTGCTTGGCTTTATCTATATTGTAATTATAGACTTTTAACCCTTCTTGCGGTGAAAGATAATAGGGACTTTGTACAGAAATAGGTGAATCTTGAGGTTGACCTAAGCCACGAAATGTATTGTTGATCATTGTTTGTCGATCAATGGCATAGGCTACTGCTTGCCGAAACTCTACAGTATTAAACCAACGTGATTTGATCGGATCTATAAGAGGTTTGCCATCTCTAGAACCCTTATTTAAGTTGAAGAGTACAAAGGTTGTACCTGAACCAGGCCCACCATTATATATCTTGAAATTACCCTGGTCTTCTTGCACTTTTAACAACGAAAAGTATTCTGGTGACACACCGACAGTATCTAACCCACCAGAACGGAATTGCAGTAAAGATGTATCTGTGGATTCAACAATTTGCCAAATAATTCTTTCAATATAAGGTTGGGCTTTTCCTTGAGCATCCTTGCGCCAATAATAGGGATTGCGGCGAAAAACTATCCGTTGGCTAGTATCATATCTTTCTAACTTAAAAGGCCCGTTCACAATCAGTTGATCGGGAGGTGTATCTACACTCCACTTTGACAGAAACTTTGGTTTACCTTCTTGGTCTTTTGTAGTTACTGATTCTCGCAATGCATGGGCTGGTAAAATTGGGTAACCTGTAGCGCTACGTAAAAAAGGTGCAAATGGTTCTGGAACAGAAAATTCCACCCGGCGATTATCAATTTTTCTGACAGTTGGTAACTTTCGACTTTCGCCAATTCTCATACCATCTCTAGCATCTGTAGGAATGGCTTCATTCAGATAAATGTCATTATAAGTAAACACTACATCATCTACTGTTAGTGGTTGCCCATCAGACCATTTAAGATTATCGCGCAGGGTAAAAACTATTTTTAATTTATCTTCAGAAATTTGCCATGATTCTGCTAAGGCAGGCTCTACCTTGCCAGTCTCGTAACTTTCAGTAATTAAACCTTCATAAGTGAGTCCAAAAATATTCGGTGACTCAGAACTTAGAGGAAAGTTAAATGTTTTAGGGTCGCTAAGAATACTAGTTACTAACTGGGGAACTTGAGCCGCATTTGTTTTAAAATTAGATGGATTACAAGCAGCTACTGTAAGTCCTGTTACTATACAGATAATTATGAGTAAATAAAACCGTTTAACTGTAGCCAATATACTAGAAAATTTCATAATTGATAATAATCAAATAACAATTTTTAACTTGACTGAGAGTTTAACCATGCAAGAAAGTCTTGAGTATTCGTTAAATACTTGATTCCAGCATTCTTCAAAGCTTGTTTAACATCTCGTTTGCCAAAGTCTTTACTATTACCGCTCAAGAATACTTTCTTGTCGGTGGGGTAAGAATTTTTTCCGTGACTAATAATACATTGTAAAATCAAGTTATCTATGATGTCTTGTTTAATAAGTAGTGTTTCCGGTTGAATAATTGCGGCTTCAGAAATGTTACGAATTATATTGGTATCTAAATTGATTATTTCTGCTTTTTTAAGAAGCACATCAATAGCATTAAAAAGACGAGATTGAATATCATTTAGCAATGATTTATTCAAAATTCGTGTCTGTTCCAAGTACGTCAGAAAAGAATGAGCATTAGGAGAAGTTAAATCTCGTTCTGAATTATTAATTTGTTTATTTAATTCTTTTTCAAATTCCTGTACATAATATTTTTCTTTTTCCCATTTATTGATTGCTTCGACGTAACAAATATTTGGTATAAATATCCGAATTGATTGAGGTAAAGAACGCAATAAATTTTCTGCTTCTAAATCCTGTCCTTTGGCAATTGCCATCAAAAAGTTAGTTTCAACGTAAAGTATTACCATCAAGATTTACCTGAGACTGAGTAGTTCCTCCTGCTAATTTTTGCAGCAAACCTATTTCTGCCAACTTTTCTGATGCTGGCGGTGTTTCTGATTTCCAGTGATAGGCTAAGTCTCGTAACCAAGCCTCTACTAGGGTTTCTAAATAGAGATTCAATATCCTTTTGCTACTAAATTCTGGGTCATACTGACTAAGTATATTAGCAGTTTTGAGTGAAACCAGAGAATCTGAAAATTTCTTACTATCCCATTTAAAAATATCAACATTTTCTAAATCAGCCAACATAGCAAATGTGTCATGGGCTAAATAAAGACGAGTAGTTTTGGCATTTTGTAAATATGACTTTAGTTGTGAAATAGCTTCCTCTTTGGCATCTCTCCCTTCTAATTTTGTTGCTTTAACTTCCACTAATAAAACAATTTGTTCATTCTTATCCAAGACAACAATATCAGCAACATAATTAGGAATTTGAAATTTTGCAGCTTCCATTGCTCTAGTTCTCCCAACTAAAATTTAATAATTTTTCACAAAGCTATGGCTTTTGTATATCTATGCTAGCCATTGAATACTCCTGAATTTAAATTTAAGTTAATTAGCAGCTACTAACAACACAACAGCATAAGCGCATATACCTTCTTCACGCCCTACCGGGCCTAATTTCTCGTTGGTAGTAGCTTTAATAGCAACTTGATTCGGTTGCAGTTCTAAAACAGCCGCTAATTTGTCGCGCATTGTCTCAATATGAGGTTTCAATTTTGGACGTTCTGCGACTACTACAGAATCAATATTGCCGATTTGCCAACCGCGATCGCGAATTAGCTGGTGTACTTGGCTTAATAGCTCTAAACTATCTGCTCCCGCCCATTTGGGATCTGTAGGCGGAAAATAATGCCCAATATCCCCTAAAGATAATGCCCCCAACATGGCATCCATAATCGCATGGGTGAGGACATCAGCATCACTATGTCCGAGTAAACCTAGTTCATGGGGAATTTTCACTCCTCCCAAAATCAAAGCGCGATCGCTCACTAGTCGATGAATATCGTAGCCGTTACCAATACGAATGTTTGTCATTTGTCGTTTGTCGTTTGTCATTTGTCATTTGTCATTTGTCATTGGGCGTTTGCTCACAGAGAACTAAGAACAGGAAGTAGGGATTAATAGCATAGTTACTCTCCTTGCTTCCTCTGCTCCCCTGCTTCCTCTGCTCCCTTATCCCCATTCCCCATTCCCCATTCCCCATTCCCCCTCTGTTGTTGCCATTTTTCCAGTAAATCCGGGCGGCGATCGCTTGTACGTTTGATTTGTTGTTCGTAACGCCACTTGGCGATTGCAGCATGATTTCCCGAAAGTAAGACATCTGGTACTTTCCAGCCGCGAAAATTTGCGGGGCGGGTGTATTGGGGATAGTCTAATAAACCTTCCTCAAAACTCTCTGCTGTCAATGACTCTACCTTGCCGACAGTTCCTGGTAAAAGTCTCACAACGCCATTGAGCAATGCCATTGCCGGAATTTCGCCACCTGTGAGAATAAAATCTCCTAAAGAGACTTCCCGGGTAACTAAATTGAGAACGCGATCGTCAACTCCTTCGTAATGTCCGCAAATTACAATTAATTGGTTATAATTTGTGGCTAATTCACGTAAAAGTGGTTGATTGATGGTTTGTCCTTGAGGACTCATCAAAATTACCTCTCTTTGCGGTAGAATCGGCAGCGACTCTACAGCGGCAAAAATGGGTTCTGGCTTCATCAGCATCCCCACACCGCCGCCATAGGGTTCATCATCTACTTTTCGGTGCTTGTCAGTGGTGAAATCCCGAGGATTAATCAGATTGACTTGAGCAATCTGCTTGGCTAAGGCTTTAGCCAGCAATCCGGAACTTAAAACAGAGGTAAAACAGTCAGGAAAAAGCGTAACTATATCAAAGCGCACAGTTATTCGTATTCAAGAACACTAATCTTAAATTTGAATGTTGAGGAACAACAAGAAGCTAATGTCTGCTAAAGCTACAGATAAGGTTTGTCAATAGTAACTAAAAGTACCAGAAAACTAAGCTCTTTCGTGAGATCAAAAGTTTTTCTAATTACTTAATTTATGTTTAAATATTGTCACAACTACATTTAAATTAATAATCTGTCCAAGTTAACAACTTCCAGGATGCATCAAGCCAGCCTCAGAAAACAGCTTGTCAAAACCTGCTCGCCCGACTCTAGGGCGCAGCGTAGCCCCCACTTAGCCCTACTCGCACTATTTTGCCAAACTAGCAAAAGTGGACAGGTGAACAACAAGGCGCTGGCTTTAGAGGATAAGGGACATAGGAGAACTGAGGCATTGTTTGGATCAAGCGAGAAGTTGGCAAGACGGCTTATGCCAATCCAAATTTCACAAAAGTGTCCTCCCCAAAAAGCAAAGCGTGAAAATCATCAGGCTACTGAACCTTGTTATATTCACACGCCATTCGCCACAAGCCAGGAAACCCTTCCCAGGCGATGGTTCCTGAAGTTGTTGACAGGAGAAACATAATGCCGCAATTACAAGCTAAATCGCTGGAAATGAGGACACCCCAAGCAACTAAAACCGCCGTTCTGGTTATCGGAGGCGCAGAAGACAAAGTTCATGGCCGCGATATCCTCAGAACTTTTTTTGGCCGTGCTGGTGCTAGCAAGGCATATATTACAATTATTCCATCTGCCTCCCGCGAACCTGCCATCATCGGTGGTCGGTATATCCGGATATTTGAAGAAATGGGTGCTGAAAAGGTTGAAATTCTAGATATTCGGGAACGGGAACAGTGCGAAGCATCTCATATTAAAGCATCCTTAGAAGCCTGTAGTGGAGTATTTTTAACAGGAGGGGATCAATTACGTCTCTGTGGCGTATTGGCAGATACCCCAGTGATGGACATTGTCCGACAGCGAGTCAGATCAGGGCAGCTTACCTTAGCAGGCACAAGTGCAGGGGCAGCAGTGATGGGGCATCACATGATTGCTGGTGGCGGTAGCGGGGAAACCCCAAACCGTTCTCTGGTCGATATGGCAACTGGTTTAGGATTTATTCCCGAAGTGATTGTAGACCAACACTTTCACAACCGTAATCGCATGGGGCGATTAATTAGCGCGATCGCTGCTCACCCCGATCGCCTAGGTATTGGTATTGATGAAGACACTTGTGCGGTGTTTGAACGTGATGGTTGGTTACAAGTGATGGGTAAAGGTAGTGTGACAATAGTTGATCCCACGGAGGTAACTCATACCAATGAACCCCATGTAGGTGCTAACGAACCCCTAACAATACATAATTTACGTTTACATATCCTCAGCTATGGCGATCGTTTTCACCTGTATCAGCGGACTGTATTGCCTGCTGTACACCGGATCTCCAGCTGACGGAATAGAGTATCTGAGGTTACACTGAGTTGATCGCTGATTTATTTCTTACTGTAGAAAAAGCACCTGAATCCTATGTAAAAAGAAAAAACTGTTCACTATAAACAGTTTAGCGATCAAAATCAGTAAGAAACTAGAATATTGGTTCCGAATCTCCATCTACCTATTCCCATGAGAATCCTCAAGATCCAGACCTTACGCGGCCCAAACTACTGGAGCATTCGACGCCACAAGTTGATCGTCATGCGACTCGATTTAGAAAACCTAGCCGAGAAGCCCTCGAATGAAATCCCTGGTTTTTACGAAGGATTAGTTGAGGCGCTGCCAAGTCTGGAGGGCCACTATTGCTCCCCTGGCTGTCGTGGTGGTTTTTTAATGCGGGTGCGAGAAGGCACCATGATGGGCCATATCGTCGAACATGTAGCTTTAGAACTGCAAGAACTAGCTGGAATGCATGTAGGCTTTGGTCGCACCCGCGAAACTGCTACACCCGGCATTTACCAGGTAGTCATTGAGTACCTTAATGAGGAAGCGGGACGCTACGCGGGACGAGCTGCTGTGCGCTTGTGCCAAAGTATTGTAGATCGCGGTCGCTATCCCAAAGCAGAGCTAGAGCAAGATATCCAAGACTTAAAAGACTTCTGGCGAGATGCGTCTTTGGGGCCCTCTACAGAAGCGATCGTCAAAGAAGCAGAAAAACGAGGTATTCCCTGGATGCCTCTAGGGGCGCGCTTTTTGATTCAGCTAGGCTATGGCATGAACCAAAAGCGGATGCAAGCAACTATGACCGATAACACCGGCATTTTGGGAGTAGAACTAGCTTGCGATAAAGAAGCCACCAAACGCATCCTCGCTGCTGCTGGTGTACCAGTGCCTAAAGGTACAGTCATAAACTTCTTAGATGATTTGGAAGAAGCTATTGAATATGTTGGTGGTTATCCCATAGTCATCAAGCCTTTGGATGGCAATCACGGACGGGGTATCACTATTGATATTAGAACCTGGGAAGAAGCAGAGGCAGCTTATGAAGCCGCTAGACAGGTTTCCCGCTCAGTAATTGTCGAGAGGTATTACGTCGGACGCGATCATCGGGTATTGGTGGTAGATGGCAAGGTCGTCGCAGTCGCCGAACGTGTACCAGCTCATGTAGTTGGTAATGGTAGATCTAGCATTGCGGAACTAATTGAGGAAACAAACCAAGACCCCAATCGCGGCGAGGGACATGATAATGTGCTCACCAAGATTGAACTTGACCGGACTAGCTACCAGCTTCTAGAAAGGCAAGGTTACACCCTAAATAGCGTGCTTCCCAAAGGGACAGTTTGTTATCTGAGGGCAACAGCTAACTTAAGTACAGGAGGCTGTGCTGTAGATCGTACTGATGAAATCCACCCGGAAAATGTTTGGCTAGCACAAAGGGTAGTCAAAACTATTGGGTTGGATATCGCCGGACTAGATATTGTCACCACCGATATTAGTCGCCCCTTAAGGGAAGTTGATGGCGTAATTGTGGAAGTCAACGCCGCTCCTGGCTTTAGAATGCACGTTGCTCCGAGCCAAGGCATTCCCCGCAACGTTGCTGGCGCAGTGATGGATATGCTGTTCCCCAACGAACAATCCAGCCGCATTCCCATCCTCAGTATTACGGGTACTAATGGTAAAACTACTACTACAAGACTGTTAGCACATATATACAAGCAAACAGGGAAAGTAGTAGGTTATACAACTACAGATGGAACTTATATTGGTGATTATTTAGTAGAAGCTGGTGATAATACTGGGCCGCAGAGCGCTCATTTAATACTACAAGACCCGACTGTAGAGGTGGCAGTATTAGAAAGCGCGCGAGGGGGTATTCTGCGTTCTGGCTTGGGTTTTGAAGCCGCAAATGTTGGTGTGGTATTAAATGTTGCCGCTGATCATTTAGGTATAGGTGATATAGATACCATCGATCAGTTAGCTAACCTCAAGAGTGTAGTTGCAGAAGCTGTATTCCCTGATGGTTATGCCGTACTTAACGCTGACGATTATCGCGTAGCAGCGATGGCAGAAAAAACCAAAGCGAATATTGCTTACTTCACCATGAATCCCGACTCAGAACTGGTGAGGAAGCACATTCAAAAGGGCGGAGTCGCAGCTGTTTATGAAAATGGTTATCTCTCCATAGTCAAAGGCGATTGGACACATCGCATCGAAAGAGCAGAAGCTATCCCCTTAACAATGGGTGGACGTGCGCCATTTATGATTGCTAACGCCTTAGCAGCGAGTTTGGCAGCTTTTGTGCAAAACGTCACCATTGAGCAAATTCGCGCTGGCTTAAAGACATTCCGTGCTTCTGTGAGTCAAACTCCAGGACGGATGAATTTATTTAATTTGGGTCACTACCATGCTTTGGTAGATTATGCTCACAACCCAGCTAGTTACGAAGCTGTGGGTGCTTTCGTCCGCAATTGGACTTCTGGACAACGCATTGGCGTAGTAGGGGGGCCTGGCGATCGCCGTGACGAAGATTTTGTCACCTTGGGCAGATTAGCAGCCGATATTTTTGATTACATCATTGTCAAAGAAGACGATGACACTAGGGGTCGTCCTAGAGGTTCCGCCTCAGAGTTAATCACTAAAGGCATTACCCAAGTTAAACCTAATTGCCGTTTTGAATCAATTCTGGATGAAACCCAAGCCATTAATAAAGCCTTAGATATGGCTCCGGAAAATAGTCTGGTTGTGGTTTTACCAGAAAGCGTCAGCCGTGCTATTAAGTTAATTCGCGCACGTGGCGTAGTCAAAGAAGAAACACAGCAATCAAATACACCCGCAACTGTTGTAGATTCTCAAAATGGTGTGGCTTCTTCGATTATCAACACGCTGCTTTAGTCGATAGTAGAGATGCGATCGCTCGTATCTCTACCATTGACCTTTGCCATGCTGCCAATTTTGCAGATTACTGGTCTTGGTCTGAGTTATTATCCGCACTAGAACCTTTAATTTCCTCCTTAAAACCCCGGAGAGTTTTACCCAACGCATTCCCCAATTCGGGAATTCTTTTCGGGCCGAAAATTACAATAGCCACTATCACAATAATGGCAACTTCAGGCCATCCTAGTCCAAATAACATATAGACTTCCTCTCAAGGATACTTAATTAAATATAGAGTAGTTAATAGTTGGGAGTAATTATTGAGTAAGTAGGGAGGCATAATTATTTGTAGGATGGGTTAGCGATAGCGTAACCCATGCAGGTGTTGGGTTTCGTTCCTCAACCCAACCTACGTCCATCTTATATTTAATTCCCACCAGCTACTTAGCTGAAATAGACCAAGGATTAACGATTACAACCCCTGTTCCCGCAAAAAGTATCTCTTTTGAGGTCGATTTCTTCAATGACTTCAGCCAAAGGGGATTGACGGAAAAATTCTGATAGTTTGCTTGGTTGCTCTGGGTTAGTGTTATTTGTAGTCAGGCTTTGAGCCAAAACTTGGATAATATACAGTTTCTCGTTGGGAGAAAGCTGAAGGAGTTGTTGTTCGAGTTCTGGTATAAGCATGATGGGGTTTCAGCAGAAGATAATTTTCTACTGTTTTCTAATTTCTATCCCTAACCAATCGCTTAATTCATGGGCTAACCATTCTAGTTCTGCATCAGATTTAATACTACCGTTACCGCCAATTTGATATTTTTGGACACCAGCCCAAATATCTAATTGAGCAGGAACTTGAGTGCGAGTACCTTCTGAGTCTTTAGTAAAATGCTGCGGCGTATAAACTAGCTTAGTAATATTTTCTCTAGGTGATGGCTGAGGGCGATGGGATTTAAATCCTAATAAATTGTAAGTTAAAGCAATTTTTTGCCGATCGAGGCGTAAGCGGATGCTTCCCCAGATGCTAAATAAAAAACTATACATCATAAAGCCACCTGCACCCCAAAAAGGCAGAGAGAACAAAGCAAAGGGGAGGTTGACAGGAAAAGGGGCGGCGAGTGCGCCAATTGTCCAAAATAAGATAAATGAATTCCAGGCGATCGCAAAGGTACCTAAGAATATCATCGATGGTTGCCAGCCAGTAGGCGGAATGATAATTTCTAAGGCATCTCGATGTTTAGTTAGTTGTATTTTGCTCCCAGGTGGTTTAGCAGTAGTTAAAGCTAAAGCATGGGGAATTTCAGGTTTTTCTAAGGCTTTGAGTGCTTCTAAGGCAGAATTAGCACGTCTTTCTAAATTAGGTTCAATTAGCCACCGCAACCAATTAGTGAAGCTGGGACTGAGATTCGCTGCTTGCTCAAACTGAATGCGAAAATCTTTTTGGGGCAAATCTGCTGGCTGGATACCCGTTACCAAATAAATTAATGTTGCCCCTAAACTATAAAGATCCGAAGCTGGGACAGTACGCCCACCAAATTGTTCTGGTGGCATATAACCGTAAGTTCCAACTATAGTACGAGTAGAGCCTTCAGTCGCCAAGACAGTCTGTACTGAGCCAAAATCCACCAAATAAACTTGACCGACACTATTACCAGAGCGATCGCCTAATAAAATATTGCTAGGCTTAATATCACGGTGAATTACGGGCGGATGCAGTCCATGCAAGTAACAAAGAATTTCTAAAAGCGCTTTGGCTATCTGCTTAACTTCTACTTCTGTAAATATCTGCCCAGCTTTTAAATATTGCTCTAAAGTTTGTGCTGAGATATAAGTTTGTACTAGAGCAAATCCATTAATAGTAGGTGTATTTAGCTCAAAATAATCTAAATAGCGAGGAATAAAGGGATGTGATAAAGATTTTAAAGTTTCAGCTTCTCGCTCAAACAGCTTGAGATCATCCCATTCAAAGTCACCACCAAAGGAAAGTAACTTCACAACGACAAGTTCTTGAGTTACCAAATCACGGGCTAATAGCGTCCGCCGCCCAGACTTTTTTCCTAATTCCTCTTGAACTTCGTAGCGATCGCTTAATATTTGCTGAGTCATGATGATTACTGATAACGCTACGTCTAAAAGCTTTTGATAGCCTACGACCACTCAAAACAGACAAGCTGATATCTTTAGTATAAATATGTAATTTTATGTCCTCCCAAATATGGCCTTATATTACCCCTGGTATTCCCGATGAGTTGTTCGAGTACTTACCTGGAATCCCCTTAAGCCAACGCGAAGTTAGGCTATTGCTGATTGCTCAACTACGACTGCAAGCAGATTCAGTGTTATGGGATATTGGTGCAGGTACAGGTACAATTCCTGTAGAAGTAGGACTTTTATGCCCTGGTGGTCAAATTATCGCTGTCGAACGGGATGAAGAAGTGGCTAACCTCATCCGCCGCAACTGCGATCGCTTTGAAGTCAAAAATGTTGAAGTGATTGAAGGTAGCGCGCCGGATTGTTTGCAGGATATTAAAGTTACCCCTCACCGTGTTTGCATTGAAGGGGGAAAGGCCATTCAAGAAATTTTGCAAGCTGTGTGGAATTATCTACCACCAACAGGTAGAGTGGTTGCCACAGCTGCTAATCTAGAAAATCTGTATGCTATTTCTCAGAGTTTTTCGCAATTAAGAGCTCGCAATATTGAAGTTGTGCAATCTGCGGTGAATCGCTTAGAAATGCGCGGCTTTTCTCAAACCTTTACCGCCGTAGATCCTATATTTATCCTTAGTGGTGAGAAACTAGACTAAATCCGAAGGATGAAGGCTAAAGGCTAAAGTATGAAAAATCAAGGTAAACAACTAAATTACTGGAAATGCGGCAGTTCATACATCAAACCTGATATTTAAAACTTCATCCTTCTCCTGCGGAGACGCTACGCGTAGCTTGCTTCCCCGGAGGGGTACATCCTTATTCTTTCATCCTTTATTGCTATGCCTTGGTCTCGGATTATTAGTGGAATTGTGGCGATCGCACTGGCTCTGTTGGCAACCCTATTGGGGGGTTGGTACTTTACCATTGTGATTGCTGTTGTGGTCTTTTTAGGACAACAGGAATATTTTAATTTGGTGCGAGCCAGAGGCATAGCTCCTGCAGCTAAAACCACCATGTCTGTCAGCCTCATCTTACTGGCAATTTGTACTTTGGATGGGGGTTTAGCAGATGCAGTGATGCCAATAGCTGGGACATTTATTTGTTTTTATCTATTGTTTCAACCAAAAATGGCGACGATTGCTGATATATCAGCGTCAATTATGGGGCTATTTTATGTAGGTTACTTACCAAGCTACTGGGTACGGTTGCGATCGCTTGGTAGTGCTGCCCTGAGTAATATACCTTTAGGGGGTTACTGGCCTACAAGTTGGACAGATATCCTAGATCAAAGAAATCTTGCATTATTACCGCAAGGTTTAACAGCAACAGTGCTAACCTTTCTTTGTATTTGGGCAGCTGATATTGGTGCTTACACTATTGGTAAATTCTTTGGTAAAACCCGTTTATCAGATATTAGCCCTAAAAAAACAGTAGAAGGAGCAGTCTTTGGGATCAGTGCTAGCGTTACCGTAGGTCTTGCTGGTGCTTATTATCTTCACTTACCCAGAGCGCTCTATACTGGTCTGGCATTAGGGCTGTTGATTGGGATTGCCAGTTTGTTAGGGGATCTGATTGAATCTGCCCTGAAGCGTGATGCTGGAGTAAAGGATTCAGGACAGTTAATCCCCGGACATGGTGGCATTTTGGATCGTACAGATAGCTATATTTTTACAGCCCCCCTAGTTTATTATTTTCTCACTTTGTTGTTACCGCTAATTACGGAGAGTTAATCAGGGGTAATGGGTAATGGTGATTTTTCCGCTTTTTCTCTGCCCTTTGCTTCCCAATTCCCTGTTCTGCTCTACTACTCAGAACTCATTACTCAGAACTCATTACTCATTACTCAGTATTATCTCGTAGATGAGGACTGATGCCAATTTCAGTGATTTCCACGAACTTTGGCATGGGAATTATAAATTATTATAAATACTAAGTCTCTTGAGTTTTTGATTTTTAATCATCAGGGGTTAACGTTAATTCGCCCGCGACATAACAACTTACCGGGGATCAGCGTGAGTTCTTGGATATCTACCTCTGGGCCAAGATCAAAATTGTGTTCTTGATTACTTTCGTTTTGCACTACCATGTCGTACTGGATTTGGATTGGTGCTAGTTGCAACTCCTGAGCGTTGATCAACTGTAAGCCCAGACAAATCTTGATGGGCGTAGATTCCCCTTCGGATGATAGAATGCCACTCAGTATAATTTGATTGGTATCCAGGATAATTTTTTGCCAAGCAGTAGACTTGGTTTTTGTGCAGTGTTCTGGTAAAAGTTTAACCAGTACATCATTTAAAGCTGTTGCTAATAACTCCGAAGACAGAGATTGATTGAGATCCTGTTCTTCCATACTCAGTTCACCAAATACTGGTACTGTCTCTAACAATCGTAGCGGCTTACCCTTGATGACTGAGCCGATGTTGACTTGTATGTTTTCTGCCACTAGTTGAATTTTTCCTATATGGAGACCTCGGTAAACGGCATGACTAGCAAAAATCGATACCCAAGGAATCTTTCCCGAGAGAAGTTGGCGATCGCTTGCTCTAATTTCCACTTCGATTTGCGATACTTGAGTTACCTGTGCTTTCAACCACAGCTTAAGTGCGGTTTTCAGCATATTGGTAATTACTCGGATTTTGCCGTTACTTTTGGGGTCTGAATTCTGCTCTGGCATTCAACTCCTGTGTTTATGGGAAAACTCTACAATTGGCTGAAGTTAAACAAGCCTTAAATGTAACATTTATGGCTATTAACAACAAAATGCAAATATTATGATTTAAATGTTAGCGAGAGAATAAGCAAATTCCACATGGAGGTACGGTTACAAAAAATTCTTGCCCAATGGGGTATTGCCTCACGGCGTGAAGCTGAAGAAATGATTCGGCGATCGCGTGTGCGGATAAATGGAGTATTGGCTCATTTAGGTCAAAAAGTTAACCCCCAAACAGACAAAATTACAGTTGATGGTAAGCCTGTAGTTACTAAACAACGTCCGGCTCTAACATATTTATTGCTGAATAAACCTGCGGGAGTAGTTTCCACTTGTTACGATCCTCAGGGAAGAACAACTGTCTTAGATTTACTACCAAAAGAATTACGCCAGGGAGCCGGTATCCATCCCGTAGGGCGTTTAGATACAGATTCTACAGGAGCATTATTACTTACTAACGATGGCGAACTGACATTTTCTCTCACCCATCCTAGTCATAGCGTCCCGAAAACTTATAGTGTATTGGTTAAAGGACATCCATCGGAAGTAGTTTTACAGATGTGGCGACAAGGTGTGGTTTTAGAAGGGAGAAAAACCAGACCAGCCCAGGTACGCCTCATAGAAAGTTTTTCTACAAACAGTAGATTAGAAATTGTGTTAAAGGAGGGACGCAACCGCCAGATTCGCCGTATAGCTGAGCAATTAGGCTACCCGGTGATTGAACTACATCGGACTGCTATTGGCCCGATTCAATTACAAAGACCAAAACAACCCTATTTAAAACCGGGTAACTATCGTTCCCTAAAAGATGATGAGATGCGCTTTTTGCAACAGCAAATTAAGCACACACCTATTAAGGATTCAGCTGAGTTAAGGAGTGTAATCAACCATGACATGGTTCAGAAGAAAGAATAATCAGCCGCAAACCCTTTCAGTAGAGCAACAAAGAGCTGAAAAGTTAGCAGAAATTGGCGCACAACTTTGGGCTTCTCGTCAAGAACAGGGTTTATCGCTAGAGGAAGTAGTTGTGATGACTAGAATTCCTAAGCGACTGTTACAGGCTATTGAAGAAGGTAATTTAAACGAACTGCCAGAACCAATTTATATTCAAGGATTGATTAGGCAATTTGCCGATGCATTGGGCTTTAACGGCGTAGAATTTTCTAGCACTTTTCCGATTGTTTATCAACAGGTAAGTTCTACTTCTACTTGGACAAATAAGCCCATTAACCAATTGCGTCCTCTGCATCTTTACTTACTTTATATATTTGTGATCATTTGCTCTGTGAGTGGCTTATCTCAAATACTGAATAACGCTGCTTTACAAGCAAGCACTAGCCAAACCAACCAAACCAACGCTCAAAAAGAGTCTTTCGCACAACCAGTTCAATCAACAAAGCCCCTGGAGATTAAACCATTTAGCAATACTCTCCTGAGTGCTAGAGATGGTCAACCAGTGCAGATTGGTGTAATTTTGAAGTCGTCATCTTGGATTCGTGTAGTAGCTGATGGCAAAACACAATTTGAAGGTACGCTACCACAAGGAACTCATCGTACTTGGAAAGCTCAAGAGCAATTAACAGTGAAAACTGATAATGCTGGTGGTGTGCTGATGAGCGTTAATCAGGAGCAACCCAAAGAAATGGGAGAGCCAGGAAAGGTAGAGGAAATCAAAATTGCGGCTAAAACTAGGTTTTGAAAATTGCTAACCCAAGTTGTTAGTTACGTAGATAAAACGTTTGGATTTGGTAATTGGTATTTGGTAATTGGTAATTGCGAAAAAATTCTTAACTCTTACCTATTACAAATTAAACATTACTAGTCTGAAAAATGATAATTAGCAACTTATTGAAATTTATTTTTGGGGCGCAAGCATTGCTTGCGCCCCTTTGGTTTATGTACTCAACACACATTATCTAGCACTGGACTCTTTGGGCGCACGGCCATACAAGGTGGTTAGGCGTTTTAGTTTGTGGCTTAATTCCTGAGTTAAGGCGTTGTCTTGGTAGCGCCATTCCCAGTTACCCTCAGCAACACTGGGGAAATTCATCCGCGCTTCTCCTCCTAATCCTAAAATATCCTGTAAGGGAAGAATTGCTTGATTGGCAATGGAACTCAAAGCGAGTCTAATTAAATCCCAGTGGATACCTTCAGGGCTAACACAACCTAAATAAAGCAATAAGTTTTCCTTTTCCCAGTCGCCAGCTTGATTAAACCAGCCAACAGTGGTGTCATTATCGTGGGTTCCGGTATAAACTACAGCATTACGTGGGTAATTGAAAGGTAAAAATGGATTACCAGGATCGGAACCAAAAGCAAACTGTAAAACTTTCATTCCCGGAAATTCAAACTTGTCCCGTAATGCTTCTACCTCTGGCGTAATCACACCTAAATCTTCTGCTAAAACTGGTAGTTTACCTAATTTTTGGCGAATAGTTTCAAAAAAAGCTTCTCCTGGCGCTTCTATCCATTCACCATTAATGGCAGTTTCTTCACCTTGGGGTACAGACCAATAAGCTTCAAATCCTCGGAAGTGGTCAATACGAATAATATCTACATAATCTAGCATCGCTTCAAAGCGCTGCAACCACCACTTAAAGTCTTGCTTTTGTAATTCTTCCCAGTTGTATACCGGGTTACCCCACAATTGGCCTGTGGCGCTAAAGTAATCTGGTGGTACACCTGCCATTTGTGAGGCTTCACCAGTTTCTTCATCTAAGGCAAAGATATCAGGATTTGACCAGACATCAGCGCTATCATGGGCAACGTAAATTGGAATATCACCAATAATATCTATACCGTGTTTATTTGCATAGGTTTTGAGTTCTGACCACTGCTGGAAAAACTCATATTGGATGAATTTATAATAAAAAATCTCCTGAGTCAGTTGTCGCCTTACCCGATCCAGTGCTTCTGGTTGACGCTTGGCAACTTCAGACTCCCAAGTATGCCAACTGGCACCATTTTGAGTATCTTTGAGTGCCATAAATAAGGCATAATCATCTAGCCAATAAGCTTTGCGATCGCAAAAATCGGCAAATTTTTTCTGCTGAATTGATGTTGCTTTGGTGTGAAAGTTCTCGCAAGCTTTTTGCAGTAAGGCATTTTTAATTGGTACAATCTGCTCGAAATCTACTTTGTGTACCGGAAATGCTGGTAAATTAGCAAAGTCTTCCTCTTTTAGTAGGTCATCCTTAAGCAGTTTTTCTGGGCTAATCAGCAAGGGATTCCCCGCCATTGCTGAGTAAGACATATAAGGCGAATTGCCATACCCAGTAGGGCCTAAAGGTAGAACTTGCCAGTATTGTTGGTTACTATCTTTGAGAAAATCAATAAAGCGATAAGCTTCTAAGCCTAAATCCCCAATACCAAATCGGCTGGGAAAAGAAGTTGGATGCAGCAAAATGCCGCTGGATCTAGGAAAAGGCATACTTGACCTGATGATGTTTGAGGAGGGGATCGCATCGAATCTATCATGGTAGGGACTGGTTTAGAAGCTACCAATAGTGGGATAAGTACAGAATGTAATAAATCCCTATAAAAGCTCATAATTACTAATTAATACTTAATATTGCCTATGAATTACCGTAATCCCGCTCCGACTGTGGATGTAATTATTGAATTAATCGATCAACCTCATCTACCTATAGTGTTAATTGAAAGACATAATCCGCCTCTCGGTTGGGCGCTTCCTGGCGGTTTTGTAGATTATGGTGAGTCTGTGGAAACAGCAGCGAGGCGGGAAGCTGAAGAGGAAACTGGTTTAAAAATAGAGTTGGTTGAGCAATTTTTAGTTTATTCTGACCCCAGCCGCGATCCGCGTCAGCATACTATGAGCGTTGTATTTTTGGCGACAGCGAAGGGACAGCCAAAAGCTGGCGATGATGCTAAGAATATTGGCATTTTTGAGTCGTGGCTTGTGCCTGGTAATTTGTGTTTTGACCACGATCGCATTTTGCGCGATTATTGGCAATATCGGCATTATGGGTTACGTCCGAGGTTGGGTTAAGGGAACTAACCGCGAAGGCGCAAAGGGCGCGAAGCAGGGTAAAAGAGATGAATACCTTTGATGCAAGAGTATCGAGATTATACTGTGTCAGAGGTGTTTAAAGGTGCATTATGGATGCTGAAGAACTTTTAGAGCAATATGCGGAAGGGCAAAGAAATTTTGAGAAAGTAGATTTGAGAGGGCTAGACCTTAAAGGTGTAAATCTAATTGAAATAGTTTTCAAGTATGCAAATTTGAAAGGAGCAGACTTGAGTGAAGCAACTTTAATCAAGGCAAATCTTCATGGTGCAACTCTCAATAGAGCAGATTTTAGCGGCGTTAACTTGAGTGGAGCAAACTTAAGTAGTGCCAATTTAACTAATGTAAACTTTGCTGAAGCCGACTTTACTAGGGCTGACTTCACTAGTGCTTCGCTTCCGAATGCCAATCTCCAGAAAGCAAAACTGCGGGGAGCCATTTTCGAGAATTGTAAGTTGTCAGGGGTTAATTTCGCTGATGCAGATTTGAATGGAGTATACCTAGGGCAAATAAATCTTAGTAAAGCTGTCTTGCAAAGAGCAAATCTAGAAAGAGCTAGTTTTGTAGATGCCAATTTGATAATGGCAAACTTTGATGGAGCAAATTTGAGAAGAGCTGATTTAACCGGAGCGAATATCTACGGAGCAAGCTTTAAAGATGCTGACCTAACTGATGCGATAATGCCTGATGGAGAAGTTTACAAGCCGATCGCCTGTGAGGTGGAAGTCGGTAAGCAAAAAGCATCTTGGGAAAAAGTAGTATTTATGACACGTCAAGTTATTCGTACTGATAATGCACCTGAACCAGTGGGGCCATATAATCAAGCGATCGCAGCTTCTGGTCAAATGGTGTTTGTAGCTGGACAAATTGCGATCGATCCTCGCATTGGTCAGGTTGTCTATACTGATGATGTGAAAAAGCAAACTGAGCAGGTAATGGCTAATTTAGAAGCTATTTTGACCGCAGCAGGGGCAAAATTTGACAATGTGGTAAAAACCACTGTCTTTCTCGCAGATATGAATGATTTTGCGGCAGTCAATGCAATTTACGCAAAATATTTTCCCGAAGATACAGCCCCGGCCCGTGCTTGTGTAGAGGTATCGCGGTTACCAAAAGATGTGTTGGTAGAGATTGATTGTATCGCAGTCATTTGAGGCTGATTGCTCAAGTTGTGCGATCGCTTGATACATACATTTAATATCAAGTTCATGTAGGATGCGTTACGCTATCGCTAACGCATCCGTGCTGAGATTTTTTCAGAAATCAAATCGGATTCCTATATCAAGTTGCAAACAGAATGTAAAAAATGACCTAAGGGCGCACAACTGTGCGCCCTTATTAATAATTGATATGTGGCAAATATTATTTGAATTAGTAGGAATTTTAGCCGTAATAGCCCATTTATTTCATTACATTAGGCTTTGGCACAACTTAGCCTGAAATTTAACTATATTTAATCTAACTAATGCCAACGTTTCTTTGTTGCAAAGTACGTATTTTTTGCAGATAAATATACATAACAAACACCGTAAAATGCCAAATAAACTGAACCGTACTTACTACTTAATGCTACAAGAAAAACATAAATTTTTATTAACTTTAATTCATTGAAATTCTATTTTTGTTGTCTAAAATCAAGATTTTGTATAATTGATAACTTTTTATAGGTTAAAAATGGAACTAATATCACAATTTAATGATATTTACAGCTAGCTAAAAAGTTAGCTAAATTCTTGTGAGGAGAAGTAAAAAAGATAATGAGTAGACGATTTAACCGACGCAGGTTTTTAATATACGGTTCCGCAACTCTCGGTAGCACAATTTTTCTTAAGGCTTGTACAACTGAAACTCCAACTGCTACCAATACACCAGCTACATCTCCTACTGCTGCGCCGGCTGCGGCTACTAATGGCAACACCATCAAAGTTGGGATTTTGCATTCTCTCAGTGGCACAATGGCTATTAGTGAAAAAAGCGTTGTTGATGCTGAGAAATTAGCAATTAAAGAAATTAATGCAGCTGGTGGTGTTTTAGGAAAGCAAATTGAAGCCGTAGTAGAAGATGGTGCTTCTAACTGGGATACCTTTAGAGAAAAAGCTACTAAGCTGATCGATCAAGATAAAGTAGCGGTAGTTTTTGGCTGTTGGACTTCTGCTAGCCGCAAGAATGTCAAGCCAGTGTTTGAAAGTAAAGACCATATGCTGTGGTATCCTGTGCAGTATGAAGGTCAAGAGTGTTCTAAAAACATCTTTTACACGGGTGCAGCACCCAATCAACAAATTGAACCTTCTGTTGATTGGCTGTTAAAAAATAAGGGTAAACAATTCTTTTTAGTCGGTTCAGACTACGTCTTTCCTCGCACTGCTAACACCATTATTAAAGCGCAATTAGAAGCGTTAGGTGGCAAAACAGTTGGTGAAGATTATTTACCTTTAGGTAATACCGAAGTAACACCAATTATCACCAAAATTAAGCAAGCTTTGCCTAATGGAGGCGTAATTTACAACACCTTAAATGGTGATAGTAATGTGGCTTTCTTTAAGCAATTAAAAGGTGCAGGCTTAACACCAGATAAATATCCTTCGATGTCGGTAAGTATTGCCGAAGAAGAAGTGAAAGCGATTGGTGTGGAATATCTGAAAGGTCACTATGCAGCTTGGAATTACTTCCAAACAGTAGACACACCTGCTAATAAGAAATTTGTGGAAGCATTTAAGAAAGAATATGGTGCAGAACGGGTAACAAATGACCCGATGGAAGCTGCATATATTGCTGTTTATTTGTGGAAGCAAGCAGTAGAAAAAGCAGGTAGTCCTGACTTAGTGAAAGTGCGTGCTGCGGCTTATGGACAAACTATTGATGCGCCAGAAGGTAAAGTCACAGTCAATGCCAATCATCACATATCTAAAATTGTGCGAATCGGTGAAGTAAGAGACGATGGTTTGTTTAATATTGTCTATGCTACACCTGCGCCTGTTGAGCCAGTTCCTTGGAATCAATTTGTGAAAGAAACGAAGGGATATGCTTGTGATTGGTCAGATCCAGCTAAGGGTGGTAAATACAAAAAAGCCTAAAGGCTAGGTAATGGGTAATTGGTAATCGGTAATCGGTAATTACCAATTATGAGTAGCTTAGGCACTGGTTACCCTACTTTCAATAATTAGGGAACATCAAAATTTCAATTATGCTTTATTCCCTGTTCCCTGTTTACTCTTTCAAATACCAAACAAAATCCTCATCATTAGGTTAAAAAAGTGTTAACAGGTTTTTTAGATGCGGTATTTAATGGAATTAGTATTGGTTCGGTATTATTAATTGCGGCATTGGGATTAGCCATTATATTTGGCTTGATGGGCGTAATTAATATGGCGCATGGCGAATTGATGATGTTTGGTGCTTATACCACATTCGTTGTGCAAAATGGCTGTAAACAATTGGGCGGTTTTTGGTTTGAGATTTATATATTTCTAGCTTTAGTTATCGCTTTTATTTTTACAGCTTTTATCGGCTTAATTCTAGAAAAAGGCGTAATTCGGTATCTTTATGGACGACCGCTAGAAACTCTATTGGCAACTTGGGGAGTGAGTTTAATATTTCAGCAGTTTGTCCGCAGTGTAAACTGGGTATTAATAATTTGCTTGGTTTTATTTTCTCTATTATTTTTTGGGGGTTTGTGGTTTTTAAATTCCCGCAATAATTTAGAGAGAGTGCGTAACTGGGTTGTGGCGGTAATTTTATTGCTATCTTTAGCAATTACAATCACTACAGGTAATTTATTAAGTCAAACTTATAAACTTGCAGTAACTCAGCCTTGGTTTGGGGCGCAAAATGTGGATGTCACAGCACCAAGCTGGTTGCAATCGGGGATATCTGTAGCTGGTGTGCAATTACCTTTTGCTAGGTTATTTATTATTGGTTTAACAATCATCTGTGTAGCGGGAATTTATCTTTTCTTACAGCGTTCTAAGTGGGGATTAAGAATTAGGTCGGTTACCCAAAATCGTAGTATGAGTGCTTGTTTAGGTATTCCAACTCAAACAGTGGATGCGATCACATTTGCATTGGGTTCTGGTTTAGCGGGTGTGGCTGGTTGTGCAATTAGCTTACTAGGTTCTGTAGGGCCAAATACCGGACAAAATTACATTATCGACACCTTTATGGTTGTGGTTGTCGGTGGGGTGGGTAATTTAGCTGGTACTATTGTCGCTGCTTTGGGGATTGGTACAGCTAACTTTTTAATTGGGTCTGGAACTCTGGCTTTGTTATTAACTCCTGTGAAGCCTTTGGCAGAATTTTTTACTTTTTTTGCCACTACAAGTATGGCAAAGGTGATGGTATTTGTCCTGATTATTCTGTTTTTGCAGTGGAAACCTGCGGGGATTTTTCCTCAAAAAGGGCGTACTGTTGATGCTTAGGATTTTTGGGAAAGAAACCGCTAAGGATGCAAAGTAAGAAATGAGAAGAAAGGCAGGACGGTTAATATTAATTGAAGTTGGGGTAGTAGTGGCGATCGCACTCATCCTGATTTTGATTATGCCAGTGGTGTTGTCTGAGTTTCGCTTGAATTTGTTGGGGCGATTTTTATCTCTGGCGATTGTGGCTTTAGCTATTGATTTGATTTGGGGTTATACAGGCTTACTCAGTTTGGGACATGGGATTTTCTTTGGCTTGGGTGGATATGCAATTGCTATGTACCTGAAGTTGCAAGTTCCGCCTGGTGAGTTACCTGATTTTATGGGATTGTATGGGGTGACAGAACTTCCCTGGTTTTGGAAGCCTTTTTATGCTTTTCCCATAGCAGCAGTGTCGGTGGTGTTAATTCCTGGTGTGCTGGCGGGTGTGTTGGGATATTTAGTATTTCGCAATCGGATTAAGGGCGTTTATTTTTCAATTTTGACCCAAGCCGCAATTATTGTCTTTTTTAACTTCTTTAACGGTCAACAACAATTTTTTAACGGTACTAACGGGCTGATAGATTTTACAACTTTGTTTGGTGCCACAGTTAGCGACCCAAAAACCAAATTTATTTTCTACACCCTTACAGTCATCTTTCTCGCCGCTACCTACGGACTTTGTCGCTGGTTAACTAGCGGACGCTTCGGTAAATTATTAATCGCCATTCGCGACGATGAAAGCCGAGTGAGATTTTCTGGCTATGACCCCACAGAATATAAAACATTAGTGTTTGCAGTTTCCGGTGCGATCGCAGGGATTGCAGGAGCATTTTACACCCTGCAAAGTGGTTCTGTTTCACCTAGAGCAATGGATATTGCATTTTCCATTGAAATGGTAATTTGGGTAGCTGTGGGGGGAAGGGCTACTTTAATTGGGGCGATTGTGGGTACTTTATTAGTTAATTATGCCCGTGCTTTTTTAAGCGAACAATTTGCCGAAATCTGGCTATTTTTCCAAGGTGCACTATTTTTAATAGTCGTTACAGTGCTTCCTGATGGACTAGTCGGATGGTTGCGTCAGCAAAAGATTCCTTTTATCAAACCTCCTCAAGAAATTTCCACATATCCCAGCTTAGAAGAAGACCCGGAAGTGCAACATGAACGCCAAAATTTTGGAAACTGAAAACGTAACTGTAAGTTTTGATGGCTTTAAAGCACTCAACCAGTTAAATTTTAGTATGGATGTCGGGGAATTGCGAGTAGTAATTGGCCCTAATGGTGCTGGTAAAACTACATTTTTAGATGTAATTACAGGAAAAGTCCAACCTACTATCGGACGGGTTTTATTTAAAGGTAAAAATCTCCGTTCTATACCGGAACATCAAATTGCAAGGCGAGGAATTGGGCGCAAATTTCAAACGCCGCGAGTTTACCTAAATTTAACACCACGAGAAAATTTAGAAATTACCAGCAACCGTAATAAAAATGTTTTTTCTACCTTATTCGGGCGTGCTGAGAGTTCGGAAAAGAATAGTATCAAAGGTTTATTAGAAACAATCGGTTTAACTGTCAAAGCAGATATCCCTGCAGCTTTGCTATCTCACGGAGAAAAGCAACGTTTAGAAATTGGAATGTTAGTAGCACAGTCGCCTGACTTATTGCTGGTTGATGAACCAGTAGCAGGTTTAACAGATGAAGAAACCTATAATATTGGCGAACTACTGTTAACACTCGCGCAAAATCATTCAATCTTAGTCATTGAACATGATATGGAATTTGTGCGACAAATTGCCCGCAGAGTCACAGTATTACATGAAGGTTCCGTATTGTGTGAAGGCAATTTTGAAGAAGTGCAGAACGATCCAAAGGTAATTGAAGTGTATTTAGGACAGCAAGAGTAATGAGTAATGAGTAATGAGTAATGAGTAATGAGTAATGGGTAATGAGTAATGAGTAATGGGTAATAGGGAAAGATAAATAATACAAATTTGAAAAAAGAATGCGACAGATTGTAGGGGCAAGGCAGTGCCTTGCCCTCTAGAATATTACTGATGTGTCGCAAACATTACTTGCTTTGGTATAAATTTTTAATCTTGTAAAGACGCGATTAATCGCGTCTCTCCAACCGATAATGCTGTCTCTACAATATGCTAAACATCTCTAACCTTAACGTTTACTACGGTGAAAGCCATATTCTTCGCAACGTAGATTTAAATGTACCAACTGGGCAAATGATCTGCCTAATTGGACGCAATGGAGTTGGTAAAACAACTCTACTAAAAACTATCATGGGTTTACTCAAACCCCGTAGTGGCACAATTAATTTAGAAGGAAATTTAATTAATTCTAAATCACCTGATCAAAGAGCGAAATTAGGAATTGGTTATGTTCCCCAAGGGCGAGAAATTATTCCCCGATTAACAGTTAAAGAAAATTTGCTGCTAGGGTTAGAAGCTAGAAAGAACCCAGTCAAAAAAGCTGAAATTCCCGAGGAAATTTTTGGCTTATTTCCAGTTTTAAAAACCATGCTGTCGCGGATGGGTGGTGATTTAAGTGGAGGACAGCAACAACAACTGGCGATCGCACGTGCTTTAATGGGACAGCCTCGATTACTCGTCTTAGATGAACCTACAGAAGGTATTCAACCCTCAATCATCCTCGAAATTGAAGCCGCAGTGCGCCGCATCGTTGAAACCACAGGAATTTCTGTTTTATTGGTAGAACAACACTTACATTTTGTCCGCCAGGCTGATTACTATTACGCCATGCAAAAAGGCGGTATTGTGGCTTCTGGTTCCACCAATGAACTTAGCCAAGATGTAATTCAAAGATTTTTGGCAGTTTAGTCATTAATTTCGTAATTCCGAAATCAACATACACATTCTTGTTCTTTTCCTTTTCCCCAGGCTTGAAGCCAATACGGTTCAGTTAAGAATAATTGTAGGTTGGGTAGAAGGTCGTGAAACCCAACAAAGTTGCGAAAAGGTTGGGTTTCGTCCCTCAACCCAACCTACGCAGGTTAAGCTTTTTGACACTAAATGAACAGTATTGGGCTTTAAGCCACTTTTCAAGCCTACGGGAGCATTCTTTTTTTATTTGTATAGCATTTGTGGCTCAATACGGTTGAGTTAAGAATTTTCGTCATGATTTTGGGGTTGTGGAGACGCGATAAATCGCGTCTCTACAGGATTTAAATGTAAATCGATTTGTCTTATCCACACCTTATTGATTTGTAGCTAGCAAACTAGCTTTTGCCATTAGCAAACTAACACTTGTGACTTTTAAACTAGCTTTTGCCATTAGCAAACTAACACTTGTGACTTTTAAACTAACACTTGTGACTTTCAAACTAGCTTTTGTGACTCGTAAACTAACACTTGTGACTTTCAAACTAGCTTTTGCGACTCGTAAACTAACACTTGTGACTTTCAAACTAGCTTTTGCGACTAGCAAACTATCTTCACGAGTGATAAACCTGCTAAATAGGTTTGAAATCCTTCCCAATGACCAATGACACCCTCAGCCAGCTATCTTTAATTTCGCCGACCTACCCACACCATAATTTATGAAACTGTGGGTTTGGTCTATGCTTTCCCTAAAAAATTAGCTGCTTGGCTAAAAAGTCCCAATGTTGACTTTTACTCCTAAAAGCCCTAGATTTTTATATTGAATTAGTTGCAAGTTATTTGCAAAAATACTGAGAATACTTCCTAATGGAGAGTGATCAATGAGTGTGAGCAAGAAGGGCTTGTTGGTTGCTGGATCTGCATTTGTCTCATTGGCAGGTCTAGCATTCAGCACGTTCGGGGGAATGCAAGCGACGAGCGCTAATTTAACTTTTAATCAACAAGCACCAACTTTAGTAGCCCAAAAACTAAAAACTTTGACAGTAGTTTTTCCTAGCAGATCTGATTCTACAGATCTGCAAAATAAGGCGAATGCAGTTGGAGCATTTTTATCAAAAGAATTAGGTATCCCAGTTAAAGCACAGGTAGGCGATGATACGGCGGCAGTAGAAGCTTTGAGAGCAAATCGGGCTGATGTCGCTTTCTTGAGTAGCCGTCCTGCATTGAAGGCTGAACAATTAGCAAATTCTCGTTTGTACTTAGCTGAAGTCCGTGATAATTATTCGGGAAGACACACTTATAGTTCAGTATTTGTTGTCCCCAGCAATAGCCCTTTAAAAAGCAGAAATAACGCAAAGGCTACTCTAGAACAGTTGCGTGGTAAAAGAATGGCGTTTACTTCGCCTACTTCGGGTTCTGGATTTATTTTCCCTGTAGGTGAATTGGTCAAACAAGGATTTGTTCAAAGTAGCGATCGCTTGGATGGGTTCTTTAGTCAAGTTAGCTACGGTGGTAATTACAGCAAAGCCTTGCAAGCCGTAGTACGCGGTCAAGCTGATGTCGCTGTAGTGTCAGAATACGCACTTAATACACCGTATATCACACCAGAAGAAAAGAGCAAGTTACGCGTACTGCATCGCATTTCTGGTGTACCCGCCCACGGTATCGCTATTGATGACGACGTTCCCGCACCAGAACGCGAAAAAATTATCAACGCCCTTCTCAAGTTAAATCAATCACCAAACAACCAGCTACTACGCAATTTGTATAACTCTACAGAGTTGGTGAGAGTCGATCACAATCGTCACCTAGCACCAGTACGGGATGCGCTAGCACGTGTTGGGATTGCACCATAATTCAGCTGTTAGTCAGCGATGAAGGGGGAAGGGGGAAAGGTGAAAGGTTTTTTCCTTTTCTCCTTCTTAATAGCTGAAAACTATCAATTAAATGTTTAGTGGAATTTAACTAAGGATGAATGACTATATCATTGAGTGTCGCAACCTGGAGACAGCTTATGCTGCATCTCTTAATCGCCCCATTTTGAATGGGATTAATTGCCAAATTCAACGGGGAGAATTTGTGGTGTTGCTGGGACTCAATGGTGCTGGTAAGTCTACCTTATTGCGATCGCTTGTTGGGTTGGTTCCCCTAGCCAAGGGAGAAATTCTCATCAATGGTGTGACGCTGAGTAAGCGTACCCTAACTGCAATTCGCCGAGATGTAGGGATGTTGTTTCAAGGCGGCGGATTGATTAAGCAATTATCAGCCCTAGAAAATGTTTTATGTGGACGGCTGGGTAATCGCACCACTTGGCAAACTTTATGGGGATTTCCCCAACGCGATCGCCTTTTAGCATTAGAGTTATTAGAGCAGTTGGGCTTAAGAGAGTTAGCCGCCCAAAAAACCAGTCAACTTAGTGGTGGACAACAACAACGAGTTGCGATCGCCCGGGCTTTAATTCAATCACCACAAATATTATTAGCCGATGAACCGATTACCGGCTTAGATGTCTTAGCTTGTCAGCAGGTAATGCAGACTTTATCAGACTTGCACGCCCAAGGAATGACCATTGTTACAGTGTTGCATGATTTGGGAATCGCTGCCGAATATGCCCAACGTGCGATCGTTGTCGATGCAGGATGCATTGTTTATGACGGCCCTTGCGACAACTTACAAGCAAAATTTTCCCAAGTTTCAGCATAAATCATGAATTACTTATCTAATTCCTCTATTTTCCGGCGCTATTCTTGGGTGAGTTGGCTGATTATCCCCTTAATAGCCGTTGTCGTTTATATTTGGGCATTACAAGGGCTAAAAGTCGATTATGCAGTCCTGAGTACTAGCTGGCCATATATCACTGATTTTATTTCCAGGTTATTCCCCCCAGATTGGACAGTTTTAGATATCGCAGTTAAAGCACTGATTGAAACTGTACAGATGTCACTGTGGGGAACTACTCTCGGTGCAATTATTTCCTTACCGATTGCAGTAGCCAGCGCCAGTAATGTTGCACCCCAATGGTTGCAATGGTTAGCGAATTTACTCCAAAATACTGTGCGTTCCGTCCCGTCAATTATTCTCGGTTTAATTTTTGTCGCCGCCACAGGATTAGGCGCACCCGCTGGGACATTAGCATTAGGAATTTACACCATCGGCTACCTTGCTAAATTTTATCAACAGGCGATTGAAGCCGTTGACCCTCGGTCTTTAGAATCTTTAGAAGTGATTGGTGCATCCAAATTGCAAATTGCCCAATATGGAATTTTGCCCCAAGTGCTGCCATTAGCATTAGGTTATACATTCTGGATGTTTGAGTACAATATCCGTGCTGCTTCTGTTTTAGGTGTCGTGGGTGCAGGGGGAATTGGTTTTCAGTTGAAGAGTTACATTGACGGTTTTGAATACAACAAAGCTACAACCATGATGCTCGTATTGCTGGTAGTAGTAACAGTAATTGATGCTTTTAGCAGTCAATTACGTCGTCGTTTAGATTCGATGTAGTCAAGCAAATATACGGTTATATTTTTGATTCAAGCAGATAATCTCAAGTATTATGCGGTTCACATAAACTGGTAAGCTGAAAATCATCATTTATGATTGATATTCAGCTTATATGCCTGATTCCTCTCAAACTATTCAGCAAAAAAATAATAATTTATTCTTAAATAGTTTCAAGCTGCTGGCTATAGTTTTGATAGCCATAGGAATATTTATCAGATTTTTTCATATTGATGGCAAGATATCTTGGGCAGATGAAATATTTACTTATTTAAGAATTTATGGTCACACTAAATCGGATTTAATGCAGGAAGTAGTCAAGAGTCAAATCTTAACTGCTGGAACATTATTAGAGAGATATCAAAGTCCAGGTGTCGGCAAAACTATAATTGATACTGTCAAAGGTTTAGCGATAGAAGATCCAAAACACCCACCCCTATATTTTGTTCTCACAACTTTGTGGGTTCAGCTATTTGGCAGTACAGTTGCAGTTACAAGAAGTTTTTCTGCTGTTATCAGTTTATTGGTTTTTCCGGCATTATATTGGCTATGCCAGGAATTATTTCAATCAAAAACTGTGGCATTAGTAGCAATTGCCATTATAGCTGTATCACCATTCCATTTTGTATATGCTCAAGAAGCCAGAATGTATAGTTTATATACACTGGTGATTTTGCTATCTAGTGCTGCATTGCTCAGAGCAATAAGATTAAATACAATACTAAGCTGGGGTATTTATGCTGTCAGTTTAGCTCTAGGATTATATACGCATTTATTGTTTAGTTTCGTAGCGATTGGCCAGGCAATTTATATAGCTTTCAATCAAGGAATCCGCGCCAGTAAGATAGTCATGGCTTATGTGATTGCATTATTAGTTGCCATACTAGCTTTCTCACCTTGGTTATTTCTCATTATTAATCAATCAGATAAAGTTCAAGAGACAATAGAATGGGCAAAATATAGTCTGCCACTCAATGATTTAGTAGATGCATGGCAAATTCACTGGGCACGCATATTTTTTGATATCACACCTGAGTATTCTTACCCCAATAAGTTACAGAATAATCTCTGGTTTACAGTAATTAGGCTGTTAGTAATTTTATTATTTTACGCAGTTTATTTATTATGCCGTAAAACTCCCAAGGCTATTTGGTCTTTTGTTTTAATCTTAATTTTATCGACAGCATTACCACAAGCTATACCTGATATTATTTTTGGCGGCATTCGTTCTATTAATGCTAGATACTCAATTCCTGTTTATTTAGGATGTCATTTAGCGATTGCTTATCTGTTAGCTCAAAAGGTTATCGTATCTCCAAATCTCAACCTAGGTAAGCATTTATGGAGGCTATTGCTGTTGATATTAATTAGTTTACAACTAATATCATGCGCGATTATTTTACCGAAAAAAGCTTGGTGGAATAAGGCTTATAATACAGACAATGTTGCTATGGTAAATATTATTCATCAAGCTCCCTACCCCTTAATTATTTGTACAGAATGCGGTCAAGATTGGGGTTGGGGTAATGTATTGTCTCTCAGCTATCTTGTAGCACCACAAACCAAATTTCAATTATTCCCTGGTACAGATATCAAAAGTATTCCTGATACTTTTAGCGATGTATTTTTCCTCAATGCCTCTGAAGAATTACAAAAGTCTCTCAAAAAAGAACACAATTGGGAAATAACTGAAGTTTTTAAGAAAAATCAATCTTTATGGAAGTTAAAACAATAATCTCTCCGATCACAGACGCTACGCTAACACTAGTCAGATAGGAATCTAATTTGATTTCTGAAAAAATCTTAGCCGATGCGTTACGCTATCGCTAACGCATCCTACACATAATTTCCAACTGAAAAGGCACACAATAAATTACTTGTGTGCATTAGTAGTTATCTGTAGTTTAAAAGTTGACAAAGGCAATCTTACACATTAAGTAGCAAGCAGTGAACTGCTAAAAAAGCAATAAAACACCTACTACATAGGCTGTAACATCTGAATTTATGAGACACTGATTTTGCAAAAATCTTGCAAAACCTCACAGTCGATCAAGAAAAGGGAACACTAAAAATTTCTTAATTATATTTTCACATGAAATAGTCACTATTTAACTAACTATTGCTGACAACAGGTATAACTATTTCTTTTTGAGGCTCTGGCTGCTGTTTTTCGCTATTTTTGGCAAAATGCTTATCCATGAGTGCAGGAACTTGTGCGGCTTGAATGCGGCTGTAGCGAGTTTTATCAGGCATAACTAGATTAGGCCCGGCTTTGCAGTTTTTCATACAGCCAGTACCTTTAATCGTAACTTGGTCTTCCAAACCGCGATCGCTTAACGCTGCTTCTAACGCTTGGCAAAGTCCTTTACCACCGCGTTTCATGCAATCAGATTTTTGGCAAACCAAAATAGTGCTTTTAGTTTTAGGAGATTTCTCTTTAGTTTTATTAATAGATGGCGCTGCTGTTAATGTCGTAATGTCATGAATTCGGGAGACTTCAGGAATTGCTGCCATTACACGTTCAGCTTTCAAAGTGATTTTGCCACTTTTTACTTCATGCTTTTTTGTGCCGACAATTTGCAGCCAAGTACCTGGCGGTAAGCGCAAATCAAAAGCATATTGTAAATGTTTAGCAAGTTTCACATAAGATTCGCCTTCAGCAGTGCCGATGAGTAAGCCTTTGAGCTTATAGCCATCTTTAATTACAAAATCGAGAAATCTTCCTTCAAGGCAAAAATCTGATACTTCGGTAGCGTGCGATCCACTCATGTTGGTTTTACCTGTTATTTATAAGACAACCTTGTTAGCGAGATAGCTTCAGCGATTGAAACGTAGCCAGCTTTTCTCCAAACTCGAAATTATGTCTTGACGGGAAACAGTGAACTGGCGCATGACACTCCAAAGTTGAATTATTGCTAAAGGATGAGTAATTTCAACTTGCAATGGCTGGTTAGACTCACACCAACAGGGAATCTCTAATTCCTGTAAGCGTTGATAAACTTGCCAACGATCCGCCCAATTCACTTCTAAAGTGTGTCTGGTTTCTACTTCTGAGCTAAACGATTTCAAGAGATGTACCTTTAAAATGCAAGTATTTTGCAGTAATTATGCTGGTTTTACTCCTTGAGGTTTCCCTTCTCTAAGAGTCCAGCTTTATAAATAAGCATAGCGTAACTGCAAAGAATTCTCATTTATTTTAGATAAAAATCTCTAATATTTGCAATGTTCTTTTATTAATGAGGGTTGGGGAACTCGGGGCCCCCACGACCGCAGGGAGTGGGGATTAGGGGTAATGGGGATTAGGGACTGGGGACTAGGGACTGGGGACTAGGGACTGGGGATTGGGATGAGGGAGATGAGGGAGATAATTTTTTTTGACCCTTGACCCTTGACTCTTGTACAGACGCGATTAATCGCGTCTCTGTAACCCCTATTCAGCAGAGCAACCCTTCAGTATAAGAATGAAATTGCGTAATTTTAGTAATGAAAAAATTAAAAGTCTATGAAATAAATTGGAATTGCTTTTAATTTTTAGAGTGTTAATATGTAGAAACTTCAGAAGTTCAAAACCTTAACTGATTAAAAGCGAGGAGAACAATGTCTGATACCACTACTGTGTTAAGAAACTTTGGTCATGTTTATGACAATCCAGTTTTATTAGATCACAGCGTAACTGCACCAGTTACTGAAGGATTTAACGTTGCCTTAGCAAGTTTTCAAGCTCTTTCCTTGCAATACCAAAAACATCATTTTGTGGTTGAGGGTGCAGAATTTTACTCTCTACATGAGTTTTTTAATGATAGTTATAAAGACATACAAGAACATATCCATGAAATCGGAGAGCGATTAGATGGACTAGGTGGTGTGCCAGTAGCGACCTTTAGCAAGTTGGCAGAATTAACCTGTTTTACACAAGAGCCAGATGGGGTATTTTCTGCGCGCCAAATGGTAGAAAATGACCTAGCAGCAGAGCAAGCTATTATTGGCTTGATTCGCCGCCAAGCGGCTCAGGCTGAGAGTTTGGGAGACCGGGGTACGCGTTATCTCTACGAAAAAATTCTTTTGAAAACTGAAGAACGAGCTTATCACTTGTCTCACTTTTTGGCAAAAGACAGTTTAACCTTGGGTTTTGTTCAACCTGCTCAGAACTAGAACCTAATAAATTTCGATAAGTCTGTTTAAGTCAGTTAATACTGAATAATAATTCCTCAGTAGTGAGTCTTAAAAAAATATAAAAAATTGCAGAGATATAGAAATACTAATCTCTGCAATTTTTAATCTTATTATATAAATGAATAACTATATAAACTATGATGATAATCGACAGTACTTTTTTGATATCAGCTAATTAAGAACTACTGTTATTTAATAAAATCTATCTAAAGATAGATGCATTCTCTAAAAGATTTTAAATTTAACATTATTATCGTATCAATTACCGCTACCAATAAAAAATATTACCAATTATTTGCAATATTTACTAATGATAATTCCCAATAATTTCAACATACAAAAAACCGGAGATTAACCAAGTAAGAGCAATCCCCAGTCCCCAGTCCCCAATCCCCAGTCCCCAGTCCCCAATCCCCAATCCCCAATCCCCTCCTGTCATCAAACTTTAGAAAACTTGCTAATAAACAGCGTGACCAGGGAGAAAGAATCTTAAAATAATCAGGATTTGTATTCTCTTACTCCATCCCTTAAGACTATGCCCCGCCGTCAAGACCTCCGGAAGATACTGCTGTTAGGCTCTGGCCCAATTGTGATTGGACAAGCCTGTGAGTTCGACTACTCTGGAACTCAAGCCTGTAAAGCTTTGCGAGAAGAAGGTTATGAAGTGGTGTTGGTAAACTCTAACCCAGCGACCATCATGACCGATCCAGAAACAGCCGAGCGTACTTATATTGAGCCGCTGACACCGGAAATGGTCGCAAAAGTCATTGCTAAAGAGCGTCCAGATGCTTTATTGCCAACTATGGGAGGACAAACTGCTCTGAATCTCGCCGTGGCTTTGGCGAAAAATGGTGTTTTAGACGAGTATGGCGTTGAGTTAATTGGTGCGAAACTCCCAGCTATTGAAAAAGCTGAAGACAGAAAACTGTTCAATGATGCAATGGATAAGATTGGGGTGCAGGTTTGCCCCAGTGGTACCGCCTCATCTTTAGAAGAAGCAAAAGCGATCGCTCGCCGCATTGGTACTTATCCTTTAATTATTCGTCCTGCTTTCACTATGGGTGGTACGGGCGGCGGTATTGCTTACAACCAGGAAGAATTTGAGGAAATGGCACAGGTGGGTATTGATGCTAGCCCTGTGTCCCAAATTCTCATCGATCAGTCCCTACTCGGCTGGAAAGAGTACGAATTAGAAGTGATGCGAGATACGGCAGATAACGTGGTGATTATCTGCTCCATTGAAAACCTCGACCCGATGGGTATCCACACTGGAGACTCAATTACTGTTGCTCCTGCCCAAACCCTCACCGATAAGGAATATCAACGGCTGCGGGATATGGCAATTAAAATTATCCGTGAAATTGGGGTAGAAACTGGCGGTTCCAATATCCAATTTGCCGTGAATCCGGTGAATGGGGACGTGGTAGTGATTGAAATGAACCCCCGTGTATCCCGCAGTTCTGCCTTGGCTTCCAAAGCTACTGGTTTCCCTATCGCCAAAATAGCAGCGAAGTTAGCTGTCGGCTATACCTTGGATGAAATTAAAAACGACATCACCAAGAAAACTCCCGCATCCTTTGAACCCACAATTGACTATGTAGTCACCAAAGTTCCCCGCTTTGCCTTTGAAAAGTTCCCTGGCTCTGAACCAGTCTTGACAACACAGATGAAATCTGTGGGTGAAGCAATGTCAATTGCTCGGACATTTAATGAATCCTTCCAAAAAGCCCTGCGTTCCCTAGAAACTGGACGTGCAGGCTGGGGTTGCGACAAAGCCGAGAAATTGCCCAGTGGTGAGCAAATTCGCGCCCAGTTGCGGACACCTAACCCAGAGCGCATTTTTGCTGTGCGTCATGCTATGCAATTGGGGCTAACTAATGACGAAATCTACGAACTGACAGGTATTGACCCCTGGTTCCTCGATAAATTGCAACAACTGCTGGAAGTCGAGAAATTCCTCAAACGCACTCCTTTAAAAGAGTTGACAAAAGAGCAAATGTATGAAGTGAAGCGCGATGGATATAGCGATCGCCAAATTGCCTTTGCTACTAAAACCACCGAAGATGAAGTTCGAGCATACCGCAAACAGTTAGGAGTCGTCCCAGTTTACAAAACTGTAGACACCTGCGCTGCGGAGTTTGAAGCCTTTACTCCTTACTACTACTCCACCTACGAAGGGGAAACCGAAGTTTTACCCACCGACAAACCCAAAGTGATGATTTTGGGTGGTGGCCCCAACCGCATCGGCCAAGGAATTGAGTTTGATTATTGCTGTTGTCATGCAGCCTATGCTTTGAAGAAAGCAGGCTACGAGACGATGATGGTCAACTCTAACCCAGAAACAGTTTCTACAGATTATGACACCAGCGATCGCCTGTACTTTGAGCCATTAACTAAAGAAGATGTGCTCAACATCATCGAAGCTGAGAACCCTGTAGGCATCATTGTGCAGTTTGGTGGACAAACACCATTGAAGTTAGCAGTACCTCTGCAACAAATACTCAGCAATCCCAACTCAGGACTTAGTACAAAAATTTGGGGGACATCCCCAGATTCTATCGATATGGCAGAAGACCGGGAACGGTTTGAGAAAATTCTGCAATTGTTGAGTATTGCTCAACCGCCCAATGGTACAGCCCGCAGTTACGAAGACGCGCTGATTGTCGCCAAACGTATTGGTTATCCCGTGGTAGTACGTCCTAGCTATGTGTTGGGGGGAAGAGCGATGGAAATCGTCTACTCCGATGCGGAACTAGAACGCTACATGACCTTTGCGGTACAGGTAGAACCCGATCACCCAATTTTGATTGATAAATTTTTGGAAAATGCCATCGAAGTTGATGTAGATGCGATCGCAGACCACACAGGCCGAGTCGTAATTGGTGGTATTATGGAACACATTGAACAAGCGGGGATTCACTCTGGTGATTCAGCTTGCTCTTTACCTTCCATTTCCCTACCGCCAGCAGTGCTAAATCAAATTCGCACCTGGACAGTGCAGCTAGCGCAGGCGCTTTCGGTAGTTGGGCTAATGAATATTCAATTTGCTGTTGTGGGTGCTAGTAGCTATTCACCGCAAATTTACATTCTAGAAGCCAACCCCCGCGCCTCTCGGACTGTACCCTTTGTTTCTAAAGCCACCGGTGTGCAATTGGCAAAACTCGCATCCTTAATCATGTCAGGCAAAACCTTAGAGGAGCTAAACTTCACTCAGGAAGTCATCCCCTCCCATATTGCGGTTAAAGAAGCGGTATTGCCATTCAATAAATTCCCTGGTACCGATACGATTTTGGGCCCCGAAATGCGCTCCACTGGTGAAGTCATGGGAATTGACACAGATTTTGGCCGCGCCTTTGCCAAAGCCGAAATCGCTGCGGGTGAGCGTCTACCATTGTCGGGAACTGTATTTGTGTCCATGAGCGATCGCGATAAAGCCCCAGCAGTAAACGTCGTCAAAGAATTTATTGATTTGGGCTTTACAGTAATGGCAACATTTGGCACACGTAAAGTTCTTCAGGAACATGGGCTACCTGTTGAGTTAGTCCTAAAACTCCATGAAGGTCGTCCTCACGTCCTTGATGCCATCAAAAACCAAAAAATCCAACTAATTATCAACACCCCATCGGGAGAAGAGGCCCATACTGATGCGCGGTTAATCCGCCGCACAGCCTTGGCTTATAAAATCCCCATCATCACCACCATTGCAGGAGCAAAGGCCACCGTTGCCGCCATTCGTTCGCTGCAAACTACCACTTTAGACGTAAAAGTCATCCAAGAATACTGCCAGATGCAATAGGAATGTTCATCATCATCTCTTGCAAAAGGTACTTTTACCAAATCTGAGGAGACGGTAAAAGTTAAAGGGATGGGCATGGGGCATGGGGCATTGGGCATTGAACATGAGTAATGGAAGTCAGCATTTGTTTTTCTTCCTCATCCCCCTCTGCTTCCTCTGCTCCCCTGCTCCCATGCTCCCCAGTCCCCCACCCCCAACAAAAGCAAAAGTTAATTAATTGTTATAGAACATTATTTATACTTATCATTGATTTATTTTAAGAATTATGAGAAACCTATTTCTTTCTACAGAGACATTTATTAAGTCAACCAATAAGCGTTATTCCAAAATATGAGAGCTTTACACTCATGGGAAAGTCATTGAAAATTACGACTGCAAGAGTATGAGATTTTTATCATAAATGTTACAATTATTAATCATGAGAAAAACCAAAAAATGTTCTACTCAATACCTTTTATCTAACTCTAGATACTTGTGCAACTGGGTCAATAACTGTAACGTCTAGAGCAGTTAAGAACCTAAATAGATTAATATGAGCAGCCGAATTTTTCGGACAGTGACATTGCCAACCACAGTGTGGGTTCCCATTCAAACTGGTTAGCACCCTGGCAAAGCATCTATCACTAAATGACCATACCGTCAAATCCAACATTACCAATGAGTAGCGCCATGAAGACCGCTCAGACAGCCACGGACCTCGTGCGGACTTACCTGCGTGAGATTGGCCGTGTGCCACTCTTAACCCACGAGGAAGAGATTTTTTATGGCAAACAGGTGCAGCGTTCAACTGCTTTGCATGAAATAAGGGATGAGCTAGTCACCCAGTTAGGTCGTCAACCAACTTTAGAAGAGTGGGCCAAAGCAACAAATCTAGAATTGGCAGAGTTGAACGAAGTGATCGCCGACGGCGAATATGCTAAACGCAAGATGGTAGAAGCTAACTTGCGATTAGTTGTATCTGTTGCCAAGAAATATATTAAGCGCAATGTCGATCTACTAGATTTAATTCAAGAAGGTAGCATCGGTATGCAACGGGGTGTAGAAAAGTTTGACCCCACGAAAGGTTATAGATTTTCTACCTATGCCTATTGGTGGATACGTCAAGCCATCACCAGAGCGATCGCCGAAAAAGCTCGTACTATTCGGTTGCCAATCCATATTACAGAGAAACTGAATAAAATTAAAAAAGCACAAAGGCAATTATCCCAAAGGCTGGGACGCGCTCCTTCTGCATCTGAGTTAGCTAAAGAATTGGAATTGACACCTAAACAGGTGCGGGAGTACCTGGAAAAGGCCCGTCTACCTTTATCCCTGGATTTGCGTTTGGGTGATAATTACGATACTGAACTGGGAGAAATGTTGGAAGATCCTGGTGCTTCTCCAGAAGATTTTGTCATGCAATCTTCGTTGTCTAATGACTTAGAGCGCTTGATGGGGGATCTTACTCCACAGCAAAAGGAAGTAATCACCCTGCGCTTTGGGTTAATGGATGGTCAAGCTCTAACTTTAGCCAGAATCGGTGAAATCCTCAACATTAGTCGTGAACGAGTACGACAAATTGAGCGGGAAGCACTCACTAAACTACGTAAGTCTAAAGCCAACATGGATGAATATTTGGCCAGCTAGTCATTTGTCTTTTGTCCTTTCTGACAAAGTTCTGAGTACCTCAAGTAGGTACTCAGGCTTTGTGCTTTGTTATGAGCTATTTACAAAGGACGAAAGACAATTGATTAGAAATCAAGGCGGTGCAAGCCACTGGCTTTGGAAATTAGCAGTGTCATCAATATGAGGTGAGAAAACACGCCGGGTTTGGTACGGTTACACCCACTCACTAATCAAATTGCACTTGTTACATTAATTGACAGGAACAGCAAAGTACTAGCTGAGGTCAATACGAGATAAGCACTTATTTTTAAACTTTATAAAAACCGTAGCTAGTAGTATTAATCAAGGAGATACAACGTGAGTAACCCATCTAATCGAGTTTCAGAATTTTTTGACAGTGAATCAGAAACTACCGATGTACTCTGGCAATATGTTAAATCCTTGAGTCCAGAGACAGTTTCTCAGTTATCCAAACCCAGTTCTCCGGAAGTTCTGCAAGTAATGGAACGCAATATTATTGGTCTTTTGGGTAATCTACCTTCAGAACACTTTGACGTTAGCATTACTACTAGCCGCGAAAGTTTAGGACGGCTTCTCGCCTCTGCCATGATTAGCGGTTATTTCCTACGTAACGCTGAACAAAGATTGAACTTTGAAATGGTTCTTCAAGGTACTGAAACCAACAATAACGAAATTGAATAATAATGTTGTTGGGTTTATCTCAAGGCTCATTTAAGCCCACATCAGCAAAAAACATTACTCTGCGAAATCTAGATAGTATGCTGATAAATCACCCCTTATGCATAGATTTAAATAATAGCTATGATTAGGGGTAGCATACATATAATCAGAAATTTAAATAATCAGAATAGCTAGTTAGAGCTAGGCAAATAAATTCAAAACGTTGTGAATGCATAATACAATATAAACTCGGCAAACATTTAAAAACACTTGCCGAGTTATACGTTTGCTTATTAATTTTAAATTCTGCCTTTTTTTGCTAGTTTATTCTGTACCCATCAACCATGAGTGAAACTATTTCTCTCCTTCCCCATAAAATTATTGGTGTGGCCGTAATTTGGAATGACCAAGAACAAATATTAATTGATCGTCGCCGTGCGGGAGGAGCAATGGGTGGTTTGTGGGAATTTCCTGGCGGCAAAATTGAGCCTGGTGAAACCGTTGAAGAGTGCATTAAACGCGAAATTTACGAAGAACTGGCAATAGAAATTGCAGTAGGAGAACATCTCATTACTATTGACCACACCTATACAGAGTTGCGCGTTACCCTAACTGTGCATCACTGTCGCCATCTAGCAGGTGTGCCGCAAGCCATAGAATGCGATGAAATCCGCTGGGTGAATTTAGCAGATTTAGAACAGTTTGCCTTTCCCAAAGCAAATGTGCAAATTATCGCTGCACTGAAGGCGCGATTGGGGACTGGGGATTAGGGACTGGGGACTGGGAAAAAGCAGGGGGGCAGGGGGCAGGGAGCAGGGGGGAAAATAAAAAACACCAATTACCAATTACCAATTACCAATTACCAATGCCCAATGCCCAATGCCCCATTCCCATTACAAGTAACAATGTATGAACTGCATTAGGTTACGACCCGCAATTTTTTAAAATAAACCCAGAAACTTTGATAAAAGGTGTTAGCAGACAAATGCCTAAAACCGTTGCCGACGTGATGAGCCGTGATCCGGTGGTTGTCCGATCTGAAACTCCACTGAAAGAAGCCATACAAATTCTTGCAGAACGACGCATCAGCGGATTACCTGTAGTGGATGATGTTGGTAAATTGGTGGGCATTATCTCAGAAACAGATTTGATGTGGCAAGAAACAGGTGTGACTCCTCCGGCTTACATCATGTTTCTCGATAGTGTCATCTATTTACAAAATCCCGCCGATTATGACCGTGACTTGCATAAAGCACTAGGACAAACTGTTGGGGAAGTGATGAGCAAGAATCCGATCACTATTTCCCCTGATAAAGCTTTAAAAGAAGCAGCCAGAATTATGCACGATCGCAGTGTGCATCGGTTACCAGTTTTAGATAGCGCAGGTCAAGTTATTGGTATCCTTACCCGTGGTGATATTATCCGCGCTATGGCTGCCGAGCAAGATTAGTTAATAGTTAAATGTCAACAGTCCAATGTCAAAAGTCAAAGTGATTAGTCATTTGACTTTTGATTATAGACGCGATTAATTGCGTCTTGGCGACGTTTGACCCTTTTTGAAAATTTAGGATAAGTAAATGAGTATTACTCCTGAGTCGGTGCAGCAATTGCTCGGTTCCGAAAATTTGGGCGATCGCTTGCGAGGTGTAAATCAAATCCGCGATTTAGAACCTGCGATCGCTTTTGAATTAATTCAAACTGCGGTTAATGATAGCAATGCTCGTGTCCGTTACTCAGCAGTGAGTCAACTGGATACCTTCGGCACACAAGATGCAGAATTATCATTGAATATATTACGCGAACTACTGAAAGACCCAGAACCTGATGTGCAAGCAGCCGCCGCAGATTGTTTAGGTGCGCTGAAACTCACATCAGCTTTTGATGATTTGCAGCAACTTTACGATGCAACTCCTGAATGGCTAGTCAAATTTAGCATCATCGCTACTTTGGGAGAGTTAGGTGATCCGCGAGGCTTTGAACTACTCCAGCAAGCGCTCACGTCTGACAATGAGTTAATTCAAACTGCTGCGATTAGTTCCTTCGGCGAATTGGGAAATACAGATGCAGTCCCACTGTTAGCACCTTATGCCAAAAATCCTGATTGGCAAGTCCGCTACAGAGTTGTGCAAGCTATGAGTCACTTGGGTGGCGCAGATGCCAAAGCTGTATTAGAGACTATGGCTAATGATGAAGTAGAAGCGATCGCCAATGAAGCTAAAAAAGCTTTGCAGTCAGTTTAATTTTGCTTAAACTTGTCTGAAGGGTGAAATAACAATCTTTAAGGGTACAAAATTTTTGTACCCTTATTGTGTAGGTGCATTGCCATAAACAGCCTAATAAAAAAATTCGTAGTAACTTCTTCAGTGATTACTACGAACACAAAGCTATAACACTTAATGAAAACCAAAATCGAAAGTATTTTTACATATTTTTATTAAAAATGATACTCCTTTTCTGTCTACAATTTAATTTTTATCTTGTAGGTAATTCTCAAGAACTAGCTTGAGTTTTGCGACGGCGAGACATAGCCATGACTGCACCTACAGCACCTAAGCCGAGTAATGTAGTTGGTTCAGGAACAGAGGCTACTGTCACACCTTTGAAACTGGCATTAATTGTTCCACCTGTACTGTATGTATTCTGTGCATTTGTGTCTAAAGTAGTGAAATCAATATTTCCTACTGCTTGGCTACCATCTTCAAACAATCCAGTGAAATTAAAGCTAACGTCTGTTCCTGCGAAAATCGATGTAAATTTTGGAGAAAGAATACTAGTCAAACTCAGAAGTTTAATGCCATCTGCCGCACCAACATCTATAAATTTAGAAGGTAAACTAGTATTTAAGAAACTGTAAATAGTGCCTGTGGAATCTCCAAGAAAATCTCCAGTTTTAACTCCTAATGCAATTGTTCCTGGATTCGGATTAAAGGTGATACCAGTCTGGCTAATACCAGCTACAGTTCCAGAACCGTCAAATGTAAACCCACCACTATAAGCTTGAGCAGAACCAGCAGAGGTTACTATTCCAGCAATAGCTAAAGGAAGTACAGCAGTAGCAGCTAAGGCAGAGTTGATGACTTTAGATTTAATAGCAAACATTGTAATTTAAGGCTCCTGTCAAAAGAAATTAGTTTATTAATTAGATGCAATTCTAAAACTAGTTATGAAGGCGAGAAACCATCAATAAAAGAGGATTAATGCATCCTATCTTTGTTATCTAGATTAGAATTATTTTCTTAATGAATTAGGTAGAACAATGACCCTGTTGGTTTTTAGCGAGTGATTTATTTATCACTCTTACAGAATTACATAGCTGTTCAATAATACGCAAGAGCTACCTATTTATCTTGATATAAACTTTATTGATTACATAGTGGCATTTACTAGATACGTCATTTGGTAGTCTCTAAAATTACGTAATTTTCCTGGATTAGCAAATGTTTGGCTTCAGTATGTGTAACAAAATGCTAGTTTTCATTTTTAAAGATTTCTATACAAATTCTGTGGATGATACGCACTTAAATAACTCAGTAATAATTGTGTTTTCCAGATGAACTGTTTATGTGTTTTATATAAGCTGAGTGCAAAAAACTTATAAACTATAAATGAAGAATTTGTGATGGCTAAAAAATAGCGACACAGGACTAGGGGCACGGCATCCACAATTTTTTGACATATCAAATATCTTATGAGTGCCGTGCCCCTACAAAGAATTTATTTGTCGCAAAAATTATTTGAATTGGTATTATTCACCGAATTCTTATCGCCAATAAAATAGGGTAGACAATGAATGCCCACCCTAGGAAATTCTTATTTGCTTAATCTACAGGAAATCCTAGCTGCCAAAGACTTGCGGCCAAGTGTTCAATATAAAAACTACCACTGCAGCGATCGCTAATATTCCTTGCAGTAAATTTCCCACGACTGTACCAACGACAATCCCGATACCAGCCTTGATTGCTACTCCTAGTTGACGTTGGTAAAGGTATTCACCAATAATTGCGCCCAACAATGGCCCCATTAAAATACCTAATAGTGGCCCGCCAAAGGGTAAAGCTGGCAATAATCCGAAGAATCCTAAAACTAACCCAACAAATGCGCCTATTTGTCCCCACTTACTAGCGCCAGCTTGTTTTGCGCCTATATAGCCTGCTAAAAAATCTACGCCAATACTCAAAAGCAAGACAATAACCGTGACAATTAGCGGTATTTTAATTGCTGCAAAGGAACTGCTGACAACTCCCCAGATAATAATTGCAATTAATATTAAACTGGTTCCAGGGATGGCAGGAACTACAGCGCCAATAACACCCACAACCATCACTGCAATCAGTAACCAATAGATAATTTGCATAAAGTTTTAATTTTCTGACTCAACTTGCAAATAGGAACTGAGAGTAACAGCTAATTTATCAGCAATTCCAGATATCCAATTTTCATCTTGTTTGGTGTAACTGCGAGGTGCATTTGCTCCTAAAATCAATACACCTTGATTACCAATAGGTTGACAAATTACCCCTTGAGTATTTTCAGGCAAATAATCAAATTCTATTTTGCCTGGATAGACTTTTAATGCAACTAAATAAACTGGTTTTTTTGTTTCCAATACCCTTTTTAAAATTGGGCCTGGTACAACCTCAGATTTAGGCGACAGAATACCGCGACGTAACAGAACCTTACCTTGGTAAAAAACTAAGAGCGATCGCGTGACGGTGTTAGTTAATAATAGATGGGATGCCCAAGCTAGTTCTGTTTTCACGGCTTCTGGTAAATCCGCAGCCAACACAAAACCTTCCTCCCCAATCAGTTGTACAATATCAGGCGATCGCGGTTGTACTTGCTGCCAAATTAATCCAGTTAAAATTAACACCGCACTCAGAATCACGCCCAGCACATCCCCTCGGGCTTGGGATTCTGTCAGTTCCGGTGTTAACAAGCGGTTAATTAGTAAAAGTACAGCACCTAAACAGCCAACTACTATGGGTAGACGGCGTAAAACTAGATTGGGATCGGGTTTATTCATTTGTTATTGGCTATGGGGCATTGGGCATGGGGCATTGGGCAAGAAGGCAATAGGTAAGTCTCCCTTGTCTCCCTCATCCCCCTCCTGATCTCCCTCATCTTCCCTATTCCTCGCCAGGTTCAATTATCCGTTGGAACAAATAACCAGTGCCGCGGGCGGTGAGAATTAATTCAGGATTGCTAGGATCGTCTTCTAATTTGGCGCGCAAACGGGAGATATGCACATCCACCACGCGGGTATCTACATGGCGTTCTGGTGTGTAACCCCATACTTCTTGCAAAATTTCCGAACGGGAAAAAGCTTCTCCAGAGCGACTAACCAATAACTCTAGTAAGCTAAATTCCATACCAGTTAAGCGAATGCGCTCATCGCCTTTGTAAACTTGTCGCTTATTCGTATCAATTTTGATATTAGCAACGTGGATGACTCCAGAACTAGGAATTCCCGAAGCACTGGTTTTGTCTACCCGTCTGAGTACAGAGCGAATCCGGGCTTCTAGTTCCTTCGGCGAAAACGGCTTAACTACATAATCATCAGCGCCTAACTCTAATCCGGTGATGCGATCGGCTACGTCCCCTAAGGCTGTTAGCATAATAATAGGGACATCTGACTCCTTACGTAGTTCTTGGCAAACGCCGTAGCCATCGAGTTTTGGCATCATCACATCCAAAACTACCAGGTCGGGGTCAGCTTTGCGAAAAGTTTCCAAAGCTTCTTCTCCATCACCAGCAGTCACTACATCGTAGCCAATCATGGAAAGGCGCGTTTCCAAAATCCGGCGAATGCTGGCTTCGTCGTCTACCACCAGGATTTTTTCTTTATGACTTTCCAAGTTTCTCAACGCTCCTTAACTAAAATTTTTCATGATTAATTTTTAATACCATAATATTAAGATATCATTCCATGAATTAGATGAAAAAAAGCTGTAACTACTACTATTATTGAACTTTTCTTTTCGCCAAGAATTAAGGAAAAATTAAGATTATTTAATAAGATTTAAGAATGGCAAAGTCCAAAACCTTTTACATTTGTAACGATTGTGGAGCAGAATCTTCTCAATGGTTTGGTAAGTGTCCCGCTTGTGGTACTTACAACTCTTTAGAAGAACAAATTTCCATCCAATCATCGGTGGATATACCCAGCAGGGGAGGAGTCAGTGGTTGGCAATCAGCATCCACTAATGGCAAATCTCATAATAAGCCAGCAAAACCGCGCTCTTCTTTAACATTCGATCAAATTAGCGATCGCCAAATTGCTCGTTGGGAATCTGGCTATGGTGAATTAGATCGGGTGTTGGGTGGTGGTGTTGTCCCTGGTTCGATGGTGCTGATTGGTGGCGATCCAGGAATTGGGAAATCAACTTTGCTGCTGCAAGTCTCTAATCAATTAGCGCAGAGATACCGCATTCTTTATGTCACAGGAGAGGAATCAGGTCAACAGGTAAAATTAAGAGCTTCACGCTTGGGTGTAGCAAAAGGTGTGAATGTAGTGGGCGATCAAAATACAGTTGTAGAGGAAGTAACACCTGTTCCCATAGATCCTCAAAGTGAAGTATTACCTGTTGCCATAGACCCCACAAGTATAAACCCTGACAATATAGGTGCAGATTTATATATATTGCCAGAAACCGATTTAGAAGAAATTCTCCGAGAAATAGACTCTCTTAAACCAAATGTGGCAGTAATTGATAGTATTCAAACAGTGTTCTTTCCAGCACTGACATCTGCACCTGGTTCCGTAGCGCAAGTGCGAGAATGTACGGCTGCGCTGATGAAAGTGGCAAAGCACGAAGATATCACAATGTTAATTGTGGGACATGTGACCAAAGAAGGTGCGATCGCGGGGCCGAAAGTTTTAGAACACTTAGTAGATACCGTATTGTATTTTGAAGGCGATCGCTTTGCATCCCATCGGTTATTACGGACAGTAAAAAACCGCTTCGGTGCAACTCACGAAATCGGTATCTTTGAGATGGTATCTCATGGATTGCGTGAAGTTCCTAACCCTTCAGAGTTATTTCTAGGTAATCGTGACGATCCAGCACCAGGGACGGCGATTGTTGTGGCTTGCGAAGGAACACGCCCCATCGTTGTGGAATTGCAAGCTTTGGTAAGTCCTACTAGCTACCCTTCCCCCCGACGCGCCGCTACAGGTATAGACTATAACCGCTTAGTGCAAATTTTAGCGGTGTTAGAAAAACGGGTAGGAATTCCCATGTCGAAACTAGATTCCTACGTCGCCTCGGCTGGTGGTTTAAATGTGGAAGAACCAGCAGTAGATTTAGGAATTGCGATCGCCATTGTTGCCAGTTTCCGCGATCGCATCGTCGATCCAGGTACAGTTTTGATTGGTGAAGTCGGGTTAGGGGGACAAGTGCGATCGGTTTCCCAGATGGAACTGCGGTTAAAAGAAGCTGCGAAGTTGGGATTTAAAAGAGCGATCGTCCCCAAAGGAACAAAATTTCCTGATCTTAATATCGAAATTTTACCAGTTTCCAAAGTAATAGATGCAATTATTGCTGCCATCCCCCATCAAGAACTCACAGAAGAAGATTTAATTCCCGATGAAGACGAGTAACTCAACCCCAACACATCCCCATTGGGGGTGAGGTTCTACAGTACAAGTCACTACTTGCAGGTAATTGGCTACGCCAGTGTTGGAGATTGGAATCCACTGCTACCAACCGCCGAGCCTGGTGAAGTCATGAGTATTTTACGGCAAATTTTGACGCAATAACTTTCATCTAAATTAGATCCCCGACTTCTTGAAAAAGTCGGGGATCTGGAAAGCTCAACATAACTCAATTCATGAAAAGTCACGCAGTGCAACGCACCGTCAAGTATGAAAGCGTATGTCAAAATAAAATATCAGTGAAACTACGGTTTTGACCAATGGCGTGGAATCCAGGGCAGCAGTTATTTGGCAGGCGCTACATCATCGAGAGAAAATTAGGCGAAGGTGGTATGGGTATTACTTACCTGGCTAAAAATAGTCAGGGTGAACTATGCGTAATTAAAACCCTATCCGAAAGTATTCTAAATAGTGCTTTTATTAATCAAAGCAAAATCAAGCAAGACTTTAAGGATGAAGCATTACGCTTGGCAGTGTGTCACCATCCCCACATTGTAAAAGTAGAAAACGTGTTCGATGAGGGTGACTTACCCTGCATGGCGATGGAGTACATCGAAGGGGAAGATTTACATGAGCGAATAACCAAAAAGGGGGCATTGCCAGAAGCAGAAGCACTGCAATATATTCAGCAAATTGGCGATGCTTTGACAGTAGTTCACGCAAAAGGCTTGCTGCATCGAGATTTAAAGCCCAGTAACATCATGATACGTGCAGGTAAGCCAGAAGTTGTACTCATTGACTTTGGTCTTGCTAGACAATTTATTCCTGGTGAAGTTTTACAGCATACACAACTATTAACCCCTGGTTATGCACCACCAGAGCAATATTTAGAGGATGCAGAACGGGGAGAATATATTGATGTTTACGCTTTAGCTGCCACATTATATTCTTTGCTAACTGGAAAGTGGCCTATTTCAGCACCAGCTAGACTGCAACATTCTACCTTGCAAGCACCGAAAGATTTAAATACCAACATCAGTGACAGGGTGAATGAAGCAATTATGAAGGGGATGAAGCTAAATTACAAATCCCGTCCCCAGTCGGTGCAGGAATGGTTGGGTTTGTTGGGATTACTCAAATCAATTAACTGGGAGTGCGTCTACGTTATCCCAAAAATTTCAGAAACAATAGTCTTTAGTCCTAATGAAGATATTTTAGCAACTGTAGCAGATAGTTTTATTCACTTATTTTCTTCAACTACAGGTAAAGTTATCCGTACTCTTCCCTCAGAAGACTACGCTTACACAGGTCATACCAACTCGGTTTATTCTATTGCTTTTAGTCATGATGGGCAAATACTGGCTAGTAGTAGTTTTGACAAAACTATCAAACTATGGGAGGTAGCAACAGGTAGAGAAATTCGCACTCTCACTGGTCATACCGAAGGAGTTTATTCTGTTGTTTTTAGTCATGATGGACAAATGCTGGCTAGTAGTAGTTATGACAAAACTATCAAACTATGGGAAGTGGCAACAGGCAGAGAAATTCGCACCATCACTACTGAAAGCTCTATTGATTTTCTAGTCTTCAGTACTGATGGGCGAATACTGGTTGGTAGTCATTACAAACTTTGGGAGGTAGCAACAGGCAGAGAAATTCGTACTTTTACTGCTAATTATAGTATTTTTTACCCCAACGCCATAAGTCATGATGGGTCAATGCTGGCTTATGATGATCAAAATACTATCAGACTATGGGATGTGACAAAAAACAGAGAAATTCACACTCTCAACGGTCATACCGAGTCAGTTAACTTTATTGCTGTTAGTAATGATGGTCGAATGCTGGCTAGTGGTAGTTATGACGAAACTATCAAACTATGGAATGTAGCGACAGGCAAAGAAATTCACACTCTCAATGGTCATACTGAATCAGTTGATTCTATTGTTTTTAGTCATGATGGGCAAATACTGGCTAGTAGTTATGACAAAACTATCAAACTATGGAATGTAGCAACAGGTAGAGAAATTCGCACTCTCAACGGTCATACCAAAAGAGTTCAATTCATTGCTTTCAGTCATAATGGTCGAATGCTGGTTAGTAGTACTGGTAGTAGGTATGATTTTATTCATGACACAACTATCAAACTGTGGGAAGTGGCAACTGGCAGAGAAATTCCCATTCTAAACGGTCATAACGATTATGCTTCCGTCGCTTTTAGTCGTGATGGGCGAACACTAGCTACTATTGGTCAGTACAACAAAATTATCAAGCTATGGGAAGTGGCTAGTGGTTGTTCGTGCAAAACTATCGAATTACGGGAAGCAGCAACAGGTAAACAAATTGATTCGATTTCCAAATCTTATACCTCAGTACGCTCTCCAGCTTTCAGTAGTGATATGCGAATTTTGGCTAGTACTAGTATGGAAAGGTTCGGCGAAATCACGTTATGGGACTTAGCAACAGGTAGAGAAATTCGCACTCTTAAAGCTTATGAGTTATCTATAGGTGATAGTCTTTCTCTAACTTTCAGTAGTGATGGGCGAATGCTGGCTAGCGTGGGGAATAAAACTATTAAACTATGGGAAGTGGCAACAGGAAAAGAAATTCGCACTCTTCCTAAGCCTTTCAGGTGGGTTTTTTTCTGGTACATTAATTCCCTAGCTTTCAGTAGTGATGGACGAATGCTAGCTAGTAGTATCAGACATACCATAACACTGTGGGAAGTGGCAACAGGAAAAGAAATTCGCACTATAACTAGTGATCGTTCCACAACAGTTAATTCAGTGGCTTTTAGTAGTGATGGACTAATAGTGGCTGGTGGTGAGAGTTACCACACCATAACACTCTGGGAAGTGACAACAGGCAGAAAAATTCGCACTCTCGCTCATTCCGGCTCTGTTTATTCCGTAGCTTTTAGTAATGATGGGCGAATGCTGGCTAGCGGAGGTGACAATACTATCAAATTGTGGGAGGTCGCAACAGGCAAGGAAATTTGCACCCTCAGTCATTTTGCCTGGGTTCGTTCAGTCGCCTTTAGCCCCGATGGAAATTGGTTAGCTGCGGGAGATAATAGGGGAAATATCAAAATTTGGCGACGTAGCTAGTTATGCAATAACAGCGTCAACACAGTCGTGGATTTTCTTGGGTTTCTACACGGTAAGCCCAACACGGGATTATCTTTAACTGAATTCCATTGAGTTATAAACACAAACATTTTAACTTGAAACAAAAACGTTCTCATTTCAAACCAGAACATTCTCACTGAAAACAAAAATGTTCTCGTTTAAAACTAGAACATTCTCACTTGAAACGAAAACGTTCTCATTTCAACCCAAAACATTCTCACTTCAAACCGCAAAATTTAAGCTTCTGACTCGGAGTTTTTCACTTAAAACTGAAATACCCAAGCTCAGAAGCTCAAAGTTGATGTTTTTATCTAGAAACGTCGAGTTAACTTCTCAAATTACGAGGTTTGCGGTTGCACTTTTTTCGCTTTCCGGGCAAATCTTCGCCCCAAATCATCAACCATTGAATCTAAACCAGCGCCTTTACCACTGGCTTTGGCATAGTTATACACCAGCAAACCCGCCGCATAAGCTTCACTGCCAACAGCCACAGAAGTATCATCCACCAGTTCTTGCAATTGTGTCAACGACAGCAAAATCGGATACAAAGCCTCAAATAATTCAATATCTCGCCGCATTTCATCCACATCAAAAGAACGCGGTAAAAAATCAGGATTTTGTGCAGCTATTTCCAACGCCTTACTCACAAACGCGCGACTCTTATCCCCCAGCTTCGGTAAAGCTTTACGTTCCTCAGTAGACAAATCAATCAAAAACGGTAACTTTTGCCGAATCGTACTAATAGCTTCCATCACCGCTTCCCTATCTGCTGCGGAAAGTTTTGCACTGACTTGAGTATCTGCCATTTTACATACCTCTTGATTAGGACTAAATTTCAGTATTCCCCAAGATATTTAGGCAAATATAGTTGTTTATCACCAATTAAGACAAAAATTTTTATACCATTACATCAGTGATATCTCATAATCACCAGCCTGGGAAAAATTTCCCCTTTGCAAGTAAGTGGCGTTTGACACAATGAATCCCAACAGATAGAGATAATAGCCGTAGCGAAGATATCAAAATTTGGCATTAAAGGATCTGAGAGTAGGCCTAGCCCATCGTAGACATAGCACTTCGCCGCTATTGGTAGAATAATAGCGTCAAAATATTATTAGAACTGACGAAAAATCAACACAACATGAAAGCATACGAATTTCCAGCGAATATCACCACTGAAGGCAAAATAAAATTGCCAAATGAGATTTTGCAACAGTTAGCAAATAATCAGCAGGTGAAAGTAATTATTCTTATCAATGAACCCACCGAAGAAGAACAAGAAGAAGCAGCTTGGCATCGTCTTGCAACCGAGCAATTATTAAAAAGCTACAGCGAAGATGATGCTATCTACGACAATATTTAAGCAATGCAAAATTATCAATCTGGTTCTGTTATATTGCGAAGCCCAACTCATACTCTGACTAAATAAATCAATGAAACCAATCAAAATTATTGTTGAAAAGCATCCTGATGGCTATATTGCCTATCCGCTTGGTATTAAAGGTGTTGTGGTAGGTGAAGGTAACACTTATGCAGAAGCTTTAGCTGATGTTAAATCAGCTATCCAATGCCATATAGAAGTATTTGGTGAGGATGTTTTGGAGGACGAATCACCAGTTTTAGAGGCTTTTATAGCTGAAGCCGAGGTGACTATTTAATGCCAAAATTTCCCGTAGTTGCACCAAAAAATAAGGTGATTAAAGTATTAGAGTTATTAGGATTTTTACTATGAATACCTTCCCCAAATATATTCCCCAATCAGATCCGCTCCTTCCTCCTTGGGAAACCCTACCCACAATGTATGATTTACCCAGCGAGAACCCAGATGAGCCAGGTTTGTCAGACTATTTTCACTTTTTACAGCCCTTACTTTTATACTTAACTTTTCAACCAATAAACTGGAATCCCGAACTAGTTTTCAGCGCTGCTGATCTCAATCTTTACTACGATATACAACATTCTTTATGGTACAAACGCCCAGATTGGTTTGGTGTTGTCGGCGTGCAAAAACTCTACAAAGGTGAAGATTTGCGTTTAAGTTATGTGACTTGGCAAGAACCAGCCAATCCTTTTGTAATTGTGGAATTATTATCACCAGGAACAGAAGATGAAGATTTAGGTAATAAACAAAATGCCACAGATAAACCTCCTACTAAATGGGAAGTTTACGAACGAATTTTGCGAGTTCCTTACTATATTGTTTTTAGTCGTTACACAGATGAACTCCAAGCATTTCAGTTAGTAGGCGGTCATTATGAGCCGATGAATTTAACTGATGGACGCTTACTCATGCCAGAAATCGAATTAAGTTTAGGCTTATGGCAAGGCTCATTTCGAGATATTGAAAGATTGTGGTTAAGGTGGTTCACTTTAGCAGGAGAATTGATTCCTGAACCTGCAGAAGAAGCCAGACAAGCTAAACAAGAAGCTGAACAAGCAAAAAGAAAAGCAGCACAACTAGCTGAACGTTTACGGCAATTAGGGGTGAATCCTGATGATTTAGAAGAATTATTGTAATTGTAGGTAAGCTAATAGACCTACAGATAGAATTGCGATCGCCTGAAAATTGTCACAATTAATGACGACAACAGTTATTTTGAGACAATCAATCCTATGGCATTTGGAATTGGCGATTTATTCTGGATTTTCCTTCTCCTCTCTTCCCTACAACCCATCTGGCAAAAGCGTCAAATTGAATATCGCCGTTTGCGCGCTTTACAAGAATTTGAACGAGGGCGTAACAGCCGAGTAATTTTTCTCATTCACCGTCAAGAGTCTATCAGCTTACTGGGGATACCCTTATCACGCTACATCACCATTGAAGACTCAGAACAAATACTGCGCGCAATTCGCCTCACTCCCCCAGAAGTTCCCATCGATTTAATCTTGCACACTCCCGGCGGTTTAGTTTTAGCTACCGAACAAATCGCTAGAGCATTAATTCGCCATCCGTCAAAAGTTACTGTGTTTGTACCCCACTACGCCATGAGTGGTGGAACAATGCTGGCGCTGGCTGCTGATGAAATTGTTATGGATGCAAATGCTGTCTTAGGGCCAGTTGATCCCCAATTAGGTAACTTCCCCGCAGCAAGTATCCTGAAGGTGGTAAAAGATAAACCCATCGGCGAAATTGATGACCAAACATTAATCATGGCAGACTTAGCAGGTAAAGCCATTCAACAGGTACAGCGCTTTGTGCGGACTTTGCTCAAAGACAGTATTCCTAAACAAAAAGTCAGCCCAGAAAATATTGAACCAATTATTGAAGCTTTAACAACTGGACGTGTCACTCACGACTATCCCATTACCGTAGAAGAAGCAACAGAAATGGGGCTACCCGTTACAGTTGGATTGCCCCATTCTATTTATGAACTTATGGATCTGTATCCTCAACCACAAGGAGGTAGACCCACAGTTCAGTATATTCCCATGCCTTATGATGACCGTCGGCCAATGTTACCGACACCTAAAGGCAGACCTCTAGAAGAACCTACTCAGACAAGATAAACAATGAAAGTTAACTACTTGGTTGCACCCAATCAGGACAACTATCGTAGTTCTTTCCTATCCTTGTATGAGCAGGTTAATTTCAAACTTCAGTAACGCCTAGGGTGTTTATTTAGGTGATGTTGTAGGCGTAGCTGTGGGCGTAGCCGTTGGTGACGATGTAGGTGTAGCCGTTGGTGACGATGTGGGCGTAGCCGTTGGTGACGATGTGGGTGTAGCCGTTGGTGACGATGTGGGTGTAGCCGTTGGTGACGATGTGGGCGTAGCCGTTGGTGACGATGTGGGCGTAGCCGTTGGTGACGATGTGGGCGTAGCCGTTGGTGAAGGTGCTGGTTTGCCAATAGCATTTTTAGCTTCTGTATTCAGCTTTTGGCGGAAGGCTAAATCAGCAATTCCGGTTTCTTGTAGCTGCAATTTTTTCTGAGCTTCTTTAACAGCAGCTTCTGTCTGAGGCCCATAAAATTGATCGCGGGGTAGGGGGGTTTTGGGTTTAACTACTGCATTTAAATTGGCTTGCAAAATTTGTATTATCTGTGCAGCCCAATCTTGAGTTTTTGGGCCTGCTATCCCATCTACGCCTAATTTGTAGCCCTTTTGAAATTCACGGATTGCTTGTTTTGCTTCATTATCCGTTAAGGGTGAATTGTTGACGGTGATTTTATAGCCTAAACCATGAAGCACAGCACGGAATTGCTGGGGTGTATAGTTACGCTGACGCGCAGCAAAAGAAGTGCTTGCAGACACCACACTCGCTGTAATTAGGCAAGCAGTCGCAATGGTAACGCTTGATTTTCCAAAGCCACACCACATAAATTAAAACTCCTTTGGTTTAAATCAGCAGAATATAAAGGTTAACAGGTGCATTTTAAGTTTCTTTAACATCTGTTTTCTTAATTATTAATTATTTTTGATTAAAAATACTTTAATTGGTTAAGTTAATTAATCTTTAATAAGAAATTTTCATCGTTCTCAGGAATGATTTTTAACGACCAGTCCTGTCATCTAGGAAAGCTCAAAAATTATATAATTTAAAAACTTATAGCCAATAACTGTATAATTCAACACTAAAAAAATGGCTAAGATCAAATCTTCCCAGCGGCCACAACTTTACTTTGAAAAAGTTATGGCAATTACAGCTACGGCTAATTTATGCTTAGTTTTGTTTAATTTGAGTTACGTACCTTGGCGAGATTTTTACTACAGAAAATTACCGCAAATTACCCAAATTTATGATCCAATTAAAGGTATTGAACCCCATCGAGAAACAAGAAGTTACTTGCAAGCAGTCACAGCATTAGAGGAACAGGTAAGCCAGACAGGCTTACAGTCACCTCAAGTACAAACAAAGCTCGAAGAAATTAGCCGTCTCAGCACAGAGATGGTTGACACCAACCCCTTTGCTGCAGTTGGTAAGAGTGGTACCTTAGAAAAAATCAAAAACCGAATGCGCGATCGCGTCGGTCAAGAATCTGCCAAGCAAGCTTTTAGGACTTTTTGGAGCCAGCAATATTTATCGCAAAAGGGCTGGAACCCAGAAATTAATTTTTTTAAACAGAAGATTCGCCCTTTAATTGCTGCTAACTACTATCGCCGCATTGGTGAAGATGGCGAATTACTAGATGATTTTTGGCTAATTGACTTACCCTTTGTCGGTTTATTTGCTCTGGAGTTATTAGTACGTAGCTTTTATATCAGACGCAGTCATCCCGGTTTTAGCTGGTTAGATGCTGTGTTATGGCGTTGGTACGATTTATTATTACTGTTGCCGTTTTTGCGATGGTTGCGAGTTATTCCCGTTGTCATCCGCCTCGATCAAGCGCGGTTAGTAAATTTACGTCCAGTATGGCGGCAAATTAACCAAGGAATTGTCGCCAATTTTGCCGAAGAAATCACCGAAATTGTGGTGGTGAGAGTCATTAACCAAATTCAGGGATCAATTCAACGTGGGGAATTTACTCGCTGGCTGATGCAACAAGAGAGTCTGCGCCCCTACATAGATATTAATAATGTCAATGAAGTAGAAGCGATCGCAGGTTTATTAGTACAAACTGTTGTTTACCAAGTATTGCCCAAAATTCAACCAGAAATTAACGCCATTTTGCGTCACAATATCAACACTGCCTTACAGCAAGTACCGCTATATCGCAACTTGCAAACCCTTCCAGGCGTAGGACAAGCCCAAACTCAAATTAGCGAGCAGTTAGTAACTCAAATCACAACTAGTCTATATAACGTATTAGTGAGTGCTGTAGAAGATCCCGTTGGGGCAAAACTCACCAGTCAATTAGTCCAAAGCTTCAGCCAAGCCCTAGGTACAGAAGTCCAAAACAAACAAGTACTTTCCGAAATTCAGAGTTTACTATCTGACTTTTTAGAAGAAGTCAAACTGAATTATGTTCAGCGCTTATCTCAAGAAGATCTAGAGCAAATTCTCCAACAAACCAGGCAGTTACGCACACAAGTACCATTGCAGCCAATCACAGGTAGTAGTGCGCTAACAGCCCGGGAAAAGTCGGGGAGATGAGGGACTGGGGACTGGGGACTGGGGAAAAGGGGAAAGGGAAAGGGGTAAAAGGAAACAAACACCCAATACCAATTACCAATTACCTATTACTTCCCAATGCCCAATGCCCAATGCCCCATGCCCATATAATAATTTCTTCCTACTCCCTCCAAAAGAAATGCGCTAAACTCAGATTAGGTCGAACCATATTTGGTTCGTAACAAGACTTCTTGGAAGATATCCCTATCGCAGGAAGTGGGTCGATGCCCACTTTTTTTATTGGATTTTCGCATGACTCATCCTTTAGTCCCACAAATTATTGATTTGGCAACACCAGTGGCAGAAGAACTGGGATTGGAAGTAGTTGGTGTAGTTTTTCACACTAACCAACGTCCACCAGTGTTGCGGGTAGACATTCGCAATCCTCAGCAGGATACTGGTTTAGATGATTGCGAACGGATGAGTCGAGCTTTAGAAGCTTCTTTAGATGCGGCGGAGATTATTCCAGATGCTTATGTCTTGGAAATATCTAGTCCCGGTATATCGCGACAACTTGTGACAGACAGGGAGTTTATTTCTTTTAAAGGATTTCCTATCATCGTTTCCACTTCCCCACCCTACGAAGGACAGCAAGAGTGGACAGGTCAGTTGATTCGCCGGGATGAGCAAACGGTTTTTTTAAACCAAAAAGGTCGTGTAGTCGAAGTTCCCCGTGCCTTAATTACTAAGGTGCAGCTGGATGAGCGCCGATAACCTAGAGGTTAAAGGCTAGGAGCTAGAGGCTAGGGGCTAGAGGCTAGAGGCTAGGAGCTAGAGGCTAGGGACTAGAGTAAAACTTTTCTCTAATCCTTAATCTCTAATGTGTTGTTTTCACTACCTAGTCCTGAATTTCTAGCCCTTAGTCCTAGTCCCTAGCCTTTTCCATCCTTGATTTTTAAAGGAGATTACTTATGTCAATGGTTACTTTACCTGGATTAAAAGATTTAATTGAAAGTATAAGTCGTGAGCGTAATTTACCTCGCTTGGCTGTGCAATCGGCAATTAGAGAAGCTCTGCTCAAAGGTTATGAACGCTATCGTCGTGCCCAAAATTTGGAGCGCAAACAATTTGATGAAGATTACTTTGAGAATTTTGAAGTAGAACTCGATATTGAAGAAGAAGGTTTCCGGGTACTTTCAACTAAAACAATTGTTGAAGAAGTTAGTAACTCTGACCACCAAATATCTCTTGATGAAGTACAACAAGTAGCGCCTGAAGCTCAGTTAGGAGATTCTGTAGTCCTAGATGTTACCCCAGACCAAGGGGAATTTGGCCGGATGGCGGCGATGCAAACAAAGCAAGTACTCGCTCAAAAACTGCGGGATCAACAGCGCCAGATGGTACAAGAAGAGTTTCAAGACTTAGAAAGTACCGTGCTCCAAGCCAGAGTGTTGCGGTTTGAGCGACAATCAGTAATTTTGGCTGTTAGCAGTGGTTTTGGTCAACCAGAAGTAGAGGCGGAATTACCAAAACGAGAACAGCTACCTAATGATAACTATCGAGCTAATGCCACCTTTAAGGTATATCTCAAAAAGGTTTCTCAAGGTCAGCAACGCGGCCCGCAATTATTAGTATCCCGCGCTGATGCCGGTTTAGTAGTATATTTATTCGCCAATGAAGTACCAGAAATAGAAGATGAAGTGGTGCGGATTGTAGCGGTAGCACGAGAAGCCAATCCTCCTTCTCGTTATGTCGGCCCCCGGACTAAAATTGCTGTAGATACTCTCGACCGTGATGTAGACCCAGTTGGCGCTTGTATTGGCGCACGGGGATCGCGGATTCAAGTGGTAGTTAATGAATTACGCGGTGAAAAAATTGACGTGATTCGCTGGTCTCCAGACCCAGCAACTTACATTGCCAATGCTCTCAGCCCTGCAAGAGTAGACGAAGTCCGCCTTATGGATCCAGAAACGCGGCAAACTCATGTGCTAGTAGCGGAAGATCAACTGAGTTTGGCTATTGGTAAAGAAGGACAAAATGTCCGTTTAGCAGCCCGTTTGACTGGGTGGAAGATTGATATTAAAGATAAAGCTAAATATGACCAAGCCGCAGAAGATGCTAAATTTGCTGCTGCTCGTGCCAAATACCAAGCCGAGCAAGAGGAAGAAGATGAATATGAATATGAAGATGAGGATGAATCCGATCTACCAGAACTAGAAGATGATAGCAATCAAGAAGAATTAGAATTAGAAGATGATTCTTTTGACAATAACGATGACGAGTAGTTTATTAACATCCAGTTATTTAAGTAACAATACTTTAACAAGATGTATTAATAGTTTCTTCGTATCTCAGGGTTAAGATAAACAAAGATAAGCATTTAAAGCATCTTTGCTGAATCAAAATACTGAGGTGAGGTAGCAAAAAATTCATGAAACCGAATTATCGGCGTTGTGTGAGTTGCCGCCAAGTAGCCTTAAAAGAAGAGTTTTGGCGGATTGTCCGCGTCTTTCCATCGGGAAAGGTACAATTAGATGAGGGCATGGGGCGTTCTGCTTATATATGCCCACAGACGAGCTGCTTGCAAGCCGCTCAGAAAAAAAATCGACTAGGGCGATCGCTACATGCAACAGTGCCAGAAACACTGTATCAAACATTGTGGCAGCGTCTAGCCAATAGCAATACCCAAAATCAAATTTTAATTTAAGAAATTTGTGACGGTAATCCCTAGAGTAATTGTGCCAGAAGCCGAACTAGCGCTAGTAACACAGTCTCTGTTGATTGCTGGGGTTAGTGTCAAAATAGTAAATGGGTGTAGTTGACAAACGCCTCTTTTACAATTAAGAGAGACGAAGTAATACTCCCAACAAGTTTTACTCGATTGTGTTGTGGAAGACTCAGAATCAGCAAAACAAAAAACTACAAAATGGCAACCTGGTAGCGCTCAGGCGCAGTTCGGCATCCAGAACACCTATAAAGATTTTTTATTTAAAAAACTTTTATGGGTGCCCAGACATCATGATTACTGGTGGGGATGCCAGCAATGAACCGAGACATCTCTCTTTCCTGATTGGAGGCACCGACAAAATCTAAACGGCAACCAAAAAACAGTAGTCAAAGGATGGAGATGTCACAAACCAGGCAACCATCCGCTAAAACTGTAAATTAAAGGGGAAGAGTGGATGAACAACGGCAAAGTTAGAATCTATGAATTATCAAAGGAATTAAATTTGGATAACAAAGAGCTATTAGCAATATGCGACCAGCTCAATATCGCGGTCAAAAGCCATAGCAGTACAATTTCAGATTCGGAGGCAGAACGCATCCGTTCCGCTGCAGAAAAATTCGCAGCAACGAATGGAACGCCTAAAAAAGACACAGGCATCAACACACATCAAGCACATGGGCCACAAGCTGGCTCTCGCAATCGACCTGCACCACCACCTCACAAACAAGAAATTTTGGAAATTCGTAAACCCAAAATATTGAGAAATCCTAACTCTAACGCCCCAGAGGCATCAGTTAATACTAGTACCCCATCTGCTTTGTCTGAAGCTAATCCTCCTTCACCTCCAAAGCCCTTCGCTACACAAGTCTCACCCATGCAGCCGACGGCACCAACTCGACCCGTACCCCGGAATCAATCAGAGACCCCACAGCAACCAGCTGTTAAAAATGCGGATACAACGCCTAATGCCCAACCGAAAGAAAAAATAGTTGGGGAAAAGCCAGAAAAACCAGTTTCAGCTAAACCTAGGCAAGAAAAACCGCCAAAACCTCAACTAGTTGCGCCACCAGCCAGACCGGTATCTGAAGCACCAGCGATCGAGCCGCTGAGTCAGGCAGACAAACCAATTCTCAAACGCGAACGCCCCAAACGCAGCGAAGAAGAACGCGAGCAAATTAAGCCCAGGGCAGCCAAACCAGGCACAGACCCAACTGCACAGCCTACACCACAAAAACAGGCTCGTCCTACACCCGGCCCAGTTAAACCAGAACAAAGAGGAAATCGTGCTCCAGGTGGAGCACCATTCGCCGATTCTCAACGGCCCAGCAGACCAGTTCGTCCCAGCGAATCTGTAGCAGCAATGCCCATTGCTACGCCACCCAGACCTATGCAAGGCGGAGCAGGGAAAGCAGCAGCAACAACAACACTGGATGAAGCGATTCCTGCTGACATCCTTGATTTGAAACGCCCCACACCACCTCGTCCAGCCAAAGGTGGGAAAAAGTGGCAGGAAGAAGAAATAATTGATGAAATTAAAGAAAAATCTGGCAAGGCTGGTGTAAAAGGTAAGCGAGTCAAGCCGCTCTTAGAGGATGATTTTGAGGAAGACGATTTACTGGATGAAGAAGGTCTGGAAATTCCAGCTACAGTCCAGGTGAGCCTTTCCATCGCTCGTCCTCCCAAACCAAAATCAACAAGGCCTGCACAACAACCTGCAATAGCTGTTGCTAGCCCCAACACTAAAGGGAGAAAATCTGCTGCCACTAACCGCGATCAAAACCGTCGCCAAGAAGTAGAAACCAAGCGTGAGCGGCCAGAAAAATTGGTGGTCACCGGGCCAATGACAGTGCAAGAACTGGCGGATGCCTTAGCGATCGCGGATACAGAGATTGTGAAAATCCTGTTCCTCAAAGGTATGGCAGTGAGCATCACCCAAAATCTGGATGTGCCAACCATTACCTTAATCTGCACCGATTTAGAAGTAGCAGTTGAAACCGCCGAGCCAGAAGCAGAAGCCCGCAAAGTCACAGAAATGCTGGATCTGGCAGATATGGAAAATCTCCATCGCCGTCCACCAGTAGTGACCATTATGGGTCACGTAGACCACGGGAAAACCACCTTGCTGGACTCGATCCGCAAAACTAAAGTGGCTGCTGGCGAAGCTGGTGGGATCACTCAGCATATTGGCGCATACCATGTGGATATCGAACATGAAGGTAAACCACAGCAAATCGTTTTCCTCGATACCCCTGGTCACGAAGCATTCACCGCTATGCGGGCAAGAGGAGCAAGAGTTACAGATATTGCCGTTTTGGTAGTAGCTGCTGATGATGGTGTACGTCCTCAAACCATTGAAGCCATCAGTCACGCTCAGGCTGCGGGAGTGCCCATTGTTGTAGCCATTAACAAAATTGACAAAGAAGGCGCACAACCAGAGCGGGTAAAACAAGAACTTACCAACTACGGTCTAACAGCAGAAGACTGGGGTGGTGAAACAATTATGGTTCCTGTAAGTGCAATCAAGGGAGAGAACCTCGATACACTCCTAGAAATGATTCTGCTGGTCGCAGAAGTTGCCGAACTATCTGCCAACCCAGACCGAGAGGCAAAAGGAACTGTCATTGAAGCACACTTGGATAAAGCCAAGGGCGCAGTTGCTACCTTGCTGATTCAAAATGGCACCCTGCATGTTGGAGATATGTTGGTAGCTGGCTCCGCATTTGGTAAAGTGCGGGCTATGGTCGATGACAGAGGTAGAAGAGTAGAAGTTGCTAGTCCTTCCTTTGCTGTTGAAGTCTTAGGGTTGAGCGATGTGCCAGCCGCAGGTGATGAATTTGAGGCCTTCGAGAACGAAAAAGAAGCACGCGCTCTCGCCAGCGATCGCGCCGACAAACAACGTCAATCCCGACTCTTACAGGGACGCGTTACCCTCACAACCCTGTCAGCTCAAGCACAAGAAGGCGAGTTGAAAGAACTCAACTTGATCCTGAAAGCAGACGTACAAGGTTCCGTGGAAGCGATTGTGGGATCGCTCAGACAAATCCCCCAAAACGAAGTCCAAATCCGGATGCTGTTAGCAACTGCTGGCGAAATCACCGAAACAGATATCGACTTAGCTGCTGCTAGTAACGCCGTCATTATTGGCTTTAACACCACCTACGCTAGTGGAGCTAGACAAGCTGCTGATGAAGCGGGTGTAGATGTACGGGAATACAACATCATCTACAAACTCCTCGAAGATATTCAAGGAGCCTTGGAAGGTCTGTTGGAACCCGAATTGGTGGAAGAACCCTTAGGTCAAACCGAAGTCCGTGCTGTCTTCCCAGTTGGTCGCGGTGCGGTTGCTGGTTGTTATGTACAATCTGGCAAACTTATTCGTAACTGCAAAGTGCGGGTACGTCGTAGCGGTAAGGTAATTTACGAAGGCGTTCTGGATTCCCTCAAACGGATGAAAGAAGATGCCCGGGAAGTCAATGCCGGTTATGAATGCGGTATTAACATTGATAAATTCCATGATTGGGCTGAAGGTGACATCATCGAAGCCTACCAAATGGTGACTAAACGTCGCACTCTGACAATGACAAAGTAGTGCTGAGTCTACTAGTGCTGAGTTCTAAGTAAAAGCTCTGAGTTTTGAGTTCTCAACCTCAATACTCGCAACTTCAAACTTACAACTCAGCACCTACAACTCAGAATTGAGAAATGTAACTATGGCCTCATTTCGATCTGAACCTATCTTGTGGCTTCACGTCGCTGGTTTGGCGACGTTGCCGATTTTTTTGTTTTTGTGCCTAGTTTTTCTATCTGTAGGCGAGCCAGTCTTACCTGTGTGGATGGAGCTATGTTTAGTGGCCGCGATTGGAGTGCTACCACTACTGTGGATGCAATTTCGTCGGCCATTTTACATATTTGCGATTTTGGGAGTTGCACTCAAGCCAGAAAATCTGACTGAGCAACAACGCAAAATTCTTTGTTTAATTAATACTAATTTCAATCGTGTGCTGTCCGTTTTGGCAGCAATATTATTAGTAGGGGTGCTGTGGCAAATGTACCAAGCTGCGCCACTGGTAGCCAACATTGCCAGTTTTCTACCCCAATGGCGTAGCGTCGGATTGCTGCTAGCTGCTTTGGCTTTTTTTGCCAGCAATCTGTTTTTGCAAATTCCCGTGAGTGTAGCCAGGATTTTGGTGACTAATGACACAGAATTTGCAGCCATAGAACCATTACCTTTAGATAAGATTCAGCAGGATTACACAATTGTAGGGGTGCGGGTTAATCAAATATTGCCCCGGTTATTTAAATCCGTGTTAGGTATTAATAGAAACACCCAGCAGACCCTAGAGCAAAACACCGATGAAGATTAGGAAAAATCATCTATTTTCTCCTGTACAAGTCGGATTGCATGAAGTGAAACCTGCGGTACATTTTGAAGTTAAAACTGAGGAATGAGAAACTATGGCTCAAATTCCAACTTCTAGCGATCGCCAATTTACTGATGATAGTGAAATTTGGCACAGCCTCAAATCCGCGATCGCCGCTAGTTCTGGTTTCCAACGATGGCAACTAGAGCGCGATTTGCAATTAGACGGAGTGCTTTTAGAACAACAAGTACAACGCTATTTGCGGGAAACTTTAGAAACACTGGCTTACTAAACGCCCATCAAATTTTCTATGTTCGTTTGCAAGCTCCGGAGTTGGCGGTAGGCAGTTTCCAACCGATCCCCGTCAACTTCCACTTCTGATGTAGGATAATTTTTTAAAATTTCGATTAGGGTTATCTGGCTATCTTGCCTAGCAGAAAGCACCAAAGCAGCACGTAAAGCTTGCCTGTCTGCCTTTTGGGACGGTGTGTGAATTACTTGACTAATTTGATCCAAAATCACGTTACCAATGGGCGTATTTAAAACCCTATCTAAAAACACTGGGTTTACTTTCACTGGTTGCGTTAAACACTGACGTACTGCTTTGGAGTTTTGCCGCGCCAAAGCAAAATTTATGTTTAGGGAACTAGAAAGTTCGCCTGTTTGGGCAAATCTCGAAATTTCCTCTACTGAAAGTGATTCCCGAAAAACTTTGTAGTTTAGGACTACTTGTTCTGCTGCCCAGACAGGAGTAGCAACTGTCAACAGCAAAATGTAAAGAACTAAGTTCAGAAAGTGATACCGCATATCTCTTGATTTCCCAAAACCTGGCTGTGGTGAAAATGATATTTCTGCACAATTAGTAGCAGCATCCTGCGCTATCCAAGTATTTATACTTACTTAAGAGCATTTGCCAACCATCGAGTGATATCAGTTCTCGAAAGTGGCTTTACAAAAATTTTTAGTGATAAATAATATAAGTTCTGTAATTTATCTGTGAAATTTAGCTGATCAATTGCTGACGATCCGGTATAGTTTTGCATGGGTTTGGCAGCTTAATAGCTGTCACCTACCACCTTATTGTTTAAGGTAACTTCATTCAGCACTTCACAGACATCAAAAATGAAATATCGGGGTTTTCAAATTATTCCAGCGAAAGGTTTTCGCCCTATTTTTGGCAGTCTTCTCAGATATAATCTACCATTAAGAGCCGGAATTAGTACTGTTTTAGTGGTTTCCAGTGGTTTAACACTATTACCTGGCGTAGTAAATGCCGATTCCACTCGGCAAGCAGGTATTGCTCCTACTCTGACAGCACAAACTCCAGCAACAGCAACTGTAATTTATGTAAACTCAGCAACTGGTTCAGATACTGCTGCAGGTACTACACAAGCTGCTGCTTTGAAAAGTATTACTTTTGCCCTCACCAAAGCCCAAGCTGGGACAGTCATTCAATTAGCGCCTGGTACTTATAATCAACAAAGTGGAGAAACTTTTCCACTCATCCTCAAACCAGGAGTAACTCTACGAGGTGATGAAGCCACCAAAGGTCAAGGAATATTAATTACTGGTGGAGGTTACTACACCAGTAAAACATTTGCCAGACAGGATATTACAATTTTGGCGGATAATAGCACCACGATCGCAGGTGTCACTGTGACCAACCCCAATCAACGGGGTACAGGTGTGTGGGTGGAATCCACTAATCCCCTGATCACAAATAATACGTTTACTCAAAGTCTTAGAGAGGGAGTTTTTGTCACGGGGACAGGAAATCCCAAAATCGAAAACAATGTCTTCGTGCAGAACTCTGGTAATGGGGTTTCTGTAGCTAAAACTGCTCAAGGCGAAATTCGGAATAACTTGTTTCAGAATACTGGTTTTGGTTTGGCAATTGGTGGAACTTCCACACCTTTAATTACAGAAAACCAAATTATCGAAAACCAAGATGGTTTATTTATCTCAGAAACGGGTAAACCTATACTACGTAAGAATGTCATTCAGAACAATAAGCGGGATGGTGTTGTAGCAACTGTTAATGCGGCACCAGACTTGGGCACAAATGAAAGTCCTGGTGGTAATCTCATCCGCAATAACACCCGTTATGACGTAAATAATGCCACCAAAAATCAGATTGTCGCTGTTGGCAATGATATCGATCAAAAGCGCATTTTTGGTTCTGTAGATTTTGTGGCGGCAAACGTTGGCGGTGCTACTGCCTTTAATGATGTACCCACAGGTTACTGGGCAAAAGCCTACATCGAAGCTTTGTCATCTCAAAAAATTATTGCTGGCTTTCCTGATGGCACCTTTAAACCCAACGATCCGGTAACACGCGCTCAATTCGCTACTATTGTCACCAAAGCTTTGGCACCAGCATCTAAACGCCCAGCAATTAATTTTAAGGATGTCCCAAGTAATTTTTGGGCTTATGCTGCTATCCAATCTGCTTACCAAAGCCAATTTGTCTCTGGATATCCTGATGGTACATTTAAACCGCAGCAGCAAATTCCCCGAGTGCAAGCTTTAGTTGCTTTAGCTAGTGGTCTTGGGTTAACTGCGGATAATCAAAATAGCCTCACCTTTTATAGTGATGCTGCTCAGATTCCCCAATATGCGCTGAATCAAGTTGCTGCTGCTACGACAAAGCAGTTGGTAATCAACTATCCCACAGTCAAGCAACTTAATCCTAATCGTGATGCTACTAGGGCAGAAGTGGCTGCTTTTGTTTACCAAGCACTAGTTAATGCTGGACGTGCCCCAGCGATCCCCTCTTCTTATTTGGTGAAGGTTCCATAGATTAATGTTGGTAGTCGATCGCAAAAATTTTGATTGCTTCGTAGTTATTGATGAGAGTGCTTAAAGATACCAAAATTTCGTCATGACTCCGAATTTATTCTAGCGTCATAATTGATGTGATTAACCGTTAGTAGCCTGTTTTGTGAATGTAATTTTGATAAGTTCGTAGTTAGCACAAAATATGCCTCCAAATCTAGGATATTATTCCTGATTACGAGCTTATTTCCTCATAATTATGAGTTCGTAAAATTAAAAGCGCCAAGCTAACAATTTGTCAGTCTTAGCGCTTTTAATTTTGTGATTTTTCTGAAATTTAGGGTCTGAAAATTTAGCTGACCCTCATTTAAATTCGCTTATTTATATTCAAGGTCTTTATATTGGCTGACCTCGTTTCAACAATTTTTAGTTTCTCAGAAAATTTTGTATTTTCTGATTTCCTAAGATTTTTTTTATTTTTTCTGACTTTATATTTCCAAATTTCAAGTATCGTTAATTAACTTAAACATGATAGAGAGATATAAAGAAGTAACAGTACTTAAGGATGAGGCTTCGCGGCTAAAATTGTTATTTTTCTTTAAGTTAATCTTAAAAATATAGATGTTCCAAAAACTTAGGAACATCTAATCAATTTAAGAGCGTTTTTGCCTTTGCTGTTCCCAACGCCAGAGAAATACCATCAGCGCGACAATTCCTATTTGCAGAACAAGATTAGGCACACTACTATCTACATCCCGCCCAGCAAGCACTTTAAAAAAAAATACGAAAACGCCAATCATTCCAGACGCGCCACAAGCGATATAGATAAATTTTCGCAAGCCTCGGTAAGGTGCTGCCATTTCAGCTTTGAGACGGGCGTATTGTTCAGGGTTAAGGCGACTTTTAGGATTTGGTTCTACCATGAGTCAAAATTATGCTACAATCTTGGATTGTGTACGCCGATGTGGCTCAGTGGTAGAGCAGCTGATTCGTAATCAGCAGGCCACGGGTTCAAATCCCGTCATCGGCTTTCATTAAGTATTTTTATATAGTAAAGTGTGGCATAAATTAACCTGGCAGCCAATTAAGGTCAGGATTGGTTGCAATGTTTTTGTGCAAGACTTGACATTTATGACTATATATGGGTCTCAATAAAATCTAAATTTATATTTCAAAAACTCTCAGATTTTAGCTAGAAGCCTTAAGGAAAACCCTCTGGCTTTGGAATTGCTTTACCAATTTTTAATTGTTTTTTACTCAGCTTAAGTACCTTCCAAAGAGCTTTGATCTGTTGGTAAGCTTCATAGGGAGGTATTTTTCCACTAGTGACTAAGATAGAGATATAGCTGACGCGCTGGTTAAATTCTTGCAAATTAGCATTGAAAGCTAGATTTTCAGGCGTAATTTGACCATAGTAGCGACTACGGACATAGAGAAAATCATTTTTGTTAACCAATATGCTTTCTCCTGTTTATTAATTTTTAATTAAATTTAAAATAAAAATCTAGCCAAGTAATGAAAAAAATTTTTTATTTTTATAAACAAAAACAGCAGGGCTAACGAATCTCAACTCTAGAGGTTGTATACATCAGGATTTTAATTCCACTCAATATTGACATTGAGTAAAGTTAATCCTTGATGGAAACAAGTTTGGCAAGAAAATGCGTTAACCCTACTGGAAACTGACGTACTCACTATAAATTTATACCGTCTAACTATCCTGTCTTCCTAGGGTAAAAAATCATAAAAAATCAGGTATTTGTTTTAAACGAAAAAATTGTGGCTTTTGGAGTATTGCATAAATGGTGGAATTTATGCGATCGCACTCACTCACGCCCATATAGTCAAGCAGGATAATTTTCACAAAAGTTTTGTAACAAAGCTATACAGTTAGTGATCGCACCTAAATGAGCAATTTCATAGCCATGAGTGTTTTGGGTCGGAAATGCCAAGCAAGCCGCACGCCCTACATGGCCAAATTTCATGGCAATTGAAGCATCGCTACCAAACTGACTCAAAATAGTGAGTTGCACTGGTATCTCTATCTGCTTGGCACAATGGCATAGTTGCCCATTCAATGCCTCATCATATATACCGTAGGCATCCTGAGAGAGAATCACCGGGCTTTTACCATCCTCAATTGGATATTCGCTAGATAAAGGACAAATTTCCAAGGCAATCAGCGCATCCAATACCTGATTTTGGGTGAAAAATAGCGCCCCGATTGCTCCTACTTCTTCTTTGGCTGAGGCGACTAAATAAACATCCACCGCTGGTTGTTTGAGTTGTTGCGCTAGTGCCAGCAGAATTGCCACAGAAGCTTTATTATCCAGAGTGTAACTGGCAATGTGATCCTTTAATCTAATGGGGCGCTTGCGATGTTTACCAACTACCATTCGCGTTCCGGGACGAATCCCAGCTGCTTCTAACTCAGCAGTAGTACATTTAGTTTCAATCCAAGCATTTTCCCACTTGATGCTAGTATCTTCCTGCTGAACTTTTTGGGGTGATTCATGGGAAACATGACGAGAACCAAAGCTGAGAATACCACTAATGGTTACGGCATCTCCCAATAAATCTACAACACCTTCACCGTAAATCCACGGATAAGAACCACCAAGTTTGCGGACTTCTACACGTCCGTCATCGCCAATAGTTTTGACAATCGCACCAATTTCGTCTTTATGAGCAGTAATTGCAATTGCTCTATCAGGATTTTTACCAGGAATTTTGGCAATGACATTATCAGCGCGATCGCTCCATACTTCTACACCCAGTTTGGCAAATTCTTGCAGTAAAAATTGGTTAATTTCGGTTTCTACACCACTGGGAGAATGGTGCATCACCAATTCTGCAATAATTTTGAATAAATGCTCGTAATCCCACATAGAGCTAAAATTTTAAGCTAACAATTAAGTATAAAGATTTTTACGGACAATCATATATCCAAAGGTCAAAATGCAAGCAATATCCAGGGCCAAGCCAAACTTTTTTCAGCAACCCACCTTTGCTTCGTTGAAAGAAGAACGTCTACACCGCAAGCAACGCCTAGCAGCCGCATTCCGACTATTCGCCCGCTTTGGATTTGATGAAGGTATTGCAGGTCATATCACTGTCCGCGATCCAGAAAATCCCGAGCAATTCTGGGTTAATCCCTTAGGAAAACACTTCGGTTTAATGCGCGTGAGCGACCTAATTTTAGTAAACCAGAAAGGCGAAATTGTCGAAGGCGATCGCCCCATCAATGGTGCAGCTTTTGCAATTCATTCCCAAATCCATGCAGCGCGTCCTGATGTAGTAGCCGCAGCTCACGCTCATTCTGTTTATGGTAAAAGTTGGTCTAGCCTTGGTCGCCTGCTTGACCCCTTAACCCAAGATGCTTGTGCTTTCTACCAAGACCATAGTCTATTTGATGACTATACAGGGGTAGTTCTCGAAGTTGCTGAAGGTAAGCGAATTGCCGAAACTTTAGGCAAAAATAAAGCCATAATTCTGAAGAATCATGGCTTATTGACAGTTGGTCATTCAGTTGATGAAACTGCTTGGTGGTTCATCACAATGGAGCGTTCTTGTCAAGCCCAGTTACTCGCTGAGGCGGCTGGTAAACCTCACCTGATTAGGCCAGAGTCAGCTAGCTTGGCACATCAGCAAGTGGGAGGGCATGATTTAGGCTGGTTTAGCTTTCAACCTTTGTATGAGTTGATTGTCCAGCAGGAACCAGACTTGCTGTCTTAAGCAGTGATTGTTTGCGTTTGCGCTTGAGTAAAGCGGCTGCACCAAAAGCACCGATAGCCACAGTCCCCAATGCTGTAGAGGGTTCGGGGACTGGCTGGATAGATTTTTCAATTTGCTGAAAGGCGTAATCACCTAAGATTTTATGAGCAGCAGTTGTGGGATGAAGCCCATCCCAAAATAAATATTTATTTTGGATTTTGGGATTAGTTACACAGGATTGGTCAATTAAACAAGGTTTGTCAACTTCTTTGAAACCATATTTGACCCCCTGCATATTTTCTGTGTCATTGATAATGTCTGCCAAGACAGAGTTAACATCCAGACCCATGAGTTTTACATCCGGATTGAGGACTTTGTTTAAATCAGCGATCGCATCTGATAACTCTGAGTTATGCTCTTTAGTCAAATCTGTAAGAGCTTGGGAAGTACCATTAGCAACAGGGAAAGTCGGATCTAAATTTTGAGCGCGAGGTAGCTGTCCTAAATCTGGTAAGTTAACTACCAGAATATTTTTAGCACCAACATCAGCTAGAGATGCGATCGCTATTTTTAAACTGTCAATTGTCGTTTTCGGATCGGTAAAAGGTTTGAAATAATTGGGATCAGCATTCGTAGGTAAATAATCATTCGCACCAGTCCACAATACATAAAGTGCGTTTGAGTCAGCATTTTTAGTTGGCAAAAGTGGTGTTGTAAATGCTGCTATCTGCTGTTGAAAGCCAGGTAAAAGCGGCGAAATAGTATTTTTATCTATAGAAGTAGCTCCACCAAAAGCATAGTTAATGCCGTTTTTCGGCGCAGCACCCTTGGCAACATCAGTAACAAGAGTAGGAGAACTATCTAGTTGCAGCTTCTTAGCAAGCTCATCTATCCAGATAGGCCCATTGGAAAAGTTTCCATCAACGTAAGGCGGTGGAGGAAATCCTATTCCTGTATTGGGGTCTATAGTAGAGTTGTATACATTACCTGCATCTGAAAGACTGTCCCCAAATACGTAAATCCCACTAAATTGTGCAGCAGTTGCTCTCAACGGCAACATAAAAGAGAAAAGAATAAAGCCTGCTGCGACAAAGCGTTTTTTCATGATCGTGCAACTCTGGTTATAATTTTGTACGTCTTAAATTAAAAAATGCCAAGTTTCTCAAAAGATCTACTGGCATGGTTTTGAAGTCTGGCAAAATCCAGCTTTGACCTTAAGCCTTCAAAATCATTTACGTGTTTTTAATGAGACAATCTAAAATTTTTATTACTTCCAAAATATAAGCTAAAAATGCTATTAGTGCCTAAATTCACTGAATTTTTATATATTATCTACATTTTTTTTACAAAAAATTTTTAGAATTTCATGCCAAATATCAGTACAGTTTGTAGTCCAGATGATAAAGTAAGCCACCTTACTTAAGTAAGACGTGAATCGGCAATCAAGCATCAAGTTTGGGGACGCTTTAACTTCAAAGCATCTACAGCCGATATTCCTTCACCCTGAATGCCGAAATACCACAAAGCCGCCGCCGCCTCAGCGCGAGTCACAGGTTTTTTGGGTTGAAACAGGGTTGTATAGCCAAATACACGCCGAATATTTGATTGTTCGCCATTTTGGTAATCAGCTACCACAGCTCTTAAAGCTTTCGGATCAATTTTCCCTGCATCTTGGAAACCCCAAGTTTGCCTCACTACCTCCAAATTCGCTGATGGTAAAGCTTGGCGAGTATCTAAAGGTAATTTCCACAGTAACAACTGCTCCCTTGTTAGCGGTGCGTCAGGACGGAATAAAACTGCTGTAGTATCCCCAGATAAGGAACTAGGAATTAATCCGGCTTCTGCTAATCCTTGAATCACAGGAAAATCAGAGTCTTTAGCAGACAAATCACTAAAAGCAGGTTGAGCGCTTTCTGTTACTAAGCGAATCTGTTTAGCTGGATTGTTAGCATACATGGCATTATTAGCCGCCACCAGCCAACGCGCATATTCCCTACGAGTTATGGTTTTACTAGGCGCAAATTGATTGCCTGTAGTATTGGAGTTGCTCTTATTAACTGAAGAGTCTGGAGATAAAACTCCTAATTTTGCTAAATCTTGAATGTGTTGCCGCAGTTCTTGCGGTACTTTATTCAAATCGCTAAATTCTTGAACTTCCCCGGTAACTGTCGCCACCTGTTGGCTATTAGATGTATTTGCTGGCTGTGTTGCTACGTTTGCAGGTAGTACAGGGCCAATAAATTCTGGATTACCAGGTTGGGGAATCTCTTTAGAAGTTGTGGTGGTAGTAGTTTCGCTGGAATTATTAGTTGGTGTAGGTTGTGCCGCGGTTGTGCTTGCAGGAAGATACTCAATGAGTAATTCAGTGGCTGTTTGCGGCTGATTTGGTGTAGGGTTGGTTACTGATTGAGCTTGAATAGAAACTTTCACCTGCATATTATTGCGCTGCGCCTCGAAAACGCCTCCCAAATCATCTGCTGGTTGCTGTGAAATTTGCCAATTATTCGCTTGCAATTGTTCGCGGTAGAAGTTGGCAATAAAATTACTCGGATCAGAACTTAGCCAGCGAGTGGATGTTCTGTTTTCTGTAGTGCTAGGTGGTGTAACTGCTTCTAATTTGGCATTAGGATATAACGGAATATCTTGCGGAAAATCAGTTGGCAATTTAACTTTTGATGCGTTCTGTTGTGCTTGCTGTTGGCTATCCTTAGCTTCTCCAAACACAACTGGGTTATTTTGCAACTGAGGATCAGCCGCCAAAGATTGCTCAAGGTTTTTGGCAGTGGGACTGTTGGCACAGGCTGTTAACGAAGTGAGTAAAACAGCCAAACTCAGAAATATAGCCGGACTTTTACAGGGCAGCACAGGAAATCACAAATCTAGTGTCAATTCCTACCCTAGCGCAGACTGTGAACTCCAGTTCAAATTTGAGTATGAAATTTCACGGAGAAGATTTTTAAGATTTGATTTATTAATGCATGGGTAGGGATTTCCCTGTTCTCTCTTATTTTTGTTAAAAATTCCATGTTAACTGTCTCAAAATTGCAAACCGCAGTAGCCGCAGAGGAAAGTTAGAACCTTGGATAACTTTCACTCGCAGAAAGCGTCCAGTTCCCAAACGGGCAATACCCTTAAGCCTTGCCCAAAATCTTACCCTAAACAAGTTGAGTTTACTATCTTTGACAGCATACAAGGGCATAAAGGCAAGTTTACCGTAGAGGACATCAGCGCGATGAGTTTTACTGAGATTATTTTTGTAATGCTCTAGATTTGGTAAACCTCCATGTTCGCCATAGTTCCGCCAAGGAATATAGTTTTTCAGACCTTTACCTCGGAGAAAACTATCAATAGTTGAGTCCCAACTCGAATATTTAGTTTCTCCTACATTGGTGCGAATTTCCTCAGCCAGTTCTAGTAAGTACCGCGCACTTTCAGAATTTACAATATATGCAACTGCTGAAGTAGAAAACCCTTCAGCATAGCCATCAGGTGAGACGTAATATATCTGTGGTGCACAAGTATATAACCAGCTCATCCCCACATTACTTTGGTGAGGATTAAAGGGTAAAGGTAGCTTGCCAAAATTAACTACTGGTACAAAGTCTGCCTCAATAATCATTGTTGGTTGAGTCTCTTGCATCGCCCTTTCCCAAGCTGTGCGATGGTTTAAAAGACACAGATAACTCCGAGAGTAATTTTGATATTCGAGTTTACTTTCTTGTCTAAGAACTTCGCAGGTAAACCCTTCAGTTGTTAATAGTGTTTCTAAATCTTGAGTAGATTCTTTATAGGCAATAATTAAGACTCTACTAATATGCTTAACCAGGGAATTGCCATTATCGCCATCCTGGGCAATAGTCTGAATTGTTGAAGCGGTTTCTGGCTGGAGTTGCATATTTAAATCAAATTCTTAAAATACTTTTTCTAATCATCTTGATATTGGTCAGATTATGAACCTAAACCAGACTCTATAAATCTGGAAATTTAATTATTATTGAAATTTAATAGATACTTTTTATAAATATAAAATGGGCTAAGAAAAGCTCCAATCAAAAGTTCCAACTCACAAGCAGCTACAATATCAGTCTTCAGCACTAGGCGATATTTGAACCAATGGATAAATATCTTGCGGATATCGTTAACTATATAAGCTAGAGAAACAAAAGGTTGTTGCCAAATTTGCAAGTCTAGCATCCTGGTATAATGACGGCTGAGACCTATACCACGCATTAATTTAAATAGATATTCTTTTTCTAAACGCTGCTTCGGAATCCGGTGATAAATTTCCATTTCGGCATTATGCCAAATTTCCCAACCTGCTTTTTTAATATGAGTTAATGCTTCTATATCTTCAGCCGTGACTAATGAACCGTTGACGCGACCTTGAAAAAAGAGATTTTTCGGAACATTTTCAATCCAGGCTTGTTTTCTTACTACTAATCCTGCACCTGCGGGCAGCACTTTTTTAAAGTACAAGCTGTTTTCTGGTGCAGAATAGCAAATATTTTTACTACTACCTCCTATAGCTAAAAAGAGGCTTATTCTCTCGAAATTCTGCGGAGGAGTTACTTCATAATCTCCATAAATTCTGCCACCATAAGCCCCAGCTTGAGGGTGATTTTTAGCAAAATTATAGGCAGATGCTACCCAATTAGGAGTCGGTAGATTATCATCATCGAGAAACCCTACAAATGTACCTTCAGCTTCTTGAATAGCACGCTCTCTTGCATAGCTTAACCCTTGCTGGGTTTCTAAGTAATATTTAAGTGGGTAAGCAGCAGGCCAATTGGCTTGATATTCTTGAAATACTTTGGCTGTATTATCTTTGCTATTGTTATCAATAACTAAAATTTCCCAAGTTATTGGTTCAGTCTCTAAGGCTAATTGCGCGGTATATGCACAACAATCTTTCAGCTTATCTAGAACATCTGGTAAACGTTTTTCGCCATTAAATGTACATATAGCCACGCTAAAGTTAATCATAATTTTAATGACCAAAAATTTAAGCAAAAATTATATCTTTGATTAAATTTTTAGTCACTATTAATATCAATGTCACCAGCAAAAACACTGAGGCAATATTTAGGATGACAAAATGTAACAGCTAGCATCAATTGCTGCTGTATTTGTCCAAGTCATTAATTTGGGGTGAGGGAAACTGATTTAAAACTTGCCACAGCACAGTGTAGCTGCCATCAGCACGACGACGAACAGGGCGAAAGGCTAAAAGTATATCACTGCTATGTAGTTGTGGTGCTTGCCCTAAATATTGCCGTTCTTGGGGTGAAAGTTTTCTATTGTTCAAAATAATGTCTGGTAGCTGGAATTGTAGCGATCGCACTAAGTAAGTATGGTTTAATTGAGCTTTAGCGTTAGCCAAAATCACTTGGTTTAAATTCCAGTTCTGGTCTTTACCAGTTAAGAAGCGTCGCCGTTCTACTTGTAAGTCATCTAATTGCTTAGGCGGTTGGTAATTGAGGAAAAATTCTCGGGTTGCTTTGGTCACAGTTTGCAACCGAGAATCTAACTTAGTCAGGGGAATATCACCCAAATCCACCATAAAGCTGTAATCTACACCTTGATGTCCTAAGGCAAAGCGATCGCCAACTAGTTGAAGTGCTAGACTGGGAGTAAATCCGCCTTGAGTATCAGCCAACAAAGGGAAAGGATAGCGTTCACTGACAGTAGGTGCCAAGCGGTTTTGGATAGTATTAAGCGGACGCTGGTAAGCCGAATCAGGTAAAACGCGGAAAATCCCAGTCCGAGGCAATTTCAAAAAGGCAGCGTAAATTTGAGGTTCTTGGGGATCGATGTCGTAACTAAAGTGGTCAAGTACCGCAGAAGTTTCCTGAGGATTAGTAAATTGATTTTTTAAGGGGAATTCCACCTGGGCTGCGGTTAAAAATTTCTTCGCCGTCGCCAAAATTGTCAGCGCTTCTGTAGGAGGTGCGATCGCAGGTTGTGCAATTGGTACATAGTCTGCTATTGCAGTTTTTGCAGTTCTACCGATAATAGTTAGTGGAGGTGAAACTAAATTAGGTTCTTGGATGGCAAAAGGTGTCGCTAGCTTGTCCAGATGAGGAAGCTGCATCGGCGCGATCGCCAGCACAGAATCTGATTGTCGTTCTCCTGAGACCAAAGGTAGCGGTCTGACTAAGGCTAATTCCCCACGTCGAGATAATAACCGATCTAATACTGGGGTAAGTTTTAATAATTCTTGGTTAGAAGCATACAAAGAGCAGTAAATTTTTATTTGTGACTCAGTTAATGGCTCGGCTAAAAAAGATAAGTTCTCCGTAACATCAACTCTGGAAGTACATAAAGTTTTGGGGCTTTTGTATTGACGGTTGAGAAAAGCGTCTACAAACTTGGTGTAGACAGTTAACTGCCCTTGAACGGATCGTATCCGATTAGCATCAGGCGTAGTAATAGCTTGCTCAATGCGAGCAATCAAATCAATCTGTTGCTGTACCATTCGGCTGGCTGCGGTATAAAAGCTTTCATTTGCCGGGACTGCTGCCAAGTTTTGATTCGCTGATAATAAAGAGCGATAATCAAGGTTTGAAAGGCTATCAGGAACAGAAACCAAGGAAATAGGTAGCAAAAAGCTGAAGAAGATGTGTCTCATCTGAAAAATGCAGGACTGATAGGTGTAGGAAAAATCTAAAATAGATATTAAATTTAAAAGAAAGAACGACCATCGACCAGCGTCAGTCCATCTTAAACTTTCTGTCAAGCGCCGCCGGGTTGTTACCAGTGCTGAAACACGATTACATGCCAGTTTCCCAAGATCAGCCGATCTATTCTGAGGCTCCACTCCAGCTGTTGCTGTTTGTTGATGGACGGCCCAAGTCCCGACAACAGGTACAGCGAATACGTGCTTACTTAAAAGAATTACAGGCTGGGTATCAGTTTGAACTTCAAATCATTGATGTTGGACAACAACCTTATTTGGCGGAACACTTTAAATTAGTGGCAACGCCAGCCTTAGTCAAAATCCACCCGGAACCCAGGCAAATTATTGCTGGTAGTAATATAATCGGTCAACTGAAAAATTGGTGGCCTCGCTGGCAAGCTTCGGTCGATGCCTATTTAAAATTGCAGGAAGATTTACAAGAACGTCTAGAAGACAATAGCCGGGTGGTAGCACCCAAATCTACAATTAGTTCCGTTGCTGTTTCTGCCGAACTTATACGTTTGTCAGACGAAATTTTTCGCTTGAAACAGGAACAAGAGAAACTTCACGAGCAGTTGCAATTTAAAGACAGGGTCATCTCTGTGCTGGCCCATGACCTCCGCAATCCTTTAACTGCTGCTGCGATCGCCATAGAAACGCTTCAATCTAACTACAATATCGAAACTGGACAATTCCAGCGCCTCAAACCAGCTATGACGGCGCACTTACTCAAGCAAGCCCGGACTCAAACTAAAACAATTGACCGTATGATTACGGATCTTTTGCAGGTGGGTAGGGGCAATGATACAGAGCTACCAATAGTACCCCAAAAGATGGAAATCGGCAAACTCTGTTTCAGTGTATTAGAAGAATTGCGCGATCGCTACACTGCCAAATCCCAACAGATAGAAACAGATGTTCCTCAAGACTTGCCTTATGTTTATGCCGATCCAGAGCGCATTCACCAAGTGCTGATTAACCTGTTGGATAATGCCATTAAATATACGCCTGCTGGTGGCAAAATTAGCGTTACAGGGCTGCACCGCACTACCCAAAAAGTTCAGATTAGTATTGGTGATACTGGCCCAGGAATTCCTTACGAAAACCGCGATCGCATTTTTGAAAACCACTTCCGATTACAGCGAGATGAAGGTACCGAAGGTTATGGCATTGGTTTGTGTTTATGCCAACGGATTATTCGCGCACATTATGGTCAAATTTGGGTAGATTCTGTTCCTAATGGGGGAGCATGGTTTCACTTCACCTTGCCAGTTTATCCCTCTTAGCCATATAAATTTCAATTTGCGATTAAGTTTCTACCTTTAAGCTTGGGCTGGGAGGAGAAACCTAGGATTGTCTATATTCAACTTAATTGCTCAATAAGTTAATTAAGTAAAAACTTTAAATATTTATTGGTTAATGGATATACAGCATTAAAACTGATAATTAAAATTTGATTTTTAAATTTTAATTTAAAAGCAAAATCCTAGAGTCAAAGCCTAGGATTGACACACTCGCTATCAATTAATCACTTGAGGATAATACGATTGCGTCCTTCTGCCTTTGCTTGGTAAAGTGCCTTATCCGCAGTCACAATTAAATCGGAAGGAGAAGATTCCCAAGTCGGAACAACAGTTGCTACACCCATACTTAATGTGACATATGGGCTAACATCTGAACCTGCATGAGTTATTTGCAAATTTCTTACCCCAGCTTGCATTGCAGCAGCCACATGAACTGCGCCAAAAGCATGGGTATGGGGCATAATTACAGCAAATTCCTCACCACCATAACGCGCTACTAAATCTTGATTTTTTTGGGCGGTATGGCTTAAAACAGCACCCACTTTTTGTAAACAGACATCTCCCGCTGGGTGACCATATTTATCATTGTAAAATTTAAAAAAGTCAATATCACATAAAATTAATGACAGAGGTGCTTCCTCTTGCGCTAAATTAATCCACTGAGTATTAAGATAATCATCAAAACGGCGACGATTTGCCAACCCTGTTAAGCCATCAACGTTGGCAATATGCTGTAAAGCTTGGTTTGCTGCTTCTAACTGTTTGTAGACTTGTGCTTGTTGTAATAGCCGTCGCAAGCGTTGGCGTAAAACTGCCCAGTGAATAGGTTTAGTTATGTAATCCATCGCTCCAGCTTCAAAAGCACGATTGACAGAATCTTCGTCATCTAAACAGGTGATCATCAATATGGGAGTTCGCTCCCAAAGTTTAGATATCACCGTATTGCCGAGAGCAGAATCTGTATCAAAACTTGCTAGTGCTGACATCAAGTTATTTCTAGCAATCTTGAGTAATTGCTTACAACAAGTAAAGCCATCCATGACGGGCATGACTGCATCTAGCAAGACTATATCTGGTTTGATAGTATCGTAAGCGTCTAGACACTGTTGGCCATCATTGACTTCAACCACTCGATAGCCTTCTTGTTCCATAGCTTTACGCAACAGCACTCGCATGGTCTTGTCATCATCAGCCACTAAAATTAGTGGCGGTTGCTTAGAAAGAGGAAATGGGCTTATGCCTGACATGAGTTGCGTTCCACAGAAAATAAAAGTATCGCTAAAGGCGAACTTGAAAAGACTTGCCCCCTGAACTAAATCGCCTGTAAGCGATAGTTTTTGCGGTAGTCATCAGATTAGAGAAACCAAAAGTTTATAGTGTTCTGGTTTTTACTGGATTGTAAGAAACAGGTAAGGTTCTGCTGCTTGATGTACCAGGTTGCCAGATTTCCAGTAGTGCAAATTTTCGTTGAATCGGTATAAGTAGTGAGTTGGCAAATGAGTACGAACAAAGGCTGTGCTAATAGAAGCTAAGGATACTTGCTTCCATATAAATGCTGATACTTGCAGCCACAAGGTATCCTGCTGTTGGTGCGTAAAACGTTCAATGATTTTCAGCCAAGCAAATGGTAGATTACTAGGTTGCATAGACAATTTATTGAAAACACAAAAGCAATTGCAATCTGGTTGTCTTGGTAAAGACATGGCCAGAAATGTATTGTTGACGTTTAATGAGAATTAAATCCTGAAACCCTGATAATTTCGTAGCTAGCCACAAAACGATGATTGTGGGCTAATCTAGAAACCCTTATGGCATAAGAGGCTTTTCTAATTCACATTAGGCGTACTATTTATATTTCCCTAGACCTGAAGTCGAATTGCCATTTCCGGGAAAACTTCTAATATCTACCCTCTTTTTCAGTTATACAGTAATTTTTAGCACTCAGCATTTTTTGGCTACCCATAAAATGCCTTCAAAAATATATAAAGATAAATCCTGAAAAAAGCTGTTTTCAAGTCTTTATGCCTGAGATTACCTCCTCAGAGTTTTTTATCGTAATATTGCTATAAAATGTGGATAAAAATATATATTTACCAAAATTTTGATATCTTTAAGTGTAAACACGTAAAAAATATCTAAAATTAAACAAGATAGTTGGGCGATTGAGAGTAGGCGATCGCACATCAGCAGCATTTGTCACATTCGCCAGGAGATAGGAATATACAGCCGATTCCAGGTACATAAAGTACAAGGGTAAGAGTAAAGCTATGTTCCCTACAATTATCTGTGGCTCACAAAGTTCCCAGCTGCTGTATTTTGAAAATATGATGCACTTTTGAATATTGCTACTAATTTACTCAACTAAAATAAGATTAAATATGAAATAACATAGCTCACAGCCTCATGAGGCTTAATTCCATTTCTTCAAAAAACCAACCTTTAACAGCAAACACCAGTAATCTCAATGCCCGATCCATTAATGTATTTACAGGATAATTATGTTGTCCTAGAAACTAACCAACCAGAACAGTTTTTAACTGCCTCGGAGTTATTAGAAAAGCTGAAGTTAGTTGTCCAAAATATCTCTGTTGAGGATTTACCACCCGATGTGCAGAAAATTGAAGGGGTGGAGGCACAAGCCCAGTATTTAATCGATACAAGCTGCGAATTGGATTTAGGCCCTGGTAAATATTTACAGTGGTATGCAGTACGCTTAGAAAAGTAAGTTGTAGCCACAATATTTTTAATAAAAATCAGTGGAAGTTTACAGCTTCCACTGATTGAAAATTACTAAATTTTTGATTTAGTAGAGCTTGTCTGGAAATTATGAATTAGTAGTTGTAGTAATCAGCGCCAGTTCAATTTTATCTTCCTCTGGCTGTGTAATTTGAATCTCAACACCAGGGCCAAAATATTTGAGCATTTTTTCTTGTTTTTCCTGCCAAGCATCAATTGGGAGCAGTGGTGAATCAAATTCTAAAATTAAACCGTAAGCTCCATTGATTGCCTTTTCTTTTAATCCTGTCACGATTGGTGTATCTTCGTCTGTTTTACCTAAACCGAGGAAAGAGAGTGCCCTATCAAGATGGGCGTTTTGCCCATAGCAATAGCGGGTGATATCTTTACGGATTTTATTTTGAGTCACAGTGGCTTGTTGTTCGCGCAGTGCCAAAACTTCAGGTGTAGTAGTTTCGCTAAAGGGTATAGGCTTCAGTTCATTGGCTTTGAGCGCTAATCCCCCTAACAATAGGGGAAAGCCGTAAAAAAATCCCACAAGATTGAGTGTGGCATTATCAGCCGCGTAGGCGACAAAACCAACAATGGTTAGGATAGCACCGACAGTTAAACCGATGGTTCCCAAAGAAATTTGGCGTAGCATGAGCTGAGATTGTATAAATTCTTAAAACATTAATTTTATTATCATCGGTTATTTGTGCCCTACTCAGATGAAGTCAAAATCAGCTACTGGGTAGGGCCTTTGTGGGATGGGTTGCAATACTACAAGGGATAGCGTTGTGAACTCAAAATTGGTTTTGGGGAAAAGGTTAAAGGTTAAAGGTTTTTTATTTTCCCTTTTCCCATTCCCCTTTTTCCCCTTCACCGACAAGTATTGAGATGGGTTGTGCGACGCACAATCACAGCGGACTGTCCCACCCCACAAAAGTTTGATTAAATTTAAGATGTAAATTTGGTGTGTTTTAGCTTATTAGCTGTTAACTGTTGACTCCAGAGAAAGATTTTCCTGTATGTCATGTTCAGTAACTCGTTCCCTAGTCCAGCTATCGATCGCATCACCCAAGGCGGTAGTTAAATTATTGCGGGTTTGAGCGTGGTTGTCTTGCTCAGTTTTCAAAGCTTGCAACAAGCGATCGCGTTCTTTAATGACTGTAACTAATTTCGTTTTCAAATCTTCTACCGATTTTATCTGTGATAGTTCCTGTTGAATCGCTGTGACTACGGTAGCATCGGGGAGTGCGTCTGTGTCTAAACCCTGAACTCTTTGTAGTTCAGCTTTTAGAGATGCGATCGCCTGTTGCGATAACTGCGTATCTGTACGACGTTGTTCTGCTTCTGTGTTATAGAGTTTACGCCATTTTTGGGCACTTTCCCAAGCTGCATCGCGATCGCGCTGAAGTTCTGCCATTTGCTCTTTGAGAGATTGGATTTCACTCAACCATTGCGTTGTTAAGTCTTGACTCATAGCGATTGTTGATTGGTTAATAGTCATTAGCTATTAGTTATCAGCAAAACGTAAAAGTCAAGAGTCAAAGGTTAAAAATAAAAGGGAATAGGGCATTGGGCATTGGGCATTGGGCATGGGTAATTGGGTGTTTGGTGTTTGGTGTTTGGTGTTTGGTGTTTGGTGTTTGTGATTTCCCTTATCTCCCGCATCTCCCTTATCCCCAGTCCCCAATCCCCAGTCCCCAGTCCCCAATCCCCAATCCCCAACAATCATGTACCAATCTCGGTTTATCCGCTTCTTTCGCCACCTTACCTGGCGTAACTTGAAGAAAACTTTTGCTAGGACACTCGAAAGGCGACTTTTAGGACTGTCCTCGGAAATTGCGTTCAACGCCATGTTATCGCTGTTTCCAGCAATACTGGCTTTTTTTACAGCCATTGGCTTATTTGCAGAATCATTGCAAGATACTTTTAAACAACTGGCGGCGCTAGTTAGTCAAATTGCACCGGAAGAAGCTCTGGTACTGATTCGGGATTTTGCTTCTCGAGAAATCGCTCACTCCAAAAATGGTAGCTTGTTCTCTATCAGTTTTGCGATCGCAATTTGGACTGCTTCAGGTGCGGTGAGTACGGCGATGACAGCCTTAGATCAAATTCATCAAATTCCCCCAGAAAAAATGCGTCCTTTTTGGAAAGCCAAGCTGGTTTCTCTGGGGCTGACAGTCGGTACTATGTTGCTTTTAGTATTGGCTTCATTTTTAGTTTTTATCAGCGACCTACTCTTAGCAATAGTAGTCAGCGAAAATAATTCTTTAATATTTTTATTTGATATTTGGCGACTTTTACGCTGGCCTTTAGCTTTAAGTATTGTTGCTTTTACCTTTGGCTTTGTCTATCGCTATGGCCCTAGTATCTGGAATCCTGGTACACCAATGATGCCAGGAGCTAGTTTAGCAGCTGTTTTTTGGGCAGTTTTGTCGGCTTTATTTCGACTTTATGTAGCTAACTTTGGTAACTACAATAAAGTATATGGTGCTGTTGGGGCTGTGATTGTCTTAATGCTTTGGTTATGGATGAGTGCGGTTGTGCTACTGGTGGGCGATCAATTAAACGTTACAGTTGGTGAAGATATGCAGTTCCGCAAATCGTCAAAATTGATTAAACAAAATTAATTATTTAATAGACAGCAGTAAAATACTTAACTATTCAAATTCAATCAAGCGATCGCACTCATGCCTGATTCACCTTCTCGTTATCCGATTATTGAACCTGATGCTAAGGCTCCTACAGTCAGGCGGCTGCGTCAGCTAAGTAGAATTTTAGATAATGCTATTACTATTCCCGGTACACAGGTTGGTGTTGGGATAGATCCAATTTTAGGATTATTACCTGTGGGCGGTGATTTTTTAGGTGTAATGCTTTCTTGTTACATTGTTGTCGAAGCCGCACGCTTAGGTGTACCAAGAGCAACTATTGGCAGAATGGTTTTTAATATCATTGTAGATGGGTTAGTAGGCTCTTTCCCCATGTTGGGAGACTTGTTTGATTTTGCTTGGAAAGCGAATAGTATGAATATTCAGCTTTTAGAAGATAACTTAAAGTTTTCTAGCCAAACTCAAAAAGCCGACAGGTTATTTATCTTTGCTCTAGTAGCTGGATTATTGGTGATTGCCATTGTCTTAGTTGTCTTACCTGTGATACTAATTAGATTGCTGTGGCAAGCCATCACTGGTGGCTAATTTAGGTATTAATTACAGTAATGAAAGATTGGTGGCAGGCTACTTTTCCTCAAGGGCGACAAAGTTTAATTATTACTGATACTAAAGGTTATCCTGTACACATTGCTTATGGTGAAAAAGGTACAGGTAAGCCACTGATTTTATTACATGGTATGGGCAACTGGAGCTATAATTGGCGTTACAGTATAGACCCATTGTCCAAACATTTCCGGGTAATTTGTTTTGATGCCAAAGGCTTTGGTTTCTCTGAAAAACCTGTATTTAGAAGAGAAGATAACGGTCATCAAGTTCTAGAATTAGCGCGCATAATTCAGGAATTATGTGATGAACCGCCAGTGATTGTAGCAGAATCTTTAGGTGCTTTAGTTTCTCTTTCTTTAGCTCAAGAATATCCTGAATTAGTAGGGCGGTTAGTAGTAGTTAATGTGCCAATTTTTGCTGAAAGATTGCCACATTGGGCAATGTTGATATTGTCACAAACACCGCTAGAACTCATCCAAACAATTGACAGCTTACGTCTAGCATATTTCTTCGCACCTCTATTTAGAGAAATTATGGCAATGGAGCGGCGACAGGTGCTATTCGATCCATCAGTCTTAACCCAAGAAGATATCTATTGGATCTCCTACCCATTTATTGAAATCCCTGGGACACTCGTAAAAGTTGCGGAAGAATTACAAATAGCAGCGAGAGAAATTGAGCATTGGCAAACCCAGAAACCAAATATGCTCAGTACAATTCAAAAAAAGTTAAGTAATATTGAATGTCCCACTCTAGTTTTATGGGGTGAGCAAGATAATTGGTTTCCTGTAACTCATGGGGAGAAATTGTATAGATGTCTCCCCAATGCGAAGTTAAAAATTTTGCGTAACTGCTGTCATGATGCCGCAATTGGTTCTGCAAAGGAAGTAAATGCAGCGATTGTAGAGTTTTTGGAAGAGACAAGCTTTTTGTAGACTTTGAAAGTGCAAAAGATTTGTAGTTTGGGCATTTAGTAGGTCAACACACAAAGATTGACAGGTGTATATCGGGAAAAGGGCAAAAGGGAAGGGTTTAAAACCTTTACCCTTTTCCCCTTACCCCTTCCTATCAAAATAAACTTGATCACCTACTAGCTCGCTACAGGTGTTTGATATTATTGCAATAAACCACTGCCAAAAGCAGCTGAAGTCATGTTTGCTCTAATCTCCCCAGAAAAGATTCAATTGCCTCCTGGTGCTGTGGTACGTTTACCTGCTAGCTGGCAGGATTATCAATGTCTCTGTGAACAGCGGGGAGATGCTTCAATTCCTCGCATCAAATACCGCGATGGGGAAGTATTACTGATGTCGCCTTTGCCTGTACATGGACGAGATGCCAATTTACTGGCCGATATTGCGAAGACACTTTTAGATCATTATGGACGGGAATACGATGCATTTACCCCTATAACGATGACGCTACCTGAAGAAAGTGGCATTGAACCTGACTATTGTTTCTACATCGATAATTGGCAAGCAGTTTCAGGTAAAAAGCGGATTGAGTGGAGACAAGATCCACCACCGGATTTGGCGATTGAAATTGACGTAACTAGTTATTCCGATATCCAAGATTATCTTCCCTACCGAGTTCCTGAAGTTTGGTTATTCAAAAAGCAGCAGTTATTGATTTACCAATTACAAGGCACTGATTACCAACTGCAAACTCACAGCCGCTATTTTCCAGAGTTTGACTTACAAAATGCCATTACCCATTGTGTTCAAATTGCTTATGAACGTAATACCAGTGCTGCTATCCGTCATTTGAAACAGCATTTAAAAAATAATTCTTAGGGTTAATAAATTACTTTGGTGCGTTACTAAATTTTGGATTGAAAATGATCGCCTTTCTTTTGGTTCTAGTTGTCACGGTGCGGGACGAGTTACGAGTCGTGCTAAGGCAAAGCGGTCAGTTATAGGCGATCGCTTGCGTGGAGAACTAGAAAAAGAAGGAATCAATATTCGCACTGGTTCAATGTCTGGTTTAGCTGAGGAAGCACCCCAAGCTTACAAAGATGTTAGCCTTGTTGTTAATGTGGTTCACAATGCTGGTATTGCTCGTAAGGTAGCACGCCTCAAACCTGTAGCTGTAATTCAAGGATGATACCCATCAATAAGTAGAGGGGTCTAGTTATTAGCAACCAGACCCCTCATATCTGTGAGCCAATTTGATCCAACATTGCCTCCATAACGAGTTTATGTTTACAGGTCTTGCATTTATACCTAAACCTCCCGTAGTCGCTTCTTCCTAAGCTATGGGTTGGCATGACTCTTAATCAAAGACTTGCGATCAGGGTGTCGCCACGTTCACCTATTTGAGAGGTTCTCTGCAATTCCACTATTATATTAGCACAGTTTTCTATAAGTGAAAGGAAAATTTTTAAATTTTCAGCTATTAGAAATATGCTCTTTTTTTGCAGTTTTTGCATTTAGCTATCTTTGGGATTGTAAGCGTGACTACATGATAAGTTTACGGACTTTTGTTAAGAAAAACGAAAAATACTCAAGCTTAACTAACAAATCTTACTATTTTTGTTAAGCTAAAGGCATTAAGCATCTATATGAAAATGAAAATTGAGAGTTTTTAGCTTTCTTGTAACCCTTACCAGGCAAAGTATAGGGAGATTTATGTATTTTCCAAGGTTAGGTTTATACCTGACTTAGAAGAGACTACTTACCCTCAGAATAGTTGCTGCGATCGCTTAATAATTGCTGTTTAATACAATCCGGCTAATTTCATCAAAAGCCGTCTATTTGTTAATGCTCAGTTGGTAATTGTTTACCGCTAACTGAAGCAATTAAAAAAAATTTGTTTGTACGCTCAATAGTTCACCAGCGCTAATTTTAGTTTTTACCCAGTCTCCAGTGCAGATGCAGTAAAAATCTAACAGCCAGGTGAATAAATACTGAGAATTTGCATATTTTTGCCATCGAAAGACGGCAATCAAAAACCATAGGACTTACGTAAGTGTCACATTTTTTTCGTTTAGGCTGTCCAGCGTCAAGGGTCAAAAGTCCAAAAGACCTGAGTTTTTGGCTCTTGACCTTTGACTCTTGACTCTTGACTCTTGACTCTTAAAGCAGAAGATGGGTGTACCAGTTGCGTAAGTCCCGAACCATATCGCCGAAATCAAGAAATATCAAGATTACCAGAGGAGTTAGAAATGGAAATCTTTGATTATGTGATTTTAGGAGCTGGGTTAGGTGGACTGTCAGCAGCAGCCTGTTTAACCAAGCAAGGATACCGTGTAGTAGTTTTGGAGAAACATTACTTACCAGGTGGCTGCTGTCACACCTTTGATTATGGTGAATACAGCTTTTGCGCGGATGTGCATTATATTTCTCAATGTGCTTCAGGTAAGACTATCAACCAATTTCTCAACTACATCGAACGGGATGTACCCTTTAACAGCCTCGATCCAAACTGTATTGACCGAGTAATTACACCAGAAGCGAATTTTGCGATTCCATTAGGATGGGAAAATCTGCGTCAAGCCTTGCTGACTAGCTTTCCTGAAGAACAACGAGCCATTAACCGCTACTGTGATGAGATTAAACAAATCCATCAACAAATTCGCAGCTTAGTTCAAGAAGTGCGTTGGTTTGACCGTAAATGGTCGGATTGGTTGAAGTTACCAAAATACTGGAATCTCTTTTGGAAGCGGAATTGGACTCTACAAGATTTGTATAACTATGTTGGCTTGTCGCCAAAACTGCAAGCTGTATTAGCAGGACAAAGTGGTGATTATGCATTACCACCTAAAGAAATTGCCCTACTTACCCATACTTCCTTAGTTTGGGACTATTCCGAGGGAGCCTACTATCCAAAACACCACTTCAAACACTTTGTAGATAGCATTACCGAAGTAATTACAGCTGGTGGAGGCGTAATTCAATACTCAACGCCTGTAGAACATATCCAAGTTAGTCACAACACCATCCACAGCGTCATTGCCGATGGTATCACCTATAGCGCCCGTCAAGCTTATATCAGCGACCTAGACCCCAAATTAACAGTAGAGTTGATGCATGACGTGGAAGCCTTGAGCCACAAGGAACGTCAACGCTTAACAGACTACGAATATTCAGCTAGTGCATTTAATATCTACTTAGGTTTAGATAGCCACTTCGAGCCAGAACGCTATGGAATTGGTAACTGGAATATCTGGTACTATCCTACAGGCGACCTCAACCAAGAATATCAACAACAATTAGCAGGAGACCTCAGCCACCCGTGGATTTTCCTCTCTTGTCCGACAATGAAGTCTCAGGAAGCAGGGATGGGGCCACCAGGGCATCATATTCTAGAAATTGCTACAGTCTGCCCATATGAACCTTTTGAATACCTACACAAACACGACCCTAAAGGCTATAAAGCCAAAAAGCGGGAAGTTTATCAGCAAGTAATGACCAGTGTTCGCGATTTAATTCCCGATGTAGATAAATATGCTCGGATGAAAATTTACGGTACACCTACCACCAGTGAATTTTATCTCGGACAACCCCAGGGTAATATTTACGGTGCGAAATTAGTACCCAAACAAGTAGGCTTAGAGCGTCTGGGATATACAACAGAATTACCGAATCTGTACTTAGTAGGTGCGAGTGCAGGCTATCCCAGCGTACCTGGCGTAATTGGTAACGGTATGGATGTAGCGGAACTACTGACTGGACAATCCGTACGGCGGAGAGTTGAAACACCGAAGCCGTTGGTAGCGGCGGGATGAGGGAGATGGCGGGATGAGGGAGATGAGGGAGATGGGGAAATAACAAACACCTAATTACCAATTACCAATTACCAATTACCAATTACCAATTACCAAATTTTGAGATTTTGGTATTGAATGAGTTGAGGATTTACGCCCCAACTCATTCAAATTACGAATTACGAATTACGAATTATTTAAAAGGTTGGCTTTTCAAAAAACAACACAGACAATAAGAAATCCATCATAAAAATTGATACCCAAGTAGTCACAACTGCTGTGGTGGCTGATTCTCCGACTTCTTTTGCTCCACCTCTAGTAGTTAAACCCCAACTACAACCATTGACAGCAACTATAGCTCCAAACAGAAAGCCTTTGAGTAAAACAATCCATAAATCTGCAGGGGTTAAAAAACTTCTGACTGACTCTAAAAATGTCTCTGGCATAATTTGATAAAACTGCGATGCGGCGAAAATTCCACCAATAATGCCAGTCAGTAACCCAAAAATTGTTAATAGTGGTGTCATTAAACAGCAAGCAATGACTCTAGGAAGTACTAGATAATCAATTGGATCGGTTCTCAGCATATGCAGCGCATCAATTTGGTCTGTGACTCGCATTGCGCCTATTTCTGCTGCGAAGGCTGAACCTACTTGTCCGGCGATGATACTAGCAGACAAAATGGGAGCCAATTCTCTGCAAAAAGCCAGTGCAAAAGCTCCTCCTACGGCACTCACAGCACCAAACTGCACTAATTCTCTGGCTGTTTGGATGGTGAAAATCATACCTGCAAAACCGCTTACTAAGAGAACCGGACACAGAGAAGCTGGCCCAGCCGTTACCATGTGTTCCAGAATTTTGCGGTGATAAGTCTTTCCTTGGAGCAAATGTAGCAAAACTTGCCCAAAAAGCAGAAATACAGAAAAATAGCGCCCAATAGAAAATTGTTTAAAATTTTTTCTATGTTGTACTTTTACTACCATTTACTATCCCCTCACAACCTTGATTGTGGAAAATTCGCTAGACTGAAAACTTGCTAGATGCAAGAGACTGAGGGAAAAATCTGATTTTAGGCATTCAACGTAATGAGATAACAAAGCAATGTAGTAATTGCTAAAGACGCTTAAAGAATATCTAATTCTAGCTGCTTGTGTCCATCTTTAGGCCTATGCGCTTTGGGTGAAGGCGATCGCATCTTAATACGCTTAGGTAAAAGGGAAAGGTTTAATGCACCCTTAACCTTTTTACCTTAGTCTTTTTGCTCAAACTCAAAGAAATAATGAAAAGTGGTTATTCGTAACCTATCGCCAACCTACTATCAGGTTTGCTACCCCCTTAGGGAAAATAAAATAGAAATAAACACTCAAAAATGAACCAGGTAGACTACCTCCGGATTAGCTTAATCGATCGCTGCAATTTCCGGTGTCAATACTGTATGCCAGAAGGCGCAGAAATCGACTATATTCTCAAACAACAACTTTTAACTGATGAGGAACTCCTTACCCTCATTGCAGAAGTATTTATCCCTGTAGGCTTTACTCGTTTTCGGTTAACTGGTGGGGAACCTTTACTACGTCCCCATGTGGTGGAATTGGTGAGGGCGATCGCATCTTTTCCCCAAACTCAAGATTTATCGATGACAACCAACGGGTTCTTACTCGCTCCCATCGCCCAAAATCTCTATGATGGGGGTTTGCGGCGCATTAATATTAGCCTCGATTCTCTAGAAGCAGACACCTTTGACCAAATTATTGGCAATCGCGGCCGTGGACGCTGGGAGCAAGTTTGGCAGGGGATTCAAGCAGCCCATCGCGTCGGTTTCGACCCCTTGAAGCTGAATGTAGTGGTGATTCCTGGGGTAAATGACCATGAAGTGCTAGATTTAGCTGCTCTCACCCTTGACCGCAACTGGCACGTGCGGTTTATTGAGTTTATGCCGATTGGTAATTGGCAATTATTTGGCGATCGCGGATGGGTTTCTTCTGCCCAACTACGGCAACAAATCCGTGATCGCTGGGGATTGACAGATTCTCAAGTTCGTGGTAGTGGGCCAGCTGATATCTTTCAAATTCCGGGAGCCAAGGGAACACTAGGATTCATCAGTCAGATGTCAGAGTGTTTTTGCGATCGCTGTAACCGGATGCGTTTAAGTGCCGATGGCTGGTTGCGTCCCTGTTTATTAAATGAAACTGGTCAATTAGATTTAAAAACTGCTCTCCGGTCTGGTGTCAGTACCTCACAATTGCAAGAGCAAGTTAGACATTTATTAGCAATAAAACCCGAAATCAACTTTAAAGGGCGCGAATCTGGTACCACAGGCATATATTCACGGACTATGTCCCAGATTGGCGGGTAGTCATTTGTCCTTGGTTATTTACAAAGGACAAAGCGCAAAGTCTGAGCGGAGGAAACCTCCGATCAGAACTTTGTAAGAAGGACAAGGGACGAATGACTATTACGCTTGGCGTGAGTAGTATTCCACAACCAGCAGTTCGTTAACTTGTAGCGCCACCCATTCTCTTTCAATAACACTGTTGACTTTACCAACAAGCTTGGTTTTATCAAACTCCAAGTGACTGGGTAGGTTAGCTAATCCAGGATATTGGAGGTTGTTTTCTGCCAACTTACGGGATGCTTCTTTGTTGCGAACAGCAATTTCTTCACCAGGACGGCATTGATAGCTAGCAATATTAACTACACGTCCATTCACAGTGATATGGCCGTGATTTACTAGTTGTCGTGCTGCGGGAATAGTGGGAGCTAAACCCAAGCGGAAAACTGTATTATCCAAGCGCATTTCGAGAAGTTGTAACAGCGCTTGTCCGGTAGAACCAGTAACTCGTCTGGCTTTACGGACATAACGTAGCAGTTGCTTTTCGGTTAGACCGTAGTTTAAGCGTAGTTTTTGCTTTTCTTCTAACCGGACAGCATACTCAGAACGCTTTTTGCGGTTTTGACCATGCTGACCAGGTGGATAAGCACGTCTAGCGCTTTTACGAGTTAATCCTGGTAAATCGCCTAAGCGGCGTACAATTCTGAGGCGAGGCCCTCTATATCGGGACATGTGTTTCCTTAATCTATTCCTGTTTCAACTTTACCTAGACATACCATTGTGGCATTCCCCCAACTTAACAAATAAAGCGATCGCTTATTTGTTTCTCAAGTCGGGGGATTCTTAGTTCGCTGGAAACCATTGCTCTAGTAGAATTAATCTGATTAGAACAGAGTTTTTTTTCACGCCGAGGGTTTGAAGTCGGTAAAACCGACGGCAGTTGATTCAGCTTTGTTTCTCAAAGCAGCACACTACCTGCCCAAGGCATTAGCTCCCAAGCTTCAATTCCCCAGTGCCCCTAGGTACTCGAATACATGAGTTTTTTGTTTTGTGGTTTCGTAGGCGACTCAATCGCTAGATTGATTCACGTAGCATTTCTACACAGAAATACTTTTTATGTTACCTACTTAATCTTCGATCAAAATATCGTAGCACATCAACATGAGATAAATCTTGTAGCGGGGTGAGGTTATTGGTAATGGGTAATGGGTAATGGGTAATGGGTAATGGGTAATGGGTAATTCCTCCGCTACTTACTCATCCTCCTCATCTCCCGGCTATGCTAGTAAAATTCCCTATATTAACGAGGATTGAGCGCCGTTCTTGAGTTAGCATAGCCATTGGGTGTTTGGTGAACGGAATATTCAGGAGTAAAAATTTATGAGCAAAAAAGGCGGTTCTAAATATAGGATGTTGTCAACTAAAGCAATTAGATGGACAGGGCCAGTTTTAGCGATCGCTGGATGGTTGGCAACGATGGTTCCCTCTATGGCGGCCGCCACCTACAGCAATAATGATTACCGTGCCTGTGCTGGTCAGCTTTTGCGCGTCAACATTAATACCAACTCAGCATCACAAGCTTGTGCTGGCGCACTACGTCCACGGGAGTTGTCTCGTTGTGTGGTCAAAATTAGCAGACAAACTCAAATCAGTGCTGTAGATGCTCTTAATTCTTGTACGTTAGCACGCCGTCCTGAAGAGTTGGCTACCTGTGTAGTTGATATTAGCCTTTATCCTAGTAAGGAAGCTGCTAACCCAGCAATCTTAAATTATTGCGGTCGCAGTTTGTTGCCTGTGAGCTTTTCTCAGTGTGTCGTAGGCTTAAGAACTGAAACTAAATCGGCTCTGGTTCCTACACTAGATACTTGTATTAGTGGTAGCGATAGAGTCAGCAGTTTTGTACCTTCTTCTACATCACCACTGCAACCAACCACACAATTTAACCCAGTGTTTGAAACTACGCCGATTCCTGCACAACCTGTGAATAAGTAAAAACTGTTGTTTGGAAGTTGCTGCGCTATCAGGCTAAATTCCAAAAATGACAAATGCTATTTCCAATCGGAAATAGCCACACTTACTATCTATATAGGACTCATATTTGATTTTTGAAGTTCACGAGGATGCGTTAGCGATAGGTAACGCATCTTAAGTTTGTTTATCTTAACAAAACTGGATTAATTTAAATCATTAAAATTAAATCTCAACCCAGATATTATTAAAAATCAACATAAAAGTTAACATAATTACCTAATTTGCTACTAGCTATAGTTATTAATTAGGAATTATAAATTACGTAGGCTTTGCGCTTACCGCATAGTATAAAGAGTTATTAGTTACATTGAAGGCATTTTTTGACAATATTCGTCATAAACTGCGTATACCATCACGTAGGAAAATTTATCTTTCCAATTAACAATCAACAGTCAACAATATTTTCATTCTAGGAAAATTCATAATGAGTAATCAGGAAGCAGCCTCTATGGACTGGCTCATCGGTGGTGGAGAGATGGGCAAGCTGATTCGCTCAATAGACTGGTCGAAAACACCACTAGGGGCGATCGCTTCCTGGCCCCAAAGCTTAAAAACCACTGTCAGCCTTTGCCTTGCTTCTAATTTCCCCATTTCAATTGCTTGGGGGCCGAACTATATCCAGATTTACAATGACGGCTACTGGCCTATCTGTGGCGGGAAGCATCCCCATTCAATGGGTCAAGATTTCCGAGAGTGCTGGGCTTCAGCATGGCCAGCTATTGGCGAAGCATTTAACCGGGCTTGGGAAGGCGAGACTTCTTACCTGGAAAATCGGCCGATTTTTCTTGATCGCAACGGTTATATGGAGGAGACATTTTTTACATTTTCCTTTAGTCCCATCCGCGACGAAACAGGGGGTGTCGGTGGACTGTTCCATCCAGTGATAGAGTTGACTCAGCAAACCCTGGCAGAACGGCGACTTCAGGTATTACGGGATTTATCTGACCAAACGACGGATACTAAAACTGTGGCAGCAGCGATCGCCTCAGTAGCTCAAGCCTTGGCTCGGTACGATCTCGATTTGCCCTTTGTACTGATTTATTCGGTTGATGCTGAAGGCAAACAGGCTCGACTGGTGGAAAATGTAGGCTTGCCAAAAGAAACCATTGTTACCCCAACGGTAGTAGATTTGGATTCTGCATCGCCATCGGTGTGGCGGTTGGCTGATGTCATGCGATCGCAGCACTCGCTACAGGTTGATGGCTTACAGGATTTATTAGCTGGGTTATCTTGCGGCCCCTATCCAGAACCACCACAGACCGCCTTGATATTACCAATCCGCTTACCTGGGGCAGAGTACCCACTGGTAGTGATGGTAACAGGGGTGAGTTCGCGGCGAGCGCTCGATCAGCCTTATCGCCAATTCTACGAAATGCTGGCTGATGCAGTCACCAATACTTTATCTAAAGCCCGTGCTTATGAAGCCGAACGCAAACGGGCAGAGGCTTTGGCAGAGATTGATCGCGCCAAAACCGTCTTTTTTAGCAATGTCTCCCATGAGTTTCGCACACCATTAACCCTGATGCTGGCTCCGCTAGAGGATGCCCTAGCTGATACCGAGGCTCCCTTACCGCCCAGCCAACGCGATCGCATGGAAATTTTACAGCGCAATGGCTTACGCTTGTTGAAACTAGTCAATACCCTTTTAGATTTCTCGCGGATTGAAGCCGGACGCATTCAAGCAGTTTATGAGCCAATTGATTTATCTACATGGACAGCAGAACTTGCTAGTACGTTTCGCTCGCTAATTGAACGTGCTGGGCTGTCTTTGGTTGTGGAATGTTCCCCGTTATCTGCTGTGGTCTATGTGGATCGGGAAATGTGGGAGAAAATAGTCTTCAATTTGTTGTCCAATGCCTTTAAATTTACCTTTAATGGCGAGATTACAGTCCGTTTACAGGATTTTGCCGATTTTGTTGAGTTAACTGTGGCGGATACAGGTATTGGCATTTCTACAAACGAAATTCCCCATTTATTTGAAAGGTTTCATCGAGTTAAAGAAGCGCAGGGGCGCAGTTTTGAAGGTTCAGGCATTGGCTTGTCTTTGGTACAAGAGTTAGTGAAGCTGCATGGTGGTACTGTCCAGGTCACCAGTGAATTAGGAAAAGGCAGTTGCTTTAGGGTGGCGATCCCCACCGGATTCGCTCATTTACCCAGTGCTAGCGTAGCCAAGCACGATAGCCCCAGACATAACCACGTTTCTCGCACCCTAGCATCTACAGCAATGGGTGCTACTGCTTATATTGAAGAAGCTTGGCGGTGGCTACCGGAAGAGGCAGGGGAGCATGGGGCAGGTGAGACCAGCCCCCGTCTTGGCGGTCTCCGTCACGATAGCGCAGCGTTAGCGAGTCTTCGAGCGTCTGGGGGACTGGCGAACCCGAAGGGGAGCAGGGAGAGCGTTACTGTAACCTCTGGTAGAGAAGATTTATTAAACACTAACTCTTTTTCTCCTACAACCTCTTCTGCTCTCATCCTCCTGGTTGATGATAATGCAGATATGCGGAACTATGCCAAGCGGCTTCTGGAGCAACGCTATCGAGTTCATGCTGTTGCCGATGGTATAGAGGCGATCGCAGCTGTGCGGCAACAGCTTCCTGATTTGGTGTTAACAGATGTCATGATGCCTCGGCTTGATGGTTTTGGTCTACTACGGGAACTACGCGCCGATCCCCAGACAAGAGAACTGCCGATCATTCTTCTCTCTGCGCGGGCAGGTGAAGAGTCACGCATTGAAGGGTTGGAAGCAGGAGCCGATGATTACTTAATCAAGCCCTTCTCCAGTCGTGAATTGCTGGTACGGGTAGAAGCGAATTTGAAGCTAGCGCAGATTCGTCAGGAAGCTGCTATGCGGGAACATACGCTGCGTCTGTCTGCTGAAGCAGCCCAACAGGAGGCGGAGGTAAGTCAGGAGCGTTATCGCGCCATTGTGGAAGACCAAACCGAGTTGATTTGCCGATTTTTACCAGATACTACCATTCTCTATGTTAATGAAGCTTATTGCCGCTTTTTTGGGCTGGAGCAAGCACAAGTTATTGGCAGTAGCTATCAGCCAATTATTTTTCCAGAAGACTACGAACAGGTAACTCGGCTGATTGATTCCATGAATCTCAATAACCCCATTGTCACACTTGAGAATCGGGTGGTCACCCCCAGAGGAATCCGTTGGACACAATGGAACAATCGGGCTTTCTTCGATCAGCAGGGAAGCTTAATTGAGTTTCAGTCAGTTGGGCGAGATATTACCGACCGCAAACAGGCAGAAATTAAACTACAGCAGGCTAACGAACAACTTAGTCGTGCTAATACGCAACTGATTCGCGCTACCCGCTCGAAAGATGAATTTCTCGCTAATATGAGCCATGAACTGCGTACTCCCCTGAATGCCATTTTGGGGATGTCAGAAGTATTGCAGGAAGAGGTTTTCGGGATATTGAATGAACGCCAGCATCGAGCGATCGTAACTATTGAGAGTAGCGGTCAACATTTGCTGGAATTGATTAATGACATCCTAGAAGTAGCAAAAATTGAAGCAGGCAAACTAGAACTGGAAATTTCTGCTGTTTTGGTTAACCAAATTTGCCATTCTAGTTTGTCTTTAGTTAAGCAACAAGCAATTCAAAAAAATATTCAATTGCAGACAGAGATTTCCACCACTTTGGAAGAAATAGAAGTGGATGAGCGTCGAATGCGGCAAGTGCTCATCAATTTACTCAATAATGCTGTGAAATTCACTCCAGAGGGGGGATCGGTAACCTTAAAAGTGAGGTTAGAGCGATCGCACTCCGATACTGAGGAGAAAACTTTGTTAGCTCCTGCAATAATCGCTTTTTCTGTGATTGACACCGGAATCGGGATCGCAGTTGAAGATATAGACAAACTTTTCCAGCCATTTGTGCAAGTTGACAGCAGTCTCAGTCGTCAGTATTCTGGTACAGGTTTAGGGCTAACTTTAGTGAAGCAAATCGCCGAACTGCATGGCGGTTGTGTCACGGTTAGTAGTGAACTGGGTAAAGGTAGCTGCTTTACGGTTCGCTTACCTTACACAAAAATTTCGCCAGCTACACCAACTCCTACTACTTCCGAAGTTAACTACCATAACCAACTAACTGGCGAAAATTCTTCGGTGTCAGATGTAGTCAATGCTCCACCCCCTCAAAATCCTCTCATCTTGTTAGCAGAGGATAATGAGGCAAATATTGAAACTCTAGCCGCCTATCTTAATAGCCTAGACTATCGGTTGATACTAGCAAACAATGGCCAAGCTGCGATCGACCTCGCCATTGCTCACAGTCCTGACTTGATTCTCATGGACATCCAAATGCCAGGAATGGATGGCTTAGAAGCTATTCGCCAGATCCGTAGCCATGACTCCTTAACCGCGATTCCAATTATTGCGCTAACGGCGTTAGCCATGCCCCAAGATAGAGAAAAATGTCTGGAAGCAGGGGCCGATGAATACCTGTCCAAACCTGTGAAGTTAAAACAGCTGAATGCCATTATTCAACAGTTGGTAAATAATTCAAAATACTCCGCGCGATCGCCGTTCAGCGTTCTCTTAGAGTAGCCGCTGCGCGTCTATAAAATTCAAAATTAACCAATAGACTTGATTTTTGATTACAGACGCGATTAATCGCGTCTCTGCAAGCCTTAACCTCGATCTATCAGTCTTCCTTTTTCCCAAACACCATTTGTAAAATCATGGGAATGCCGCCTTCTTGGTGATATCTATCTGCCCAAGCACGGATCACTTCATCCAACTCTTCTAGAGCCTGCTCTAGGCGTTCTGGCGGAATATCTAGTTCTTCCAAAGCGCGCATAGCATTTTGTCGCTTTTCTGCCCAATCTTTCATCAAGCGGAAATATCGGGCGGTATCTTCGACCATGATATAGGTGCGCTCTTGGTCGTCAGCAGGTGCATAGAAAGGACGGGTGAGTGCGTAGAAAGGCATTCCCCAAGGAGAATCAATGCGTGTCACCGTGCCAGAGTACAGCAGGCGGCGCTTGATATGCTCCGCTAAAGCTTCACTCAAAGGCATTTGGTGTTCGGGAGGCATTTCCTCCTGCGATCGCTTGTGTAAAAATTCAATTAATTCTAGAAACTCAAAAGAGGTAATTAACTGAGCATCAGGTAGATTACTCGGTAATTTATGCTCGATTTGTTTCTTTTCCTCAGTTGTCAGACTGGTGCCGGGAATGCGTGATTTCCCGGGTCGCCAAGGAAATTTTTCCATCCAGACATAAGGCAATTGAATCAAATAGCGAGGCTCTTGAGAACCCAGCATTTTCAGCAACTTACCTTCAGTCAGGGCTTGTCTGACTTCCTCAACAATGATTTTGACCCGCTTCGGCTCTAGGTGGTGTAAATGACCAGTCATCCGCAGGTTTTGCCCCTGCTCTAGATAGGTCATATAAATTGCACATTTGGCTGCAGTAGCAGCTGCATCTAAAAATGCCCCATGCCTGTGCCCACTAGTCCGCATGGCACTAAAAGCCAGATAAAGCATGATCTGATCCATCGCACTGGGGCCGAGACGTTTGATCAGATCTATGTCGTTACTCATATAACAGACAGTTAAATAGCACGTTTACAAATTTATTAACCGTAGGAAAGTAAGTAGTATACACCCGACTGAAGGCAATATTTTCACTTCAGATTATTTATTATGCTTCAAGTATGAAGTTCTTGCTAGTCAAAATAATGAAATTCGGTGTATTTTCAGACACATACTTTAGAAATATGTATTTGGTGTATTTTATATGACTTATAACCGTAATATTACTAGCATACTTTAGCCCTCCATTCTTCTAATGCAATTACAAAGCTAGGTTTTTAGAAAATCTCAGCAGAGTAAGCTGTATAAAAACGTTTATATTTGCCTAAATAATATTTCGCTCCAGTTAATTAATTTAATACTGGAAGATACTTATCAAGTAATTCAAAAAAAATTGTAAGCCAGTAATTCAAGATAATTAGCTACTACAGGAAACCGCAGATAGATTTGTCATCGAAAAACCAATATCGGCAACCGACAATTCAATTTTGATTAAGAAATTTAAAAATCAAGCTACTTAATTTTGCAGCGATTGGAGTGCTTTAGCTCCATCGCTGCAAAATTTGTTCTTGTTTACTGCTTTAGTAATTGACAAATTACTAAAAATGGCAGATAACAAAATAAAGCTCGAACAATCAGGCTTTTAAGTTCCTTATTTATTTGCTTGGAAATATTATTCATTGATTCTAGCATTTTATTTATTTTTACTTATCTTAATTAAGAAAAACTAATTATATTGATAAATATAATTTGATTTTTTTATACAAAAAGTAAAATTAAGTTGAGTTGATATTTGTGTAATTAAAGCTATCTTACAATCTCATTTGATAGTTGCGTCAATCCTGATAGGGTCATAGGAAAGCATGAAGAAAGCTAGGTATCTATAGAAAAAACAACGTTAACTATAGCCTGGTTATAGTTTTAAGTAATACCAATTCCAATAATGTTGGTGACAGATAAACTCTTTGTAGGGGCACGGCAACAGTAAGATATTGGATATGCCAAAAGATTGTGGATGCCGTGCCCTAGCCATCTGTCGCTAACCGAAGCTCCAATTCCCGAAGTATTTAATATTCGGGAATATGTATAGAATAAACTTTCAGAAATTAGATAGTACTAGAGTTACGATTTAATTTACAGTATTTGAAGACTTTGGTTGATTTCGCATTTTTTCAAAACTAAAGGCTGCTGCTCCAAATGTTACTAATAGCACTCCTAAAATTTGTGCTACTTCTAAATTTTCTTGAATGAGCAATCCAGCAAAAATTACAGTGAGGAATGGTACACTAGCTCCGATAATTGCAGAACGGATAGCACCAAGTTGCCGGATACCAACATTATTGACTACATAACCAAAGAGAGTTAGTACACCCAAAATAAATGCACTTAAAATAATTTCTAACAACTTATTAGGATTAAATACTAAACCTAAGTCTCCAGGTAATGGCACCATTAAACCGATGAAGCTTAACAGCAACATGGTAGCAAAGTTAATTAAGGTAAAAGATACTGGATGTACTTTACTAGCGCATATTCTTGTGAGGATGACGTAAACAGCAAAAGCGATTCCCGACATAATTGCGGTGGTACTTCCCAGGGGAACATTACCTAGAGTTGAACTAGTAGCACCGCCTAACACTAGTAATTCTCCGCAGAACAGTGCGCCCATCGCCCCATAACGGAATACATTAGGACGATCGCGGAATAGTAACCAAGCCAAAAGACTGCTAATTAGAGGATAGATAAAGAAAAGTGCGATCGCCATCCCTGTGGTAACTTGGCCGATAGCAATATAGATCAGCACTTGCGATAAAAACAAAAAGCATCCACTAGCAATTGATAACTGCAAAACCTTCCTGGTTTTGGAATTATCAGGATCAGAATTTCCTTTGAATGAAGCAAACAAATTTTGCAAGTCTTGCCAAACTGGTGGATGCATCATCGGCGCTAAGAGTAACATTAGTGGTACAACCACCAGCAACCTGAGCATTAAAATTAAGAGCGTATTGCCTAAAGTTGGCACAAGCAAACGGTCTACTTCAACTACTCCCAAAATCGCCCCATCTTGGAAAATCACTTTAATTGCGACGTTATAAAGTGATGACACTACTGCTGACAATACTATCAGCAAGAAACCTATTTGGATAGTTGATAGCTTAGAGGAGTTAGATAAATTCAGCGATGGTGGCTTGATTTCCTGCTTGGGCGATCGCACTACAGGTTCCGGCTGATTTTCGCTCTCCGATAAGTTATTAGAGAGGACAGAAATTGGCTCATCTGAGTTGCTGGTAAATGGCGCGGGTGTTTCCTCTGGTTGAGTTTCACTTTCCGATAAGCTATTAAAGAAAACTGAAATTTCCTCCTCATCAGCATTACTTGTTGACGGTGGAGGTGTAGCATCTGGTGAGGGAACAGTGGGTTCCGCTGTCGTTTCGCTTTCAAAGAAGTAACTAGAACGAAAAGACATTGGTTCCGTTTCATTTTCGTTTTCTTTTAAAGATGCGTCTGCTTGTTGCGCCTCAAACTCTAACTGTGATGTAGTTTGATTTTGTGAACCCTCTACAGGGATAGTATTAAGTGGTTCGACAGCTTGACTATTGATTCCTGCTGGTTGTGAATAACTCTCCCAAGAACCTTTTTGTTCTTCAGCAGGTTGCAACACTGTGGGGGGTGATACGTTCGCTACTGGTGTTTCAGCAGGTTGCAAGATGGTGGGTAATGATACTGTAGGTGCTGGCTCTTGAGCAGGTTGCAAAACAGTAGGTGGCGATACTTGTACTGTTGTGAGGGGAGTTTTGGCAATGGTTTTTTCCAGACCTTGCAACCGATTAATTAACTCCGCTATGATGTATTCCCCTTGCTGTTGTTGATTCTGCATCCGAGACAACTGCTGAGAAATATTGCTTTGATAATTCTTTAACTCTTGTTGCAATGAGTTAAAGGTAATGGTAAGAGTATCATCTAAAGAGCCAAGCATTTGCTCTACTTTTTCACCATTATCTGTCTGGCTTGCGCCTAATGCAGGTCTTTGGGAAGAATTACTTTCTATGGCTTCGTTAGCTAAAGTTGTCAGGGAGGATTGCAGTTGAGAAGAGATATGCTTCGCCAAAGCTTCTGCTAATTGACGGATTAACACCTGCTGCTCGGTAATTTGGCGTACCTGTTGTAACTGTTCTTTTTCTTCCTGCAGCCGTTGAATATCATCTCCTAAACGGTTTTTCTCCGCCTGAAGTCGCTTTACCTCTTCTTGTAATGATCGCAGCACGTGCTGTTGAAGATTTTCCAAATCCTCAACCACAGCCCACAGAGCATTTTCGGCTGCTCTGGATAAATCACCTCTGGCTCTGTCTGGTTGCTTCTCAAATCGCCCCATGAGCTTTTAACCTCTAACACCTTGACGATAAAGCTGCTTCCCGCATAACTGCTTGGCACTCATACTAATTTTTTGTACCTTCTTAGATAAACCACAAATTTTAACAGGACTTACGCATATCAACGTAATTTTGTCATGCTGAACACAGAGTTGGCAAAGAGAATAATTTAACTCATAGCTGAATAAACTGTGTTTCTTGCAGCATTAGTGGTATAAATATCCTCTGTTTTTGTACATTGGGAAGTAAATTAAATTGCCATCCCATGAGCCACAACCATCAGTGTCACAAGTCACTATTAAGTTAAGCGACTCAACACGCAAGCTTTTGTTGACTTCCGCACAGAAGTATTAATTCAATCATCTATGCTTTTGAGCAGGATTGTTTCGGGAGAAAAATTTTTACCCCAAATCAATACATATTCTTTTTGTGCGATTAGTAATTGTCAAAAAATTGTGAAGAACTACTGGGCTAGCATCAGGCTAGCTAAACTGTTAGATTTATGTCTAAATTATGGTGTAATGTAACTTACGAGACAGTTTATATTTCTGACTGAGATTAAATTATTTGTCGGCGTAAATTAAAATTATTGCTGACCTCTGGAATATATTTTAGTGAATTAATCACAATTCTGCAAAAATTCGCTCGCAGGAGCGTTTGTCTATATTTATTAAAAATTAAATGATATCATCTCATCGGTTGTAACGCGATTTATTTCTGAATGCCTGCAATCAGGAAAATTACAAATATTTATCCCAATTTTTGCAGTTTTCTGATTAAATACCTCATACCTGATGCCTAAAAATTTAGGTATAAATTTAGGAAAAAAGGCTAAAAATAGGGAATTATACTAAAAATAAATGTTGCGAAAAATTTACAAATTAAAAGTTAGAGATATCTGATTTAACTGTAACTGCCTAATAGGAAAATTTAGGGTGATTTTCACAGAAAAATCATCCGGACAAGACTAAATATAGCGGCGCTGAGAACTGCACTCGCGGGAACTGTAATTACCCATGCAGCAGCAATTCCTTTGAGGGTTTGGAATTGAATCGATTTGATATTTTGCACTAGTCCAATGCCAACTACACCACCCACAAGAGCGTGAGAGGTGGATACAGGTAACCCTAAACGAGAGGCAAGTAATATAGTCGTGGCGGTTGCGAGTTCCGCACAGAAGCCACTGCTAGGTTGCAAAGAAATAATATTTTCGCCAATGGTGGCAATGACTTTTTTGCCCCAGATGGCTAAACCCCCCACAATGCCGATACCACCAAGGATTAAAATCCATAAGGGGATGGTAATACCATTTATCGGTACGCTGCCAGTCTGATTAATATAAACGATCGCAGCTAGAGGCGCGATCGCATTCCCCACATCATTAGAACCATGAGCAAAGGCGACAAAGCAAGCGCTAAGTAATTGGAAGCGAGCAAATAAGCGTTCGGTGGGATTGGGGATTGGGGAACTCGGGGCCCCCTCTGGGGATAAGGGGTAATGGGGACTGGGGACTGGGGATTGGGGATTAGGGATTGGGGATTGAGGATTGGGGATTGGGGATTGGGGATTGGGGACTGGGGACTGGGGACTGGGAACTGGGGATTTATGTCCTAATTGGTTCCAGCTATAGAAGGTGAGTCCAACTGCGGCTACTGCGCCAGTGAAGATGGGAATATCGTAAGCGGGGAGATTTAAGCCAATTTGGTTAATTAAATAATTGCTTAAAGGTTGAGTCAGCGATGGGAGGACAATCACGCCAAATGTGCCTATGAGTAGCGCACTCAACCAAGGAAGCCACTCATTTAACTGCACCAGTTGATTTGGTTGGTCTAAAATCCAGCGCTTGATTTGACTGTAGAATAAAGCCGCGATCGCGCCGCTAATTAATGGCGTTAAAATCCAGCCAATGGTAATTGAGCCAATGGATGACCAATCTATTGCACCAACTCCCAAAGCTACCCAACTAAAACCTGCGATCGCACCGACTACTGCATGAGATGAGGATACAGGTAAACCCCGCGATGTGGCAATTTGCAGCCATACCCCAGAGGCTAGCAACACCGTCACCATTCCCATAACCAAAATTTGGGGCGTAGCCGCAAATAAGGCGGGGTTAGCAACTTTTGTTGCTAGCGTTTCCGTTACCTCGTGCCCAAACAATACAGCACCTGCAAACTCTAACGTCCCAGCAATAATTAACGCCTGTTTCAAGGTGACAGCTTTGGAACCGACAGAGGTTCCCATTGCGTTAGCAACATCATTAGCACCGAGATTAAAGGCGACGTAGAAAGCGAGTAAGGCGACGATTGCGAGGGTGATGGGCATTTTTTGGGGATTGGGGAAAAGGGGACTGGGGATTGGGGACTGGGGATTGGGGAAAAGGGGAAAGGGGAATAACAAACAGCAAATGACAAATTACGAATGACAAACGCCAATTACCTATTACCTATTACCCATTACCTATTACCTATGACCGAATGACACTTTTATTTACGGATAAATCAAGATTTTATAGGTTTCTGGTGTGGGGGCGATCGCTTGATCGACGGCGGCTGATAAATTTTGTAGGGGATAGCGATCGCTAATTAATGCTTGTACATTAATCCTGCGATTAAATACTATATCTGCTGAGAGATTTTGCAGGCGATAGGATGAACTATAACTGCCCATTAAGTCAATTTCTCGGCGATACAGCAGATTTGGGTTGATGGGAATTTGTACTTCGTCGGGGAACTCTGCGAAAAAGAGAATTTTGCCACCTTTACGAGTGCAATCCAAGGCTTGAAAGAATGCTTTATCGCTGGGAACGGCTAGTAAGGTGACATCAACACCCATTCCACCAGTGATTGCATGAATTTTTGCTGGTAAATCGGGATCGCGAGGATCAAAAGCAGCTTCCGCGCCGAGATTTAAAGCTTTTTCAATTCTAGAAGGTAATAAATCGGTAGCGATCGCTCTCGCACCGAAATACTTGACTAACATGACAAACATTAAGCCAATAGGCCCCGCACCAGTAATCAACACGGTTTGTCCCGGTGCAATTTGGGCTTTTTTGACGGCTTTTAAGCAGCAGTTAGTCGGTTCAACAAAACTTGCTTCTTCAAAACTAATATCATCGGGAATGGGAATTAACCCGCCATTTTGCACGATATGTCCTGGTACTTTGACATATTCTGCAAAACCGCCGCCACTGGCGTTAAATCCGGCTGTGGTGGAGATGTTTTTATAAACATCACACATGGAATAATTTTCATTGAGGCAGTAGGCGCAACGCATACAGGGAATATGGTGCATTACCGCTACCCTTTGTCCCACTTGCCAACCTTTTACCTCAGAACCCACAGATGCGATCGTTCCCGCCGTTTCATGTCCAAAAATCCGCGGTGGTTCGTACAAGGGATAACGAATTTTTTTAATATCGGATTGACACAATCCTACTACCTGAACCTGAACCAGCACTTCATCCGGTTCCAGAGTCGGTACTGGGATTTCTTCGTAGGAAAGTTGATTTACGCCTCTAAATACCTGTGCTTTCACGTTGGTTTTTCACCTCTCAACGTTATTAGATGTAGCATTTAGTGGTTAAAGTTAAGCTATCAGGTTTGAGATTTCTACTGTTAATACAGTACCTCGGTCAATGTCCGAAGTTGTAAAAACTGGTGGAACATAGTTAGAGATGTGATGCTACTACTGCAATCGTAAAGCGTAATGGTAAAATTCTACATCTTTGATATATCCTTGTGATTCATAGAGCTTTTGAGCAGTTGTATTAGAAATATGAGTGGCTAAAACTATCCGAACTGCACCACTCTGTTTTGCATAATCTTGTGCAGCATTAATCAATAATGTTGCTACTTTCTGACGGCGATGTGATTCTTTTACATACAAATCGTTTAGTATCCAGACTCGCTTCATCGAAACTGAAGAAAAGCTGGGATAAAGTTGAGTAAAACCTATGATTTCTCCATGCTCCTGAGCTAAAAATACTACTGAATCATGATGATGGAAACGCTCTTTCAGAAATTCTTTTGCAGCTTCAATGTCTGATGCCTGCCCATAAAAAACACGATATTGATCAAACAATATTGATAGGCTTTCGAGATGATCTGTATCAGCTAAAAGAACTTTCATTTGCTATCTGCATCCATTCAATTTTCATAATTTTAATATTCTTACTCGTAAAAGCCCAACTCTTGACTTGCTGCAATTAATTCACCTAACAATTTCCTACGCTTTTCATCTCGTTGCTGTTTATAATTATTTAAATCATCGAAATTTACTCGGCGATGAGAACCAACTTGTATATATGGAATCTCCCCTTGTTCTAACAAATTTATTAAATAGGGGCGTGATACGTTGAGAAAATTAGCTGCTTGTTGTGTTGTCAGTTCTCTTTCTTCAGGAACTATAGCTACCGTCTGACCTAATGCCATTTTATGCACAACTTTACATATAGCTTGATACACAGATTTGGGAATGGATATTTGTTCTCCATTTGCTAATGCTAGTTTTACTCTTGAACCTTCCTTATTTAATATGTGTGCCAGTTCTTTGATAGACTGGGCTTCTTGCTCTGACGGTATGACTAAATCTAAGTGTTGGTTTCGCTCAAACATGATATGTTTTGTCTTGCTGTTCTCATATATTACATACTACATAAACGCAATATCCGAAATAAAGATTATCTTGTCGCCATATACCCCATTCAGAGACAATATCTCGAACAATGAATGGGGTTAAGCAATGCTGAATCAGATATATCAAGCTGATATTTTAGTTGTAGGTGGTGGAGTAGGCGGTACAGCGGCGGCGATTCAAGCGGCGCGGCGTGGGGCGAAAACTATCCTGGTGAGTGAGTTTGCTTGGTTGGGGGGAATGTTAACCTCTGCTGGCGTATCTGTCCCTGATGGAAATGAATTAGAAGCGTTTCAGACGGGGTTGTGGGGTGAGTTTTTACGAGAATTACAGCACCGTCAGCCAGAAGGTTTGGATCACAGCTGGGTAAGCTTTTTTAGTTTCTATCCGCGAGTTGGGGCGCAGATTTTTGCAGATTGGGTGAAGGAGTTAGCAAATCTGCATTGGATTGCGGGGGAAGTTCCCTTAGAGGTATTGCATGAGGGAAGTTGTGTAACTGGGGTTCGCTTTAGTGATTTTATTGTTACAGCCAAAATTACCCTCGATGGGACAGAATTAGGCGATTTATTGGCTTTGGCGGAAATACCTTTTCGTTGGGGTTGGGAATGGCGATCGCAATGGGGAGAACTTAGCGCCCCAGAGTCTCCTAATCCTCTCACGGAAAAATACCCTGTACAAGCACCAACGGGGGTGGTGCTAATGCAAGATTTTGGTACAGATGTCGCCCCAGAAATTCCGCCAGCGCCGAATTACGATCCATCTAAATTTGCAGGTGCTTGGGATGGTTATGGTGCAGAACAATTTTTGAATTATGGGCGTTTACCTGGCGGTCTATTAATGCTCAATTGGCCTATCTGCGGTAATGACTATGGCGAAGATTTAGAACGCCTTGTAGAGTCAAAAGCTAGTAGAGATGAGTATATCCAAGAATCACGCTGGCATAGTCAAAATTTTGCCCATTACATCCAAAATCAGGTTGGTAGGCGCTACGGTTTAGCAACACAGGTGTTTCCCCATTCGCCCACAGCTTTTGCTTTGCATCCTTATTACCGGGAAAGTCGCCGCTTGGTGGGAATGACAACTATTACCGAACAAGATATTTTACCTGTATCTGGGGGTCAGGTAGCATCATTAAATATAGATGCAATCGCGATCGCAAATTATCCCAACGACCATCATTACCCAGGCTTTAACTTTCCCCTGCAACCTAAATCTATTCGCTGGGGCGGACGCTGGACGGGGACACCCTTCACAATTCCCTATAGCAGCCTGATTCCTACAACTACAGACGGCTTTTTAGTCTGCGAAAAGAATATTTCTGTTTCCCATATTGCTAATGGCGCAACTCGATTGCAACCTGTGGTGATGGGTATTGGTCAAGCTGCGGGAATGGCTGCGGCTATGTGCGTTGAGTTGAACTGTCAACCGCGCAATTTACCAGTGAGGGCGCTACAAATGGCTTTATTAGAAGACAAGCGATCGCCTACGGCAATTATTCCATTGTTCAATTCAACACTTGCTCATCCTCAGTGGATACGGTCGCAAATAAATTATCTCCACAATCCTGCCAGCTATCCGCTTGATGGTAACTGTCCTGGCTTAATATCATCTCCGTGTAATTACGAATCCGCAAATTCAGTATTATCACGGTTGAGTAATTGCTTTACAGGTGTATTTCATCGCTTACATCAGCAAGATTACAGATTCAGCATCATGACACCAACAACGCATCAAAAGCAGATTTGGCAGCTTGTAACTTTGCGATCGCACATTGATGAACAACTAAAAGCTTGTCTGGATGGGCAATTGGTGACAGTGTGGGGTCGTATGAACTCGGCTGGTAATTGGTTACTAGTGGAACATCTTGTGATTGAATAAAGTTTATTTTTATTCAGTAAAAAAAAACACGTTTTAGGGATTTGTCCGGATGCAGTAATAAAAACTAAGTAGGGAGGAATAAGACAGTTTTAAAATAAACATCTGCTATGCGTGCTGTAGTTTCACTTTTAGCCTCCAGTTTGGTAGCTGTTTCCCTAGCTATCAACTGTCAAGCTACGATCAATCAATTCTCACGTTTGTTGCCATCCTCATCTGGCTCAGAACAGTTGCTCTCAGCCAGACCTAAGCCCAAGCCTAACCAGCCAGAAAAACCTGTACCGCATCGCGGTAGTGGGCGTAGAGAACTGATCGAATCCTACAAAAATGTTCATCCTGCCGTTTGAAAATCCAGCAATTTTTTTTGTCTTCGGGGAGTTAAATTACAGACAAATAAGGTGTCGTGCTTCACATACTTTACACAAATTTCTTAGTAAAGATAGCACAGTGCATACACATATCAACTCAGCATTTGCCCAGTATTTGCTCCGTAAGGTGTGTATACATAATCTGATTAAACCCTGAGGTTTAGAATGTACACCAACCAGGTTCCTGTATTAATCGCATCACCAACTCCTCAAAAGCTACGCTTACTGCTTCTAACTCCTGTTATCGCCAGAATTTGATATAAGGTTATCGGTTGAGATCAAGGGTTTTTAATTCTGTTCCAGTTAAAGTCATTTACCAGGCCTATCCATACTCATATACCGAAACCTGAATGAAAATGGCTGAAAAGCTTATATTCATTGGTTTTTGAATTATAAATTTTGTAGAAATCTATAAGCTGACTTCTCATAGAGTATTTTCAATCTGTGTAGCGGCGTTTTTGCCATAAGCCAAGATAAAAGGAAAGACTTGGTATTAAGTTCACCCTTGTCTGTCAATTTGTAGTGGGCAAACAAGGCTGTTTGACTTGTGCTGTGGTTTTTTCACAAGAGAGTCATAAGGGCTAGGCTAGGTCTAGAGACGAGTATTTTTTACTCAACAATCTTGTACAGACGCGATTAATCGCGTCTGTTGCAACTCCTGACTCAGCACTAGATAAATCACAATGCAATTTGCTCCCTTGTTTCCGATTATCTATCGCCTTCTGCAACCGACATTTCCTAAATGTCTGTGGAATGGCGATCGCAAACGCAAAGCGATCGCACTCACTTTTGATGACGGGCCTCATCCCCAATACACACCCGAAGTATTGGCAGTTTTAGACCGTTACCAAATTCCAGCGAGTTTTTTTTGGTTAGGTGCTTGTGTCAATCGTTCACCACAGATAGCTAAAGCAGTATGCGATCGCGGAGATTGGATTGGATTGCATGGGTACGATCATCGTTCTTTCCCCATGCTATCCCCAACGGCGCTGAGAGAAAGTTTGGCTAAAACCCAAGCTGCAATTTATAGTGCGTGCAATCTTCCACCCGAACAAGTCAGAGATGTTCGGCCTCCCAACGGTTTTTTTACACCGCAAACTTTAAAATTATTTTTTGAGTGGAATTATCGCCCAGTCATGTGGAGTGTTGTCCCAGAAGATTGGGTACGACCTGGCGTTAATACCGTAGTGCAACGGGTTCTCCAGCAAGTACAAAACGGCTCGCTGATTGTCTTGCATGACGGTTATGATGGCGGTCAAGATGTTGCTGCTACCATCCAAATCTTGATTCCCAAATTATTACAACAAGGTTATCAATTTGTGACTGTGGATACTATGTGGCAGCAAGTCGATCCCTAACGGGAATTCAAAATTCAAAATTCAAAATTAATTAGCCTAACGATAAGGTTGTAGGGTGGACACTTTGAGAGATTCTGTGCAAACCCTGATAATAAATAGTGTCCACCCTACGGTTAATTCGCCTACGCTTTTTTCAAGCTTGATGACTAAGTGAAAGCTTGAGGTAGGGTAAATAGCTGTATGTAGTACGAGAATTTTACCAACACAGCTACAAATAAGCTAAAAACATCCAAATTACATAAATACCAGTGAAGGTATCCCTTCGTCATTAGCCCTTTGTCCTTTGTAGATACAAATGACGAATGACTAATGACTAATGACAGCCTCAAACAGATAATGTGCAACTTAAATGCACACCAACTGATGTCAGTTAGCTGAAGATAGATTTCAGCTACTTGTCGCGTGTTGCGTTGGCGCAACTTCGGCATCAGGACTGAGGTTAGGGGCAGGGTTCTCAGTGCCTAAGAGATTGTGTATTTGACTTAACGAACTTGGTGGAGTGCCGGGTGTTTCTGGTGACTCGCTCATATACTCAATTAGGTCTTCTACACGGCAATTAAGGGCCTTACAAAACCTAACAATTCTTTCAATATGATCCGTTCCAGTCCTGCCACTTTCCCAGTTCTGGATAGTGCTTTCAGTCACGCCAACAAGACGCGACAACTCAAGCTGGGTTAGCCCTGCCTTTTCACGAAGCAAAGCGATCCTTGGTTTTGCTTTTTGTTTCACAGCTATAGCACTTTTCTCCAAATATTTATTGTCGTAGATCCTAGCATCAAAGAAAAGCAACTCTAAAAAAACACCAGAAAAAATTTGGTTCTACATTTTTAGTGAGATAGCTATTAACCTCTTTCTTGATACATTTGTTAACAAGTTATACCAATTTGCAAAAAGAAGGTGACAGATTGTAGGGGCATGGCATTGCCATGCCCTCTAGAATATATTGGTGTGTCGCCAACATTATTTGAATTGGTATTACAAGTATAAGTTTTGTAATAAATAGCACTTTTTAGAGTCATTTATCACAAATTTATCTGATTTACAGTAAGGTGTGTTACGGCGCTACAAGGGATAATTCTGAAATCTAAATTTCATGATATAATCTCATGTTTCGCCTACATTTTGTACTGCACTTCAAATTAATATATTGTTGGTGTACATCTCCTAAAAAGGAATTATAACGCATTTTCATCTAATTATTTGATGATTACTGTATTACACTTCATTAATGCATCCTATACTTACTATTACAGTCCATTACCAATTAAGATAAAGGGTGCCCAATAAAAGGGATGGCTGAATTCATTCGCAGAACCTGCACTTAAATTACGACTACTTTTATTTCGTATGCTAGCTATTTCTGTGGTTTTATTCAGTCTGGCATAATTACCTGTAATTAAGGCAATTTGAGCTTTTTGTAAAGCTTCAGCTTTTGTGAGATTACCCGCACGTAAAACTTGATAGAAAACATTCATTAAAGCTTGTGTACCACCATCAGATACAGACCATAATGAAGCTATAGAAGCTTTTGCGCCTGTGAGTTGAATCTGATATCCTAATCCTAGAATTTCTTGACCATTACCTAATTTATCGCCCAAGCCTGTTTGACAAGCGCTCAAAACGACTAAATCAACATTGGGTAAAGACCAATTTTCGATATCCCTTAGAGTTACATATTGCCCATTACCAAAGAGAATAAATGAATCTTCGGGATGACCTTTAACTATTAGCCCATGAGTTGCCAAATGCACAATTTTGTAATCGTTCATTTGGGGGACTGTGGTAGCAGGACTAAAAAGATTATCTAATACTATCTTAGTACCGGGAATTGTCTTAGCTAGGTTTTCTACTTCTAATTTGGCAAACTGCAAGCCGCTAAAAACTTCGTCGCGACTAGCAATTTTTACTGTGTAATCACCTTTGGTAAAAGCCGCAGCTAAAACGTTGATATTCTTCTCTGGTTTGTTGTCAAATTTCGTTAGACTAGCTGATGTGATGTTATTAACCACAAAACGTTGTACTAGCCAATCTTTACCATCATATAATGCTGCTAAAGGGACATATCTCAGTTGTCCATCAGGAGCATAAATAATTGATTTAGCATCGGCTTGCTTTAAGTCGTTTTCTATCGGCTTAATTAACCAGTTATATAATTTCAGTGCAGGTTCTTTAATATTTTTATGCGTAACTACTATTGTTTTGCGATACTCTTCAATTGTTTTATTTAACTCTGCTTGTGTAACTTTAACTGTGCGATGTATGGGTGGTGAATCTGCAGTGACGATTACTAACTCTAATCTATCTTCCAAAACCAAGGGATACAGTAATACAGCTTTATGATGTAACTGGCGTAAATTATCTCGAATCGAATTGAGTTGTCGTAAATTCAGATTTTCTTGGTTAGAAGTTACAGATAATTGCTGTACCAGCGCTACCACAGCCGGACTTTTGATAAACTTATTAAACTCAGCCGTACTATCCTGTTCAAGTTTGACAAGTTCAGCAATCCGTTTTTCTTGTGCAGATGTGCGTTCTTTGGGATTAATTTTCCGCAGACTTGCGAGTTCTTTACCTAAAAGAATGACTTTATCTTGAATAGTGCTATATTTTTGCGAGATTTCTTGTTCTTGGGGTTTGAAAGGTAAGTTTTGCGCTGTCTGCAAATCGTTATTAGCTATTCCGCGTTGAGGATTGGCTATTTTGGGCGGAGTATTAGCAATTTTTGGGCTATTTCCTTGACTATTGCCAATAAAATCCTTAACTTCCTGTATTTTTAATAAATCTAAAACTTGTTGTGCTTCCGATGGACGATTTTGCTTGAGTAGTAAATCGGCTAAACGGCGATATCTGTCAGCCACAGTTTCGGTGTAGGATTTTTGGATATCTGTAGGAACGACACGCAGACTTTGGCGAATGGTTTCGGTAAGATTGACTGATTGTTTGTAGAATGCGATCGCTAATTGTGGTTGATTTTGGTTTGCAAGTACATCGCCAAGATATTTCAGAGTGGCGGTTTCACTGGCTTGATCGCTAACTTCCCGGTGGATGGCTAACGCTTGCTGATAAAGTCCTAAAGCCTTGTCGTACTGATTTTGTTTTTGGTAAATCTGTCCCAGATTGCTGAATGTCACCCCTTCACCAGTGCGATCGCCTACTGCTCTATAATTAGTCAAAGCCTGTTGATTAGATTCGATTGCTGGGGCATATTTGCCTGTATTAGCGTAAATATTCCCAATATTATTTTGGGTGACAGCAATACCTGCGGGATAATTGTTTTGTTTGTAAATATCTAAAGCTTGTTGATATAGCTTTAGTGCTTGCTCATATTTACCTTGGCTAAAGTAAATTTGTCCAATGTTATTGAGGTTAAGTGCTTCGCCTTGAAATTGAAAAGAATCCTTACCAAATGCATCACCTACAACTGCCCGACTGGTAATTTGTTGCAAAGCTTGGGGATTTTGTCCTAAAGCATCATAAAGTAACTGGATATCCTGTTTATTTGTTCCCTGATATTCCCCAGTGCGGAATTTTTTATAAATATTCGCAGATTTTTCCGCTAACTCTAAGGATTTTTGATATTGCCCTAAACTAAAGTAAGCACTGGAGAGATTATTGAGAATTGCAGCTTCGCTACCGTAATAACAAGTTAATTTTTCTTTATAGCAGAAGTCTTGAACAGTGGTTAAAGCTTGTTGGTAAGAATCTAGCGCTTGAGTGTAGTTGCCTAAATTAATGTAAACGACTCCAATATTATTTAGAGTATCTGCGCTACCAATGCGATCGCTATCCGCTTTTTGGATTGCTAAGGTTTTTTGATAAAGCTCCAGCGCCTTTTGATATTGACCCATCCTGAAATACAATGCCCCTGTATTAGCCAGCATTCCTTTCTGACTGGTAGAGTAGCTAGAATCCTTGGGGTTAGCGGTGCGGAGTTCTTTGAGAATAGTTAAAGTTGCTTGATAAGCCTCTAAAGCCTTGGGATATTGACCCAGATTGATGTATGCTTCACCAATATAGGACAGAGGTATCCATTCATTTTGGCGATCGCGTGTTTGTTTACGAATTGCTAAAGACTGTTGTAAAAAGTCCAAGGCTTTAGAATATTCACCTTGACGCAAATAAACATAGCCAATATTGGTAAGACTGTTAGCTTCCCCAGCTTTGGCGTTGTATTTTTTGAAAATAGCCAAGGCTTGCTGAAACAGTTCTAACCCAGCTTGCAAGTCACTTAAACCGACTAAATCTTTATATACGATACCTTCACCGTTATTATTCAGGGTAATCGCCTCTGTAATCTTTTCTTCTGCAGTTGGCGTTGGTGCTTGGGCGAAAACCTGTGTGGAAGCGTTTAGGGGTAAGGTAGGGTAAGTTAATGCCAGCAAAATGCTGACAGTAATTAGACGTAGTCGCATAAGTAATATTTTTATATTTACTACTTAAGATAACTCTAGTATTTCTGTGGAAAATCAAAAAGTTAGAAAACTTTGATTAGGAAATTGGGGATTGGGGATTGGGGATTGGGGATTGGGGACTGGGGATTGGGGACTGGGGACTGGGGACTGGGGATTGGGGAAGGGATAAAAAACTTTTTCCCCTTCAATACTTGTCGGTTAAGGAGAAAAAGGAAAATGGGAAAAGGAAAGAAAAACCTTTAACCCTTAACCTTTCACCTTTCACCTTTCCCCCTTCCCCCTTAACCTTTACCCTCCTGTAATTACGAATTACGTAGCGCTTTGCGCTTCCCGTAGGGTATTACGAACTACGAATTACAATTATTTCTCCACCGCACCCAAGGCTTTGAGTGTGGCTTTCTGCGCTTGGGTTAAGCCTGTTACTCCAGCGATATTCATACCTTCATAAGGTCTTTCTACTCTGAGATTTTCCCAGCATTCGCCTGTGTTGATATTCCAGAGTTTAATTGTGCCATCACCGCTACCGCTAGCTAAGGTTTGTCCATCGGGATGAAATGCGACTGACCAAACTCTATTGATATGCCCTGATAAAGTCCGGATGCATTTACCGTCACTGACTGACCATAGCTTGATTGTTTGGTCATCGCCGCTACTGGCTAAGGTTTGTCCATCGGGACTAAATGCGACTGACCAAATCCAATTTGTATGTCCTGGGAGAACTTGCAAACATTTGCCGTCATTGAGTGACCACAGTCTGACTGTTTGGTCGTTTCCACCACTAGCTAAAATTTGCCCATCGGGACTGAATGCTACTGGCCCAACTGGCCCTGTATGCCCTTGCAAGATTTTAAATATTGTACCATCATTAATTGACCATAGTCTAACTGTGAGGTCATAACCAGCACTAGCTAAAATTTGTCCATCTGGGCTAAAGGCTACTGACCAAACCTGATTAGTATTTTCGTGTAAAACTTGCAGACATTTACCTGTACTAATAGACCATAGCCTGATTGTGCTGTCATAATTACCACTGGCTAAGATTTCACCATCCGGGCTAAATGCGATTGAACCGACTCGATGGGTATATTCCGCTAAGATTTTGAGAAACTCGCAATTTTTCACCGACCATAATCTGATTGTGCGGTCATGGCTGCAACTAGCTAAAATTTCTCCATTCGGGCTAAAAGCCACTGACCTGACTTGCTGAGTATGTCCGGTGAGAGTTGTGCGACATTGGTGATTAATTAGCGACCACAACCTGACTTTTTGGTCGAAACTACCACTGGCTAAGGTTTGACCGTCGGGACTAAAGGCTACGGACTCTACACCATTCAGGTATCCTTGAAATACTTTCAGGCAATGACCATCGCTAACTGACCATAGCCTCACAGTTTGGTCATAACCACCACTGGCGAGAATTTTACCATCAGGGCTAAATGCCACTGACCAAACGCGATCGCCATGTCCTTGAAAAATTTGGTAGCGTTGTCCATCACTCACTGACCACAGTCTCACAGTTTGGTCGTAACTACCACTAGCGACAGTTTGGCTATCGGGACTAAAGGCGACTGATAAAACTCTGTCGCTATGTCCCTCTAGAACTTGCAAGCATTGACCATCACTCAGCGACCAAAGCCTAACTGTCTCATCATGACTACCGCTAGCAAGCAGTTTACCATCTGGGCTAAATGCTACTGACCGCAAACCATCAGTATGTCCGTGGAAAACTTGCAAACAGTGACCGTCGCTAACTGACCAAAGTCTCACGGTTTGGTCAAAACTACCACTGGCGACAGTTTGGCTATCGGGACTAAAAGCGACTGACCAAATGTGATGAGTATGTCCTGAGAGAACTTGCAAGCATTGACCATCATTAACTGACCAGATTCTCAAAGTCTTGTCAACACTGCCAGTAACTAACAATTGACCATCGGGACTGACTGCTAATGACTCTATGCGATCGCTATGTCCTTGTAAAGTTTTGATGCATTTACCATCGCTGATTGACCAGAGTTTAACGGTTTTATCCACACTAGCACTAGCTAAAGTCTGACCGTCGGGACTAAATGCAACTGACCGCACAAATCCTGTATGACCTTTACAAATTAAAATTTGTTGCCCATCATCTATTTGCCATAGGCGAATTTCGCCATTAGCATCACCTGTAGCGATAATTTTACCATTGGGACTGAAGGCAACGGAGAAAATAGTTGTCAAAATATCTGTAAAAACTGACCTTTCGATGGCAGCATTGTTTAATTCTAATTTCTGTAAATAAGCACCTTTGAGATATGCTTGCCACAGTGCTAAATGCGAGAAGTCATAATTACATAAATCTGTTTCTAAGTAACAAAATAAATTTAAAATATTCCCGCCAATATATCCTGGTTGCTGGGGAGATTTTGATTGTAATGTGGCGATAAGTTGAGTTAGCTGTGCTTCCAGTTTTTTCTGATTTCCCAGCCTATCAAGTAGTCTTTCTGCCAAAGGTTTAACAATTAATCGAATTTGCGCTTCGCGGATATAATCTTTCGCAGTTGCCTTCATTAAAGCATAGCGATTAGCAAAAGTAATTTCGCCAATAATGAGATTTTCTGACACTTCGGCAATTAGGCGATCGCTTAAATATTCCATCACCACAGGTTGCAGAGTAAATAGGGCGTTACTTTTCTCAATTAGCGAACGTCTAGCTAATGATTGTAACGCTTCCATCAAATTTGATTGTGATGGTAAGGCCACTATATCTTCTCGTAATTCGGCAATTCCTACAGGTTCGCGATTTATCGCTAGCCAATACATCACCTCTGTTTCCAAATCTGATAGGCGATGAAATTGCTGGTTTAACAGTTCGCGGATACCACCAAAAACTACGGTATTTTGTGATAAAAATTCGGCAATTCTGCCATCAAATAGTTCTTTAATGGTTGTGGCAATAATTTTTAAAGCTAAAGGATGTCCTTTATAAAATTCGATAAGTTTAATTTGTTCTGTATCTGTACCTGAAAGTCCCTGAGTCTGGAAAATTTCTTCGCCATCTACGGCTTTTAATCCAGTTAATTGCAAAGCGCGGACTGGTAGATTTTCTCCAGATGATGCGGCGATTTCTGGCGGGTTTTCTCTACTCGTTAAAATTAAGCAACTTTGATGAGATATGCCACCAATGCGTCTGATTAATTCTCCATAAGCCTCATAACCTGTGCGATATGCTAAAGCACCAGTCTGCAAAATTGATTCGGCGTTATCTAGGATTAATAAACAGCGTGATGAGCGCAGATAATCAATTAATAAAGAAATGCCATCACTATTTTCTTTGGGAATATCAAGTTGCTGCTGATGCGAAAGAAATTTGATTAACTCTGCCAAAATTTCTTGTATCGGTGGCGCATTTTGCAGACTACGCCAAATCACATAATCAAATTCATCCTGAATCTGCTGTACCAGCTTAATAGCCAGAGAAGTTTTGCCAATTCCCCCCATTCCCAACAGCGCTACCACACGACAGCGTTCTTGCACAACCCACTGTGTTAACTTACTAAGTTCTTCAGCGCGCCCATAAAATGCTAGTACATCAACCGCCTCACCCCAATCAACGCGATGTGCAGTTTGAGGCTTTAGCTGGAGGATTGGGCGTGGAATCTCGACTGCTTCAATTGCTTGCTGTCTTTCTCGCCGTTTATCTACATAATCTAGAACTTGCACGGTGCTAGCAATAAAGCCGATTAAGCCCACAATAAAGCCGATTGTCGCGGAGATAGGATCCATCTTTTTAAGTAGTTGTGCAAAAGGTGGAGAGAGGGAAGGGGGAATGGGGACTGGGGATTGGGGACTAGGGACTGGGGAATGGGGAACGGAAAAGAAGTTTTGGTAATTAATTATGTTGAGGTATTCATTTCCCTACTGAGGAAATTTCTGATTTAAATTTAACATTCGCCTAGGAAAGCGGGGGAAAGGTGAAGGGTAAAAAGGGAAAAGGTTTTTATCCCCTTACCCTTTCACCTTTACCCTTTCCCCTTCCCCTATAAAGCTTGACATATTTCGGATAAATCGCGTCTACTTGCGAACTGTGAAGAGAAATTGTAGAGAAACGCGATCGCAATTAGGAATAAATGCACAAGAGTATTTATCATATACTTACGAGGGCTGATAGATACCGAACGATGACCTACTGCCTGAATCCCAGCTGCGATCAACCTGTAAACCCACAAGATAGCAATTTTTGCCAAGGCTGTGGGATAAAATTGACACCACTATTGCGGAATCGTTATTGCATTATTCAACCATTGGGAGGCGGTGGATTTGGTAGGACTTTTTTAGCAGCAGATGAAGATAAGCTGAAAGAATATTGCGTAGTGAAGCAGCTATCACCGCAAGTAAAAGGCACTAATGCGCTACGTAAAGCTACAGAACTGTTTCAAGAAGAAGCAAGACGTTTGCAGCAGCTAGGAGAACATCCGCAAATTCCCACTTTGTATGCTTACTTTGGTGAAGATAGCTACCTGTACTTAGTACAGCAGTTTATCCAAGGGCAAAGTTTACGACAGGAATTAAAACAACAAGGTACTTTTAGCGAAGCAAAAATTTGGCAGCTTTTAGCCGAATTATTACCTGTACTGAATTTTGTGCATGAAAATCAGGTAATTCACCGCGATATTAAGCCCGATAATATTATGCGTCGTTCCCCCCAGTCTCAAAATGCAGGGGGGAATTTAGTGTTGATTGATTTTGGCGTATCCAAGCAAGTCACCGCTACCTCCCTGGAACTTACAGGTACTAGCATTGGTTCTTATGGCTATGCGCCAATGGAACAAATGAAATATGGTTTAGCATCGCCAGCTAGCGATTTATTTAGTTTGGGAGTAACTTGCTTTTCGCTGTTAACGGGAATTCAGCCATCGCATCTGTATATGGAAGCTGGCTATAACTGGGTAAAGGATTGGCGAGAACATCTGAAACATCCCATATCTGCACCATTAGAACAGATATTAGATAAGCTTTTACAAAAAGAAGTTGAGCATCGCTACCAATCAGCAAATGCAGTTTTGCAAGATTTACCACAGCCAACGCAACAAAAAACATTACTACAGGATCATGTTGGTAAACCTAAAGTTTCAGGATTTAACCTCAAAGCTGCAACTCATCTGCAAAAGCTGCTAGGTAAAACCCAGTTACCATATCAACTGCTGATGGGTGGCGCAATTTTGCTGGTAGGATGGGCAGGATATGGATATTGGCAAAGTTTACCTCTAACTGGACATGGTGGAGAAGTTAATACCCTGGCTTTTGTGCCAATTTCTTCATCTCCTAAATCTCAACGTCAACAACCAAATGTGGCGCTGTTACCCTTACAGCAAATAGCTACAGGAAAAGAAGGCATATTAGCTAGCGGTAGCGATGATCAAACAGTTAGAATTTGGAACTTGCAGCAAAAACAAGTAATTCGTACCCTGAAAGCGGATTCTGGTTGGGTGTATGCTGTAGCAATTACTCCAGATAGTCAAACTGCGATCGCAGGTTATAAAAACCACACCATCAAAATCTGGAATCTCAACACTGGTAAAGAAATTCGCACTTTAAAGGGACATCACGGTTTAGTTAATTCTGTGGCGATTAGCCCAGATGGGCAAACTGTAGTCAGTGGTAGTTACGATAAAACTATTAAAATCTGGGATTTGGCGACAGGTAAAGAACTTCGCACCCTCAAGGGACATACAAGAGAAGTGTTAGCTGTAGCCATCAGTCCCGACGGTGAGAAAATTGTTAGTGCTAGCGCCGATAGAACTATCAAAATTTGGCAGCTAAAAACAGGTAAAGAAATACATACACTGCAAGGACATTCCCTCGATGTCAACGCCTTAGCCATTAGTCCCAATGGACAGTTATTAGCCAGCGCCAGCGATGATAAAACCATTAAACTCTGGAATCTCAATACAGGCAAGCTGATCCGTAGCTTTGGAGGACACGCAGCCGATGTCAATGCGATCGCCTTTAGTCCCAACGGCGAGTATATTGCTAGTGCTAGCGATGACAAAACTGTAAAAGTCTGGCAAAAAACCACAGGAGAAGTCATCAAAACTTTTCAAGGACATACAGCCGAAGTTTACGCAGTGGCTTTTAGTCCCAATGGCAAAACTTTAGTCAGTGGTAGCAAGGATAAAACCATCAAAATTTGGCATTTGCCCTGATGATAGCAAGCGTCAATTGCAATACTTATCGGTTAAGGGGAAAAAGGGGAATGGGAAAAGGTAAAGAAAAAACCTTTAACCCTTAACCTTTTCCCCTTACCAATTTTGAGTTCAAAACGCTTAACCGAGTAGTATTGGGGTCAATTGTAGAGACGCGATTAATCGCGTCTGTGGTCGAATTTCATCGTAATTTCATTTTGAATTGCCAAAATATGAGTAATACACAAAATTACTCATAAACATAATCCCTATGCAATTCTCTCACTGGAAAAACAGTTTTTTGTCATTAGGCTTAATTGCGATCGCTTCTGTATCTAGTAGCGTAGTAACAGCTTGTTCTCAAAGTACCGCCCAAAACCATACCAACAACGATCATCAAATGAATCACGATGGTATGATGCATCATGGTGGGATGAATCACAGCATGGCAATGGATTTAGGCCCAGCTGATGCTAATTATGATTTACGCTTTATTGATGGCATGATTGCCCACCATCAAGGTGCGATTGTCATGGCTAAGGAAGCACAGCAAAAATCAAAACGCCCAGAAATTAAAAAGCTAGCAGACGACATTATCAAAGCGCAAAACCAAGAAATTAGCCAAATGAAAAGCTGGCGCACAGCTTGGTATCCCAAAGCGGGAGCTAAACCAATGGCTTATGATGCTCAAAAGAGTCAGATGATGGAGATGTCATCTGAGCAAATGCAAGCCATGATGATGAGCATGGACTTAGGCGCGGCTGATACAGAATTCGACCTCCGCTTTATTGATGCGATGATTCCCCATCATGAAGGCGCTGTGACAATGGCTAAAGATGCCTTGCAAAAAACAAAGCGTTCTGACATTAAGAACTTAGCACAAGCAATTATCAAGGCACAAGATGCTGAGATTAACCAAATGAAACAGTGGCGAAAGGCTTGGTATAACAAGTGATGGGATTGGGGACTGGGGATTGGGGACTGGGGACTGGGGAATAGGTAATTATGTAAGTTTCTACCCTACAAAAATTGCTCATGAATTTGTGTAAGGCGATGCATTGCGATTGTGACTCAATACATTAACGATGTAAGGCGATGCATTGCGATTGTCACCCCATACATTAACAATGTAAGGTGATGCATTGCGATTGTGACTCGATACATTAACAATGCAAACCAATGCATTGCCATTGTGACTCGATACATTAACAATGCAAACCAATGCATTGCCATTGTGACTCGATACATTAACAATGCAAACCAATGCATTGCCATTGTGACTCGATACATTAACAATGCAAACCAATGCATTGCCATTGTCACCCCATACATTAAATTCCCCAGTCCCCAATCCCTAATCCCCGTCTCAGTCAACAGTCAACAGTCAGGAATATCAGGATTAGAATTATGCAAAAGGTTACGCCTGCATAAAAATCCTTTATCTGTGTTAATGCTCACAGCTAAAGACAGTATGGAAGATAAAGTTTCTGGACTAGATGCAGGTGCAGATGATTATTTAGTCAAGCCATTTGGCATGGCAGAATTATTAGCAAGATTGCGAGCCTTACAAAGGCGATCGCCCCAATTTCAACCGCAGGAATTAACTGTTGGTAATCTCACTCTCGATTACGGCAACAATTTAGTTGTGAGCCATAATGCTGCGGGAAGTAAGCAGGAAATTCTGCTCACAAATAAAGAATTTCAGCTATTAGAATACTTTATGAAACACCCCAACCAAATTGTGACTACCGAACAAATTCGTAATCAGCTTTGGGAAGTGAGTGCAGAACCAGCTAGTAATGTAGTAGCAGCACAAATGCGGTTGCTACGTCGCAAATTAGCTAATAGTGGCTGCGAAAACATCATTGAAACTTTGCATGGTACAGGATATCGTTTAAATCTCATTATGAATTGGAGCACAGCGACTTGACTTTTAATGTATGGTTAAAAATAGAATTTTAATTTGTACCTTAGTAGCTTTATCATCTGGATTTTTTGGCGGTTACATCAGCGGACAACTCACCCTGATGTTGCATAGTCAGAAGTGCCAAAATCAGAATTGGGGTTTCAAACAAATATGTAACACTTGGGTAGCACCAGGCGCAATTTGGCAAGGTAGCACCACTGGGTTATGGGTAGGCTCAATTTTAGGTGCATTTGTTGCGGGTTTAGCAACAAACCAAAATCGTACTTAACCGGAGTTCGGAATCAGGACAAAGACTGGTAGTCAGCTAAAAATAGCGATTAACTTTGGATTTATTGATACCCAAATCTAGCAGATAACCCATAATTTGACGATGCGTTACGCTGCGCTAACGCATTCTACTGGCGTGGCAAGGCTAAAATAGTGCATTAGATTAGAAAAAATTACCCGCAGATAAAAGCGGATAAAACTAATTTCTATTGCAACATTTAAGGCTTGCCACGCCACTACTAATATGCCCAAACTACTCGATCAAGGATTGTCAGCTGGAAACTGACAATTTTTCTCCCCAGTTTCCTTAATCGAGAAGTCGTGACATTTATAAATACAACTAAAGGTTTCAGGAGATGGAAATCGCAACCTTTTTGCGTGATGGAGGTATTATCTATTCCCCTTTGGGTGAATCCTTGGGATACGCTAAGCAAGCGTCAGTCACTCATGGGGAAACCCGCTAGACCTTGCTGACTCTGTCATCAACTATTGACTATCCGTTGAAGCAGTAGGCGCTTGCAAATTACTCACATTTTTCCAAGAATGAGTACTCGTGTCAAAACAGCACCATGTTGCACTTTTGGGTTCTTGGTAGCAAAATAAAGTGCGGTCTTGACCATCTAGGTAGTCAGTTAAATAATAAACAATGCCTCGAAAAGGATAGGTTTTGCGGCTGAGTCGTTTAGCTACCGCTTGATTGGGACATTCAACCACAAAAACTGGTTTTCCATCCAGGTGCGCCAAAGAGAAGATACACATCCGCAAAATGGCTCTGAGCCAACTTTCAGAATTGTCAAAGTAATCATCTATGATTTTGTTAGTCAGAGCTTGCTCAAGGGTACGGTCTTTATTTTGGGGAGTTTGGGCTTCAGACATAGCATCACCTATTAGCTACACCGATGGTTTGAGATTAAACCAAAATATTGAAAAGTGACAAGGGTATAGGCAATAATTGCCTCTGTCCCCTTGTATCCCTTGATTAACACTGTCTCTTGTGAAATGCCAAGAGTCAAGTGATGTCTAAGAGCGATACCCCCTACGCAATTTTTGGGAGTTGAGCATGACTGGTAAAATATACTCATAGCTTTATGAGCCAATTGTCATGCCTGCTGAAACTAATGAAGTAAATCAAACCACCACTGGTGCTGATGCTATTGACATAGCGATCGCAAAGGGAATTGATTTTGATGGTTCTCCCATTCCTACTGCCAAGCTGGAACTATACAACAAAGTCATGGCTCTAGAGGCAAATAGACAGCGTAGCGGCGTATCTAATACCATGCGATCGCGTATTGTCAGAATTGGGGCGAAGCACATTCCCCAAGCAGAACTCGACACCTTGCTCACAGAAGCTGGTTTTGCACCTTTGAAAGAAAAAGAAATTGCCTTTTTTTACGGCGGTAAGTAGTATATCTGCTGCCTCTAACCTGTCTTTGTTACCCTAGCAGGTTCACAAAGACAGGTATTTTTATGTGTTGAAAAATGATTACGACAGATGGATCGCCCAAAAGCGCAATCAATCCCAAATCCTATAAATACTCTAAATGCTCTCGGCAAGCAAAAAAACTAGTTAACAATCATAATGTATTTGTCTAGTTAATTACTAAACTTACTTATGCCGAAAGCAATTTGGAATGGAGCAACTCTAGCCGAGAGCGATCAAACTATTGTTGTGGAAGGTAACCATTACTTTCCAGCTGACGCTATTAACAAGCAGTACTTTAAAGAAAGTAATACCCACACTACTTGTCCGTGGAAAGGCGTTGCTAGTTACTATAGTGTTGAAGTTGATGGGCAAGTCAATCAAGACGCTGCTTGGTACTATCCCAACGCCAAAGAGAGAGCTAAAAATATTGAAGGCTATGTTGCCTTCTGGCGCGGTGTCAAAGTCGAAGCTTAGTCAAGATTAATCTCTAGTTTATTCCTGAAACTTTTTGTTTTTCAGGTTATTTACACAAGCCAGCCAGCCATAATTCTACTGTTTTTATTGGTGGTTGATATTAGTCAACCACCAGAATAGAGACATAATTTTTTGATTCATTTGTTTAGTAAACGCAAAATAATTTGGCGTTTTTGACGTAACAGCAATCCCTCCTCTTCAAACTGCTGTAAAAGTCTGGTTACTGTAACTCTAGTTGTATTTAATACCTCTGCCATTTCTTGATGAGTGGCATTTAGGTCTATTAGTGTACCTTCTTCTACCTCACGACCAAATTTTGTACTTAACCACACCAAAAATTGCCATAACCGCAGATACATCGGTTTACAATGCACTATACTTAGCAGTTCTTCTGCCTGTTGAATGTGAGAAAGTAATGCCTCAACGTCTTGATACCAGAGATGAGGTGGCACAATACTTACTTCTACACTAGTCAAACATTCAATTTGGTAAGGCTTCACTTTAGACAATGGAGAGCCGATTAAATCACCAGACCCCCAATAACCTAAAGTAATAAATGTTCCTTCTTCACTCCAGGTTAAGGTACGAACTGCACCATGTTCGATTCGCCACAATATATCGTTGCGTGGTGGTATCATTTCGCGCTTTGTAAATAAGCGATGAGGTATTTGTTCTTTGAGAACAGAGTTATACGACAAGTTGGCGGAAGACATCATAAGTACATCTTGGTAGAAAAAAGTGTGTAGTTGCTTGAGTACTGATCGGAATTATCTCAGATGCAAGAATTGACTTAGATTAAATTAATACTTGCAATTACAGCAGCAAAGGCAGATTTATCACAGATATCATCTATGTGTAAATATAGGGATAGTGGGGATAACCATAGTTAATGTCTAGTTACCCATGACACTCAAGTAAATCAATACCTATGCCTTTCTTACGAGATGGGGCGAAATTGATAAAAATTATTTACAAGATAGTATGCACATTATGAAAATATTTGCAATAGTAGCTTATACTCCAATACAGTTCAGTAAGCTCATTAGGGATTGATTTATCACTTATTCAAGAAGCCAAGTCAATTGGGGGATTCTCCCCCAAACCCCCGATTGGGTGACGGTTGCGTCCCCCAAACCCCCTCCAAAATTATTGTTCTGTTTTTTTGTGGAGTAACTAGTTTTTTGGTTTTGTTATCAATATAATTTTCTGAAATGTATTTGGTTATACTCTTCTATATCAATCTGTATTTATACAAGTATATTAATCAGTATAAAAAAACACTCAATGTAAATTTACATGAGTGTGGTAATTAAAAATGGGTAATAGTGAAGAGGAAACAGAAAATTCCCTGATTAAAAGTTAGTCTCCTTGTCCCCTCTGCTCACGCCAGTTGCTACAACGGGGAGGCAGCCGCGTGGGCGGTGAGTGCAGCCACACGTGCGGCTATGCCGCCGAGTGGACTGCCGAACCCGAAGGGGTTTCCCGACTTGAGCGGACTGCCGTGGGAACCTCCCTTCGGGTTCGCCAGTCGCCTGTGGAGGGAAACCCTCCCGCAGCGCTGGTCTCACCGCAACGCACTGGCTCCCCTGCTTCTTCATCCGCAGTTTCTAGTGGCCAAGTTAGCTAATTATTCTCTAGCAATCACAATATCGTTGGACTTAATTACTGCGTAGGCTTCTGTTCCCTCAGTTAAATCTAATTCCTCTGCTGAGACTCTGGTAATCATAGAAGTTAACTCTACTTTATGAACAATCTCTAGGGTTACTTCTGTATTAACTGCTCCAGTAACCACCTTTGTGACAACGCCTTTGAGAATATTACGTGAGCTAACTTTTAAAGGTTTCTTTGAACTACTAATTTCTATCCCAGGTGTATAAGCATTTGGTATAACATCCTGCTGAGTTGGTGACGCTACCGCTGGTGAAGAGTATTTATTCAGCCCACGTACCAACTCTCTTAAAATTTCTGTCTTGGTACGTTGAGACTGATTACAAAACTCTTCCAGTATTTTGCGTTCTTCTTCTGAGGTTTGAAATGTTACCCATCCTTGTTCTTTTCTAGGCATATTTTTACCAATTTAGTTGGTAGCTACTTTTGATCATGCTACGATCCTACCAAGGGAAATCCTCTGAAACAGAACACCCTAGAATAAGTTGAGCCGTATAAAAATAAAATAAACTAAAGTCAATGTTTGTTGTGACTTGTGTTCGTTAGCCAGGTTGCATGGAGGTATTTAATAATTGGGAAAGTGCGATCGCAGCTATTTAGCACAAAAGTTAAAAATTATACTAATTTAGTTAGTATAATTTCTGAGTTTATCTATGTGATTAATTAAATAGATGGAAATCAGCAAAAGTAATTTCTGAGATTGCCAAAAAATATTTAGAAAGATTAATTAAACAAAACCCGATCATCAATCAAATAAAATTGGATAACTTGCCAGTTGTGAGTTATTTACCACAACTGACAGGGAGAAACTGACAGTAACCATTAATCATGGCAAATTATAAATTTAATTGTTTGATGTGCCATTACCATTGGTGGAATAAATTATTTGGTGTAACGTGCGGAGCAATTCTTGTTCGTTATAAGGTTTAGAGAAATAGGCTCTGGCACCTAACTGCATTGCTAGTTGGCGATGTTTATCGCTACTCCGAGAGGTCAACATGGCAATGGGAATATTTTTCATATCATCGTTAGATTTAATCCGACCTAAAAACCCATAACCATCAAGACGAGGCATTTCAATATCGCAAATTACTGCTTGAACTTGTAAGCCACTCTGAAGTTTATCTAAAGCATCTTGTCCATCTTTTGCTTGTTCTACTTGATATCCACCTTTTTCTAGAGTCAAGGCTAAAAAGCGGCGAACATTAATCGAATCATCAACAATCAAAATCGTGCTTTTTTGATTCACAACAGATGATATTGCTGGTTTGTCTTCACCAGATATCAAAAAGGCAGTTTTTAATCGAGCTGATGGTAATTGATTATTTTTCGAGCTGCGTTGATTGGTAACGACTTTATACAGTAGTTCGTTAGCATTGACTAGCGCTACTACCCGACCATCGCCCAGAATCGTACAGTTACTAAAACCGTCTGGTAAAGGAATATTACCCTCAACTTGGCGAATCGCAACTTCTTGTTCACCCCAACAACGGTCTAGTTGTACAGCCATTGGCTGATTACCGCTTTTCACAATTAATACACAACTAGCATTAATTGCTGGGGGAGTTTCTAAATCGGGACTATTATAACGGGGGCCATTAAATTCTAAGTGTCTACTCAGGCGAATTAAAGGCAGCATAGTACCTTGCCAGTTGATTACTTCGCTACCTGCGATCGCAAATACTTGTTCGTTTTGCAGTAAGAAGATTTCTGAGACTACATCTGTAGGGAATGCTAACAGCATTCGGTTGCTTTCCACTAACAGCACTCGTGCGACTGAAAGTGTAAATGGTACAGATAGGGTAAAGGTAGTTCCTACTCCGAGTTCGGTATCAACTTTGATATCGCCTCGGACTTGTTTGAGTTTGTTACGTACCACATCCATACCCACACCACGACCGGAAAGTGCGGTCACATGGTCGGAGGTGGTAAACCCTGGCTCAAAAATTAGTGATAACAGTTCTTCATCGCTAGCACTAGCTAATAGTGAAGCATCTAAGCCCATCGCTAAGGCGCGGGCGCGAATTTTTTCTAGAGAAATACCCCGACCATCATCACGGATAGTAATAATTGTGCGGTCTCTACGGTGGGTGGCTTTAATTTCGATTAAGCCTTGCTCTAATTTACCGATGCTGCTGCGGGTAGCTGGATCTTCAATACCATGATCGAAGGCATTTCTTAACAGGTGCATTAAAGGCTCATTCAAAGCTTCTAAAATGCTGCGTTCAATTAAGGTATTACCACCTTCAATTTTTAACTGCACATTTTTGCCATATTCCACATTCAAGTCGCGGATAGCGCGCGGAAAACGCTCGACTAAATCTGATAGCGGGCGCATTCTTACTTGGGTCAGTTTTGTTTGTAACTGCTTGGATGTTTTGTTCAGCTTCCGCGCAATTTGATCGGTGTCATCAACGCTTAGCTGCACATCAGTGGTAACTTCTTGTACCTGAACAATGGTTTCCATAACCTCCTGCGATAGCAGGTTTAATTCGTTATAGCGATCCATTTCGAGGACATCAAAGTTAGTCTCAATGCCATCAGCTTGATGATTTTCATCAGCAAGCGATCGCATTCCCGATCCGTTAAAAGTTTGAGTGGAAATTCTGTCGTAGGCGGCGCGTAATTCCTGGTTTTCTCGCTCTAGCCCTTGCACACGCTGGCTGAGATTGCGGACGAGTTTTCGCAGCCTTTCCAATTGCAAATTCAGCCCATTGCGCTGAATAATTAATTCCCCGAACAAATCATTAATTTGCTCAAGTTGTTTACTGGGAACTCGAACTGTATTTTCCTGAATTTCCCGGTCTTTACCGATAGCAACTGACTCGCCTTTGCGCTCAAGAAATCTGTAATCTGTGGTGGGAATTTCTCTCGCAGTGACTAAGCTTGGCTCAGCAACCTCAACTGTATCTGGGGAATCGTTAGCAAACTCAATATCTAAAGTTTCAAATCTAGCAGCAACGATCGCATCATCTTCATCGGGCCAGGCTTCCTCAGTTTCTTCTGATTCCACATAATCCGGTGAGAAAAATTCTGGTTCTAAGAAGTGCGCTGCGGCTGGATCTGTAGCGAAGAATTCCGCAATTGCAGCTTGTTTGGATGGCTGCGTATTTGCCGAATGAAGGGCAGGAGCAGAGGTTAAATCACCCAGCTTGATTTCTGTTGGCAACTGATCGAGTTGATTTGTTAGCACTAAAGCTTGCGATCGCCGCCATGCTTGTAATGCTAATCTGGTAATTTCTTCTACTTGATCTGGGCTAGCAGCTTCTAAGTGGTGCGTGACTGACTCGCAAAGCTGGGTAAAAGCTGGCAACTGGAGCATTTCGCCCAAGCCTGCTAGTTCCGCTGCCATAATTGCCACTTCTTCTTGTAAACAAGGCTGTTGTTCGTCTGCTACTACAGCTTCTAAACGCTGTAAACAGCCTTCTACTTCTGTTTCAAAGAGTAAGGGTATAATGTCCTGCCCATCTTCGGGCGAAAGCATACTTGTAGCGTCTTCTGGCACTGGATCGCCCAAACGCTCGTGCAATTCATCAAATACTGGATAACAGAAGGTTTGTAACCATTGCTCTTCAATCACATTGCCTTCGGAGAGCAATTCTACGATTTGCCGTAACCAGTCCACCCCAGATAACAGTAAACTTTGTAGCTGGGTGTCAATTTCTAAGGAATTTTTGCGCGTTTTTAACACCTTGAAGGAATCTTCTAAACGATGGGCTAAATCGCTCAGCGTGCGAAATCCCATCATTCCCGCCCCACCTTTGATGGAATGAGCGGCTCGGAGTGCCCCGTTAATCTTTTCTAAATCGATGCGATTACTAGTGTCGATTTCCAACAATACCGCTTCTAAGGTATTGAGGTAATCAGTGGCTTCTTCCAGAAACTGCATCTGGATTTCCAGTTCTTTGTCCTGTGACATGATTTTGGTTAGTTGTTAAGCTAATGCGCGCCTAGTAGAGCACTTATTTTGATATTGGTCATTTGTTCAGTTGGGTTTTAGCTCACCAATGACTGATGGTGCCAAAACTAACTGATTTTGAAGGTTTCCACAGTTTCTTGTAACTCTTGGGAAATCTCCACAGTTTGTTGTAAAGATTGGGAAACTAGTCGGGAAGAATCGCTGGTGCGTTGTGACACAGCCACGATTTCTTTCATCAAGTGACTGACAGTTTGAGATGTTTGTACTTGAGATGCAGTCGCTAGGGAAATAGACTGCACTAGCTCGTCAATTTGACGTGATACATCCAAAATCTGCGCCAGGCTGTGTTTTGCATCTTCAACGATGCGCGTACCTTCGACTACTTGGGTAGTTCCCACTTCCATCGCCTGTACTACTTCGCTGGTTTCCCGTTGGATATTTTCTACAATTTGTTCAATTTCTTGGGTGGCTGCAGCACTTCTGACTGCCAGTTCCCCAACTTCTTCAGCAACTACGGCAAAACCTTGGCCTTCTTCTCCTGCACGTGCAGCTTCAATCCCTGCATTAATCGCTAGCAAGTTCGTTTGCACCGCGATTTGGTTAATCAAAGACACCACGCGGGAAATTTGTTGAGAAGATTCTCCTAACCGCTTCACTTTCTTGGCAGTTTCACCCACGGTTTCTCGCAGAGAAAGAATGTTTTGCACTGTCAAATCCATTGCTTGTCCACTCTTAGTTGCAGTGTGGGCCGCATGGTTGGCAATTGTCGCCGCTTGTTGGGCATTTTCTGCCACAGCTTGGATAGAATAAGTCATTTGGTCAACGGCATCCAAAGTCCGATTGATTTCGGCTGCTTGGTTCATGGCTTCTTCTGCTAGCTGACGGATAGCGCCTTCATTAGAGCCAATCGCTGTATTTACCTGGGAAGCAGCTTGTTTGACTTGGGTGACAATTTCCCGCAGATTTTCCACAATCGAGTTGAAAAAGTCGGCAACTGTACCAATTTCGCCGGCTGTGACATCAGCTCGTACTGTTAAATCTCCTCTAGCAGCACCTTCGACGTTACTCAGCAATTCTAAAAGTTGCATTTGCAATGCTTCTTTTTGTTGCCGTTCTTCTTTGGTATCTTGTTGGGCAGCAGATTTAGCTTTTTCTAGTTCTTCTAGGAGTTTGGCTTGTTCTAAGGCATAACCAATTTGAGTTGCTACTTGAGTAAATAACTCAATTTCTGATTGTTGCCAATTGCGGGGGCTTTCGCAATGATGAGCAATCAACAAACCTCTCAAGTCATCTTGGAGGATGATCGGAGCAATTAAATTGCCTTGGACTGCAAATTTCTCTAAAACTTCGATGTAACAATTTGCTTCTGGCAAACCTGCCTCTTGATAAATATTGGCGATCGCTCTAACTCTGCCTTCACGATAAAGTTGGACATGGCGTTCCCGAAAACAAGGATCGTCAATCTGTACTCCCATCATTCTTGGCCACACACCAGTCACAGCTTCTGCCACCACCATGCCATCCCAAGTTTCTGGATTTAACTGATAGACGATGACTCGGTCTGCTTTCAGTGCTTGCTGGATTTCGTTAACTGCTATGGCATAAATATCTTCAGTTTTGAGGTTTCTGCGAATTTCTAAGGTAATATCTGCAAGTATTTTGGCTCTTTGTGCTTCGCGCTCTTGCTCTCGCAGTAATACCTGTATTTGTTCTGCCATTTGGTTAATATTGACACCCAATACCCCCAATTCATCTGCTCTTTCCACTTCCAGACGGGTGCTGAGTTGACCTTGACCAAGTTTGCCCACGGCTTCGGTAGCGCTCAAAATTGGCTTTGTGGATTGTTTCGCTAACCAAGCAGCGATCGCAGCGACAATTAAGGCGGTTAATGCCGTACCAATAGCGATCGTCCACAATAATTCCCTTTGGGGTGCAAATGTAATTTCTGTATTAGTGGCAATAATCGCATCCCATTTTAAATCCGGTAACCCGGCAATTTTGATTGAGGGTACATAGGTCAATAATTGCTGTTTTTTGCCCAGTTGGTTAACTGTAATAAAAGTATCTATTTTATTTTTGCTTTGCCGTTGACTTAACCCAGGAAAATCTGTTTTGGCATCTCTACCTTCTTGATTGTTTTGTGTGGCAAGAAAAACTTTCCCAGATTTATCTAGTAAATGATACTCATGCCCAGTATAGGCATAGTTTTTGATGGTTTCCTCTAACATTTTTACGGGTAGACGTGCCCTAACTACGCCAATATTTTGCCCCGTTGTTGCGTCTTTCACAGGTGCAGCGATATGAACGCTGACCGCACCATTACTTTGTGATTTTTCTGGTTGGCCAATAACAGCTGTATTTTGTTTCAGTGCGTCTTGAAAGTACTGACGGTTTTGATGATTTTCTAGAGGTTCACCACTAGACTGGACAATCACATTTCCTTGGATATCAAAGAAAGCAATACTGTCATAAGCTTTATAAGTTTTGACAATTTGGTCTAAGACTGCTTGTTTTTGTTGGGCGCTGATGCTATCTCTGAGTTGGGGGTTGGTCAAAAATGGTAGATTTGACAGTATCTGTACATCTCCATATCTCCCCAAGATGTAACGGTTGACTTTGTCTAGTAAGCCAACTGTTTCTGCTTCTTGCGCTTGGGTGATTTGCTTATAAATCGATTTATTAGCAAAGCTATAGGCGATCGCGCCAATGCCTAAAGTCGGGAGAGTACCGATCGCGATCGCTAACACTGTAGCCTTGGTACCTAAACTTAGCCTGTGAAAATAAGTAACTGCCTTATCCCAAGGAGAACTATTTGCAGTTTTATTAGCCAACTTATTTGATTGTTTAACTGTACTATTAGAAAGTTTTGCCGATGAAATTGGCAAGGAACCATTTTGAGTATTATTGCTCTTAGCTGTGTCAGTTTTATTAAACATAAATTAATTCTCCTGTTGGTGTGAATGAGAACCCTAAAAATCCCTTTTTTAGTAGTGCACCCTAATCACTGCGGAGAATAGAAGAATGGACAATAGCCTGTGCATCTAATACCAGCAGTACCTCTTGTTCTTGGACAACACATCCACATAAATAAGGTACTAGACTGGATGCTACTTGTCCTACAGGAGAACAAATTTCATCAGCTAAGAACTTAGCTGTACCTTTTATTTCTTGCACAATTAAGCCTAAAAGCAGCGATTCTACCCGCACAATGATGACATTGTACTGTCGCAGCCTACTGTCTAAAAATTCTAAATTGAGCATTCTTGGTAGATCTACCACCCAGATGATGCGACTCCGCCAATTCATTAGCCCTAGTATACAGGCAGGCATATTTGGCATTGAGGTAACAGACTCAACAGGCACAATAATCGCTTCTTGCGTGTGCTTCATTGATAAAATAGCAGCCGTCTGTTGATTGAGTTGGAACTTAATGTAGCCATCTCCTAAGTTGTTGGGAATGTCTTTGACAGGAATAATATTTTTTGCACTATTCATGAATTCAATTTGCTACTGATTTGATAGCACGCAAAAGTTGCTCTCGCGTAAATGGTTTAGTTATATAGGCATCAGCGCCTTGCCTCATTGCCCACAATCGGTCAATTTCTTGATTTTTAGAACTACAAATTACAATGGGAACTTTCTCTGTACTCGGATTTTTTTTCAAAAACCGACACAGTTCAAATCCACTCATCCCAGGCATAACTACATCAGTAACAATCACATCTGGTTGTTGTAATAATGCTTTTTGTAAAGCTTCTTTGGCACCAGTAGCTGGTATTACGTTGTAGCCACTTTCTGTGAGATAATAACTCATTAGTTCCAATTCACTGGGCGAATCTTCGACAATCAGAATTGTGCCAATCAAAGTAAGACTCACTACTAAAATCTCCTAAAAATGTTATTGGTTTTATTAAATCGGATGCTTGTGATATCCATGACCCTTCAGGAAATTAACCGATATGTTTAAAAACCATTTTTAGTAGTTCTGATTGTGTAAAAGGTTTGGTTAAATAACCTGAAGATCTCACCATTTTTGCCTTGGCTCTATCGATAAATCCTGTTCTGCCAGTTACCATCACAATCGGTGTATCCTTAAATTGTGAATGTCGCCGCAGTAAAGAACATAGCTCGTAGCCATCTAAATTGGGCATTTCTACGTCTAGTAGAATTAAATCTGGTTTACTTCGCAGTATTTGCATTAAAGCTTTTACTGGATCGTTAATTAGCACAACATAAAATGTTTCCTCATCCAAAAAGTGTTTGATGGAATTTAGCACAGTCTGGCTATCATCAATACAGGCAATTGTATACAGCCCTTTAGTAACACGTTTTTGGACAAATGTATTCTTTTTTTCTTCAGGACGTGCAAAATTGTTTTGATTAGATAATTGCTGACCAAACTGAATTGGAGACTGGGGCTGCGCTGGCGGCATCTGTGTTCCTGGCATCATTGAGGAACCGCCAGCCGCAGGAGGGAGGGGTGACTGTGATTGAATATTTTGCCGATTTCTAATCTGCTTTTGGCAGTGTTCGACTATTAACCGCAAATCCAAGCTACAAAACTTTGGCAATCCATCTAAGGTAGCTTCTGAGTTGAATTCATAACTGCCTTCTTTGAGGGCTAAAAAAGGTTCCAGCACATCTTTTGCTAAATCCTCGATCAAGGTTCCCGCTTGCCTAGCGGTGAGATAATCTTGATCAACCAACCAGCAGATTGCTTGATAGTCTGAGTGGGAAATCGATTGATTTTCACTCATTGCTTCAAACATCAACCGCATCTGTACCCGAGTGGCACTGTTGAGGGCAGGAATTTGCTGACTCAACCGCCGCAAGTGATTATCTAGCCTTTCAAAAACTTGATCTGAATGAGAGGCGTAAGTAAGTTTACCGTCTGTTAAATATATCGACCAGGATATTGTTTCCGTATATACTCTTAAGCATCCTGTAGCATGGCGGCTGGTTAGCTGCGCCAACAGCGATAGCGGATGTAGTTTCTGGAACAACCTGTAGCTACCTATAGGAGTTGTGCTCATTTTGCTTTTACTTCAGCTAAATTCAATACGTGTCAGCTAAACTTGTACATAGTTTTTCTAAGATACCAATTTAGCTATAAAATATTGGTGCTTTGTAGCATAACATACTAAAATACCGATACCCTTTTCTGGGTAAACTTAACTGTAGCTTTGTTTTCCGATTATAAAGCCTCAACCAATTGTGAATTTATTGTTAATTTACTTACTTATACTGAGATTATCAGACATCTCTGGATAATAAGTAAATAAAATTTAAAGAGTGGATGAAGTCATTGAAACCCAAGTAACCTTTGTTGAGATTTTCAAGGTAATAATACCCTTGAGCTACCAATATTTACCAATATTTTTAAGTATTTCCACGACTTAAAAAGCAATCTCAAAACTCAGTTTATTGTTAACTAAATTATAAGTAAGTTAATTTGAAAGTAATATAAATTACCTGAATTGTTTAGTTGTTAATGTGGCACACAATATCTCTGCTAAAAGCATTAAAGGGGTCAAACCCCTCACTCCTGAATTTATCTAAGTATATTTTGGGTCAAAAGTAATAATTATAGACGCGCTTTTTACAGAAATTAGCAGGAAAAATTTCCGCTTGAAAGGTAGAGGGTAAAACAGTCTCTAACTTGAGCATTGAGTATTAGTAAGCTAATTGCTCTTCATTTCTCTAGACCGATTCGCCCATAGCCAGTAAATTATTTTTGACTGAGTGTAACTTCAGCGTTCATTAGCTGATTCTTCCCCAGCCCCATCCTATTGTTTGCTTCCAGATAGAATGAGCATCTTGAAGCCATGATTCAGGGTTTTCCATACTAAAAAAATTGACGCTTGCTCCTTTATTCTTGGGGATTGATCAAGCGCCTATCGTTTTGGTATCTGCATCCTCATATAAATACCTAATAGCTCTGATATTCACCATTTATTAGGTGTAGGATGACTTTGATTTAAAGTGCGGATGAAAGGACTTGAACCTTCACTCCTCTCGGAACTAGAACCTAAATCTAGCGCGTCTGCCAATTCCGCCACATCCGCATTAGTAAAACATCATAGCACAACAATTTTTCTATGGGAATAGCTAGAAGCTGAAAAAGGGATGAACATAAAAATTCAATTTTATTAATATATCGTAAGCTGATACGCACCTAAATCAAATATTCTGGCGTTAGGGCTGTCAAGGGTCAATAGTCCAGAGTCAAAGGCTAGCTTGGACTTTGGACTCTTGACTTTTGACAACCTGAGTGCGAAATATACAATTTAAATGCGTAACAGCTTAGGTTACATTAATAAAGTTTAACCTAGCGTTTTGTCTGCCCTTGGCGGTGCGTTATGCCTTGCCTAATAACGCACCTGACAAATACATTGCTTTTTCCGCTACTAAGTCATTGATACGCGAGGTAAACGATGCTTAAACCCGCAAAGAATCTCCCAAGAAATAGTATCTAATTTCTTTGCCCAATCGTTAGCCGAGATTTGTTCTTTACCCTGTTGCCCTAATAATGTAACTACTTCTCCTTCTTGGATATCAGGGATGCTACTCACATCAACCATTAACTGATCCATTGTAATTGTGCCAATTTGGGGTATGCGCTGACCGCGAATTAACACTTGCATATTGTTGGAAAGATGACGCGGTACACCATCAGCGTAACCAATACCCACAACAGCAATCCGGAGTTCGTGAGAGGCAATAAATTGATGTCCGTAGCTTACGCCAGTCCCAGCACTAATAGTTTTTACTTGGGTGACACGTGCCTTGACTTGCAAAACTGGCTGGAGGTTGATGGTATTTTGTAAATGCTCAGAGGGGTAAAGTCCGTAAACCGCTAAACCAACACGCACAATGTTGTAGTGCAAGCTGGAATCTGCAAGAGTGGCGGCGGAATTAGCTAAGTGCAAACAAGGTGGTTCAATTCCCATAGCTTTGATTTGAGCGATCGCTTCCTCAAATCTCCTATGCTGTTCTTTCATAACTGTAGTGTCTGGATCGTCTGCTGTTGCTAGGTGAGAATAAATGCTAGCAATGCTCAGATGGGGTAAACTTTTTACCAACTGGACAAACTCACCCGTTTGTTGCCAGTTAGTTCCTAAGCGAGACATACCTGTATCTAACTTGATATGTACGGGTAAAGGAGAACTATGTTGTATTGCTTCTAGGGTGTTGGAAAAGACTAAAGCTTGCTTAGGGCTGCACAATGTGGGTTGAAGTTTCCACTGGGCGATCGCTTGAATTTGTTCGGGAGTTTGAATAGCACCTAATATTAATATGGGAGCTTTAATACCTGCTTCTCGTAGTTGAATCCCCTCTGGAACTGTAGCGACTCCCAACCAACTAGCACCTGATTCTAATGCTGTTTTGGCAACACTAACTGCACCATGTCCATAAGCATCAGCTTTGACAACTGCCATTAGTTGAGTCTGTGAAGATAGTAAGCTGACTAATTGCCGGACATTGTGCGATAACGCTGCTAAATCAATTTCTACCCAAGCACGTTGGCACAACCAAGCATAGGTATCACATCCAGTGCCAGAGGCTACTGAGGTAATTTGTTTGCTACTTAACATATTTACTTACTCCTATCACACCATACAAGGCTTCTAGATAACCTAGATAATCTATGTATTCAACTTTTGGCAGATGAATCAGATTAATCAGGCAGTTTACCCTTGATTATGGAATTGTCACAAGACCGCTCAATGGTAAATTTGTGTGCCTTGTGTAGTAATTTTTGGCAAAATTCATTTTGTAGACCAAAGATGATGGTTTACAAAAATCCAACTTCTTTATTAGCTATCGGTTATAAGTAATTTTTGCTACTTAACTTCAGTCAGCATGGCTCTGACTATTCTTATATTTCCATACTCAGCCAACCCGATATAGCTTACTTCTGTAGGGTTATGTTAATTGATGCTTATATATTGAGCATTTATTGGCTGTAGTTGGCAATTAGGGAGAAAGTATAATTTATTCTCATCACACAACTACTATGGATCTGTGTTAATATATGTAAAACTAATACCTTGAGCGCTTATCAATGGGTAAGGTTTTAGTCCTCAATGCCTCTTACGAACCGCTCAATATTACAAGTTGGCGACGAGCTGCGGTTTTGTTAATTAAGGGCAAGGCAGAACGCATTGAACATAACGGTAAATTCCTGTACTCGGATTTTCCATTGCCAACAGTAATCCGGTTGCGTCATTATGTGCGCGTTCCCTATAAAGAAATTCCTTTAACTCGAAGAAATATCTTGCACCGCGATGGTCATACTTGCCAATATTGCGGTTACACAGGGGACGAGCTAACTCTGGATCATGTCCTCCCGCGATCGCGTGGCGGTGGAGATAGTTGGGAGAACATTGTTACAGCTTGTGTGCGTTGTAATGTTAAAAAAGGCAGTCGCACGCCTCACGAAGCCCATATGCTTTTACGCCATCCTCCCCGCCAACCATACAGCAGCCTCTATTTTGAGGTGAGCAAGCATTTAAAGAGTGGATTGCACCAAGAGTGGCAAAAATATGTAATAGGTCTTTGAGCCTCAGCATTTAAATCATCACGGTTGAGCATTCTAACATAGAAATGCTCTTGTGTCATCTTACCTAGGGTATATCTTACTGGGTGTCAGAGCAGAGAGTCATGGTGTTGTCATCGGCTACACACAGTACTCTTCTAGAGTTTTGCCTGCGCTCAAATATCTTTGGGTATTGGCAAGCTCCTTATTCTACCTTATGGCATTCATAAACTGCAAGGCGGCGAGGGAATTTAGCAGAATTATGAAAGTCAATTGGAAAAGGTCATTTTTCGTTAACAATAAAAATAAGAGATAAAACTAGGAGCTTGAGAATTATCCCATCAATCAATACCAACGACAAAGTAGGTAAAAACTGTAACCATACAAATACCAATTCCCAAAATGTACAAAAGCACTAAAAATATATGATTGGCGGAGTTATTGGGTAAAAAAGCTGGATAACAGCAAGTCTAGACATCCATAAGTTTGGTGCTTTTAAAGGTCAGCTATTAGCCCAGTGATAAACATCAAAAGTTCTGTTTATTTCTCTTTAAAAGAGAAAAATAAAGAAGATGAAAAAAAATATATTATCTTGATAATGTTTTTTAAAATACTCAGTAAGATGTTTGCCAGAGGCTATTCATTTTGGCTAGTAGAACTTGGTAGACACTGACTGTTGGTTTTGATAAAAAATAGACCGAGATATATAGTGCTATGCCTCTATATTTTTGCGAAGATCATTATGTGTGGCGAAATCAGTAAACATCTGATTGTAGTATTTTCCAACGAATTCATGGAGCCTCACGCTTACAACAACATTCCCTATGCAATCGAATTCTTCCTTGATGCAGTTTGAGAGTTTATCATTGACCACAGAGCCGAACCAAGAGGATGCTGAAATAGACCCAGTGCCTGTTGAGGTGCCACTTGCTAAAACCTCCTTACCACCATCGGCAAGTGACGGAGGCATTTATCTAATTCAGCGTAGTAATTCTCTGGTGTCTCAAAAGTCAGAGGAACTGCAAAAAACCCTTTTAGCACACCGACACGAGCGTCAGCTGATCATCTTACAAGACTTTCCTGACCCTGATGCCCTCTCTTGTGCGTGGGCATACCAGTTAATCGCCCAGCAGTACGATATCAAGTGTGAAATTATTTATGCTGGGACTTTAAGCCACCAAGAGAACATTGCCTTAGTCAAGCTCACAAATTTACCTGCCCAGCGTTGGACATTGCAAAATATCAAAAGTAAAGATTTGTCATCTTACCAGGGTTTCATCTTAATTGATAACCAAGGAACTACAAGTCAACTATTGTCGGCAGTCCAGCAAGCAGGAATACCTCTAGTTGCAGTCATTGACCATCACAGCGTACAGGCGGATCTTAAACCAGAATTTATTGATGTCCGTCCTTATGTACGCGCAACAGCAACAATTTTCACCCAGTACCTACAATCGGGATTACTGACATTAGATAGCAGCATCAATCAGCATGTTAAATGTGCTACAGCCTTGATGCATGGCTTGCGATCGGATACAAATCGACTGATGCAAGCACAAGAAGAGGATTTTATGGCTGCTGCATATCTGAGTCGATTTTATGATGCCCAGTTGCTAAACGCCATTTTACAGGCGAATCGGTCTAAGCGGGTGATGGATGTAATTGAGCGAGCGCTCAAAAACCGCATCGTACAAAATAACTTTTCCATCGCGGGTGTTGGTTATCTACGTTATGATGACCGCGATGCCATCCCCCAAGCAGCAGATTTCCTCGTAACTGAAGAAAACGTTCACACCGCTGTAGTTTACGGTATTGTTCACGATGAAGATGATGAATTAGAAGTAGTTATTGGCTCTCTAAGAACTACTAAACTTACCCTTGACCCTGATGAATTCATCAAAGAAGCCTTTGGACAAGATAGTAATGGGCGCTTTTTTGGTGGTGGACGAACAGGTGCAGGCGGCTTTGAAATCCCGATGGGCTTTTTATCTGGCGGTAACGAAAATTCCGCTTACGCAAAAATGAAATGGGAAGTTTTCGACACTCAAATCAAGCAGAAATTGCTGAAATTAGTTAATCCCAAAGATAACCCAATTCAGTCAGAGTAAGCTTGGAAATAAAGCTTAACCAGTAGATAGGTAATGCCTATTAAATTAGGCTGAAAGATGATTATTCATCTTTAATTACATTTAAACTTGAGCCAAGGAATTTTTATTTCTTGGCATTTTATCTAGTTGTAGTTCCTTAAATATTAAGGAAATTGGTATTTGCAAAGTATTAAATTTTAATTAACAGTAAGATGGGTACTAAATAGAGCTTTGCTATTAAAGATAACTGGTAAGGGCTGTTATTAGTCATTGGTGAGCCACTGCGTTGGATGGGTTCCCTGGCTTGTTAGCCGGAAGCGTTCCCGTAGGGTAGCAAGTGGCAACATTGGTAAGGCTTTCAAACCCATTTATATTTCGTCATATAGTTTGGTTTATTTACACCGACTTACTTAGTTATCATCCCGGTTAAATCGCAAGATGTAGCAGTGACCATATAACAAAATATAAAAAACTTCTTTTGGTTTATTCATCAACCAGTTTTATGGCTGCTCAATTAACCAAGAGATAACAAACTCATAGATATAAATTTCGTATAAACAACATCAGCAAATATGGAATTATATTTAATTCGTCATGGCATAGCCGAAGAGAGGACGGCTGATATTCAAGATGAAGAGCGAGTTCTTACCAAAGAAGGAAGACAAAAAACAGAAAAAGTTGCAGAACGTCTAGTAAAGTTGGGTTTGGAGTTTGATTTAATTGTTACCAGCCCCTTAGCTAGAGCGCTTCAAACAGCAGAGATTTTAATCGCAGCCGGATTAAGTTCTCAGATAGAAGAATCTCATCACCTGACACCTGATGGTAATATCGATAATTGGGTGAAACAGTGGTTAGAGCCAAGAAATTATGCCCCAAATACCCGACTTGCCGTAGTAGGACATGAACCTTGTTTGAGCCAATGGGCAGAAATTCTTCTTTGGGGGGAAGTCAAAGCAGGTTTAGTCTTGAAAAAAGCAGGTATGATCGGGATAAAACTACCAGAAATAGGCTCTCCCCTGGGTCGTAGTCAGATGTTTTGGTTGACACCACCCAAGTACTTGCTTTAACGGTTTTTCACAGTTATGAAAGGACTTAGATTATAACTGTAAACTGTTCTTGCAATAACGATTTCTGGTAAGTTAGCCTGAGCAAATCTTTCACAAAGCAGATGGTGTTGCCATGTCGGTGTGCGAATATAAGCCCGGGTTGGAAGGCATTCCTGCTGCCCAATCCAGTATCAGCTATGTTGACGGGCAAAAGGGAATACTAGAATATCGGGGCATCCGGATTGAGGAGTTAGCAGCAAAAAGTACATTTTTGGAAACTGCTTATCTTCTAATTTGGGGTGAATTGCCAAGTAAAGAAGAACTAGCAGCATTTGAGGAGGAAGTTCGTCTCCACAGACGAATCAAATATCGCATCCGGGACATGATGAAATGCTTTCCCGAAAGCGGACACCCTATGGATGCTTTACAAGCCTCCGCTGCTGCATTAGGCCTGTTTTACTCTCTTCGGGATTTACATAATCCTGCCTACATTCGAGATTCTGTCGTGCGCTTAATCGCTACTATTCCTACAATGGTAGCGGCGTTCCAGTTGATGCGGAAAGGAAATGACCCCGTGCGCCCACGGGATGATTTAGACTACTCCGCCAACTTTCTGTATATGCTCGACGAGAAAGAACCCGATCCGTTGGCGGCGAAAATTTTTGATATTTGCTTGATACTTCATGTCGAGCATACGATGAATGCTTCTACCTTTAGCGCTAGGGTGACGGCTTCTACCCTCACAGATCCCTATGCAGTGGTTGCAAGTGCGGTGGGAACCTTGGGTGGCCCCTTGCATGGCGGCGCAAATGAAGAAGTCATTCAAATGCTAGAAGATATTGGCTCTGTAGCTAATGTTCGTCCCTACGTTGAAGACCTGATACAGCGCAAAGCGAAAATTATGGGCTTTGGGCATCGCGTGTATAAGGTGAAAGACCCCAGAGCCACGATTTTGCAAAACTTGGCAGAAGAGCTGTTTTCCAAATTTGGCGAAGACAAGTACTATGAAATCGCCCAAGAGATGGAACGGGTAGTAGCCGAAAAATTAGGTCATAAAGGGATTTATCCTAATGTTGACTTTTACTCGGGATTGGTGTATAGAAAGATGGGCATTCCCACCGACTTATTTACACCAATTTTTGCGATCGCCCGTGTTGCTGGTTGGCTAGCTCACTGGAAAGAACAGCTAGAAGAAAACCGAATTTTCCGTCCCACTCAGGTTTACAATGGTCAGCATGAAGCTCCTTATATCCCCATTGACCAACGCTAATTAACTGTCAACATCCCCGGTCTTTGGCACTGTTTGGTAGGTAGGTAACGTAAAAAAGCGCTATGGCAGGGGAAATAATTTTCAAGTATCTCCGCTTTAGCGTTGGCGATCGCTTTTTTGTAGAAGCAGCTGCAGCCAGAGGCGATGGTAGGGCTGATACAAGCTTTACTAGTAGTCCACCAAAGCCACTCTGCTATTTCTCTTTCTTCCCACTTTCTTGACAATCTTTGTTCCCTATCTGGCTGAAGCCTTAGCTACGACATTAGCAACCAAAGCAAAGCCCACTAACCTGTCTACGCAATTTATTTCTGTACCTTCACAGTTGGGTTGGTGGAGTACTAGTAATCCCAGCCCCCATTTCTGGCAAATTATCAAACTTGTAGAAAGCGAAAACCGTTGCCACAATGGAGGCGGAAACATTTGTGCTGAATTTCGAGGCAGTATGTGCCTATATTGCTGTGCAATGCTTCTCTCCTAAGTTTTGATTTTAGCCAAGTAAATGGGGGTTTGTGATTTGTAAATCCCAATCCCAACCATAAGTAGATCTTGATATCTAGGTTGGGAGGGCTAAAACCATCCAACGATATACTAAACATGGGAATTGGCAAATCATCATCAATTAAATGTAATCATCCAAGGATCAAGGATGAAGGCTGAAGGCTGAAATTTTCTTATTCATACTTCATACTTCACACTTCAGTTGACTTAAAGAGCGGAAACATGAATTCAGGAATTGACCTCCAAGGAACTTTTATTAAATCCCTCACGGATTTAGGATTACCACCAGACGCAGCCAAAGCGATTTGGATGCCTCTGCCGATGATACTGATGCTAATTGGGGCAACAGTGGGAGTATTAGTAGCTACATGGCTAGAGCGGAAAATTTCCGCCGCAGCTCAGCAGCGAATTGGCCCGGAATACATGGGGCCTTTTGGTTTGCTGGTACCAGTCGCAGATGGTTTGAAGCTCGTCTTTAAAGAAGATATAGTCCCAGCCAAGTCCGACCCCTGGCTGTTTACTCTCGGCCCCATCATTGTTGTAATTCCAGTGTTTCTGTCGTTTCTGATTGTGCCCTTTGGACAGAATATTGTCATTACAAATGTTGGCATGGGGGTCTTTTTATGGATTGCCTTGTCTAGCATTCAGCCAATTGGCTTATTAATGGCTGGCTATGCATCCAATAACAAATACTCGCTCTTAGGCGGCTTAAGGGCTGCAGCGCAATCAATTAGTTATGAAATTCCCCTGGCGCTGAGTGTGTTAGCGATCGCAATGATGTCTAACAGCCTCAGCACCGTTGATATTGTTAACCAGCAATCTGGTTACGGCATTTTGGGTTGGAATATTTGGCGACAACCAGCAGGTTTTCTCATCTTTTGGATCGCCGCCCTAGCTGAGTGCGAACGCTTACCCTTTGACTTACCCGAAGCCGAAGAAGAACTAGTAGCAGGGTATCAAACAGAATATGCCGGGATGAAATTCGGTTTATTTTACCTGGGTTCCTACGTTAACTTAATCCTTTCTAGCTTACTTGTTGCTATTTTATACCTCGGTGGTTGGGATTTTCCCATCCCCATCAGTGCGATCGCTAATTGGCTAGGTGTTAGTGAACTCAATCCAGTATTGCAGGTTGTAACTGCATCTTTGGGTATCATTATGACCGTACTCAAAGCCTACTTACTAGTATTTGTCGCCATTTTGTTGCGCTGGACAGTACCCCGGGTACGGATTGACCAATTGTTAGATCTAGGATGGAAGTTCTTACTACCAGTTGGTTTGGTTAATCTGCTATTAACCGCCGCCCTGAAACTAGCTTTTCCCGTCGCCTTTGGAGGTTAGTGATTAGTCATTTGTCAACTTCCCAATGACAAAGCGCAAAGTCTGAGCGGAGGAAACCTCCGATCAGAACTTTGTAAGAGATGACTAATCACTAATAAAGAACAACAGAGAGAGTAAAACACAATGCTAAAGTTCCTGAAGCAAGTTGGCGATTATGCCAAGGAAGCAGTACAAGCTGGTCGTTACATTGGTCAAGGGTTATCTGTAACCTTTGACCATATGCGTCGGCGGCCAATTACTGTACAGTACCCTTACGAAAAATTAATTCCTGGTGAACGTTTTCGCGGCAGAATTCACTTTGAGTTTGATAAATGTATCGCTTGTGAAGTTTGTGTGCGCGTTTGCCCCATCAACCTACCTGTAGTTGATTGGGAATTTGATAAAGCCAGCAAAAAGAAAAAGCTCAATCACTACAGTATTGATTTTGGAGTTTGTATCTTCTGCGGTAACTGTGTGGAATATTGCCCAACCAACTGTCTTTCCATGACAGAAGATTACGAGCTATCCACTTATGATCGCCATGAGTTGAACTATGATAACGTGGCCTTGGGACGCTTACCTTACAAGGTAACCAACGACCCAATGGTGACACCACTGCGCGAATTAGTTTATCTGCCTAAAGGTGTCATGGAACCCCACGATCTACCTGCTGATGCTCCCCGTCCTGGTGCGCGTCCAGAAGACCTGGTAGAACAAACAGAAAAATAAAAGTGGTGAGTCAGCCGTCAAAAGTCCAAAGTCCAGATTTGGTCAATTGACTCTTGACACTTGACTCTTGACACTTGACTTTTGACCAACGACAAGTGATTGAGGACAAAAAACAGTGAATCTAGCAGAAGGAGTACAGATTGTTTCCTTTGGCATACTGGCTGTAATGATGATTGGGGCAGCATTAGGCGTAGTGTTGTCTTCTAGTATCGTCTATTCAGCCTTTTTGCTGGGTGGGGTGTTCATCAGCATGGCTGGGCTGTATTTATTGCTCAATGGCGACTTTGTAGCAGCAGCACAAGTGCTGATTTATGTTGGTGCAGTTAACGTGCTGATCTTGTTTGCGATTATGTTGGTTAACAAGCGGCAGGATTTTGCACCATTTCCTAGTGCTGGACTACGGAAAATCTTTACTGGTGTAGTCAGCTTGGGATTGTTTGGGCTGTTAAGCACCATGATCTTGGCAACTCCTTGGGCTTACGCAACTAATCCCGTAACTGGCGAAAGTTCAATAGTTGTGATTGGCCAGCATTTCTTTACGGATTTTCTCCTACCTTTTGAATTGGCTTCCGTTTTGTTGTTGATGGCGATGGTGGGAGCAATTATTCTGGCACGTCGCGAATACTTACCAGATGCAGGAACTACCGAACAGGCACAAACTGTTTTAACTCTGCCAGAACGTCCGAAAGAAATGGCAGCAATCGGTAACATTCGCAATGACTCTGGCGATACTCCCGTATATCGTGGCAGTTCTCGCCGCGAATAAGGCAAAGCAACAACTAACAAACGATATCTCAAATAAAAACTCCAAAGATTCATGCAACTCCAGTACTTTTTATTACTTGCAGCTGCTTTATTTTGTATAGGCATCTACGGTTTGATTACCAGCCGCAACGCTGTGCGGGTACTGATGTCAATCGAGTTGCTGCTGAATGCTGTTAATTTGAATTTAATGGCATTTTCCAACTTCTTGGACTCAACATTAATTAAAGGTCAAGTGTTCACAGTTTTTGTGATCACCGTGGCCGCAGCCGAGGCGGCGGTAGGTTTAGCGATCGTGCTTGCCATTTATCGCAACCGTGATACCGTCGATATGGAGCAGTTTAATCTCCTGAAGTGGTAATTTTGCGTGCAACTCAAGCAGGTAATCATTGCTTATAAGGCACGGGATGCCCAAAGTAAACGTTGGGCAGAAATCTGTGCTAAACAACTAGAAAATCGCCAGTGTCATGTGTTGATGGGGCCTAGCGGCCCAAAAGATAACCCTTATCCGGTGTTCTTAGCTTCCGCAGGTCAACCAATTGATCTGGCATTGGTGCTTGGTGGTGATGGCACTGTATTAACAGGTGCCAGACATCTTGCTCCAGCTGGCATCCCCATTCTGGGAGTGAATGTGGGAGGTCATCTGGGGTTCTTAACTGAATCCGTTGAAGAATTTCAAGATACGGAAAAAGTTTGGGATCGGCTATTTGAGGATCGCTATGCTATCCAGCGGCGAATGATGTTGCAAGCGGCAGTTTTTGAGGGTTATGGCCCGAATTTAGAACCAGTCAGCGAACGCTATCTGGCTTTGAATGAATTCTGTGTCAAACCCGCTTCTGCCGATCGCATGATTACCTCAATTTTAGAAATGGAAATTGACGGTGAGGTAGTCGATCAATATGTTGGTGATGGGTTAATTATTTCTACTCCCACGGGTTCCACTGGTTACACCGTTTCCGCCAATGGCCCAATTATGCATGATGGTATGGAAGCGATTACCATCACTCCCATTTGCCCCATGAGCCTTTCTAGCCGTCCCCTAGTCTTACCCCCTGGTTCTGTGGTCAGCATTTGGCCTTTGGGGGATTATGATTTGAGTACTAAGCTTTGGACAGATGGGGTTTTAGCTACTTCAATTTGGCCAGGACACCGCGTTGATGTGCGGATGGCTGATTGTCGAGCTAAATTTATCATTTTGCGGGAGAACAATTCATATTATCAAACGTTGCGAGAGAAGTTACTTTGGGCAGGTACTAGGGTTCGCTACAGTAATAATCACCGCAATTGATTGTCTGATATCTGGACAATTACGCATCTACCAATTGCCAAAGTGATATCCTTCCTTGATTCTTGCCTATCTGAAGGGACAAGAAACATGATGGAAATATAGTGCGTAGGCGTAGCCCATCGTAGATATCGCACTATTAGTCATCCTAACTATTGTGGAAAATTTGTCATTGCCAAATGATAGATAATTCAATGGTCTTTATCAGACCTTTAAAAAATATACAAGCCCCCGGATACTTCCGAGGGTTTTTTATCTCTCTGTGGGAATGTTATGCCAAAGCTATGAATGCATAACATTTATTAAAAATTTTGTATCTTATTGCCAGATTTTTTTAGCAATTCTGTTCATAATACAAACACCCTATCTCATACCAAGTTGCAATCAAAAGTAGTATCGTCATTGCGACCAGAACGCAGTCAAGGGAAGCAATCTCATTAATTTCGAGCTACTACCACAAACCGCAATTTAGTATCAAAATTCTATAATCTTAAATTTCTCTTAACATCAGGAAGCGCTTTTGATGTTTAATTGTTGATTTTTTTACTACTAGGATACTTTTCCAATTTCCCGCAGGAAGACAGATGGAAATCTCTTGCCACAACATTTATCAGCCACTTAGTCCTCCTTTATTATTTCAAGATTTTCCAATTTTACAAAGCCAAAATTATATTTTAAAACTTGCTTCAACAGAAGAAGAATTAGAATCTATATTTCGTTTACGCTTTGAAGTTTTTAATCTTGAGTTAAATTTAGGTTTCTCTAGTTCTAGCCTTAACCAAATGGATCGAGATAGGTTTGATAGTGTTTGCCATCATTTAATGTTGGTTTCTCAAGCTACTGGTAAAACTATAGGAACGTATCGGATGCAAACCTATACTATGGCTTCCAAAGGATTAGGTTTTGATGCTGCTGATATATTTAATCTTAATGGTATTCCCGAGTATGTGCTGCAAATGTCTGTAGAAGTTGGACGTGCTTGTATAGCTAAAGAATACCGCAATAGTCAATCACTTTTATTACTATGGCAAGGGCTAGCAAATTATTTGATTCTTAGCGGCTGCAAATATTTTTTTGGATGTGCCTCACTGTTGACACAAAATCATTGGCAAGCTACTTGTGCTTATAATTATTTTCAGCGTCATAATTTAATGCATCCGAGCATTTTAGTATATCCAAATTTACAATACTCTCTAGAAATTAGTTCAGATTGCCCAGATTCTTGTAATGTAAATATTCCTAATATTTTGCAAGCATATTTAAGTATTGGTGCAAAAATATGTAGTCTTCCAGCTATTGATAGGCAGTTCAAAACCATCGATTTTTTAACTATATCAAGTATAGAAGAGTTTATTAAATGGCATTTGCCTAGTTAAGTGAGTAGCGCGGTATTTTAATTATGAATATTAACCAATAATTTATGTTTATTCAAATAGATATGCTGAATTATGGGTATTCACTTTAATATTAGAAGGTGCGTTGCGCTACGCGACAACACATCCTACATTTACTATGGGTTTAATGCAAAATATAAAATCCTAAATTTTTTGAAAGATGACTCTCTCTAATGAATTATGGATAGCAAATCAAGATTTAGCTCAAGCTTGTTTAAATCATCCTTTTATGCAAGGTATTGCTAAAGGTACTCTGGAGCAAGATAAATTTGCTTACTATGTAGGACAAGATGCTTTTTTCTTAGAAGCTTTTGCTCGTGCTTACAGTATCGCCGCCGCTAAAGCACCAGACTGGCAAGGATTTACAACATTTCATAGTCTAGCTGATGGGGTTTTGCAAGAATTACGGCTACATGAGGGATATGCTGCTGAGTGGGGAGTAAATTTGCATTCTGTACAACCAGGAGCAGCAACTCGTCGGTATACTGACTTTTTATTAGCAACGGCTTGGGGTGGAGATGTGGGTTTAACGGCTGCGGCGATGTCTCCTTGTATGCGTTTGTATGCGTTTTTAGGAGAACAGTTAGCTAAAGATGGCATTCCGGATCATCTTTATGCAAACTGGATTCGGACTTATAGCAGTACAGATTTTCAGCCTTTAGCAGCACAATTAGAAAGTTTAGTTGATAGTTACGCTAGCGCTACAACGTTGGTACGCTCTACTTACCGTTATGCTATGTTCTGTGAACGTGATTTTTTTCAAGCGGCGTGGGAAGGTTTGTGAGTGGGGTAAGGGGGAAAGGGTAAGGGGGAAAGGTAAAGACAAATCCTTTACCATTTCAACTTTTCTCTAAACTAGTGCGATCGCTTTTATTATTGGGGCAAATATACAAAAGACGGCTCAAGCTGTTTGCATCCCAATATCGAAAGTTGCGGCGTAACCTTGGTTGGTTTTGGTGAGGTTAAGTAATAATTGCTGTCCACCATCGTTGAAAATTCCGTCTTGTGCGTTCTTGAGTGTGCGCTGTCCTTTGCTGGCGTATGGTGCTTGTGTATATACGCGATCGCTAATGGCATCATCAAAATATAGCTGTGAGGTAAATTCGTAACTCTGGTTTGATGTGCCTTCTGCGCGTACTTTAAAGTGAATATGCACTGTTCTACCTTGATACCAACCCGGATAAATGGTTGTGAACTGCACTGTTCCGTTTGTGTCTGTTACTTGATACCCGCGCAAAAACTTTTTACCGATGGTATTGAAGCGTGGATCTTCTACGTCTGAATACAGGCCTAGCGCGTCACAATGCCAAATATCTACGATCGCATTTGCTAAAGGCTGGCATTGATTATTATTAACTTGGGAAACTCGCAGTGTCAGTTGTAGCGGTACACCTTCTTTCACCGAACCATCTGCGGGATCGGATCTGATGTCAGAACGTTTGAGTTTCTCATCAACAAAATACGGGCCTTCGGTCTGTTCTGGTCTAATTACACACCCAGGTAAACTGGATTGTGCTTGCACAGATTGAAATTTTCTGGGGAGACATCCTACAAGTATTGCAGTTCCAGCTACTCGAAATAAAGCTAGTGTTTGTCTGCGATTCAAAATCCAGTTTAGTTGCTGATTGTTGTTTTTCACGTTCTTGATGTTAACTGTTGACTGTTGACTGTTGAATGTGAACTATCAACAGTCAAAGATATGCAATGATGTGGTTTAACTGAATACCGAACTATCGAATTTCTTCAGGGCGATCGCCTGGAGGATTGGCGGGAACTCCCAATGCATCCTTTAATTGTTGTTCTGTGACACCTAACTTAGTAGCTGCTGCTTTAAAATCTGGTCGAGGTGGACGTTGATGATTTCCGCCTGCGCCGGGAGTGGGGGGATTGGCGGGAACTCCTAATGCATCCTTTAGTTGTTGTTCTGTAACGCCTAACTTAGTAGCCGCCGCTTTAAAATCTGGTCGAGGTGGATGCTGATGATGACCACCTTCACCTGGAGGATTTGCGGGAACTCCTAACGCATCCTTTAATTTTTGTTCTGTAATACCTAACTTGGTAGCCGCCGCTTTAAAATCTGGTCGAGGTGGACGCTGCTGATTTCCGCCTTCGCCGGGAGTGGGGGGATTAGCAGGAACTCCCAACGCATCCTTTAGTTGTTGTTCTGTAATACCTAACTTAGCCGCTGCTGCTGCAAAATCAGGATGAGGTGGTCTTCTTTGTCCGTCCTGTGGTTCATTGGGTGGTTGTGAAATCTGAGCAATGTGCTGAAATTTATTAGCAGCATCTACTTGCTGAAGTGAAATTAAACCAACTGTACCCAACAAAACAGGAATTGCAGTAATAACTAATGCTCTACGAAATTTCATGATCGTTCCTCAATAGATAGTTTGTTTATATTTCTGATTAAGCCAACCCAAGATTACAATTTGCCCTTGTGATGAATTACAGTTTTGTAATTTAAGCGGGTTGGCTGAGCAAAATTAGCAGTGTTGCGATTAACGGTAATTGGGTTGTACCTGGATTTCTTCTAAACCCAAATTATGTGGTTGCGGAGTTTGGGGATTTTGAGAATTTTGGTGTGTTTGAGGGCGTTGAGGAGAACGCTTTTTCTGTTGAGGACGGGGTTTTTGATGCCTAGCCTGTGGTTTGTTATTAGGTTTTTGCTGTTCAGTAAGTGGTCTATCGGTTTGTTGGGCTATTTTTTCATGCTGATGGGCTAGTGCTTCAGCTTTGGCTTGACTAGGTGCAAATGCAAATGAACCAATCACAAAAGGAATTGCTGCTACGGCTAACATTTGACGAATTTTCATAACAATCAACCTTGAGAAGTAGTGGTGTTGATATTTATGATTTAGCCACCCCAAAATTACAAACCACTTAGTTTCTGAATTACAGTTTTGTAATTTGAGCTACAGGGTAATCAATCTAAAATAGAGCCATCAGTAAAGTAATGAATGCTTGTACTTGTGAATGTTCTGTTTGTCGAAGATGAAGCAAAAATTGCTAACTTCGTCCGAGATGGATTGAAGGAGCAGGGATTTGTCGTAGACTATTGCGACAATGGTGATGAAGGATATCTCAAGGCATTAGATAACGAATACGATGCCCTAATTCTCGATATTATGGTGCCAGGGAAGGATGGGCTATCGATTCTCAAACAATTGCGGCAGAAAGGGCGGAATACGCCTGTAATCTTGTTAACAGCTCGGAATGAACTAGACGATCGCCTAGAAGGTTTAAACTTAGGGGCTGATGATTACATAGCCAAACCGTTTTTTGTGGAAGAGTTAGCAGCCAGAATCCATGCGGTAGTGCGCCGGAGTTTAGGCGATCGCCAAAATTTACTTTCTGTCGGCCCCATCAAGCTGGATCGCATCACTCGAGAAGTTACTTGTGATGGACAGGTGGTTGAACTTACCACCCGTGAATTTAATCTTGTGGAATATCTAATGCGTTCTCCGGGGCGAGTTTTTACCCGCACCCAAATTTTAGAGCACGTCTGGGGCTATGATTTCAACCCCAACACAAATGTCGTTGATGTCTGTATTCAACGCATCCGCAAAAAGATTGACTCCATAACTGGCTTAACTTGGATTGAAAGTGTGCGCGGAGTTGGGTATCGGTTTCGGAATTCTTGAGATTGGGGATTGGGGATTGGGGACTGGGGATTGGGGACTGGGGACTGGGGATTGGGGAATGGGGACTGGGGATTGGGGATTGGGGACTGGGGATTGGGGACTGGGAATTGGGTAATGGGAGGTCAAGATTGAAATTTCAGGCTTAAAGCCGCAACTTCCAAGCTCAAAACCCCAACGTTCAGCCTCAAAACCTCAGCATCCAGGCTCAAAACCTCAACGTTCAGCCTCAAAACCTCAACATCCAGGCTCAAAACCTCAACATTCAGGCTCAAAACCTCAACATCCAGGCTCAAAACCTCAGCATCCAGGCTCAAAACCTCAGCATCCAGGCTCAAAACCTCAACATTCAAGTTCAAAGCCTCAACATTCAGCCTCAAAGCTTCAAACAACACCTTACGTTCATAACGCAAATTGTCCCAGTCCCCAATCCCCAATCCCCAGTCACCAGTCCCCAATCCCCAGTCCCCAATCCCCAGTCCCCAATCCCCAGTCCCCAATCCCCAATCCCCATTCCCCAACCGTGAAAATCCACTCCTTCCGTCTCCGAATCGCTTTGTTATTTGCCATGCTAGCTGGTGGCGCACTGGCGGGGTTTGGTAGTATTTCTTGGTGGCTGATTCATGAGGCTAAGGTTAGCCGACTAGATGCAAAGTTAGAAGCTTTATTGAGTCGCCCTCACCCGCCTAGAGAAGATATTTTGCAGTCTTATTTGCCATCCTTTGAAAAATCATTACCGCAGGAGTTGGGGACAGGTAAAGAAACGCCAATCGCCTTATTGGTCAGAGATAGAGATGGTAAAACCCTTTATCAATCTGAACTATGGTCTGCTGATTTTAATTTAAATGGTTTGTGGGCTTCACAACCCAAGTTTTTACCATCTCAATTTCCCCACCGCGATCACCAAAGACTACCTAATAGTTCAGGAACAGCGCCACAACCTCCTGATAGACAATTTCCTTTTGCACCTCCACCCAATCGACCACCGTTGCATCCAAAATTAGTAACTCAACGCACGAAAACAGGAACTTGGCGCATCGGTGCGATCGCTTTTCATGAATCCCAAATTGCGATCGCTGTCAGTTTGCAAGGTATTGATCGGGAGATGGCGATTATCCGTGATGTTTTCTTAATTTCTATACCTGTTGTCCTGTTGATCATTACTAGTAGTGCTTGGTTGCTGTCTTACGGGGCTTTGCGTCCCATCCGGGAGTTAGCATTTGCTATCCGCCAAGTTACGGTGAAAGGATTGGATCAACGAGTGCCAATCGCTGCTACAGATACGGAATTTGTAGAATTAATCCAGGTGTTTAACCAGATGTTAGAACGTCTGGAACGCAGTTTTAAACAGGCTTCCCGCTTCAGTGGTGATGCAGCCCACGAACTGAAAACACCGATAGCAATTTTACAAGGTGAACTGGAGCGAACTTTGCAAAAAGCAGAACCAGGTTCAGAGTTACAACAAAATCTCAGCAATCTTTTAGATGAAGTGTCTCGCCTCAGTGGTATTGTTCGCAAGCTGTTGTTGCTATCTTTAGCTGATGCCGGCAAAATGAATTTACATCAAGTGGAAGTAAATTTATCCGAGATATTAGCCGAGATGGTAGAGGATATGGAACTGCTAGCACCTCATTTACAAGTGATAGCAGAGATTACTCCGAGATTAAAGGTAAAAGGCGATCGCGATTTACTGACTCAGGTATTACAAAATTTATTCAGCAATGCGATTAAATATAATCTTCCAGAAGGCTGGATGCGAATTAATGCTAGACAGCAAGGAAAGACAGTATTAATTACTATTAGCAATTCATCTATAGAAATTCCTACAAGCGATCGCGATCGCATTTTTGACCGTTTCTATCGTGGAGATCCAGCACGAACTAGAAAGGTAGAAGGAACGGGGCTAGGACTTAGCCTTTCAAGAGAAATAGCTATTGCTCACAATGGTAAACTTACCCTTGACCCCATGCTGTCAAATCAAACATCTTTTACATTGAGTTTACCTATGAAGAAGTAATTGGTAATTAGTAATTGATAGTAAATGTATGGTTGGTAATGGTTATCATCAAGAAATGTGAAACAAATATCTGGTAATGCCCACACTTTCAGGTTGAAGACCTACGAGTCTTTCCCTTTGCCCTTTCATCCAGGGTTACTTGCCATAATCTTCTAAAAAATAGAGTGATAAAAAGACGAAATTCTTAGGAATTGTTAGCAGAATTCGGTTTATCTTTAAGTTAAAAGACGAATTTATCCCTATGAAAAATTAGCTATGGCAAGCAGTGAAGCCTTTGATTCTCGAACAAACTCCGTAGCTGTGCCAAGGGTCAATCTGCTGACCATGTTTCGGCTAGGCTTGTTTCAAATGGGGTTGAGCATGATGTCAATCTTGACTCTGGGGGTACTGAACAGAGTCATGATTCAGGAAATTGCAATTCCCGCAACCTTAGTGTCGTTAGTGCTAGCACTACCAGCTTTCGTTTCGCCTTCGCGTATTTGGTTTGGTCAGATATCGGATGCTAAACCTATGTGGGGCTATCATCGTACAGCTTATGTTTGGGTGGGAGCAGCAGTATTTGCGATCGCTGCATTTTTATCTGTGCAGGTAATGTGGCAGTTGGATTTCGCTGCCGAAAGTTCTGGCGGTTGGGTATGGACAACTCAAACTCTTGGCTGGACGGCGCTGCTGTGCTTGGTTTTTGCTGTCTACGGTCTAGCAATTTGTGCTAGTGGTACTGCTTTTGCTGCTTTGTTGGTGGATATCTCGGAAGAAGATAACCGTTCCAAAGTGGTTGGTGTTGTCTGGTCGATGCTGATGGTGGGGATTATTGTTGGCGCAATTATTAGTTCCAGCCTACTGAAGCAGTTAACACCAGGAGCCAGCATCGCGACTTTACAAGCAGCAGTCAACAAGCTGTTTATGGTTGTGCCAGCTATTGTATTTGTTTTTGCGATCGCCGCTACATTGGGTGTAGAGAAAAAGTATTCCCTATATTCCAGACGTTCTCAAGTAGTCAATCGCGAAGACAGCATCAGCTTACGTAACGCATGGGGAATTTTAACAGCTAGTCGGCAAACAGGCTTGTTTTTCACGTTTTTATTAGTGATGACTATCAGCTTGTTTATGCAAGATCCGATTGTGGAACCCTATGCCGGGCAAGTTTTTAATATGCCTTTAGCTGAAAGCACCAAGCTAAATGTGTTTTATGGCACGGGTATCCTCATTTCCTACGGCGTAACGGGCTTTGTAATTGTGCCGCGTTTGGGCAAGCGTAGAACTGCCAAATTGGGCTGCATATTAGTAGCTTGTGCTTCACTATTGTTAGGCTTCTCCGGCTTTTCAGCCAATCCAGCTTTCTTGAAATTCGGTTTAGTATTGTTCGGTTTAGCCACTGGTTTTGTCACCACAGCAGCAATTAGCTTAATGCTAGATTTAACAGCCGCCGAAGCCGCAGGTACATTTATTGGTGCATGGGGGTTAGCACAGGCAATTTCTCGAGGGATTGCTGTAGTCATTGGTGGCACAGTCTTAGATATAGGACGTAATTTACTACCCAGCTTAGAGCTAGCCTATGGACTAGTATTCGTCTTAGAAGCCATAGGAATGTTGGTATCAATTTGGTTCCTGAATCGCGTCAACGTCACAGAATTTCAAACCAGTACCAAAAAAGCGATCGCTTCTGTATTAGAAAGTGATTTAGATTAAGTGGGCATGGGGCATAGGGCATTGGGCATTGGTAATGAGTAATGAGTAATGAGTAATGAGTAATTTTCTTCATCCCTCAATTCCCAGTCCCTTGTCCCCAGTCCCCAATCCCCAGCCCCCAATGCTTGGCTGAAAGCCTGGTTTGCGGGAGAATGTATCAATGAATGATTTTTGGAATACTATTCTTGATTTTGCCCAAAGCACCACTACCAAAGTGGGGAAGCAATTAATGCAGGATTTTGGGCGGGTGCAGGCTTTACATAAAGCTGATGGCACTTTGGTAACGCAAGCTGATAAATGGGCAGATCAAACAATTAGAGATGCGATCGCTTCTACTTTTCCTGAATACGGCATTTTAACCGAAGAGAGTGACCGAACTTTTCCCGGTACAGAATGGTGCTGGGTAATTGACCCTTTGGACGGTACAACTAACTTTACGCGGGGTATACCCATTTGGGGGATTTCTCTAGGTTTACTGTATAAAGGAATTCCAATTTTTGGCTATGTTCATGTACCACCGCTAAATCAAACTTTTCATGGTTTTTGGGCAGGTACATCGGGATTAGCAACACCAACTGGAGCATTTCTCAATCATCACCCCATTCATACCAGCCCTGACGCTCCTAGCAATAATCACTTTTTTAATCTCTGTTCTCGCAGCACCGCCGCAATGCAGCCAGATTTCCCCAGCAAAATTCGGATGCTGGGTGTAGCTAGCTATAACTTTCTCACAGTTGCTAATGGTGCAGTTTTAGGTGGGATGGAAGCCACACCAAAAGTTTGGGACTTAGCAGGCGTTTGGGTGATTGTTCAAGCTGCTGGCGGTACGTGGTTATCGTTAAAATCAGAGCCGTTTCCTCTCTCACCTGGAGTGGATTATAGCGATCGCTCTTTCCCTACGCTTGTAGTTAGTCGCCCAGAATTAGTATCCGTATTTACACCGTTTTTGTCTGCTGTCAAAATTTAAACTGCCTGACAGAGAAATTTATTTGAGTAATTATATATACAACAAAACCCTTGTTGAGCAAGGGTTTTGTTGTATTTAACTGTGGAATCTCAATCAAAATCCTTAATCTCAAACCTAAAATTGTTTGATTTTGGAGAAACTCTGCAAAAAATTTGACACTTGCGTAAGTTTTAAACTCATTTATACTGTGTTGTCATTCACCTATTATTGTCTTTAGCTTACTGAGTATAAAAAAGTCATGTTGTCCAATATAGAGTTAATGCGAGTATTTGTTCATAATTCCATCCAAAAACAGGAAGTATTATTGTCAAACGCTGTGTTGACAGCGCAAACAGTATATAGAAGTAACCAAATAATGACAAAAGCCGAAGGAGTGATTGCTACAGCCGAACTCGCAAAGGAGCCAGCAACATTCTCAATAAATGCCACTTCATCCCATTGGGAAGTGATGAACGAAGCATTAGCAGACTACAGCTATATTCTGACAGGAGAAATAGATCATCGAGGTTTCTATGAGTATCGATACTGTCAAATACCCAGTGGCTATAAAATGCATGGCACTAAATCTGTACACTTATGGCGTGCTTGGTGGAAATACCGTAAATATGCCTTACAGTTAGGTTTTTCTCTAGAACTCTTAATCAGGCACAGAAATGCCTGGTATCCCATTAGAGATTTAACTATTAGTGATGGACTTTTGTATATCAAAACCTTAGGTAATGAGATAGCAGTCCATTCAGAGGATCTAGTAATTTGGTTAAGTAGAACTCAAGCAAATAATAATGAAGGCTCTACTGTAATCCAAGACAAAAAATAAGAGTAATTTTATACTTACCAATACTGAAATAATTAACCAGCACAATAATTGATACACTCTCAAAATTTAGAATAAGTAAGTCGGTGTAAATAAACCAAACTATGTTAAGACACATAAACTGGCTATAAACCCTTACCAATGACAAAGGACAAATGACAGCCCTGATTAGTTATCTTTAAATGCACCACCTACTTGTATCTGTTATTGCCGCTTAATCACCATGAAAGGAATTTGGCTCGAAAACAACCAATTGCAATTACGCACAGATATCCCAACTCCAGAACCGCCACCAGGAGAAGCGCTTGTGCGTGTATTGCGTGCAGGTATTTGCAACACTGATTTAGAACTGCTCAGAGGCTACTATCCCTACAGTGGGATTTTAGGGCATGAATTTGTTGGTGTTGTGGAACAAGGGCCAGAAAATTTACTGAATCAGCGCGTAGTTGGTGAAATTAACGCAGTTTGCGGACATTGTAGGTTTTGTCGTAGTGGTAATTCAACTCACTGTGAAAACCGCACTGTACTAGGTATTGTCAACCGTCACGGTGCTTTTGCTGAATATCTTTGTTTACCAGTCGAGAATTTACATCCTCTACCAGAGAACGTATCTACAGAAGTAGCCACATTTACTGAACCGATAGCAGCTGCCCTAGAAATTCAGCAACAGGTAGCATTAAGTGCAAATGACAAAGTCTTAGTAGTGGGAGATGGTAAGCTAGGACAATTAGTAGCACAGACAATAGCGTTAACAGGCTGTGAACTTTTAGTAGTAGGTCGTCATCCAGAAAAACTGGCGAATCTTGCGGATAGAGGCATAAAAACAGGTTTTGCCACAGATATCAAAGATAGATTTTTTGATATTTCCGTAGAGTGTACTGGGAATCCCGAAGGATTTGCGATCGCCCACCGCGCCCTGCGTCCTCGCGGTACATTAGTGCTGAAAAGTACCTATGCTGGCAATCTCAACATAGATGTTTCGTCTTTGGTAGTAGACGAAATCACCCTCATTGGTTCCCGTTGTGGCCCCTTCCCCGCCGCACTGCAATTACTAGCAACCGAACAATTGGATGTGAAACCCCTAATTCATGCCCGTTACCACCTCAGCGACGGACTTGCAGCCTTTGAACAAGCCCAGAGTCGAGGTGTTTTAAAGGTGTTGTTGGAGATTGGGGAATAGGGATTGGGGACTGGGGACTGGGGACTGGGGACTGGGGACAAGGGGAAATTATTATTACACATTACCCAATGCCCAATGCCCAATGCCCAATGCCCAATGCCCAATGCCCTATGTCCTATTCAAACAAATCCAAATCTGTTACAGCACCAAGGCTGCTAGAAGCTACCAGTTTGGTGTATTTTCCTAGCACACCTTTGGTATATCGGGGTTTGCGAGGTTGCCAATTGGCGCGACGGCGGGCTAATTCTTCGTCGGAGATGTTTAACTGTAATAAACGTGCAGGTGCATCGATTGTAATGCTATCGCCTTCTTCCACAAGGGCGATCGCACCGCCAACGGCTGCTTCTGGGGCAACGTGTCCGACTACCATGCCGTAAGTACCACCAGAAAAACGTCCATCGGTAATTAATCCCACTGAATCACCCAAACCAGCGCCAATAATGGCTGAGGTGGGAGCTAGCATTTCCCGCATACCGGGGCCTCCCTTCGGCCCTTCATAGCGAATTACTAGAATATCACCTGGCTGAATTTTGCCTGCCAAAATTGCATCTAAAGAAGCTTCTTCTGACTCAAATACTCTAGCTGGCCCGGTAATTGTCGGCTTTTTAACTCCGGTAATTTTTGCTACTGCGCCTTCTGTTGCTAAGTTACCTTTCAGAATAGCCAAGTGTCCTTGAGGATACATTGGGTTATTCCAGGGACGAATCACATCTTGATTAGCAGATGGTTCTTCTGGTACATCTGCTAAGACTTCAGCGATAGTTTGACCGCTAATTGTTAGGCAATCACCGTGAATTAAGCCATGTGCTAGTAGCATTTTCATCACTTGAGGAATACCACCAGCCTTGTGTAAATCCGTAGCCACATATCTACCACTTGGTTTTAAATCACACAAAACAGGCACGCGCCCACGAATAGTTTCAAAATCATCAATAGTTAATTCCACACCAGCAGCGCGCGCGATCGCTAAAAAGTGCAATACTGCATTTGTGGAACCACCCACAGCCATAATTACGGCAATGGCGTTTTCTATAGATTTGCGGGTGATGATTTGCCGGGGTAGGATTTGCTTACGAATTGCTTCTACCAAAACATCTGCCGATTTTGCTGTACTTTCAGCCTTTTCTGCATCTTCAGCTGCCATAGTCGAAGAATAGGGTAAACTCATACCCATAGCTTCAAAAGCCGAAGACATAGTATTAGCTGTATACATCCCACCACAGGAACCAGCACCAGGACAAGCGTTGCGTTCGACTTGTGTTAATTCATTTTCGTCAATTTTGCCGGCGCTATATTGACCAACAGCCTCAAAGGAACTAACAACTGTTAAATCTTTACCGTTATAGTGTCCGGGTTTAATCGTGCCACCGTAGACAAAAATAGCAGGGATATTCATGCGTGCCATAGCAATCATTGCCCCTGGCATATTTTTATCACAACCACCAATAGCCAGCACACCATCCATACTTTGTCCGGTAACCGCAGTTTCAATTGAATCTGCAATTACTTCTCGAGAAACCAGGGAATATTTCATCCCTTCAGTTCCCATCGAAATCCCGTCACTAATAGTAATCGTGCCGAAAATTTGCGGCATTGCTCCTGCAGTTTTTACAGCAGCTTCTGCTCTTTGTGCGAGCTGATTAATCCCCATATTACAAGGGGTAATAGTGCTGTAACCATTGGCAATACCGACAATGGCTTTATTAAAATCTTCATCCTGAAAACCAACTGCACGCAGCATTGCTCTATTAGGCGAACGCTGCACCCCTTGCGTTACAACTTGGCTTCTTAAATTCTCCGACATCTTTTTTCCTTTCCTGCCATCATCGCAACAGTTGCGATCGTGTTAGTTGATTTTCTCATGCTGAATCGGCACGATAAAGCATGAGCCATGATTGATTCGTTATTAGTTATTTAACTTAGTACAATATTGCACAAGTTCATAACACTTTAATTGAAAAATTCTGCTTTCTTCGCCGCCAAATGCCATGACGGACAAAATACATTAAAGCGATCGCGTAGGATATCGCAGAGAAGCATCACAAAGACTATATTTTACTTTTTTATAAGTTGATGTACTTAATTGATATATATTTCTTCCTATTTCATTTGTGAAATAGAGAGTAAATTTATACTTCTTATTGCCTGCACTCCACTTTCTACCTGAACGAGTAAATGCACAACTCCTACAGGGATTGCTATATCAGCAAAAGAGCCTTAGCCTTGTTGTAAAAACTCTACTTTAGGTAACAAAGGGTCAGTCACAATCCCAATCCCGTAAAAACCCCAACGTTTGAGTAAGCTATTTATCTGTGTACCAGGAATAGATTCTATCGCAAAGCGATTTGCTACCTCTGCGGCGTGGGTATTAAGGTAACTCAGCGCATCAAAGTGTTCTTTAAATAACAACAAATAACCCGATGCTTCAGCATTGGGACGAGCCGTTAAATAACGACCATCAGATTTAGAACGCACTAAATAATAGACTTCAGAGAGCATGGGAAGAGAGATGAAGGAAGCAGAGGGGACAAGGAGAAATTACAATTACCCATTACCTATGTATGACCAAACACCTAATTTAAATTTTCTAGGCGAATGCGTGGATCTGCAGCTTTAAGTAGCAAATCAGCGGCTAAATTCCCGATAATTAACAGTACTGCGCCCATGACTAAGCTTGCCATTAATAAATACAGATCTTGAGCTTGTAAAGCCTGTAAAGTCAATCTTCCTAAACCAGGCCAGTTGAAGAACTGTTCGGCAATAAATGCACCGTTTAATAAGCCAGCTAACTCAAAACCCAATAAGGTAATTAAAGGGTTGATGGCATTACGCAGAGCATGAACGTAAATTACTCGGTTTTCTGGTAATCCTTTGGCGCGTGCCGTTTGAATGTAATCTTGACGCAGAACATCCAATAATTCGCCGCGAGTGATGCGTTGCAAACCAGCAAAACTGGTAATTGACAATGCAATTGTTGGTAAAATCATGTGCCAAGCAACATCGAGAAACCTACCAAACCAATTCAATTCCCAGTGATTGATGCTAGTCATATCACCCACAGGAAAAATAGGTGAGGTGACTTGGGCTACAATCAGCAAGAATAGGGCAGTGATAAAGCTAGGAAATCCTTGCCCAGCGTAGCTAATTACCTGTAAAACCCGGTCAACCAGCTTATTTTGTTTCACCGCGGCAAGGATTCCTAAAGGAATAGCGATCGCCCATGTCACAATTAAAGAAGCGATCGCTAATAGTAACGTTGCTTGTATGCGTTCTCCTAACAGCGACGCTACCGAGCGTTGGTACACAAAACTTGTGCCAAAATCACCTTTGCTAAAGATGCGCCACAGCCAAAACCCAAATTGCTCCGGCCAGGACTTATCCAAACCAAACTGGCGCTTGATTTCCTCTATTCTTTCTGGGGAAATTTTGGGGTTTTGCCGTAATGTATCTACATAATCCCCTGGAGCCAACTGAATAATGAAAAATGACAATGCAGATGCCAAGAACAAAGTCAGTAGCGCCTGTAATAGCCTTTTCATTACATAAATAAAAGTTTCACTCGTGACTAGCCTAATTAGCCAGTCTCGACTTGTCTCCAGAGAAATTTTTGTAGAAGATGTCATAGTTAGTCAAAGGTGTTGGGTAAACCCCAATTAGAACAAGTGGTGTTCAAGAGTCAAGATGCTGTAATTTTGATAATTTAGAATTTTGACTCTTGACTAATATTCAATCAAGGAGATAATCGGCACATCTGGCAGATATTTACGTCCTTGTAAATCTCTTAGCTCGATAATAAACCCAAAGCCTAATAATTCGCAGCCAATCTTCTCGACTAATTTTGCTGTTGCACTCGCAGTTCCACCTGTGGCAATCAAATCGTCCACAATCAAAACTCGGCTACCTGGAGGTAAAGCATCCTGATGCACTTCCAACGAATCTGTGCCGTACTCCAAATCATATTCAACGGAGTGAACTGCTGCTGGTAACTTCCCCTTTTTCCGTGCGGGAACAAAACCAGCTCCTAATTTGTAAGCTAAAGGAGAGCCAAAAATAAAACCGCGTGACTCCATCCCCACAATGTAATCCGCATTCAGTCCATTGTTGATGCACTGTAGGGCAAAGAAGTCAATAGTGTAGCGTAAGCCGTCAGGATCGCGCAGCAGCGTCGTAATATCTCGAAAGACAATTCCTGGTTTGGGAAAATCTGGTATTTCACGAATTAGAGACTTTAAATCCATAAAAATCGCTCTTAGGGATTAATAATTGGGCATGGGGGATGGGGGATGGGGCATTGGGCATTGTTGATTTCTTTCTTGACTATTGATCGCTGAGATCCCCTGCTTTTTGTAGTTCCTAATCCCTAGTCCCCAGTCGCCAGTCCCCAATTCCCGATACCTGACAAATCGTACACTATAATGTCATACGCTGGGGATCGAAGCTCAAGCTGGACGATCCATTGACGATAAGTTGAATCTCACTCAAGCTAAGGATGGAATTGCACTACCAAGTGAAGTTGATACACTTATATGTTAAAAACATAAATTTAAGTATACGGAAACCTTGGAGTTCAAGAAGTAAGTAATGTATATATCAAGCATTACTACGACTGCTACAAGCCTTATGTTTTTGTATGGCTATTTATCTTAAATTAGTTTTACCTAGTCTGTCGGAAGCGCACAAGGTATCTATAGAATGAATGTCTCCGCTAGTTTAACGCCGTTTAACAGTCCTACTCCCTCGTCATTGCCTATGATTCTGGATACCTTACCCGATCCGGCGACAGAGGGGCAACTATGTCCCCGAAGAACTCGGGTACAAATCGATTTAATTTTACTGGCAATTGAAGCTTTAGAACTGGGTGGTTCGGAAGCTATTTTGGCTTTTGCAGATGAATTGGAATTAAAAGGCATTATTAAAGATAGGGTAAATTTATGGCGAATGCGTAGTTCTAACCCGCTACGAAGAGCGCATATGCGTCGCCCTTTAACTATTATGGAAGCAAAAGCATTGGTAGTAATTGCTTGCTATATAGCTAGACGTTTAACAGTAGTTATTCGTCAGTTATTGATGATTTACCAACAAATGAATGAAAAGCAACTACCACTGGAACAAAATCTTAGACTATCTAATTATTTAGAGCGGTTTAGAACGCATTTTAAGAGTAGGATGAGTTCCCGACGTTCTGGTTCATTAGCATTAACTTCTGACGATAAATTAGATGAGCTAGCGATAAATTTATTAGGTCAACTACTCTTCTGTACTGGCACAGCTGGAATGCAGCGGTTCTGGATCAGTCTTTTTGATGGGGAAGTAGAATGAATATTCAACGTAAGTACAGTCTACCTAATTGCACGTTGCTTTTAGAAGGTTTAAGCGATGCCAGCCGGGCTGCACATTTTCAAGAAATGCGCCCGGAATTATCAATACTGGTCAATGCAGAATGCTATTTATCTAGTTATAATCAGCCCTTAGTGGGAGGAAGAGAATTTTTTGAAAGTTTGGTGAGGGCGGTTAGTGGCTACGCTCAAGAATTTCTGAGTAATGTACCAAATCCCCAAGCTCATAATCAAGATTCAGAGTTAGTTGAATTACAGAAAATAGACATTAACCGACACAGGTTAATAGTGCATTCTGAGGATGAAGCTCAAGGTTTTAATTCTAACCCTAACCCTAACAATAATAACGAGCCGATTCAAATTGATTTAAATACAGTACAGTTATTTGATTTAGTAGAAGCGGTAGATCAGTTTTTTGCTGACACCCAAACTTTACCAGAGCTATCTCTAGAATTACAACCAGTTACAAGAAAAAATAGTGCTGCTAATCAAGCTGTCTTAAAGCAGGCAGTGCCTGCTACTATAGGCGTTTCGAGTTTGGCTGTTGCAGCACTCACCTTAAGCTTGATTCCATCTCCGCAACTACGTACACCAGAGTCAAACACACAAAATCCCACTAGCTCCACAACACCTAACGTTACACCCAGCGCTACACCTGCGGCTGCTGAAACTACCGCACCCGCAGCAGCTATTACCCCGACAACTTCCGCCAATGCAACATCCACACCAATAGCGGCGGTCACACCAACACCCTCATCGGAAATTACACCCACACCAATAGCGGCGGTCACACCAACGCCTACTCCCACAACAACACCTGAGGTTAAAGATTTAGAAAAACTTTTAACTACCGTACCGGAAATTACCGATCCATCAAAACTACGGGCATTGAACCGTCAATTGTATAACCAAATTAATCCGGCTTGGGCTAATCGTTCTGAATTATCAGAGGATGTAGTTTATCGTGTAGGTGTAGCAGCGGACGGAGCTATTATTGGCTATAAAGCCGTGAATCAAAAAGCAAACGAGGAAATACAGAAAACTCCTCTACCCAACTTACTTTACAATCCTGCTACCCGAGGAGCTATTCAAAACGAACCAATTGCTCAATACAGAGTTGTGTTGACGAAAACAGGAGTACTAGAAGTTAGCCCTTGGCGTGGGTATGCTAAAACACCAGAGGTTGTGGGTGCAAAAATTACTGATACTAAGACAGTTAATAATTTAAGCCAGAAGTTATATGGTACAGTACGGCAAAGCTGGGGAGGTACCCCCACCTTTGAAAGATATTTGAAATATCGGGTGGCAGTCAACAAAGATGGTGCGATCGCAGACTATGAACCGCTCAATCAAGTAGCCTATGATTATGCTAGGGAAACTCCCCTACCTCAATTGTTACAACAGGCTCAAGGTTCAAATTTAGTTGCACCTAATACCAAAGAACCTCTAGCCCACTTCCAACTCATATTTCAGCCAAGTGGCAAATTAGAAATCACTCCTTGGCGTGGATATTAATGGGAAAGGAGGAAACAGAGAACGGGAAACAAAAGAGAGGGGAGACAAGAAGGAGAACTCTTGACTTTTGACTTTTGACTCTTGACTCTTTACTTCACAATTCGTCCCATATAATTCCCCCATAGCTGGGCTGCTTGAGCGCTACTACCAGAAGTGGGGGAATTGTTGTCGTTTCCTAGCCAAATACCAGTCACTAAGCGACGGCTAGGAATAAAACCGATAAACCACAAGTCAACGTTGTCGTTAGTTGTACCTGTTTTACCAGCTTCTCCTAATCCCAAAGCCGCACTTCTACCCGTACCTCTAGTAACTACTCCGCGCATCATAGTAGTCATTTGATCGGCTACGTCATTAGATAATACTCGTCTATTGGCATCAGGGTCTTGGTCGAAGGAGTAAATAACTCGACAGGTTTTTAAATCTTTGCGATCGCGACAATCGCTACTGTCTAAAATTCTACTAATGGCATGGGGGCGATTCCATACTCCCCGATTACCTATCGCACCAAATGCACCCGTCATTTCCAAGACATCAACGACGCTTTGACCTAGCACTAAACCGGGAACTGGATCGAGTGGTGACTTTACCCCTAAACGTTGGGCCATAGCTACGACTTTATCTAAGCCAATTTCCCGTGCCACCCGCAAAGCAATAGGATTTTCTGAAAGTGCCAAACCTGTGGCTATATCTAAACTAGCACCAGCACCAGCACGACAAGGTTTATAGGTAAAGCCTTGCCAAGTTAAAGGCGCGCAGGAATAACTTCTATATGGTGAAATTCCTTGCTGAATCGCTGCGGTATAGGCAAAAATTTTAAAGGTGGAACCTGGTTGTCTTTTAGCTTGAACTGCACGATTAAATTGACTTTTTTTGTAATCTGTCCCTCCTACCATTGCCAAAATTCCACCAGTGCTGGAATCCAAGGTCACCATTGCCCCTTGGGAAAAACCAAAACTTGCACCTGCGTTGTTGACTGAATTGCGTAAGGAAGCTTCAGCTTGGGCTTGTATTCCCAAGTCTAGCTGGGTTTCAATAATATAATTGCCCTCTTTTGCGGCTCCCTCCCCCAAAATTTGTTCTAATTCTTGGTAGACATAGTTATAAAAATAAGGACTGAGGGTTTTAGCTTGCTGTTCGCAGACTTTAGGGCTAACCTGCACAGTGGAACGTCTAGCGCGGTTAGCATCCTCCGCTTTAATTTGTCCCATTTCCACCATCCGCTTAATCACGCGGTTGCGGTATTCAGCAGCTTGCAGCTTATTTTGACCATCGCCACAAAAATCAAAAGCGTTAGGGCCAGGTAAAATTCCTACCAAGGTTGCTGCTTCTGCCAAAGTTAAATCTTTAGCTGACTTCTCAAAGTAATATTTAGCAGCATCCTCAAAACCGGAGGTATCGCCACCTAAAAATACGCGGTTTAAATATGTCAGTAAAATTTCGTCTTTGCTGTAAAACGTCTCTAGCTTTAACGCTACTATTGCTTCCCGCAATTTCCGTCCCAGAGAATCTTGCCTACCTACATAATCGCGGAATAAACTCCGGGCAACTTGCTGAGTAACTGTACTCGCACCTTGCTGCACATCACCACTGCGGCTGTTAATCAATACAGCACGTAAAATCCCCAATGGATCAACCCCAACGTGCCAGTAATAACGGCTATCTTCTGAAGCAATCACCGCTTTGGGCAGATAAGGGCCAAAATCCTCCAACCGCTTCATATCTACGTGAGATGTGGTTCTTGGTTCGCGTAGTGGGGTAGCACCATCACGAGCATACACAATTACTGGCGCACGGGTAGCTGTAGGTAAAGGCCTCACGGAAAATTTCAGCCATTCTACACCAATTGCTAAAGCTACTAAGGCACTTACACCCCCAACACCATAAGCAGTCCAAGTGGCTGCTTTCACATACCAAGCTGGTGGATCAATATATTGCAACCGCACAGAAGCCGCTAGTTCTGGCGGGCCTAAGGTAAAAATATCACCGTGACGTAATTCTAAAGAACTAATACGTCGCTTACCACGGTAAATACCATTGGTGGAATTCTCGTCTTTAATCACAAAAACGGGAGTGCGCTGTGAAGAATCCCGCGATAATGACAAGTGAATTTGGCTAACTACTGGGTTACGGATCACTATATCGCAAGATTTAGAACTACGGCCTAAAACATAGCGATCGCCCAACAATGGATACACCTCTGCCTTATCTGACCCCGCATCCTGCACCAAGAGTTCCGGTACTTTAGCATTAGGCTTGAGCGCTAGTTTGGAAAAATCCACTCTAGCTTGAATCGTATGTACGGCTTGTGTCAGTTGACCAAGTATAGTTTGTGGCTTTTGGGGAGGTTGGGGGGAACTCATCGGCTACTTATAGCACGGCTATTAATAAAGAGTCGGCAGATTACAATCTCAATGGTTGTATTACCCTATTTTAATCACAAGCCAAAGCATAAATTGGCTATACGGATTTTTTCAAATTAGATAATACACTTACGCAATCTATATTAAGCGTATTTACGATATTAATCGTGAACGCTTATTTACATATTCAATAATTTTTATGATGCTGCGATAATGCTGATTATATCTAGTGTTACTGTTATTCATAGGCTGTGTCCATCGATTTGCTTTTGTCATCTTAGCAACTGATAATCAAAAAATAATCGATGTAAATTTTACCGCTTCAACAAATACAAAGCACGCTAAAGCCAAAATGTACATCCCTATTTAGACAGATTTTATAATTAACTTTGTTTGTTTTAATGGGCCGAGTGTTCCGTTGAGGTTAATTCAGAATGAAGGGAAAATCTCTGAGCCTGATTGGTACAGCTCTAACTTTGGCTTTAAGTGCTAATGTTGCTGCGGCCCAGTCTAGTAAATCCTCCATTGCCCAAGCTGATAGCTCGTCCACTAGTGCACCAACGGAAATCAAAATGTCACCAGAAGGCATGAAGATTCTGTGTGAATATTTTCCGCTTAATTCCCGTTGTCCTGGTGGCGCAGCAGTTAACACTGGTAGTCCTAGCACTGGTTCTACAACCAGCCCAACCAGCCCCACTCCTGAGAATAATACAACACCAGGGCCCAGCGTTACACCAGGGTCTACGAAACCTGATAGCATAACACCAGGCACTACCACTATACCTGGGACTAGTCCTTCCGATACAAATACAACACCAGGGACTGCCCCATCTGATACCACTACTCCCGCACCAGGTAGCACATCTACCCCTGAATCTACCCCTGAGTCTGGTAGCCCCAGCAATATTACTCCAGTAGCACCAGGCAGCACTACTAGCCCTGATTCTGGCAGTACCAATAAAATGACTCCAGCACCAGGCAGCATTACCGTTCCTGAATCTGGTACCCCTGGTAGTGTAGCTCCAGCAACACCAGGTAGCACAACTACCCCAGATTCCTCTACCATCCCCAGCGGTACTGCTGAACCCAGTACTACTTCTCCATCACAGCCTTCTAAATAGTGATTTACCTAAAGCTCTAGCTCATGGTAATTAAAAACTAATTTAGATTATTGGCTGTCAAAATTTTAACAATATCTGTAAAAATTTGAGCTAATAAGAGCCTGGAAGGATTCACTTCCAGGCTTTTCTAATTATGTGGTTAATGTATGTAATCTTTTCAACTTTTTACCTGAAGAAGATGAGTGAGTATGTAAAAATCACAAACACCAAATACCTAAAGACAAATAACAGCCCCTTGATTTACTTTGGCCTGTTATTTGAAGTTGGTGTTTTTTGCCAAGAAGCAATTAGCAAACAAACAATACCAATACTAATAAATGAATCTGCCATGTTAAATACAGCAAAATTAATTAGCCGAAAATCGAGAAAATCAACGACATACCCTAAAATAAACCGATCAATACCATTGCCCATAGCTCCACCCAAAATTAAGCCATAGCCCAACTGATCCCAAAAATTTAACAAGGGGCCAAATAATGCCACTCCAATTAAAACTAAACTAACTGCTAAAGATAGCCAACGCAACCACTCTACTTTGCCACTTAAAAGACTAAAAGCAGCACCAGTATTAGTCACATAGGTGAAGTGAAATATATCTGGTAATAGAGGTAGTGTTTGTCCCAATTTAAAGGTTTGTACTACCCAATATTTTGTTAATTGGTCTATGAAAAAAGCAATGAGGGCAGCGATCCAGAACAGATTATTTTTTAAACGCATGAAATTAGGGACTAGGTACTAGATACTAGAGATTAGGAATAAAAAAGAAAACTTTATTTTGGTTTTTAATCTTTATTACCTAACATATATTGCTGATTATCTCAGGAATTAATAAAACATTAAATGACGTAATATATATGCTATTACTGTGACGGCACAGACTACAGTAAATTGTCCTGGCAATACTGACCAAGAATATCTGAAGATTGCTTGTATTAATGTCAAGTTCTCTGTGCCTTGCCACTGGAAAAAATAGCTAATCATCAAATAACTAATACCGCAGATGTGGACAGATAACAAGCCACAAAGACAACTAAAAGCTAGGGTTTCTAATCTCGGTCTGGCTTTAAAGGCTAAAAAACCACAAATCCAAGCCCCCGGAATAAAACCTAGGAGATAACCAAAGTGAGCTAATTTAACGTAACCAATACCACCACCTTCAGAAAAAACAGGTAGTAAGGTTAAACCCATCACTAAATAAGCAATTTGGGAGAGTGCCCCAGCATTTTTACCTCCTAAACAACCTACTAGTAGCACCGCACCAATTTGATAGCTAACACCCAAAGAAAAAGTTTGAATTCTGTGCTGACTCCAACTCCAAGGTAAGCTAACACCGTAGGCTTCAAGGAAGGTGCCCCCCATTGTTAGGAGTAAGCCAATCATAGACCATAATAATTGATTGGAAGCGGCAAACATTATATAAATATAGAAGGAATAAGCAAGCTCAACAAGCCACAAAAAACACAACAGATATTAGTATGCAAATTTAATTTATGTCAGCACTGACAGCGGTAGATATAATTTTGTGCTTTTTCAGTTAAATTTGTTAGCGATCGCTCCTTGTGTAAATCAGATTGTACTGAGTATTAATTTATCGCTTAAGCGTGGTTTTAATACCTGAAAATAGTCATAACTGCTATGCAGTTGTCTAAAAATTAAAGTTGTATATATTATCACTTTTTGCCTGAATTAAATAATTTTTTCTGGCTTGAGCCACTAACACTACATTAATCAACAGACTTTGTAAATATGTAAATATATACATCGATAATTAACTCAGCATTATTGATGACACTCCCTTAAGAAAAGTATAAATTTTATCATTTAGCAGATAATTATATTTGAAAAATTCATCTAAAAAAGACAGAGATTTTTTACTTTGTTAACCTTTTGTTTACCTTAGATTTTACCTTGGAGAGGTATCCTAGAAGCGCTCACTTGGAAGTTGACTAAAAAATTGACAGCAATGCACTTAAGTACAAGCGCAACCAAATATACTCGTGTAGCAGCTTCAATATCAGTGCTAGCACTGACATTTAGCTTAGCTGCTTGCGGTGGACAGCAAACAGACAACACAGCTACCAAGGAGACACCTGGTACTGCTACAGATGCTACTGCCTCCAATCCTGGTAAAACCTTGGATCTTGGTGGAAATATCAGCTTGACTGGAGCTGGTGCTTCCTTTCCAGCACCTCTGTACGCAAGTTGGTTTACTGATTTGAACAAAAAATATCCTAACTTGCAAGTTAACTATCAATCAGTTGGTAGCGGTGCTGGCGTTGAGCAATTTATCAAAGGTACTGTAGACTTTGGTGCTAGCGATGTTGCCATGAAGGATGATGAAATCCAAAAGGTGCAAAAGGGTGTAATTTTGTTGCCTGTAACTGCTGGTAGTATTGTGCTAGCTTACAACTTGCCTGATGTTCCAGAACTCAAACTCCCACGAGCAGTTTACACAGATATTTTACTAGGTAAAATCAAGTCCTGGGATGACCCCTTAATTGCTAAGGCTAACCCTAACGCCAAACTGCCGAAGCAGCCAATTGCAGTTATATATCGTTCAGATGGTAGCGGTACAACAGGCGTATTTACCAAACACCTGAGTGCTATCAGTCCAGAATGGAAGACTAAAGTAGGTGATGGTAAAAGTGTAAAATGGCCTGTAGGTGTTGGTGCTAAGGGTAACGAAGGTGTGACTGCCCAAATCCAACAAACTCAAGGTTCAATTGGTTACATTGAATATGGCTATGCCAAACAAAATAATCTCAAATTTGCGGCTCTAGAAAATAAAGGCGGTCAATTTATTACACCTAATGATGCGTCTGCATCTAAAACTCTCGAATCAGTAACTTTGCCAGAAAATTTGCGCGCCTTTATTACAGATCCAGAAGGTGCAGAATCCTATCCCATCGTTACTTATACTTGGATTTTGGCATACAAAAAGTATGATAATGCTGCCAAAGGCAAGGCCGTAGAGGCAATGATCGAGTACGCTTTAACTGATGGGCAAAAGTTAGCCACTGAACTAGGATATGTTCCTTTACCTCAAAATGTTGTTACTAAGGTAGCGGCTGCTGCTGATCAAATTACTCCAGATTATAAGATTGCTGTTGGTAGCAATACCAGTGCTAGTAAGTAGCGATTTTTAAATTGAAAGTCAAGAGCTACATTATGGGAGCATATATTTAGTCAAAAATCAATTGACTAATAAATTAATAGAGTTGTCGCTAGCTTGGCGCTCCCCAATAGTTAATCCTCATTTTGAGTTAATTAGGATTAATTGGCGACAATCTTACTTAATCTGGTTCTCTCCCACATTTTTCTCGATCTCTATTGTTAAAGTCAGTATTCATGGCTACAAATACTCATAATCTGCTCTCAGCTCTTAAAAGTCGCTCTGAAATAGATAAATCGCTGGATCGGGGCTTTATTTGGCTGACGCGGATTTTTGCACTAGGAATCGCTGCCACTTTATTGTGGATTACTATACAGGTTAGTATTGGTGCTTGGCCTGCCATTCAAGAGTTTGGTGCTGGCTTTTTAGCTCAGAGCACTTGGAACCCAGTTAATAACCAATATGGTGTATTACCGCAAGTTTATGGAACTTTAGTGAGTTCTTTTATTGGTTTATTGCTAGCTGTACCCATTGGTGTTGGCACTGCTGTTTTACTCAGTGAAAATTTTCTGCCATCAAAAATACGCTTGGTATTAGTATTTTTAGTGGAACTACTCGCTGCTATTCCCAGCGTTGTTTACGGCATTTGGGGAATTTTTGTATTAGTCCCAATCATTACCAATGTGGGAAAATGGCTCAATAGTTCCTTGGGCTTTTTACCCATTTTTAGTACTGCTCCTTCTGGGCCTGGAATGTTGCCAGCTGGAGTAATTTTAGCAATCATGACATTGCCCATCATCACAGCTATATCTCGTGATGCCTTAATTTCCATCCCTCCTAGTTTGCGTCAAGCAGCTGTAGGGCTGGGTGCAACCCGTTGGGAAACAATTTTTCAAGTTTTGATTCCTGCGGCTTTTTCGGGTATCGTTAGTGCTGTCATGTTGGCGCTGGGTCGGGCGATGGGAGAAACAATGGCGGTGACAATGTTAATTGGTAATTCCAATAACATTAGTCTGTCGCTGTTAGCGCCAGCCAATACAATTTCTTCCTTACTAGCAAATCAATTTTCGGAAGCTAGTGGTTTGCAAGTGGCAGCTTTGATGTATGCTGCTTTAGTTCTTTTTGTATTAACACTGATAGTCAATATTTTTGCTGAGTTAATTGTTCTTCGTATGAAGCGAATTTAGGGTGGTTGTAGGTTGAATTATGACTACTAGTTATCCGGAAAGCAGCCTAACACGCGCCCCCATGTCTAAGCGGACACTGTTTAATACAGCGATGACCGTTGTTGCATTTATCTGTGGGGCATTGGCGCTTTTACCTTTGTTGGCAGTGCTTTCGTATGTGCTGATTCAAGGTTTTAGCAGTCTCAGTCCCAGCATATTTACAGAATTACCGCCAGCCCCTCTAAGAAAGGGGGGTGGTTTTGGTAATGCGATTTTAGGTACGCTGTTGATGGTCGGAATTGGTGCCTTGATTAGTATCCCCTTTGGGGTTTTGGCAGCAATTTATTTAACAGAATTTAGTTCCGGTAAAATTGCCAGAGTTGTGCGGTTTGCTACCAATATCCTTAGTGGTGTGCCCTCAATTATTGCTGGGGTATTTGCCTATGGAATTATAGTTTTAACCTTAGTAAAGCTCAACTTGGGTTCTTACTCCGCTATAGGTGGTGGTTTTGCTTTAGCAATTTTGATGTTGCCAATTATTGTACGTACCACTGATGAAGCATTGCAATTAGTCTCACAAGATTTACGGCAAGCATCTTTAGGCTTAGGCGCTACGAAATTTCAAACTGTAGCACAAGTTGTATTGCCAGCAGCTTTACCAGCAATTGTTACTGGGATCACGCTGGCGATCGCAAGAGCAGCAGGAGAAACTGCGCCATTATTATTTACGGCGTTGTTCTCACAATTTTGGCCGAGTAGCTTATTCCAACCAACAGCATCGCTGGCTGTGTTGGTTTATAACTTCGCAATTACTCCGTTTAAAAATTTACAGTCACTAGCTTGGGCAGCGTCGCTAATTTTAGTGTTGATGGTGCTGATTACCAGTATCATTGCACGTTGGGCAACTCGCCAGAAAGCTTAGTGCAACCCAGTCTCTAGGGCATATTAACTACCCCAAACTTACACTAGACTATTTTATGGCTACTAACATTAGCACAGTTAATGGTACTGACACCGTTTTACGTACAGAGAACCTGAACATTTATTACGGCAACTTTTTAGCTGTGCGGGATATTTGGCTAGATATCCCAAAAAACCGGGTTACAGCATTTATCGGCCCATCTGGTTGTGGCAAAAGTACATTGCTGAGATGTTACAACCGTCTCAATGATTTAATTGAATCTTTCCGCGCAGATGGGAAAGTTTATTATTACGAGAAAAATCTGTATGCACCCGATATCGATCCAGTAGAGGTGCGGCGGCGAATTGGGATGGTATTTCAAAGACCAAACCCATTTCCAAAATCGATTTATGACAATATTGCCTTTGGCGCAAAAATTAACGGCTACAAAGGTAATATGGATGAGTTAGTAGAGCGAAGCCTTAAACAAGCTGCTTTATGGGATGAAGTTAAAGACAAACTGCGCCAAAGTGCTTTAGCTTTATCTGGTGGACAACAACAGCGCTTATGTATTGCTAGAGCGATCGCAGTACAACCTGAAATTATCTTAATGGATGAACCATGTTCAGCCCTTGACCCCATCTCTACGTTGCGGGTTGAAGAACTGATTCACGAACTCAAAGAGAAATACACTATTGTGATCGTGACTCATAATATGCAACAAGCTGCACGGGTTTCTGATAAGACAGCGTTTTTCAATGTCCAACAGTCAGACAAAGGCGGTCGTAGTGGCTACTTAGTAGAATATGATGCGACCGAATTAATTTTCAACAATCCACAGCAGCAAGATACCAAAGATTATGTCAGCGGTAGATTTGGTTAATCAGTAGACATATTGTTAGGCGCAATCATGAGAGGTTTGCACTTATGTAAAGGTTACTTGAGTAATTCCCGATTAATTGGATAAAGTGCAAATGTGACTGTTAACAGTTGACAGTCACTAAATTTTATCAAAATTATTGAGAATTTTTATCATTAGTTTTTTAAAATAAAACGAAGATTCCCGGTTTCGTGAAGATGCTGGGAATTTTGCTTTTAATAACTGATTGCAACTACTATATAATGCTGAACAACTTTTGCCACAAAATATCTTATGAGCGATACTTTTAATCGCCTAGCACCGTTTATTCAAGAATATATTTATGAGCATAATTGGACGGAATTACGTCCAGCGCAGATTGCTGCTTGTCAAGTTATCTTTGATACAGATGCTCATTTGCTAGTGGCAGCTGCAACGGCTGCAGGAAAAACAGAGGCGGCGTTTTTACCTGTAGTGACTCAATTATATGAAAAACCTGCGAATACTATCGGTGCATTATATATTGGCCCTATTAAAGCCTTAATTAACGATCAATTTGAGCGTCTTAATGGCTTGCTAAAAGCGGCAGATATACCAGTATGGCATTGGCATGGTGATGTGAGTCAAAGTCATAAAAATAAGCTGTTAAAGAACCCTAAAGGTATTCTGCAAATTACACCAGAATCATTAGAAAGCTTATTAGTGAATAAACACCATGACTTAACTCGCTTATTTGGTGATTTACGATTTGTGGTAATTGATGAAATTCACGCTTTCATGGGTTCGGAACGCGGTTGTCAAATTATTTGTCAATTACAACGTTTGGCAAATATCACACAAACACAAGCTAGAAGAATTGGTTTGTCGGCCACACTTGGCGATTATTCAATGGCAGAGGATTGGTTACGTTCAGGAACTGCAAAGTCAGTAATTACGCCAAAAATTGAGGCAGGAAAACGCCAAATTAAATTAGCTGTGGAACATTTTTATCTGAATGATGAAGTTGATGAAATCGAAGTAACTCCATACGATAGATATTTATTTAATCTGTGCGAATCGCGCAAGTGTCTCATTTTTGCGAATAATCGCACGCAAACGGAATCTGTCATTGCATCTTTAAGGCGAATTGCTAGCGAACAAACATCACCAGACATTTATCATGTACATCACGGTAGTATATCTGCCAGTTTGCGACAACAAGCTGAAAATGCGATGCGCGAACCGCACAAACCAGCAGTTACTGCTGCTACTCTGACTCTCGAATTAGGTATAGATATTGGTCATTTAGAAAGAGTCATTCAGTTAGATTCTCCCTTATCTGTAGCTAGTTTTTTACAACGGTTAGGACGGACTGGGAGAAGAGGTGAAGCTGCAGATATGCGCTTTGTTTGTGCAGAAACTCAACCCTTATTGGAAGCACCTCTCCCAGAACAAATTCCCTGGCAATTGTTGCAATGTATTGCGATTATCCAACTTTATTTAGAAGAACGTTGGATTGAACCAATCAAGCCTGTAAAATACCCGTTAAGTTTGCTTTATCACCAAACAATGAGTATTTTAGCAGCGACAGGCGAACTTTCACCTGCGGCTTTAGCTAAGCAGGTTTTCAGCCTACCACCATTTGCAGAAATCACTCCAGAAGATTTTAAATTATTGCTACGCTATTTAATTGATATTGACCATATTCATAAAACAGAAACAGCTAAATTAATTATTGGTTTGGCTGGTGAAAAGGTTGTCAACAAGTTTCAATTCTATGCCGTCTTTGCTGATAGTCAAGAATATACTGTGAAGCAAGGGGGAACAGAAATTGGTAGTATTTTAAAGCCGCCTCCTGTGGGTAATCAATTCGCCTTAGCGGGGAGAACTTGGGAAGTAGTAGAAATTGACTTCAAAAAAAGGGTAATTAATGCTAAGCCAGTAGAAGGTAAAGCTAGCATTTATTGGCGTAGTGGTAGTGGAATTATCCATACCAAAGTTTTGCAAAGAATGCGGCAAGTATTACTAGAAGATTTAGAATATAGCTATTTACAAACTAACGCTTTACAAGCGTTACAAAGAACTCGGCAATTATTTAGAAAATCTGGTTTAGATAAACAGAATATATTGCGATTAGAAAATGGTAAGTGTTGTATATTCCCTTGGATGGGAACTTTAGCTTACCGCACATTAGAAAGATGGCTCAATTACTGCTGTCGAGAATCTTTAGAAATTAAAAGTATTGGTGGGGTAAATCCTTATTATCTGACGCTGAAATTAGGAAAAGAAAAATTTCCATATTTAGCTAAAGAAATTGCCGCATTGGCAGAAGAAAAAATTACACCGGAATATTTAATCAGCGAAGCAGAAGCACCAGAATTGCAAAAATATGATGAATTTATTCCTTATCCGCTATTACGCAAAGCTTTCATTAGTGATTATTTAGATATTGAAGAATTAAAACAGCAAGTTTCACAGTTGTCATTATTTGTTGAGTAAATTTAAAAGGCAAAAACCATTAAAAATAGGTGCGTTACGCTGACAGTAACGCACCCTAATAGACTATTTAAAACCAATGTTATTAAATACCTATAGATGGTAGCTTGCCTTGTAATAAATCGAATTTAGACTGAGTACAACTAGCACAGCTGCAACCAGCTTGATCAAGAATTGTATGGGATGCTGGAGTCACTTGAGTAGCTAATAATTCCGCACTTGGTTGTGCAGATACTACTAGGGTGATTTCTGTAGTAGGTGCAGATTGGAGACTAGATGCTTGTGCTGGATTAGCTACCCACAATATAGAAGCTAGAACAACAGGGCAAGCAAGTAAAATCAATTTGAGTATGTTCATAAATTGGCAAATACAGACTAGTTTTGATGAAGGAGAGTTGAATCAAGATTACTAAAATGAATGACTGGTAAATTTCTTAATTGTTGCCTAGATTGCAGCCTTAAATTATGAAATGAACCGTTGATAAGATAGGCTACATTAGCCTGGATATGCTAATACAAACACTTAAGTATGTTAATATTTTGTATTACTTAATTTATACCAAAATTGTTAATCAGGCAATACTTTTGACCAAATCAGCAATTCTCCTTGTTCGCCACCTGCTGCTAGATAATTACCTTGGGGATGCCAAGCTAGGCAAGAAAATCCTGCTGATACACCTGTAAGAATTTGACTGACTTCTTGGGCGTTATCCCATATACACAGCCAACCGTCAGCAGCAGCAGAAGCGAGGAGAAAGCTTTTTGGTGCAAATGCGATCGCACATATTACTTCTACATGATTAGTTAACACTCGTGCTTCCCAGCCGAGGGAATCATCTTCTAGCTTTTCCCAAACTACAATACCTTCGACGCTGGAGGATGCTAAAATTGGCGCGCCTAATTGCGTGGTCGCTTCTGACCAGGCTAATTGGCGAATTTTACCAGGAAAGCCGCGCATTACCCAAGGGTCGGGGTTACCCCACTCCAAAACGGTGACGCTGCGATCCATATTGCCAGAAGCGAGAAATTTGCTATCGGGTGACCATGCCATAGCTACGCTGACAGTAGGCATGGATAAAATATATGGTTCATCATCCCAATCTTGAGTTTGCCAAATTTTGACACCCTGATAACCGCTAATGGCTAAGTATTGCCCATCCCTGCGCCAGTCAATCCCCAAGACTGAAGAGTTATCGAAATTCAAAGTAACGACAATATCATTAGTCTCTGCATCCCAAACTTGCACATAACGCCCCAAACTAAATGCTAGTTGGTTACTAGTGTGGTTCCAAGCTAGTTTATCAACCCATGCAGGCGCATTTTCCAAGGTGGTAATTAATTCGTCACCTTGCCAAATTTTTACCTGTCCATCCTGTCCGCCAATAGCTAAGAATTTGCTATCAGGGGAAAAGGAGATGCAGTCTGCTGATTTACCATTCGCAGCTTGCAAGGTGATTAAATCGGCATCATTCCACAGTATCACCTCCCCAGCCGCAGAAGTTGCCGCTAAGTTTTTGCCATCAGGCGACCAAGCGATCGCAGTTACATAATCTGATAACAGTCCCGAAGAGTATTCTTCAAATTCTTGGGTTTTGCTAGTTGTGGGGTTCATAGGTTCGGTATGGGGGGATTGGGGACTGGGGATTGGGGACTGGGGATTGGGAAAGGGGGAAAGGAAAATTACCAATTACCAATTACCCATTACCAAAATATCCTATGCCCTATGCCCCATGCCCCATGCCCTATGCTTATATTTTCAAACTAAACAGGCTAAGAAATCTTGTTTGAGTTTGGCTTCGTCAAGATTGCGACCGATGAAGACTAGTTCGTTTTTGGGGGTTTCGTTGGGTTTCCAAGGGCGATCGGGTCTGCCATCAAAGATCATATGCACACCTTGGAAGACAAAGCGATTTTCTTCCCCAGCAATATTTAAAATGCCTTTCATGCGGAAAATGTCGGGGCCTTGAGTACGTAGTAACTCGGTCATCCAATTGTTTAATTTTTGCCCATCAATTGCGCCTTTTTCTACCAAAGCTACAGAATAAACTGTTTCGTCATGTTCGTGGGCATCTTCGCCTAAAAAGTTAGGATCGATTTCTAAAGCACGATTTAAATCAAAGGCGTTAACACCCAATAAGGCATCCATTGATAATTCCGAATTGCGGGTACGGTAGATTTTTGCTAATGCATTCATAACCCGAATCCGTCTTTCTAGTTCTTCAAGAACATCGGGTGTGACTAAATCAGTTTTATTTAATAAAATGACATCTGCAAAAGCAATCTGTTCTTGAGCTTCGTCGGCTTCCCAATGCTGCCAGATATGTTTGGCATCAACCACTGTCACGACTGCATCTAAAGCCAGTTGGCTTTGCATATCTTCATCGACAAAGAAGGTTTGAATTACTGGCGCAGGGTCAGCCAAACCTGTAGTTTCAATGACTAAATGGTCAAACTTATCGCGCCGCTTCATTAAGTTGCCAATGATGCGAATTAAGTCGCCTCGAACTGTACAACAAATACAGCCGTTATTCATCTCAAAAATTTCTTCATCGGCATCGATAACTAATTGATTATCAATGCCGACTTCCCCAAATTCATTGACGATGACAGCGACTTTTTTACCGTGTTCGTAGGTGAGGATGTGATTTAGTAAGGTGGTTTTACCTGCACCAAGATAGCCAGTTAAAACGGTTACAGGTACGGAATTAGATGTTTCAGCAGAGATCATAATCTCAAAGTAATTGTAGTGATAATCATTATCTGCCTATGATAGCGCTTGTTAAAGTTTAGCTACACTACCGTCAGCAGCTTGGGCTGAAGATTATTTTAACCAAGGAGTTCCTTGGAGGTATGTTAGGCGTTATGCTCAGGAATCCTACTCTTGCAATAATGTTTTTAACTGAAAATTCCTACAAAATGCAACCGCCAGTCCTCAGCAGTTGGCTGTTGTTATTTATATTATCAAATTTGAAATTGTAGCATTTTTGAGAGAACTGCCTCTTTCTAATCGAATATCCTCTTAAATACGATTGTTTTTGCAGTAAAAGTAAGTTTAAAAGACAAAACTACTGGAATTATGTCTCGAGTAATTTTTCTCTATAAAACCCTAATGCATTATCCATCAAGAAAATTTTTAGCTCATTAATATTTGTTTATCTGATTAATTAAAAGACAAAACTCCTTTAGTTATGTCTTATCTCTTATTTTTAACTATTGAATACTCATTTGATATCGTTGAAAATAGATTCAAGAGTTAAGCAAACGAAAGCTTAATTCACAAACAAATTACTTATACCAGGTACACAACTCATGTCTAGAATTACAATCTCTGACTTAGCAATCGAATCCAATTCTTTCATCAATGAAGTAGCTGAAAATGAAGCTGCATTTGTAAATGGTGGTTATAATATTGAATTGGTAGCTGGTTTTCTTCAAGGTTATGGTGAATTTGCATTTAAAATAGCTGATCTATTGGCTAAGACATATTTGAAAGCTCTGAAACTTCTATTAAAGGCATCATAATTACTGTTGATTAAATTACCAGTTATTGCTGAATTTATAATCAGATAATATCTGAATCAATTAAGCAATCAAATCGGTAATTGCTCCAGGAAAATACCATTATTTTATCCAGATATAAAATGCATTTTATATCTGGATAAATTATTTTTTGTGAACCACTTATCAATCAGTCTGAGATGAACTTAGTAAAAATTATTTTGAGAAGTTCATAGATAGGTGTAAAATTTTTTCATTAGGACTGCTTGGCAATTTACTGTATTATTACTAGAACCCAGAATTATTAAAGAATTCGGGGTTCTAAGCTATATGTATAATCTAAATATTATGAAGCTATCCTGAGCAATTCCTGAACTGGTTGAGAATAGGAATCTGATTCAAAATGGGGAATAATCTCTAATTGAGCGATTTGTTGTTTTAACCAATCTGTGAATAAATCACCCATAATCTTTAAGCATAACTGCTCGTCTAATTTTGGTTGAATAATTTCCTCTACCCAAATTAGATGCACTTTTTGGCCGATCGCAATCGGTTTGAGTAACTCTGGAGGATTAGCAATAAACACCGCTGATGCAATATCTGGTTTAAATTCATGACGATGTTTAATTCCCTTATAACCTCCAGCGCGACGGAGTTCGGGATTTTGGATATGTTGACGAGTTATGTCTTGGAAAGTGATTTCACCTTCACTAACTGCATAAAATAATTCCCAAGCTAAATCTTCATCATCTAAGACAACTTCATAGGTAACAGCAGCTAAATAATTGAGTTGATTTTCATAAAAGTAAGGCTCAACTTTATCAGCAAATAAATGATGGGCTAATTTTACTGATATCAAGTTTCTTTCTGCTAGTTGTTCAAAATCTTCTAAAGAAAGATAATGTTTTTGTAGCCAATTCCAAGTATCTTCGGCTTTGATGAGTCTGTTGGCTGTGCGCAAAGCATCAGCCGCCTGTTGGAGTTCTTCTACCTCTACTTTAATACCTGCTTCTCTGGCTGTATTAGAGATAATTTTGTGAGTGGCGATCGCTTCTAATAAATTAGGTACTTGACAAGAAATTTTTACTTGTTCAATGATTTCTTTTTGAGATATGTTCAAAATTTTTGACATTTGCTATTTCTCCAATATTTTGAATTAACTTAATCAGCTATTAATTACAGATCTAAACCACCTTTTTGCAATTGTTTAAATGGATCTAAGATAAAATCTATGAGGCGACGCTGACGGACAATTACTTCTGCTGTTGCAGTTTGTCCAGGGGTTAAGGGTATACGTTTATTACCAACTTGGATATCAGACTGATTTAGAGCAATTTCCATTTCAAAAACTTCTATTTTACCTTGGGGAGTTTCTATCAATTTGGAATCTGGTGAAAGTCGGATAACTTTACCTGTAATTACTCCATAATCTTGGAATGGATAAGCATCAAACTTAACTTTGACTGGCATTCCTACCTTTAAAAAACCACTTTCTTGACTAGGGATGTTCGCTTTCATCGCAAATGGAACGCCTTGCGGAGAAATTCGGGCAATTGTTTCACCAGTTTGGACAAATACCCCTGGCTTTTTAATTGGCATATTAAAAATTACACCATTAATCGGTGATTTTATTAATCTTTGTACTAGTTGAATTTTGATAGAAGTAATTTGGCTTTTGGTTTGGGCGATTTCTGATTTAAGACTAGTAATTTGGGTTTGCATATCTTTCAGTTGTTCCTGATTTTTTAGCAAAGCCAATTTACCTGCATGGACTACAGTTTTGTAACTATTTTGTTCCTCCTGTAGTCGCAATTTTGCTTGCTGAATATCTGCTTGGGCTTGACGCATTATGCCCTGGTAACGGTTTCTTTCTTCTTGAAAGCGTAATTTTGCTTGTTTAACATCTGATTCGCTTTGTTCAAAGAGTCTTTCACTTTCATCAGCAATTTTTTCTAGTTCTACAACTTTAATTTGAGGCACTGCACCCTGGTTTCCTAGAGGTCGATAACGCTGGATTTCTAATAAATCTCTTTGCCAACGACTGGTAGATAACTTATAAGCAGTCTGAGTAGAAATTTGGTTTTGTTCAGCCTGACTAACTAATGCTAATTTCTCCAGCTTTTGTAGATTATAAGTACTCTGTCTCGCATCTAAATTTTGCTGTGCTTGATTGACTTGGGCAAGTTTTTCTAATTCTTGAGATTGGTTTTGTTGTTCTTGAACACCAATTGCTAGTCGTAATTGGTTTTTGAGTAGTTCTAGTTGTGCTAATCGATTTTGTAATCCCTCTAACTTTGCTTGTCCCTGTTGTAAATCGGTTTTAAGGACATTAGAATCTAGTTCTGCAAGTAACTGGCCAGCTTTGACAGTTTCGCCTTCCTTCACCTTGACAGCAATAATATTACCAGCCGCTTGAGAGTCTAATCTGAGAGTTTCACCTAATGGTTCAATACGACCTCTTGCGCTTCCTGTCTCATCTACTTGTGAAAGCATTGCCCAAGGTAAAGCGATCGCACTAAAAACCACCAGTAAATATAATAAGGATCTTGTCCAACGTCTGGGTAAGGCATCTAGTAGTTCTTCTGTACCGTAATGCCAATCATGAGTATGATCTGCTTTAGCATGATTGTCTTCAATACTTGTTGATTTATTACTTGCTTGCTCAGTTAATATCGATGATGAATTACTAGCAGGATTAGGCATAGTATAATAATGAATTTTTCAGATTTACTGAAACAATAAACTGCTATTTAACTTGTGTACTAGCGACAAACTTGCAGGAAAATTATGCTGAATATATGCCCCAAAAAGTCTGAATTTATAATCAAACTGCTTGGGCAAGTTGTTGTTGATTTAGGTAGTAATAATGACCTTTCTTGGCGATTAATTCGTCATGAGTACCGCTTTCTATTAATAAGCCGCGATCTAAGACCAAAATTAAATCAGCATTGCGAATTGTAGAGAGTCGATGAGCAATAATTAAGCTAGTACGCCCACATAATATTGTGTTTAAATTGTTCTGAATGATGCGTTCTGACTCTGCATCTAAATGACTTGTAGCTTCGTCAAAAATTAATAAGCGCGGATTACCTAACAACGCACGTGCAATTGCTAGACGTTGGCGTTGTCCACCAGATAGCATCCCACCACCTTCTCCGATTTGGGTTTCGTAACCCATTGGTAATTGTTGAATAAATTCATCTGCACCAGCTAAACGCGCCGCTGCAATAATTTCTGCTAAAGAAGCTTCTGGAACAGCGATACTGATATTTTCGCGAATTGTACCGCCAAATAAAAACGTATCTTGATCGACAACACCAATTTGAGAACGCAGCGATCGCAACGCTAAACTATTGACATCATGACCATCAATGAGAATTTTGCCGTCTGTGGACGGATATAAACCTAAAATTAGTTTGGCTAGGGTGGTTTTCCCGGAACCGCTACGTCCTACCAAGGCTACTGTTTGTTCTGGCTGAATTTCAAAATTCAGATTTTCCAGGACATTAATATCACTATCGGGATGATAGCGGAAGCTCATATTCTCAAAGCGAATATGACCGCGAATTGCTGATAAAAATTGACGTGGTTGATGGTGTAAATCTTCTTCTGGTTCGGCTGCAAGTACATCATTAATTCGTTCCGTAGAAATAATTACTTCTTGTAATTCATTCCAGAGAACAGTGAGACGTTGAAAGGGATTAATGACGTTACCTAACAACATATTGAAAGCAACTAATTGCCCAATTGTCAGTTGATTTTGAATTACTAACCAAGCACCAAACCAGAGTAATCCTGTAGTGGCTAAAGTTTCAATGGTCGAACTAAAAACTTGCATTCGGTTACCAATTACTTGACCACCAAACATTTTTTTAGTCAAATTATTCAGTAATTCTTCCCAACGCCAGCGCACAGTTTGTTCAATTGCCATTGAGCGAATAGAACGAATACCAGTGAGAGATTGAATTAAATAACTATTCTCTTTAGCTAAAGCCTGAAAAACTTCTCGACTAATCCGGCGAAAAAAGGGTGTAGCAACTATTGCTAAAATTAAAAATGGTGGTACGATTGCTAGTGCTAGCAATGCCATTTGCCAGCTATACCAAAACATTAATCCTACATAGATAAATACTGTCAATAAATCTAAAATAATTGACAGTGCTTCACCTGTAAGAAAACGCTGAATTTTCTGATTTTCTTGCACGCGAGAAACAATATCACCGACGTAGCGCGACTCAAAAAATGCTAAAGGTAAGCGGAATGTATGTTTAATAAAACCTACCATTAACGCTACACCGATGCGGTTAGCTGTGTGATCTAGCAAGTATTGTCTGAGTCCATTGAGGGCGACACGGAATAAACCAAAAATTACCAAACCGCAACCTACAGCAGTTAAGGTGAGAGTGCTACCTTGAACAATTACTCTATCCAAAAGTAATTGAGTAAATAGAGGTGTAATTAATCCAAATAACTGGATAAATACAGAAGCGATAAAGACTTCTAGTAAGACTAACCAATGAGGTTTAACTAACTCAAATAACTGCCAAAATGGTGTATTAGCTTCCTCGCTTTCTTTGAAGAGGGCGGTAGGTTGCAATAATAAAGCATAACCAGTCCACCCAGATTGAAATTGAGTATGGGTAAGGGTACGTTGACCGATCGCCGGATCGCCTACAATTACCTGTTTTTTGGTAACCTCATAAACGACAATATAATGATTACCCTCCCAATGAGCGATCGCAGGTAGTGGTTGTTGGGCTAATTTATCTAGGCTAGCTTTAACTGGACGGCTAGCAAAACCAATACTTTCAGCGGCTGTGGCTAAACCTCGCAGTGAAACCCCGACGCGGTTGACGTTAGCTAACTCTCGCAATCTATTGATACTAAAGCGTTTACCCCAATAGCGCCCTAGCATTACTAAGCAAGCTACACCACAATCGGTAGCACTCTGTTGTTCAAAGAAGGGATAGCGTTGAGTTAATTTTGCCCATAAATGTTTGGCTTTGACTTGAGGAGTGGGGAAATAAGCCCGTGGTTGGGGCTTCTTGGGGGTAATGTTGGCAGGAAAGGGGATAACATTAGGAATTGCAGTTTGGCGATGATTTTGAGCTTCCTGAGAATTAGTCAACTGTGCTAATTGCTTTGCACGTATCAAAAGGCGATCGCAGATTTTGGGATATTTAACCATCAAAGTCTGCAATATCTCGATGTTGAGATAACAGAGTTTTAAATTTGTTGAAGCCCTCGCCGCATAAAAGCTCAAGTTTTCTTGAGGAAACAAGGTGATTTCACCAAATGATGACCCAGCTGCAAGAGTAGAAATTAAGTTACCATCAATATCTAGTAATCTGACTTTACCCGTCAGCACTACATAAATTCCCGCTAGAGTATCTTTTGATTGCCAAAATAGTTTTGCTACGGCTGGTTCCACAATTTCAGTTTTTGCCCAGCAAGTCTGTAGTTCCCTCTCTGTAAGCTTTTCACCTAAAGCTTGATTCAGTAATTGACCTAATTGTTCTTGGGAAAAATTTGTTGTCATTCTTGCTTTGATATTACAAATTTATCTATTAATTTGAACTAGATTGAATGATTGATATATATGAGCATCACTGTGAGATTGTAAGTCACTGATTCTCACACCAGTAGCCTTGAGTTCTTGAGACTCTACTTTTTTAGATGAGCGTTGTTTTTGAGTAGCTAAACCCATATCTTTGAGTAAGCGATTAATGTGGCGATTGCTAATCTCAATACCAAATTCAGTAGCCAAATGTTTGCTTAACCATTGAGATGTCCAACTACTAAATGCATAACCATAATTCCGGGGGCTATGACTGAGCAATTCTTTTAATCTGGCTATATATTGTTGATTTACTGTTTTTGGTCTACCGATTGGTTTTTGTTGCCATTGATCCGCTAAACCTGCTTTGGCAATAGTAATCCAGTAACGTGCCATTTCCTGAGAACAACCTAAAATCTGGCAAATTTCTGTTTGGGATTTGCCCATATCTGCCAACAGCATAATTTCTAATCTCTTACGATATTCTGGTTGCAGATTCGCTTGTAAATTTTTTAATAAATTCTGATGCTGTTCTGGTGTAAAAAACTTATTTCCAATATTTTCCAAGTTATTATGTGGCATACAATTTACCGCTAAATTTAAATTGTGTCCCAATAAATCTACCGTTGTGCTGTCATGAAGATTGCACAAACTATTGAGTAATACTCAAACTTTTTATCTCATTTACCCATTGATGAATTTGTTACCTCGTGAGACAACATTACTCGCTTCTTTGCAAGAGTAAGCGCAGCGTCTCACAGACAAAAACGCCAAGAGCAGAAGATAATCATTAAGTAAATTTAATACAAAACTGGTATCAGAAATAATTACCCGTCAATAATTATCTCTGTTAATTTATGCCATTGTTCAACAACAAATAGAAACGCCAGGACGTAAAAATCATAACAGAGCAGTTATGTTTAACTGTTATGCTGGGTAGTTGTAGATGCTCAACCCATATGATTTTTTGGTTAACAGATTTATGTAATTAGTAGCTATCTGAAAACCAGTTAATTGTGGTAGCAACAAAGCATCAGACTGTGTATTCACGCACTATATTGTTGTAGTCTCTCATCTGAAAGAATGTCAAGCCTTAATTGCAGGAAAAATCTGATTTTTAACGATTATTTCTGTTAATTGAACAAATTTATGGACATCAAAGGCTTGAAAATAGGCATTTATATTTGTGCATCTATCTAAAGATAGAAATTAAATTAAAATTTTATATGTATTAATTTAGACTCAATTTTTGTTCAGAAGAACCTGCAATATTTTCGGAAATTTTAGCTGCAAGTTCTTGTGAATTGTAACTTACAAAAGTTAGCTTGATGCAGAATTAAGGTGACAACTAAGCTGATTAATGAGCAAAGAATCAGATAAAAAATCACGTTAAAATAATTTGCATACTTAATTTAGAAATTTAAATAGCAGAAACATAGGCAAATAAAAACATAAATTGACTTATATAAGTCAATTTACGCTTTCAATAGATACATTATAGCGTTTCTCAGGCTAGTGGAGTACGCTTATAACTTAGACTGTAAGATTAAATCTGAGCATCTCCTCAAGTATAAAAATGAAACCATATTCCCTAGACTTTCGCCAAAAAATATTTGATACCTATAAGATAGGTGAAATATCACAACGTGATTTAGCCAAAAGATTTTGTGTCAGTTTAAGTTTTATTGAGAAACTACTAAAACAATATAGAGAAACAAACAATATTGCTCCAAAAACCAGAACTAAGCAAACTCCACCAAAGTTAAATGAGGAACAATTGGATGTTCTTTTTGAAATAGTAGAAGCCAAGAACGATGCCACTTTGGAAGAAATTCGTGAGAGCCTCTTTGATAAAATAGGGATAACGATTAGTATCGCTACAGTAGACCGAATGCTCAAAAAAATGGAAATCAGCGTCAAAAAAAAACATTGCACGCTGACGAAAAAGAGACTGAAAGAGTTCAATCATTAAGAGTAGAATTTTGGCTTAAAATTAATGGTATACCCACTGAAAACCTTATATTTCTTGACGAAGCAGGAGCTAATCTATCTTTAATAAGACATTCAGCCCGTGCCAAAAAGGGTAAAAGAGCGCATGGCTCACGACCTCAGAAGCGTAGTAAAAATGTCTCTATAATTGGTGCAATTGGTCTTTGTGGTTTGATTAGTCAATATAGCATTTTAGGTGCAACTGACGGGCTGACATTTGAAGCTTATATTTCTCAAAAATTAGTTCCAAAACTGTGGGAGGGTGCCTACGTAGTCATGGACAATTGCTCAATTCATAAAGGCAAAGAGGTTGAAAAACTAATCGAGTCCGCCGGAGCAAAATTGATTTATTTACCACCATATTCTCCTGATTTTTCGCCAATAGAAAATTGTTGGTCAAAAGTTAAAAATCTACTCCGTTCTATTGGAGCTAGAAGTTATCCAGATTTAGCAAAAGCGATTGAAACTGCTTTTAATCAAGTTTCATTGAATGATATTTATAATTGGTTTACCCATTGTTGCTACTGTACTTCACCAGACTGAGAAACGCTATATTTGGAAGAACACAAAAGTATTTGTGTCCTTAACCATCTGTTGCCATCACCAGAAACATAACCGTATAATTGCTAGCTCTAAGATAAGGGACTTCCAGAAAATAAATTATCCAAATATAGTCCGAGAATATTTTTATTCTCCCCCTGCTCCCTGCCCCCTGCCAAGAAAGCGATAGTATATTTTTTTAGTTGGAAGTCCCTAATTGATTTCATGGTCTTTCCTGACAACAGCGTTTAATACACAAGAAAATATTATTTCGGGTTTAATTGAGTAAAAAAGGGAGTACGGCTTCAAGAACCTCTGCGGGGTATTCCTCATGTAGACCTAAAGAACCAGGAAGCACAACGCTAGTTACTCCAGGTAACGCCGCCATAGCTTGCATTTCGGCTGTTGATTTGGGCGGGCCAGATTCGGAAATTATCATCATCAGTGGCACAGAAAGCGATCGCATCAATGCCAAAAACTCCGATTGCTCATGTACTGCATCGATGTTACCAGTCACAAAGGCAGCGGAAGCAAATCGCGCTCCTGGTTTTTGAGTAGTTTGCCATTTCTTTTCCATGAAATGAGGAGTCAGTCTCGCCGCATCCACAAAGACATGGCGACGGTACATAAAATTTAAAAAAGATGGCAGAGTATTGAGTTTGTAGAGGAATTGACCCACAATAGGCGATCGCACTAATCCTCTCACCATACCCGCAATTTCAGGATTTGCCCCCATTGTCGGTAAAGGGCCGCGCCAAGTGGGAGCAACTAATACAATTTTAGTAAAAGCCGTAGGTTGTTTGACAGCTAATTGCAACACATAACTAGCCGCATGACCAGCAGCCAACACATTAATTGCTGTTTTAAATACAGAGTTAATAAAATCTGCTAAAAATTGCTGATATAACTCTGGACGGTAATCTAAACTGGGGCGAGAAGATTCGCCAAAACCAGGCCAATCTACAGCGATAACTTGAAAATGGGGTGCTAATAACCTAGCTAGTTCACCCATTTCTTCACGAGTGGATACGCTGCTGAAAGCTGGGAGTAGCAAAAGTGGCGTACCTTGTCCCAGGGTTTCGTAAACCACCCGCAAAGATTGGTTTTCCCAATTCCAGAGAAATTCTTTAACTACTCCACCAAATCCAACAGCGTCATCGGTGGATAATAAATTGGTAGACATGAGTTTTTACTCGGCACTCAGTATTTATTCTTCTAACTTACATTCCAGCGCTTTTTTTTGCATTGTTTTAAAAATGTTATAAAAACCGTTAGCGCGGGAAGGTGTGAGGCTGACATTTAAACCAGTGTCTTGAATAAAATCTGGTGTCAGTTGCACAATTTCTGTAGGAGATAAGCCATTTAACCCTTCAATTAATAGTGCTACTAATCCCTTAGTTAATTGAGAATCAGAATCTCCTTGATATTTAACTTTCCCATCCTCCAAGATGGCGGTGACATAAACCTGAGAAACACAACCAGGTACTTTATTTTCTGCTACCTTGTCAGCTTCTGGGAACTCTGGCAACTTTTGAGCATACCAGATGAGCTGTTCATAGCGCCGCTTTGGGTCAGAAGCGCGTTGAAAGCGTTGCACAATTTTAGCAAGAGCAGGTGGTAAAGAGTTTGTAGAAGAAGACATAAAAGCAGCTGCAAATAAATCAGTCTTCTCTTGAGTGTAAATTATCTAGAGAGCGATCGCGTTTGTCATGAGCATTTCCCAAAACTTCATCAGTGGTATTGAAAAGTGGGTATTTTCCAGCCTACTAAAGTTGCTTGCTACATACTTTTAGGTATGAGTGATTCACTACGTTTATTATTGGTGTGTCATATTTATCAGGACAGTGAGGAAGTTATCCGCATCATCTCGGCTCGAAAGGCTACGAAAAAAGAGCGTCAGTAATACCAAAGTTTTTTCTTATGAAACAAGAGTACGATTTCTCCCAATCTGTTAAAAGTCCATATTTGAAGAAGCTGAAGAAGCAGGTGACAATTCGGCTGACAGAAGATGTGGTTGATTATTTTAAAGCCTTAGCTGAAGAAACAGGCATTTCCTATCAAAGTCTCATCAATCTTTATTTACAGGATTGTGTAAAATCTCAGCGCAAGCCGTCTTTAGAGTGGGTAAGTAAGGTCTAAAAACTAAATTTCGCTTTTGTGTAAAATGCAGCATTAGCATTTTTGGGGGAGCAATATTTCAAAAAATCTATGAAATAGCCAAACCCCTTCAATGAAAAAACATATAAGCTCTGCCACAACAGTTCCGAGACGCGGTAAAGTACAAATTAAAGTGTCCCACCTAACTTTAAATTAAGTACATAAGGAGCATACACAGATGGGGAAGGGGAGGTTAGAAGCATTCAGTGATGCCGTGATTGCGATCATTATTACAATCATGGTGTTAGAACTGAAGGTGCCGCATGGTGCTGATTTAACTGCTCTGCGTCCGCTCATTCCAGTATTTTTTAGCTATGTGCTAAGTTTTATTTTTCTTGGTATTTACTGGAACAACCACCATCACTTATTGCAAGCAGTCCGTCACGTAAATGGACGTATTCTTTGGGCTAACGCACATCTGCTGTTCTGGTTGTCGGTAATTCCTTTCGCTACCGCTTGGATGGGCGAGAACCACTTTGCCCCTGTACCAGTTGCCCTTTATGGTACGGTACTTTTATTCTCTGCGATCGCTTACTATATTCTCACCTTGAGTTTGATTGGTCATCACGGTAAAGATTCAACTTTAGCGTCTGCACTCGGTCGAGACTTAAAGGGCAAGATATCACTAGTATTGTATGCTGTGGCAATTCCACTTTCCTTTGTTAACTCATGGTTAGCTTGTGGGCTATACATTATGGTTGCGGTGATGTGGTTGATTCCTGACCGTCGCATTGAAAGACATTTGACTTCGGAAAAAGCGCGATAAGATAACGCAATACCATTGTTGCGATTGCTATAACCAATGGATAGGGGCTAGAGATTAGCCCCTAATTCATATCTATAATTAAGGCTCAGAATAACATTCGTATTTTTTGAAGGTTTTAGTTGAGGAATCAACACCATTGCCGGCTTCAGGGGAACTGATAACACAGCTACAATAGTACCCTAAAGAAGGATTATGCCCGATTTTTGATTTTATGACTTCTGCTACAACCGTCAAAACTGAATACGAAGCGATTATTGGTTTAGAAACTCATTGTCAGCTGAGTACCAACACCAAGATTTTCTCTAGCAGTTCTACAGCATTCGGTGGTGACCCTAATACTAACATTGACCCGATTTGTATGGGTTTACCTGGGGTTTTACCTGTACTCAACCAAAAAGTATTAGAATATGCCGTCAAAGCGGGTTTAGCTTTGAATTGCCAAATTGCAAAATATAGCAAATTTGACCGTAAACAGTATTTTTATCCTGATTTACCCAAAAATTACCAAATATCTCAATATGACTTGCCAATCGCTGAACATGGTTGGTTAGAAATTGAATTGGTAGATGCTGATGGTAATCCCACTCGCAAACGGATTGGGATTACCCGTCTGCACATGGAAGAAGATGCAGGTAAATTAGTACACGCCGGAAGCGATCGCCTTTCTGGTTCTACCTATTCTTTGGTAGATTACAATCGCGCGGGTGTCCCCTTGGTAGAAATTGTTTCGGAACCTGATTTACGTTCTGGACAAGAAGCAGCAGAATATGCTGAAGAACTACGGCGGATTTTACGCTATCTGGGCGTAAGCGATGGCAATATGCAAGAAGGTTCTCTACGTTGCGATGTCAACATCTCTGTGCGTCCTGTAGGACAAAAAGAGTTTGGCACAAAAGTAGAGATTAAAAACATGAACTCATTCAACGCCATCCAAAGGGCGATTGAATATGAAATTGAACGCCAAATTGCGGCTGTAGAAGCCGGAGAACGCATTATCCAAGAAACACGGCTGTGGGAAGAAGGTTCGCAACGTACAGTTAGTATGCGGACTAAAGAGGGTTCTAGCGATTACCGCTATTTCCCCGAACCAGATTTAGCACCCATTGAGGTTTCTAACGAACAATTAAACAACTGGCGCGGCGAACTTCCCGAACTACCCGCGCAAAAACGCCATCGTTATGAAACTGAGTTAGGGCTTTCGCCTTACGATACCAGAGTTTTGACAGAAGATCGCCCCGTCGCTGACTATTTTGAAGCTGCGATCGCAGCTGGTGCAAATGCTAAAGCCGCAGCAAACTGGATTACGCAAGATATCGCAGCTTACCTCAATAAGCAAAAACTCAGCATCAGCGAAATTGCTTTGACTCCCCACAATCTCGCTGATGTGATTGTTCGCATCGAAAAAGGTAAAATCAGCAACGCTCAAGCTAAACAAAAGTTACCAGATTTGCTCAATGGTGTGCCGCCAGAGAAAGCTTTTGCTGGACAAGAACTCATCAGTGATCCGGCTGTCTTACAACCCATCATTGATGAAGTAATCGCCGCCAATCCCAAAGAACTAGAAAAATACCGCAGTGGTAATGTTAACCTCAAAGGCTTCTTTGTAGGACAAGTTCTGAAAAAGACCGAAAAACGAGCAGATCCAAAGCTGACTAATGAGTTAGTTGAAAAAGCGTTGAATTCTTAGGGGAATTGGTAATGGGTAATTTGTCATTTGTCATTTGTCATTTGTCATTTGTCATTTGGTGTTTTTCCCCATTACTCATTACTCATTACTCATTCCCCAGTCCCCAATCCCCAATCCCCAATCCCCAATCCCTAATCCCCAAAAAAAGCGATCGCCCTACAAAAGAGCGATCGCTACGCTTCGACAGATAATCTAGATGGGAAAGCTTACTTCATCGTTGCTAAAACAGGTGCTACCTCAGGTTCTGCAATTTTTGGTGTTAACAAGCCACTAGCATAAATCTGGGGGTTTGCTTGGGAGATGATGGTATAAGATTGGCGAACTTGAGTATTCACTGCTACAGTCTTCACATCGTACATTTGCATAGCTACCTTAGGATAGAAGCCAATCCCAACAATCAGCACTATGAAGCAGGCAGCAATAAACACTTCGCGCAGATTAGCATCTCTGTATACTGCTTCCGTAGGTAGAACGCAATCTGTACCAAAACAAACTGCTTCATCTGCTTCCTGATTCTTAAAGCCTGCATCTGTTAGGTCGCAGGTAAGCGCTTTACCAGTGCCGTAGAACACTTGGCGTAACATGGAAAGCAGATAAATTGGTGTGAGAATCACCCCTACTGCGGCTAAGAAAACTGTAACTGTGCAGAAAGTGGAACTGTAAACATCGCTGGTGGTGATACCCAAGAACACCGAAAGTTCACCAGCAAAGCCACTCATACCCGGAAGCGCTAGAGAAGCCATCGCACCGATAGTAATTAAAGCAAATACTTTAGGCATTGCTTGACCCATACCACCCATTTCGTCCATCGCCATTGTGTGGGTGCGGTCATAAGTTACCCCTGCTAGGAAGAATAGCAGCGATGCAATCAAACCGTGGGAAATCATCTGCAACATCGCACCGTTGATTCCCAAATCGGTGAAGGATGCAATTCCTAGCAGGACAAAACCCATGTGGGAAATTGAAGAGTACGCCAAACGACGCTTCATGTTTGTTTGGGCAAAGGAATTTAACGCCCCGTAGATAATGTTGACTACGCCCAGAATTGCAATTACAGGTGCAAAGTAAACATGAGCATTGGGTAAAAGTTCAAGATTTAAGCGAATTAATCCATAACCGCCCATTTTCAATAGCACACCTGCCAAAATCATCGATACTGGCGCAGATGCTTCACCGTGAGCATCAGGCAACCAAGTGTGCATCGGGAAAATAGCCAGCTTGACACCAAAAGCAATTAACAATCCTGCATATAACAGCAATTCTAGAGCTATGGGGTAATCTTTCATCCCCAAGGCGGTAATATCAAAAGTCATTGTACCGCCACCGTAGAGCGCCATTGCGAGCGCTGCCACGAGAATAAATATAGAAGCAGCTGCAGTATATAGTAAGAATTTTGTGGCTGCGTAACGACGCTTCTGTCCACCCCAAATGCAGACGAGTAGATAAACAGGAATCAACTCGACTTCCCACATGATGAAAAACAGTAGCAAGTCTTTAGCAACAAATACCCCTATTTGTGCTGCATACAGCACCAGCATTAGAAAGTAAAATAACTTGGGTCTGCGATCAACTCGCCAAGCAGAAAACATTGACAGTGTTGTCACAAAACCTGCTAGCAACACCAACGGGAATGATAACCCATCAACCGATACAGCCCAGCTAAGGCCTAACTGCGGCATCCAGGCATAACTTTCCACGAGTTGAAAACTAGCACTACTGGTATCGTAATGCTTCCAAAAGGCGTAGCACATCAAAACAAAATCTGCGATACCTACACCTAGGGCATACCACCGCACGCGCTTGCCATCTTTATCAGGCAGCACAGGGATGAGCAGGGAAGCAACCAGTGGTAGTAGGACAATCGCGGTAAGCCAAGGAAATTGAGCCGCTATCATGTCAATGAGAAAAAATACTTATCTGTGAATAAAGCTATTCTACTAGGCTTTGTTAACAAATATGAATAAATATTTACTTCTATAGGCATAGAAAAATTTATATCTGCTAGATAGTTGTCAAAATCAGCAAAAAATTCTCAATGCATGAAGTGCAAAAAATTTTCTTAAAATATGTTAAGTATGCAAATCTTAATAAAGAATTATCTATGTCCTCAGCCAATACCCAAAGTTACAGTTATGATGCAGTGACTTCACCCTCATGGCAAATAGAACTGCTGTATGACGGTGAATGTCCTTTATGTATGCGCGAAGTGAATTTTCTGCAAAAACGGGATGCTGGACGAGGATTAGTAAATTTTGTAGATATCGCCAACGATAACTACAACCCCGAAGCACATGGCGGAGTTGACTATGAAACCGCAATGGGTCGTATCCATGCAGTCTTACCAGATGGCACACTCGTAAAAAATATAGAAGTATTTCGCCGTATTTACGAAATTTTAGGTATGGGCTGGGTCTATAGCCTCACTAAGTTACCAGTAATTGGTGCGATCGCAGATTTTCTCTATGGAATTTGGGCAAACTGGCGACTAGCTGTCACAGGAAGACCCAACTTAAAAACAATCATCACCCATCGTCAACAAAAAATTGCCTGTAATACAGAAGGGCGTTGTCGGTAAGTTGTCATTTGTCATTTGTCATTTGGTAATTGGTAATTGGTAATTGGTAATTGGTAATTGGAATTAACAATTTCCCCCTTGCTCCCTGCTTCCTGCTCCCCTGCTTCTTACCAGTCCCCAATCCCTACTTCCGACAACTATCCTTCATGCGGCTTTTCCAAATCCAGCCGGGTTCGGGAGAACTAATTTCTATCCAGCCACCTTCTGTTCTCCCGGTAGTTGTTACCTGAGTACCGGCTTTGACTACTTTTCCTGTTTTGCGCTGTCCGGAACCAGATAAAGAACGTAAGTTTGAAGAACTCACAACTACAAGACAACCTTGTTTCTGTTCAGCAGGTTGATTGGTGGGAGTATTTGCAGTTGCAACAGGCTTCACTTCATTTTGAGCAGGCTTGGAAGCGGTTTTTTGGGAATTATTAGCAGTTACAATCCCCATAGTAACTAATGCGATCGCAGCGCCAGAACCAATCAGCCAGCGCAATTTTGTAGATGATTGACCCACAGAACCCCAGCCTGGTTGTAAAATGCTAGGCGATCGCGTGGGATTATTTAAAGTAGTAGTTGAAAGTTGATTCTCTGCGTCTGGAGCACGTAAAGTAGAAGCATTTGTAAATGCTTGTGGTGTAGCGCTATTTGTGCCGTTATCTGGGGGAGTATAGCTAGGTTTAGCCAGTTCTTGCAGATAGTGCATGACTTTGGTTGCAGTCACATAGCCATCTTTTAAATAGTGACCCATTACTTGACCTACAACAGCTGCTACAGCTGCGGGTGTATTGGCATTGGTAATCGTAGCCACTGCTTGCAGTGCTTCAGTGGCTGTTTGGTAACGGAATTTAAAGTAATGCCGCACCATTTTATTTAACACAGATGCTAATTGCTCACTAACTTGGGCGTGATGCTGCCATAATATTTCGCCACTAGCCGCATCTTCGCCAAATTGCTTGGGATTTAAGCCTGTCAGCGCTTGAATGCAAGTCATACCTAGCGCATAAATATCACTACAAGGGCGTGGTCTACCTTGTCCCTGTTCACTCGGCATATACCCAGGCGTACCAACTGCAACTGTATCATTTTGTAGCTGTTCTGGAGTCATCAGTGAATAGCTTTTTACTTGTTTCACTGCGCCAAAATCAACCAAGACTATTTTATTGTCGGCAGTACGGCGAATTAAGTTATCGGGTTTGATATCTCGGTGAATTACACCTTGATTATGGATAAATTCTAAAATCGGTAAAACATCTTGTAGCAGTTGAATTACCTGCGCTTCATTCCACCTACCAGCTGCCATTTCCGATGATAGTGGATTGCCAGCAATCAATTCCTGTACTAAGTAAAATTCTTCTTCTTCCTCAAAGTAAGCTAAAAGCCGAGGAATTTGGTCATGATGACCGAGATTTTCTAAACTTTCAGCTTCCCTATTAAACAAATGTCTCGCCGTTAGCAAGAATTCGCGATCGCTACTAATAGGTTTGAGATGTTTGACAATACAAGTGGGGTTTCCAGGACGGCGAGTGTCTAAGGCTACATAAGTATGACCAAATCCGCCTTTGCCTAATAATTCGACCACTTGGTAACGCTGGTCTAGTAATCTGCCGATCATGGTATAGCTGGGCTGCGGTTAACTGTTAACTAGAATACACTTTTTCCTAAATGAAGAAGTTTATTACGATTTTCCCCCTAACACTGATGTATATCTGAATATAATTGTTTCGGAATATTCACTATATTCAGGACATAAAGTTGTACATATAGTTGTCGGAATGCTAATAACAGTGTCATAAATATAAAGCCCAGAGCTAACCCTTGGGTATACCCTGGCCCAAAAATGCTAGAACCCCAGATACCAGGATAAATATCTCACACACATGACTGAACTCAAACTGCGTCTACAAGATGGAGATACTGAAACCGTTGTTTCAGTTGATCAAGATGTATTCACTATCGGCAGGTTACCAGAATGTAATTTATACTTGCCTTCTGGTGGGGTTTCCCGGACTCATGCTCAAATTGTGAAAACGGGTGATGATGTGTGGACTATTGAGGATTTGGGTAGCAAAAATGGCACACAGGTAAATGAACGTCTGCTGACTCGTCCGCAACAGTTGCATCACGGAGACGTTGTTTGGTTAGGTAATGTGAGTTTAGTAGTGTTGTTGATCACTCCTCATATACAGTCAGTAGTTCAGCAAAGTACAACTACGAATGATGCCGATCAAAAAACCATATTGCGTAACGTCAAGCAACTGCAACAGCAATGGATAGAAGCTGATAGCAAAGATGGCGATATCAATAATAATAAGGATAAAACCATTGCTAGGCTGAAAGATTTGGTAGATATTGCCAAAAATCTTTGTGCAGCCACTTCCATAGAAGAGATTTTCTTCCAGGTACAACAAGTCGTTTTCCGTTACCTGGATAGTATTGATCGCTTGGCATTATTAATAGATGTTGCTGGCGGCGGTAATCTAGAATTAATTAATGCGGCAACGCGCAACATTACTCAACAGGAAAATCTGCCTCCTGATGGTAGTTGGATCAGCCGTAGTATCTGTCAAAAAGTATTTGAAGAAAAAGTTGTTATTCAATCTGCTGATACCCATAAAGATGAACGCTTTGCTGGAGAACACAGCATTTTGGTAAAAGGTATTCGCAGTGTAATGGCAGTGCCTTTATGGGATGAAAATAAAGTAGTGGGCGTTCTCTACGCTGATGCTCATCTTTCTTCTTACCATTGGGCGAATGAAGGTGAAGAAGAACTCAGCTTTTTTTCGGCTTTAGCCAACCTTGTGGCTTCTAGCGTTCAGCGCTGGTTACTGCTAGATAGACTTAAGCAAGAAGAAGTAATTCGTCACAGATTAGAACGCTATCATTCTCCGGCTGTGGTTCAGCAATTAATTTCTGTAGGTAAGTTACCAGATGGACGTTTACCCCCCGAAGAAAGCGAAATTAGCATTTTATTTGCAGATTTGGTAGGTTTTACCGCTATTTCAGAAAGAGTCACACCAACTGCGATCGCGCAATTACTCAATAGCTTATTTGAAGAAATGCTACAAGAGGTATTTACCTATGGTGGCACTCTAGATAAATATATTGGCGATTGTATTATGGCATTCTTTGGCGCTCCAGAACCGCAGCCAGATCACGCCGAGCGCGCCACTGCTGCGGCTAAAGGGATGCTAACTCGCTTAGAGCGTCTTAACATTAATGGTTTTTGGCAAGAACCGCTACAATTACGCATCGCTGTAAATAGCGGTAAAGCCGTTGTCGGAGATGTTGGCAGTTCTCAACGGGTTGAGTATACAGCTTTAGGCGCTACTATTAACCTCGCCGCTCGTATGGAACCAATTTGTCCCACTGGTGAATGCGTAATTAGTGAAGAAACTTACAATATGCTTTCCCAACCAGTAGACTTTCATGAAATGGGTAGTTACACCTTCAAAGGTATTAATCGCCTAGTGAAAGTTTATCAAACAAAAATGCAAAGTAATTCGTAATTCGTAATTCGTAATTCGTAATTCGTAGTTAAGAATTTTTTGATAATTTTATAATAGTATTACCAAATATAGATTTTTTAAGTTCACGTAGGATGCGTTAGCGATAGCGTAACGCATCAGTGCCAATTCATTAGCTGCAAATAATAAATATTCTGGATTAGGCATCTTTTTCGCCCTAAGCATACAAACTAAATATTGAAAATTATCTGATACCAATTTGAAAAAAGAATGCGACAGATTGTAGGGGCATGGCACTGCCATGACCTCTAGAATATATTAATGTGTTGCAAATATGATTTGATTTGCTATGAGTTCATTGGATTGTTGAACTACAGGTAATTTCGTCTCTATTCCCTGGTAAGCGTTCTCTTCTATATCTTTACCAGTGACACCAAAATGTAAGAAATTCCTGACAAATAGCTAGCATATCCATAAGAATATATCGCATCTTGCAAATTGCATAATTTTGCCTTGATGCTAATAGATTTAATTATTGTTAGATGGGTGTTTAACTTTATTTGCTTATCATTCAACCAATCAGGTGTCAATGAGTACATTTTTCATGTACTGATCAGAATATAGTAAAAATGAAGTTTTGTGAAGCGAGGACTAGGGATGTACATTGTACAGATTGCCTCGGAATGTGCTCCTGTAATTAAAGCAGGAGGATTAGGGGATGTTGTCTACGGACTGAGTCGGGAATTAGAGATTCGCGGACATTGCGTCGAGCTAATTTTGCCCAAATATGACTGTATGCGCTATGACCATATTTGGGGTATGCACGATGCCTATCGCAATTTATCGGTACCCTGGTATGGTGGGGCTATTAACTGCTCAGTATACTGCGGTTGGGTACACGGACGGGTATGTTTCTTTATTGAACCCCAGTCCCAAGATAATTTCTTCAACCGTGGCTGCTATTACGGTTGTGATGATGATAATATGCGCTTTGCATTTTTCAGCAAAGCCGCTTTGGAGTTTTTACTACAAAGTAATAAGCGTCCTGATGTCATCCATTGTCATGATTGGCAAACAGGCTTAGTACCAGTCATGCTCAGTGAAATGTACAAGTACTATGGCATGGAGTATCAGCGCGCTTGTTACACCATTCATAACTTTAAACATCAGGGAATGGGAGGTGTAGAAACTCTCGAAGCTACAGGTTTAAATCGCCCAGAATATTACTTCCAATACGATAAACTGCGTGACAACTTCAATCCCTTTGCCATTAATTTTATGAAGGCGGGTATTGTTTATTCCAATGCTGTCACTACAGTTTCACCCAATCACGCTTGGGAAGCCAGTACAAGCGATGTAGGTTGTGGTTTGGGCCATACTTTGCATTTACATAGAGATAAATTCCGTGGAGTGCTGAACGGTATTGATTACGATTTTTGGAACCCAGAAATAGACCGCTACATTCCTTCTAACTATAGTAAGGACGATTTTGATAAAAAATTTGATAACAAAAAAGCTTTGCAAGAGCGGCTTTTACTCCGCCAAGAAGATAAACCAATTGTTGCTTACATTGGTCGCTTAGATAATCAAAAAGGCGTGCATCTTGTACATCACGCTATTTATTATGCTCTCAATAAAGGAGCGCAATTTGTATTACTCGGTTCAGCAACAGAACCAGCAATTAATGCTAAATTCCAACATGAGAAACAATTTTTAAATAACAACCCAGATGTACATTTAGAACTGGGCTTTAACGAAGAATTATCCCACTTAATTTATGCTGGGGCAGATATGATTGTTGTCCCTAGTAATTACGAACCTTGTGGGTTAACTCAAATGATTGGCTTGAAGTATGGCACAGTCCCCATTGTGCGTGGTGTAGGTGGATTAGTAAATACAGTATTTGACCGTAACTACGACGAAAATCTCCCACCAGAAAAACGTAATGGTTTTGTGTTCTATCAAAGCGATAATCAGGCGCTGGAATCAGCAATGAATCGGGCTATTGATTTGTGGAATTACTCGCCTGAAGAATTTCGCCAACTAGCTATTCAGGGTATGGAGTATGACTACTCGTGGAATATTCCCGGAGGAGAATATATAGAAATTTACGACTGGATTAAACACAAGTGGTAAGCACTGAATTTTAGATTTTGGATTTTGCGTTCGCGTAGCGTGTCGTTGGCGCAGCCTCTCGTAGAGAAGACAAAAGTTGCGTGCGGGGGTTCCCCCGTTGAGCAAACTTTTCAAGACGGATTTTGGATTTTGGATTTAAGATTCAAAATCCAAAATTTTAAAAAGTCTGCTCTGTAAAGATACCCGACTTTTTTGAAAAAGTCGGGTATCTAAATTCGGTTAAAGTCAGCGTCGCGCTACGAGTCATATTGCATAACTTATTCCCCTGGCGGGGATGGAAAATATAGTACTGGAGGGTCAATTCCTTTAACTGCTTGACTCTCCAGTTTTGGGGCTACCAGATATCCCCATGATTAAAATCTCAACTATAGTGTGTTGCTTCTTGGCTAATTTTGTTCAACAGCAAAGATAATTATCTGGTGTTCGCAATTGCTGCTAATTATTGGACAGTGATTGTACCAACCATACCAGCACCACGGTGAGGTTCGCAGTAGAAGGTGTAGTCACCAGCAGGTGCATCTGTGGGGATGGTGGTGGTTTGCTTTTGACCAGGATTCATCAACAATTGCTTGTGAGACAAGGATTTAGCTAAATCAGCGCTCTTTGCAGGGTTTTTAGCTGCATCAAATACAACGTTGTGGGGAGGAACTTTGTTGTTTACCCATTCAATGGTGTCGCCAGGTTTAACGCTTAATTTTTTGGGTTCAAATGCCAACATTCCTTTGTCAGTCCCTAGCTTGATTTGGTATGTGTCAGCCGATGCGCTGGGAGTAAAAACAGCAAAGCTGCTCACGACTAAAAGAATTGTCAAAACAGCTAGGCTAAAACGCCGCCAGCTTGCTGCAATTAATTTCATGGCTTCTCCTAACAAACAGTTTTTAATTTCTCTTTCCTATTTTAAATACAAATAACGCCAAATACGACAAACTGTCATAGATAATTTTTTTTGTAAAATATCGCCAACCAATACTGACGCAAAATCTGAAAAAATGTAAACCTGGAACGGCTTCCCGCAGACTAGGAAAGAGAAATTCCTAGTTTCTTACCCTATATGACGTATATAAGAGCCAGGAACAAGAATTTTAGAGATTTATTGCATCAATCCTATCAACTCACATTCATAAAAAGTTGTGCAATCAGTAATAAATACTAGATTGACATATAGCAAAATATCTGCATATGAAAAGGTTTAGTACTCAGGTAAAAATAAAAAGCAAGTATTTTTATATTTTTTTAGAAATTTTTATAGAAAAGCCGCATCAATGTTCAAAAATCTTCTTTACCCCAACCAGGAGCTTTTTTTGCAGCGGCCAGAACAAAAGCAGCTAAACTTTCTATTTGCTGTTGTGGTAGAAAATTGGGAGTTAACTGCCGACACCAATAAGTTTCTTGACTACCATCATAGGTCATTGGCTGGCGCATAAATTCTACCAGCGCGTTAATGCGATCGCGTGGCGGATTCGCACCCTTGAGTGTTGTCAGCGCCAGCGATACTTGAGGATCGGGCAAAGTTGCACCACCAACATGGCAATTAATGCAGTTGGCTTCAAACAGTTTTTTGCCCACAGATAATTCTACAGGCGAGAACAGACGCGTATTACCCTGTTCATCCATTTCCAGGGCAATTGGCTCGGTGACGTGTAAATATCTACCTATATAAGGGTCAATATTGGCAGCGTGAGCTATTAAGCTACTACTGTCATAAAAAACAAAGAAAATCACCAAAACCAGGAAAACACAACGAGCAAAAAATTTATCCAACATACACAAGCAGTATATTGCGATCGCGTTACCAAGGTACTGAGATCTAGATTCTCAGTCCTGAGTCTTTTAGGAAGGGAATTAGCGGGTAATCTCAAATCCCCAGTCCCTCAGTTTCAGAACTCAGCACCCAGACCTCAGCACTAATGACTAGATTTAGTAGTAAATCTTACCGCCGCCCCACTTGCTACCTACAACTTTGGGTTGTAGAAGAATATGACCAGCGATCGCTTTTAAGTCTTCATCAGTCAGGTTTCTCATTTCTGTGAAAATATCTGCACTCTTGGTGCTGGGGTGTAATTCTGAGATATCTTCTTCACCGTCATAAGTAGTAGGATTCTTCATGTAATCCACCAAACCTTCAATACTGTTACGGTTTGGTGTAGCCAGTGATAATGCTTCTGGTTCCAGCCCTACGTTTTGGTTAGTTTTGGTTACACCACCAACGTGACATTGAGCGCAAGCGTATTGAAATAAACGTTTACCTTCTTTAACTTGTTTCAAGCTCAATACAGTTGTATCACCCTGGTCATTTAATGTTACTGTCCGGGTGGCTTTATCCAGTTCTACGGCTGTCGCATTACCGACAAACAATTGAAACGTTAATAAAACAGTAGCTACAACAACGCCAATTAATCTTCTAAACATGTTTCCCCTTAAAGATTTTGACACTCAACACAGCTATTTAGCGTGACTCAATCTCCATGTTGTTATTTGTTCATTGCTATAAGCCAAAGCCCCAGCAAGAAAGCCCTTCAGGTGGCTTCAGTTTCACCCAACAAGCCGCTAGTACTTATGGGATATTTTTCAGCCAATATGTGGGAAATAATTGCCTTTGCAGCCGCCAACGCCAAATGGGTCTTTTGGTGTTTATCGGCAATTAAGAGGTGGTTGTACAGAGAAAACCCTTTCTCCACAGTATTCCTGCGGTCTGCTGCTATCTCTGCGATCCATAGGTCTGCAAAACCCATAATGTTTTCTTAACTGATATATAGAGATTGAGTCGCTGTAATACCAATATCACGTTAAGAGTGCAATTTGTCGCCCAAAATACTGTTCTTGTAGTGGGGAGTGGGGATTGGGGGCTGGGGACTGGGGATTGGGGACTGGGGACTGGGGACTGGGGACTGGGGACTGGGGACTGGGGACTGGGGACTGGGGGGATGAGGAGGATGAGGGAGTAGGGGAAAAATAATTAATGACAAACACTAAACACCCAATTACCAATTACCAATTACCCATTACCCAATGACAAAGGACAAATGACCAATGACCAATGACAACGCCTTACCCCTTCCCCCCCGTAAATGTGACACTTTGAATAAAGTAACGGTTGAAAAAGGCGTAAATTCCCAAAGCTGGTAGGGTGAATACCATCGAAGCTGCCATGATGTAGTTCCAATAGCTGATGTATTGACCTTTGAAGGTGTTCAGCCCTAAGGGAAGGGTAAACATTTCTGGGTCGAATAAAATTACTACAGGAAGCAAAAAATTATTCCAGCTACCCATGAATACAAAAACTGCTTGAGCAGCAAGGGCTGGTTTAGCTAATGGTAAGACAATATGCCGGAAAATCTGTAAGGTATTTAAGCCATCAAGTTGTGCGGCTTCTTCTAGTTCTTTAGGAAAATTAATGAAAAACTGCCGCATCATGAAAATGAAAGTGGCATTAACCATACTGGGCACAATCATGCCTTGGTAAGTATTGAGCCAGCCGATCGCTTTTAAAATTAAAAAGGTAGGAATCAAGGTAATCTGAGCAGGAACGGCTAACACAGCTAAAATCAGCAAGAACCAGAAACGTTTACCCGCAAAGCGCAATCTAGCTAAGGCATAACCTGCCATTGAGTTCAGTAGTAAATTTAAAATTGTGACGCTGAAGGCAATTAGTACACTGTTGAATAGCCAACGCCAAAAAAGGGGTTCTTGTAAGAATATTTGCTTGTAGTTATCAAAAGTGAAATTTTGTGGTACCAAATTCGGCTCTCCACTAACAATTTCTGACAGCGGCTTAAATGAGGCTGAAAGCGCCCATAAAAAAGGAATTAAGGTGATGACAGCATAGAGCGTGAGTAAGCCATAGAGAAGTATTTTCAGCCAGGGAAAGCGCAAGATTTTAGTCAAATTCTGTCACCTCCAAACAATCGCTGCTGAATCAAAGTAATCGCAATAATAATTGCTGCTAGCAAAAAAGCGATCGCAGCTGCATAACCCATCTGTAAATTCCGAAATACAGCTTGGTAGATTAACAGTACAACAGTGAGGGTGGCATTATTTGGCCCGCCAGTCCCACCAGAGAAAATATAAGACTGATCGAATAATTGAAACGTGCCAATTATCCCCATAGCGATAACAAAGAAGGTAACAGGCTTGAGTATGGGGATAGTCACATGGATAAATTTTTGCCAGCCATTCGCCCCATCCAGTTCTGCAGCTTCGTAAAGCGATTGGGGAATATCCTGCAACGCTGCTAGATAAATCACCATGAAAAACGGCGCTGTAGACCAAATATTCATAATCATGATGCCTTTGAGGGCGACAGATGGATCTCCTAACCAGTTATATGTAGGTAGCCCTAAAGCAGCGAGAAAATCATTGAGTAGCCCATCGGTATTGTAAATCCACATAAAAATCAGCGTTAATACTGCTGAAGATGTGACTGTAGGTAAAAAATAAAGGATACGCCACCAATTTTTTCCCCGAATGCCAGAATTCAGCGTTACCGCTAAAATTAAAGCCAGGATAGTTTGGCTGGGAACAACGATCGCAACATATTCTGCTGTATTTCTTAAAGCAATCCCAACGCGCTCATCTTCAACCAAGCGTGAAAAATTGCGAAAGCCGATAAACTGGTACTCAATACCACCAAGCAGCTGGACTTTGTGCAAGGAAAGAAAGACAGCATAGAGAATCGGCAGAATCACAAAAATGCCCAAAACTAAAATAGTGGGCATCATAAATAGATATCCAGCCAGGTTTTCTGTCATACTCCACCTGGGATTTCTCTGCCTTCTCCTACTTTCCAACACAATTAACCTCCCCCTGAATCTCGCATCAACCCAGCTGTAGCGAATGGCCGTGCATGATTATTGATCGTACTGCTTATGAGGGAGACTGGTAAAAGCAAGGGGGCAGGGAGCAGGGAGAAAAAGGCAGGGGCAGGGGGCAGGGTGCAGGGGGAGAAAGAGTGTTATTATCTCACGCAGAGGCGCAGAGACGCGGAGGAGAAAGCCAGAGAATCTCTTCCCCATTACCCATTCCCCAGTCCCCAGTCCCCAGTCCCCATTCAATTACTCTATGGAAACCGACAAAAAGGTTTATGGAACTTTAGTTCAGAACAATAGATAGAATGAACAAAGTTAGCCTTGATGTCTAATCGCCAAAACCTATACAACTCATGGATTTTGCTAATCTTGCATCCCAGTTAAATGCTGGAACGATTTTACCAGAGGGTATTGTCATACTCACCCTTTTGGGGGTTTTGATTGTTGATTTGATTTTAGGGCGTACATCTTCGCGCTGGATTGGGTATCTAGCGATCGCAGGTTTGCTTGCGTCGATTGTCGCCCTGTATTTTCAATGGGATTCTACTAATCCCATTGCCTTTAGCGGTGGCTTTAATAGTGACGACCTTAGTCTGGTCTTCCGCGGGATTATTGCCTTATCTGCCGTAGTCACCATCTTAATGTCCATTCGCTACGTGGAACAGAGTGGCACGGCTTTAGCAGAATTCATTGCGATTTTGCTTACCGCTACCCTAGGAGGAATGTTCTTATCTGGGGCTAGTGAGTTGGTGATGATTTTCATCTCCTTAGAAACCCTGAGTATTTCCTCTTATTTGTTAACTGGTTATACCAAGCGTGACCCGCGCTCTAATGAAGCGGCGCTGAAATACTTGTTGATTGGCGCTTCCAGTACAGCAGTATTTTTATATGGCGTATCGCTGCTGTATGGTTTATCAGGTGGACAAACAGAACTGAGTGCGATCGCTAATGGCATTGCTACAGCTCACATTGGTCAATCATTAGGTATTGTGATTGCCTTGGTGTTTGTGATTGCCGGGATTGGCTTTAAAATTTCTGCTGCACCCTTCCACCAATGGACTCCAGACGTTTATGAAGGCGCACCCACCCCAGTGATTGCCTTTTTATCTGTTGGTTCCAAAGCAGCAGGTTTTGCCTTAGCTATCCGCTTACTCACCACCGTCTTCCCCTTGGTTGCTGACGAGTGGAGATTTGTCTTCACCGCCCTTGCTGTTCTCAGCATGATTTTGGGTAACGTAGTCGCCCTAGCCCAAACCAGCATGAAACGGATGCTGGCTTATTCATCCATTGCCCAAGCTGGCTTTGTGATGCTTGGCTTGATTGCTGGTACTGAAGCCGGATACGCCAGTATGATATTTTACTTGCTGGTCTATCTGTTCATGAACCTGTGCGGTTTTACCTGCATTATTCTGTTCTCCCTCCGGACAGGAACCGACCAGATTGCCGAATACTCTGGTTTGTATCAAAAAGACCCACTGCTCACCTTGGGTTTAAGCATTTCCCTGCTATCGTTAGGCGGTATTCCCCCACTAGCCGGATTCTTCGGGAAAATTTACCTATTCTGGGCTGGTTGGCAAGCAGGCCTTTACTGGCTAGTCTTGTTAGGCTTAGTTACTAGCGTTGTCTCCATCTACTACTACATCCGCGTAGTCAAGATGATGGTAGTCAAAGAACCGCAAGAAATGTCTGATGTGGTAAAAAATTACCCTGCCATCAATTGGAATTTACCAGGCTATAGACCTTTGCAGGTAGGGTTGGTAGTAACTTTAATCGCTACTACCATTGCCGGGATTTTGTCAAATCCCTTATTTACCTTAGCTAACAATTCAGTTGCTCATACAGCCATATTGCAAACAGCTACAATTGTCAGCTCGCAAGCAAGTGCAGTTACTATCAAGCAACCCGAAGAGTTATAAATTTCTTCATATTGATCCCCCTACCCCTTTAAGAAGGGGGAAAAATTTTTTAAAGTCCCCCTTTTTAAGGGGGATTTAGGGGGATCTAAAACCTGTTACTACCAATTAGAGGACTTTTAAAACGTCAAATCGGCAAAGTAATTACAAATTCCGAACCATGCCCTGGGATAGAACTTACCTCTATACTACCCCCGTGATTTTCCACAATTATTTGACGAGTAATAGATAAGCCTAAACCTGTACCTTTCCCTACTGCTTTAGTTGTGAATAAATGTTCAAATACTTGTGATTTAATATCATCGGGAATACCTAAACCATTATCTTTAAATTTAATCACAATATAATTTTTATCTTCAGTTAAATTAGTTTGAACTTTAATATAATTAGGATTATTTTCTATTTCTTGATAACTCCGCCCTTCATTAGACTCTTCTAAAGCATCAATAGCATTAGCTAATATATTCATAAATACTTGATTGAGTTGCCCAGCAAAGCATTTTACCTCAGGTAAATTACCGTAATCACAAATAACTTCAATAGCGGGACGAGTCTCACAAGCTTTTAAGCGATGCTTCAGAATTAAAATCGTACTGTCGATGCCATCATGAATGTTAAAAGGAATTTTTACAGTGCTATCAGCACGAGCAAAGGTGCGAAGAGAAGCACTAATATCAGATATTCTTTCTACTCCCTGCTGCATAGAAGTAAGTATGTGAGGGAAGTCTTCTAGGAGAAAATCTAAATCAATTTTTTTAGCATGTTGAGCAATTTCTGGTGCTGTAGCCTGATTTTTATAAAGGTGAATGTGGTCTATCAGGTCTTGCATATATTTTTGAGCATAGGTGAGATTGCCCCCAATAAAACCAGCCGGATTATTAATTTCGTGGGCAATTCCTGCTACCAACTGCCCTAAAGAAGACATTTTTTCACTCTCTACTAAGCGCTGCTGAGACTGTTTGAGTTGCGCGACAGTATTAGTTAATTCTGCTGCTCGTTGTTCTAGCTTTTGGTTGAGATGGCACAATTTTAAGTGAACATTTACACGTGCCAATACATCTTCTGGTTGAAATGGCTTGGTAATATAATCTACAGCACCCAGAGTTAAACCCTTAACTTTATCGACCACATCTGATAAAGCTGTCATAAAAATAACTGGAATATCACGGGTCGATTCTTGTTCTTTTAATCGGCGGCAAGTTTCAAAGCCATCAATTCCCGGCATCATCACATCTAATAATATTAGGTCTGGAGACACTAGTTGTAATTTTTCCAGAGCGCTTTCGCCATTTTTAGCAACTAAGACACGAAAACCAGATGCTTGCAAAAACTCAAACAGTACCTTGGCATTAACTGGGTTATCCTCAACAATCATAATTAAATTTTGTTTATCACTAAGCATATTTACAGCTGACCAATGTACTGTTTGACTAGTTTAATAATTGCTTCTTCATCCAGATTTTGAGTAAGTTCTAGAAGCTTGGTTGTAAAAGCTAAATATTTATGATCTAAATTTTGTAGTCTTTGCGCTTCCTGCTCAACTCCTGTAATATCGCCAATAGTGGCAGCATTCACCAAATTTTTTAATTCATCTGTGGCAGGAAATACCCATTCTGCAGTAGAATCTTCACTGAAAATTACTGATTCTGGGATAGTATGATTAGATTCTTGATAAATCCAATTTATTTTTAAATGCTGTTGAATTTTGGCTAATAATTCTTCTGATTCCACAGGTTTAGGGACAAAATCATTGCAGCCTGAATCACAACTTTGTTGTCGGTCAGCTTTGGATACATTAGCTGAAGATGCAATAATGATTAAGTCAGAAAATTGTTGTTGAGAACGTAAATTTCGCGTCATTTCCCAACCATTAAGTAAGGGCATCACGATATCAGTGATGATTAAGTCAGGACTCCAAGCCAAGGCTTTCTCTAATCCTTCTTGACCATTGGCAGCTTCCATCAATGTAAAACCAAGAGGTTCTAAAAAATTAATAATCACAGAGCGATTTTCCCATCGGTCATCAACAACTAGAACCTTGATAGGGTAATTACCTTCATAGCCAACAATGTTATGAGTAGTCTTCTTAATAGCTAAATCAATCCATTGCTGTGATACTTGTAAGTCCACATCAAACCAAAACTTACTCCCTTGACCGAAAGCACTTTCTACATGAATTTCACTACCCATCATTTGCACGATTTGCTGGCTAATAGCTAGTCCAAGTCCAGTTCCCTCCGCCATGCGCTGCTTATTGCCTACTTGTTCAAAAGGAAGGAATATTTTGTGTAATTGCTCTGGACTCATGCCTACGCCTGTATCTTCAATTTGAAATCTAATTCTAATTATAGGTAATTGTTTATGGTCGCTATTATCTGTGATTCCTGGTACTGATTGCTTTGACAGATTGTCAAATTTAGCCGCATTACTAAGCACATCGACTTTAAAAATTACTTGCCCAGAATCTGTAAATTTGATAGCATTACCTAATAAATTTAGCAAAACTTGGCGTAAGCGTTTTTCATCAGCAAATAAAGCTGTAGGCAGTTTATTAATTTCTTGGTAAATAAAATTAATTTCTTTTTGTTCAGCTTTAATACGACAAATTTCAAAAATGCTTTTGAGAAAATTAGCGAAGTTAAAATCGTGAGGAAATAATTCTAGCCTGCGTGCTTCAATTTTTGATATATCCAAAATATCGTTGATCAGCGTTAATAGATGGGAACCACATTGGTAAATAATGTCCAGTCCTTCCTGTTGTTTGAGAGTCACATTTTCTTCCATCCCTAGAATCTGAGCATATCCCAAAATACCGTTGAGTGGTGTGCGAAGTTCATGGCTCATATTTGCCAGAAATTCAGTTTTGGCGTTGTTTGCACTGTCAGCAATTTCTTTCGCTGCTTTTAATTCGGCGGTACGTTCTTCAACCCTAGCTTCTAGTTCAATAAAAGCAGTTGCTAACTGTGTAGCCATTTGATTAAAAGATTGTGCCAAACTTTCTAGTTCATCTATACCTTTAATTTCGACTTTCTGGTCGAGTTTTCCGGAAGCGATCGCTAAACTCGCAGCCTGTAAACTTAAAATTGGTTGTGTAATCCACCGGGATGTGAAAATGCCGATCACAGTGGCCCATGCCAAGGCTATTAAACATAAAATTATGCTGGTGCGGGTATTTTCGTTGATTTTGGCCATAAATTCTGATTCTGGCACAACCACAACTACTAACCAATCCAAACCAAATTTATCCCGCCAAGGGTTAATTTGGACATACTGTCTTTCACCTTGCAAGAGAAAACTTGTGTCTTGACTTCCTTGTATCTGCCGAAAATCACCATATTTATGTTGTAAATACTGGGCTGTTGCTTTAATTAAAGAGTCTTGACTATTTAAGGCTGATAGTCTTTCTGCTTTGCCATTAATCACCTTGTATGGTAATTCATTGGCAGAAGAAGCTACTATTAATCCAGAACGCTCCAAAATAAAAGTTTGACCAGCTTGACCAATTTTCAAATTAGCTAAAAAAGTACTAATCTGTGACAATATCAAATCAACGCTTAATACTCCAGCTATCTGATTATCCCGATTGTAAACAGGATAACTAGAAGATATCGAAAAAATATCTGGTTTATCTTCCCATTGATAAATTTGACTCCAGAGGGGTTTATTAGCTTTAACTGCATCTGCATACCAAGCTTCTTGACGCGGATCGTAATCTTTGACTTCTTTTAATTGATTAATATTGCCTTGCCTGTCTGAACTATAAACATAAAGTTTACCAAGACGAGTTTTTTGAGAAACTTCATTAATTAACAAATTGCCATCATTTAATCTTTCAACGCCAATAAACTCACCTTTAGGGTTAGCAAAGCTAATATAGCCAATATTAAACACCTGCATTTGCTTCCAAAAATAAGTTTCTGACTTGCGGAAATCTTGCAAGTTGAGCATTCCCAGTTTCCTGGCATCAAGGTTGATTTGATTAATTTGATGAGGAGTTACTAAATAAGTATCAAGATGCTGAGTAACAATTCTGTTGACTTTTTTGATCAACTGGCTAGCCAGGTCATTAACTGCTTGTTCACCATTCCTCAAAGAAAGATAGCCTACTAGTCCCACAGCAGTAAATATCTGAATTACAAAAGGCAGAATCAGAATCAGTCGCAGTGGTACTTTTTTTGATTTATTTAGTATAAAGTTAGCCATGAAATTTGTACTATTAAAATTTATATATATAGCAGTTCCCATATTAGTGAGGTACAGCATTCAACAATTAATGACCTTTGTCCTTTGTCAGAGGATAAACGCAGAGAAACAAGGCAGTGTAGTCAGAACCCGCAGGGTAGCAACTACCGTGTCAATAAATTTGTAATTCACTAGACTAGGAACCGCCATAGAACTCATATTTGATTTTGAAAAAAGTAAGTACACTGTTATTTCTTCTTGCCTGTTACCCATTCTCTCTTTCCTCCCTATCGCGCTTGCGCTGCGCTACACGCATCACGCAAATAATTTGAGGAATTAAAACAGATTCCTATATCATGGAGATAACTAAGTATAAAAATTCTCATAATCGTAAAATCAAAGTAGGGTTTAAAGATTATTCTTCTTGGCTAATAGATTGCTACATGGGAATAGCGATCGCAAATTTATCACCCTGCTCTAGTACAAAATATACCTTCTAGTTTTTGTTCCAGAGTACCAACTGCGATCGCACTACTTGCTGGTACTCATCTCAAAATCAGCTGAGCAATCCCAGGATAAATAGAGAGGGTTTGAGATTCTTTCCAGCCAACGTCCTACATCTGTTATCAAAGCATAGCCGTTGTAGTCAATATCCTTAAATACCTGTATTTGTTTACAAAAATAACGACCTGAACCTCGGAAATTACGTAAGTTGACGAGTCCTACTTCTATCGCATCAGCATTGATTTGATGAATTTGATGAGGCGTTGCCAGATATGTATTTAAATGCTGATTGACAAGTTTGTTAACCTGACTCATCAACTGTTCAACAAGGCTGTTGACAGCTTTCTGCCGATTTTTAAAACAGAGATCACCTACAAGTCCCACTGCGGCAAAGACTGGGATTAAGAATGAGACAACAACTATCAGCCGTAGAGGTAACTTCTGGCAATTAGCAACACCAGGATATGTCATGGTTTTCGGTTGTGAGCATTTAGAACAATGAAGAGTAAACTCTTACCAGCATTAGTTTGCCCATTCTCCGAGTGTAGATATCATAAAGTGTCATGGACTGGGAATTGAGGCGATCGCTGAAAAATTAATTTCCTCATCTAGCTTTTTTGTTTTGTCTTCTGCCATTAGTATTACTTCTTGGAGATAAAACTGTTATTTAATTACTTAGTATAATATATGACTGAAGTTGTTATGAATTTATCTTTTGTATGATGTAGCTGTTTTTACAGGTTTTATTTGTGAACAAATATCTAAAATATAAATATTTCTTAAGTAGAAATCAGCAATTTTTCATTCCAAAAAGTTCTTGATATCTGCGTCAACAAAGTAGATATGTTAAGCAATCATGACATTTAAGTAATCTATTCCGATTTATCTGTTATTTAAATCACCACTTTATATAATTTATTATTATGATTTATATTAAAAAAATAAATAATTATTTTGATATTTGTTATCTCTAATACATCTTGCTCAGCAATTTACAGACAAATATTGAGCATTTAATGCCAAGAAAGCTATGTTTGCATTCCTCTTAACCCTAGGCTAAAACAAATATAGCTTTATGATAATTTAGTATATTTTGTAACAAGGTACTTAATGAGTTTAATTTATGCATATTAAACCCATGTAATCACGGATCTCATTTTTCATAAAAAATTAAAAAATGATTACATTAAGCAAAGCGAAGCTTTTCAGCTCTACCTTTGAACCCCCACGCGAGACCAGGAGCAGCCAATAATATTCCCTGACTGTATCAATTCTGGTGTGTCCGTTACTGTTGAACAATTATCATTTTAACTCATCCAGACATCAATTTCTTACACGGTCAAGCATATTTACGGATTTTTGCTGCACAGTTGGAGAAGAGGCTGTATGTTGCTAACAGCATATCTGCAACTGCTAAAAGCAAGGGTAAAGATTGACGCTTTAACGCCAACCTTAACAATCTATAAGTTAAATATGCATTAGCTGATGAATTAAGTCTCAGCTTTAAAAGCTGAGTATGGATGAGGATTTCACTTCTCTAGTAAGGAGAAAGCTTATTTTATTTATGGCTCAATATGTGAGTCATAATTTCAAGAAATTATTTTGGATTGATCAGAAATTTATTACTGATTTAATTAGTTCAATGGGAGCTAATTACATCAGCAGTTTACACCATTAATTACGATAGATGATTGCCAAGAATTAATTGCTGCTGTTCGGCATAGTCTTGCCTGCATAGTTATCAATCATAATTAATTTTGTAAATCGCTAGCATATTTGATGAGAATGCTAGTAATTTTCTGCTTTTTCTTGGATTATCTCCGAAAGTATATTTTTGGAGATAGTAATCTTAGCTGTTAATTGCAGTAATTCCCAAAAGATAACTTTGGAGTTAACAGGTTTCCTATCTATAAACATTCAAAATCGGAACAATTGGCATGAAAGAAGTTCTAGATTTAATCGAAAATAAAAAGCAAGAATTTGCTCAGTTGCCATTATTTAACTTCATGCGTGACCAAAACATAGACCCCAGGCAAAGATTAGCTTGGGCACCATGTGCGGCTCATTTCATCATGAATTTTGGTGAACTGAACAAATATTTTCTCCGGGTAGAACCCACTGAAGATCCTTTGCAAATCATAATTAATAACCATACTTATGAAGATGATCATCATTGGCTATGGTTTTTGGAAGATCTCAAGCATTTAAAACTCGATCAATCACTAAAATTTAGCGAAGCATTGAAATTTCTTTGGAGTGAAGAAACTAAAAATGCTCGTTGGCTAAACTATCAACTTTATAAATATACTGCACAAGCTACTCCTATTCAGAAAATCATCGTCATAGAAGTGACTGAAGCCACAGGTAATGTAATGTTCTCCACAGCCGCAGATATTGCTAAACAAATTAAAGCAATTACACAAAAAGAATGCAGATATTTTGCAGATTTTCATTTGAATGTTGAGACAGGTCACATTACAGGTTCAGCCGGAATCCGACAATTACTACAAGATATTCAACTACCAGAGTCTAACCAAATAGAAGCTTTGGAATTAGTTGATACTTTATTTGCTGTGTTTGCGAAATTTACCAATGACCTTTTGCTTTATGCTGAAACTCACAAAATTGAGCAGATATTGACATCTGTATGAAATTCTTTATGGCTCGTTAATTTATTTTTGAAAAGGAAGGTTTTATGATGTCAGACAATGTACGGCAAATTGTAATTGTTGGCGGTGGTTCAGCAGGTTGGATGACAGCAGCTTATTTGAGTAAAGCCTTAGATGAAAGGGTAAAAATTACTTTAATTGAATCATCTAATATTACAAAAATTGGAGTAGGTGAAGCAACTTTCAGTACTATCAAAGTATTCTTTGATTTTCTAGGGCTAAAAGAACAGGATTGGATGCCCAAATGTAATGCCACCTACAAAATGGCAATTAAGTTTATGAATTGGAATGCCAAGGGTCAACATTTCTATCATCCCTTCCAGAGATATGAGGTAATTGATAGCTTCGATATCTCAGAATGGTGGCTAAAAATGAAAAGAGCACAAGAAGCATTTGATTATGCCTGCTTTGTAATTCCTTGGTTATGCGACAATCAAAAATCTCCTAGATATCTTGATGGCAAAGTTTTTGATGATAAAGTTCAAAATGAATTTTCTCAAGAGCAGATCGCCAAGAAAAATATCTTGGATAATTTAAAAGTTCAATACCCCTATGCATATCATTTTGATGCGAACCTACTAGCAAAGTTCATGAAAGATTATGCAATGCAAAGAGGTGTGCAGCAAATTGTTGATGATGTGGTAGATGTTCAGTTAACCGAAGATGGGAATATAGATAGTCTTAACACCAAAAAGTATGGCCTTCTTCAAGGAGACCTTTTCATTGACTGTACTGGGTTTCAGGGTCTGTTAATCAACAAAACTCTAAATGAGCCATTCATTTCTTTTTCAGAGTCACTGCTGTGCGATCGCGCGATCGCTATGCAAATACCCAGCGATATGCAAAAAAATGGCATTAACCCTTACACAACATCAACTGCACTGTCTTCTGGTTGGGTTTGGGACATACCTTTGTATGGCAGAAATGGTACAGGGTATGTTTACTCTAGTGCTTTTATTTCTGAAGAGGAAGCAGAACAGGAATTTCGCCAGCATTTAGGAGAAGTTGCAAATAACAGCAAAGCATCTCATATCAAAATGAGGATTGGACGCAACAGAAATTCATGGGTGAAAAACTGCGTAGCAATTGGTCTTTCCAGTGGATTTGTCGAGCCATTAGAATCTACGGGTATCTTCTTTATTCAACATGCTATTGAAGAGTTAGTTAATCACTTCCCAGGCAAATGTTTCAATGAAGAGCTGATTCGCAGTTACAACAAAGCTGTTGCTGACTGCATAGATGGTGTCCGAGATTTCTTGATCCTTCATTACTGTGCTAGCGATCGCGCTGATACAAAGTTCTGGCAAGCAACCAAGAACGATATCAAAGTTCCAGAAGAACTACAGGAAAAATTAAGATTATGGAAAAATAGACTCCCAAGCAACAAGAGTATCAACCCGAAATACCACGGCTTCGAGTCTTACTCTTATTCGGTAATGTTGCTAGGACTAAATTACATCCCTGAAAGCAGCCTTCCTGTTTTAGAGCATATCCGAAATCACAATGCCCAAGCTGTATTCCAAGCCATCAAGGAAAGAGCCGATTACCTAATTTCCACGTTGCCTTCTCAATATGAATACTTGACTTATGTAATCCAGTCTCAAGAACATTCAGAATATCTCAGAGATAATCATTTCCCTACTGCATTGGTGAACGATATGGCCCAGATATCTGTACCAATTTCATAAATTAGGAATACCCAACATGAAAGCAACAAAAATATGCGTCATTGGGGCTGGAGTTAGTGGATTAGTCTCAGCAAAGACATTTCTTGAAGAGGGTTACGAAGTTACATTGTTCGAGAAGCGGCAAGGACTCGGCGGTGTGTGGGAAAAGTCCAGAGCTTATCCTGGACTAGCTATCCAAAATCCCAGAGATACATATGCTTTTTCTGACTATCCCATGCCAGCCTCTTATCCAGAGTGGCCTTCAGGTGAGCAAATATGTGCTTATCTAGAATCCTATGCAACACACTTTGGTGTAACGCCAAGAATTCAATTTAGAGCGCTAGTCACTAAAGTTGAGCGCAAATCCGGAAATCAACCTGGATGGATAGTTAGTGTGAGCTTTCACGAGGATGGCCAAGAGGCTAGAAAGGAAAAGTATGAGTTTGACTTTGTAATTGTGTGCAATGGCACTTATGACATTCCCTATGTGCCAAACTTGCCGGGTATGGATGAATTCATTGCCTCTGGAGGAAAAGTAATTCATACCAACAACTTTAATGATGGCTCTGTAGTTGAAGGTAAACGAGTCGTAGTTGTAGGTTTTGGCAAGTCTGCTACTGATGTTGCCAATTTTGCTGCCACCAAAGCCAAGGAATGTACCCTTGTCTTCCGTCAAGCATTGTGGAAAGTTCCTAATTTCTTTCTCGGTCTAGTTAACCTTAAATATATTTTCTTAACTCGATTCGCAGAATTTTGGATGCCCTATCATAAACTGCAAGGATGGGAAAAGTGGCTACATAGTTTTGGCAAACCACTGGTGTGGGCTTTCTGGCGGATCAACGAGACACTCTTACGCTTACAGTTTCCTTTTGATGCTTGTGGAATGCTGCCCAAACAGCCGATGAACAAATTGATTGGCTGTAGTATCAGCTTGGTGCCTAAAGGCTTCTTTGAGCATATACGTGCTGGCAAAATTCGTACCATCAAGACAAAAATCAACAAGTTTTCTGCTGATGGGGTGGAATTGGAGAACGGCGAGGAAGTGCCAGCAGATATCGTCGTCTTTGGCACCGGATTTCTTCAGGATATAGCATTTTTAGATGAGCAGTACCGCAGACAGGTATTCGATCGCCAAGGTATTATCCATCTTTATCGCCACCTCATTCATCCCCACGTTCCCCAAATGGGTTTTGTTGGTTATAACTATACCTTCTGTGCCCAGTTATCAGCAGAAATTGGTGCCCGGTGGTTATCAGAGTATGTCAAAGGAAATATTAATCTACCATCTCCGCAAGAGATGCTCAATGAAGTCAACACAGAGTTGGAATGGAGGCAAAAAGATAGACCCTATGCTTTCGTAAGTGGAGCATGTGTAACTCCTTTTACTTTCCATTATATTGATGAGTTGCTTCAGGATATGGGTCTCAATACCCACCGCAACTCAGGAAACTTGATTGGAGAATACCTGATGCCAATAGATCCATCCGCTTACAAGAACCTCCGACAGGAACTACAGGCCAAAAGATATTCATCTGTCAATAACTCAGGAAGCGCTGAAACTTTGGCAGTAACTTAATAGCTCACCCAAGGAACTTGGCGCTATCAAGGTTAAGGGAACAGGAAAAGGTCTTTTATCCCTCACCCTTTTCCCTTTACCCATCTCGGTTTTACCTGACATCTCTTGAGTTGTCACAATCGATAAAAGCAGCAACGGTTATTGATTGTGACAACTTGATAAAAGCAGTTTTAATTCCGTGCAAAATCCTTCTTCTTCCCAAACTCAATGCTTTATCGAAATTTTACAACCCAAGCTGAGCTAGATGCTCAATACAATCCAGCCGAGTCAGGCATGGATATACCTGCATATTTGACTTGGTATGTTACTGAAAGTCAAAAAGTACGCCAAGAGCTAAATTGCCATCTCAATATTCCCTTCGGCCCTAGCCTAGCAGAAACTCTCGACATATTTCCCGCAGCGCAACCTCAAGCTCCCATCTTAGTATTTATCCACGGTGGCTACTGGATGATGGCTAGCAGTCAAGATTTTAGTTTTGTTGCTAAAGGTTTGGTAGCTGCTGATGTTACTACCATCGTCATTAACTATGCTTTATGCCCACAAGTCACTATTGACGAGATTGTCCGTCAAACTCGAGCTGCTATGGTTTGGATTTATCGTCACGCCGAAACCTTCGGAGGAGATCCTAACCGCATCTACGTATCTGGTCACTCAGCAGGTGGTCACCTAACTGCTATGGTCATGGGAACAGACTGGAAAAATGACTATGGGCTACCCGATGACATTATTAAAGGCGGCTGTGCTATTAGTGGCTTGTTTGACTTGATGCCGTTTCCTTACACCTGGCTACAACCTAAAATACAACTCACTTGGGGTCAAGTTGTCCGCAATAGCCCAATTAATAACATTCCTGAAAAGGCAGGGTCTTTAATTGTTACTTATGGCAGTGAAGAAACCTACGAGTTCCATCGTCAGTCACAAGAGTTCTTGGTTGCATGGAAAGCAAAATCACTTGTAGGTGAGTATTTACCACAACCAGGAAAAAACCATTTCACTGCGATCGATGGTTTCCTTAATCCTAATAGTCAACTTTGCACTGCTATTTTCAAACAGATGGGAGTAGCCCCTGAAAATACTCAAAATTAAATAACTGTAAGTAGCTACATCAACCTCTCCTCAAGCAGAGGAGAGGGTTGCTTGTGGTAAGACATCATACCGGAATCTCAATCACAAACTCAGTTCCTTGTTCTGGAGTGGAATTACAGATTAACTTACCTTTGTGTTTGTCCACAACAACTTGATAACTAATAGACAATCCCAAACCTGTACCCCTTCCTATAGGTTTTGTGGTAAAAAATGGCTCAAAAACTTTCTGCTGTATCTGTGCAGTCATACCATGACCATTATCAGCAATCCGAATTCTCACAATTTTCTCATCTTGAAGTTCAGTGTGAATGCGAATTTCAGGATTGAATGTTACAGAATCTAGCTGATGATTGTACTCATCTAAAGCATCAATCGCATTACTTAAGATATTCATAAATACTTGATTGAGTTGCCCAGCATAACAACTAATTTCTGGTATCTTGGCGTATTGTTTCACGATTTCAATTTCGGGACGAATACTATTTTCTTTGATGCGATGCTGCAAAATCATCAAAGTGCTATCAATTCCCTCATGAATATTAACAGGCTTCATTTCCGATTCATCTAGACGAGAGAAGTTGCGTAACCCTAAAATGATATTGCGGATACGAGAACTGCCCAGCTTCATAGAATCAAGAACCTTGGGTAAATCTTCTGCCAGGAAATCTAAATCCATTTCCTCAACCTTGTTGCTGATTAAATCAGAAGTCACAGGGTATTCTTGCTGATAAATACTGACTAAATCTAGCAAGTCTTGCACATATTCATGAGCATGGGTAATATTGCCATGAATAAAATTGATAGGATTATTAATCTCATGAGCAATACCTGCTACCATTTGCCCTAAAGAAGACATTTTTTCACTTTGGATTAATTGGCTTTGCGTACTACGTAATTCTTCTAGAGCCTGTTGCAAATGGTAATTCTTTTCATTAATTTCTTGGGTTCTTTCTGCCACCTTTGTTTCTAAATCGTGATTGTATTCTGCTAATTGGGTATTGGCAGCCTCTAAATTTTGATAAAGAAGAGCATTCTCTAATGAAATAGCCGCTTGGGTAATAATTAACTTCAAAACTTCTAAGCGCTCTTGGGTAAATGCTTCCGTCGTTAAATTATTTTCTAGGTAAATGATGCCTAGCAATTTACTTTGGTTAATAATAGGAATACATAATATACTCTTTGGCTCCTCACGAGTAATATATATATCTAATGCAAAGGCCGCTTGAGTTTTAATATCATCAATCACCAATATCTCTTGAGTTCGTTTTACATAATTGATTAAAGTAATGGGTACATGATCGCTAGACTCTAAAGGAATAGATAAAAACTCTGTGTAATGGGCGGCAAAGTTTCCATGAGAACTAACTGCGGTAATAGTTAAATCTAAGTTATTGACATCACTCAGAATCAGTACACATTTAGAAGCTCCTGCATTCTCCATTACAACTTTTATCAAAGTAGAAAGAAGCGCCTTAAGTTCAATTTCTCCGGAGACTGCTTGGGAAGCTTTAATGACAGCAGCCAAATCTAGCATATCCGAAATGCTCGTATTAGAACCGAGAATAGTTTCATGAGTAGCTATGGTAGATTGATGGCTAGTTGTAGATAAGTATGCTCTCTGTTCTAGTAAGTTATTTTCACTAGAAGATGACTTCAGTTTCTCCTGCTGAATAATCGGTGTAAGTAATTGAGGGTAGCGTTTTTTCAAGTCATTAATTTTGGCTTTTGCACCCCAGCGAATATAGGAATAGTAAGCATCAATGAGGTAGGTTTGGGCAATTTTTTGTTTGCCCCATTCAAGATAAAATTTAGCCGCTAGTTCATAAGCGAGGGCTTCTTCTGTGATGTAACCGTTTTCTTTGGCATGGGCAATAGCATACTCATAATTATCTATAGCTGCGAGATATTGACCAAGAACTCTACACTTTTCTGCTTCTACCAAATAAAATTTATGCAAGTGATTCATCGGGGCGTGGTCTGCCCAATTCTGCATCTTGCGTTGATTTTCAGTTACTTTTTGCAGAATTTGTTCTTGTTCCGCTTCCTCGGATTCACTATATATTGCCAAATGTGCTAATGAATTGTAGAAGTAGAACTGAGGAGTCACTAACATACCGACTCCAGCATATAAGTATTTTTCTCCCTGAACCGCATTTCTCATAGCTTCATGATAATCGTTCAGCAGATAACATAAGTGAAGTTTGCAGAAATACAGGAAGAAAAGCGCTACACCATCCTTAGCTTCAAGATGAATAGGTAGCATTTTTTCTTCGTTATATGCTTCCCCGATTAAGTTAACTGGTTTTTCCACAGTTCCCAGCAAATTCAAAATGGTCTGCCGAAATATTTCATTCCACTGAAATACTCTTTCTTGTTTAATCTGTCTAATTGTATTGCTGTATGTTGCTATCTCTCTTTGCAGATCTCCTAATTCTTGACCAAGGAAATAGGCATGATACGAGTAACCATAAAGAGCATAAGCTGCAAATTCCATATCTCCTGCTTCGAGATTTACAGTGTATGCCTCTAGTAAAGGTTTTAATGTTGTTCTGACATGTTCTTTCCAATGCTTGACAAGATGATTAAATGTTTCAATAACCTTGCCTGTAACTTCTTTCGCCTGGAATTTTGGCAACAAACTTTCAGCCAGCTTACCAAATTTATAACCAGAATCAATTTCTTCCACTATCCCACATAGCATGACTCCATACATCACATATGCAAAAGCAGATAAAGGAGCATTACCATATTTGATTGATAAATTAATTTGTTTGAGGATAATCAACAGCAATAGTTCAGGCGCAACCGTATATGTCATACCAATTGTACTAGCCAAAATATCGAGGATTATCAGTGGTTGCACCTCTGTGATTTCTGGCAGGTCGATTAAGTTTTCAATGTTTATATCAGCCAACTTTGCAGATGTTCTTTCCATTTCTAACTGCACATCTATTTGGCTAGGATTATCGGGAAACTCTACTCCCAAAATTCTCAAAATGGTTTTTGCAATATTGACAGCTTCTAGTTCTTTACCCTGTGCCCCATAGGCCTGTATTTGAACTTCATAAGCCTTAATTTTATCTAACAACGTTGTTGCTTTTTGCAACACTACTTGGATTAGATGCTCTGTTAACTCAAAATTACCACTAAGATATGCTGCTTCTGCTGCTGTCTCATATAAAGCTAGGGCTAGCTCATATTTAGTATCCCAACAATCATCTGTCAGCAGTTCGATTCCTGTAGTTAAATACTTGCTTGCAGATGAGTAAGCTGTTGATATCAAAGCTTTACGTCCTGCAGTCAAATTCATCACAGCTAGCTCATCACGTTGAGCTTGATTAGTAATGAATTCACGTGCAATATTGAACTGATTGACAAGCTCAAAAATCTTGTCTTCCCGTTCTGCTATTGGGATATTACTTGACAAAAGTAACCCAATTTTTAAATGGATTGGCTTTCTTTGCTCTTCAGGAATGAGAGAATAAGCGGCTTGTTGTACTCTATCATGTACAAATTTGTATTTCGGTAATTGGTAACTACTAATTGTTAAGTCATCTAATGCTTGATTATCATCTGTCGAAATTAAATTGTATCCATCAGTCAAAGGTAAAATTAGCCCTTCAAATAAGGCTGTCCATAAGTCTGATGCTGTATCCATGACAGACTTCTCATTGACAATCGCCAAAGTTTTTAAATCAAATTCATTACCTATGCAAGCAGCAAACTTTAACACATTTTGTGTATTTATGGGCAATTTTTCTATTTGAATGCCCATGAATTCCACAACATCATCTGTCAGAGATAAAGTTTTTATTTTAGCAATATCGTACTGCCAATAACCAACATCAAGATTTAATTTAATCAGTCCATCATCGCATAATGACTTGAGAAATTGAGAGGCAAAAAATGGGTTACCTTTGGTTTTGGCAAACACCATCTGAGTTAAAGGAACAGCAATTACCTCACGGCAATGAAGTGTATCAGCAATTAAATGGTTTAAATCAACTTGATTAAGAGGTGAAAGTTGAATTTGATTAATGACTGCTCCCGTTTGAGCAATTTCCTTGAGAGTTAAATTCAAGGGATGTAAATTTGAGACTTCATTATCTCTATAAGCACCAATCAGTAGTAAATTTCCCTTATTTTCAGAGCCTTTTTCTATCTCATCTGTAATCTGAGCAGCAGTTTCACGCATTAATAATTCGATAAATTTTAAAGAAGCATTATCCGCCCATTGCAAATCATCTAGAAAAATTACTAGAGGATGTTCTTTAGTAGTGAAAACTTGGATAAATCTCTGAAATAATAAGTTAAATCGATTTTGAGCAGCGACACCAGCAAGTTCAGCTACTGACGATTGTTGACCAATAATTTTTTCTAATTCAGGAATTACATCAACGATTACCTGACATTGTGTACCTAGTGCCGATATAATTTTGGCTTTCCAATCTTGAATTTGGGCATCTGTTTCTGAGAGTATTTGGCCAATTAAGTTACGTAATGCTTGTACCAAACCTGACAAAGGAATATCTCGTTGCATCTGGTCAAACTTGCCTTTGATAAAGTAACTCCGTTGCCGTGCTATGGGTTTGTGAATTTCATTGACTACAGCGGTTTTACCAATACCAGAAAAACCAGAAACTAAAATCATTTCTGTTTTATCGTTGCTGACTCGCTCAAAGGTAGTCAGTAATGTTTCAATTTCTTTTTGGCGACCATAAAGTTTTTCTGGAATCGCAAATTGATTAGAGATATCTCTAACTCCTAATGCAAAAGATGCAATATTTTCTTTCTCTTGCCATTGCCTTTGGCATATTTCTAAGTCATGTCTGATTCCATGCACACTCTGATATCTATCTTCAGCATTTTTTGCCATTAGCTTGTTGATAATATCAGCTAAAATTTGGGGAATTTTAGAGTTTACCAAGCTAGCTTTTGGTGCTTCTTTAGCAATGTGTGAATAGACTAACTCCATTGGATCATTAGTGTTGAAGGGTAACTGTCCAGTGAGCAGTTCAAAAAAGGTAACACCCAAAGAGTAAAAATCTGTACGGTAGTCAATACCTCTGTTCATGCGTCCCGTTTGTTCAGGAGAAATGTAAGCTAGAGTTCCTTCTAAAACATTAGGATTCTTAATAGATTGAATTTCTTTTGGTAATAAAGTCGCAAGACTAAAGTCTATCAGCTTAATTTCTCTAGTTGTGGGATGAACTAGAATATTTGCAGGTTTAATGTCTTTATGAATTATACGATGGCTATGCAGTTGTTCCAGAGTAGAGCAAATTGACAGCGCTATCTTAAAAAATTCTTTTAATGGAACAAAATTATTGCCCTGTTCTCGCTCTCTTGTTTGCCAATCTTTGAGGGATATAGCTTCATAATCCTCCATGAGCAGAACATAGCCATTGCGGTAATTTTCTAAGCTGAGGGGTCTGACTATGCCTGGAATATCCAGATTTTGAGTAATAGTATATTGATTGCGAAATTGACTAATTTCTGCAAATGTAGGATATTCATTTCGCATCAATTTCAGGATGACCCTCTGCTCGTCTTGTTCTCTGATACCTCGATAAACTACAGTCTTTTTACCTGAATAGAGTTGCTCAGTGATGCGATAGCCAATGATAGGAGATACTGTATCTGATACGAGTAACATAGAAGCTTATGAGGGTAATTATAATTCTTTCATTATTATTCCCATTGGCAAGCAAGGACTAGCAGAAAATAATGGTGAAATTCTGTGAAATACATAGATTTTAGCTAAAAAGTTAGCAATTTTAAGTTGGGTTTCCTAATCAAAGTAAGAGTAAACTGGCAATCTCTGATATTAGTCCCTGACAAAAGTGCTTTTTGCAAGAGGTGGGATAAGGGAAAATATAAAATTTTTCTCCCTTATCCCTTCTTATTTCCCCAACTTATGTAAGAAGTATATTGAAATGACAGACCCAATAGAGAGTATAAACAAACTGCCTTTATCCTCGTGATTCTGAATGCTGGCAGGTGTTTTGATAATTATTGATGGCACTAAAAATAGTTATCTCAAGAAATTTTGAAAACTGGAGTTGCTCAAAAGTAACAGTGTAAGATTTTTAAATGAAATCCGATTCTCAACAACTAGCGGTTTCATTGGCTAATAACACTAGTACAACAGGGCAAAAGTAAAAAGTGAGCCAATACCATAGATATGCTGTTCGGCTCACTCTCCAAAATAATTTATTTCTGAGATCTCCCTTAGTTTTATCAAATTAAGAGCATATTTATTTGCGTATAGAATGCTACGCGTAAGTCAACAGTCAAAAAGTTTCTATATCAATAAAGGCTTTTGGCTAGTTGAAATGGTTACTTTATTTATGCCGTATTGTACTAGTCCTTAGTCTCTACTTTTATGCGTGAATGTTCTACGCATTTAATGACGACTATTTGACTTTCTGTTTAATGAAGGTCACAACCTGCGTTAGCTGTTTCTTCAAGCTCTCTATTTCTGCTTGCATCTTGGCAATTTTTTCATTTAACAGCTCAATTTCTCCAGAGGATGCGGGAGCAACACTTGGAGCAGTAACTGTAGCATTACTATTAACAGCAGCTGGAGCTGTGGCAAAACTATGGCTAGAAGTTACAGTTGCACTATTAGCAACAGCAACGCCTGCTCCTACTAGAACTGGTTCTGGGCGTACCTGTTTAGCTTTCGCCATTGCTGACTTAATGGCACCAATGAGTTGCTTCTGGTCAAACGGCTTACCCAGAAATTCAAAATATTCAAAGGGTTCTGAAATTTTTTCAGTTACCTCTTCCTTACGACCAGACATCATTACTAGAGGAATCTTCCTTAACTCAGGTTGGGCTTGAATTTGCTGGAACACTTCCCAACCGCTCATTTTCGGTAGTAGAAAATCTAACATGATTAAACTAAATTTATCTTTAAGGATGTAATTTAGTCCTTCTAAGCCGTCTTTTGCTTCTACTACCTCGAAATTGCCAGGCGGCAACATCTCTCGTACTTTTACCCTGACAACTGTGGTGTCATCAATAACTAGAATTTTGTTACTTGCCACGACTTATTACTCTAACAGAAACTATAGGTGTAGATGGCTATTATGCCCATTGACATTGAGAATGCTCTTACTATATCCAACATTTATCTTGATTGGGGGAGAGTATATTTTCGGTATAAGTGATTTTCGGGGATGTGTTTTCTAGAACCTCTGCTCGTCTTCTGGTCAATTTATGTCATGGTAATATTTAAGGCTTTAACCTTGCTCTAGAGCATAGAGAATTTGCTCCACAGTACCTTTGGATCTCCCGTGGATGTCTATGAATTCGTCACAACAAGCCCAACTCAAGTCAGAAATAATGGCCATGCCCAGCTGGTTACGTCGTTCTATCGGCAAAGCCAGCGAAATTTCTACAGTACAACGGATTATTAAGCAGCGCCAAATTCATACAATTTGCGAGGAAGGACGTTGTCCCAACCGAGGAGAGTGCTATGCCCAAAAAACTGCTACTTTTCTGCTAATGGGCCCTACTTGTACTCGTTATTGTGCATTTTGTCAAGTAGATAAAGGTCATGCACCAATGCCCATAGATTTAGAGGAACCGCAAAAGGTGGCAGAAGCTGTTAAGCTTTTGGGTTTACGTTATGTGGTACTGACTTCTGTAGCCCGTGATGACTTGGCAGACCAGGGAGCAGGGCATTTTGTCCAAACAATGGAAACTATCCGCAAGTTGAACCCAGAAACTCAAATAGAAGTGCTGACACCAGATTTTTGGGGTGGTATCGGTGCTGGGGAGGAAGGACAACGCCAAAGGATAGAGATGATTGTCAAGGCGAAGCCTGCTTGTTTTAACCACAATATTGAGACGGTGCGACGCTTAACTGGGCCTGTGCGCCGGGGCGCAAAATACGATCGCTCGCTGCATGTACTTGAACTAGTCAAAGAAATCGACTCCTCTATCCCTACCAAATCTGGTTTAATGCTGGGACATGGCGAAACCTTTGATGAAATCATAGAAGCGATGAAAGATTTAAGAGCAGTGGGATGCGATCGCTTAACTATTGGTCAGTATATGCGACCTTCCCTAGAACATCTGCCAGTTCAAAAATACTGGACTCCAGAAGAATTTGATCAACTTGCCAGCCACGCATGGCAAATGGGATTTAGCCACGTCCGTTCTGGGCCTCTGGTTCGGAGTTCCTATCATGCGGGGGAGGATTGAGGAGGTAGGGGGCAGGGAGCAGGGAGAGGAGGGGAATAAATATCCCATTACCCAGTCCCCAGTCCCCAGTCCCCAGTCCCCAGTCCCCAGTCCCCATTCCCCATTCCCCTAACTTCTCACAAATATTTTTAAAGAAACTAGCTAATCGGTACCGCTGTTTGGTATTTCTTAAACAGTCCTGAAATTTAGGAGAACAGCCAATGACTGCTAAAAGCAAAAGTTCACCAGTAGCAGATAGTGGAGCTAAACCCCCCTATCCCTTCCGTACTGGTTGGGCATTATTCTTATTAGCGCTCAACTTATTAGTTGCAGCTTACTACTTCCATATCATCGAGTAATTAGAAGCTGATTGGTGCTGCTCAAATCGTGCCTTTAAATAAACCCTTGGGACGAATGAGCAGCACCAAAATCATGATTAACAGCGCTACTCCTTGTTTATACTGAGAACCAAGCCAAGGGGTGCTGACTTCTTGCACTATGCCAATGATAAAAGCAGCTGCGATCGCTCCGTAAGGATTACCTATCCCCCCCAAAATTACTGAGGCAAATAAAGGCAGAATCAAAAACCACCCCATATTTGGGCGCACTGCTGTGATTAAACCGTACATACTGCCACCCAAGGATGTGAGTGTCCCAGCAATTAACCATGTCCAGAGGATTACTTGCTCTACATTAATTCCCGACACTCTAGCTAAATCTAAATCGTCAGCAACTGCTCGCATTGCCTTGCCAATTTTTGTATTTTGCAGCAGGTAATGCAGTGCCAAAATCGCCAGTACTGCTAACCCCAACACTAATAACTGATTTTGTGGTACCTTTAAGCCGAAGATATCTAAAGCTTGGGTCACAGGTAAATTGTAATTTTGGTTCTTGCCTCCCCAAATGAGGATAATGCCATTGCGGAGGAATAAGGCCAATCCAATAGAAATGATAATTAGCGTCGTGGAAGTAGCACGGAGACTACGCATTCTTGACCACAGTAATTTTTCTGATACCAGCATCATTACTACTGTTCCCGCTGCAGCTAGTACCATTGATAGCCAAATATTTACGCCTGCACTGTTAACTAGCAGCGTTAGATAAGCTCCCAAAGTCAGAAAATCTCCGTGGGCAAAATTAGACAACCGTAAAATCCCATAGGTAAGGGTAAGTCCGACTGCGCCCAGAGCAATAATACTCCCTACAGCAATTCCATTAATAATTAATTGAGCAAGTTGTAGATCCATAGTGTTGTGTTAAGCAGCTCTTAAGAATTTACTAGTTAGTGATTTCATACATTAAATTGGTGGGATCATCGTCACATTCGACACTATAGGTTATGCTTTATAAATAAGCAGGAATTGTGCGCTAATATACATAGAATCCTGTTCGCACTTTTGTGCGAAGCTCCACTTGTTCAGCGGTCTAGTTGACCATGCAGCAGTATTCAAGCTTACCAGAACAGAACTCACAGATAGATACAACCCAAACACTTTTGACCACAATACAGCAACTTCGAGCCGAGTTGTGGCTAGAAGGTGGCTTGAACCAGTTGCAAAGCCATCTCAATGATTGCTTGCTTTCTGCTTGTACCACCTTGCCACAGCCAAGAGCTACAGAAGCAGAAATTTTTCAAATTTTGGTCAACGAGATCAGCCATGCTTTAAATACTAGTAAGGTGGCGATCGCGCTGTTCCAACCACAAGAGACAACTGGTAAAATTTTTTATGTTCCACCATCCCCCTCCCGACGTTCACAACTTCTACACCTAGAAGCGTTATCCAAAAAAGGCAAAAAGTTACGCCTAAAATTGGATGAGGTGATAGAACTTGAGGATTTACAGCACCTAGAGAATCAAGCAACGCCCGGCGCTTGGCAATTGCCCAATGATTGTGGCGGTATAACTGCTTGGCTAATTGTGGCGACAGCGCCTGTGAGAGCTGATGGGGAGCTATGTAACACAGCAGAAATAGAACTGCGATCGCAATTTATCGCACGGGCTGTGAAATATTGCTCTGTAGCGTTGGCAAAACTCAGACATCTCCAATCCTGGCAACAAAAGTCGCAATATTTAGGTAGTTCTAATCGCGAACTGGAGCGTACTAATCAACTTAAGAACCAGTTTTTGGCAAATACCAGTCACGAAATTCGCACACCGCTGAGTTCGATTATCGGCTTTACTCATCTGCTGTTGGCGCAAGGCTACGATCCAACTAGAGAACGCCATCAAGAGTATTTAAATATTATTCAATCTAGCAGTAAGCATTTGCTAGCACTAATAAATGATATTTTGGATCTTTCTAAAATTGAAGCTAATCAACTAGATGTCCAGTGGGAAATTGTCAATGTACCGACATTGTGCCGCAATGTGTTGGCACTAGTAAAAGAAAAAGCTGCTAATAAAGGTTTAAAATTACTATTAGATATTGAGCCGGAAGTAACAACGATAGTTGCTGATCCTTTAAGGCTCAAACAAATGTTATTAAATTTACTTTTTAATGCTCTTAAGTTTACAACTATAGGCACTGTAGGTTTACAAGTAATTGCTAAAGGTAGCTTTTTGCATTTTACAGTTTGGGATACTGGTAGTGGTATTTCTCCGATAGACCAGGCAAAACTTTTTCAACCCTATTTCCAAATTGCTAATCCTACAGTTAACCGCAATGAAGGTACTGGTTTGGGTTTAGCTGTAACGCGTAAACTCGCTGAAGTGCATGGCGGTTGTATAGAAGTCGAATCTAAAGTTGATTGCGGCTCGCGTTTTACGATCATACTTCCCTTAAATCCTGTGGGAGAATTAGCGGGAATTGTGGGTGATGTTACTGCTGCATCCCCTGCCATGCCTTTAGACATTGCGCCTAGCTGTTTTTTAGAAATTTTGCTAGTAGAAAACGACTTAAACAATGCTAAGTTAATGCAAATTTATTTAGAAAAACTAGGTTATCAAGTCACTGTAGCCAAGAATGCTGCTGAAATGTGGGAAGCATTGAAAGATATTAACCCAGCAGTAATTTTAATGGATGTAAATCTGCCGGATGATAATGGTTTAAATTTAGTGCGGCAGTTGCGAGAAAATCCCCAATATCAAATGACTCCGGTAATTGCCCAAACAGCAATGGCCATGAAAGGCGATCGCGACATTTGTCTGGCAGCTGGAGTGAATGATTATATTTCTAAACCTATTGATTTACCACTGTTAGCTAGTTTGGTAGCTAAATATAGTAAACCTCAGTAAATCGTAAATCGTAATTTCTAATTCGTAATTAAATTTTAGAGAATTGGGATAACACCATGCGAAGGTCTCAAGCCGATTATTTCTAGTACTATAGATATATTTGCTGCGGGCTATCCTACTGGTGAACAGCCATGTCAGAAACTACTTTACCTTTACCCCTAGTTGACATTCCCCCTACGCAAGCCGAACTTCCCTTGGATGATGGTGTCCCAATGGAAAGCGCAAGGCATAAAGCTCAAATTGACTTGCTGATAGATGCTTTAATTCCTTGGTTGTCGCAGCGGGAAGATGGGTTTGTGGGTGGTAATATGTTTGTCTACTACAGTTTGGCGCAGGTGCGAAACAAAGACTTTAAAGGCCCAGACTTTTTTGTGGTGTTGGGTGTCCCCAAAGGTGAACGCAAAAGTTGGGTAGTTTGGGAAGAAGGAAAAGCACCGGATGTTGTAATTGAGTTACTTTCTGAAAGTACAGCCACCGCAGACAAAAACGAGAAAAAACTAATTTATCAAAATCAAATGCGTGTACCAGAATATTTCTGGTATGACCCATTTAATCCTGATGATTGGGCGGGTTTTTCTATTCAACAAAGAGTTTACCAACCATTAGTTACAAATGACCGCAATCAATTGGTAAGTGAATCTTTAGGGTTAGCTTTGCAGCGTTGGCAAGGAAATTACAAAGGGATTGATGCGACTTGGTTACGCTGGGCGAATTTAGAGGGAGAATTACTACCAACCCCTGAAGAACAGGAACGCCAACGAGCTGAACAGGAACATCAACGAGCGGAACAGCAACGCCAACGAGCAGATAGAATTGAGGCGCAGTTGTTACAAACAGCACGTAATTTACTGGCTGGTGGTATGACAGTGGAAGAAGTGGTGAGGGTTACAGGTTTGGATGTAGAGGCGATGGCTGCGCCAACGTCTGCGACGAACGCACAACTGCTCCCAAAATCTGAGGCGTGAGAAAATTCTATCAGCAGTAAAAATCTTTCAGTTTCAACTGTGGTTTAACCACACTCTTTTTAATATACAAGGTTGGGTTTCACTCCGTACCCCTAATGTGAAGCCATCTACAAACTAACCCAATACTTTTTGGTTAAGGGAAAAAAGGGGAATGGGAAAAGGAAAAGAAAAACCTTTAACCCTTAACCTTTCACCTTTTCCCCAAAACCAATTTTGAGTTTAAAACGCTTAACCAAGTGCTATTGCAACCCAACCTTACATTTATCCTGAACTGAAAAGTATTGCTATTTAACCGACAATTTGGAGTTGATGCTGTTGTTCAAGCCAGAGACTTGGCTGGATTTGGATATTTTGTTCTGGGATGAGTTGGGAATTAACATATTCCATTACTAAAGGATGTAGCGAAAACTTAGCTCCCTTGGTTTCAATCAGCGATCGCGCTTGCAAAGACTCAAGTGCGGCAAATAAACTTTGAGGTGAGATGGAAGATACCAGGTGCGATCGCAATTGAGCAAATGAAATTGGTTGGCAATGAAATGCTAAAGATTTAAGTACTTCTTTTTGTTTATCTGATAAGCATTGCCATTGCTGTGCTAACAAGTTGGATACTTCTCCAAAAATCGGGGTTTGTTGCTGCAAAAATTCGCCAATATTGCCAGCAAATAAATTTTGAATAGTGGTGGAAACAAGATTTAAAGCCAGAGGATGGCCTGCATAACACTCTACCAATTTCTGCCAATCTTCTGGAGTTCCCTCAAAATTACCTTTGGCGTTGAAAAGTTTTTGAACATCTGGCGTTTGTAAGCCATCGAGATGAAAGACTCTCACAGGGCAAGTTTCACCTTCCAAAGGCGTAATTTCCTTAGGTTTATCACAACTTGTGAGGATGACACAGCTGTGATGAGCCACTTCTCCCAGACGCTTAAAAAATTCCCGATACTCTTGATCTCCTTTCTCTGGAAAACAGAAGCAACTCCCACAAGGAGACTTGTAAGTTGCACAATCTTCTAACACAGCCTCCGCTCCATCTAATACCAAAAGACAACGGTGGCGTTGTAAATAATAGATGAAACGTGAAATTCTGCTATGCAAGTTATCGGGTAAATTTGTGTCTTGTCCCTTCGATAGGAAACTGATGAGGTCAGATAATAAATCTTTAAGGGGAGGACGAGGTAAGAGCGATCGCCAAATCACAAACTCAAACTGATCCTGAAGCTGTTGCGTGAGTTTTACAGATATCCAAGTTTTGCCAATACCACCCATACCCAATAAAGTAATAAAACGGCAGGGTACTGCTTTATTTGTAGGAGATTCATTTAAAATCCACTGCTTTAGGGTTGCTAGTTCTTCACTACGTCCGCAAAAAAGGGAGACATCTGGTGCTTCTCCCCAATCTAGCGAATTTTGGATTTTTGTACGAAACTTCTCGAAATTGCGATCGGAATTGGCAAATTGATAGTCTGGAGATTCGAGTTGTAAATTAAATGCACCGAAACAATACTTCAAAGTTTGCTGATCTACCCCCACTTCACAAGCAAAGACCTTGGCTACTGTATCTGGATCTAAGCCTATACGAAAGCCTAAAGCTTCGTGGGAATAACGTTTATCGAAATTTTCATTCCGTTCTGATTGAGATTTGGCATCTTGGAGTTTTTGCAATCCTTGGGGTGTTAGAATGACACCACGTCTACGGCTCCTTTGTTGGGATGTCATTGGGAACCTCACAGATGATAAATGTATTGTTTGATAGATAGGCATGAGCATTTCTAATGCATTGCTAAAACGCACTAGTAAACAGAAGATGATCAACAAAAACTAGCAGTAAATAACTTAAGCTGCGAAACCTACAAAGTTACCTACCATTCAAGTTTTCATCCTAAAAAATGCACTCATAGAAAGTATGTTTTCCAGAACTTTTCTACTTAACGCAGATGCAGCACAGAATTTTAAACTAAAAAGTACGTCAGAGCTTAAACTAGATAAAACATATTTATGCAGCCAAATTAATGTTACTTGCTTTATGCCTGCATAGACATTAAGTAATTTTACGGTTAGTGATTTAGTAGGCGATCGCAAATTCCTAGTTTATTAGGTCAGTTTCATGGCTGAGTCTGGTTAAAATTACATACAAATGTGTCGGCTTGATGGGTGTGCTCATACAATTGATACCAACATCAGAGTCTTGAGAACAATGGTATTACTGGGCGATCGCCTACTGAATCACTCCTCTAGCAGGCTCCGCTAAAGGATTTAAATGGCATTTAATGCCGTAGTTAAAAAACTTTAAACATGAATAAGATAGTTTGGTGCTGTAGTTAAAGAACTTTTCCCGATTTTAAGTATGTTTCCTCAAGCTATGGGGTGAGTTTCTCATGAGCTGAAATGCTTATTGATGGTCGCTTCTGGAAGTTAATGGAAAGATGGTTTTAAGTTCGTTCTTAAATTCCTAAACTTCGGTTGTTTCGAGCGAACTGAATGTGCATACTAGACAGATGCAGGCAACATTCCAAAACATGATTTTGCTAGCTTTCTCTTGATGAGTGCGAGCCTATCAATTTAATTCTGCATAAAACCATGAATAATCCAACTTCAGTTCGGGAAATCGATTTAAGTCCAATTCCTGGCAAACGCTATTGGAATTGTGATCGCGAATGGCGGGAAGAGTTCGTTTACTTCTTACTTGTAGACCGCTTTCACGATGATTCAGATCGCACTCCTGTTAATACATCTTCTCGCTCTGCTGGTAGTGGAACTCAATCTCAACTGAAAAAATTTTGTGGTGGCAAACTCAAAGGAGTTAAAAATCACTTAGATTACATTCAAAATTTAGGCTGCACCGCCATCTGGTTAAGCCCCATTTTTGAAAACAACGATGCTCCGAATCCAAATTCGGACAAATACCACGGATACTCAATTCAAAACTATCTGAATATAGACCCCCGCTTTGGTACTAAAGATGATCTGATCGAGCTAGTAAATGCAGCACATGATAAGGGAATACGAGTTTTTCTTGATGTCGTTGTCAATCACTCAGGAGATAACTGGTCTTACCCTGGTGGCTATGACTATTATTATTACAAGGATCAACAATTCAATCTCGGATCTTGGCGGCAGCAAGACCGACCAATTCCCCAGGAACTAAGAAACCCAGATTATTATCATCGCCGGGGTCAAATTGGTAACTGGGATGCTTATCCTGAATACCAGCACGGTGATTTTTTCTCACTGAAAGATTTCAATAACGATGAAGATCAAGCTGGTAGAGAATTGCAAGAAATTCTGATCAAATCTCACTGCTACTGGATACGAGAAGCAGACATCGACGGATTTCGTATGGATGCGGTAAAACACATAGGTGAATTAGCAATATCTCGCTTTTCTTCGGCAGTGCGAGAGTACGCCTATAGTTTGGGTAAAAAGTGGTTTTTCTTGTTTGGTGAATTAATCGCTGGAGATAGCACAGTAGACCGTTATATTGGAGCAAATACTCCTACAACAATAGATGATAAAACCGTTTATTTTGGTCTTTCATCAGTTCTAGATTTTCCCCTTTACTGGACTTTACCAAGTGTTATTAAAGGTCTTAACAATCCTATAAATCTAATCGATCGTTATGAATCTCTAAGAAATTCAGCATTGAATCGAGGAGAACTGGGGCGATATCGAGTAACTTTTGTTGATAATCATGATCAGATCGGGGCAAACCCCAAAAGACGATTTGCCGCCGATGCACCTGATAAGCAAGTAATTGCTGGGATAGGTTATCTGCTTTGTGCGTTAGGAATGGCTTGTATTTACTATGGAACTGAGCAAGGTTTTGCTGGTAAAGGTGATGATGATGGATTAATCCGAGAAGCTATGTTTGATTTAGATAAACCACAGGTTAATTATCTAAATCAGCAATGCAATATTTACCAAGAAATTGCGAAAATTGCATATATTTATCGGCACACAGAACCTTTGCGGTTCGGTCGAATGTATTTTCGAGAAATTTCCGGTAATGGTCGTGATTTTGGCTTACCTCAAGGACACCCTTGTACCTTGGCATTTTCTCGAATTCTCGGTTACGAAGAGATTTTGATCGCCTACAATACATCGATTACCGAACATCGGGCAGATTTTGTCATGGTTGATGGTAATTTGCAAACAAAGGGAGGGAAAATGAAATTCCTTTACGGTCAAGAAGGTACAGTTCCGATTTTAGGCCATCCCGATCCTAACAATCCTTCGTTATTCATAAAACTCGAACTTGAGCCAATGCAGTTTGTAATTCTGCGTGGTTTGTAGTGTAGATGATAAAGTGCGATCGCGCAGCGTGCCGTAGGCAATCGCATCTGTTGAAAACCTTACCTGTTAGCGAACAAGATGCGATCACATTTCTTGTCGTTACTGACTGTCTCTGTGAAAGTGCGATCGCTATCAAGCGCATTATTTCTCATGCTGGGCGATCGCGTGCAGCAGGGGCAAAAAATATACTGCATCGACCTGCAATTGAATTACTCCAATTTCAGTGCGATTGTAGCCAAAATCGCTGTTGATATATCTCAATAAATCCTCCCACTCTCAATTCGTTGATCATCAAATTCTCTAACTTTTTCTTGATTGACAAACTCTTCAAATAAGCTAAAAAATCGCTCGATAGCACTGCGTTCATCTGCGGAATGGAAAAGCAAAATACTTGCCCATAATTGACCTGTTTCTACCTGAAATTTCTGGCGTATCCATTGCAAAAACTCTTGAAATTCATGCTCTTGTTCCGTCAAAGGTACGCCAAGTTCGCGCCTAGCAAAATAGTATCCATCTAAAAATGCCTGAAGACTGAAAATAGAATGCCTGCCCAAATACATAGCAGGTCTTTTTCTTATCTTTTGTAGCAAATCGTAAAAATTATCCATATCCAACTCCCAACAAGTGAACGCTAAAATATCTTTTCTGTTAGCTGAAATTCTCTACCAACTTCCAAAATAGGTGAATAGAGATTTTGCATCCAAAGCGAACGAAGAATTCCTTGTGGGTGAATGTTGTCAACCACAATTTCCTCTCCCTCAATTTCAATTAGAATTCCTTCATGATGTCCAGTCGTGGCAATTAGTTCACCTACACTATCATCATAAATACGCCCGTATAGCGGATCTTGTGAACCTGTATCCAGCTTGATATGCTTTCCTGGAATTCCTTGTTCTCGTAAAAATTCTTTGATAGCTCTAGCACAGGGAATACAATCAAAAATTCCAAAGCCACTAGCGATCCTAACAACTTCTTGCAAAACTGGATCGTTACTACTCAGCATTATCAAAACAATACAAAATTACTGCGATCGCGTAAATAAGTATTACAAACAACCGTCACAGATACCCCACAGCATTGAATTCGAGGATTTTTGCCTCAACTCTTACCACATCATCAAATACCGGGATTTGCCGCCGTGCGATCCTGAATTGCCATGACTGTATCCAGCTTAACAGGTGAGCCATGAGCATAGGTAGTGTGCGATCGCCTGCAAAACAACTCTGCTTACTTTTTACCAGTTACTAGAATAGAATTTGTTGGGTGCTATAGGATTGCGGTAGGACTGGAAAAATGACACAGAAAGAAAAACTTGAGCGACTAAAAGCTATCTTTGCAGAAATGGAGCAAGCGCTAATTGCTTACTCTGGGGGTGTTGATAGTACTTTGGTTGCCAAGATTGCTTATGATGTTTTAGGCGATCGCGCTTTGGCTGTGACGGCTGTTTCACCGTCATTATTGCCGGAAGAATTGGAAGATGCGAAAATTCAAGCGGCAACTATTGGGATTCCTCATCAAATTGTCCAGACTAACGAAATGGACAATCCCAATTACACATCTAACCCTGTGAACCGTTGCTATTTCTGCAAAAGCGAATTGCACGACACCCTCAAGCCTTTAGCTAGGGAATTGGGTTATCCATACGTCGTGGATGGCGTGAATGCTGATGATTTACACGATTATCGCCCAGGAATTCAAGCAGCGAAAGAAAGAGGTGCGCGATCGCCTCTAGCGGAAGTCGGTGTGACTAAAATGGAAGTCCGCCAGCTTTCCCAAGAACTCGGTTTACCTTGGTGGGATAAACCAGCGCAACCTTGTCTTAGTTCCCGCTTTCCCTATGGTGAAGAGATTACTGTTGCGAAGTTACAACGCGTTGGGAGAGCAGAAATTTACCTGCGTAAGTTGGGTTTGAAAAATTTGCGTGTGCGTTCCGAAGGCGATACAGCACGCATTGAATTACCACCAGAACAAATCAAAGAGTTTGTGTTGACGATAGATTTACTGCAAGTCGTGTCTGCTTTTCAAGAGTTTGGTTTTATCTATGTAACACTCGATTTGGAAGGTTATCGCAGTGGTAAGTTAAATCAAGTTTTGCAACCGCAAGCCTTGAGCTTTAAAAATTAGAGCTAATCGGATAGCGATCGCTCATGGCCCAGTCACCCGTCCTACTGGTAGAGATATATATTTTTACTATCAAGATAGCTTTATCATTGAAATTTGCTGCCATCCTCAATCAAGCTGACACTTTCACAGAAAAACTACGAAAATTGACTTTGATAGTCAATACCGTTGCCAATTTACGAGGGTGGGTTGATGATGCTTTCACCATTAACTCGCTGTTATCTAATGTTTGGCAAAAACAATAAGTCCTAAAAATTCCCTCCAGGTTTCCCACAAGGATTTTTTTGGCCTATTGTCGCAGTATAAAGGGTTTGATCTGACAACCTCCCTTGTAAGCTGAACGCTTATATATGGGTCAAGTAGGCATTTTTGCCAAAATTTGTTTACCCTCTTATTTTGGCAAAGGTATTGATAGTTATATTCTTTTGATTAAATTCCGAAAAAATGCTTGCATAATTACCTCAAAGGTTACCTAATATACCTTACAACTGCAAGCCAATATTTTATCGATGAAAAAGTTTATTGTATTATTTTTCATCAGCTTATTGCTAGTTACAGCAACACCAGCAATGGCTCAATTTTCTCTACCTATCCCCATCCCAACAGTCCCCATCCCCATACCTGAGATCCCAACACCACAACTTCCTATCCCCGATATTACCAAACTGTTAGAGGATGTTTTAAAAGTCAGAGCGAGCTAAAAATTATGCAAGTCGTCGAACCATGAGACGAATCATGGCAATATAGATGAACGTTTCTGAAGTTTCAGGTAGCCTTTCATAATCCTTACTTAAACGCCGACACCAATTTAGCCAGCCAAAAGTGCGCTCAACAACCCAGCGCTTAGGTAAATGGACAAAACCCTTTTTCTCTAAGGGTCTAAGAACAATTGTCACAATCCAGCGAAACATATCCATTACCCAATGCATAAATTCTTCGCCTCTGTATCCTCCATCCATCCAAATGATGTTCAAGCGTTTTACTTGATTGCCTGTATCGTGAACTCGGTTGAGGACTTTTTTGGCTCCTTCACGTTCTGGAAGACTAGCAGAGGTTACCAACACCCGCAAAACCAACCCTAACAGATCCACACTTAGATGTCGCTTGCGTCCATGTATCTTTTTACCTGCGTCATAGCCCACATCAATGGAAATCATTGTTGCGGTTTCCACTGATTGGCTATCAACTGCGGCTTCTGATGGACTGGGTTCCCGTCCCGCAGCAACCCGAACCCACTGGTAAAGCTTGTCGTGAACCTTTAACCATGTACCATCTTTGCTCCATCGCCAAAAATAACCATAGACAGTTTGCCAAGGTGGAAAATCCCCTGGCAAGCCTCTCCATGTACATCCCTCACAGAGCACATATAGAATTGCATTGACCACGGCAAATAAAGCTACAGTCCGTGGACGACCACCGGCTTTTCCTGATGGGAACTCTCCTTCAATCAATTCCCACTGTTCCCATGTCAAATTGCTATTGTATGCTTTACTCATTCGCTCACTTGGTGCTGTTATCTACAAATCTCAGCATAAGCCTTGTGAGCTTTCTTACAATAGCTCCCCACTTTTAAAACATCCTCTTAGAGGGAGACCCCCCTATCACCACCAGTTTTTCCGATACTCGCCAGCAATCTACCCTTCCCGATAACTTTAAACCCCAGAAATTCCAAAGCTTAACACAGCTACCACGTGGTGCTAAAGGTGGTTTTTTATTGCGTCCGGGGGCTTTTGAATTGGCAGTGGAAAGTTACTGTTTACGAGCTGGTACTCATGGGCCTAGTCAAGGAAACGGCTATCTCTACGCACCTCTAAAAGGTTCCAAAGCCGGACTGATCCAGCAAATTCTGCAAAACTCCGTCCTTCATCCAGAAATTCCTCAAAAAGATATACAAATGTTGCTATGGGCTATTATTGCCCGCACAAAAATTAGTGATACTAACGCAGAAATCCAGCAAACAGCAGCAAAATTACTCACTAAAGATGAGATTTTTCAACTCAATGGTGGTGCTTTGGGCTTAATACCCAAATCAGTATTAGATAAAGCCACTGCTAATTTGCCTTCTCCATTACGTTTAGTGTTTGAAACAGAAGCACGTATCCGAGAAATGCTCACGATAAAGAGTACAAGTTACGCACAACTAGAACAAATTGCAGTGTTGACTGGAGAACCGCAACGAGATGGGCCAGAAATACCAGAGGGTCGTTGGTCACTTAATCCCCAAGGATTTTACATCCGTTATCTGCCTACTTACTACAGCAAGACATTAATTCAAATTTACGTTCCTGATAATTTTCGTAAGCAAGCAAATGCCAATGTAAACTTAGCAGCTAAGTCTACAAAACAAGCATTACTTCTAACACAAGATGGGGGCGTAGAATACAATCCAGCTGGTGAAGTTGCTGTTCCTGGTGACACAGGAAGACAGCGCTTAGGTTTATCCGCCCGTCCGGCTGATGGAGGTACTGCCGATGCAGGTAACGATACAGGTAATAACCCAGGTAATGACGCAAACGGTACTCCTAGTACAGGTAATAATGCAAACGGTGCTTCTGGTACAGGTAATGATACAAGTTCACAGCCAGACTCATCTGCTCCCAGAACAGGAAATACTCTAACACCCACACCTAAAGCGCCATCAAAATTAGAAATCTTTTGTAATCCTGTAGTCAGGCAGTCTCTTGACCAAGACTGGCAAGGAACACAAGCTGATAATAGAGAGAGACTGAGATGGGTGTTGTGGAATAGCACTACTGGAAAACTTTCAGTCACAAATGTCACAGTAGGAGATCCCATTAGTGGTAGTGTTGCACCAGGAAACACCCCGCCTGATGAAAATGGTGTATACGTGGTGGGAATATATCATACCCATCCCCCCAAAAATCTAGATTCAGAACCAGGTAGTGTTCAAGTACGTGGCCCTAGCCCTTTCAATGACATAATTAATGCAGATACAAGGAAAGTACCTTCTCTAGTCAGAGATTATACAGATAATAATCTCACGACCGTTGTGGACTATCTCTACGGCCCCAACAAAAGGGGTGAAGCACAACCTGGCGGCGACGTGATGACAAATGTTCATCAATTGCCTTTGGGTACATGTGGTTCTTAATTCTCTTTTGTCAGATTGGGAGAATCTAATTCAATACAGGTCAGATAAGATCATTAGTGATTGATTTGTCAGTTGTGGAAACAGCTAGCTCAATTGGGGGATTCTCCCCCAAACCCCCGATTGGGTGACGGTTGCGTCCCCCAAACCCCCTCCAAAATTATTGTTCTGTTTTTTGTTGAGTAACTAGTTTTGTGGTTTTGTTGTCAATTAATTTTCTTAACTAATAATCTCAGAATCAGCCTGAGATTATGGTTTTCCGAGAGTGACAAAACAGGGTTAATTAGGGGTAATATCAATTTCGGATTTTGGTCTCAAACACTACTTGTTACCCAATACTTAAACACCCGCTCGACGTGCAGATTTTTGTCGAAACTGTGGAGTTTGTTGTTGATGAGGACTTGCACAAGTGGCTCATATTCGTCACGAGGTTGCAACTTAATCTTGCGTGCCACAGTAGCAGAAGAAGTACACAGATTTCTGACTGGACAAGCAGTCCCTATTAATCAGCGATCGCCCATCGGACATAAGGACGAGAAGCTGCTACAGTCTTGTAAGTAATTTCCTTAGCATTTGCCTGAATTTTTCGCAAATCCACACGGAAATATGCTTGTTTATTCTTAAATTGCACATTGTAAAATGTGTATTCTTTATTCTGTGTTTGACCAACACAAGAAGCATATTTATCATTTAAGTTGGCAACATATTCTACAAATTGCTTATTAGATGAAACTAATTTTGTGGTGTTAGAAAATGGTCTGGTATCAGGAATTACTGTATGTTCAGCACCACCTTCATAAGGTAGTGTTAACCACCATAAACCAACTGATTCAGGACAAGTACCCGCAGTACTTTGGATATTTAATTTGACATTTGGTGTAGTAATTGGCCCTGCTGCTGATTCTGGTTGCGCTTGTGCTGTAGCCGAAATTATGCCTGCTACTGCTAAGGGAGATAGAATTACACTAAGAGTTGTTAATTTTAGCCAAGTATTCATATAGATTTTTTGCAAATTCACGCTATCTAATTAATATTGACTTGCAAAATATTGCAAAAGTGCCGTCTTATTTAAGATTACCGTGTTGTCAGTTACAGTTCTACACAAATAATTCAGCAACAATGTTAATAAATACTTGAGAATGCAGCCTCATCGGAATATTGCGGCTCTTTCATGAAACCTAGAATTATTGTTTGTGGCTTAGGACGGACTGGATATAAAGTCTTTCGTCTGCTGCGACAACAGGGTGCGTTTGTAGTGGGTATTCATCACAAGCCTATCCCTGGCGAAACCGCAGGAGATGTGATTATTGGCGATTTACATACAGCGGCTACTCTCAAAGCCGCTGGAATTGAGGAATCCCACACTTTAGTAATTGCTAGCTCTGATGATGCGCGTAATTTAGCAATTATGATGCAAGCGCGGATACTAAATCCGCATATTCGCATTATTAATCGCTTTTATAATAGCAGTTTGGCGGAACGTCTCGATCATACTTTGCCAGACCATTTAAGTATGAGTGTGGTGGGTTTGGCAGCACCAGTGTTTACTTTTGCCGCACTGGGTAATAAAGCGATCGGACAAATTAAATTATTTCAACAAACTTGGCCGATTCAAGAAGAATATATTGACGAATATCATCCTTGGTTGGGTCGTAAATTAGGCGATTTATGGGAAGATAGGTCGCGAATGTTAATCTATTACTTACCTGTAGAAGGTGATTTAGATTTAGTCGCGGCAGTGCTATCGGGACAAGAATTAAAAGTAGGCGATCGCTTAATAGTTGGTATCCAACCTCGCATTCGTCCTATCCGCAAATCATGGGTAAGAAAAGTCATCAAAGTTCTCACTAGTTTGCAGCAATTTCAAAAACATGCTCAATCAGTTGTAGCAATGGCAATGGTGTTATTTGCTATTATTTTGATGGCTACACTTACCTATGTTTCTGCTAGTTTAAATATCTCTTTTATCGATGCTTTATATTTTGCAGTCGGCATGATTACGGGAGCAGGTGGTAATGACAAAATAGTCGAAAATGCTCCTAGCAGTATTAAATTATTTACTGTTGTGATGATGTTAGTTGGTGCAGCAGTAATTGGTATTTGGTATGCCATGCTCACCGATTTTATTTTAGGAAACCGCTTCAAGCAATTTTGGGATGCAGCACGCATTCCGCAGCGACATCACTACATAGTCTGCGGCTTGAGTGGTATTGGCGTGAGAATTGTGCAAGAACTTCATGCAAGTGGACATGAGGTAGTAGTAATTGAAACCGACAGCAACAACAGATTTGTCAACACAACTCGCGGCTTAGGTATCCCTGTAATTCAAGGTGATGCCAGTTTCCGTGCTATTCTCCAAGCTAGTAATATTGATAATGCTGCGGCTGTGTTAGCTGTTACTAGCAACGATGCCATTAACTTAGAAATTGCGCTCAAAGCCAAAGGATTATCACCCACCATTCCTGTCATTGTCCATTATGCTGACCCAGATTTTGCAGGGATGGCACAACAAGTATTTGATTTTGAAGCCGTACTTAGTCCTGCAGAACTGGCTGCACCAGCTTTTGCGGCTGCTGCATTAGGAGGACGCATCCTAGGTAATGGAATTACCGCTGATAGTTTGTGGGTAGCCTTCGCGACGATGATTACACCAGCACATCCATTTTGTGGTGAATTAGTCAAAGATGCTGCGATGTCGGCTGATTTTGTCCCTTTGTACGTAGAAGCGAGTTGCCAAACCTTCCACGGCTGGGATTTATTAGAAACACAACTTAGTCCTGGTGATATTTTATATTTAACAATGCCAGCAAATAGATTATATGAATTGTGGCGAGATGGGCGATCGCAAGTAATGGTAAGTTGATTATTGGTCGTTTGTCATTTGTCATTGGTCATTGGTCATTTTTTCACTTCATTGCTCTAACTTTCATCGGGAACTAATTACCCAAGAAAACGTCTATTTGATTTTATTAAATTAGTTCCAATATGAAAGTTAGGTCTATTAAAACTGCGATCGCCTTATCGCTGATTAGTGTAGGATTTTCGCAAACTGCTCATACTCAAACCCCCAGCGCAAATAACGCACAACTTACACAGCAAGTTGCATCACTTCGTCCCCAAGGGCCAAAAGGTTTAGAGACATTTCTTAATAATCATGCACAAGAATTAAAAAACCCTTCGCCACAAATAAAAGAGGCGTTAAATAAACTTTGTCAGCAACGAGATTGCTATGCTTCTAAACTTTATTGGTACACAGATTTAGAACAAGCAAAAGCTGCTGCTAAAGCTAGTAATAAACCTATACTTTCATTACGTTTGTTAGGAAATCTTGACCAAGATTTAAGCTGTGCCAATAGTCGCTTTTTCCGCGTAGCATTGTATCCCAATGCAGAAATTTCTAAATTCCTACGCGATCGCTATATTCTCCACTGGCAATCTGTACGTCCTGTCCCCAAAGTTACCATAGATTTTGGTGATGGACGCAAGTTAGAACGCACTATTACAGGTAATAGCATTCACTATATTCTCGATAGTTCTGGTGAACCAGTCGATGCAATTCCCGGTTTATATGGGCCGCAAGCATTCCTGCGTCAGTTAGTAGCTGGGGAAAAGGCAGTTAAAGAATATACTAATTCTAAAGGTGTAGCCCGCGCTGGTTTTTTGCAAGAGTATCATCGTCAACAATTAGCATCTAGCCAACGTCAATGGGGAGCAGATTTAGCAAAACTAGGTATTAAGAATCTCCCTCGTCTTGTGGAAATATCTCCTAATAATAGTGAAACACCTAGTGCAGCGGTAGCTGGTACTATAGCTGTAAGTAAAATGCGAGTTGAATCTCCTTTACTGCGAGATATTAATATTGCTAGTAGCAATCAAACAGCACTTCAAGATATTACTGATTCAGCAACATGGCAGCGAATTGCTCAACTCTACATAGCAGATGCCAAGTTAGATAATAGTAGTGTGGCATTAATACGTAACAAACGGTTTCCAGGTAATAAAGCTGATAACTTACAGCGAGTTGTGGGTAATTTTGAAAATGTAATGGCATTAGATACAATTAGGAACGAATATACGCTGCATAACCAAATTCATCAGTGGTTTATGCAGGGTAATGCCACAAACAATGTGAATAAATTGAATGAAAAAGTTTACGCTGAATTGTTTTTAACTCCTAATTCCGATCCTTGGTTGGGATTGATGAGTAATGACAGTTACAGCGCGATTGATAATGATGGAATTCGCAAGTAATCTCAAGAAGATTTCTTGTTTTTGATACTAATATACAGCAAGTAATATTAGCGACACATCAATATATTTAAGAGGGCAAGGCACGGCCTTGCCCCTACAATGTGCCACATTCTTTTTTCAAATTGGTATTACTTGTAATGCAAACTTTTTAATTTAAAATTAAAAATTGGAGGATAGACACATAGATAAAGAAGTCGAACTTCTACTAACTATTTGCTATTAGAAAAATTTTTAAATATTATTAAGCTTATGTTTGAAATGTTCCAAGATTGGATTTATAACGAATTAGATGATATGGCGATAGCCTACAGCGAAAAATTGATAGAAAAATTTCAGAGAGATTATAAGCCTTTGATAGATGGTTCCGATTTGAGTGATGAAGAAAAGCAACAATTAACTTCTGAATTTCGACATTTATTACACCAGTTATTTATAGAGGATTTTGATAGAATCTTTGCCGATATGAAAAAAGACTTACCGGGTGACAAGGCAACTCTAAGCTATACGGGACAAAAGTTTGAGAAAATGGTGAGGATAAAAAATAGGGAGCAATTTTGTGGCTCCCCTGTAAAAATATGTTCCCTGTATCTTACCAAAAAACTTTGCGTGCCCATCTGAATGAAAGCCAGTACCTAACCATACAGCTTTTGTTGTTATTGATACAGGTTCATCGGCAAGTAAAACTTTCCATATTAGCCAGTGTGTTTCCACAACCGATTCAATATCAAAGTCGGAAAAGGAACTTGCAACGCTTTTTAGTATTGCCGCAGTTGAGCATCAAAACCTTATGGTTTCCCTTGATTAAATATTGGATAAGACTTGAGCAAACTGGAAGAAGAAGCAACAGAGAGTACCGTCGGCGATTAAAAAAACTCAAGCATAAAAAATTTGGGTATTGGCTCATTGCAATGGATAGAACAGAATGGAAAGGTCGCAATGTATTCATGGTGAGTATTATCTGGGGAACCCATGCTCTTCCCCTATATTGGGAGGTTTTAGCTCATGAAGGCAATAGCGATTTTAAAACCCAAAAACGTTTATTAAAACCAGTACTAAATCTATTTAAAAACTATCCAGTTCTAGTGTTGGGAGACCGAGAGTTTCATAGCCCTAAATTCGCTCATTGGCTGGAATCTAAGGGTGTATACTTTGCCCTACGTCAGAAAAAAGCTCTTCATTTCCAAGAGAAATTGAATGAGGAATATCAGGTTCTTAAAGCACTGGGATTCAAACCAGGAATGTCCAAATTTTATCAGGGTGTATTGTGCAATAAAGGTGACTCTTTAGGACCATTTAATATCGCCGTCTATTGGAAACGAAAATATCGTCATAAGGGACCAAAAGAACCCTGGTATATTTTGACCAATCTGCCCACTCTTCAACAAGCATTGGATGTCTATTGTTGTCGATGGGGAATCGAACAACTGTTCAAGGATTGCAAAACTGGGGGCTATAATTTAGAAGCAGCAAAAGTAAATGAGACTCGGTTTTTAGCCTTAGTATTATTAATTGCCATCGCCTATAGTTTGGCAACTCTCCAAGGACAGTGGCTGAAGAAATTAGGCATAGATGTTTACGCTGGACGTATTAAAGAACACAAAGATAAGACTCCTAGACAGAGTGAGTTCAACCTTGGAATATATGGGCAACGATGGAAATATGGGATGGAATTATGGGCCGATTGGGTGCTGAATCTGATTGCCCAAAAACCTCATAAACGCCTCTATTTTCAGCGAGGCTTTTATGCTCTGTCCCTCATACAACAAGCTTTGTAGCTAGGTTGTCACCCGTTAAGGAAAAAAGATGATTGGTGGTAATAAATATAATTATCTATTTACCAATATGGTATTAAACTGCTGAAATTTCAATTTTTTATGTAAATTTCAGTGAAATGACCTATGACAAGATTAATTTAATACAAAACCAATATTTTTATAAAATTGTAAAAGTTATCAAATATGGTTATTTATATCTGATTGTTGGCGCTGTTACAACCCATCAAATTGAAAGCGTCTAACATATATCCAGACCTTAATAAAACAAAAGTAGTTTATTTAAGTAAAAGTCTTTCATACTTGAGAGAGGCTTTTTTGTTACATTTTGCCACATCATAAAGTTCTGTAGTTCGTTTGCCAAAAATTACATTTCTAGATGGAGTCAGACATTATAAAACAACAATTGCTTAATATTGCTTGACCAATAAAGATTTAAGTGATAGGGAAGAAAAACTATCTGTAAATTGCCATACCAATTCTGAGTAATTCATATTTATGAAAAGCAATATGAAGAGAATGACGTAATTAGTAATTGGTAGCAATTACTCAATTTTTGAAAACCTCATTGCTTTCCAATTGCAGATTGTATGCGCCACCAGTAAGAGGTAATTTATGGTGCAAAACTCAAAGTTAGGGTACAAATTGTCCCCTAAATCGATTCTGCGTCTATCTGTGTTTATCAGTATAATCGCATCTTTACTGGTTGGCGGCATCAGCTTTTATGCAGTAAAACGATTGCAATATTCTGGTAATTCAGATACAAAAGTCGCAGCGAAAAAATTACCAGAAATCACAACAGTAACAGCTTTAGGAAGACTTGAGCCAAAGGGAGAGATAATTAAACTTTCTGCTACTGTTTCTACACAAGGAAGCAGAGTAGAGCAGTTGTTGGTCAAAGAAGGAGATAGAGTTAAAAAAGGTCAAATAATAGCCATTTTAGACAGTCGCGATCGCCTACAAGCAGCTTTGAAAGAAGCCCAAGAACAGGTTAAAGTTGCCCAGGCGAACCTCGCTAAAACTCAAGCTGGCGCGAAACGTGGTGAAATAATCGCCCAACAAGCTGCGATCGCACGTTTAGCAGCAGAACGCCAAGGCAATATTGAGGCACAAATCGCTACAGTTGACCGTTTGCAAGCTCAAGTTGATAACGCCACAGCGGAAAACAACCGCTATCAACAGTTGTATGAACAAGGTGCAATTTCCGCCTCCCAAAGAGATAGCAAACACCTCGCCTTAGAAAGTGCGCGCAAAAATCTCCAAGCAGCGCAAGCGCAGTTGCAACAAATTCAATCAGCTAGCCAGCAACAACTTAAAGAAGCCGCAGCTAACCTAGATCAAATTAGCGAAGTTCGCAGCGTCGATGTTGCAGCCGCTAAAGCAGAAATAGATCGCGCCATAGCAGCAATGAATTTAGCACAAGCAAATTTACAACAAGCTTACGTGCGATCGCCTCAAGCTGGACAAGTATTCGAGATCCACAGCCGTCCGGGAGAAATAGTTTCAGATGATGGTATCGCCAATCTTGGACAAACCAGCCAGATGTATGCAGTAGCCGAAGTCTACGAAAGCGATATTAGCAAAGTAAATCCAGGGCAAAGAGTGCGAGTAATTAATGAATTTCTCCCCCATGAATTGCAGGGAACCGTCGATTGGGTTGGCTTACAAGTACGCCGCCAAAATGTCATCAATACCGATCCAGCTAGCAACATTGATGGCCGAGTTATTGAAGTTCATATACGTTTAGATCCAGACTCTAGCCAAAAAGCTGCCAAGTTTACCAATATGCAAGTCAAAGTGGTTATTCAACTATCAAAGGGACTGGGGACTGGGGACTAGGGACTGGGGATTAGGAAACAATAAAAAAACTGTTGACTCTTGTACAGACGCGATGAATCGCGTCTCTGTGACTCTTGACTTTACTCACCACTTTCAATGATGGGAATTCTGCAACAACTGCGACGACGAACGCCTTTAGGATGGCTGCAACTGAGTCATGAAAAAAGTCGGCTGCTAGTAGCATTATCAGGCATTGCTTTTGCTGATGTTCTGATGTTTATGCAGTTTGGCTTTCAGAGCGCTTTATACGACAGTAACACCAGACTGCATCACAGTTTACTTTCAGATATCGTTGTCATTGGTTCCCAAACCCGTAACCTGCAAAGAATATCTACCTTTTCTCGGCGGCGACTTTATCAAGCTATGGATATACCAGGGGTAAAGTCAGCTGAAGGAATTTATATCGGCACAATGATCTGGAAGAATCCCCAAACAAGGCGTGACACAGAAATTCTCGTCATTGGATTCAACCCAGATAAACCAACTTTCGATTTACCGGAAGTTAACCAACAATTGCAGACAATTAAACAACCATATACCGTCTTGTTCGACCGTGGCGCTAGGGGCGAATACCAAGAAACAATTGCCCAACTAGAACAGGGTAAGTCTGTAAAGACTGAAATTGAACGCCGTACGGTAACTATTAGTGGTTTATTTAAAGTCGGGGCTTCTTTTGGTGCTGATGGCACTTTAATGACTAGCGATGAGAACTTTCTACGGCTATTTCCACACCAACCAGCAGCCAATATCAGTGTCGGCTTGATTCAAGTACAACCTGGTGCTGACATTCAACAAGTAGTAGCAGGATTAAAATCCCATCTAGGAAACGAAGTTAAAATCCTGACTCATGAACAATTTATTCAATTTGAAAATGATTTTTGGAGTCGCAACTCCCCAATCGGATTTATTTTTAATCTCGGTGTCTCGATGGGTTTTTCTGTAGGGGTGATTCTGGTTTATCAAGTCCTGTCTACAGATGTGAATGCCCATGTCAGAGAATATGCCACATTTAAAGCTATGGGATATCGCAATTTATACTTACTATGCGTAGTCTTTGAAGAAGCAGTAATTTTGGCTTTGTTAGGCTTTATTCCAGGTACAGCAGCCTCTTTAGGGCTTTATTATCTCACCCGCAACGCTACAAATTTACCAATTTACATGACTGGAGTCAGAGCGTTACAAGTATTATTACTCACCATCATTATGTGTACCATTTCGGGTGCGATCGCCACCCGCAAACTCCAATCTGCTGACCCCGCTGATATGTTTTAGCATTTAGTGTTTGGTAATGGGTAATTGGTAATTGGTAATGGGAATCTTTCCCCAATCCCCAGTTCCCAGTCTCCAATCCCCAGTCCCCAATCCCCAGTCCCCAATCCCCAGTCCCCAATCCCCAGTCCCCAATCCCCAATCCCCAGTCCCCAGTCCCCCACTATGCCAGTGATCTCGATCCGCAATCTCAACCACTATTTTGGTCACGGTCAACTCCGCAAGCAAGTTTTATTTAATATCAACCTGGAGATTTACAGTGGGGAAATTGTTTTTATGACTGGGCCTTCTGGTTCTGGGAAGACAACACTTCTTACCTTGGTGGGTGGGTTGCGTTCTGCCCAATTTGGTAGTTTGCAGGTTTTGGGACGAGAACTTTGCGGTGCTAGTCATCAACAACTAGTAGAGTCACGACGACGTAACGGTTATATTTTTCAAGCGCACAATTTACACGGTAGCTTGACGGCACTCCAGAACGTCAAAATGGGTTTGGAATTCCACCAGCATATTGAATTAGCCGAAATGCATAGGCGTTCAGCGCAGATGTTAGAGCAAGTAGGCTTAGAAAATTGCTTGCATTACTACCCTGATCAATTATCGGGGGGACAAAAACAGCGAGTTGCGATCGCCCGTGCTTTAGTCAGTCATCCCCAAATTGTTCTAGCTGATGAACCGACAGCGGCGCTTGATGGTCAATCTGGGCGAGATGTGGTCAACCTCATGCAAAAATTGGCAAAGGAACAAGGCTGTACCATCCTCATGGTGACTCATGACAACCGTATTCTTGATATAGGCGATCGCATTGTGCATCTCGAAGATGGTGAATTAAAGTCAAAAGTTAAAGTTATCAATTAAATAATTCAATTTAAAGTTTTTTATCTTATAAATTATTTATTTCCAAGAAAAACTATTGCCAGTTGCTTAGAAGTCCTAAAAATAAAGGTTTTCTTAAGCTTTGTCTACTAACTCTTTGGGCTAAACGTCAAGTATTTTAAATTTTGTAAAGCAATAAGTAAAAAGTCGTAACAGTTTGACAATAGGAAAGTGCTGTTTACAGCAATCCTGCTGACACCTGAATAAAGGTGCCAATTTGACAATGATAGAAAACCTGTTCCATGCTTACACTCCTTTATTGACCTGGATAGGACTAGGACTAGTACTATCTCGGTTTATCCCCGATAGTTTTCTCAAATTACTGGGGTATGGGCTTTATTGGGTAGGAGTTCCCCTGCAACTTTTTGTTTTAGCACGTCACACTGATTTATCTCATGGGGGGCTAATACCTGCGATCGCCATTGGAGTTTTGCTGCTGAGTCTGGTTTTCGCACTGTTATTTTGGTGGGGATTGCGAGTCAGCACCAGTCCCAAACAGCAAGCAGAAAATTCATTTGACGATCCTGTGGTACGAGCCAGTTTAGGCAGTTTTATTTTAGCTACGATTTTAGGCAACACAGGCTTCGTCGGCTTGACACTCGCACAGGTGTTAACTGGCCCTAGCAATATGGACTGGGCAGTATTATTCAGCGTTACTAACAATGTTATAGGCACCTACGGCATTGCTGTGTTAATTGCCAGCTATTTTGGTAACAGAGACATCAAAAACCATTGGTGGATTCAAGTACGGGATTTAATCACTGTCCCGAGTTTGTGGGCATTTTTTATTGGGTTAAATACCCAATTTATCAAATTGCCCCCAGTCGTTGAATCAGGACTAGAACAAGCTGTTTGGGTAGTGATAGCTTTTGCTTTACTATTGGTGGGCTTGCGAATGACAGCCATCAAAATCGGAAATAGTTTGAAAATGGCTGTATTGGCCAGTCTGCTGAAAGTTTTGATAGTGCCTTTGTTGGTGGGGTTAGGCGCTACCTATGTAGGTGTGATTGGTGAACCAAGGTTAGTACTAGTGCTGATGTCTGGGACACCCACAGGGCTTTCAGTACTGATTTTGGCAGAAGTTTATGAATTAGACAGAAACTTGCTAGCAAGCAGTATTGCCTTAACTTTTGTCGGATTGCTCCTAGTACTTCCTCTATGGCTGGCGTGGTTTAGCTAAAATTTTGTAACAGTATAAAAATAATTGTCTGCGATCGCTAAACTAAACTAGGAATACAGTTAAACTATTCCGTAATTCCCTAAATTCTTCTTTCCTTGATGGCTAAACTGTGATTTATTTCAGCTAGCCAAAAGATTTAAAATAATTTTTGGTTCCCGATTCTTGACAAACAGGCAATTAGAGTTTAACCTCTGGACAATTTAAAAAGATTTATCTTTTTAGAGAATATTTACTTCTATGAGGAAACACTAGTAATAGTAAGCTAGTCTGTTGTCCACAGAAGTTAGGTTTTTTTGTGGCTCTATGACTATCGAGAATCGCACTAATAATTCTCAAACTCAGTGGCTTGGTTTTAATATCAAAGGTCTGACACCCCAGCGACGAACAACAAATTTGTTCATGGGGATGTTTGCTGCGATTCCCGTCGCCTTGGCATTGCCTGTCGATGCTTTGCAGGTACAGGTAAATCCTAATAGTCCTAAATTGGGTGACACAATCTCAGTTGTGATTAATGTAGATAATCCCGCCAATGGTAATAATCCCACAGTGACGAGTGGCGATAAGACTTACCCTGCATTTGAAATTGCACCTAATCAATATCGGGCTTTTATCCCCACGAGTCCCCTAGAAAAGGCTGGCAATAGAACACTTCGAGTTACCGGGGACGATCAGGTGCAAAACTTATCAGTGCAAGTGCAAAAACGCAGCTTTCCTGTACAGCGAATAAATCTACCACCAGGGAAAGCCGGAGTAGAAGCCACAGAACTAGAACTAAAACGTGTGGCAGCTTTCAAGGCCTTACAAACACCTGAAAAGTACTGGAATGGCCCTTTTTTGCAGCCAAACAAAGGGCGCGTGAGTACAATTTATGGTGTTCGCCGTTACTATAATGGTAAATTTGCAGATGATTATTATCATCGTGGCGTTGACTACGCTGGTGCAGCCGGTTCACCCGTAGTTGCCCCAGCTGCGGGAAAAGTTGCTTTAGTTGGCAAAGTTTCCCAAGGTTTTCGGGTTCACGGTAATGTCATTGGCATCGATCACGGTCAAGGAGTCACCAGTATTTTCATGCACCTCAGTCGCATTAATGTCAAAGAAGGCGACGTTGTTAAACCAGGCCAGCTAATTGGCGCAGTCGGTTCAACAGGTGCTTCCACTGGCCCACATTTGCACTGGGGTCTTTATGTTAATGGTGTATCGATTGATCCTACGCCTTGGCGAACTAAGGTTGTTGAATAACAAAGATAAGATTGATCAAGACTGTACATAATTTGTATATTTTTTTGCCTATAATTAGGCAAAATGGACTAGATTGGTACCGTCCCTACCTTGCTTCGGTGGCTAAAAGATGATGAGCGTTATGAGTATTGAAAAAATTGTAGAACAAGCTCTCCAGGATGGTTATTTGACACCAGCAATGGAAGCAGAAGTTGGGCGCATCTGTGATAACGCCTCTGAACTCTCAATAGAAGAGTATATGGCGCTGGATAGATTAATGGGGGCGCTATTAACTGGAGAAGTTGTGGCGGTACCTCGCAAACAATTTATTAACGTCATGGAGGAGTTAGTCTTAACAGAAGCGATCGCCCGTGTAGCAGAAATTGAAGCTACTAGCGAAAGCTCTTTAGATGTAGGCGATATTGCCGCTTATGCCCTCAACCGCCTGCCGCCCCTATACGCGACTACAGAAGAAGGTGCTAACTACCAGCGTCAGCGCGCTAAGGCAGAACTTCAAGAACTAATTGCCCTGCAAATAGGTGAAGCGATCGGTCGTAACCTAGATCAACCTAATGACAATAGAACGCCGGTTGTGGCCAAAAGCACAGGTAATGAAGTTCTTCGTCAAGTTAGTAACCTGCTCCAAGTTTACGCACCCACTTTCGAGCAAAAAGCCCAATCTTAATGCTCAAGAGTCTCCAGCCCCAGGTCAACTTTTCATCCTCTGTTGACCTGGGACACTGGAATATCACTGGCTTGACTGGTGGAAATCTCGTTGTCCTTGTCAGATTCCCTGCTTTACGATTTGCACTGCGCCAAGGGATAAAGGCGCAATGGCTTTTCATGACTGAATTAATCTTGAACGATCACTGATGTCCCTACCTTCACTTGCTCATACAGCAATCGGACATCAGGATTACGCATTCTTAAACAACCGTGAGAAATCGCAGTTCCTAAAACGTTAGTATCGGGCGTACCGTGAAAGCCAATTTCATTATGTCCATCTGACCAAAACCCAATCCATCGGTCTCCTAGAGGGCTATCAGGGCCTGCTGCAAACACTTTATTAGTAATTGGATGCCGCCATACAGGGTTATGTTGCATGTGATGCACTTGAAAAGAACCTGTGGGCGTGTCCCAACCCTTTTTACCCACTGCAATGGGGTAACTGGCGATTACCACATCTGAACGATAAACATAGGCACGGCGATCGCTTAAATCAACTAACACGTGTTTGTCGCCAGATTTCGACTGATTACTATTCGATGATTCTTGTTGAGCTAAAACCTGCGGTAACAATGACTGTGGCAGAAAAGACAGCAGAGAATTCTTTTTTTGTTCTGGCGATATCAGCCGCGTATTTTGGGAGCTATCAGTTGCTCTAGCTACATTTTTATTGACTGCTCCCGAATTAGTATTATGAAACTTTGTTGTCGAGGATTTGTTGGATCTAGATGTCCTCTGAGTAGATTCATCAGGAAGTACAGATGCACCAAATGCGGTAGCTCCTAAACCTTTTTGAGGTAATTTTTTCGGCTGTTCCTGATTCGATGCTAGCGGCTCAAACTGTTGCCCTGTGGACATAACACGCCAATGGACAGCCAGAGATAAGATTGCTGTTCCAAAACAGAGCCACATAATTATCCGCGTTACAGTTACATTTCTGATCATTGCCACCACCTATTTTTGATCCCTGACATATCCGTTGGCTAGTTAGATGTACTGAGTCATCCAATCATCAAAAATTTATAAATACTTCTTAATTTCCTTATGAATTTGCAAATACCAGTGGGCACACTAAGGCTATGCGGAAGTCTTAACCAATAAATTTTTAAATGCCAGACTTCACTTCTTGAAACTTTTGAAGTGTAGCAATCAATCATTAATGGTGTGGGTGGGAGGAAGACCATGTTTGAAAAACTATTGCTAGCAATCACAATCACATTTTCCCTTAATTTCTTTTTGCAAGTTCGGGTACCAGATCAACAAAAGACAGGTACCAATTATCAGCCGCATATAGAAACATCAGCAACAATTCTAGTCACAACCCCAAATAAATAACAGTCCAAGCAGCTACAACAGCTAAAAATGCGAAAATTTTGATTTTGTCCTCGGTAAAATGTTGCTGATATCAAAACCTTGCCTATTTTAGTTTTTCAAGGAAATTTTGGGAAAGAATAGTCATCCCCCTGATTCCTGAATACTTGTAAAAATCCCAGGGAAGTTTGAGGCAAATAATTCCGAAGAAGAATCAGGAAGCAGAGGAGCAAAGTAGATCCGCGAAGGTAGACAATGCGCTATACCCCATGCTCAATCCCAAATTTTCCTAATATGCTTTATACACTCTTCACTATTTATGTCAAGCGTATGAGGCCAGATGTCACTAACCGCACAAATGTCAGTAACATTGCTGGGTCTCTAGGTGGGAGAAGATTATCGCTAAAAATCATGCTTTGCAAGGGTTTGGGCTAAAAATAAGCACTCATCACTACTAAATTTTTGCTCAAACTTATACACTTCCTTGTTCCAGTCATAAATCCGTCCCTAATTGCGGAACTTCCTGACAATTACCAGGTCTAATAGTAAGGGATGATTTACAAGCCAGTACGATCTATGAGTCAATCGATTACTGTATCCTGGTCAACGGTTGATGCGAATTTTCCGGAAGCATCAGTGCAAGTTGACAAACTCTCTAATCACGATTTAATTTTGCGCTGTCAAGTAGGACTGCGCCCAGATCGTGCTGCGTTTGCAGAACTACTGCGCCGCTATCAAAGTCAAGTCGATCGGGTGTTATATCACCTAGCACCAGACTGGGCTGACAGAGCTGATTTGGCTCAGGAAGTTTGGATTCGCGTGTATCGGAATATTAACCGACTACAAGAACCATCTAAATTTCGAGGCTGGTTAAGCCGGATTGCAACTAACTTGTTTTACGATGAGTTACGTAAACGCAAACGGGTTGTTAGCCCCTTGTCTTTGGATGCTCCCCGCTCGGTAGATGATGGCGAGATGGATTGGGAGATTGCAGGAGATACTCCTGGCCCAGAGGAAGAACTGACCACTAGAGAATTTTACGAGCAACTGCGAGAAGCGATCGCCGATTTACCCGAAGTATTCCGCACTACAATTGTCCTTAGAGAAATCGAAGGTTTGGCATATGAAGAAATTGCCGAAATCACTGGGGTTTCTTTAGGAACTGTGAAGTCAAGAATCGCTAGAGCTAGATCTAGATTGCAAGCTCAGTTGCAAAACTATCTAGATGCTTAATTTACAGTATCTTGCCTCTGCCAAATGGCAGATCTTAAGTATTAATTGATAAAGATGAATAAGTTTGTAGAAATTTTAAAGACACTCTGCCATTAGGAAGAAAATTGATGAATTTTCCCAAAATATTCGCTGTCTTTACCCGTGTATGAATTGGTAATAATGTTAAGATGACTACTGATTCTCAGTTTGATGACCGTTCTCGCTGGCAAATATATCAAGAGTTAGCAGATGGAATGGCTAAGCCTACCAATGAATCAACGGGTGCTATGGATGATATGGTGAAGCGCGATCGCTTCGAGTTATTAAGTGCTTACCTCGATGGCGAGGTGACAGCTGCTGAACGTCGGCAAGTAGAAGAATGGCTAGCGAACGATGCTGCCGTTAAGTGCTTGTATGCGCGATTGTTAAATCTCCGGCAAGGATTGCGGGCAATGCCAGTTCCGGCCTGCGAACAGCCAATAGAGAGAACCGTCGAGCAAGTGATGACACGGATACGGCGACGTTCTCAGATAGCTTGGGCATTTGGCGGTGCTGCTGTTGCGGCTATGGTGATTGGCTCACTAGCTGGGATTATTCCAGGTGGCGACACCAAGACACTACAACTGGCCCAACAACGCATAGAGCCTAGACAAGAGGCTGTACCAGAACCTGCGGTTCCTGAGTCACCTTTGATGGTGGCTATCAATAACCCAGTAATCGAAATTCCCAAAGCAGCAGTTGCTTCTCCGACCAAACCAGTGCATCAAGAAGCGCCTAAACAAGGACATCTTGGGCAGGATATTAACTAAATTAGGTCGGCGAAATTAAAGATAACTGGCTGAGGCTGTCATTTGTCCTAGGTCATTTGTAAATGGTCAGGATTTACAGGCTATTTATGTTTTTAACATAGGTTGGTGTAATCACCGACTTAGCTTAATCGCTGAATTTAAGTGTAAATTGGCAAATTATGACGGCAGGTCGCTAGCAGTTAAACGGCAGCCAGTCCACCAGCCATCGGCTTGCAGCATACCTCCTAGCTGCTGAACTTGCTTTGGTGACATAAAATAAACCCAAGCCAAACCCAAGGACAAGCCTTGGAGATTGTAAATTTCAATCTCCTGGCGATTGTAGAGATTTTCTGACATTTGGCGTTGTGGCTGGTAATCTTCCAGCTCATCTAGCTGACTCAAAGCTTTCAAGTCGGCAAATGAAAGTAAATATCCTTGAACTTGGCTGTCCTCTAGAGTCATAGCAGGATAGCCCATTGGTAGCGCAAACAGTTTACCTGGGGCTATAGCTCTTTCGACATCTACGACTTTGCCAGCACAGTATCTTTTATAATTAGCTTCCCCTGGTTTGAGAGTGCCGTAAACAAAAACGCGCACAATTGAAAATTTTATTTTTAATTCAGTCATAGCTTATTTTACCCAACTGAAATTGTTTGCCTACCATTACAATATGGAGGCAGACATAGAACAAGATTCCAGTAGGAGCATTTTTTGGTGGATTCCCGATATAACCCCGCAGCAATTGAGGAAAAATGGCAACAAACATGGGCTGAACTGGGCTTAGATAAAACCCCTACAAATAGCGCCAAGCCAAAGTTCTACGCTTTATCCATGTTCCCCTACCCATCGGGTAGCCTACACATGGGTCACGTTCGTAATTATACAATTACTGATGTGATCGCCCGCCTCAAGCGAATGCAAGGTTATCGGGTACTGCATCCAATGGGTTGGGATGCCTTTGGCTTACCAGCAGAAAACGCTGCCATTGACCGTGGTGTACCGCCAGCCAAGTGGACTTATCAAAATATTTCCCAGATGCGGCAGCAATTGCAGCGCTTGGGGTTATCTATTGATTGGGACTGTGAAGTTGCCACCTGTTCACCAGACTATTACAAGTGGACACAATGGATTTTCTTGCAATTTTTGCAAGCGGGGCTAGCTTATCAAAAAGAAGCTGCTGTTAACTGGGATCCCATCGATCAAACTGTATTGGCTAACGAACAAGTTGATAATGAAGGGCGTTCCTGGCGCAGTGGCGCAAAAGTGGAGCGGAAATTATTACGGCAGTGGTTTTTTAAGATTACTGACTATGCCGAAGAATTACTCAATGACCTGGATAAATTAACAGGTTGGCCAGAACGCGTCAAGTTGATGCAGGCCAACTGGATTGGCAAATCCACAGGTGCCTACTTGGAATTTCCCATCGTCGGCTTGGATGAGAAAATCAGCGTCTATACCACACGCCCAGATACAGTTTACGGTGTGAGCTATTTGGTGTTAGCACCAGAGCATCCCTTAACCAAGCGCGTTACCAAAAAAGAGCAGCAAGCAGCTGTAGATGCTTTTGTGCAAGAAGTTGCCAATCAAAGCGAATTGGAACGGACTGCAGAAGACAAACCTAAGCGTGGTATCCCTACAGGCGGTAAGGCAATCAATCCCTTTACTGGAGAAGAACTGCCGATATGGATTGCTGACTATGTGCTGTATGAGTATGGTACAGGTGCAGTCATGGGTGTACCTGCCCATGATGCTCGAGATTTCAAGTTTGCCAATAAATATAATTTGCCCATTGAGTTTGTGATTGTGGAACCGGAGGCGGTTGCAGATAAAGATTTCAGCGCCACAATTCCAGATGAAAATGGCGAAGTCTCTAATATTATTCAGGTTGAATATAACGAGGCATATACCGAACCAGGAATTTTGATTAATTCTGGTCAATTTAGTGGCATGGCTTCTACAGATGCCAAGCAAGCAATTGTGGAATATGCCGAACAGCAAGGTTTTGGCAAAGCAAGGGTACAATATCGCCTGCGTGATTGGTTAATTTCACGGCAACGGTATTGGGGTGCGCCAATTCCCGTGATTCACTGCCCCAACTGTGGGATAGTACCAGTTCCCGAAAAAGATTTACCCGTGCAGTTACCAGAAGAAGTAGAGTTTACCGGACGTGGTGGTTCGCCTTTGACTCAGTTAGAAAGCTGGGTAAATGTGCCTTGTCCCAGTTGTGGCACTCCTGCACAGCGAGAAACTGACACGATGGATACCTTTATTGATTCCTCGTGGTATTTCTTGCGGTTTACTGACGCAAAGAACGAACAACAGGTGTTTGATTCCAGTAAAACTAACGACTGGATGCCAGTGGATCAGTATGTGGGTGGAATTGAACACGCAATTTTACATTTGTTGTATTCGCGCTTCTTTACTAAAGTGCTGCGAGATAGAGGCTTGTTGAACTTTGATGAACCGTTCCAACGTCTGTTGACTCAAGGGATGGTGCAGGGTTTAACTTACATGAATCCCAATAAGGGTGGCAAAGATAAATGGATTGCTTCCCATTTAGTAGATCCTGCTAACCCGCGAGATCCTCAGACAGGGGAAACTTTGCAACGCCTGTATGCCACCATGTCTAAATCTAAAGGTAATGGTGTCGCACCCGAAGATGTGATTAACAAATATGGTATAGACACAGCGCGGATGTTCATCTTGTTCAAAGCGCCACCAGAAAAGGATTTGGAATGGGATGAAGCTGATGTTGAAGGGCAATTCCGGTTTTTGAATCGGGTTTGGCGGTTGGTAACAGATTATATTGCTGCTGGGGTATCGAAAAAGAAAGCTGATATCTCCAATTTGACGAAGCCAGAAAAAGAACTGCGGCGGGCAATTCATACTGCTATCCAAGCAGTCACAGAAGATGTGGAGGACGAATATCAATTCAACACGGCTATTTCGGAATTGATGAAGTTGAGTAATGCCCTAACTGATAGCAGCAGCAAAACTTCACTAATTTATGCGGAAGGAATTGAGACTTTAGTAGTATTGCTTGCTCCCTTTGCGCCACATATTGCTGATGAATTATGGCATTTGTTGGGTAACAGCGATTCTGTCCACACCCAAGATTGGCCAGTTTTTGATCCAGCAGCGTTAATTGCTGATGAAATTACCTTGGTAATTCAAATCATGGGCAAAACTCGTGGTGCCATTCAAGTACCATCGCAAGCTGATAAAGCTGCTTTAGAGAAATATGCTAGAGAATCAGAAGTTGCTCAGCGTTACATTGAAGGCAAAGAAATTAAAAAGGTAATTGTTGTACCTGGGAAGTTGGTGAATTTTGTCATCGGCTAAGAATTGCAGCAATACCAGCTATAAGTTTTTTAGGGTGTGTTATGCCTTAGGCTAACGCACCTTATGTTTTTGAAGGTATAAGGTAAAGCTGTAGTCGGCAAGATACCTGCTCCTGGTGTGCGTTTAAGTTATAAGCTGTTCCATATTTAACTTGCATATATTGCAATAAAGTTCAGATAAGCTTTTTTCTCTCCCTCTGCTTCCTCTGCCTCCTTTGCTTCCTCTGCCTGCCTCAACAGAAAATCTTCTTAACTGAACCGTATTGGCATATATTGGGCGGGCAAGATGCCCACCCCACAATAAATATACAATTTCAGATTATGCAAACTAGATGTGGTTTAGCTTATCTAACTACAATCATCTGCAAAAAAAGACCTTTGGGTCTGAATTTGCCCGATTTTAGCGGCTAGAAAGTGAACACTATACTGCTAAATAACTAAATAAGAATATTTTTGTTGGTAATGGGATTGCATCTCAGCAAAAACCCTGAAATTGCGAATCTCCGTGAGAATTACTAGAGAGTTGTTTGCATTTGAAACGGACAGGAGGAATATCTAGGAGTAGTTTTATAATTATGACTTTTGACGATTATGTGCTTTTAAAAACTTACTTATTCTGCAGTAGAGGAAAATTTTTTTATTTATACACGAAAAAGCGCTTGAGATTTTTGCTAGCTCAAGCGCTTCCCCGTATAACTTTATACCAACCCACTTGTTTGATGCAACATTTGAAATCCGCAACAACCCCCAAAGGAGGGGCATTACGAGGATAACTAGTGACAAACATGTTGTGAAGTGGTATCACTCCTTGCACTAACTTAGAATATCTTTTCTCGGACAAAACCAGGAATGTGGTGAGTGACACTTTTTCAACTGACACTAGTTAAAAACGACTCACCAGGAACGGTATCCACTCAGGCGCAGTCAGAAAGTTACTACTTTGGGTATGTAGTATAAAAACGTCGAGTAGCTTGGCGATCGCTTGCACATTGTTGCAAATACAGCACTTACATAAAATACACGGCTGTGTATCATAAGTTCTCTAACTATCTCAGCACCACTATAAATCATCAGCTGATGGGAGTTTAGTTATCTGAAAAATGCTGTATCCAGCTAAGTTTGCTTGATATTTCCTAGAGCATAATCATGAAACTTTTACCCACGTTATTTAAGGGAGTTTGAGTTTATAAATACTTTGCATAAAGTTGAACTTATGATTAGATGCTAACTCTATAAAAAAATCATTTAGTTAGCATTCTAAATTAATGTCTACTTACAAATGGCAATTCCACTCAATCTATTGTCGCTGCTAGCAATTGGCGATTTGGATGGGAATTTAAGCTCGCGATCGCGAGCTTAAATTTCTGCCTAATAGAGGATTGCCATTATTGACAATTTGACTAATGAATAAACCCTTCAGGAATAAACCTGAAAATTGACAATTTTGCAAGGGTAGTTTTATCTGATTTTAGAAGCTTTTAAAATAGATTTCTCTTCACATCAGGAGCAAAGTCATTTGCTTGATAAAGCATACATGAAGAAGTGCTCTAACAACATGAAATTATCTTTAAAGTATTGCTTTTGCTCTCAGGGAAAAGTATCCTAGCTAGTGTTTCTACTGAGTCCAAGCATCGGCAAACCGCAATTACAGCTGAAAATTTTAACAATGAAAGTACTTGTAACTGGAACTGAAGGTTATATCGGCTCGTTATTAGCACCTCTGTTAATACAACAAGGTTATGAAGTTATTGCCGTGGATACGGGCTTTTATAAGGTAGGTTGGTTGTACAATGGCACAGAACTAACTGCCAAAACCTTAAATAAAGACATCCGTAATATTACGGCTTCCGACCTGGAGGGAGTTGATGCGATCGTTCACATGGCAGAACTATCTAACGATCCTTTAGGTCAGTTAGCCCCGACCATCACTTACGATATCAACCACAAAGGTTCAGTACATTTAGCAAAGCTGGCTAAGGAAGCAGGGGTGCGACGTTTTGTCTACACTTCTTCATGTAGCGTTTATGGCTTTGCAACTGAAGATTATGTGGACGAAGAGTCTACTATTAATCCTCAAACCGCCTATGCCAAATGCAAGGGTCTGGTAGAACAAGATGTAAAGCAGCTAGCTGATGACAGCTTCTCTCCGACATTTTTGCGGAATGCTACAGCCTATGGAGCCTCTCCGAGGATGCGTTTTGATATTGTCTTGAACAATCTTTCAGGTTGGGCATGGACAATCAAAGAAATTAAGATGAATAGCGATGGCACACCTTGGCGGCCGCTAGTGCATATATTGGATATCTGTAAAGCCATTATTTGTACATTAGAAGCACCCCGAGATGTGATTCACAACCAAATTTTTAATGTTGGGGATACAAATGGCAACTATCAAGTTAAACAAATTGCTGAGATAGTTGCAGATGTATTTACAGGTTGTCAATTAAGCTTTGGTAAACATGATCCTGACAACCGCAGTTATCGGGTTTCTTTCGATAAAATCAATAAAAATTTGCCGGGATTTAAGTGTGAGTGGGATGCCCGACGTGGTGCCCAACAACTCTATAATGTCTTTAAACAGATTGATATGACAAGAGAAGTGTTTGAGTCTAGAGGTTTTACTCGTCTCAAACAACTAGAATATCTAATTCGCACTCAACAAATCGATCAAGATTTCTTCTGGCGGACTGTTTAAATTGGAAATCTGATTGCCGAAACCATATAAATCATGAATCTACCAAAAATAACCGATAATCAACTCATCACGGGTGAGTGTCTTTTCTGTGGAACAGGTTTGCGCCATACCTTCGTAGATTTAGGTATGTCTCCTCCCTGCGAAAGCTATCGCAGCCTCAAGCAGCTGAATGAAATGGAGCCTTTTTATCCATTACACGCCTATGTCTGCGAGAATTGTCTGTTAGTTCAACTGCAAGAATACGTTAGTCCAGAAAATATTTTTAGTGACTACGCATATTTCTCTTCCTATTCTGATAGTTGGTTGAAACATGCCAAGAACTATGTTGATTTGGTAGTAGAGCGTTTCCAGTTAAATCAGCAAAGTCAGGTAATAGAAATTGCTAGTAATGATGGCTATTTACTGCAATATTTCGTTGAGAAAAATATTCCAGCATTGGGAATAGAACCAGCAGCTAATGTGGCTGAAGTCGCAATTAAAAAAGGCATTCCCACAGTTGTTAAATTCTTTGGACAAGAAACAGCCAAAGAACAAGTTGCTAAAGGTGTCAAGGCAGATTTATTACTGGGTAATAATGTTCTAGCTCACACACCCTATCTTAATGACTTTGTCAAAGGGATGAAAATCATCCTGAAACCGCAAGGTGTGATTACAATGGAATTCCCCCACCTGATGCGGCTAATTGATGAAAATCAGTTTGATACTATTTATCACGAGCATTTTTCTTATTTCTCTTTCCTAACAGTAGAAAAGATTTTTGCAACTCATGGTTTGACAATTTTTGATGTGCAAGAATTGAAGAGTCATGGTGGTTCTTTAAGAATTTACGCTCGTCATACTGAAGACACTTCTAAACCAGTGAGCGAGCAAGTAATAGAACTAAAAACTAGAGAAGAAGCTGCTGGTTTTGATAAGTTAGAGTACTATTTTTCTTTTGGCGAACAAGTCAAAGAAACTAAACGCAAGTTATTGGATTTCTTGATTCAAGCGAAGCGAGAAGGTAAATCAATTGCAGGTTACGGTGCGCCAGGTAAAGGTAATACTCTGTTAAACTATTGTGGTATCCGGACAGATTTTCTCGATTACACAGTAGACCGTAGCCCTTACAAACAAGGTCAATTTTTACCGGGTACTCACATCCCCATTTTTCATCCTGACAAGATTCAAGAAACTAAACCAGATTATGTGCTGATTTTACCTTGGAATCTCAAGGATGAAATTATGTCACAAATTTCCTACATTCGAGATTGGGGCGGTAAATTTGTGGTGCCAATTCCAGAGGTACAAATCTACTCTTAAATATTTAGACAACCCTCTGAGCCAGTCAGAGGGCTAAATAAGATTCAAAATAAATATACCAGCATAACTTTCAATTTTTTTAGTTAAACAGCAGAAGATAGATGCAAATTTGCATAAAGCTAGTAAAAATTAATGACTTTTATGTAGTTCCATAATTCTGCAAAAATTTATCTGCAAAAATTAAAAATTTTTCTGGCAAAGCATAAACATTAGCCAAAACGAGGTGCATAATGAAAGTAGTTTTATTTTGTGGCGGTTTAGGAACAAGAATGAGAGATTATTCGGAAAGTATTCCTAAACCAATGGTGAATATCGGATATAGACCGATATTATGGCACGTCATGAAATATTATGCCCATTATGGACATAAAGATTTTATTTTGTGTCTAGGTTATAAAGCTGATTTAATTAAGAGCTATTTCTTAAACTATAATGAGTGGCTTTCTAATAACTTTACGTTATCTGGCGGTAGCAAAATTCAACTATTCAATCATGATATTCAAGATTGGAATATCACCTTTGTAGATACAGGTTTAACTGCAAATATTGGACAAAGATTCAAGGCTGTTGAAGAATATTTAGAAGGTGAAGAAGTTTTCTTAGCCAACTACAGCGATGGTCTAACAGATTTGCACCTGCCTACATATATTGATAATTTTTATCGTCGCGATAAAATCGGTAGCTTTTTGTGTGTGAGACCTAGCCAAAGTTTCCATTTGGTTGACATTGGTGAGAACGATTTGGTGCAGGATCTTAAAGATGTCAAACAGCGGGAAATTTGGATTAATGGTGGATATTTTATCTTTAAGAAAGATATCTTCAAGTATATTAATTACGGTGAAGAGCTAGTGCTTGAGCCTTTCCAGAGGCTAATTGCTCAAGAACAGCTAATTGCTTACAAGTACACTGGCTTCTTTGGAGTAATGGATACCTTTAAAGAGAAGCAAGTGTTAGATGATATGTATACTCAAGGTCATCGTCCTTGGGAAGTTTGGAGAGATAAGCAATTGGAAGTTAGCAATGCATAGCATTACTAAATCCTTCGGCTAGCAGTTGATAGTTCTCTACTATTGGGTGAGAAGTACTCACCGAATGTTCCCTAATACAATTCAGTTAAGGCAAGACTTACGCAACTGGTACAGTAATCTTCTGGTTTAAGAGTCAACAGTCAAGGGTCAAGGGTCAAAAATTCAATTTTTTGGACTTTTGAACGCCAGTTGCTACAGAGGGGGGAACCCCAACCTACGCCAAACCAGGTGTTTGAGTATTGGGTGAGCATTAATCACCCAATATATCCAAAAATCAATGCAAAAATTGCAGTATGTTGGGCAATGACTACCAAACTCAAGTTTACTAAGTTTTCACAAATAAGATAGGGTTACTATATGCTCAAACTTAGCTTTGATAAAACAGCCGAATCTGAGTATAAAATTCTCTGTCTAGGTGCTCATTGCGATGATATTGAAATTGGCTGTGGTGGCACTATTTTAAAGCTCATAGAAAATTACAAAAACTTGATAATTTATTGGGTAGTATTTAGTTCTAATGAACAAAGAGCCACAGAAGCAAATACAAGTGCTAGTATATTTTTAAAAGAAGTACAATCGAAGAAAATTATTATTAAAGAGTTCCGTGATGGGTTTTTGCCTTTTCACGGAATAGAAGTGAAAGAATGCTTTGAGCAGTTAAAGCAAGAATTTTCACCAGATTTAATTTTTACGCATTATAGAGACGATCGCCATCAAGATCATCGCTTAATTTCTGATTTAACTTGGAATACCTTTAGAAATCATTTGATTTTGGAATATGAAATACCCAAGTATGATGGTGACTTGGGAATTCCCAATTTCTTTGTGCATTTAGATGAAGGTATCTGTCGGCGCAAAATTCAGTATCTTCAGGATGCATTTGCTACGCAGAATAATAAACAATGGTTTACCGATGAAACTTTCCGTTCAATCCTCAGAATCCGAGGAATTGAATCTAATTCACCGGGTAATTATGCTGAAGCTTTCTATTGCCGCAAAATATTTTTTTAACTAGTCTTTTTATAAAAATATTTGTAACCAAATACATGATTTTCACAGAAACAAAGCTAAAAGGGGCATTCATTGTTGACTTAGAGTTAAAACAAGATAGTCGTGGTTTTTTTGCTCGGACTTTTTGCATCAATGAATTTGAGGCTCATGGTCTAAAAGCCACAATTGCTCAATGCAATGTATCTTTTAACCATAAGCAAGGAACACTGCGGGGAATGCATTATCAAACGCCTCCCTCGCAGGAAACCAAATTAGTCCGTTGTATTCACGGCGCGATCTATGATGTGATTATCGATTTACGTCCAGAATCTCCGACCTATTTATCGCATATTGGTGTGGAGTTAACTGCGGAAAATCGGCGTGGGTTATATATCCCAGATAGATTTGCTCACGGTTTTCAAACCTTAACTGATGATACAGAAGTGATGTATCAGATGGGCGATTTTTATGCGCCAGAATATTCCACAGGCTATCGCTACGATGACCCAGCTTTTGGAATTGTTTGGCCTTTACCGATTAGTGAAATTTCCGAAAAGGATCTGGCTTGGAATTTATTTGACCAGAAAAATATCGGGACACTAGCGGGAAGATAAAGCTTTTCAGCTGCAATGCTGAGATGTGTGGCTATTGGGATGTGAGCAATAGTCATAACGTAAAAGCAGGGATGTTTGACCCTGCAAAACTTCATACATCAACGGGTGCAAGCTTGGGAATATGCAAACATTTTTCACTGTTTGCATAACTGGTGACGCTGACTACTTATCTGGATAGCAATTTTATGTAAGGCTACATATTCATGGCCTCATACTGTTTCACTTTCATCATGAGACGAGTAGGTAGGTAGAGGGTTTAGCAATGCTCAATCCCTACAAAAAATCTATCGGTCTCAGAATTTTTGTGAATTGGTATCAGATTGGCAAGCACTGACGCTATCTATGTATGACGCGTCTATCTTTTAGCCTGCCTATCTGAGGGTCAAAAGCTGCATCTTTATATGAAATTTCCATAGGTAAGTAATTTTTTAGAGAACTTGGTATGAACATAAGGAACAGAAAATGAACACAATCTATTTCGATTCACATATCAATGATGATATTAGAAGGGCACATCTCTACAATGGACAAATCTTTGTCTATTCTCCTTCTAAAAGCGCGATCGCTCTTTGTGAGTTGGCACGGGAAATGGCGGAAGCAGCCTTTGCACCTTTAGATCCCACCAAAGCACAGCATAGCCTACCTGTAGAGAAGTACGTTGAGATTTTGGCAAAACTCAAACCAGCTTTTATCCATCACCCAAAATGCAAAGAACTCATCCAAGGGATTTTGGAGGAAAGTGGATGCGATTTGAGCAAAACCTATTTTGATGTACCACGCTTAAGAACAGCAACCAGCGATGGCTATCTGACTTCTGGTATTGCTTACGCTTTCCATCCCCATCGTGACACTTGGTACTCTGCTCCGCAATGCCAAATCAACTGGTGGTTACCTGTATATGATGTCACATCAGAAAATGTGATGGCATTCCATCCGCGCTACTGGGATGAACCAGTGAAAAATAGTTCTCGAGACTATAACTACGCGAAGTGGAATCGAGAAAGCCGCAAAACTGCTGCCCAGCATATTAAAAAAGATACACGCAAGCAACCCCGCGCTGAAGAACTTTTAGAAATAGAACCACAATTGCGCTTGGTTCCGAAAGTGGGTGGGATGATTCTTTTCTCTGGCGCGCAGATGCATTCAACTGTACCAAATACATCCGGTTATACCCGCTTTAGCATCGATTTTAGAACTGTGCATCTAGATGATGCGATCGCGAGAAGGGGTGCGCCAAATATCGATTCCAACTGTACAGGTACTTCTTTAGGCGACTTTTTAAGAGGTACCGACTTTTCGCGGATTTCTGAAGATTTAGTGGCTCGCTATGACACCCCAGCACGAGAAGAGTGCTTAGTTTCCTAATTTTATTGTGCTTGCGATCGCCTATTCCAATTAAATAATCCTCATTAAGGAAAAACCGATGACCTTAGCTGATTTTAAACCCTCAACTAGACAGTCTTTTGCCCAGTCCAAAGTTTTACAACAAAAGAGCCACGCTTTGATTCCTGGTGGTGCTCATACTTACGCTAAAGGTGATGACCAATTTCCCGAAGATGCACCAGGCTTTATTGTGAAAGGTCAAGGGTGTCATGTCTGGGATGTGGATGGTAATGAATTTATTGAATATGGTATGGGTTTGCGTGCCATTACTTTAGGACACGCTTATCCGGCTGTGGTAGAAGCAGCGTATCAGCAAATGTTGCTGGGTAATAACTTCACCCGTCCGGCAACCATTGAAGTAGAATGTGCTGAACAGCTTTTAAGTTGGGTTCCTGGCGCAGAAATGGTGAAATTTGCCAAGGATGGCTCAACTGCAACTACAGCCGCAATTACTCTGGCTAGAGCATATACAGGAAGGGATATGGTGGCTATTTGTGGCGATCATCCCTTCTTTTCCTATAATGACTGGTTTATTGGCAGCACTCCCATGTCTGCGGGGATTCCCCAAGTGATTCAAGATTTGACAGTGAAATTCACTTTTAATGACATTGAAAGTGTCAAAACTCTGTTTGCGAATCATCCCGGAAAGATTGCTTGTGTCATTTTAGAACCCGCTAAATATGAACATCCAGCCAACGGTTTTCTGTATGAGTTACAAAAACTCTGTCAGGAAAATGGCGCGATTTTCATCTTAGATGAGATGATTACTGGCTTCCGTTGGGCTGGTGGGAATGCCCAAAACTGCTACAATATCGTTCCCGACTTATCGACATTTGGTAAAAGCATGGGTAATGGGTTCGCGATTTCCGCATTAGTTGGGAAACGCGAACTCATGGAACTAGGCGGAATTTATCACGATAAAGAACGCGTATTTCTGCTATCTACTACCCACGGAGCCGAAAACCACGCCTTAGCTGCGGCGATCGCGACGATGAATACTTTCCGGACAGAAGGTGTAATCGAGTATCTGTATCAGCAAGGAGAAAGATTATCTGCAGGGATTAAGCAGGCGATCGCAGCTTATGGAGTGGAAGATTACTTCCAAGTTGCGGGACTTCCTTGCAATTTAGTTTATGGCACTCGCGACCAAAATAAACAACCATCTCAAGCATTTAGAACTCTCTTTATGCAAGAAACTATTAAACGCGGGTTGATTCTACCTTCTTTGGTTGTGAGTTTCTCCCATAGTAATGAAGATATTGATTTCACGATTGAGGCAATTGGGGAAGCTTTAAAGGTTTACCGCCAAGCTCTAGAATATGGAATTGATGAGTATTTGATTGGTCGTCCAGTCAAACCTGTGTTTAGAAAATATTGTTAGCTTCAGTTTAGCTACCTGAGAATTAATTCTCAGGCTGATAGCTCAAGTCTACGGTGTCAGATCCCCGACTTCTTGAAGAAGTCGGGGATCTTGCAGCCCAGGAAAATTAATGACTTTTGCAATGAGATTATCCCAGGGAAATTATCATGGTAAATCTTCAAGAACCTGTAGAAACCAAGCTAGAAACGGCTGCAAACAGCAGTGATGTAGCTCAAGAAATATATCAATTAATTACTGAACTCTATCCTATCTGCCGCAGTATTACAGGTGATGGGTTTAGAAAAACACTCAAGATTTTGCAACAGCATATTCCGCTATCAGTGCATGAAGTACCAACAGGAACGGAAGTTTTTGATTGGAAAGTGCCTAAAGAATGGAATATTAAAGATGCTTATATTAAAAACTCTCAAGGTGAAAAAATTGTAGATTTTGCAAATTTAAATTTACACGTTGTTAATTACAGTATTCCGGTACATCAAAAGATATCACTAAGCGAATTAAAATCACATTTATTTACACTACCAGATTATCCTGATTGGGTTCCTTACCGGACTTCCTATTACAAAGAAAGTTGGGGATTTTGTCTTAGTCACAATCAGTTTTTACAACTACAAGATGAAGAATATGAAGTATGTATTGACTCATCTTTAGAGCCGGGACATCTGACTTATGGTGAATATTTTATTCCCGGAGCCAGCAGCGAGGAAGTGTTGATTTCTTGTCACGCTTGTCATCCTTCTCTGTGCAATGATAATCTTTCGGGAATTGCGATCGCAGTTTTTCTCGCTAAACAACTCAGCCAAACTAAAAATCACTATTCTTATCGATTTGTTTTTATACCGGGAACTATTGGTTCAATTACTTGGCTATCTGTAAATGAAGCGAATGTGCATCGCATCAAACATGGTTTAGTTTTAACTTGTTTGGGAGATGCAGGTAACTTTACTTACAAAAAAAGCCGCAGAGGTAATACGGAAATTGATGAGATTGTCAGTTATGTGCTGAACAACTCAGGTCACGATTATAAAATTATTGACTTCTTTCCCTATGGCTATGATGAGCGACAATATTGCTCACCAGGCTTTAATTTAGCTGTAGGTTGCTTTATGCGATCGCCTCATGGTAGCTTCCCGGAATATCACACTTCAGCCGATAATTTGGATTTTGTAAAACCGCAATATCTGGCTGATTCTTTTGCTCAATGTGTTTCTATATTACACATACTTGATAGTAATCAAGTTTACGTTAATCAAAAACCCAAATGTGAGCCACAGTTAGGGAAAAGAGGTTTATATCGGTCAGTTGGTGGGCAAAAAGATAGCGGACTCAATGAAATGGCTATTTTGTGGGTATTGAATTTAGCTGATGGCGATCATACTCTGTTGGATATGGCTAAAAGGTCAGGAATGCCGTTTGATGATGTTAAAAATGCGGCGGATAGATTATCGCAAACTGATTTGTTAAAACTCGCGGCTAGTGATTGATGGGAGAGGTTGTCAAGGGTCAAAAGTCCAAAGTCAAAAATATGGGCTTTTGACTAATTAATTTTTTCACTTCTAATACAATCGATTTGCACAGCACAAGGAAAATAAAACCACAAAAAAATAAGAGGTTGAGAGGTATTTTTGTTTAATTGCTAATGTTATACCCAATTAAATAGTTTTTGCGACATATCAATATATTCTAGAGGGCAAGGCACTGCCTTGCCCCTACAATCTGTTGCATGATTTTTTAAATTGAGATTAAATTACGGCTGATTCTAACATTTGAATTGTGCCTAAATTGGCATCAATTTCTACTGGCAAACCTACTGGGATAGTAAATTTATTTTTAATGTGACCAATCATGGAACCGTACCAAGCGGGAATATTTAACGGGCGGATGTGGTCTTGTAAGACTTGCATTAAAGTAAAATTTGGGGCATCGCCAAGGCTGCAATCGGTGCATTGGGCAAAGATAAAACCAGCAATTTGATTAAGTATGCCAGCATTTTTTAATTGTGTGAGCATTCGGTCTACACGATAAACATCTTCGCTGATTTCTTCAATAAATAAAATGCTATTGTGCCAAGCCGGAAGGTACATTGAACCTATCATTGCTGAGAGGACAGATAGGTTACCGCCAACAAGTTTACCTCTAGCTTTTCCTGGAGTAATTATTTCTATTTTTACTTCCCCAGGTGTGTGATTTTGCATGGTGACGGCTTCTTGATTAAAGAGAATGCGCCGGAAGTAATCTACAGTAAACTGATTCCAGGTAGAGGTGGCTACTGGGCCATGAAAAGTAATTAAGCGGCTGCGGGCATTAATTGCTAATAATAAAGATGTAATATCGCTGTATCCGAGCAAGATTTTGGGATGATTGCGAATATTAGTGTAATTCAGCCAAGGTAAGAGACGATTACAACCCCAGCCGCCACGCATAGCAATAATAGCTTTTACCGATGGATCGGCAAACATTGAGTTTACATCAAAAGCGCGATCGCGATCCTTCCCAGCTAAGTAACCATAACGATCCAAAATATGCTTTCCTAGCTTTACTTTTAGCCCTAAATCTGCAATGTTACGCTGTGCAGTGGCTATATCTTCGCTGTCAACGGTACTCGCTGGGGCGATTAATCCTACTGTATCGCCAATTTGCAGGTGAGGTGGTTTCAGGGTGCTATTGCGAGATAATTGACCTTGGGCTGTAAAAGGTTGTACCTGGGTAGCTAAAGTCGCTAACCCAACGCTGGTAAGAAATTGTCGGCGGTTGATGTGCATAAATTAGGGATGGGAGGAAGTTGTGGCTAAAAAACGCTTTATTATCGAGATGGGCATGGGAGTTGACCAACATGGACAAGAACCAACAGTAGCAGCAGCCAGGGCAGTAAGAAATGCGATCGCACATAATGCGTTACCTGGAGTGTGGGAAGTTGCTGGTTTAAATGACCCCAATGAGATGATTGTGGAAGTTCAAGTAGCTGTACCATACCCAGAACAGGTAAGACAAGAGGAAGTATTAGCAGTATTACCATTTGGGCGTAAAACTCTCACCGTTGAAGCTGGGGGGATGGTAGTTCAAGGACGCGCAATTGCTTCTCTCAACGATAAAAATGATGAGATGCTAATAGCCGTGGCGGCTGTTCATGTGTTGATTGAAACTGAATAATATTAAGTGTTGGGATTACTGAAATTATTCGCTGAGAAAGGGAACAGGAAATAAGGGCTAAAAGTATAGCGATTTTTTTCAAAAATCAATTCAAATAATGTTTGCAACAAATAAATTCTTTGTCGGGGCACGGCACCAGTAAGATAATTTGATATACCACAAGATTGTGGATGCCGTGCCCTTACCCATCTGTCGCGTTCTTTTTTCAAAATGGTATTAGCTGCATAAATAATGTAAATTCTGATGAGAATTTATAAAATAATGCTCAATTTTAGGGTGTCATATCATGAATGCACAAGAGCGAAACTGGTCAACTTTGTTTGGTCACCATACTCAAGAAAGTATTAGCTGGTATGGAACATGGACTAGTTATTCTCTCACTAAAGAAGTGGTTAAATCTTTCAAAGGTGTGAGAAGTTTTCGGGCTAACGAAGATAACACAATTATTTATCAAACTAATAATTACACCTACGCCGATGGCAGAGAAGAAGAAAAAAACTGGCAAATAGATAAGCAAACTTGTAATCGAGATGATGGCATTATTCATCCTGCATTACCTTCTATGAAGGTACTAGCAATTACTCCTGAAATTTATGGTTCTGTAGACAAAAAACTTGAGCCAGGTAAAATGTTGGGTATGGAGTTATTCTTTAGAAATGCAGATTGGCGAACGAGTGTAGTAGTGATATATGCAAAAAATAGTGCAATAGAAAGATTTACTCAGATTCGTGAATATTTAGGTAGCTTCCCTGTAAAACCACCTGATGCAGAAGTAAAGGAAATCGATGGTAAATGGATAGGAGAAAAACAATATATCAATGCTGATTTAACTGTTTCAAATGTGGAATCTATTGAAAATCTAACTTTGGTGCCACTGAAGGATGAGAATATATATCAAACAGTCTTTTTACCTGATGGAATAGTGATTAATACACCTAAAATTTTGCCATCTGGTCAAGAATTTAGCATTATAGCTGGTAAATTTGTCTCTCCAACTGAATTTAAGCGACTAACTGCACAATATGATAGTGCAGGTAATTTTCAGCGTTTAACTTCAGAAATATTTTATCGCCAATAATTCCTTGTAGAGACGCGATTAATCGCGTCTTTATTCAAGATTAATCGCGTCTGTATTCAACATCCAAAACCAATATTTACCACAACTGAAATAGGATTTTAATATGTCAAATGCAACCATAGAAAACGTAGTTGCTGCTTACTTTGCTAATATGGCTAGTATGAACCCTGAAGGCTGGGTAGAAAACTTTGCTGAAGATGCATTAAGCTACGATCCAGTAGGGGAACCACCAGCAAAAGTCCATGAAGGATTCCGTCAGTTTATTGGGCAATTACAAGCGGTTTTTACAAAGCTAGAAGCCACCACTGAGCATATTTTTGTGAGTGGGAATGAAGCAGCAGTTAAGTGGACAATGCAAGGAACTAGCAAAACAGGTAAATCCGTAACTTTTGCCGGAATTACTATTATTGAAATTAACTCAGCAGGTAAAATTCAAACTACTCGCGCTTACTGGAACCCAGCCGCAATGATAGCGCAATTGCGTTCTTAAAAAAGACAGTGCGCTAAAATAAGAGAATTGGGATAAAAATCTCTGGCAGTAAGTTCAATCAACAAATCATCTTTACCACTCCAGCGACAATGTCTCAAGAGCATAATCAATCACTACCAATTCAGCAAATAACCGGACTAAAAGCACATCATTTTGCTGATTTAGTTAGGGCGGCACAATTAATTTTTGACCCCGCAGCAGGGCTTTCTGGAAGATATGTGAAAGTTGACTGGCGAGAGTTTGGTATTCCCCTGGATGTAGCGGAAAATCTGAAATTACTCGGTGAACAATATCGCTATTCTTCTCCTCACATTCCTGTAGAAAATATTTGGAGTCAATTAACTCCAGAAACTCGGATTTGGTTCATGGAACATAAAGATGAGTTATGGCAATTTGAGGAAGCTTTCCCCGCACTTGATGAAGATTAAAGAGAGACGCGATTAATCGCGTCTGTACAAGAAGTAGGGTGCGTTAACGAAGTAACGCACCTCTTCCAAAGCTTTTGGTGTTACATATTAGTCTGCCAACCCAAAAATGCTAGGTGGAGGTTGGGGAAAGGTTAAAGGGAAAAGGGTAAGGGACAAAAACCTTTCCCCTTTACCCTTTCCCCCGCTTGCGTTGCCTTGGCGTACTCATAGCGCGATCGCATGATCTGTTGTGCGTATTAAACTAAGAAAAAAGCGCACATCGATGAATCATAGCTTTAGTGTTGCTCCTATTGTTGAGGAATCAACTGCTGCAAATCCTATTGATGCTCAACAACATCTCTTTGTCAAGCAATTAGCTGTCTTTATTTTAGAAATGCTGCTGGCGTTACCTTTAGGTTTCAGCCTTGCTAGGTTGAATATTGGGGGAATAGTTTGGATATTCGGGGGTATTGCGGCGGGTACTATAGTTTTACAGATTTGTCGAATTTTTTTTCAATATTACCCCAAACCTAACCGGACTGCGAGAAAAACTGGTATGGCGCTTGTGGGGCTGACAGTGGGTGCTTCCAGTAGTCATAGTGATTTAGCTAGTGTTGCGTCTGGGATGCCGATATTTATTTTATTAACAGTTTTTCTGTTAGTTTGTGGCATCTGTATTGGCTATATTTATTCGCACCTCAGTAAAACCAATTTGTTAACAGCAATGCTGGCGACAGTTCCCGGCGGAGTGGGAATTATGGCAGCGATCGCAGCTGATTATAATAAAAATGTTACCTTAGTGGCGCTAGTTCAAGCTTTGCGGGTAACAAGCGTAGTTTTTCTGATTCCTTTGATTGCGAGAACCACATTTAGCAGTTCTTGGAATCAACAAGCTATTTCCATGCAAAGCAATTTACTCAATTTTGAGCCATCTCAATTAGGATTACTTTTATTAGCGCTGGGGGTAACCGCCTTAGTAGTTTATCTGGCGATATTCTTAAAGATTCCCGCAGGCGATTTTTTTGGTGCTTTGCTGATTGGGATAGCATTTAACCCTGTGCTAAATTTACTACCTATCGCATCTGGTATGCATTTTACTGCACCACCACTAATTAATTTAGTTGGTCAAATGCTGTTAGGAATTACCATTGGGGAGTATTGGGGAGATAAACCTAGTTTTAATGCCAAAACTATCGGCTATGCAGTCATGTCTGTGGCTATGACTTTAATTGCAGGTGCGATCGCTGCTATGCTGGCTATGCAATTAACTGCTTGGGATTGGTTAACTTGTCTATTGGTAACAGCCCCAGGAGGTTCCGCAGAAATGATTCTCGTTGCTTTGGTATTAAATCATAATGTGGAAGTAGTCACCGCAGGGCATTTAGTCAGGCTGATTGCTATCAACAGTTCCCTACCTATTTGGTTATTTCTGTTTCGCCGTCTTGAAAGCCAATCATCGTAGATGGGTTGTCGCGCAGCGCAACCCATCGAAGTTGCTACAACTTGCGCGGAATACGGAAACATTAAAGCAAAAGTTGATTCCCAGAAAGCAAAAGTTGCTACAGCTTGCGCGGAATACCGAATCGTTAAAGCAAAAGTTGATTCCCAGAAAGCAGAAGTTGCTACAGCTTGCGCGGAATACCGAATCGTTAAAGCAAAAGTTGATTCCCAGAAAGCAAAAGTTGATTCCCAGAAAGCAAAAGTTGATTCCCAGAAAGCAAAAGTTGATTCCCAGAAAGCAAAAGTTGATTCCCAGAAAGCAGCAGTTAATTTTGAGAAAGCAAAAGTTAATTTTGAGAAAGCAAAAAGATAAGGTGCGTTAGCCTGCGGCGTAACACACCCTACCAAAATAATTACGAATTACGAATTACGAATTACGAATTACCTATAGTCTTGGCGTTGAACATCGCGTAAACGTGCAGCATCACGCATATTGTAATCAGCACGGGTAAAGCGGTTTAACTGGGCTTCAAAAAATTCCCGGTTTGCTTGCAAATGCTTGGGATTGGTGTCATCTAAAGGATATAACAATGCCGTGCGTAATGCTTGAATTACCGCCGAAGTTACATTGTACATGGAACGTTGGAAACTAACGCCCAACTGAATCAACATATCTTCTTCGCCACGGCAATATTTTTGGTAATAGTCAACCAGATATTGTGGCAAGAAGTGCAGCATATCTTGCATTAATAATGTGGGTGGGATACCAGCTGTACCTACTGGGAAGACATCAGCGTAGAGAATGCCATAGTGGAAATCTTTTTGGTCATCAGGTACTTGCCCTGCTTGAGCATTATAAGATTTTGTCCCACGGAAAGGAGCTGTACGGTAGAAAACTGCTTCTACGTAAGGTAATGCTGCTTCGTATAGCCAGGTGAAACCCTTAGATTTGGGAATGATTTCGTAGCATTCGCCATCTATATATACATGATGGTAAATTGGACGACCTGCGATCGCAAAAATTCCATTTACCAAAAAGTTCATTGCATCTGGTACACCTTTAAACCCGCCTTCGTCGTAAATATCCGACATTTCAAAGAACACGGGTGCCATAACTTCCCAGAATAAGCCGAGGTTAGAGTAATATGACATCTGGCGACACTGTTCGATGAACATATCAGGGAACATCTTATGCAGCGCCAACATTACCGGGTTGCCTTTGAAGTAAGCTTTAATTGCCCTATCAGCGTTAGCTCTATATTCGTCTGAATCCAGGTAAGCGTCAAACTGGTTTACTGGTGCGTACATTTGTCGATGCCAAAGCATAGCCCGCATACAAGCTTCAGCAAATTCCATGTTAATGCGATCGTGGAATAAATGGTGAAATAATTTTGGCATTTTGCCAGTTTCACCTTTTTCGATAAATGCCAATAATTCGGGATGGGCTGTAGCTGGGCCACGCCAAATGCGTAAATCAGCATCATCACCTGCATAATGATTATGAAGGTCTAAATATTCTTTGGGTAAGAAGTATTTAAAGAAGGGAAAAGGATTTAAAAATTCCCGTTCTGCAATATAAAGTAAATCCCGCCAGTAGAAATCCATCGGCACAGCATAAGCTTTATAAATGCCGATAATTTGCATCAGGTTTTCTGGCGTATCTGGCAGCATTGAACCGCCAGCTTCTAAACGATGAATTACTTCCGCAAATTCATGGCGGGAAGGAGGTAATTTAGTAGTTTTATCAACAATTGCTGTCATATATAAATTCCGTGGGAGTTGTAAGGTTTTTTTATCTTGTAGAGACGCGATTCATCGCGTCTTTACAATGTCATTTGTTAGAGACGCGATTCATCGCGTCTCTACAATTGTTATTGTTGTGAATCAATCAGGCTATCTTGAATTAATAGTTGTTCGCGTAATTTTAGGGCGTGAAAAATGCTTAATACATCATGTGTCCACACAGGCAGAATCATTGTCATGGCAATTTCTTCAATACTGTAGACTACGCCAGCAATACAAGTTAGCCAAAGAGAAATTCCTGCATAGTTAAAGCCGAATAAAGAAATAATCGCAATGGCAAGAGTGATGCCCCAAAACTTAGCTGAGTAGGTGTGATAGCTAGCAGGTTTACCATATTTCACTAAATTCACTATCCACCATACCAACTGAGCAAAAACAACTGTGAGTAAAGGCAATTGATAAGCAGTTAAAACATCTTTATGTACTAGCCAAGCACTCACAAATATGCAACTAAAAAGGCATACATCAGCCCAACTATCAGCTTGTCTTAATTCAGCAGTACTCACACCAAGTCTTCGGGCAATAATGCCATCAAAAATATCTGAGAGGAAGGCGGCGACAAAGCCAACGATGAACCAAATACTAGTTTTACCATCAAGGGCATCCCAGAGGAGAAAAGGCGCAATTAAAAAGCGAAATAGTACCAGTCCACTGGGAATTAATTTCAGGTTCATCCTTCCTCCTAATCTTGGTGCATAACTCCTTCCTGAGAGAATTTCTGAGAAGTATTGTAATTGATTTAGATCCCCCCAACCCCCCTTAATAAGGGGGGCTAAGAGACTCTTAAAGTCCCCCTTTTTAAGGGGGATTTAGGGGGATCTGTGAAACTTTGATACATCACCAAATATTTTTCAGACATCCTCTTATAGCAATCCTAAATCATTACAGAAAATCTCTCTTTTTTCTTCCTTTGTGTACTTCGCGTCTTTGCGGTTCGTTTTGAAAATAATTCTCACGCAAAGGCGCAAAGGCGCAAAGGAAGATTCATTATGGTTTTACAGCGAGTTCCGAATTGACGGTTCTTTCCACTGCGGGAATAGCAGCCACCATTGCGGTAGTTGTGGGTTCACTCCAACGTACTAACCAAGTTGGTTGCACTCCCAAAAAGATGATTAAAGCTGCCAAAATTAACGCAGGTGTTTTCTCAAACCATTCGACTTTCGGATAGTAAGCTGAGTTGTCGAGTCTACCAAAACAGGTGCGGTTAAGCAGGATCACAAAATAAACCGCAGTTAAACCACTCGCAACTACACACAAGATTGTAGATATCGGAAACGCTGAGAAACTTCCTTGGAAAACGATAAATTCTGCCACGAAGCCTGTTAAACCGGGAATACCAGCACTCGCCATTCCACTTAATACCAGCAACGCACTAATTAAAGGTAAACCCCGAATTGGACTCATTAAACCATTGAGTTTATCTAACTCCCTTGTTCCTACTTTGGTTTCTACAACCCCCACCAAATGGAACAAAATAGCGAGAATTAAACCGTGGCTAAACATTTGGGCGACAGCACCAACCAGCGCTAAGGAAGTACTAGCAGCACCAGCTAGCAGGATGTAACCCATGTGACCAATAGAACTGTATGCTACCATGCGCTTGATATCTTTTTGCGCGATCGCCACTACTGCCCCATAAATTGCACTCACTGCACCCCAAATTGCCAATGTTGGTGCAAAGGTACTCCAAGCTTCGGGAAACATTCCCATCCCAAACCTTAACAGTCCGTAGGTTCCCAGCTTTGCTAACACACCACCCAACAAAATCGCAATCGGTGCAGAAGCTTCCACATAAGCATCAGGTAACCAAGTATGGAAAGGAACCAAGGGAATTTTGATACCAAAACCTAAAATAATTCCTGCTAACAGAACGAATTGTAATACAGGGGATAAAGTGTGGGTAGAAACGGCATCAAAGGCGAAGCTGGTAGAACCAGTTAGCCACACCATACCCAAGAAAGTTGCTAAGATTAATGCTCCAGAAACAGCAGTGTAAATCAGGAATTTAATCCCAGCATAACCGCGTTTTTCCCCTCCCCAAATAGAAATTAGTAAATAGAAGGGAATTAATTCTAGTTCGTAGAACAAGAAGAATAGCAGTAAATTCTCTGCTAAAAATGCACCTGCTACCCCGCCACTCACTAATAAAATTAGCGAGTAAAATAGCCGAGGTCTGGTATTTTCTTTGCTGCTGCTGTAAATAGCAATCCAGGTAAGTAGGCTATTTAAAACCAGCATCAATATCGAAAGCCCATCAACACCTAATTGATAGCTCAAACCAAGAGTTTCATTCCAAGGTAGATACTCTTGAAATTGCATCCCTGGGTTGCTGATATCAAATTTGAACAGAATAAAAATATTCCAGAGTAGAACTATAGCAGCGAAATATAAGGCACTTAACCTTACAGTATTGGCAGGTAATTTTTTAGGAATGATGGCGATAATTGCCGCTGCCAAAATCGGGAGCCAAATCAGAACACTTAACATGGCAATTTGGGTAATTGAGTAAACAGAAGAAATTTCAATATGCAAAAGATATCAGGGGAATGGGAGCATAGGAGAGACAATAAAGCACAGAAGAAATAACTATTGCCCAATGCCCCATGCCCTATGCCCAAAACCTAACTAACTAAACTGACTTTGCCAGTATCCAAATCGTAATAACCACCGACTATCTTGAGTTTGTTTTCTTTGATTAAACCAGCAAGCACTGGAGATGATTTCAACTTCTCAACTTGCACTAAAATGTTAGCTTTACAAGCGTTTTCTAATTTATCCCCAGGTTTTCCTTGAGATTGCTCTACACCAGGTTTAATTGCTTCTAATAAACTACCAATTTGTCCTGGTACGGCAGCACCTTTAATAGTTGCATCTACAGCCCCGCATCTTTCATGACCTAGTACTAAAATTAGTTTGGAACCTAAAACTAAGCTACCAAATTCTAAACTACCAGTTTCTTCTAGTGTGGCAATATTACCAGCTACACGACAAACAAATAAATCTCCTAATCCTTGGTCAAAAACTATTTCTGAAGGCACTCGGGAATCTGCACAACCGAGAATTGAGGCAAAGGGATTTTGCCCTTTTGCAACTTCCTGCAAGCGTTTTAGTGATTGATGGGGATTGCGTTTTTTGGCTTTGACAAACCGATCATTGCCGTCTAGTAATTCTTTTAATGCCGCATCAGGAGTAATCTCTTTTTTATCTTGCGCCGAGACTCTTTCTGGTGCAGCTAAATTTGCACCTAATCCCGCAGTTAATACTCCTGTACCAACGGCACCTGCACCTAGTTTCAGTAAATTTCTGCGAGAAAAATTAGTTTGGTTATATTGTTTTTTCATTATCTTTCCTCCCAACACAACACCAGGTTTCAAAAATTAAATTGTCTTCAAAAATCTCTCTTCCCAGTCCCCAATCCCCAATCCCCAATCCCCAATCCCCAGTCCCCAGTCCCTAATACCTAAAACATCAAATCCAAAAACTGTACTCCCCAGAATGGCCAAGTTACCCACATACCAAATACGCCAACGCCTAACAGCACAGTGAAAGCATAAAATTGGGTTTGACCAGATGTACTATATTTCAAACCTTCGCCAGTTAATAGTGAGAACAAACCGACTAAATTGACGATACCATCCACAACAAAACGGTCGAGCATATCGGCAAATTTAGAAAGTTGGGCGACGCTGAAAATAATCGTCATCCGATAGATTGTTGGGGTGTAAAAATCGTAAGCCAACAAGTTTTGTAAAGGTTGCCAAGGTAGGCGAATTGGTTTAGGAATATTCCCGAGATAAATTACGCCAGTTACACCACAGCCAAACACACTTGACCAAATTAATAACAGTGCAACATCCTTATTCAGAATTACCCAACTTGGTAGTAATGATAAGCTTTGCAACACTAATGGCAGGTGTAAAACAAAGCCTAGTAATATTACCATTGGCAATACCATTGGCCAGTGTACTTCAGGTGATCGCTCACTCATCTGTTTGGGTTTACCAGCAAAAATCAAACCGAATTCTCTGGTTAAACTCACAGCAGTTAAAGCGTTCACGGCTATGACCACACCCACCAATACAGGTTGAGTTCCCCACAGTCCATCGATTAATTCCATCAACGCCCAAAAGCCGCCTAGGGGGGGAAAGCCAATTAATCCCAATGTTCCCACAATAAAAGCAATCGCAGATATTGGACGACGTGACCATAGCCCACCCAATTGGGTAACATTTTGGGTAATGCTGTTCCAAATAATGCCGCCAGTACTCATTACCAGCAGTGCAGCTGATACCGCATTCGCCAGTACTAACAACAATGCGGCTTCATCTTGTCTTGTACCTACCGCGATAAACACCAAACCCATGTAAGCGCTGACAGAATAGGATTGACAGCGTTTAATATCAATTTGCGCGATCGCAATTAAGGAAGCACCAATGGCGGTAACTGCACCAATTGCTACTAAGGCGGAAGAAACTAGCGGTGATAAAGTTAACACAGGTTGCAATTTAATCAGTACCCATGCGCCACTCGCAACTACCACCGAGTTCCGCAAAATTGTACTGGGAACCGGGCCTTCCATCGCCTCATCCAACCACAAATGCAGGGGGAATTGAGCGCATTTACCCATTGGCCCCGCAATCAAGGCTAAACCTACCAAAGAGATGACAGTGGGGTCAACATTAGCAGTTGTCGCCCATTCAGCTAATTCTGTGTAATTCCAAGTTCCAGCTAAAGGCCATAACCCCAGCACACCCATCAGTAGGAACAAGTCACCCACCCGTTTGGTCAGGAAAGCATCTCGCGCACCACTTACCACCAACGGCTGACTAAACCACAACCCAACTAGCAAATAAGTTCCTAAAGTTAGAACTTCTAGGATTACATAACTAAAGAACAAGTTATTACACAAAGCTAGGGCGCACAATCCTGCTTCAAACAATCCTAATAAAGAATAGAAGCGTCCCCAACCCCAATCCATTTCCATGTAACCAATAGCATAAATTTGCGCTAAACAATTTAAGCCAGTGATTACAGTTAATGCTCCCACACTAATAGAAGAAATTTCTAAAGCGATGGTAAGATTTAATCCAGCAGTAGAAAGCCAAGGAATAAATACCTCTACAGGTGGTTGATTCCAAGTAGCAATAAATGCGATCGCACTATGCAAAAACGCCAGAGATGTCATTACCAAATTGACATAACCCGCAGGTCTTGGGCCAGTACGGCGAATGATCCCCGGTGACCAAGGAACGGCTAAAAGCCCACCTATTAAGGCATAGCACGGAACTAGCCATACAGTCTCTAGTAGAAACTGAGCCATGAACTTACCTCTATAACTTGCAGCAAAACTACTGGGTTATGAATCAAAAGGCTTTGATTGCAGCTAACCCAACTCCCTCAAATAATTCGATTTTATTTTTGCTTAATTTTGTTAGAAATAGCTTACCTTTATCTATGGCAAAAAGGAAATACTTTAATTAAATAAATCATCGATACTTCCTCTAATTAATTCTTATATGATGCCACTATTTAATTAATGGATACTAACCATTAGGTTACATCTATGAATAATTTATGGGGATCAATTAATAGTTACCATAGATTTTTTGTTATTGACATAAATAACAAGAGGTGCAATTCATTGCATCTCTACAAAATGGCTGCAAACTTAAGATCCCCGACTTTTTTGAAAAGTCGGGGATCTGGATAACGCGAATGGTGACAAATTATGATGCGTGGTTAACTTGACCTTGCCAAACAGTAGCGACAATTGCGGCTGGCTGGTTCAATTGGCTGATGGGGGCGGGTTTCATGTCGCGGTAGTCGAGGATTTGGACTATGATCAGGTAGGCGATCGCTAAAATAATCGATATCGCACCTGTAATAATGGCAATAATTTTCGAGCGTTCCATTAATCTTTCCTGTAAGCGAATGTTTATGCTGTGCCGATAGCGTTCTCTATTGCATAAAATACAAACCATTCGTAGGGGCATAGCATTGCTATGCCCTATTGTGTATTGCATCCAAACGAGAACCGCTATATATCCACATTGCCACAGTCGCTCACTTACTGATATATATCACTGCGATGAGCGATTTGAGAAAAGAATGGCATAGATGGTAGGGGCACTGGCACTGCCATGCCCCGAAGCGCGTACCTCATTTACCTGAAATATGCTGTATACAAATATTTTGGCGTACCCGATGAGCCTCAGGGCACGGCATTGCCGATGCCCCTACCTGCGTACTTCATTTTCGCTTGTCATGGGGTATTTTTGAAATTGGCAGTCCTTAGAATCGCAATGTTGCGCTTCTAAGCCTCAACGATAAACCTTTTATCCTCAACGTTGCACCTTTTATCCTCAACGTTGCACCTTTTATCCTCAACGATGAGCCTTTTATCCTCAACGATGAGCCTTTTACCCTCAACATTGCACCTTTTACCCTCAACGATGAGCCTTTTATCCTCAACGATGACTCTTTGAGGCTCAATGATGAGCTTTTTATCCTCGAACTTGCACCTTTTACCCTCAACGTTGCGCCTTTTATCCTCGAAATTGCGGCTTTGAGCCTGAATCGTGAAGAATATCTCACCATTGCTGAATATACTGGCTTAAGCCTGTAGTAAAATTTGCTCATCTTCGCGCAGTGGAACATGGGGTTAGACTTTTCCGGGCAAAATCTCCGAGGACGCAACTTTAAAGGACAAGACCTTGCGGGTGCAAACTTTAGTTATGCTGACATCCGAGGGGCAAATTTCACCAATGCTAATTTAACAGGTGCAAACTTCAGCCATGCCCAAGCGGGACTGCAACGCCGTTGGGCAATTTTTCTAGTTTTTATTTTCTGGGTTTTGTTAGAGATATCAGGATTTTTCTACGCTGTCAACGCTTACTTGGTTTCGTTAATATTTAGCGACTCTACAGATACACAGATAGCGGGCTGGATTGCTTTAACCGTATCGATTGTCTTTTTGTTTGTCATAATTCGCCAAGAAATAGCGGCTGTATTAGGATCTGTCGCTGTTGTCTTTGCCGTCGCCGGAGTCGTTGCCTTTGTCTTCGCCATTGCCGGAGTAGGTTCCGCAGCCTTTGCCGTCGCCTTCACCCTCACCCTCGCTTTTGCCGTCATCGGATCTGTCATCGGAGCATTTGCCGTCACCTTTGCCGTCGCCCTCGACCTCATTTTTGTCTTCGCCTTCGCCGTCGCCCTCAACCTCACTTTTGTCTTCGCCTTCGCCGGAGCCTTCACCGGAGCCTTCGCCGGAGCCTTCGCTGGATCTGTAGTTAGCATTTACATCGCTTGGCGAGCAATGAAAGGAGACGAAAAATATGCCTTAATTCGTAATACTGCTATAGCCTTTGCAGCCACAGGCGGAACAAATTTTCATGGCGCTACTTTAAATCAGGCTGATTTCACCAAAGCCACACTCAAAAGTACAGATTTCCGCAACGCTATCCTCACTGGTACCCGTTGGCATCAAGCCAAAATGCTTGACCGCATTCGCCCAGGCTCAACTTACCTGCAACATCCACAAGTTCGCGAATTACTAATTACAGGACAAGCACAAGACAAAAACTTTGACCGTCAAATCCTGCGAGGTATCAACTTACAATCAGTCAACTTAGCAGACGCTAGTTTCATCAGCGCTGATCTCAGTGAAGCTAACTTGCAAGATGCGGATTTATCTAGAGCCAAACTCAAGCAAACCCAACTAGACGCAACCGATTTCACAGGTGCAACTCTCACAGGTGCATTTATTGAAGATTGGGGGATTACAAATACAACTAAATTGCATGGGGTGAGGTGTGAGTATATCTTCATGCGCTTACCCACCAAAGAAAACCCCGACCCCCTCCGCAAACCAGATAATCAACAAGAAATATTCCAAGACGGCGACTTTGCCGACTTTATCAAGCCAATTTTTGACACCCTCGACCTTTACCACAATCAAAGCGTTGACCCCCGCGCCATTGCCATTGCTTTTAAAAATCTGGCAGAAAATCACCCAGAAGCTGAGTTAGAAATCGTCGCAATGGAGAAACGCGGCGATGATAAATTCTTACTCAGAGCCAAAACCGCATCAGGGAGTGATAAATCCCAACTGAGTGCGGAATATTTTGATGACTATAATCAACTCAAGGCTTTATCCCAAAGTCAGCAATTATTACTTATAGAAAAAGATAGTCGCATTCTTAGTTTAGAAAATATGCTGACAACTGCGCTTGGGCAGTCGAAATACTATATACAAGGAGATAACAAAGTGTCTGATATTAGCGGTATCAATATTCAAAATAGTACAAATGTTAGCGGTATTGCTGGCGGTGGTTCCGTCGCCAACCTGGGAACCATTAGCGGTAATGTGAATATTGCCCTCAATCAGTTACCCGATTCCCCCGAAGCAGATAAACCCGGAATCAAAGAATTGTTGACGCAATTACAAGAATCAATTTCTCAGTCAACAGAGTTATCAGATGACGATAAAGCTGAGGCGTTAGAACAGGTGCAAAGTTTAGCAGAAGCCGCGAAAACTCCCCAAGAGAATACCAGCAAGAAGACTGCAAAGACTGCAATCACCATGTTGAAGGGAATATTTACAGGCTTACCTGCTGTCGCTTCGCTGGTGGAAGCGGGGAATAAATTATTGCCGTTAATTGCTAAGTTATTCGGTTTGGGATGATTTGGGGTTTGGTGTTGGGTGTTGGGTGTTTGAAAAGTGATTGACTGTGATTTTAATAACTTACTGATCCCCCCTAACCCCCCTTAAAAAAGGGGGGAAAAGAATCAAAGTCCCCCTTTTTAAGGGGGATTTAGGGGGATCTAAAAAGTTTTGCTACCAACCAAAAGACTTTTCAAACCTCCTCTGAGTAAACCGGAGGGGGGACACTTAGAAAAATTGTTTGTGTTAGATTAATTTATCGCTGTTTTAATACTTATCTACCAACCCCAAAATTCTGGGTAATGACTGGTGCTTTCACCCAATGCCCAATGCCCCATGCCCCATAGGATATTGTAAATGATTGCTCAAACTCGAGAATTAGATGCCCAAGACTGGGTAAAAACACGTTCTTCCCTCGATGCTAGCGAATCTACTTTCTTAGTATGGAAAGGTAAAATTTACGCTTTTATCCCCGGTGAGAAGCGGAAACTCTTATTTAAAATATTAGGGATGAGTGTCAGTAGATGTATTGCCCTAGAACCAGGAGTTTGGGATTTTACTTCTAGGGAACTGACATACTACCTTGACCCAGAAACAGAAGAAAAATTAACTAAATGGGAAAATTCTTGGACGGGGGAAGTTGTGCCGGTGATGCACGTGGCGAATAATCCTGTACAGGGTACATTTAAAGGTAAATTCCCCGCGCAAGTGGAAGGTGAAAGTACAACTTTTGTGTTTGATATCTTTCCTACTTACCCCAATCCTTTAGCGGGTGACCCGAAATTTGCAGAGTACAGTCCCCAAGAAATTTATCAAGCTGCGGAATTATTTAAACTCACCGTACCTACTCAAGATTTATCCAACTCAGCGCTAAATTCAGTCTCGGAAGTAAAACTCAGTTGGGATAGGATTGGTCAATGGCTACCTTGGATGAAAATGAGCGATCGCCCCGGTCAGCTGATATATAGTGCTATTGGTGGTAAAGTCAACGGTTTTTCTGAGTTACCGCAATTATTTCAAGATGAAATTAATCATCGCATTCCTTTATATAAGGAAGCACCAAAATCAGCGCTTGATGTGGAAGATATGACTTCTTGGCTTTACTTTCAAGAACATTTTGATGCTTACTTAGCGGGAGAAGTCTTTCCTAAGTATGCAGCAGCAGAATAGAAAATACGATGCGTTACGCTAACGCTAACGCATCCTACAGCATTTTTATTTGACTTTTGACTTTTGACTTTTGACTTCTTTTAAAATGTGCCTGGGTTGCTTCCACCATCAACTTGTAGCATCACGCCATTGACAAATGAGGCGGCTGGCGAACAGAGAAATACGGCGACATTGGCAAATTCTTCTGGTGTTCCCAAGCGACCTAAGGGGATATTGTTGGTGATAGCGGTAATTTCCGCTTCTTTCGTCTGACCACTTTTCGCAATCCGGGCGTTGACTAATTCTTCTACTCGTTCTGTATATGTCCAGCCTGGTAAAATACTGTTAACCCGAATGCGATCGCTTCCTAATTCTTGGCTGAGTGTTTTGGTTAAGCCAATTACTGCTAGGCGAATGGAATTAGACAAAACCAGATTTTGCACTGGATGTTTCGTGGAAGTAGAAGTAATGGTGAGAATCGCCCCAGCGCTAGATTGGCGCAGATAAGGTAAGGCATATTTTACTAAATGAACTGCACTTAACAAATTCAAATTAATCGCAGCTTCCCATTTAGAAATATCAATATCATCAAATGTACCCGCAGGTGGCCCTCCAGCATTGGTAACTAGAATATCTAAGCCGCCAAATTTCTCGACTGTCGTATTAATTACCCGTTCAATATCTGCTTGTTGGCTAACATCTGCACGGATGGCTAATACTTCATTTCCGGTTTCGCTTTCTATCTCCGCAGCAGTTTTCTCAACTAATTCACTGCGCGCACAAATCACAACTTTTGCACCTTCACGGGCAAATTGTTTGGCTGTGGCTTTACCTAAACCTTTGCTAGCAGCCGTCACTAAAGCTACTTTGCCATTTAGTTGTAAATCCATATTTGTAGTTTGTAATTCGTAATTCGTAATTAAAGATTACCTAGATTAGTTCGGCGTAAATAAAGCTATTTTTCAAACAGTCACAATCTTTTGACTTCCCCCTTTCGCTTTGCAGTACGTTTAAATCTTTTGCCCAATTTTATTAATATCAATCTTGGCTAATAAGTAAATTTCCTACTCATTACTCATTACTCATTACTCATTACTTCAAAAGTGCTGTAATATTACTCAAGTAAATCAGGTTGGTCGCGGACAATTCTGTTATAAAGTGTTTGAAAACAGAACCAGCCATTTGAAGGTGCGCCAATGTGGTTTCTGGTTAAACGGGCAGTATTATGTTCAATAATATGGGGTTTTCCCGCGGCCTCAGCTAAAAGTTGCGCTTGACTGGAATTTTCTAAATTAATAAACCACCAAGCAGCTTCATCTACTGATTGACCGACAGTTAACATCCCGTGATTACGTAAAATTATGGCTTTATTATTTCCCAAGGTTTCTACAATGCGTTGATATTCGCAAGCATTAAATAAGACTTCTGTACAGTCATGAAATACGCTATGGTGTTCGTAGAAAGCACAAGCATTTTCATTCAGGGGGTCAAGGGGACGACCTAGGGTAGACCAAGCTTTACCATAAATTGAATGTGCATATACAGTTGCGATCGCATCTGGTCTAGCAGCATGAATATGAGAATGAATAGCGATGGCTTCACGATTTATCGGCTGGTCACCTTTAACTACATCCCCATCGTGGTTAACTAATACTAAGTGGGAAACTCGAACATCACAGAATTCTACACCCAAGGGATTTACCCAGAAATGATCTGTAAATTCAGGATCGCGCGCTGTCAGATGTCCATCTGTACCTTCATTAAATCCTAACCGCGCAAACAAACGAAAGGCTGCGGCTAAACGTTGTTTACGGTGTAAGCGTTCATCTTCTACTCTTTCAAATACAGGGGGTTTGGGTCTTTCTAATTTAGGCATTTTCTTATTCCTAACTATTAATTAACCATTAATTTTTTGGCAATAGTTGAAAATGGTTGTACTTTGCAATATATATTCTTAGCTTCACCAAATAATCGGCATGAATAGCACATACTCTTGCCTTGGGTGATGATAGCGTTAGTCAGGCTCTAGAGCCGTAAAATGTTGATTTTAATACAGCAGACAAGAATCAAACTCAGCTATTACATAATTGAATTTGCATAATTTGGCACGTATAAATTGCTCAAGCAACTACCTAAAAGTCGCTTTGCTAAAATAGCTCAGAATTGTCTAAGCAATTACACAAATTGATACCAATTTGCAAGGTGCTTAGTACAAAAGAACTCATAAAACCTCAGACGTACAAGACGATGATCAATTTAACAGTACTTACACAACTGGTACACCAAACTTCTGGTTTAAGAGTCAACAGTCAAGGGTCAAGGGTCAAAAATTCAGATTTTTTGGACTTTTGACTCTTGACTCTTGACAGCCTAAATGAAAAAAATGTGACACTTGCGTAAGTCCTATTTAAATATAAATTGATATCACATATACAAATTAGAGTTGTTTTAGCTTACCATAACCTGCCTTTCGCCTTACTCTATCCTTTGGATTCTCCTGAGGATTAAAGTATTGCGACATATTAAAGCTACTGCTCACTACTAAATACACAGTCACAAAAGAGCTACAAGCCTAGTTCACAAAAGTTTTTAATTTGAAATCCGCGAATTTCGCACAGCAATAATAGAAAAACAGACAAAAAGCCAAAGTCTAAATTAATAGAAAAATTATTACTGTCTAAGCTTTCCGCTTATTTGAGTTAGAAATTGATGTACGTTGTTCTGTATTAATTTAATTTAAACCAGGGTCAATCTTAATACCAAGTTGCTCTAGTCTAGACTGCGTCAGCACCTCCTTTAAAATAATCGTAAATGGATATCGCCGGAATACTTTTGCATCACCTTGTGACAATAGCTTTCTAGCTTGGCTGATGTGTATGGGATATAAGGGTTGTTTGTTGGCATCCAAAATATAAACTTTAGCCATTATGAGTCCAATTAACCTAGGCAATAGTGATTGGGTGTTGGATTTAACTAAGAAATCTATAGATGCTCCTGTAGTTGTTTAACTTGTACTTATATTAGAAAAATACAACACAAAACGTAGGCGATCGCATCTTTTCGAGAAGAAAATTCTCCCACTAATAGATTCTCGACCGCTTTCTTAAACTGAAGATAACTGTAATTAATGATGGTAAAAGTAGAGGCTAGGCTTCTCTTTGCCATCGCGTGACATGAATTTCTTTAATTAGCCCTCAATGAACTGCATCTTAAGAATAACGAATAAATATTTTGATTGTTTGTAATTTGTAATTTGTAATTTTTCATTCGTTATTTTTCGTTACCCCGTCCCTTCTGTTTTCTGCTCCCTAATGCCTACCACACTACTTTTAAAGTCAGTTTGGTAAGATTAAACTGTAAAAAATCTGCTATTTTAATTTTTGTGATTTGGGGTTAACGCACCAGAGCAAACTTATGCTAAACCACAAGCCGTCACAGCATATGCTGTCCGTAACAATGTAGTTAAGCGATGATTATTTTTGGGTAATCATACTATACTTCTGTATCATACACAAGGATCATTTTACTGTTACGCTTAAGCATACAATTACCTCTGATAATTCCAACCCAAGACTTGTATAGGTGATTCAGTCCCATCATTTCTACGCAATTTTGCCAGCTGCACAGACTGTTTTCAATTGGGAAACGGCAGATTTTATCAAAGTTATCAAAAATGCGGCTCATATAGCTCAACTCACTATTGTTGGTGAACTGGCTTATGGGTTCCAACCACAGGGAGTTTCTGCAGTTATTTTACTAGCAGAGTCTCATGTAGCATTACACTTTTGGCCAGAAGAAGCAAAAGTTACAATCGATATTCATATCTGCGACTACCAAAAAGACAATCAACACAAAGCTAGGCTATTAGCAGAAATTCTCACCAGACAAATTACTAATTCTGAAAGCATGGCTAACTGGAATTATTTAAATATCACCGGTTGATAAACTTTCTCAGATACCAATGAATGTAGGGTGCGTTACGGCTATGAGAGAATTTGATGATTAGAGACAATTAAAATTAGCCGTAACGCACCATCTACGCAGTGATGTGTTAAGCGCGATGATAATTATTTTGCGACCAATCATATCATAATTAAAGACAATTAAATTTACACGTAACCATCTATGCGGCGGTGCGTTACGCTGAAGCTAACGCACCCTACTAATAATTCATAATTTATTAAAGACACCAAGCAATTAAAAAGGAAGCTGCAATATAAGCAAATCCTTCGATTAAACCTGCGCCAACATTGGGAACTTCTTGATTGGCAATTTCATCGGAGATTTTAACGTCAGGTACTAAAATTAAATCGGCTAACCAGCGAATTACTACCAGCGAAATTAAGCAAAATATTAACAGTAATCCATACTGGGTAAAACTCACAACCCAGTTTTCAAATTCGCCTGCAAAGGCGACTCGTACAATGTTACCTGTAGCAATCAATAAACCAGCCAAAGCTACACCAGCCGCAGGATTATTGCGCTTTTCAATTTCTGCAAACACATTATATTTAGTAACTTTGGGATAAACTAAACTTACGAAAATGAGTAATCCCAAACCAATTAACCAACAAACTATTCCTACCAACCAACCACCACTTTCTCCTGCTAAAGCCGCATTTAAAATTAAACCGTTGGCGATGTGGTTCGCAGCTTCTACATTCGCCGCACCAATATTACGGTCTTGAATAATTTCGCGTTCGCAATTAAAATGACGCAGAATTAATTTATCCCCTACCCATGCACCAGCTAACATTAATAAAATTACTGTGGCACCATAGCTAATTAAATTCAGCGCTTTATCTTGCCAATTATTGACACTCTGTCCGAGAACGCCACCTAAAGCAATAACTATACCAAAATAGTACCCTACTAATGCCACAGCAACCGCAGGGTTATCATTAACAAATAATTCTAAATTTAATTCCATGCGGCGGCGAAACAGCTTTTGATAAGCCAACTGTCCTAGCCAAAATAAACCAAAGCCTACAAATAATTCTAGTAAGATTACGCCAAATTGGGTAATTATTGCCATCGCTCTTTCGTTCATTTGCTACCACCTGCCAGGTTTTGAAATAAGCTAATTAAGGTATCCGCCAACTGGTCATAAAAAAAGTAATCGTGAGCGCCTATAGTTTTCATAGGCTGTCCACCAAACTGACTTTTAAATTGCGAAAACTTAGCATAGCTATGATTTACATCTTGGGTAAATCCATAAAAATCATAAAATTGGCAACCGCGCAATTTAGCTCTTTGCATAGCTTCCCAATGTAAGCTGTAATTAGCCATGACTTGTGGATGTGCTAAACTGCGTCCGCCATATAAATAAGTAGCCACTTGACCGCAATATATTACTAAAATTGCTGCTATGATTTCACCTTGCCAATAGGCTACACCAATTTCTGCCATGTTTGATTTAAATAATGTTTGGCAAAGATTGATAAAAAAGCCGTAGGGTTCACCAAAGAACTTTTGACGCTGTACAGTTTCCCAAAATAACTCATACAAGACAGGAATCTTTTGCGAATCGCTACTAAATTCTGTTGTCACACCATAGCGTTGACTGAGGCGAATATTGTAGCGTCCTTTCGGCTTCATCGCCGCTAAAATTTCGCTAAGTTCTGGCGTTAAATCTATAAGTAAAGTTTCCGATGGTAATAAATCAGCAGGTGCGCGGACAAATTTTTTCAGGTACGCTAGTTTGTCTGTCCATAGTGGTTCAATCCGCAGTGCGATCGCTCCTAATTCTCGCGCTAATTTCTCGGCTGTATGTAACAATAGCTGTAGCGCTGACTCTGCATATGCTGCTGGTAATATCGGCCCGCCAGGCGCAATCAATAAGTTAGCTTTATTGCTTTGAGGATATAAATAATAAATACATCCTCCTGTTAATTGATTATTTAAAAATAAACCATAGCGAAAGGTTTTATATCCCTCAATTTCTTTAAAATCTGCCCAACTGCAAGTTTGCATAAAGCATCCATTGGGATGAATTTTAATGAGTGTATCCCAATCCTGTTGTGCGGCTTTATTTAATTCTCTAATATTTAAATCTAAATCCTGCTGAGTCAATTTATTGCTAGGTGAATTACTTATCTGCATGAATCATATTAAGGCTGTCATTTGTCATTTGTCATTAATAATAGTTTCAAGGCTTTTAGATTGCGTAATCTAGTTTGGTTGATTGTCAACAACTTACTTATTTCTCTATGATGTAATTACGAATTACGAATTACGAACTACGCATTCTCTTTACTCATCTCTTTGTTGCGGGAAGAAGATGTTATATAGCCAAACTCCCCCTACTCCAGTGAGACACATACCGATAAATTTATTCATAAATGTATCACCACTGTCACTATAGCTAGTACTGCTGCTACTGCTACTACCGCTACTAGAAGAGAAACCTTTAGCAAATACTGAATCAGGTGCAACTAAATTTGCCATTAATAACGTTACCGATAGCATGGCGATTAACTCCACAGTTTGCGGATGTAGATTTGCTAATGCTTGATTATTACTAACTTTGTCAGCTAATTTTTTCAAATCTTGGGCAATTTGTGGTGGTAAATCTTGCGCTCTGGCTAACAAACTCTGCAATAATTGCTTAATATCTATTTCTGCGAGTAATTCTCTGAGATGTGCTAGCCATGCTGATGTCATATTTTGGCTATGGTAGCGATGACGCACAGGTAAATACCGATTCATATCTGCTAACTTATCCTGCGTTTCTGGCAAAGCATAGATATTTTCTATCCAAAATTTAGCTACTGATGCTAAATCGAGTAAATCACCTTCTCCAATTGCGGCTTTTCCTATCTCTTCAATATCTAAAAAATCAATGCTAGCGTCAGATTCTGAGTTTAAATTCTCTAGCTGCGTTGGCGCATTCAGCAGATAATAAAACAGTTGCGGACTCTCCAGCGTATGAATCATAACTCCATGCCGAGACTCTGCGATCGCACTCTCAAAAATAAAGGCTGGGAGTAGTTGACTAGGTGTTAAGGAATGTAACTCTTCGGGAAAATAGAGAATTTCGATTTCATAGCGGGTAATTATCTGCGGCGATGCTAAAAAGAAACCCCAATTACCGTAACCATGATGAGAAAATGAAGGAATAGCTAGCTGTAAAGGTTTGACTGTGAAATCTGCTGCTAACAGCGTTTGATATAAACACCAAAAACCGATTGTTCTATTTTGGGGAGAAACGCCGTTGGTGCAAATTACGCCATTGGGAATTAGTACGCGATTCAGCTTTTGGAACCATTCACGACTATATATATTCGTGTCTTCTACAGCATGGGGATAGGTAAAATCGCAAATGATGACATGATAATAATCATTTGGCTGTTGGGAAACAAAGTCAAATGCATCTTGAGTATAGACAGTAACTTTTTCTGATTCTAAACTGCCTAAGTTATAAGGTTTAAAGACAGTGTTAGCTAGTTGTAAAACTTCTGGGTTGTAATCAACTAAATCAATCTCGCTAACTTGGGAAAAGCGTAATATATCTCTCACCGCTAAACCATCACCACCCCCACAAACCAACACTCGTAAATCTGTCTGCGGAAATCTTTTAATTGCTAAAGCGATAGCCGGAATTACTAAATACTCATGATATATTGCTTCATCTGCCGTATCAAACTGCAAATCTCCGTTGATGTAGAAAGCAATACCATCATCATGCTGTTCAATAAATAAAGAATTAGGCATTTCCCGCTTATCCAAATATCATCATACAAATTCCTACTAGCAATAGCACAGCAGCAAATACAGCTTGCACAGATTTGACAATAATCTCTCCCACATCAACCTGATTTGCATTTGCTGATTTTTGGATTGACGAAAATTCGTCAGGACGGACTATTTTGGTGGAATAAATATCTAATTGATGATAAGGAAAAGCCTCAATAGCTAAATTCATTTGATGTTCTTCGTCCCAATAATCCCAGGTAATGCGAGATTTTATCTCGCCTTCTGTCTGATAGTCTCCCTCTGTGCGTGACTCAAAGTAATAACGCTTATAAAAGAGTTGCAATTCTGGATATGGTTCCCCTTGAGATTGCATATCCTCCCACAATCTAGGTACGATATTTTCTTCGGAATCTGGTAACAACAGCCGCGGATTTTGCAATGGGTTAGCCAAATACCAAGTAACAGCATGAGGCTTGTTGTTTGGATCAAATTCTCGTAATAAGTAATATTCTGAACCCTTCTTAGAAGTCAGCAACCACTCATCCGTTAAATACCCCTGCGGATCTTGATATGTGCTGTAGTCTTCTATCTGCCAAGTTACACCATGATATCTAACGCGATCGCCTGGGCGCAACTCTTGCAATTGTGTTTGAGTAACAATAGCCACCATACAATCTAAGATATTAAGTAAATTTAAGCGTTTTAGGTCAGTAAACTGGTAAAAGATGCTTACTTACCCATACGCTTTTATACTATTGCATCTTTGTATGGTTTGCACAATAGATGTTAGTTTCAAAGGCGATTAACCGCCGATACATCCTGATGTAAGGCGATAAGAGAGATTGTTAATTTATGTTTGTTGCGGTGCGTTAGGCTAAAGCCATAACACAACCTACGTTTCTATAAATAAATGAAGGGAATTGTGACCATTTTCCGGTTTCTTTCTTTTTACTTTTTACTTTTTACTTTTGCCTTGTTTAGTCAGGTTAATTCATTAGGTAAAAGCAGAGAATTTCGACAACTTTGCCATTCTTAAATGTAAAATTTAAACCGCCAGGGCTAGGGTTTTCGATGCTGTAACTTACTCTAGAAAGATTATCTTCTTGATAAATCTCCGCTTTACCATAGGTTCTCGTAACTTTTGATTGCCCATCGCCAACTTTTACGCCATCAATAGTGGCATATTTATTACTGGTAACTTTGATTTGATAAACGCTAAATTTACCTGGTGTAGAACCCTCATCTAAATCAACTGTAATCCCAGGGTATTTGAGAGTCCGAATTCTGCCGATAGCAGGACTATCACTATTTTCTACTTTTACAGGTTTACCTAATATCTTCCTAACTTGTATTTCACGCATAGAAAGTTTAATACCACCAATCCCCAACTGTTCCTCAGTTAATGCTGTCGATTGCTGAGAATTTTGAGCAATTTGATACCCAGTAGTAGTGGTAGCAATTACTTGACTATGGTTGTAGTTAATTACAGGAATAAAAGCAAGAGCGATCGCAAAAGAAATAGCTTTTAACATATATAGTTCCTTAATAGTGCTGAGTCATAGAGACGCGATGAACTCCCGACACGGATAGATAGACGCGATGAATCGCGTCTCTACAAGAATGATGATTTCTCCCCTGCTCCCTGCTCCCTACCCCCTTGCTTCTTCCCCCCTATATTTCCTGGTAAAAATTAAGTTACATTGATTAACCCAGTTTGCAGTAAAATTGTTCCTTTAGAGAGAGGAGGGCAAGATAGTGACGCGTGTCATCATTGTACGCCACGGCCAAAGTATGTATAACACTGAGCGGCGTATCCAAGGGCGCACTGATGCGTCTCTATTGACAGAAAAAGGTCAAACCGATGCCGGCAAATTAGGCAAGGCCCTCAGTAATATTTTATTCCATGCAATATATAGCAGTCCATTACAGAGAGCAAAGCAAACAGCAGAGATTATTCAACGTGAGTTGACAAATCCAACTAGCAAGTCTGCTGTCTGCCAAGCTTCTGATAAATTGCTGGAGATTGACCTGCCTTTATGGGAGAGAATGCTCACCTCTGAAGTGAAGCAACAGTTCGCTGAAGATTACCAAACTTGGCATGAACGTCCCCATGAATTGCGGATGTTAGTGGAAAGTGCAGAGGGAACCAAAGAACATTTTCCGGTTCTGTCTTTATACGAGCAAGCACGGCAGTTTTGGCAAGAAACTTTACCTCATCATCAAGGTGAAACCATCTTGATTGTGGGACATAACGGCATTAATCGCGCTTTAATTAGCACGGCGTTAGGAATTCCCGCTAGCCGCTACCATTCCATACAGCAATCTAACTGTGGCATTACAGTATTAAATTTTGCTGGCGGTTTGGGCGACTCTGTACAGTTAGAATCTTTAAATCAGACACAACATACAGGGGAAACTCTGCCTTCATTGCGTCCTGGACATCAAGGTGTCAGATTACTACTCATACGTCATGGAGAAACCGAGTGGAATCGCCAAACTAAATTCCAAGGACAAATAGACGTTCCCCTCAACGACAACGGTAGAAGCCAGGCGCAGAAAGCTGGTGAATTTCTCAAAGATGTGGAACTAGATTTTGCTGTCAGCAGTCCAATGGCGCGTCCCAAAGAAACAGCAGAACTGATATTGCAGCACCATCCTAGCGTAAAGCTGGAATACCAAGATGGTTTAAGGGAAATCAGCCACGGACTCTGGGAAGGTAAATTAGAAGTAGAAATAGAACAAGAGTTTCCCGGAGAATTAGAACGCTGGCGCACAGAACCAGCACAAGTACAAATGCCAGAAGGAGAAAATTTACAGCAAGTTTGGGAACGTAGCGTTGCAGCTTGGCGCTTAATTGTACAAGCTGCATCACAAAGTAATCTCAAAACTGGCATCGTTGTGGCTCACGATGCTACTAATAAAACTTTACTATGTCATATTCTGGGTTTACCATCAGATAACTTCTGGAATTTCCGCCAGGGTAACGGCGCAGTTAGCGTTATCGATTACCCAGCTGGGCCAGATGGCTTACCAGTGCTGCAAGCCATGAATATCACCACTCACTTAGGTGGCGGTGTATTTGATAAAACAGCAGCTGGAGCATTGTAGAGGTCAGTGTTAAGCTGTCGGTCAACTGAAGGCTGAAGTATAAAGTATGAAGGATGAAATTACTCGACTGATTGAGGGATGGGATTTGAAGTGATCTCCATTCTCATACCAATTCAAATAATGTTGGCGACACATCCATATATTCTAGAGGGCACGGCAGTGCCATGCCCCTACATCTGTCGCCTTCTTTTTTCAAATTGGTATCATTCAACTTATCTTTATTCTTCATCCTTTGTTCTGTCAACAGATAGATCACAATAGACTCACAGTTAAAACACTGATAAGTAATCGCTAAAAGCTCACATGACAACTGAATTGCTACAACAAGTACGGGTAATTGACCCGGTTTCTGGAACAGACCAACTAGCTGATGTGCTAATAGCTGATGGTTACATCCAAGCGATCGCAGCACACATTACCGATGTTAGTTCTGATACTCAAATCAAAGATTGTCGGGGATTAGTTCTAGGGCCAGGGTTAGTGGATTTGTACAGCCACTCTGGTGAACCAGGGTTTGAAGAAAGGGAAACCATCTCATCTCTGCTGCAAGCGGCGGCAGCTGGTGGTTTTACCAGAATCAGCATCTTACCCAATACCTCCCCCGTGATTGATAACCCGGCTGTTGTGGCACAGTTGCAAAAAGGCAGAGGAGCAGAGGAAGCTGCTGCTACACCCCAGCTGCAAGTATGGGGTGCAATTACTTTAGATTTAGCAGGGAAGCAATTAACAGAATTAGCCGATTTAGCGGCGGCGGGGGTTGTTGGCTTTACCGACGCTGTCCCCAGGGAAAATTTAGGACTAGTGCGGCGGGTGTTAGAATATCTGCTGCCTATAGGTAAACCGATAGCTTTTTGGCCTTGTGACCAACAATTAACAGCTAATGGGGTGATGCGAGAAGGGCCAGACGCAATTCGTCTGGGTTTACCGCCCATACCCGCCAGTGCAGAAACCAGTGCGATCGCATCTCTATTAGAATTAGTCGCCGCCACAGGCAATTCCCACGTGCATATTATGCGTGTTTCTACGGCACGTAGTGTAGATTTAATTGCATCAGCCAAGGCATCTGGTTTACCCATCACCGCCAGCACTACTTGGATGCATTTGTTACTAGATACCAAATCAGTCAAAAGCTATCACACCAGCTTGCATTTAGACCCACCCCTGGGTAATCCCAGCGATGTGAAAGCGTTACGGGAAGGGGTACGTACCGGAATCATCGATGCGATCGCCATTGAACACGCACCCTTCACCTACGAAGAAAAAGTCCAAGCCTTTGCCGAAGCACCTCCAGGCGCAATTGGTTACGAGTTAGCATTACCTTTGTTATGGCAACATCTCGTAGACACTGGCGAATTTACCGCCTTAGAATTATGGCGTGCTTTGAGTACCAGGTCAGCCGAATGTTTGCGAGACAAACTGACTGCGATCGCACCTGATCAAAAAGCCGAATTAACTTTATTTGACCCTCAGCAAAACTGGAAAGTCGAGAGTAAAAATCTGCACACCCTGTCTCGTAACACACCTTGGCTAGGGCAACAATTGCAAGGTCGTGTTGTGCAGATTTGGTGTTAGGATTTGCAATCAACTATCAACATTGATTTTTTCTGCAAAACTTTTTAACCTGTTGATAGTGCTTTTGTGAATGCGATCGCTTTTCAGCACACCACCAGCCATGACATATTCGGCACTCTCTTTTCCGTATCTACCCGCAACCGACAACAACATATTTTCACACACAACATTCAAGCGTTTTTCTAGCTGCTCAATATCAATTCTGGAAGCCTGAACCACAGCCAAAGCAGTGTGATAAGTATTAAGTTGAGTACGTAATTCCGCAATTTGTTGCCGCAGATTTTGCAAGCTGTTAGAATTGCCAAAATCCAGATTTGGATCGATAGCTTGCAGTCCAGAAGCTCTCTGTTGAGCCTTTTCTAGAATACGAGATAAACGTTTTGGGCGAGGCATAGATGTACTCTGAATGAATGTTGTACTGTCATCTTGTCTCAAAAAAGCTGTATTTTGGTTCAGGGAATATCACAAATATTGAGCTTTTTTTAACCAAATGTTGGGATAAAAGTCTGTAATTATCCTTAACTTATCGCCATCTGCCCTTGCTGTTCCTCAACCGATAGTCAGCAAAGTGCAATTTTTCATCACCCATAAACAACCTTAACTACTTGGTCACCAAACAGTTAAGGTTCTCTATGGATGAGGTAGCGTTGATAAACAACCTTAACCCCTTGGTCATCAAACAGTTAAGGTTCTCTATGGATGAGGTAGCGTTGATAAACAACCTTAACCCCTTGGTCGTCAAATAGTTAAGGTTCTCTATGGATGAGGTAGGGTTCATAAGCAACCTTAACTCCTTGGTCACCAATGAGTTAACAGCAGCATCCAGGCAATTAAACCACATATCCTCGAGGGTTTGGCATTGCCCTCCCTCTAGAATTGATGTGTCGCCAACATTATTTGAATTGGTATTAAATGCGTAGGTTGGCGAGCCAGTGCGTTGCGGAAGACAGTTGCACAGGAAGGTTTCCCCAACTCACTGATTGCGCGCTACCCAGCAGAAAGACTCTGCCTATATTCCGCTTCACTTCATTCCCAATGACAAATGACCAATGACAAATGCAAAACTGCATAACCCCTCAACCCTCAGAGATATATGTAATTGCAACGCTCAAGAACTCAGCTCCAACAGCGTCAGCAGATTCTTATGTTCAAACGACTTTCATTCAAGCTTCAAAGAGTACCAGTCAAAATAAGGTTAAAACCTGCCATACTAACTCAAACAGCCAAAAACCACCTTTGCCGCTTCAAAATTACGAATTACACCTTCCCCAAGCATAACCCTGTGAAATTGCTAACTTGGTCAATCGCTACAGCAATGACATTAGGACTACTGGTGAGTATACCCAGGGAAGTTGCCGGACAAACCCAACCACAATTATTAGCCCAACAGTCCGCAGAGTTAGCCGAAGCTAAGCAACTCAATCAACAAGTGGAGCAGTTGTATCAGCAAGGCAAATATAGTGAAGCCATCCCCATTGCAGAAAGAGCCTTAGCAATTCGGGAGAAAATACTGGGTCAAGAACATCCCGATGTAGCAGAAAGCCTGAACAATTTAGCTCTACTTTACTCTTCACAAGGAAATTATGCCAAAGCCGAACCCCTGTACCACCGCTCTCTGGCAATTTGGGAGAAGGTACTGGGTAAAGAACACCCCGATGTCGCTAATAGCCTGAACAATTTAGCTGCACTTTACCAAGTACAGGGGAATTATGACAAAGCTGAAACCCTTTACCTCCGTTCTCTGGCGATTCGGGAGCAAGTAATGGGTAAAGAACATCCCGATGTGGCAACTAGCCAGAACAATTTGGCAGAACTTTATCGAGTACAGGGGAATTATGCCAAAGCCGAAACCCTTTACCTCCGTTCTCTGGCGATTCGGGAGCAAGTACTGGGTAAAGAACACCCCGATGTCGCTAATAGCCTGAACGGTTTAGCAGCACTTTACCAAGTACAGGGGAATTATGCCAAAGCTGAACCCCTTTACCTCCGTTCTCTGGCGATTCGGGAGCAAGTACTGGGTAAAGGACATCCCTATGTCGCTAATAGCCAGAACAATTTGGCAGAATTTTATCGAGTACAGGGGAATTATGCCAAAGCTGAACTCCTTTACCTCCGCTCTCTAGCAATTTGGGAGAAAGCGCTGGGTCAAGAACATCCCTCTGTGGCAATTAGCCTGAACAATTTAGCTGAACTTTACCGAGTACAGGGGAATTATGCCGAAGCTGAACCCCTGTACCTCCGCTCTCTGGCAATTCGGGAGAAGTTGCTAGGTCAAGAACATCCCTCTGTCGCTACTAGCCTGAACAATTTAGCTGCACTTTACCGGGTGCAGGGGAATTATGCCGAAGCTGAACCCCTGTACCTCCGCTCTCTGACGATTCGGGAGAAGTTGCTGGGTCAAGAACATCCCTCTGTCGCTACTAGCCTGAACAATTTAGCTGAACTTTACCAGGTACAGGGGGATTATGCCAAAGCCGAACCCCTGTACCTCCGCTCTCTGGCGATTTACGAGAAAGCGCTGGGTCAAGAACATCCCTCTGTCGCTACTAGCCTGAACAATTTAGCTGTATTTTACGATTCACGAGGGAGTTATGCCAAAGCCGAATCCCTGTACCTCCGCTCTCTGGCGATTTACGAGAAAGCGCTAGGTCAAGAACATCCCGATGTGGCTACTAGCCTGAACGGTTTAGCAGCACTTTACCGAGTACAGAGGAATTATGCCAAAGCCGAACCCCTGTACCTCCGCTCTCTGGCGATTACAGAAAAGATGCTGGGTCAAGAACATCCCGATATGGCTACTAACCTGAACAGCTTAGCTCTACTTTATTGGACGCAGGGTGATATCAATCGCACCTGTGATTTTCTCACCCGTGGACTCGCAGTTGAAGAACAAAATTTGCAACTCATCTATGCTGTGGGTTCAGAACAAAGAAAACAAAACTACGCTCAAACCTTTAATGGTAGTACATACATTTCTGTTTCTCTCGCCCTACAACAATCTACTAAAAACCCCACATTAGCCAAACTCGCCCTAGCTACTGTACTCCGACGTAAAGGACGGGTGCTAGATGCCATGACTGACACAGTGCAGACATTACGCACCCAGTTAGCAAACAACCCAGAAACCAAAAAGCTGTTTGATGATTGGTTGAACGTACAGCAACAGTTAGCCACCTTAGTATATCGCGGACAGGGGCAAGAGAAATTTGAAGTTTATCAAGGGCAAATTAAACAATTAGAAGCTCAAAAAGAACGCTTAGAAGAACAGGTAAGCGCTAAAAGTGCCGAATTCCGCCAAGCAATTCAACCTGTGGAATTAGCCGCTATCCAAGCCCAAATTCCCCAGGATGCTGCAATGGTGGAAATTGTGCAATACCAGCCATACAATCCCAAAGCTAAAAAAGACAGCGAACAATGGGGTAAACCGCGTTATGCAGCAGCAGTGCTGCGTGCTGCTGGCGAACCGAAGTGGGTTGATTTAGGTGATGCTGCAACTATTGATAAGTCTGTTGCTAGTTTCCGCGAGTTTATTAGATATCAACCAATTGATGGTAAAACCTCTGCCCGTCTCCAGAAAGCCGCCCGCGCTTTAGATGAGCAAATCATGGCTCCCATCCGTCCCCTATTAGGCGATGCGCGTCACTTGTTGCTTTCACCAGATGGGCAGTTAAACTTGATACCCTTTGAAGCCCTCAAAGATGAGCAAAATCAATATCTAGTCCAACGTTACGCTTTCTCTTACCTCACCACTGGGCGAGACTTACTCAGCTTGCAAACCACAGCCAAAGCCGCCTCAAATCCTGTAGTCTTTGCAAACATCGACTACAAGCAACAAGATACCACAGTTGCAGCCAAGTCCCGTGGTTCAAATCAGCGTTCCATTGACTTTGCTGATTTAGCATTTGACTCATTGGCATCGACTTTAGCAGAAGGGCAAGAAATCAAAAAGATTTTCCCCCAAGCCAGCCTGATATTAGGAAAACAAGCCACAGAAGCCGCTATTAAACAATTAAACGCACCCAGAATTTTACATTTAGCGACGCATGGCTTCTTTTTACCAGATAAAGAAGTCCAACCCCCAAGCAATAATTTAAATCAGCAATTAGAAAAACCCCCAGCTTTAAATATAGAAAATCCCTTATTACGTTCTGGTTTAGCTTTAGCTGGTTTTAATAACCGTCAAAACAAACAAAAAACCGATACCGATGATGGAGTTCTCACCGCTTTAGAAGTTGCTGGTTTAAATTTACGTGGTACAGAATTAGTAGTTTTATCTGCTTGTGAAACTGGACTGGGGGACGTAAAAATTGGTGGTGGTGTTTACGGCTTGCGGCGTGCTTTAGTAATTGCAGGTTCGCAAACTCAACTGTTAAGTTTATGGCAAGTAGCTGATGATAGCACTAAAGATTTAATGGTGAAATATTATGAGAAATTGCAAGCTGGAAAGGGTAGACATGAAGCACTGCGAGAGGTGCAGTTAGAGTTCCTCAAGAATCCGCAATATCAGCATCCTTATTATTGGGCGAGTTTTATTCCTTCGGGCAATTGGCGGGCGATGAAGTAATAATCAGTAGGGCGTTTTAATTAAAAATAACTAGCAAGGGTTGTCATTGGTCATTCGTCTTTTGTCATTTGTCATATCATATCCGCTAAATGATACCAATTTTAAGTGAAGTTGCATATATCTTGATCCCCCTAAATCCCCCTTAAAAAGGGGGACTTTGATTCTTTTACCTCCTTTTTTAAGGGGGGTTAGGGGGGATCTAATTCTGTGCAGCCTCATGAACAATGGTATTACGATATGTCATCACACTCTCTACGAGACGCTACGTAAACACAATGACAAAATATATTTTTACACATTTGGAATGCTCCCCAAGGTTTTGGAGTGTTGGGTTTCGCAAAGCCTCAACCCAACCTACATTTATAGCGAGCATTCTTCAAATTGGTATAACAAATTGTGGTAAAACAATTAGATAATTCAAAAGCAAGAACAAAGCACAAATGACGATAACATCGCACTTTTACCAAACACATTTAAAGCAGAAACTAGATATATTTTTGCGTCAACCATTGCAAAAAACTTTCTGGGGAATTGTTTGTTTAATACTTTTATTTAGTATTGGTATTGTATCTGTCAATGCAGCACAGCCATTACGCCAACCTTCACTCTGGCAAATTTATCAGCAGTCACTCAAAAACGCAAAATATGTTGACTTGACTCATACAATTGCTCCGACAATTCCTGTATGGTCTGGTTTTAGTTCATCAAAGTTTGCACCTGCAATTAATCCCAAAACTGGTGAACCATACACCTTCCAAAAAGATGGGTTTGAAGCAACTCATTACGATTTATCTACCGATCAGCTAGGAACCCAATTAGATCCACCTGCTCACTGGAACCCTGACTATCCAGCTATGGATGAGTTACCAGCAACTTTTGCTGTTCGTCCTCTAGTAATAATTCCCATCCAAGATAAAGTTGCTCTAGACCCTAATTACCATCTGAGTGTCAAAGATATTCAGGATTGGGAACGCAAACATGGCAGGATTCCCCAAGGCTCAGTTGTGTTTGTGCGCTCAGATTGGTCTAAAGCATGGCCAAACCCCGAACTAGCCACAAGAACTAAGTTTCCTGGGGTGAAGCTAGAAGCTTTAAAGTTTCTGCACCTTGAGCGCCAAATTCTTTTCCACGGACACGAACCCCTTGATACAGATAGCACCCCAACGCTGGAAGGAGAAGCTTGGCTGTTGCAAAATGGATATGCTCAAGCAGAAGGTGTGACAAATCTAGACCAAGTACCAGAAACAGGCGCGTTGATTTCTATTGGCTATCCTAAATTTAAAGGTGGTTTAGGCGGTTATGCACGTTATATTGCTATCTGTCCACCAAACTGGAAATACGGCGTTCGGGTAGGTCAAATACCGGAATCTCCCCTGCCAAAAGCAGATAAACCGCTGCATTGGGATACAAAATTGGGTGTACGGGTACGGTGAGAAGAAGTAATTAGTTACGCAACTGGTACGCCCATCTTCTGGTTTAAGAGTTAAGAGTCAAGGGGAGCCACTGCGGTCTTGGGGTTTCCCCAAGTAGAGCAAGTGGCGTTCAAGGGTCAAAAATTCAGGTTTTTTGGACTTTTGAAACTTGACAGCCTCAAGGAAAAAAATGTGACACTTGTGTAAGTAATAACGGTGCGTTGCGCTACGCGACAACATACCTTACTCAATTACTGCGTACACCAGAACAGATGACAATCGAAGGTGAATGTATCTATTTTGATAGACATCGAACTTTCTTTTCAAGTCAGCCATTCACGCCAGGTTTTGCCACAACCAAGGATGAAAATCTTTCTTTCCCATGCCCAATGCCCAATGCCCATTTTTAAGTCAGTCGTTGAGTTTCGCTTATAATGAGTTTCGATGTCTGATGAAAAGCTGTTCGACACATAACAAGATGATCGTTAGCGTCGTTGCTGCTTGTCCAATTGCATAATTTGTCCAGTTTTCAGTCAGCACGATAAAGACGAAGGAAAAAAGCGTTGTGGCAATGATTAGCCAAGGGGCAATCGCGCCTATTTTTTGCCTCCATACAGCTCGCTCACGCAGTCTATTGTGACTATTGAGAACGTATTGCTGCCAAAACTGAAAGGTACTAAGCACTGCGAAAAGGTACAATAGCCCTACATTGACGAACAGAACGTTTTTAAGCTGTGAAGCGGTGTCAGGTTGCTGAAGCGCGATTGCGGCTAAACAAGTTCCTACGGTTAGATACAAAACTGTAAACACAGTAAAGCGACGCATTGCTCTATCCTGCCAAAATTTGTTCTAAATATTAAAATTCCCCACCCTAGATTTGATTCAGGGTGGGGACTCTAAATTTTACGTTAGCACTTGCTCTACCATCTCTAACGATAGGTATAGAACTTACGCATTGATAGAAAAGCCAAAGTAACAGGTATAGTTTTCAAGGCTTATAGCTAGATTTTTCCATGATATTTTAGCGATCGCACTTTATCTAGCCAACTAACTCTTTCACCTTCTTCATAATGCCCACTGGATCGATACCTTGATGGGGATACTGTTCCCACAAGCCACCGGAACCTTCTCTATAAGTTCCCAGGTGAGCATATTTAGGAGTCAAACCGCGTTCTAATAGCCAGGAACCAAAACGGCTACCTAAGCCAGTGCGACGGTTGAAGGCTTCCACTACTAAGACAAAGGGGGCTTTACCAATTTTAGCGATCGCTTCTTCATCAACTACATTTAAAGTTGGTTTGTTAATTAAACCCACGTCTAAGCCTTCTTGCTTCAGGCGTTCCACCGCATCCACACAACGGTATAAAGCATCGCCAAAGCTGACAATATAACCTTGTGTGCCTTCGCGGATAATTTCATCTTTATCGGGGACAAATTTATAACCATTGCCAAAGAATTCATTGCCGTTACTATCCAAAATATTGGGGACTTTGGAACGGGTGGAGAAAATAAACCGCAGTCCGGGGTCAAAAAATACCGCTTCTACACAAGCTGTCATTTGATTCACATCGGCGGGGAAGTAGAGTCTTGTGTCATGGCGGTCATCCAAGCCATTATCGGCAAACATATTATTTAAGCCGAAGTGACAGGTGTTATCCGCCATATCATCGATACCTGCATGGGAAAAGTGACAGAGAACGTTAGATTGGTTTAACCGCGCCATTGTGATTTCGGAAATGCACATTTCTAAAAAGGCGCTGAAGGTGGCGAAAATGCCTTGTTTGCCTTTTACCATCCCAAACCCTGACGCAGCCGAGAAATTACCCCTTTCCATGATGCCAGAGGGGATAAATACTTCGGGATAGGTATCGTGTATTTTCTTCAATCCGCAGGAACCTTCTAAGTCGCTATCAATGACTAAGACTTTTTCCTTGCGTTCGGTTTCACTCATGCGGCTGAGGACATTTACCACAGCTTCCCCAAACACGTTGCGGTTAGCACCCCATTTATCACTAGAACCAATAAATGTATAGGTTTGCTTGGGTTTCTCGATATTTTTCAGGTATTCCACCGCCGCAGTTTGTCCGCGAGATTCGAGATATTTTATCGCCAAATCCACAGAAATCACGTCATGACCGTGGGTTGAGCCTTCTAAGCCTTCAATACCGGGACACATGGGGCGTTTGTTGATGACTGCGATCGCACCGGGTGTATTTACGGCTTCGCACAGGCGGCTGTACAAATCGTCTAAATCTTCCCCATCTCCTTGAAGTATCTTTAATCCATGCCCTTCTAAGGTTTTGGCGACGGTGAAACCAGGTAAATATTTAGAAGGATGTCCGGCGATTGTCACATCATTATCATCAATAATTAGCTTGACGTTGAGATGTTGAGCAACAGCCAACCGCGCGGCTTCTGCGTCGTTACCTTCCTGCTGGGAACCATCGGAACCAAGGCAGAAAACTACTTTGCCAGGATTCGCCATTGCCACACCGTTGACGTAAGGCCAGACGTGTCCCAATCTTCCAGAGCTAAATTTTACCCCAGGAGTAAACCCTAATTCTGGGTGTCCGGGTAAATGAGAATGGGCTGCACGATATTGTAACAGGCGCTCGGCTGGTAAATCCCCATGCAGCGTTGACATGAGATACTGGGTAGCGACACGATGTCCAGCTTCATCAAAGAAAATCGGCACAAATTGCTCTGATAATCCCCGGAAGAAAGCATCGAGAATCATCACTTCTGGAACTGTATCGTATGGCCCACCAGTATGACCACCCACGCCTCTAGCTGCACCTGTAGCGGTAAAAAACACGATCGCATCTCGGCAAAGTTGAATATTGGCTTTGAGTGCGTCTCTTTGTTCCGTCGTCAGGGTAGGATTCGCCGGATTGAGTGATAAATACTTGTAAGCACCGAGATCAATAGGAAATTTAGTCATTTGTTATTTGTCCTTTGTTAATTATTGGGCATGGGGCATTGGGCATTGGGCATGGGTAATGAGTAATGAGTAGTGAGTAGTGAGTAATGAGTAATGAGTAATGAGTAATAAGTAATTGGAATTAAGAATTTCCCCCTGGCTACCCAATCCCCATTCCCCATTCCCCTTTTCCCCAGTCCCCAATCCCCAATCCCCAGTCCCCTTTTCCCCAGTCCCCAATCCCCAATCCCCAGTCCCCAAACTATGCACGAATATGCTTGAATCCAAGTGAAGATACAGTTAAATGCACGAAAACATACACTTTACCGCTATTGTGAAATGAATAACCCTTGCAGCAATCTCTCTTTTGGCAGAAGATAGGTTGAAATGTCTGCTTGCTGGTATAGGAAAAAGCAGCCGGAGGTGATATCAAGTCCGATTTAATACTGATCGCTAGGTTGACACTGTTCAATCGAAAAGCTTACTCTATAAGGATTTAGAGCGATAAGCACGGGGGGAGTTGTTTGATCGGCAATTAGGCGGACATCAGATTGAGTCTAATGCTTGTGATTTATTTGTATTGAACTATATGCAATAAGTATAAACTCACAAACCTGCAATTTCAAGATTAAAAACGCAACTTCCGGAAAATTAATTATGCTCACTGCTGAACGCCGACAATTCATCCTCGAAATTCTGCGTCGTGATAAAAAGGTGCTGTCAACGGAACTGAGTGCAGTTCTCAAGGTTTCGGAAGACACGATTCGGCGGGACTTGCGGGAATTAGCTGAAGCGGGACTTTTACAGCGTGTACATGGCGGCGCATTACTAACTTCCCCAGCCACCGCCAGTTACGCTGATAGGCAAAAACAAGCGCCGAAAGAAAAAGAAGCGATCGCTATTGCTGCGGCTAAATTAGTTTGTCCGGGACAGGTGGTAATTTTAGATGGGGGAACAACTACGCTGCAAGTTACCCGCCATTTACCAAAAGATTTACCAGCCACAGTCGTCACCAATAGTCCACCAATTGCGATCGCCTTAGCAGAACATCCCCATATAGAAGTTGTAATGTTGGGTGGTAAGCTCTACAAAAAAGCCTTGGTGAACGTCGGTACTGTCACCATTGAGTCTTTACGGATGATTCGTGCAGATTTGTGCATGTTGGGAGTGTGCAGTTTGCATCCGGAAGTTGGCATCAGTGTACCGAATTTAGATGAAGCCCATGTCAAACGAGCCATGATAGATGGTTCGGCTGAAGTAGTGGGATTAGTCACCGCAGAAAAATTAGACACAGCCGCCCCTTATGTAGTGGAGTCGATTCATGCACTGACTTACCTTGTAACTGCACCAACAGTATCTAATCAAATGCTAGCTGCTTACAAATCTTTAGGTTTGACAATTATTCGTGATGAGTAAAGCTCAATACTTTGGTGAAGCACTATCTGGTTTCATAGCTTGAGAGTTAGCATTGCTGTTACTGCTGCAATATCTTATGGAAACTAGAGAATTTACAGCTTCAGACAGTTAATAATATGTGGATAGAATGCTGCAAAATAGCAAACAAATATGTTATGTTATGTCCGCAAAAGATAAATTGCTGTTGCTGAATTATGGAAAATTAAAACTCTTATCCTCTCTGCGGCTTTGCGCCTCTGCGTGAGCTAAATCATCCCGAATTGATGCAACATCGATAAATTTTATATTTAGCCATCCCTTCAGATACTTATGAGACTTTTTCAAACATCTTTTTAATGAAATAATTCTCATAATTATTTTTAAATATCTAACCTTAATAATATGTCGAAATTAGTAATAAAAGATAATTATATCCGTGCCGCACTCATCGCTTTGACAATAGGATTTGTTGGCTGTGGTAACCAAGCAACAAGTACTTCCTTAACTCAAACCACCACTCGAGTAAATACTAATCTGCCGCGAGTAGTTGCAACCACAAGTATAATATGTGATTTTGCTAGGCAAATTGCCAAAACTACTATTAACCTAACCTGCTTAATTCCCCCAGGTACAGACCCGCATATTTACCAGCCAAAACCAGAAGACCGAGAAGCTTTAGAACAAGCCAATTTGATTTTATATAACGGCTATAATTTAGAACCCAGGCTAATCAGACAAATTAGAACAATTAAAAGCGCTGCACCGAAAATTGCTGTTGCCCCCCTGGCTGTTCCCAAACCACAAAAATTTAGGGAAGATGGCAATATAGTCACCGACCCGCATATTTGGCATAATGCCAAGTATGCTATCAGAATGGTTGAGGTGATTAGTAGTAACTTAGGCAAATTAGAACCTAGTAATGCGAGAAATTATAATAGTAATAAAAGAGAAATTACCCAAGAACTCAACCAATTAGACCGCTGGGTTAAAGCGAGAATTGCCAGTATTCCTAATGATAAACGTACAATAGTTACCACCCATAATGCACTTGGTTATTACACCCAAGCCTACGGTTTGTCGTTAATAGGAACTTTAGAAGGTATTAGCACAAATGACAGACCAACAAACACACAAGTGAAGAACTTGGCTAAAAATGTTGAACGGGCGAAAGTGCCGACAATTTTTGCAGAAGCAGATATTAATTCTAATGTGATTCAGTCTGTAGCTAAAGAAGCTACAGTCAAACTTTCCGAAAGACAACTTTATGCTGATGGTTTGGGAAGGCCGGGAACTGAGGGAGAAACTTATCAAAGTATGATGGTTGCTAATACGCGCACACTGGTAGAAGGGTTAGGAGGGACGTACTTAATATTTGAACCAAAAGCTTCAAAGTAGCACCAAATATAACAACCTTACCAGCGCTTTTAGGCGCAAGCACCAAATAAAAAACCTCTTCACTCTATCTCTGTTAAGAGTTACCTATTTTTTGTTGCGATCGCTTCCATATTAGGGCTTTTCTTTCCATCTCCTTGACGAATCCATCTTTCCCATTGACATATCCTTGGATATCTTGGGGGAATTGCTTGGCTAATTCACGTTTCAAGTCACTGTATTTGAGCGCATCATCAGGATGTGCAATCATGTAATCGCGAAAAGCCAAATGTCTTTGCACTTCAGAAACGTCAAACTCAAAAATGTGAACATGATGCGTCCTTGTACCTGCTTCATTATCCTTGCGAAAAAAACGACGACCAGGTAAGCCAAACTCACCCATAGCTTCATAACCTAATGCAATCATCGCTGAACATTGCTGATCTAACTTAGCAAGGTCTTTCACCTGAACCAACAGGTCAATAATTGGTTTGGCATAAATATTGGGAATTGAGGTGCTACCAATATGGTGAATTGCTACTACATTGTCACCAAGTGCTAGCGCAATTCGCTTGGCTTCCTCCTCAAATTTGACACTCCATGTTGGGTCATGCGGTACCACTTCTACTTTCATGAGGGACTATCTATGGAAACTAATTAGCAATTATACGGAAGTCTATGTTATCTGTGTTTTTTTCAGGATTATGACATTTATTGGACTGAAATGATGAAGTTATGGAAGTGAATACAGCACCAGCGATCGCTACTTCCACCCAGGTGAGAGTTGAGAAAGCTTATATTATCAGAGTTAAAGCTTAGTTTTCAATTGGTTGTAGCTTCCAGATTACTACACCAATTTTCAAGTTAATCTGACAAACTCAATGTTTAACTCTGCTTTTTGGCGATACTCAAAGTCTTTCCTGAGTTTTTTGTGGCCTCTGGTTGTTAAGCGCCGTGCTGCACTTTTTATCTTGTTCATCGGCGTATTTTTACCGCTACAAATCTTTGGAGAATTAGCCGAAGAAGTTTGGGAGAAGGAAGGTGGCTTTGCTTGGGATGTACCTATCTTGTTAGCAATACACTCCACAGCCCAACCGCAACTAGATGCTTTTGCTTCCACACTGACCAAATTGGGGGTATTCTGGGGTGTGTTTCCGGTTGCTAGTGCGATCGCATTGGTTTTGTTTATCCGTAGACGATGGCGTAAACTTGCTTACCTTCTCACCACTCTCCTGGGAAGCATCATCATTAATCGCACCGCAAAAGTACTGTTGCATCGAGTACGTCCCCACCTGTGGGAATCACCAGCCCCAGAGTTTGACTACGGATTTCCTAGCGGTCATGCCATGTCAAGTATGACTCTGGTAGTAGCCTTAGTAATTCTCACCTGGGGTAGCCGCTGGAGTCTGTTAGTTCTGATTGCTGGAGGTATATTTGTCTTAGCAATTGGCTGGACACGCCTATACTTGGGAGTCCACTATCCCAGCGATATTTTAGCAGGCTGGACAGCTTCCATCGCCTGGGCAACTGGAGTCAGTTTGCTCATCAGACCATATCGCAGCCAGCGACGACAATAGCCAGCAAGGTCATCTATCAATTGCTTTTAAGTAGCCGTCATGAACTGGGTACACTAGAACACATGAAAAATTCATTAATCTCCCTTGCTCCCTGCCCCCTGCCCCCCTGCTAATAAAGCAATAGAATATATTCTTAATCGGAAGTCCCTTACCATCCCCAACTACCAGGAATACCTTTAAAAGGCCCAACAATATCACTGGTAATCCAACCGCCGTAAAAATTACCTGGTTGTGGTTGTACCTTTTCACCATCGACATAGCAAGCATCCATGATATGAGCATAAAAAGCTACATAATCTTTAATAGATGCAAAAGCTGGTGTGGGATTAGAGTAGAACCAACCAGCATTTTGAACTTCTTTATCTCCAACACGCAGAGTGTAATAACCTGCACGTCCTTTCCATTCACAAAAGCTAGATTGTGGTGTCAGCAACAGGTATTCCATTTTGATATCCGCAGGTGGGATATAGTAAACAGGGGGATGGCTAGTTTCTAACACACGCTTGGCAGCATGGGTGTCTACAATTGTTACCCCATTAAAAATAATTTGAATATGTTTGCTTGTATCCTCAAGGCGTGGTGGACGGGGATAATCCCACACTGATTCTTGTCCAGGTAAGGGTTCTATGCGTTGGGGATAAGCCATAATAACCGAAGTTGGTAGTTAACGTAGATATAGTGTTGGAATTTGGTAATAAGTAATTGCTAATTGGTAATTGCGACAAAGTTTTTACCCATTACCCATTACCCATTACCTATTACCAGTCAATGGTATTGTAAAGGATGTTCACCTGGCGCAAGAGAGGGCAGTTATGCCAGATGTGCGGTTTAACAAGTATTATCGTTACGAAGAATTAACCAATATCTTGCATAGTTATGCTGAGGAATTGCCTCACCTGGTAAGCATAGAAAGCATCGGCAAGAGTTATGAAAATCGGGACATCTGGCTGCTAACTGTTACCAATTTCGCTACAGGGACAGATGCAGAAAAACCTGCTTTGTGGATTGATGGCAATATTCACGCTACGGAATTAGCGCCCTCAATTGTCTGCCTGTATCTGCTGCAAACATTAGTTACAGGTTACGGCACTCAGCCAGATATTACTCGTTGTTTAGATAGCCGCACCTTTTATATATGCCCCCGTGTTAACCCTGATGGTGCGGAGTGGGCTTTGGCTGACAAACCAAAATTTATTCGTTCTGCGACCCGTCCCTATCCTGAAGGTAGGGAAAGCAATGACGGCTTAATTATGGAAGACATCGATGGCGATGGTCGGATTTTACTCATGCGTATTCCTGATGCTAATGGCGCATGGAAAATCTGCCCTACCGAACCCCGGCTATTAATGCGCCGTGAACCCACAGAAATAGGCGGTCAATATTACCGAGTTTTGCCGGAAGGAAGTATAGAAAATTATGATGGAGTGCAGATTAATATTCAGCCTCCGCAACAGGGGTTAGACTTAAATCGTAATTTTCCGGTGATGTGGCGGCAAGAATTTCAGCAGCCAGGGGCCGGCCCTTATCCAGCATCAGAAACAGAAGTGCGATCGCTTGTCCAATTTATCACGAACCATCCTAACATCACTGGGGCTGTATCTTTCCACACTTTTGGCGGTGTAATCATCAGACCTTTTAGCTATCACAGCGATGAGGAATTCCCAGTTAATGACCTCCGTACCTATCAGTACATTGGTCAAAAAGGCACAGAATTTACTACATACCCAGCAATTTCTGCTTTTCATGATTTCCGCTATGACCCCAAAGATTTTATCTCCGGAACTTTCGACGACTGGGCTTATGATGAACGGGGGGTATTTGCTTGGACGGTAGAAGTCTGGAGTCCCCAAAACCAAGCAGGAATTAAAGATTATAAACACGTCGAATGGCAACGCGAACACCCTTTAGAAGATGAACTCAAGTTGTTGCGCTGGAATGACGAACAACTCTCAGGCATAAGTTATGTAGATTGGTATGCCTTCGACCATCCCCAACTGGGGCAAGTAGAATTAGGTGGTTGGGATACTATGTATGCTTGGGTGAATCCACCTCCAGAGTTTTTAGAACGAGAGATAGCCCTTTTTCCTGATTGGTTAGTTTGGCATCTATTAATTTCCCCCCGCTTGGAGATTTATCAAACTAATGTCCATAATTTAGGTAATGACATATATCAAGTAGAGTTAGTAGTACAAAATACAGGTTGGCTATCTACCTACATTACCCAAAAAGCCCTAGAGAAAAAGCTTGTCAAAGGCTGTATTTGTGAAATTCAATTACCTGATAGCGTAACTTTAATTACAGGCAAACTCCGCGAAGAATTAGGACAACTAGAAGGACGTGCTTATAAACCTTCATATCCAACGAGGAGACAGAGTGACCCAACCCAAGACCGCGCCAAGGTTGAATGGGTTGTGCGTGGGTCTGCGGGTAGCCAAGTTCAACTGTTAGCCCGTCATGAACGCGCTGGTGTTGTCCGTGCTGAAATCATATTGGCTTAGAATTGCTGCTCAGAAATCAAAGATTCATCTATAACTTATACACATTTCAATATTTGTCGGTTAAGGGCAAAAGGGGTAAGAAAAAACCCTTAACCCTTACCCTTTAACCTTTTCCCCAAACTAAATTCCGATTTGAAAATCCTTAACCGAGCAGTATATAGCAAAAAGGCTCAAGCATCTTGCCTGAGCCTCAGCCAAAATCTATATAGACTTATTTAAAAACAAATAAACCTGTATCTTGTGATGTCAAAACAGTAGCTTAATAGCGATTACGAGAACCACCGCCGTAGCCACCACCACGGTTACCACCAAAGGAACCGCCTCTATTTTCCTTTGGTTTAGCCTTATTGACTTTTAGGTCACGTCCCATCCATTCAGCACCATCAAGTGCTTCAATGGCAGCTGCTTCTTCAGCGTCGGAACTCATCTCTACAAAACCAAAGCCGCGTAAACGACCTGTTTCACGATCAGTAGGCAGCTGAACGCGTTTTACAGAACCATATTCTGCAAATACAGCATTCAAACTCTCTTCTGTAACTTCGTAGGAAAGATTGCCTACATAAACTGACATAAGTCGTCTCCAAAATCAAAACGGTGTAGAGATTTAGATTTCGGAGAAAAGTTTGTGAATACCACAAGGAAAAAGCCTATCAATAATAAAAACAAACGCGGTCGCCGAATTAACTCTCCATTTCCAGTGTTACACAGCAGCCTGCTCTCAGGGGGTCAGTTGCAAAAAGCGTTACAAAAAGTCATTTAAACACAGATACTTAAGTATAAGCACTATCTATTGACCGATTCTTCAGGCTCACGCTGCGTTGATTACTGATTCCAAAAATTGCTAAATTTTTAACAAAACACTCCTTTAGGGGGTTGCACTAAGTCGATACACGACTATATCAAATATTCTGGTGTTCTAGCTGTCAAGGGTCAAGAGGAGGCAGTGCAATAAGCAACTTCCCCGACTCCCTCACTAGCGTTCCAAATTCCAAGCTAGCCTTTGACTCTGGACTATTGACCACTTGAACGCGAAATATACAACTTAAATGCGTAACAGAAAAATGAATAACGATATTGTTTTATTTTTAATTACTGCTGGTCTGATTATCTTATATCTATTTTTCTCAGCATTAACTGAGATGGGTACAAAGCTACCTTGGAAAAAGTAGGTTATTTTGGTAATACAAAAACTTTGGCATTGTCATTTAAAACGAGCGCGGCAGGGTTCGAACCTGCGACCAACGGATTAGAAATCCGTGGCTCTATCCACTGAGCTACGCGCCCAACATAATACTGTGGCTCTTTAATGAGTCATCTGTCCAATTATATCGTTTTCTCTAGCAATAGGCAATTGAAAATTGCAGATTTGCTACTAGCAAGGCTAAGATGCTAGTCGCTAGTTAGTCAATGTACACTTTAAACGAAGTAAATGGACTATTTATTAAATATATTGTGTGGTCAATGGGTTATTTGGGTATTGGCGTAAATCACCTTTGGGCGAATTACTGTAGAGCAACCTCTGGCGATCGCGAGGCTGACCCCTACTTGACGCTAGGTAATCGCACTCTTGGCGATGCCTTGAAATCAGATTATAGATCGCATATTGAGAACGCCCCTGAGAGGAGTTATTTGCTAGTGCCATGTTTATTCTCAAACGGCAGGATGTAGAAATATCAAGCATTCCGCACCCTAAGCGAGAGCAGCCAATGCCAGTCCTCCACTATCAGGGGCAAACTTTCCGCTTGATTAGTGTTTTTAAAGCTAGCCAAGAGGAAGAAGCCAGAGCTTTGTGGAGAGAATTAACAGACGGGCGAGGTAAAGCCTGTGTCTTGTTGGAAGAACCAGACCGCTATAGCATCTGGGGAAAAATCCGTTTAGATCAGCTAGGTTCTGATACGGATGTCCATAGCAAGACAGGAGTGTTTATCCAAGCTAGTATTTTGCTGCTGCAAGCAGTCTATCTAGAAATAGAAGATTTTTTAGGTTCTAAACAAGCAGCTTTATTTGAAAAGGATATTACGGAAGTATTGCGGCAGAAGCAATTACCACAAGCATCTTCGCCAGAAGCCGTAAAATATTTGCTCAATGAAGATCCACTGGATACGACCAGTCTGCCTTCTTGGCAAGAAAATCATGTAATTACTCTGTTACAAGAACTCCATAAGCTAGGAAAAACCTATTTTGGTAATGCTAACTTCGCTCATCCAGTGGTCGATCGCTTACAAGATCTACCAGAAGGAGAGCGATCGATGTTTATTAGTTGGCTAAATCAATCTCCAATGAGTAAACTGTGGCAATAGCATTAACAAGTGGGAAAAATATTGCCAGGGATAGTTGCTCTGGGCATTTAATTATGCATCGTTTGGTAGAGCAATTGACTAGTACATCTGTGCGGAAGTCAAAAGTGGCCATTGCTTGGTGCGGGTGCGCCGCGTTGTAGTAATTGGTGTTCAAAAGCCTAGATTTTGAGCTTTTTGGCTGTTTTGTAGATACTAGACAGCTACTCTTACGAGTTCTATTTCCACCATGCTGTACTAGTTGATTTTCAGTGCAAAAGCTTCTCACACAGTTACATAAGTCAAAATCCTGCCAAAGTGTGTTTACATAATCAAGTCATATTATGAGTAGTTCTTACGAAAGCTCCCACCGTTCTAAATCTATTTTCAATACAGGAAATATAGTCTTAGCGAGCATTGGCTGGGCTGTACTGGCACTGTTATACTTTTTATTGTTTAGTGCTAAAGTCCCGGGTGCAGATGGCGTAGAAAGTCGTGCTGAATGGTATGTAATTGGTACAAATATTTTTGAAGCGTTAGCTTACCTGGGTGCCGGTATCTTATGCTTGAGGAATTGGCGTAGCCAACAAATTGTCAGTGGTCGAAATGTTTGGCTCGCTATTGGCATAGGTATGCTGTCTTATTTCCTGGGGGGGATATTTTTCGGTTATACGGAAATAATCTTAAAAGAAGAACCGGATGTTTCTATTGGTGATGTGTTTTTTGTAGTAACGTATCTGTGTCTTGGTACAGGCATGATTTTAGCAGCAGCTCACAGGCGAATCAATCTCGAAAAATGGCAATGGCTAGTTGTCTTAGCTATTGGCGTGTTTGGCAGTTTGTTAGCTTGGTGGATTTCTCTGCAACAGCCAAAACCTCTGGATTTGCTAGGCACGGTATTGAATTGGTTTTACATTGTTAGCGATGTAGCTATTCTCATTATTGCTACTACCTTGCTCTTAGCCTTTTGGGGAGGAAAAGTTGCCCAGTCTTGGAGAATGATTGCAGCCGCAGCGTTTTCGCTATACATTGCAGATATGTGGTTTAAATACGCCCAAGGTCCCAATTATCAAAGTGGAGAAATATTAGAAGTGTTTTGGGTTTTTAGTGGAGTTTTATTTGGTATGGGCGCTGCTCTAGAATATGAGGCATCATTGAGCCGCTCGCGGCGGGAACGCGGACGCAAACGAGCATAAAAAAGATTTTTGGTGTCTACCGTGAGAAAATTAACAGATTCTGACAAACAAGAAATTCTTAAGTTATATCGAGAGACTGCCGAAACCACCTCAACTTTGGCAGAGCGCTATGACGTTAGTAACTCGACAATTAGCCGTCTGCTCAAAAGTACGTTACCAGAAGACGAGTATGAATACCTCGTTTCTTTAAAACGTGCGGCGAGAACTCCTGAGGGTAGGGCGCAGGTAAACTATGAACAGTTACCACTGTTGAGTAAACCACAGCCAGAAATAGACATTCCTCACGCAGAAAGTCGCCCTGTAGAGTTACCGAAAGTTGAGCCAGAACCAATAGTAGCGAAGTCTGAGGACAGGGATAGTCGGGATATAGCTCCCCCTATCAGGCGGGTACGGCGACGCTCTTCTGCAGAAGGAACACCAGAGCCTCCAGCAGCAGAGCAGCTAGAGATTTTACCCACCAAGAAACTACCTGAAATCGTCAGCATTCCCAGCCCTAAACCGCCGGAAATGCCCATTCTTCCCACTCCCAAGCGGCAAGAACCTGCAAGTATTTCTAGCCCATTGTTAGAGGATGAACGTCCAGAAGCCAACGTTTTAGCTCAAATGCTAGGCGAAGACTTGCTAGATGAGTCTGAAGATTTGGACGATTTAGACGACGATTTAGAAGATGATGACTTTGAGGATGATGATGAGGAATATGATTTTGAGGAATCAAGACCTTTAGTCACAAGGCGCAGACCAGGTGAAGCACCAGTCCAAGTTTTACCCTTGTCGTCAGCGCACTTGCCCAAAACCTGCTATTTGGTTATCGATAGGTCATCAGAATTGATTACCCGCCCTTTGAAAGACTTTGGCGATTTGGGGCAAATTCCCAGCTTAGAAACCCAGCAAAGAACACTACCAATATTCGATAATCACCGCGTAGCCAAGCGCTTTTCCACTAAGCGCGATCGCGTGATTAAAGTCCCTGATAGTAAAATGCTGCAAAAGGCTCGGACTCATCTTCAAGCTAAGGGCATTACAAGGCTGTTAATTGATGGTCAGGTGTATTCTTTATCTCCTGTTTAGGGGGGATTGGGAACTGGGGACTGGGGATTGGGGACTGGGGATTGGGATATGAGAGATGAGGGAGAAAATTACTCTTGTACAGACGCGATTCATCGCGTCTCTCCGTCTCTTTTAAAGACGCGATGAATCGCGTCTCTACGGCTCTTGATTCTATCCCCTAGCTGTAAACAGCAGCCGCAAAGCGGGTAGCTAAGTTGATAATGTCCTGCTTGCGGGCGATTTGGTTAATCCATGCTTGGGGGATATTTTCTACCCCATAGTAAATTCCTGCTAACCCACCAGTGACGGCGGCGGTGGTGTCTGTATCTCCGCCTAAGTTAACTGCTGTTAATACCGCTTGTGAGTAGGAAGAACTATTTAAGAAGCACCACAGCGAAGCTTCTAGAGTATCAATCACATAGCCACCAGAATTAATCTCTTCTACTGGTAACTGAGCAATTGTGCCACTGTAGATTCTGGCAAAATGGTGTTTCTCCAATAAATATTCGCGCTGTGAGTAAATGGGCTCCAGCTTGTGTAAGCTTTGTAGATAAGCCGTTAGCGGGTCAGCCCCTTCGAGTAAGGCAACGGCAATAGTGATATAAATACCACAAGCCATCAGCGATCGCGCATGAGCATGGGTAATTGCAGAAACATCATGTACCCGCGCGATTAATTCACTGAAGGTGAGTATCTTGTGACAATAAGCCATTGGCAGGATTCTCATCAGTGAACCATTGCCATTGGTATTTTCGATTTTTCCCCCTGCTTCCCGGGGCAAAATACCCTGCTTTAAGCGCATAATTGCGGCATGGGTGGTATGTCCAATATCAAAGAGTTCACCACGGGGAGTCCAGTAAGCTTGCTTGTACCAGCGCCAGAAGGAATTGGCTATAGCATCTAAGGAATACCCGCGACAAAGAGTTTCTGCCAAACAAAATGTCAAAGAACTATCATCTGACCAAGTTCCAGGCGGTTGATTCCATGTGCCATAACCCAACATCTTGGTAACTGGAGATTGCACCCGTTCGGCGCGGCTGGTAAACTCCACCGGTACACCCAACGCATCACCGACACATAAACCCATCAAACCAGACAATGTTTTTGCAGCGGTTAGCATTGTTTAGTCTCCATAGAAGCTCCCAAAACTTTACTTTATATATTCCCTCTAGAGCTTGTTGCAATAGCTGCTACAACCGATGATTTCATTCTCTGTAAAAATAACCTATTTACAGCAGATTCGATGTTTATGAAGTACAGCAACTCATTGAAAAGAGTAATGAGTAATAAGTAGTGAGTAATAAGTAGGGTCTGCTGAAAAAGTCATAAAAAAGCAATCTTAAGGGTTGACTAGTTATCTAAGCAAAGTGAAATATAATTTTTTATTGCCTATAGCTAGGAAAATCATAAATTTAAATTATGCCATTGGCTAAAAAAGGTCTATTTTGGAAAAATAGACCTAAAAAGGCATAAAAAACCCGTGACAGGTGAGTAGAAAGATTCATGACTAAAAAAGTAATAGCAATTGCTGTTTGAGAAGTATGAGACAGTTTTGCCATCACTTTACCCAGGCTAAACCTTCTTTTACCTTGTCCAAACTTTCCCTCAATAGAATTACGAATCCTTTCGTCCTCTTGAGCTTGCTTCTTTTTTTCTTTACTCACAGTTTTTGGAGGTCTTCCTAAAGGAACTCCACTGATTCTAATACCTCTTTCTTTACACCAAGCTCGGTTCTCTTTTGTGCGATAGATTTTATCAACATGAACGGATTCTGGATAATAACCTGTGTAATTTTTATATGCTTCTACTTGTGCTTTTAAATCTCCTGATTCATTAAAGTTATCCCAACTAATATGGTCTAAAAATACATATCCCTCAAAATAACTAGCTGATAATTTTGCCCCAAATTCCACGGCTTTCCCGGCTTTTCCCCGGACAATTGGACGGATATGTGGTTGGCTTAAACTAACGATTCGGTCATCAATACTCTGTTTTTTATTTTCATACAACCATAGTTGTTGACGATAAATTTCTCCAACAACTAACAAAGTTTTATATTGTCTCTTACTTAATGGTTCTAGGCTGGCTCCGGCAATAATTAACTGGTTTTTTTTTAGCCTCTTGAGAAGATGTTGTCTCTAGCATCTTCTTCACCATTTCTTGATTCACTTTGTTCACTAGGTTAGCACTAATTCTTGAGCGAAAATGTACTAACATTGATGCGTCAAATGGAGATTCATTACTATAAGATGACATCCCTATAAAGTACTGTAGATAAGGATTTTCTTTAATTTGTTCTACTGTCTCTCTATCGCTTATCCCTAGCTTTTCTTTGATTATTAATGCGCCTAGCGCCATCCGAAATGATTTTGCTGGCGCTCCCATATCTGCGGAGAAAGATGAAGAATATTCCTTTTCAAATTCTGTCCAGGGTATTAAATCAGCCATGATTACCCAACGATTTTCTGATGACAACTTTCCCTCAAATGGAAGCAAGAAGTTTGACGGTGCAATTGGAGTTGATTCTTCTTTTCGGTACATGGTTACTTCCGATACACAGTGGTGGGACTGACCACTGTGATGCAAGGATTTTGGGCTATTTTACTTTCTTTTGTTGCACCTGAATATACTTCTAGGGTCTGATAATCCAAAGACTGTCACTTTTTCTTGATTTTTCAGCAAGCCCTAAGTAAATTTTCTACTCATTACTCATGATGTACCTCAATTACTTCAAAAGTGCTGTATCTGGTAATGGGTTAGTCAAGTAAACTCAAATTATAGGAATCCTATTTGATTTTTGAAAAAGATTACGAGAAAATACGGTTAAGTATACAAGTGTAAGAGTAGACAATGAGAAATCAGCATCTACAAACTGCATCACTGCCACTGGGAGTGGCAACTGCGATCGCAGAACTACAAGACTTTATCGCAGTTTGTCGCGATGCCCGTGAGGCAAGAAAAGCCTTGGCAGTCAAGTTGGTTTACCAAGATTACTTATACGAAGAGATTCAAGCAATTTTAGATGTCTCTTTAGGGTCGATAACAGGTTGGAAGCAAGCTTACGAGCAGGAAGGAATCAATGGACTCAGGCTGAACTACAAAGGACGAAAAAGCCACCTGAGTCACGAACAGCGAGAAGAAGTGTTGAGTTGGTTACAAACGAAGGACTATTGGGAACTGGGCGAACTGGAGTATAAACTAGCCTTTGAGTACGACATCGTTTATGAGTCAAAACAAAGTTACTACGACTTATTTGATGCAGCTGCCATCAGTTGGAAGAAAACCACAAAGCTAAACCCCAAAGCCAATCCAGATGCTGTTGCAGAAAAAAAAAAGAGATTGAAACATTGTTGGCAAGCAACCGCTCCGAAATCGAAGCCGGAAAATTGAGAGTATTGTTAATTGATGAGTGTCATTTAATGTGGGGAGACTTAAGCGGTTATGTGTGGGGGAGAACTGACCAGGAAATCACGGTTCCAGTCGTAAATGAGCGAGAGAAGCAAACATATTACGGAGCAGTTGACTATCTTGAACGAAAATTACTGCTGAAAGCTTACGACAGGGGAAATTCAAAAAATACTATCGATTACCTGCAATATCTGCTAACTGAGTCAGGCGACCAGCGATTGCTGATTTTTTGGGATGGTGCTACTTACCACCGTTCCAAAGAAATCCAAAGCTTTTTAGACGAACTTAACCAAGGTTTACCACCAGAAAAATGGAAAATTCACTGCGTTCGTTTTGCTCCTAATTGTCCAGAGCAAAATCCTATTGAAGATATCTGGTTGCAGGCTAAAACATGGGTTCGACGTTTTTGTGCTTTGATTCCAACATTCTCTCATTTAAAGTGGATGTTTGAGTGGTTTATTCGACACACTACCTTTGATTTCACAACTCTTCAGATGTACGGAGTTTTTTCAAAAATCAAATAGGAGTCCTATAGATAATTTGTATTGCTAATTATTGTGCCAGTTGAAAAACCGTCTATCTTTTGGGAAAAGTCCCGGAAAGAGGCAAAATGTTTTGTAATTATAACTCTTTTATATAAAAATTAAATGAATACCATGACTAAAGTTATATGCATCAATAGCAACAATGATTAAATATAAATTGCCAAATAATAGGAACATTTCTTGTGAGTTTGCGACTAATAATTTATCAGCATAATTCACAATTTTTGGGCAAGATTATGAAAGGTATTGTTAAATCTTTTGTGACAATTTCTGCATTGTCTTCTTTAGTAGTAGCTCCGCTTTTTTTAAATGCTGGACAAGCATCTGCACAAACACAAAAAGGTACTGATGCTAGCTATATCGGTGCGGGTGTTGCAGGTGGTGTAACTGATGGCGGACAAGTTGGTCAGGATGCTCAATTTGGTGGTAACGTTAGCGGACGTTTAAAATTGGGCCCCACTCCATTTTCTGCACGTACACAAATCCTATTTACAGATCAGACGACAGCAATCATCCCTCAAGTTTCCGTAGACGCACCAATTGCTAAAGGAACTAACGTCTTTTTAGGTGCTGGTTATTCTTTTGTCGAAGCTAATGGTAAACAAACTCCCCTGGGTGACAGAGATGGAGTAGCGCTAACTGCTGGTGTAGAGTCGGAAGTTGCTAAAAACTTTTTGATCTACAGTAATGCTACCGTAGGTATGAAGACTTACCAAAATAGCCCTGCTTCTGCTGTTAGTATCCAAGGTGGTCTGGGTTATCGCTTTAGATAACAAACTATAGAGAGGAAGAGGAAAAGGTGAAAGGAGAAGGGAAAAATTCCTCTGATTCCCTGAAGTGAACAAATATTGAGACCCAGGGAAATCACTATTTTTTACTGGTTCCCTGATTACCGAAATATATGTATGCTGGTTTTGTGAAGTGTTACATCACTGACAAAGCCAGCTTTTTGCTATGTTAAAATTAAATATTCCCCATAATTTCGACCGGATATCCGGGGATCATCTTGCCGAATAGGTGCTTTTAAATTTGCAACTTCGGCCTCTACTGATGCCTTATTCAGAATAGTCTACAACTCTAATGGTTAAATCTCCTCCTTCCCCGATAGCAAGCCGTAAGCCTTCCAAAGTCGAAGGAATCAAGGAAAATAGTAATTTTTTGCGTGAACCTGTAGCCACCGAAGTACTTCAGGATACGACTCACTTTAGCGAAGACGCAGTGCAGTTACTGAAGTTTCACGGGTCTTATCAACAAGATAACCGTGATAATCGCGTCAAGGGGCAGGAGAAAGATTACCAGTTTATGCTGCGGACAAAAAATCCCGGTGGGTTAGTACCGCCGCAGCTATATCTAGCTTTAGATAAGCTATCTGATGAATATGGTAACCACACCTTGCGAGCGACTACCCGTCAGGGGTTTCAGTTACATGGGATTTTAAAGAAAAATCTCAAAACTGCGATCGCTACTATTGTGAAAAATCTTGGTTCCACTTTGGGCGCTTGTGGCGATATTAACCGCAACGTTATGGCACCGCCAGTTCCTTGGAAGAATCGCCCAGAATACCAGTATGCTTGGGAATATGCCCAAAATGTAGCTGATTTATTGTCGCCCCAAACTGGTGCTTATTACGAAATTTGGCTAGATGGTGAAAAGGCAATTAGTGCCGAAGAAAGCCCAGAAGTCAAAGCCGCAAGACAACGCGATACGAATGGGACACTCATCAGCAATACTGAAGAACCCATCTATGGCACCTACTATATGCCGCGCAAGTTTAAAGTTAGCGTGACAGTGCCAGGGGATAATTCGATTGATTTATATTCCCAAGACCTCACCTTAGTCGTGATTACCAATGACCAAGGTGAACTCGAAGGATTTAATGTATTTGCTGGTGGTGGCTTAGGCAGAACCCACAACAAAGAAGAAACTTTCGCTAGGCTGGCAGATCCCATTGGCTACGTAGACAAATCAGATGTTTACGAAATAGTCAAAGCAATTGTCGCCACCCAGCGAGATTATGGCGATCGCACTGACCGCCGCCACGCCCGATTAAAATATTTACTGCACGATTGGGGTGTAGAGAAGTTCCGCGCCAAAGTAGAAGAATATTTTGGCAAAGCGATCGCTCCCTTTAAGGAACTGCCAGAATTTAAATATCATGACTTCCTGGGATGGCATGAACAAGGCGATGGCAAGCTGTTCTTAGGGCTTTCCATCGATAACGGTCGGGTAAAAGACGAAGGTTCATTCCAACTGAAAACCGCCTTACGGGAAATCGTTGAGCAATTTAACCTGCCCATTCGCCTCACACCGCACCAAAACCTGATATTTTGCGAAATTGCACCAGCAGATAAAGCGGCAATTCAAGACATTCTTGACCGTCGCGGTGTCATCTCCGACCCCAGCAAAATTGCCCGCTTAGAAAGGCTGGCAATGGCTTGTCCAGCTTTACCAACTTGCGGCTTGGCTATTACCGAATCAGAACGCGCCATCCCTGGCATTTTAGAACGGATTGGCACAGTTTTGGATAAAGTTGGTTTACAAAATGAAGAGTTTGTGGTAAGGATGACAGGCTGCCCCAATGGTTGCGCTCGTCCTTACATGGCGGAATTGGCTTTTGTGGGGAGTGCGCCGGAAAGCTACCAAGTATGGTTAGGCGGTTCACCCAATCAAACGCGGTTAGCGCAGCCTTACATGGAAAGGTTGCACCATAACGACATAGAAACCCAGCTAGAGCCGATTTTCGTTTACTTTAAGCAGGCGAAAACTGCGGAAGAAAGCTTTGGCGATTTTTGCGATCGCGTTGGTTTTGATGCCATCCGCGAATTTGCAGCTAATTACACAACTCAAGCTGTTGCTACATCAGAGATTACAGACGATAGCGATGGTTTAGTTGAAGCCATAGCCGACTCCAGAACCGCAGAAAGCGAAGGTCAAGAAGTGGCGATCGCAAATACCACCATCGCCACCTATAAGACTCGTCGGCGCGTGAGTTTGCAACATGAGGTGTATGACAAGCTGAAAGCCGCTGCAGCTAGCCAAGGTAGGCCGATGACCGAATTGGTGCATGAGGCACTGGACGCTTATTTCCAGAACCTCTAGTTAGCAATTTTATTCTTAACCCCCTCTCCGCTACTGCTAGGATACAGCTGGCGAATAGGGGGTCAGACCCTACAAAATTCAATAGGGTTTGGTTGTGAAAAATCAACAAGTCCGCTCAAAAAGTTTTCGGAGAGTGACAGAACAGGGATATGTAGATGCGGTTTCTAACCAGTGCTATCATTAAATATTCGCTTGCTGACGTTGATAAAGTGACCAGTACAATCCCTTTTGCTGCAACAATTGCGGATGGGTACCACGTTCTGCAATTACCCCTTGTTCCATTACCAAAATCAAATCCGCACGTTTGAGGGGGGCGAATCGATGGGCGATCAGAAACACGGTGCGGTTGGCGGAAATTTTTTGCAGGTTTTGCAGTACTTGCTGTTCGGTTTCGCTATCTAAAGCACTGGTGGCTTCATCTAAGATTAAAATCGGTGCTGAGGAAAGGAACAGCCGCGCTAAGGCTATACGTTGTCTCTGTCCCCCCGATAAGGCTGTACCACGTTCGCCTACGTTGGTTTCGTAACCGTAGGGTAATTGACTGATAAAGTCATGGGCTACAGCTAACCTAGCGGCTTCTACTACTTGCTCGGCGGTAATATCTGGGTTGCCGAGGGTGATATTTTCTAAGATGGAACCGTTAAATAAAAAGTCTTCTTGTAAAACAACACCAATTTGTTGCCGTAGTGAAGCTAAATCGGCACTTTTGATATCAAAACCATCGATTAAAATGCGTCCTGATTCTATGGAATAAAGGCGTTGTAATAATTTTGAAAGGGTACTTTTACCAGAACCACTACGCCCGACAATCCCAACAAATTGTCCTGGTTCTACATTAAAAGAAATGCCGCGTAAAACTGGTTCTGTACTAGCTTGATAACGGAAAAATACTTGTTCAAAAGTGATTTGTCCGTTGAGTGCTGGTAATACTAAGCCCGTCCCTGGTTCTGCTTCGGGCGCAACATTAAGAATGTCACCAATTCTATCTACAGAAAGCAGAACTTGTTGCAGATTTTGCCACAGTTGCACTAGGCGTAACAATGGCCCAGTAACTCTTCCTGATAACATTTGAAAAGCTACTAGTTGACCAATAGTGAGTTGATGGTCGATAACTAATTTTGCCCCAAACCAAAGAATTAATAAGGTAGAAAAATTGGTGAGAAAGTCACCCAAATTGCTGCTGATGTTGGAGGTAGTAGAGGCTTTAAAACTGGTGCGAATGAAGCGCGCAAATAAACCTTCCCAGCGATCGCGTGCTACTGGTTCAGCTGCATGGGCTTTAACTGAGTGTATCCCGGTAACTGTCTCTACTAAAAAGGATTGACTATCAGCGCTGCGGTTAAAGGTTTCGTTCAGCCAACCCCGCAAAATTGGTGTCGCCACGATGGTTAATGTGGCAAATAATGGCAATACTGCCAAAGCCACAAAGGTGAGGGGAATATTGTAATAAAACATCAATGCTAAATACACCACAGCAAAGATGCTATCCAAAATCACCGTTAAGGCTGTACCTGTAAGAAATTGGCGAATTTGTTCGAGTTCTTGAACTCTAGCTACTGTGTCCCCGACGCGCCGCGATTCAAAATAAGCTAGGGGTAAGCGCATTAAGTGACGAAATAGCTGCGCTGATAAACTTAAATCTAAACGTCGGGCGGTATGGGTGAAGATAAATAAACGCAGTATACCGAGTACAGCTTCAAATATTGCTACCAATAAAAGTGCGATCGCCATGACATCGAGAGTTGGTAAACTCTCTTGCACCATGACTTTATCAATCACAACTTGGGTAATTAGCGGTGTTGTTAACCCCAACAGCTGCAATGTTAAAGACGCGAGTAAAACCTCGCCTAATAATCCGCGATATTTCCAAACTGCGGGAGTAAACCAACTCAGGTTAAATTTTTCTTGCTGAGAAATCAGTTCTACTGTCCACATTTGCCCATCCCAAGCGGCTTCTACCACAGATTGGGGGAGACTTTCACAAGTGCGATCGCTATTGAGGGGATTAGCGATAATTAAGCGATCGCCTTTGACTCCATAGGCTACCACCCAACTAGGGCTTTCTTGCGAGCCAGAATTCCACTGGATCAAAGCCGGAAAGGACAAGGCGCGCAAATCAGTCCAATTGATTTGCAATCGCTGCAACACCAACCCTAACTTTTCTGCTGCTTCCACAACATTTTTCGGGCGTTGTCCCCGCAGTTGGCGTTGTACCCATTCCAGCTTTACAGCATGATCCAAATGCTGCGCCACCATCGTTAAACAAGCTGCGGCTGTATTCCAGCTAGCGACAAACGGATAGTTATAGGTGGGGATTAGGGATTGGGGATTGGGGATTGGGGACTGGGGATTGGGGATTGGGGATTGGGGACTGGGGATTGGGGACTGGGGATTGGTGATTGGGGATTGGTGATTGGGGATTGAGGAAGTGATAATTTCCCCCTGCTCCCTGCTCCCCTGCTCCTCTGCTTCCCTGCTCTCTGCTCCCTGCTCATCCTGTACGCCTTGAAAGAAGCTTTCCATTTGTGGTGTGGAAATTTCTTTCCATAATGCTGTTTCCCAGCAGACTACGATGACTTCTTTACTAGCAGCTACAGCTTTGCACTCTACAGCTAGATTTTGTAAGTCACCAAACCAATCACCTGCTTGCAAAGCAGCTAATGGCTTGCCAATTCCTTCTTCACGCAAGCGCACTTTACCAGTAACAAGAAAAAACTGATAACCTCCAATAGTATTTGACCAAATTTTTTCACCAAGACGATAGCGACGAATTTCCGAGTGATTTTGTAATCGAGTTTGTTGTTCAGGATTCAGCCAGCATAGAGGTGGTTGATTCCAGGGTACAGAAGCTAGCACGTTTATTCGTAAAGATTGATTATCCAGAAGTTTTATTTCACTTGTAATTTGACTGTCAGCTTTTGAATTTTCTCTGCTAGCCATTTTTCAAACAACTCATTTTGTAGCACTTGCTTTAGTTGAGTATCTTCTAAAGAAGCTGGCAGAAATTGTTCTAATCGAAACAAACCATAACGTCCTTCTAGTTCTATTGGCCCAATCAATTCTCCGGGAATTGCTGCATCAATTGCGGCTCTGATTTTATCTGGTAATGTTCCCCGACTAATTGGCCCCATCATGCCGTTAACAATGCGATCTTCTGCTAAGGAATATTCTTTAGCTAGTTGCTCAAAACTACCTCCTTCTTCAATTTGAGTTAGTAGTTCTTCGCAAAGCTCGCGATTATCAACAAAAATCCTCGATAGTACCACCCGATCTAAATAAATTTTTCGCTCAATGAAATACTCTGGTAGTTTCGGTTCTGTAACTAAAGCTTTCAGTTTTTCTAACTTAAAGTTGTAGGCAGCTGATGCATGAAAGGTTGCGTAATCTGTGCCATTTTTCTTTAACCATTCCTGAAAAATTTGGGGGTCTGTGAGTTGATTTTTGAGACGAAAATCAATAATGGTCTGTTCAGGTAAAGCCGGATTGATATCAATATCGTCTCTGGTATTGATTTCTTGTTCAATCACGTACTGGCGAATAATATCGCCGATAAACTGCGACAATTTGCCGGAGGCTTGGAGATATTTTACTGCTTGTTCAATAGAAATAGATTGCTGATCAACAGTTAAAAATGATAAAGATTCCATAAAGCAATCCTGAGAGGAAAAATTAAATTTTTTATACTATTACACCCACAATTATCTATAAATAGCCATATAATTAGTTACCTATATACATTATTAATTTAATTAAATAAAATAATTTAGAAAATCATTTTTGCTATTTACTAATATTTTTCTAGTAGAAAGGAATTGCTAAATTCAGCTTTTACCTATCTACGAAACATCTATATATTGAGATTTCCGAGCGAGAATTAAGCCATCACACTAGCCCAGGTAAAGGCAATTAACATAGCAGCGATCGCACCAATCAAGGTATTGATAATATTGACCAATTCATTGGTGAGCCAAGTATATTGAGATTGCAGCGTTGCGCCAATGACGCTTTCTAAGCTGGTAGCAATCAAAGCTGCGATCGCACACCAAACTACACCTGCAAAATCAATTAAACCAACACCCCAACCCACAAAAGCGATCGCAATGGAAGCCACAACCCCAGCTAAGGTACCTTCTAAACTCACTGCGCCTTCTGTTCCGCGAGGTACTGGTTGCAATGTGGTAATCAAAAAGGTTCTTTTACCGTATGCTTTACCCACCTCACTCGCACAAGTGTCAGAAAGTTTGGTACTAAAACTCGCCACATAGCCCAAAACCAGTAGAGATTTGAGACTAGCGACTACAGACTGGGGAAGAGAAAAGAATCCTGCACTTAACGTTCCGATTCCTAAAGCACACAGCGCCGCAATCAACGCCGAACCCCAGACATTTTCCGGGCCTCTAGCTCCAGAACGCTTTTCTGCAATGCCTTCAGCTTCCTTTTGGGCTATCCCAATCCGCGTTACCCCAGAACCTACCAAAAAATAAAACGCTACTACTAGATACCCCTGCCAACCTAATGTTCCCCAAATAATTACGCCTAATACCCAGGCGTGGAATATTCCTGCTGGAGTCAGCAGCTTTTTGGGAGCAATCCCAACTAAAGCCAACAAAATGGCATTTAATCCGACTCCCACCAACCAAGGATTCGCAGAATTAAAGAAAGAGAGCATTAGCAATATATGACAATTAGTGTGACCCGAATATCAACAGAATAGCGAATTTCTCACTTTGCTGCTGGATCGTCTCCACCCTATGTCCAAGAATTACAGAAATTCTCCACTCTTTCCGGATAAAGCTAGGGATTCAAAATATTAATTTTGATGAGTAAATTATTTTGTAGTCAGCATTTAAAATTTTATTTTCCGCACTGATATTGCTGAATACGTAATAAAATTCACTTGTGAGAGGCTATTTATAAAGTAGGGTGTATTAGGCGCTAATTTCCAATATGATTTGTCACGCAATAACTATCCTAGCCCCTAACCCCGGATTTCTCACGGGTGAGAAAAAAATACTTGGGTTAGTCAGATTTAGGATAACTTAATTGATACATTATCAAACTCCCCACAGATTATGAGTAGTTCAAAGTAAAAACCGAGTACACAAAAGATGGATAGGATACATTAAATTTGAAAAATACGGAGGAAATAAGAAATTAGTAATAAAAATTGATATGCCAGTTTGTTGGACTAGATTAAGTAAAATAACCCAATTAATAGTTATTTAAAATTAGAATTAGCTATTACTGATGAATTCAATTATGTCATTAGTAATTGGCTTGGCAGTCGGGATAAACACTCATAAATTGTTGCAAAAATGTCCTGATAAGGACAAGCACTACTAATTGCAATTAAAATTCTTCGTCTGCTAATAGTCATAACGGCTCCTAGCTTTAATAATTTTGTGCGTATAGTTCCAATCGTTGCATTTTTAAATTCCGTATTGACTAAACATTTCTCTCGCATGGTGTTCATTAAAATGTAAGCAATAGCTGCAAGCCATAAACGTAATTGATTTCCTTCAAATGTATGGGTACTTGTTCTATCACTTTTTAAATCTAATTTTTGTTCTTTTAGACAATTTTCTAAGTTGCCTCTCGGACAATATTTATGAGTATAAAGCTGTCCTGGAGGAATTTTATGAACAGGGAGCGAAGTTACTACAAAGCGAGTATCGACTTCTTCACAGCTATAATTAACCTTGGCGACAACACGACGGCTACGGCTCCAACTGTCTAACGTTTGATAATCAAGTGAACAATACCAAACTGAATTATCAACACACATTGCAGCATCTTTTTTTAAATCCGGTGTTCCAGGAAATAAGCTTTCAAAAAACTCAACTACGGGTTCAATTTTTCTTGAGTATTCTTGGGATGCACGATACTTGATTGACTGAGATAGTTGAATTAGACGATTATTTTCAGGCAGCCCAAACACATAATCAATTCCAGTTTCGGATTCACACCATGCCATAATATCTTCTCTGGAATAAGCGCTATCTCCGCGAATAGTAATTTTCACATTTTCCCATCGCGAACGTATTATTTTTATGACTCGTTGTAATTCTTCTAACCCCCATGCTGCTGGGTCTAAATTGGATGCACGAAGTTTTGCCGCAAGTAAGTGTTTACCACAGAAAATATAAAGTGGGGCATAACAATATCCCTTATAGTAAGGGTTGAAAAATGTTTCTTCCTGATTACCATGTATTAAATTATCCGTAACATCTAAATCTACAATTATCTGCCGTGGTGGCTTTTTAAAAGATTCAAAAAATAGCTCAACTAACAACGTTTCTATCGCTTCGGAATCATATTCAATACGGTGATACCGACTATTTTCTCTTGAAGGTACATCTTCTGGGCAATGTTCGAGACGATTTAAGGTACTTTTCCCTGCTAAAGTCATTAATTCTTGTTCTGAGTTAATTACTTTTCCAACTGCGAGCGCAAATATTGGGTCATGACGAAGGGTTTCATGGTCATTTATATCTTCATAGCCCATGATTAAGCCATATATTCTTTGTGCAACTAAACTATGAACTGGATATAAAATTTTATTTGGGTCTCGGTAGTCTTTGAAACATGCTGCGAATCGTGATGTTATTTCTCTTTTTTTGTCTAATTCCGCAATTAATATTAATCCTGCATCCGATGTTACAGGCTCACCCTTGAAATTAACTATAACTGAGGATGACTGTACCTGTCCGAAAATGAACTGCTCCGGGATACAATGATTTTTATTTGGGGTCATACTTTAAACTGCTGAGATTCTTTTGCAATATACATTTTGGCAGTTTTTGACCCCTCTTTTCTAAAGTCTTGTGAGAAATCCAGGTAACGCACCATCGATGCGGCGGTGCGTTAATTATACCATTTGGCAAAAAACGCAACAGATTGGTAGTAGGGGTACGGCATCCACAATCTTTCGGTATATCAAATTATCTTAACTGGTGGCGTGCCCTACAAAGAGCTTATTTTTCGTCAACATTATTTGAATTGTTATTCGTATCATTAATAATTTCAGTAAATCTTAAGTAGGGTGTGTTACGGCTATGAAAGGATTTGGGACACAGAGACAATGGAATTTAGCCGTAACGCACCGCCGCGTGGATGATGCGTTAGGCGCTAGGATAGTTCTTTGGTGACAAATCATCTTGTAAACCAGCGCCTAACACATCCTACGATAATTTTATTTTTACTTTATAAATAACCTCTTATTCGTATAATTAATAATTTCAGAATAAATCATATATAGTACTAACAACTACTAGTGTTCTAGGCAAAAGCTATGAGCGCAACTTTATTTCATCTTGCTTTCCCTGTAACTAATATTGCCGAAACTAAAGCATATTATGTTGATGGTTTAGGCTGTATTCCTGGGCGTGAAAATCCCCATGCATTAATCCTCAATTTATATGGTCATCAATTAGTAGCTCACGTTACTAAAGAACCATTAACACCACAACGCGGTATTTATCCTCGACACTTTGGGCTAGTTTTTACAGCCGAACAAGACTGGCAAGATTTATTAGAAAAAGCACAAAAGCAAAAACTACTATTTAGAGAAGAACCGAAATATCGTTTTGTAGGTTTGCCCTTAGAGCATCGCACTTTCTTTTTAGAAGATCCCTTTTATAACTTGATGGAGTTTAAATATTACTGTCACCCAGAGGCAATTTTTGGAAGTTCTCAGTATACACAAATTGGGGATAGGGCTTAATTGGTTCTGTTAAGGTTTCTGCTACTATTTTCAAACACCTAGCATCAGTCAGCATCCAAGGGTGTAATCCCACAGGTAAAACTACCTCTCGTCCTACTGGCATTTGTGAACTCTTGGCTGGGACAATCATCAAATCATAGGGAGTCCAGATTGATGTAAAATTAATCGCCTCCAACATTGCGACATCAGAATTCAAGTCATTGAGTAAAGCACTGTTGGGACGCATTTGCACGCAACCAGGTCGCAGAGAACCATAAGCAATCACAGTACCATGATGGGGCGAAGCAATTGTAATAAAACGCTGTACGCGGTTAATTCCCCCAAGCCTTTGGATATAGTAGCGGCTGACAATTCCTCCCATACTGAAAGCAACTAAATCTAGTGGTTGTTCTGGGGGAAATTCTTTAGCTACATAATCTGCTACCTGTTGCGCCAACTTATCTAAACCTACAGCACCATTATTAGGTACTAAATCTAAAGCATATACAGACCAACCTTGTTGTTTTAAATATTTCCCCATACGGTAGAAAACTGCGCCTGTGTCATCAATCCCATGTATTAACAACAAGGGATTGCGCTGCTGGTTGTTAGTATTTATCTCCATATCTTTGCTTAATCACTTCTGTAGAAAATCTAACTAGTCTGCGTCTGATTGACAAAGAAAATATGACAGTAGTTTCACTGGTTAACAGCTAGCCACTACATTAGAATTACTAATGGTATGGAGTAGATAACAAAATGTTAATTTTTGTTACGCCGACTTTCAGAATCTTGCCCTCAGTTACAGTAAAATTTAATAATTAATTTTCAGTGTATGCATTGTATGCAGGCTGCAGGTGCTTGTACAAATCAGTTGAAAAGACTTGCCCTGTATTATTATTACAATGTTGATTAAGTAGAAACCTATATCGGTTGTCATCTAGAATAAGATGACGAAAAGTAAAAAAAACGTAAAATAATGTCGTAATTTTTAACAATTACGGTAGGGATTCCAGATATAAAAGGCAGGGAGAGATTGTAATGGATTTTATCAAAAAGTTGATTGCAGGGATTGTCAGTTTTATTACTGGACTATTACCAGGTAAAAATAAAAAAAGCAATGGTTACTACTTGGAACTAGATGAATCCAAGGAAGCAAAGCCTATAGCTGCTGTTAAAGAAGCAGCTAAAGAAGTTGCAGATAATGCTAAAAAAGCAGCCGAAACAGTTGTAGATAATACCAAAAAAGCAGCTGAAACAGTTGCAGATAATGCCAAAAAAGCAGCTGAAACAGTAACATCACAAGCTCCAGCACCATCATTGAACGGTACAAAAACTGCTGCATCGAAATCATCTAAGAAGAAATCAGCTAAAGAACCAAAACCTGCTGATGTTGCACTAGTGCAGACTGCTGAAGGCTTGAAAATTGAACCCGGTAAAAATGACAAAGCTGTATCAGCCAAAGTAGTTAAAGAACAACCAAAAGAAACCACCTTTGCACCCAAATATGTTGCTGCTGGCGCTGGTAGCACTAACGGTCGCCGTCGTCCAGGAGCTAACATGAGTGTTTATTTAGATATGGCACGTCAAGTAAAAACTCCTGGCTAATATGTTGATTTAGCCAGAGGGCTTTTTAGATTTTGAATCTTCAATTGAAAAATTTAATATCCAAAATCTAAAATTCCTGAATATCAGGACTTACGCAAGCAAAATTTGTCATTGCGACCGGAACGTAGTGTAGGGAAGCAATCCCATAATTTTAGGCGATTACGTCGCTACGCTCGTAATGACGTAATTCCATGACTTCTGCGTGAGTCCTAAAGATGTGAAAAAACCAACCCACTATATAAATGAAATGCTGAGTCCCAATTAGTCTTATCCCTGCGAAACAGGAGAACGTGAGACTGAATGTTACTCAGCATTTCTGTTTGATCTAATATTGTCTCAGCAAAGTGTGTAAAATCTGACCATACTTTGACTTCAGGAATTTGCTCTCCCAGCCATTCTTGTAAAAGATTCCAATTAATTTTGATAGTATTTTGGCTAGGGTGAGCAGCAATTTCTAGCCCTTGTTGGAATTGATAGCTTTGATCGGAAAGCCGCAAAATACAACGCCTCCCTGGTAGGTGCAAATCGCAAAATTCGGCATAGTCTTGGGTTTGAGTTTTACGCTCTAGTTGACGTTGCGCGTTAACATCTACAACCTGTTCAAAAATCGGTAGCATTCCCGACACCCGTGCTTTCACCTCTGACCAGTTAAAGGTTAAAGAACCAAGTTGACTGGTTTGGTTACGACACACAACAGTAGTATTTGTTGCCAATTCAGAAAAATAATTGACCTGGAATACTTGAATCTGTTTAATTTCCGCAATTGTTGCCCAAAAACAGGGAATACCAGCAGCTTGTAATTGTGTGCCGTAAAATTTCAGTTCTCCGATTTGTCCAGTGCGATATAACTTCCAACCGCGACTAGGCAAAGTTAACCTAGCAGTATAAGTGTCAATATGCCATATTTGGGCAAATTTTGGGGCTGCTTCAGCTTTTAATTCGTTGTTGAGAGGTTCTAAGACAAGTACGCCTAGTTCAGTCTCGCTAGGTTCTGTTGTCGCCTGAATAATAGCCCTTTGTCTAACTTCTTGCTCAATTTCTTGGATTCGCTGCAAACCCTGACGCGCTTGCATCAAAATTTTACTATTGGTTGTACTTCGTAGTAGTTGCCGATAAATTTTTTCTGCATTCTCGTACTTTTTCGAGACTTCATGCAGCCGTCCTAGATAAAATTGTACCCAAGGATTTTCTGGTGATTCTTTTAACAGCTGTTGGATTAATTTAGCTGCGGTGCTATAGTCTTTACGTTCAAAAGCCGTGGCAACTTGTTCAATCATCACTTTGTTTACATCCACGCGAAAAGAATGTCTCGCGCCTACCCTGCGGTAACGGCTGGGCTAAGTGCATGAGATATACATCATTTATACTTCAAACGCTGCGGAAACTAGTGATAAAGCCACTACTGGCGCTGTGACTGCTCGTAAAATTCTCCGACCAAGAGAAACTGGTTGAAATCCTGCTGCGATCGCACTATCAATTTCTTGTTCTGTCCATCCTCCTTCTGTCCCTATAGCTATCACTAGCCCTTGCTCATTGGTCATTTGTCCTTGGTGTTGCAAGCAATCTTTGAGGTGAGGTAAATTTCCTCGCGCTTCACAGATATATTTGTGGCTGTTGGCAAAAGACAAACTCTGGCTAAAAGCCACAGGTTCTAAAATTGTCGGTATAAAAGCGCGCTCCGATTGTTCCGCAGCTTCCGCCGCAATGCGCCGCCAGCGTTCGAGTTTTTGGGGGCTGGGTTGCAACAAAGTGCGATCGCTCAATACTGGGGCAATAGTTGTAACTCCCAACTCTGTGCAACACCTGACGACTTCATCAAAGCCGCTACCTTTAGGTAAAGCCACCATTAAGGTGATTGATATAGGTAACTCAGTTTCCACCACCAAGGCTTCTAAAACCTGCCCTTGCTCCCCTGCTAGCTGCGTCAACCACCATTTACCCCTACCATCCATTGCAATAAAGCGATCGCCCTCACGCAACCGCAACACCCTTGCTAAATAGTGTTGTTGTTCTTTAGTGAGTGAAATTTGCCCTGCTTGGAGTTGAGAAGGTGCGATCGCAATTCGTTGTAGTTGAGCCATAAAATTTTCCGCACTGAGAAAGTATCAATATTTGTTTGTTTTCCAGGTTAACTTCGGATTTTAGGGAAATATCTGTGTATATCTTCATAAAAACATTAAAATCGAATAAAACCACTTCAGTAGTTTCTCGTAAGTATGCGGAATCAGGGCTAGGAGTGAAAAACGATGCAGGTAATTAATTGAACTTGGGAAAAGATTCTGGATGACCAACGAATCAGGGTTATAAAAAGCGTGAGTGAATACTCTCGTAAATGTTGAGAAAGATCCGGGTAATGGATAGGGGGGATTTAGAGGGATCTAAATATGTGAAACTTCAGATGAGATTCGTATTCCCCTTTAACCTTTTCCCAAACCCAATTACCAGTTAAAAATCCTGAACAAAGCAGTGTTTAAATGATTCCTAAAGTCTACGCGCCCAATGTACATTTATTCGCCTTTTCTCTGCAACACAGTGCCATTCAGCGATAAATTAAAGACCCTGCCCAAAATGGCATTAGACTATGCCATTTTACTGCGATATTTAGAAGCATATCAAAATACAATTGCCATCAATGGGCGCAATTATGCCGATAGATTGCAACAAATTCGCGGCATAGTTAAAGATGAAGATATCAGCTTTTTAAAAAAATTTAGCTTAGAAAACTGTCCCAAATTTCAAGAACAGATTAAAGCCGAACTAGGCTATTTTACGCATGGTTCCAGCTTACTCGACAAAGCGATCGCCTCAATTCGCGGCCGAGTAGAGATAGACAGAACCAAAAGCGATCGCCTAGCCGAGAATAAGAAAGAAAAGAGCGATCGCAATTTGCAAATTACCATTTTAGCCGTAGGTACAGGCATCGGCGCAGGCGGAATCATGGCATCTAGTTACACTTTATTGCCAAGCGATCCCTTGCTCACTCTTGTTAAAACTCCAGAGATTAACCGCTTTACCTTATCAATTGCTTACAGCTTAATTTTTGGTTTAGCAGTAGGCTTATTCATTTTGGGATGCGATAAAATCTGGCAATGTTTTCACAGAAAAAAGGCGAAAGAGTGAATTTAAAAATTTTCAATTAGCAGAAATACACACATCCACGTGGGATATAAATCCCTAAAAACTGCTGTAAACTTCTTTCTGTCCCCTTCCCCCTTCCCCATTCCCCCTTCCCCTATCATCAATGCTATACAGAAGATTTGGACGCACAGAATTACAAATCCCGGTGTTTTCCTGCGGTGGGATGAGATACCAGTTTAAATGGCAGGATGTTTCCCCAGCAGAAATTCCCCAAGATAAACAGGATCATCTGGAAGCGACGATTCGCCGGGCGCTGGATTTAGGCATTAATCATATCGAAACTGCCCGTGGTTATGGCACTTCGGAAATGCAATTGGGGCAAGTATTACCCAAGTTTCCTCGCGAAAAGTTGATTGTGCAGACAAAAGTTAGCCCAGTTGAAGATCCTCAGGAATTTCGGGCTACATTTGAGCGATCGCTAAACTATCTACAACTAGATTATGTTGATTTACTGGGGCTACATGGCATTAATCATGCTGAATCATTGCACCATAGCATCCGTCCTGGTGGTTGTTTAAAAGTGGCAAAACAGTTACAAGCTGAAGGAAAAGTTCGATTTATTGGCTTTTCTACCCACGGTGCTACAGATGTAATTGTAAAAGCCATCAATACCAATCAATTTGATTATGTGAATCTGCATTGGTACTACATTAATCAATGGAATTGGCCTGCAATTGCCGCCGCCACGAAGCACGATATGGGAGTATTTATTATTAGCCCATCTGACAAAGGTGGAAAGCTTTACAACCCACCGCAAAAATTAGTGGATTTGTGCGCGCCTTTGAGTCCTATGGTGTTTAACGATTTATTTTGCCTCAGCCATCCCCAAGTACATACCCTCAGCTTAGGCGCATCCAAACCCCAAGATTTTGACGAACACTTGAAAACCCTAGACTTGCTAGACAGAGCCGATGAAATTTTACCGCCAATCATTGCCCGATTAGAAGCAGAAGCGATCGCCACTTTGGGAGAAGACTGGGTAAAAACCTGGCGCGTAAATTTGCCCAACTTTGAGCAAACACCCGGACAAGTGAATATGCAAGTCATATTGTGGCTGTGGAATTTAGCGATCGCCTACGATATGATTGACTACGCCAAAATGCGCTACAACTTACTAGGCAATGCTAGTCACTGGTTTCCTGGCAACAAAGCCGACAAAATAGACGAACTAGACTTACGCTCATGTCTTGCTAATAGTCCCCAAGCCCATAAAATCCCCCAAATTTTAAAACAAGCACATCAACTATTAGGGGGTGAAGCGGTTAAACGTTTGTCACAGCAATAATAGGGAAGAGGGGAAAAGGGGAAAGGTAAAAGGGGAAAAGGGATAGAATTACCAATTACCAATTACCCATTCTTCTTAAATTTCATCTTCAAATTAGTAAAATGCACAATTGCTTGAATCATTTCTTTTTGTTCTGACTTTAAATTCAATTTGTCTAAGGCTTGATTAAACTCAATACCATGATGCAATTCTTGAGCTAATTTTGACCGTTGTGAGGAATTTAAAACAGCGTAAATTTCTTTATTTCTTCGTTGCCTTATAGCTTGGAGTCTTTGTTTCTGTAAAGGAGTTAAATCACCTTCAGAATATGAGTTAGGAGCTTGAGCAATCATCAAAGTAGATTGAGCATGAATTTTTCCTGGTAATGCTGTGGCAATTCCTGGCATTAATAATATGACAACAAAAATATTAGCTAATATAGACAATAACTTAGTTAACTTAATTACCATATTTTATCTTCCCAACTCCAGTGTTCAGACAATTCTCAATGATTTATTTATTAAATATTGACTACTATTATTTATCTTATGGGAAAAGGGGATCAAAAATAATTCGTAATTCGTAATTTTAAACAAGTCTACTTGGCAAATTAAATTTTATAAGTCAATACATTTCAGTAAAACTAGTTACTCAACACAAAACCGAACAATAATTTTGGAGGGGGTTTGGGGGACGCAACCGTCACCCAATCGGGGGTTTGGGGGAGAATCCCCCAATTGAGCTAGCTGTTTCCACAACTGACAAATCAATCACGAATAAACTTATGTAAACTGTATTGTTTTATAAGTTAAGGCTTATACCTAACCCACGCTACTACTTCAAATTGGTATTAGCTCAGACTAGAGAATCTAAAAATATTAAGTGGTACGTTATTTAGCTAACGTACCACAACAAAAATTACTCAGTAATAAATATCACTCAGACCGTTTAATTCTATTAATTTCCTGTTGCAATTCTTCAATTTGACGGCGCAAATTTTCTGCATCATTTTCCGAAGATTCGGAGGTAACATTTACTGCTCCCGAAGCAGGCGATCGCTGATAGTTTCCTTGGCGAATTTGCTGGTATTCTTCTGATACCGCCCACTCACGTAAATAGTGTATACGCTCTACAGCAAACGGATGAGTGAGCATCATGCCCTGAGCGCCGTTGTACAACAAAAACTTGTACACTTGATTCAATCCATCTGAGTCTAATGCTTTGTAATCTTCTGACTGGCGGATGAATTCTTGTAAATTACATTCGTGGGCATATTTGATACTACCACCAGAAATTTTCATCATTGAAGACATTACGGGATTTAAGTCATCCATTAATAACAGCGCCGCACGATCCGCCGATAACTCTGCTTTGCGCCGCCATTCAAAAAAGGCGTAAATTAAGGCTTGAGTGACAAAATTTCCGATCCCAAAGGTTAACTCTCCTAAGGCCGAAGCAGCACTCATCGCCCACATCGCCATTTGAATTAAAATAGTATGACCACATTTAATATGCCCCAGTTCATGGGCTAGCACCGCCCGAATTTCGACTTCGTCTAGTAAGTCCAGTATCCCTGTATTTATGACTATGTAAGGATTCTCTTGCCCCAAGGCATAGCTATTAGCTTGGGGGTTTTGCAAGACAAACAGTGCAGGTTCCGGATAGATATCCAAATCCCGCACACATTCGCGGAACATCTGGTAAATAGTGGAGTATTGACGTGGCCCAACTTGGATGGTGTTACCCATTAAATAAACTAATTGAGGGCGTTCATAGATAAATTCCACAAACTTACGGGCGATTAAATCAAATCCCGGCAAATTACGTAAAGCTTGCTCGGCTTGGCGATCCAGTGGATGCCTAAAGGCTTCGCTGGAAATTCCTGTGTAAGTTGGCATAATTTAGGGAAATAGGTGATTGGTCATTGTTGACTACAAATAACTAGTGACTGATGGCTAATGCCAAGATAATAGAAATGGGGCAATTGGAAGTAAAAATCATATTTTAATGGGATTAAAAGCGTGTGATAGAGGCAGAAGTTCATTTGTCATTACATAACTTCCTGCGATCGCAGGCGGGGTTCCCTTCCTGGCCCCATCATTTGACGATGGCAAGGTTGGTAGCACGCGCCTTGCGGTTGGGACGTAGCGCCTTAATTCAAGTCGGGGCTGTTAGCGGTTATCAGGGAAGATATCGCACTAGTTTTATAGCATCGGCATTGATGTGGCATGGCCCTGTAATTATTGTGGCTCCGGAATCCGTGCAACAACGCCTGTTAAAAGTTGAAATTCCGCGGCTACAAGAGTGGCTGCAAGCTAAAAAATCAATTAGAACTGGTGACGATTGGCCTGGTTCTGAGTTCCAAGGGATACTGCTAACTACCCCAGCAGCTTGGTTAAGCAGACAGATAAAAAATGTGCCACATTTCCCTGAAGGGATTCCCACAATTATTGATGGAGTTGATGATTTAGAAGATTGGGTACGCCATCAGCTTACCCAAACTATTCAACCCCACGACTGGGATGAGTTGATGCTGGCTTGTCCAGAACAAGCGGATTTAATTCGTTCGGCGCGATCGCATTTGACGAAAGAACTTTTCCAGCACCCAGCGAATCCCTACGAGTGTTATCTGATTTCTCAACTAGAAGTAGAGATTTTGCAGCGTCTATATTCAGCTTTAGATAGCACTCAACTACCCGACGCTTGGAAAAATTTCTGGCACTACTTCCAAGATATCAACGAAAAATTCTCTCCTTTATCTCCTCAATCTCCCACCGTTCCACCTCCCCCCCTCCTCTGGGCAACAATCGCTCGTCGTCAAGGTTCATTTTCCTTACACTGCGCGCCGATTGAATTAGGAAAAATCGTCGCTCCCATTTGGCAACGACAACCTGTAGTGTTCATTGGTAGTGCCTTAGAACCAGAAACAGAGGCTCCCTTATTCCGTCAGCGCTTGGGATTGGAGGATGTCACTTGTCTGAAGTTCTCGGTGGATAGCCAAACAGAAGCGATTCAACTGTATGTACCCTATAAGTTACCTCTACCAAACACGCCAGAATTTCAAGCGGCGTTTGTTCATAAAGTGCGGACGCTGTTGTGTCTCAGCGCGACTGCATCGGGGTTAACAGTTGTGTTAGTTGGAGATGTACCACTAAAGGCGCAAGTCGGAGCAATTCTCGCTTCTGAGTTTGGTTCGCGGGTGCAAGTAGAAAAAACTTGCTTGGATGAAAACGGGATTTTAATTAGCGGTTGGGAATTTTGGCGAGAACATCAAGGCGTTTTACCCGCACCCAATCTATTAATTATTGCGACTTTGCCCTTGCCATCTTTAGAAAATCCCCTGGTGGCTGGTAGAGTAGCTCACTATAAGCGATCGCATCAAGATTGGTTCCGTTTATATTTATTGCCCACAGCCTTAAATGAATTGCAACGCGCAGTTGCACCAGTGCGTGAAAGTCAAGGCATTGTCGCCTTACTTGATGGACGTGTCGTCAATCGCAGCTACGGCGCACAAATTCTCGCATCCCTGAGTCCTTTAGCGCGAATTAACTACCTCGATCCCAGTCTGTTCTCCCATGCCAACGAAGAAAATTCTGCTTAGTTTATATTTTTGACCAATGCCCAATGCTCAATGCCCAATGCCCAATGACTATTTACTTTTGTCAACCGCAACGCGATCGCTGCACAGCAAACGTTATCATCAGCTCATTGCGGCATTCCATGCTTCAATTGACTGCCACAATTTCATTGGCACTGGAGATGAGATTCAATGCCAATCTACACTTAGAACATAAATGAATTGAGAATTTTAAATTGCTGATTATGGGTGAAGCAAAGCGTCGCAAAACCACACTGGGAGAAAAATACGGTCAAGATACTCGCATCTTACCGTGGGTTCCGATTACCAAAACTCAAGGTGAACTATTTGTGCAATGGACTACTCGCGGTGCCTGGATAGGTATTGGTGTGATGGTTGCTGCTTGGGTTACCATCCGTTTTATTGGCCCCGCTTTTGGTTGGTGGCAAGTAGTCTTTTAAGATTCGGGACTGGGGATTCGGGACTGGGGAGTAGGAAATAATATTTTTTTTACTCAGCACTCACAACTATTGTACAGACGCGATTAATCGCGTCTCTCCAACTCAACACTCAGCACTCTGGACTATTTTTCACACAGAGTTAATTTAAATTTATAAAGGGGCACAATAATCCTGTGCCCCTAACTTATCTATGTGGAAATGATCCAAAATCCAAATCCCAAAAGCTCAAACATGAACTTTTTTGTATGTTATGTTACATTTGATTGTCATTGCCAAGAGCTTTTCGGTAGCTTAAACAACATTTCGCTATGATGTCAAAAGCCGTAAAAATCTTGCCTAAATGGCAACATCAATCTTCTAACTTTAGTTATTCTCAGTATTAAATCTCCCAAGCTTGGTTTTATATTTAGCATCTAGCCAACCAAGAGTATAAGTATAAATAAATACTGCTAAAGCAGCTTGCTTCTGAAATTGCCAGTCTAAAAGTTACACAGTCATCTGCCAAAAGTTAGATATGTGAAAAAATATGACTCTGCGTACCCAATCCGGGGCAATATCAAGCAGATGTTAGAGAATAAACAAGTTATTAAGCCAGTATTTGACATTGAGGCTACAAAAAATTGCCTGAAAGCCTTTACTAGTAATTGATTGGGCTACTCTGGCAGATAGAGATACAATCTGTATCTTTTATATGGTTGACTAGTGGCAAATTTGAGTTACTCTTAAATCGGATCGATTCTCGTAAGCATCTAAGCTTACAGAACTACATAAAGACAATCTTAAGTTTACTTATTTCGTCAGATATTTTGACTTCTCAAACTGAATACTTTGATACGGCATAAAAAACCGTTATCTACTACCCTAAGCAAGATAGTCAATAAATAGACTACGTAAATGGATGGTTATTGTAATGGATAGTTTACAATACCAGAGGAAGAGAAAATCTAAAGAAAATATAAAAGAACTCAAATGACCGTGGTGTCTGGAGGAAAAAAGTGTTTCTAAGACTAGCTCATCAACATCGGCAATTCGTTCAAGACTTGGTAATGAACCTACAAGCATTAGCAATTGTACTGGAACGACGTGGATATCCGGCTTCTTGTTATACCTGTGGTGACCAAATGAATAGTGCTTCATTTATGGTCAGCTTGGGAGATAATCACCTAATTCGGTTTTTAGTATCTGATTATGGGATTACTTGGACAGAAATGCGGGATGACCGTGAATTAATGAAATTAGAAGGTGCAGAGGCGATTAATCAGCTTCAAGAACTTGCTAATATTGTCAAGCACCAATCTGGGGCAATCTCCACAGCTAACAAAACCTTAGCCAAGAAGTTTTAAGGATTCTTGGTCGAATGGGTTATTTACGAAAAAGCGTCAAGCACTATCTGGTAATTGGGAATCGGTAATTTTGGGTGATTTTGCCCATTGATTACCTATTCACTCTTACCATTAATTGATGGTTTTACTGCTGATATCAGCCACAGACTAAAAAAACTCAAATTTATTACAATCCATTGCCAATTAAAATGAAGGGTGCCCAATAGTAAGGGTGGCTCAAACCACTACCCGTTGCTATCGGAACATTTTTATTTTTTACCTTAGAGTCTGCATGAATTAATGCAAGTTGTGCTTGTCTTAGGGCTTCAGTTTTTGTTAGCTTACCTGGGGATAACAAAGTATAAAAAGCGCTCATCAATGCTTGAGTACCGCCGTCATCCACAGACCATAAGGAAGCAATAGTTGCTCTAGCGCCAGTTTTTTGCATCTGGTAGCCAAACCCTAAAATCTCTTCACCGTTACCTAATTTGCCTCCCAAACCGGTTTCGCAGGCGCTTAAAACTACCAAATCGACATTAGTTAAAGACCAGTTGGCGACATCTCTCAGGTTCACGCGATCGCCATTGCCAAATAAGATAAATGAATCCTCGGGTTTACCTACCACAAAGGCTGCATGGGTGGCGAAATGGACAATGGAATAATCATCCATTTGGGGTATAGTTGCTTTGGGACTGAAAGCTTCATCAATCAGTTTTTGCGTTCCGGGGATCGTCGCTGCTAAACCTTCCACTTCTTGACCAGCAAATGGTAAGCCAGAAAAAGCTAGCCTTTGATTACCCACCTCAACTTGATAGTTACCCTTAGTAAAAGCGCCAGCTAAAACTCGCAAACTAGATGCTGGTGGAGTATTAAAGTTCGTAAGACTAGCAGCAGTGATGTAATTCACACTGAAGCGATCCACCAGCCATTGTTTGCCATCATGTAAAGCAGCCAGAGGAATATAGCGTAACTGATCGTCCGGTGCGTACATCAAATTCGTCGCGCCTGAAGTTTTAATTTCACCTTCTATAGGTTTGATCAGCCAGTTATATAACTGGTTAGCTGTCTTGATGACTGTGTCGTTACGTTCAGGAGTTTGTAGCTGTCGGCGAAAGGTAGCAATTGTCTGGTTAAGCTGTTCGCGTGTGACGGCAACTTTACGATGAATTGGTACAGATTCTGGGCTAACAACCACTAATTCCAAGCTATCATCCAAGACCAAAGGATAGATAAGGATTGATTTTTGCGGTAAACGAGCCAAATTATCTCTCAGTTCGTTAATATTTGCCAAATCCAAACTTTGCCGCTTGGCTGTTACGTTAAGTTGCTCTAGTTGTGTCTTAACTGCTGGACTGGCAATAAAATCGTTAAATTGCGCTAAAAGTTTCTGCTGATCTAATACTAATTGCTCGATCCGCTGTTTTTGTTCTGGCGATCGCTGTTCGGGTGCAATTTTGCGAAGTTTTGTTAACTCTTTACCCAGTTCTACAGCATTATTCCCAGTTTGCTCTAACTTTTGTTTAAGTTCTTTTTCTCCTGCGGCAATTTCAATACCTTTAGCAGTGCGTTGATTACCTGGTACATCTTTAAGGAAACCCTCGAGTTCTTCAACTTTGAGGAGATCCATACTCCGTTGTGCTTCTACTACACGTCCTTGTTTCAGGAGTTTTTCGCCCAAAATCCGATATGTTTGGGCAACAGTAACATTATAGGCATCTGGTTGTGGTGCCGAAAGTACTGCAGGATTTAGACGCGCAATTTCACGATTAATTAAACAATGCTTGTAAAAGAAAATTGCTAACTCTGGTTGGTTTTGAATATCAAATAAGTAACCGATATTACTATAAGTTTTACCCAATTGGACGCGATCGCCAAGTTCTCTATTAATTATTAAAGCTTGCTGATAAGACTGAAGTGCTTGTGAGTAGTTAGCTTGTTTTTGGTATAACCTGCCAATATTATTTAAGGTGACAGCTTCCCAAAAACGTTCTCCTTTGTCTTGGCTAATCCCTAAACCTTTCTCTAATTTCTGTAATGCTTCTTTAAACTGACCTTGCTGCAAGATATTAACAGCCTCTTCATTTAGCAGTTTGATTTCCGATTCTTGCTGATTCTGCGGTGAAATCTGAGGTGTTGCTGTTGAGCTTTGTTGTGTGCCGACATGGGAATTTACCTGTTTATTATCTAGATTTGTACAACTAGAAACTAGAAAGACCAGGATAGAAAAGGCAAAAAAATTGAATCGCTGAAAATAAGACCGCATAACAAAACACTCCCGATTTTGGGGAGCGTAGATGCTGAACTTTTAAATTTTACACATTTTCCCAGAAATTTATGCTCAAACTTTAGTTCTGACTATTGCCTTTGATTCCATAATCTAAAAGAGTTCGCTGGTGGTAGTCAACTCTAGACTAGAAACTAGTTCTCATCAGGGTTGAGAGGAAATATACAACAGTACTCACCCTCCAAAAATTGCTCTGATGCTGCAACTTTAGTTCTATCTATTGTTTTTGATCCCAAAATAGAAAATAGTTGGCTTGAACAAGTCTTGAATAATTGTGTCAAGCTATTCAATGTGAAAATTTACAGCTATTCAAAAATTGCAAGATGTCACAAGCACAATCAAGTCAACCCCAATTACCACCAACTAGTGCCATTGACAGCCCATTAAATCATACATCTGAAAATTGGTTTGCTTATCCTGTAAGAGTCCAACCCCATCACACCGATTATGCAGGAGTTGTCTGGCATGGTACATACCTAAATTGGATGGAAGAAGCACGGATAGAATGTTTGCGGTCTATTGGCATTGAATATGTAGATTTAGTAGCTTTAGGCTGCGATTTACCAGTTGTAGAACTTTCCGTGCGCTACCATCGGTCTGTCCAACTAGGTAAAGCAGTATTAGTTAAGACACGCATGGCTGATGTCACAGGTGTGCGAATTAATTGGGATTACGCTATCACTTCTACTGATGGGCAGGAATTATACGCAACTGCTAAAGTAACTTTAGTAGCATTAGACCGCGAGCGAGGCAAAATCATGCGTCAGCTACCCGCAAGCGTCAAGGATGCATTAGCAAGAGTTTCTGCATTACACAATAACTAACGAAGAAGGGTGAAGGATGAAAGTTTTGCTACTTCATCCTTCAGACTTTTTATTTACCACTACGTATTTGCGAGAGCGTTTGCGGTAAATTAGCGATCATATCCCAAATATCTTGGGGAGTAATACCAAAATTTATATTTAATAAGATGAGAATCGCCGCTACAGTCAGTGCAGTCCTGACAGTTGTCTTGACGATTTTCCACAATATTGCAAATACGATCCAAGCTAAAATTAGGGTAGGAATCATAAGTATAAATTAACAAATAACCCTCTTAGCCAAGAGAGCCTGAATTTAGAAAGAATAAATTTTTTGTGCTAACAATTACGACTGCGAAAGCTAAGTCCTAGCTTTTGATGCGAGAGGTTATGAGATTATACCAGAAAGTTACACAAAAGATTAACGCAAAGTAATAATTTTTGCAAATTTGTGGAAAATTTCTTTTAAGTCAGGGGGAGATGAGAGGGACAAGGGGAATAACTTTTAACTCCTGACTCAGCACTTTTAAATCAGGGGGGAGAAAGAAAATATTCTTTATTGTAAATTGGATAATTTATTTTCTGGAAGTCCACTACTCAGAATCATCGTTTCTCCCAAAAAGATTTTTATGTGAAAGTTTACTTTTATCAGGTAAGTATTCAGAGCAGTCCTTTGCTTCCTCTGTCATTACGAGAGAAGGATTAACTGCACACTTGAGATAATGGTTATTTGAATAAAACTTACAATTTTTACAAGGAACTTTTTTTATACCATTAATTATAAAAAATCGCTTATTATCTACAATTGCTTGACTTTTTCGTAACATTAAAAAGAAAACTATCCAACTGATGAGTAAAGCCAGAGGGGTTAAAGATATAGCAACATCAGGTATATTGAATTGATTGGGTTTAGCTGATTCATACTTAACATCGCTCCTGATCGCCCCAGGCAGATTTTCATCTGCTACCAAATTTTTTTGTAGTATTTGCTCAACAGACATATTATTTACCTTTCGTTATAGCTTGACACCTTGATGGTTGATGCTTATTACCACTACGCAAATTCCAATTTGAAAAGCCTATATTTGAGGTTATGTAGACGCATAGAGACTGAAGGCTAGTTATTAGCTTTAGCTTTGCGCCCTAGTAATTTTGATTAAATATATTCTTTGCCGACAGTATTAGGTCAGTATATTTTTGGCAAATAATTAAAACCCTATATTAAGAGAAATTAATTTTTATAAACCCATTACTGACTTGTCGGAAAATTATATTTGCAAGGCTTCAATTATAGGTTTATCAAAAGAGAAGTCATCGTATATCTGCCAAGAGTTTTGCTTGTTATTTACAGACATATATCTAAAGGAATATATTAATCATTTCTGGGCATAAACTCAGGTTTATGCTATAATATTGTCGCAAATAAAGAGCTAAACTATTAGACAAGAAATCGAAAATCATTACATCTGTTCTATACGAAAGAAGGATGATTTATGGTGTGTTAGGCATAAACCTTAACAAACCAAATGCTTGGGGAGATGTGCATTCAGCTAGTGCTAACAGACTGCTCGTAGTTCAAAAATTAAAAAACAAGTCAAGTTTTAGATTGCAGTTTGTTGATTAAGCCGAATATTAAATAATTATAAATAGATAATTATTGGCTAGAAATTTTTTACCATACAGGCTGAAAGTTAAGTGTGATATTCAATCAAGTAATTCAGTCAAAATATTAAAGAATTTAGCTAAAAGAAAAAAGCCACAAGTTTGTAAAATTTCAATTTTTAAATATTATGAATATAGAATTTTATAGCAGAACTCCTTGGCTACCGTTAGGCTTACTCTGGTTAGCTTACGCTCTTTTAGGATGGTATCTTGCGGTTCATCACATTATTTGGCTAGTAGGAGGTTTTATTGCGGCTGTGGCTCTAGCTATAGCTAGAAAAAGTTTCTCTTGGTTAGAGCGCTTAATTAATTTTGGCTCTCAAACTTTAATTGTGGTTTTATTTTTAAGCCTATCAATTGCTATAGTGGCAACTTGGTCGCTATTATTTAGCCTTTTTCTCATCCCAGTAGCAACTACACTTTTAGCAGATTTAGAATTGCGGTTTGCTGGTTTTACTAAACTAGATGCATTTTTAGTGTTAACCATCTTAGCGGTATTAGGTTTGGCAGTAGGCGAAACTATAGATATTCTACTTTTACCAAGTAGTAGGTTATAGGCGAGAAAAAGAAGGCTGAAGTGTGAAGGATTAAGTATAGGAATCCAATTTGATTTCTGAAAAATCTTAGTATAGCGTTTCTCAATCTAGTGAGGTACGTTTTTGAAGCTGATTGTTTTGATATAAAAGGTTCGTGTGTACTTCAGTTGCCTGGGAAACGCTATAACCCTCTTCTGTCACTTTCCGGGTATTCTAAATAAAAGGATGAACAGAAAAAACCCTGAAAGGTAAGTAGGGCAATGGATGTAGAATTACAAATCCTCAAACATTTACGTCGAGATGCTCACCCAACAGTTACGCTCATAGATGAATATTGTGCAGAGTATAAAGACGTATTTAAAGAAGTCAGGAATTATGAGTGCTTCAAATATTTACACATGGGGATAACATCAACTATAAAACGAAAATCGTTACCAGAGATAGCAAAGGTAGTGAGCATAAATTCGGCCCAATCATTACACCATTTCTTAGCCAATTCAAATTGGTCAGTCAAGAAATTAAAAGAACGAAGATTAAATAAGTTAAAGAAACAATTAGATGGTCGGGCAATTACATTAGTAATAGATGAAACAGGAGATAGGAAAAAAGGTAAAAAGACTGATTATGTAGCTAGACAATATTTAGGAAGCGTGGGTAAAGTAGATAATGGAATAGTTTCAGTCAATGCTTATGGAGTTTATGCTAATATAACTTTTCCATTAATCGTCAAAATATTTAAACCAAAAGGAACATTAAAAGAGTCAGATAAATATAAAACTAAAATAGAGTTAGCATCAGAGATAATTACAGAATTAATGGAGGCAGGGTTCAATATTGAATTAGTACTAGCTGATAGTTTGTATGGTGAAAGTAGTGAATTTATTAGAAAAGTAGCTGAATATAAATTAGGTTATGTAGTATCAATTAGAAGTAATCATGGAGTCTGGTTGCCAGCAGGACAAAGCGTTAGGGCAAATAAGTGGTGTAAATTTGAGAGAACATTTAGTAATCAAAAATCAGAAACAAGATATATTAGGGAAATAATTTATGGGAAAAAAAGAGCCATAACTTACTGGGAAATAACTACTGACCCAGAAACCATGCCCGAAAATTCTACCTCCTTTGTGATGACGAATCTGCAAGGTAATCTCAAGAAAATCTTAGGTGACTTATATGGATTAAGAACCTGGGTTGAATATGGGTTTCGACAGTGTAAACAGGAACTAGGTTGGACAGATTACCGTTTTACTAATTTCCAACATATTGAGAGGTGGTGGGAGATTATTTTTTGTGTTTACACATTGATTAGTTTAAATTCTCCAGTCTTCTTAAGCTTAAATCAATCTCGTAAACTTGAGACTGAGGTACAAGAAAATAGTGAGGTGGATTTTTCCAAGCATCCGCAATGGAACCATGAATCTGGATGGAAGAATACTTTAAATAATCTGCGTCTCATTATCCAACCACTTTTATTATTTTGGTTAATTTATCCCTGGTTAAGTATTTTCCCTAATTCACATTTGTTACTGGGATTCAATCATTTAATTGCTGCAATGAATCAATTTAAACCCTGTTATGCTTCTGGATGATTTAGCTTCTTTACTAATTGGTTATTCCGGAAAGTGACAGAAGAGGGATAATATCAATTCAAATAATGTTTGCGATACATCAATATATTCTAGAGGGCACGGCGTGCCGTGCCCCTACAATCTGTCGCATTCTTTTTTCAAATTGGTATAAGCCGTAACGCACGAAAAGCTTTGGCATTGATGCGTTACGCGATCGCTAACGCATCCTACGTGACAAAATTAAATGTGATTCCTATATAGAGGATTATTTTTGTGATTAATTTACTTGCTATTTGCTGAAGATAACTACAGTTTTAACCCCGTAAAAATAATTGGGTAATTATGTAGGTATTTCCCTTGCGCCACACTCCTACACCTGTTTCTCTAAAGACTGGACGGAGAATATTTTCTCTGTGTCCTGGACTTTTTAGCCAACCATCAACAGCGGGTTGTACAGGCTGAGGAATATTTTTGCTTCTAAATAAGTTTTCTCCTACCATCCAATAGGAGATTCCACCAGCGCTGACTCTATCGCTGAGGGTACTACCATCAATTCCGGTGTGGCTGAAGAAGTTTTTTTCTGCCATTTTATGACTGTAATTGCGGGCTACTTGCGCTAATTTTTCATTATTTTTTAAAGGCTGAAGCCCATTTTTTTGGCGTACTTGGTTAATTTGTTGCCGAACTTGTAACTCAATTTCGGCAGTTTGTGGGGTTTGTGCTGGCTGTGGCGGTTGTGGTGGTTTGTTGGATGGGATTTCAATGTGTGGTAAGGGTGGCAAATACTCGATCGCTTGCTCACATCCTGTTAAACAAAGCGCGATCGCAATCCATCCTGCTCCCATTATTTTCGATAAATGGCGTTGGCGTTGCAATATCCCATTTATCCACCAATGGAACAACGTAGATCTGGCGATCGCACCACTGCGGTATATTTGCTTAGTCACGGAATACTTCTTGCTGCTTGATTTCCACTTTCACAAACAAATGTAACAAAATTGGGAGGTTGTCATTTGTCATTTGTCATTTGTCGTTTGGTAATGGGTAATGAGTAATGAGTAATTTTTCCCTATCCCAATGCCCAATGCCCCATGCCCCCTTGCCTCATCACCTGATCAACTGGGCGGTGGAGTTGAAAAACTGACGACATAAACCTCTGGTGACTAACAGGGTTGTGAGTAAGTTCGCAAAAGCAACCATGAATAACAATAAAATTTCGTAGGATACAGCGTCGGGGGGTTGTACGCCACCGAGTAATTGTCCGGTGGTGATTCCTGGGAGTGCAACCATACCGATGAGCATCATCTGATTTAAAGTAGGCATTAAGGCAGCGCGAATGGCTTCTTTGCGGTAATGGGTAATAGCTTGCTGAGGAGTTGCGCCTAAGCTGAGGTGAGTTTCTATTTCTAAATGGGAAGAGTTGATGGTATTTACCAGACGTTCGCCTGCGATCGCAGCTGCATTCATGGCATTACCTAAAACTACTCCAGCGAGAGGAATTATATACCTCGGTTCGTACCATCTTTCTGGTTGAATAATCAAAAAGATGCTATAAAGCACAGTCAATGCTGTACTAACAAAAATTGACCCCCACACCCAAGGCAACACAAGGGGAAGTTTTTGACTGATGCGGTTTCGTGCGACAATCGCCGTAATCGTCAGCATGATTACTAGAATTGCCAAAACCGCCCAAACGTTGTTTACAGCAAAGATGAAGTCTAAAACGTACCCCAAGACGAGTAGCTGGAGAATAGTTCTTCCAGTAGCGAAAACCAAGCTCAACTCTAGCCCTAACTTTTCCCAAGCAGACAAACCAACTGCGATCGCCATCAAGCCAATTGCGATCGCTAAATCGGCTAAATCTAATTTGATCAAATCTGGCATTAGTTACCTCCTGGGGGTGGGGACTGGGGATTGGGGACTGGGGACTGGGGATGAGGGATGATGAGGGAACAAGGGCAAATAAAAAACATCAAACACCCAATTACCAATTACCCATTACCAAACGATAGATGACAAATGACAAATGACAAATAACAAATGACAAACACCAAATGCCCAGTATAAACCCTCAATAATAAGTATTTTCAACGACAGTCTGCTGTGATTTTCTCATTGACAATTTAATCAGCAACAATTAGCCGTCGAAGTGCATCTTTTGTATTTCCAGATTCATAAAAACTCATGATCCAAAGTTTAAATTCCGTTCCTGCCTTTGATATTAAACAGCAATACTCGACTATAGAAGCAGAAGTGAGTGCTGCTGTTTTAGAAGTTTTGGCTTCTGGTCGTTATATTGGCGGGCCTGTAGTAGAAGGTTTTGAAAAACAGTTTGCTGCTTATCATGGCGTAACTGAATGTGTAGCTTGTAATTCTGGTACTGATGCACTTTTTCTCGCGCTACGGGCTTTAAATATTGGCGCAGGTGATGAAGTAATTACGACAACTTTCACTTTTATTGCTACGGCTGAGGTAATTAGTGCTGTAGGTGCCAAGCCGGTTTTTGTTGATATTGATGATACTTTTAATTTTGATTTACAACAGGTAGCAGCGGCAATTACACCCAAAACTAAAGCTATTATCCCAGTTCACCTGTTTGGGCAACCTGTAGATATGACGGCGCTAATGGCGATCGCACAGTCTCATAATTTGGTAGTAATTGAAGATTGTGCCCAAGCTACAGGCGCAAGTTGGGGTGGTCAAAAAGTAGGTAGTATTGGACATATTGGTTGCTTTAGTTTTTACCCCACGAAAAACCTTGGTGGTTGCGGTGATGGTGGTGCAATCACTACTAACGACCCAGCTATTGCCAGTCAACTGCGGGTATTACGCGAGCATGGTAGCAAAGTTCGCTACCTTCATGAAGAAATTGGTGTAAATAGCCGTTTGGATGCAATACAGGCAGTGATTCTAGGAATTAAACTGCCTCATCTGGATAATTGGAATGAAAGACGGCGGGCGATCGCAGCTTATTATCACGAATTCCTCAGCCAAGTTCCCGGCTTAATCGCGCCTCAAGAATTAGCAGGGGGCGTTGGTGTATGGAATCAATATACAATTCGCGTCTCTGGTAAAGGACGCAATGGTGCTACTGCCCAATATCGAGACTCAGTGCGCCAGCAATTGCAGGAACGGGGCGTAGGTTCAATGGTTTATTATCCCCTGCCTTTACATTTGCAGCCAGTTTATCAAGACCTCGGCTATCAACCAGGATACTTACCAGTATCAGAGCAAATCTCTCATGAGGTAATTGCTTTACCCATGTACCCAGAACTAACCCAAGAACAGCAAGACCAAGTAATCTACGCCCTGAAAGATTGTTTGGGATAAAAGAGGCAGAGGGGCAGGGGACAGGGAGCAGGGGGAGCAAGGGAAAATCATTTATGTCCTATGCCCCATGCCCCATGCCCCATGCCCCATGCCCTATTTAACCTCTACTTTAGCGGTTGCTAAGGCTTCAACGATGCTGCGAACGGCGGCAATCATGGCTACTTCGCTGTTGAGTTGGTTAATTGCAGAACCAACACCAACACCCGCTGCACCAGCGGCGATCGCAAGTGGTGCTGTGACGCTAGAAATGCCGGAAGCGCATAATACTGGTACGGAAACTGCACGGGAAATTTCAAAAGCTGCTGCCAAGGTGGGAGCAGCTTTTTCAATTAGGCCCAAGGTTCCGGGGTGGGCGGGGTTGCTGCTGGTGCCGCCTTCGCTTTGGATAATATCAGCGCCAGCTTTGACTAATTCTTCTGCTAGTTGTACCTGTTTATCTAGTGTCAGGATGTGGGGAACGGTAACAGATAAGGTAATTTCTGGCAGTAAGGCGCGGGTTTGGTGAGTTAGTGCGAGAACTTCCTCAGCCTCAAATTTACGGCCTTTAGCATAGAAAGAATCAAAGTTTCCGATTTCAATTAAATCTGCACCAGCTGCCACAGCTTGCAAAAATTTTTCTGGCTCTACTGCTGATACACAGATTGGTAAATTGGTCAATGTTTTTGCTAATTTGACTAAATCAGCATCGGCAGCGATATCAACAAATGTAGCACCACCTAAATCGGCGGCTTTGATAGTAGCGGCGACGCGATCGCTATCAAAGTTATTTAAACCGCTGATCGCTTTCAGGACACAGCGGTTAGCAAAAGCACGTTGAAGAGAAGAATGCATTGTCATACTTCGTTGTTTGAAGCTACGAAAATTAGGTATATTCTACCGTTAGTCATTTGTCATTGGTCATTTGTCATTGGTCATTTGTCATTTGTGTTTGTTATTTCCCCTTGTCCCCTCATCTCCCTTCCTTTGTCCCCAGTCCCTAATCCCCAGTCCCCAATCCTAAAGGGTAACTTAATTGTAAAAGTGCTACCTTTACCTAATTCGCTTTGTACGTCTAAGCTACCGTGGTGTGTTTGGACGATGGCTTTGGCGATCGCTAATCCTAATCCAGAACCGCCGGTAGTGCGAGAGCGATCGCTGTTGACTCGGTAGAAGCGATCAAAGATTCGCGTCAATTCTAGCTGGGGAATACCAATGCCTGTATCTTCTACTTGAATCACGGCATAATGATCATTGCGGTCTAGTATAGCGTTTCCCTGGCTACTGAAGTACACACAAACCTTTTATATCAAAACAAGTAGCTTTAAAAATGTACCTCACTAGTGGTCTGTCCCATTAATTTTGCTGGGTGAACTCATTCTTCATTTCTCTTCCTTTGTGTACTTCGCGCCTTTGCGGTTCGTTCCTCAACTCCTCAGAACTTATGGGACAGACCACTAGATTGAGAAACGCTATACTCTGGCAACCCAACTTTAAGGGGTAAAGAAACGAACCACGAAGACGCGAAGCACTCAAAGAAAGAGGAAAAGAAAGAACTAGAAAATTTGATGCACCTAGCAAAGTTAACTTGTCAGACTACTAGTACTCCACCACATTAATTCTGATGGGTACACGCCAGAGCGATCGTATACTAGTATAAGCTGGATAATTAAGGCATTAGTAAGTTGGATATAAAAATTTATTCATCATGGCTATCAAACATCAAGTCAACTTAACCATTGAGGATAAAGAACAACTTGAACAAATTACTAAAAAAGGAAAAATTCAGGCAAGAAAACTAAAACGGGTGCAGATACTATTAATGTCATCTGCTGGATATAAAGATGAAGAGATAGCCAACATAATAGGTGTGAGTGTAGCAACTATAGAGCGAATTCGGAAAAAATTTGTATCGTCAGGATTGGAGTCAGCCTTAAATGAAAAACCCCGTCCAGGTAAAGTAAGAAAGTTAAATGGGACAGCAGAGGCTTTTTTAGTTGCTACCGCATGTAGTAATCCACCTTCAGGGCGAGAATGTTGGACAATGGAATTACTAGCTAATAAATTAGTACAACTTGAAATTGTAGATAATATTAGCGATGAAACTGTACGTCGAACTTTAAAAAAAACGAAATCAAGCCGTGGCTAGTAGAGCAATGGTGTATTCCAACAGTCAGTCCGGAGTTCGTGTGGCGAATGGAAGATGTCTTAGATTTATATGCTCAAACAGATGATCCAAAACGTCCGAGAGTTTGTTTTGACGAGCGTCCGGTACAATTACTTGGTGATACAAAAGTTCCCATACCGGCAAAACCAGGACAAGCAAGACGCGTTGATTACGAGTATGAGCGCTTGGGCAATTGTAATTTATTCACGTTTATAGAACCAACAAAAGGTTGGCGACACATTAAAGTTACAGATAGAAGAACTGCGGTAGATTTTGCTCATTGTATGAAAGATTTGGTAGACATTCATTATCCAAAAGCTGAGTTAATTAGGATTATTATGGACAACCTAAATACTCATACGCCATCTGCTTTATACCAAGCTTTTCATCCCGAAGAAGCTAGAAGAATTTTGAAAAAACTAGAGTTTCATTATACTCCTAAACATGGTAGTTGGTTGAATATGGCAGAAATTGAATTGTCAGTTCTTTCTCGCCAATGTTTAAATCGACGCATCCCAAATCAGAAAATTTTAAAATCTGAAATCGCTGCTTGGGAGCAGACAAGAAATCAAGAAAAAGCAACTATTACCTGGCGGTTTACAAATGATGATGCTCGTGTCAAGTTGCAAAAATTATATCCAAAAACACAGGAATCTGACGAAATTAAAAATCTTCAACAGCCAATGTGTGATTGTGCGATCGCTCTGGCGTGTACCCATCAGAATTAATGTGGTGGAGTACTAGGCTAACTTTTACAAATAGATAGTAGCTATGTTTATGTCTCTCTATCAAGTAAAAGCCTTGCCATTGTTCGTAATTCGTAATTACGAACAATGGCAAGAGTCAAAAGCCAAACAACGCTGGACTTTTGACTTTTGACTCTTGACTCAACTACCAAATCAGCCTGTATTTCTCATCCCTGCGGCAATACCGTTAATAGTTAACAATGCGCCTCGCAGTAATTCACCTTTACTGTAACGGGAATGAATCACACCAGATGGGGCAGTATTGCGTGATTGGCGGAGGCGTTTCAGTAGGGAAACTTGGATAAACCCTAAAGGTACAATCGTGCCATTGCGTAACTGCACAGAACGCTGTAACACTGGATCGCCATCTAATAGGCGACTGTGTCCGGTAATTTTTAACACTAAATCTTTGGTGAGATAATATTCGCTAGAGATTTGCTCAAAAACTTTCTCAAATCGCGGTTTATCTTCCGGATTGGATAATTCTTGGACGTAATGCTGCGCCATTTGCATATCTACTTTTGCTAAGGTCATTTCTGCTTTAGAAATCACCATCTTGAAGAACGGCCACTTAACGTAAAAGTAACGCAGCAATTTCAAGTGTTCTTCTGGTTCAGCTTGCAAAAATTCTTGCAAGGCTGTGCCTACACCATACCAGGAAGGCAGTAGAAATCTCGTTTGTGTCCAACTAAATACCCAAGGAATCGCTCTTAAGCTGCTTAAATCTTTCTTACCAGATGGGCGACGTGCTGGACGAGAGCTAATTTGCAACTGGCTAATTTCTTCGATGGGAGTTACTTGGTGGAAGAAGTCAATGAAATCTGGTTGCTCATAAATTAAAGCCCGATAATGAGAACGCGATCGCGCTGCTAATTCTTCCATTATTTCATTCCAAGGTTCGATATCATCAAACCCTGTCCGCAGCAAGCTGGCTTGAATCACAGCGGTGGTGATGGTTTCTAGATTGTACAAAGCCAAATCCATCAGCGAATATTTAGAAGCTAAAACTTCGCCTTGTTCCGTAATTTTGATTCTGCCATTAATGCTGTGACCTGGCTGGGCTAAAATCGCTTCGTAAGCTGGGCCGCCACCTCTACCTACAGAACCACCACGTCCGTGAAAAATTCGCAAATTCACGCCATATTTTTCTGCTATTTCCTGGAGCGATTTTTGCGCTTTATGAATTTCCCAATTGCTGCTTAAAAAACCAGAGTCTTTATTACTATCAGAATAGCCCAACATTACTTCTTGCAAGTTCAAGGTCAGCGGACAAGTGGCGTGGATATTGTCTGCGTTTTTCTCATTCGCCTTTACTTGCTCGTAACCGCCAGCTAATAAAGCTCGATATAACGGTAGCTCAAAAAGTTCCCGCATCACCGTTCTGGAGCGTTGCAAGTCTTCTACCGTTTCAAATAAAGGTACAACTTGAATTGTACCAACGGCGATCGCGGGGTCAAAAAGTCTGGCTTCTTTGGCTAAGAGCAAAACTTCTAGTACGTCGCTAACTTGGCGGCACATACTAATAATGTAAGTTTGGCAGATTTGTACGCCAAATTCTTGTTGTAGTGATCGCAAGACGCGAAAAGTTTGAATGACATCGTTGGTTTTTTCGGAGAATGGTAACTCTGCGGGAATTAAGGGACGGCGAGTTTGCAATTCCCCTGTTAACCAAGCTACGCGCTGCTCTTCTGTCAGGTCGTTATAAGCTTGGGGTAAGACTTGGAGATATTCTAGAATTTCATTCAATGCATCCGAATGACGGGAAGATTCTTGGCGAATATCTAGCTGTGTGAGGTTAAAACCAAAAATTTCTACCTGAGAAATTAAATTATCTAATTCTCGGCAGCTTAAACCTGTTTCAGTCAAGTTGCGTTGAATCATCCGCAGTTCAGCCAGAAAATCTGCTCCTGACAGATACATTGGCTTGTCTTCATTCTTGGGCGTTTCCCGCTTATACAAAGCCAAATTGCGATCACGGGTATTTTCCAGCCTTCTTAGAACATAAGATAACTTCAGGCGATATGGTTCTTGGCGATAACGAAGTGCTAAAGCGTCATAAATTTCGCTCAACTGTGACTGATCCAACTCCAGAGATTCCAGCAAGTCTGGAAGGACATCACTCCAGTGCATCGAGACGCTTAATAACTCAATCAATTGCTTGACTGAGTTAATATATCTTTCCAGCACCATTTTGCGCTGATAACAAGCTGTCTGCCAGGTGACATCTGGTGTCACTGAGGGATTACCATCTCTATCGGAACCTACCCAAGAACCGAAAGAGCAAAAGTTTTTCTGCGGTGGTTCCAGCCACGGAAAGGTTTTACCCAAAGCGTATGTAAACCGTTTATGCAGTTGGGGAATACCATCAAACAACACTTCTTGGAAGTAGTGCAAAGCATAGTCTACTTCATCTAACACTGTCGGCTTGAACTGGTGCAGTTCATCTGTACGCCACCACAGGCGAATTTCTTCTAGTAACTTTTCTCGGATTTCTGCGGCTTCCCAAGGATACCCGCCTAATGTACTCCCAGAACGGTTTTCTACCGTATCTAGATGTTGTAATAGATTGACTACTTGTCTTTGCTTATCCCGAATTGTGTGACGCACAATTTCTGTGGGATGGGCTGTAAACACTAAACGCACGTCTAATTGAGCAATTAGACGTTGAATTTGCTGCGGCGGGACATTGAGTTTGAATAAATGGGGGAATAAAGCAGCAAAAGTGCCTTTCTGCTTGTCTTTTTCTTTCGCCAACCAACTCTTGGCTAATAAATCGGCACCAATTCCCCGATTTACAGGTGCATCGTTTTCTAGCTGATTAGATGAATAGGTAATATTAGGTAATATTTCCGGATCTTCTAGCTCTGTTTCTGCCTCAGAATAGCGAGTTAATTGCTGCCGTTGTTCATATTCCTGCTCTATGATGTTGATCAGCTGAAAATACAGCGCAAAAGCGCGAGCCGCTCGGATGGCTTCATTAATGTTCAGTTGTTCAATCAACTTCACTGCGGATTCGGCTTGGTCATGAGTAGCTTGACCTTCTGGCGAACACAGCGCGCGCAATTGTTCCAATAAATCCACCATTTTTTGCCCGCATTCTTGCTGGAGTACCGCCTCCCACAGTTCCTCAACTATTTGGAGACGATGGCGTAAAAATAACTCTGAGGCGGGGTAGATTTTCGCTGCCTGAGACAAAGAGTATAAAACAGAACTCATATTTGCTATATTGTGCCAAAACGATTATTGTTTAGAATTCTTTGTGGTGTAGTCCAAACTTCTGGCATCTGTCCAGAATGGAGCATTTTTTAGAGTAAAATTTTTAACTGTGATTGAATTCGTTGTCTTCTGGGAAGTCGAGTATGGGTAGGCGATCGCCCCGAAATAATTCTTCACTGGCTTGGCCCATAGCTTCTAGGGCTTTTACTGAGGCATTTCCTGCTGTACACAGCAGTAGTATAGACGCTGTACCTATTTGTAAAAGCAAAGATTGGGGAATGCTAAACAGCAACAGATTTAATTCTGAGTTAGGTGAAGGTTTTTGGGTTGCAGGTGACATTGCTAATTTTCGTTTGTTTGCAGATTAGTAAAATAAACAAAAAATCAAACAGAGACGTTGCTCGCAACAAGACATCTAAAATCTTTGCCAATTTTGCAAGCGCATAAGGTAACAAAAGTGTTAAAACCAAACGTCAGGGTGTGATAAATGTATGGTTCTAGTTTACAAGCGCAGGCACTATCCCCCAATACTCGCTTTCTCTAAAAGTTAACTGCCCATGAAAACAGCATTACTAGATCGCCAAAAATCCCTAGTGCAATGGGTAAGCCAAGCAACTGGGATTAGCACTTTCGGGGTGAAAGTCCAGTTACGGGGAAATGACTTACATATCCTTTGTGAAGGCAAAGAGTGTCCAGGACGTTGGCGCACTTTATATGACTTGCTACAAGCAATCCAGCAAACAGACTTGGATGTCCTCACAAATGGCGAACAACCCTCAATATACCAAGTATTTGTCTACGGCCGAAAAAAAGGCGATGGGCGACCCCAGTGGTGCCATCGAGTTTATTTAAATCAGCTCGAACGACATTTGGAAGAGGCGAAGCAGGGCTTATTAGAAGATAAGCTAAAATCGCAACCAGGCGGAGCGCTGATTTTATCTAACGAAAGTTTGGCAAGAAAAGGAAATCCCGATGCCATTGCCCGTTATCTCAGCGAAACTCTGAGTACTTTTGGTGTGGCTGTAGAAGTTAAAGTCAAACCGCAACCCAGCACAGAAAATAACCAAGTACAAGAACAACGCTTATGGATATTTTGTCAGTCGAGTTATAGTCCCGATCCTTCACTGTTGGCAGAGCCTATCGCCCAGAAGCTACGCAATCTGAAGTTGACAGGCTACCATGATGCGGTGATTTTTTCCCAGGTGAAGGGCGAAAATAAACCCGAGTGGCGATTGCGGGTGGATTTAACACCGCCCGAGGAGATGCTCAAGGAATGGGCACGTTGGGGGGATGTACAGTCTATTGCCAGGCTGTTAACTGAGGAGTTATCAAATGCCAATGTTGCTGTGCAAACTTCTCTGCAAGAATCAACTCTACATATTTTTTGTACTCCCAGTTCTGATGCTTCTTTAGAAGCAGCCCCAGAAAAACAATTATGCTTACATAAAATCAAATCTAAATTAGAAGCGATCGCTCCCCAAGGGATCAAAGCTGCTACTGTCTACGGCCAAAAAATCGCCGACAAGCAGCCTGCTTGGATTGACTGGCTCACCTTACCAGCCGCCATACATGAACCTTTGGCCCCAACAGCCTTAGAATTGGCTAATTCGGGTGATGAATTTGCAATTAATTATTTATTAGAACGGTTACTGAATCCTGATTTAGATTGGCGCTTGAAAACAGGCGGTGCCAAGATTACCCTGTTGCACAAAGGTGATTTGTTTCACGTCATGTGTGATGCACCTGTCTGTCCATCCCGCAAGAAAGTGGCAAACAAAGTAGTAGAGTTGCTGCGCCAGTTCAAAATCCCTGGAGTGATGGGAGTCCGCGTCTATGGAAGACGTGCAGGGAACAAGGAACCTTCTTGGCATCACGGCGAAGATTTTCAGCCTCGCCAACGTTTAGTCCCAGAAGCTACTCCCGAATTTGCGGCTACATCTATCTACATTAACGACCTAGTCACTACTCCTACAGATGAACCAATCTTGCGTCCTGATTTGACGACAGAGGAAGTTCAAACTTTTATTACAGAAGTAGCGCGGGATTGGGTAACCACAACCAAGCTCACTTTCAAAAAATTACTGTTACAAACGCAACTATTTAGCGAAATTGACCAGCCCACAGAGTATAACCCAGAAGCTCAAGGCATTAAGGTTGCTTTAGTCTGGGGAACGCTGGGATTATTACTCACTATGCAAACTGACTGGGTATTAGGGCAAATCGTTAACCGCAACCTACCAAGTTCTACACCGCAAGTAACCGCATCATCAACCCCTAAGGCTAAAGCATCTCCAAAGGCTGAGGGGAATCAAAGTCAGATGAGTGCATTCTTTGCTGATACCTCTAAAGCTAAACGTAAGCCTGGCAAGGGTTCGGTGTTCAATGATTCTGGCTTTACCCAAAATGATGACGACACCGAAACAGAAAACTTAAAAGCCGCACCTTTAAAAGGCAAAGCCACCGCCACCGCGATTTTATTAGCAGCGCGATCGCAAATGCCCAGTTTTAACGCACGGCAGTTAGACGAGCAAATTGCCTTGTATAAGCAACGGTTAGCCAAAATAGGTAGACCTCCCCATGTGTTGATTATAGGTTCCTCCCGTGCCCTCAGAGGAGTCGATCCGGCGGCACTTTCACAAGCTTTAGCAACTCAGGGTTATCCCAATGTTGATGTATTTAACTTTGGGGTCAATGGTGCTACCGCCCAAGTTGTAGATTTTATTGTGCGCCGTGTCCTAGAACCAGCAGAACTGCCAAAACTAATTATTTGGGCAGATGGTTCCCGTGCCTTTAATAGTGGTCGCAAGGACATCACCTTTGCATCGATTGCTGCCTCACCAGGTTATAAACAGGTATTGCAAAAAGCGATCGCCACGGGTACAACTGATGAGTTGCTCAAAGATCCAGCAAAATCTTCAGACGCAACCAAAAACAAAGCTCAAAAGCCAGAAATGAGCAGCTATCAGATAGCTAATGAGTGGTTAAACCAGGCTGTAGCTAATATTTCCGCCAGCTACGCCAACCGCGCTCGTGTTAAAGAGTTATTGCAAAACCAGCTTAACTCGTTGCCTTTAATTAGCGATCGCAATCCTGGAAGTACATCATCTGGACAGTTAAGCAATGATGCTCCAGAAGAAGATACTTCTCAGATGTCTGTTGACTTTGATGGCTTTTTACCTTTATCAATCCGCTTTCATCCCACGAGGTACTATCAAAAACACCCCAAAGTTCCCGGAAATTACGACAACGACTATCAATCTTTTAAAGTTCAAGGAGAACAAGACACTGCTTTTCAAGCATTACTGAGTTTTACCCAAGCCAAAAAAATTCCTTTAGTCTTTGTCAATACACCTCTAACTACCGACTATCTGGATTCTGTGCGTCAACAATATGAGCAAGAATTTCAACAATATATGTCGCAGGTAAACAATCCCAATTTTATCTACCGAGATTTAAGTCAGATTTGGCCAAAAAACCATAACTACTTTTCCGACCCGAGCCACCTCAATCGTTTCGGAGCCTACGAAGTCTCGAAAAAGCTGGCTCACGATCCCATGATTCCCTGGCCAGCAAAGTAGAGCGATGAGGGAGCAGGGGAGCAGAGGAAGCGGGGGAGAAAAGGGGATAAGGGAAAATGATCAAAACCCAACCCCAATTACCAATTACCAATTACCAATTACCAATTACCAATTACCAATTACCAATTACCAATTACCAATTACCAAACCCCAAACTCTAAATGACTACCAAATGAACTTTATTTCAATTTTCTACGGACTCTTTTTGTTAAGTGTGCTGGGAATTTACTGGACTTTGTCCGAACAAAAGTTGCGTTTGTGGACAATTTTAATTGCCAGCCTGATATTTTATGCATCTTTAAATGCTCAGTACATACCTTTATTATTAGCGCTTACTTTTATTAATTTTCGCTTTGGTCTAGAAATTGGCAAAGATAACACTCCGAGAAAAAATTATTCTGATAGACGTATTGCTAATGAAGAATGGCAGTTCTACCAAGCTGACTGGAACCTTCGCCGCCGGAAGCTTTTGTGGCTAGGTGTTGGTTTAAATGTGGTACTGCTCTTAGGCTTTAAATATTTGCCCTTTATTATTAATGCTATTTTTCATATATCAATTACCTCACAAGATGCTGCTTTTAAATTTGTTGCACCTTTAGGAATTTCATTTTTTACATTTGAGTGTATTTCATATTTAATTGATGTCTATCGTGGTGCGCCTGCTACTGGTCAATTTCTGAAATTTGCTGCTTATAAATTATTCTTTGCTAAACTAATTTCTGGGCCAATTACTCGCTATCACAACCTAGCCACCCAAATTAATACACTACAATTACCTACTCCCGATCAAGTAGCCGAAGGGCTGTGGTTAATTGCTAGAGGTGCAGTTAAAAAAGGCATATTGGCAGATCATTTAGGTATTTTTGTTGATCTATGTTTTGGGAACTTGCAAAGAGCAGGTAGTACAGATCTGTGGCTAGCGATATTTGCCTACGGTTTACAGTTGTATTTAGATTTCAACGGTTATGTAGATATTGCCCGTGGTAGTGCTTTATTGTTTGGCTTAGTATTACCAGAGAATTTTGATTTTCCTTACTTCAGCACCAGTATTGCGGATTTTTGGCGACGCTGGCACATGACTTTAGGTGAATGGCTGCGTAACTACGTTTACTTTCCTTTGGGTGGTTCTCGTAAGGGTTTAGTACGCACCTGCTGGAATTTGATGATTGTCATGCTAATTGCTGGGATTTGGCATGGTTCCGTTTGGGGTTTTGTCGTCTGGGGTGCTTACCACGGTTTAGCTTTGATAGTTCACCGCCTAACAGATGCATTGAGCGATCGCTTTGAAAATCTAGAACATTTTTGGCAACACCCTATAGGTATTTTTTCTGCTTGGTTGCTAACCCAACTGATGGTTTTCACTTCTTGGATATGGTTCAGATTACCCAATTTCCAAGATTCTTCTTTAGTATTTAGGCATTTATTGGGTTATCCGGCCGATATTCAGTTTGCTCAAAAGGTATATATAGAAGCTCTCAACATTAGCCAATCCCAAATGGCTGGCAGATTGCTACTTTTAGGTGTTTTGATGACCTTGGCTTATATGTTCAAGAGTCGGCTCAAATTGGAGTTTAATTGGCCTGTCAAGTTGGTATTTGTGCCTCTTTGTTTCTATGCAGTTTGGTTATTAGCTCCTGAAGGTAGCTTGCCATATATATACTTCGATTTTTGATTAGTTCTGATTGGTAGGGTAGGCACAAATCAATAATGTTGGCTCAAAACTTGATTTTTATTGGTAGTGCCTATCAGCAAATTATTGCAAAGTAACAACAAGTTAAAAAAGAGAGTGACGGATACATAGGGGCGCAAAAATACTTGTGCCCCTATTATTTATCGCAAACATTATTGCAGCTTATATCAAGCATTCTCTAAATAAGCAGACTCAGCAATATTGGAAGTAGATAATGTTGATTTATATTAAGTCTTGTCAAGCAATTCTTAATAAAAATATAAGAAAATAAATCACATGATTACAGTAAATTCATGTAGAGTTGATAAGTACGGGTGAAAATTAGTTCATCCAATTCCATAATTTTCCACAACTAATCGCACTCATAAAACAATGACAACAACCTTACAACGGCGCTCTGGCACCAGTGTATGGGATCGGTTTTGCGAGTGGATCACCAGCACCGAAAACCGGATTTACATCGGTTGGTTCGGCGTATTGATGATCCCCACCCTGCTAGCCGCTACCGCTTGCTTTGTAATCGCTTTCATCGCTGCTCCTCCAGTAGATATAGATGGTATCCGTGAACCTGTTGCAGGTTCCTTAATCTACGGAAACAACATCATCTCTGGTGCAGTTGTTCCTTCTTCCAACGCTATCGGGTTACACTTCTACCCCATCTGGGAAGCAGCTTCCTTAGATGAGTGGTTGTACAACGGTGGCCCTTACCAATTGGTAATTTTCCACTTCTTGCTAGGTTGCGCTTGCTACATGGGCCGCCAGTGGGAATTGTCTTACCGCTTGGGTATGCGTCCTTGGATCTGCGTAGCTTACTCTGCACCTTTGGCATCAGCTACCGCAGTATTCTTGATCTACCCCATTGGTCAAGGTTCCTTCTCCGATGGTATGCCTTTGGGTATCTCCGGTACCTTCAACTTCATGATCGTGTTCCAAGCTGAACACAACATTCTGTTGCACCCCTTCCACATGTTAGGTGTGGCTGGTGTGTTCGGAGGTTCTTTGTTCTCTGCAATGCACGGTTCTCTTGTAACCTCCTCCTTGGTGCGTGAAACCACCGAAACCGAATCTCAAAACTACGGTTACAAGTTCGGTCAAGAGGAAGAAACCTACAACATCGTAGCTGCTCACGGTTACTTTGGTCGTTTAATCTTCCAATACGCATCCTTCAACAACAGCCGTTCTCTGCACTTCTTCTTGGCTGCATGGCCTGTAGTCGGTATTTGGTTTACCGCGTTGGGTATCAGCACAATGGCATTCAACTTGAACGGTTTCAACTTCAACCAATCAGTAATTGACTCTCAAGGTCGCGTGATTGCGACTTGGGCAGACGTAATCAACCGCGCTAACTTGGGTATGGAAGTTATGCACGAGCGTAACGCTCACAACTTCCCCTTAGACTTAGCTGCTGGTGAAGTTGCTCCTGTTGCTTTGACTGCTCCTGCAATCAACGGCTAATACTAAAGCTTTAGCTTCATAAAAAAGCGCTTCCATTTTGGAAGCGCTTTTTTATTGCTTGGTCGATGTCATTGCTTCATTTCGCTCCCTTAGCTAAGTACCTAAACAAAAATAAACAAAAATATTTACAGTCATTGCGAATGTAGCGTTCGCAATGACATTGTATAATTAATTTTGTGTAACTACTTATGACTGTAATTCATTTGGTTACTTAATTGCTGATGGCATTGGTTTTTCCCATTACCAATTACCAGCCTATGCCACAGTATAAGTCTTTAAGCGAACATCATAATTATTTGTTAAATTGCTTATCTAGCAATGCAGTTGCAGTTTTTTTCTCTACAGGCTTAGAAAAGAAATAGCCTTGTCCATACTCACAACCTAAACTATGTAATTTGGCTTGCTGTGCAGCAGTTTCCACCCCTTCTGCAACTACATCCATACCCAATGCATGACTTAACATGATAATAGTTTGAACGATCGCAGCATCTTCGTCAGTATCTTCCATGCGGCTGACAAAAGAACGATCTATTTTCAATGTGTTGACAGGAAAGCGATGTAAATAGCTTAAAGAAGAATAGCCTGTACCGAAATCATCAATACTTAACCTGAGATTTAAAGTTCTTAGTCGCAGCATAATGCTAATTGCCGTTTCTACGTCATTCATAGCTACGGTTTCAGTAATTTCTAATTTTAAACTTTCGCCATTTAATCCCGTCTCTTGGAGAGTTTGCTCAATATAGTCCACCAAATCGGATTGAGTTAGCTGATGTCCAGAAAGGTTAATGCTCATCATCAATGGCGGATTTGTAGGAAATTGAGCTTGCCAAACAGCCAATTGTTGACAGGCTGCTTGCAAAATCCACTGTCCTAAAGGAATAATCAGCCCTGTTTCTTCAGCTACAGGAATAAACTCTGCAGGTGAAACAAAGCCATACTGAGGATTATTCCACCTCACAAGTGCTTCAAACCCAACTATTGTGTTGGTTGTTAAAGAAACTATTGACTGATAGTAAAGCTCAAATTCCTGCTGTTCAATAGCTCGATGCAAGTCTATTTCCAACTGAAACCGCTTGACAATTTGAGTATGCATACCTGTAGCGAAGACCTCATGACGGCCTTTACCCAAATCTTTAGCACGATACATAGCTGTATGAGCATCTCGCAGCAAAGCTATTGGTTCATAATCGAGTTCAGTCTGATTTAAAGCTATACCAACACTGATGCTAGTAAAAATTTCTTGTCCATTATTTTTAAAGGGTAAAGACATTTCCTGTTGTAGCTGGTCGGCTATAGCAGTTACTTCACTACTATCATTGATATTTTTCAGTAGAATAGCGAACTCATCACCACCAACTCTGGCTAATATTCCTCTGTTTCCTAGGCAAGCTTTTAATCTTTGAGTGACATTCACTAAAAATTGATCGCCAAATTGGTGCCCAAAGCTCTCATTAATAAATTTGAAGCGGTCAATGCCTAAAAACAGGATGGCAAATCGTGAGCCTTTAGGTAGTTTTGTTTCAGCAATTACCCATTCCAATTGCTTCAAAAACAAACTGCGATTGGGCAGGTCAGTAAGGGTATCATGCAATGTATTGTGTAATAGCTTATATGCCAGAACAGTGCCAGTGGCGATCGCTAATGCCAACATTGGCGCGACAAGCGGTATCCAGCCTGCTTGAGTGAAGATCCCAAAGCAAATAGCAAATAGACCACCCAAAGAAATTACCCCAGCTACTCCTAAAGAGAGGGGATGACGAAGTCGCCATGCAAGTACACTCCCCACTAACGCCCATGTCCACACCCAGAGGAATTCTGCCCATTCTGGCCAGAACCAAAATACAGGTTGTTGATCTAAAGTTGTGTTAAGGATTTGGCCGACCAATTGCGCGTGGAGTAATACTCCTGGTAAACCTGGGTTTGCAGGTTTACCAGCACTATAAGGAGTAAAAAACAAATCTTTTAAGCTAGGGGCTGTTGTGCCAATCAGTACAACCTTGTCCTTAATCCAGTTAGGGTCAAATTCACCTCGCAACACTTGCGTTAATGATAACTGTCGCGCTATGTTTTCAGGTGAACGGTAAGAAATCATCACTTGATAGCCTGCACTATCAATATCGTGATACCCACCGGAATTATTATTTAAAGTAGGAAATACACCATTACCTAACAGCAAAGCCTCTGATTTGACTTTGAGAGTAGTTCCCTGCTTGGCAAGATACTTCAGGCTCAACTGCAAAGAAAATGAGTAGAATTTTTCCTCGCCTTGCTGGGCATAAATCAAATTTCGACGGACAACGCCATCTGGGTCGACCACAAAGTCATTAAAGCCTATTTGTTCTGGGGATAAACCCGAAATAGGAGATACTCCTTCTGCTTCTTGATCGCCGAGATAATTAATAGTAATTACATTAGAAGCCCGAAGTTGCTGCATCAGCGCGTCACGACCTGGAGGTTGGGGGATATTACGATACAGGTCTAAACCAATAGCTGTAGGTTGAGCTTGTTGCAGCTTGGCTAATAGTTGAGCAAGGGCACTATCAGACAAAGGCCATTGTTTTTGTTCTTTGATATCAGCTTCTGTAATTGTTACTACCAACAGCCGTGGGTTATAACCAGCATCAGGTTCGAGGCGCATCATTTGGTCATAGCTGACCAATTCTAAAAGCTGCAACCACCCCAGTTGTTTCACACCCATTACCAATCCTGTAATCAAGATACTAGCAATGACAACCGATTGCTTTAAAGTCAGTGTGGTAATCGATGGGTTGAGCTGACAGTTAAGATACTTAGTAACTAAAGATACTGTTTTCCAAAACTTATGGGAGTATTTAGCAATCACAAAAGCTGTAGATTGATAGAGTTGGCTTTTGACAATAGATAAAGAGTTGAGTAAAAGACTACTTAAATTTTTATCTGCCAGATCTTATCTGTGTTTTAGTTTGTCTGGCAAGAAATATTTTTTCCAATTTGCTGTGGGATGAGAAAAGTACTTGATGTAACTAGGGGCTGTTAGGGATTTGGATCTCCAAAAAAGGCTCCTGTGCGATCGCATCCAATTTTTCAGTTTTTAAGAGTTGTGTCCAATTAACAGCCAGTCTATAATCATTCGGTTGAGTTGCCCGCAGTTCTGCTAATGTAGCTAATGCATCTTGCCAAAGTCCAGCTTTGGCATAAAGAGCTACAAGTCCTAAAGGTGATGTTGTTTGCTCTAATTGTTTATTTAAGTTTGAGTCTAGTTCTACTCTTTGAATCCAGCCATTGACCACAATATCGTTGGCTCTGTTTTCCGGATCGCAAATGAGTGACACATACCAATTGTATTTTTTATTGATGCCTAGTGGAGGTAAGGAGCTAGATTCCGGCAAACTAAAATTGATAATTCCGCCAGCACTGCTTTTAGTAAAAGTAGTCTCATAAACCGATTGACGATTTTCATCTTGCAGTACAAATTCCACCATTGCTGATGTTGAGGTTGGTGGTAAATAGAATAAAATGTTGGGATAAGCTTTTTTGGTAAATCCTAAATTGTTTTCTGGTACCAAAGCCATTAAACGCCCAACACTACTAAAGCACTGACCGCGAGTTCCACCTCCCATTTTGCGTCCGGGTAAACCCTCTCTTGGTTTCTCGTCAGAACTTGCAAGTGCTTGTTGAGGAATCGCCCAAGAAAAAGTCAATAGCAATGCCAAACAGATAACAGTAAATGCCCTGGTTTTAAAAGTTTTTTTTAGCATGACACAGTATGATTCAGTGGTTTAATTTATAGGTTTCCTTATTCTATAGATACTCTAATTATTCAATAAACAGTAGATGCAATTCAGTTAATTCATCTGATTTTTAAAAGGTATATTCTTTAAGTTGAATTACTGATGCCATCTCTAAAATAGTGAAATTAAACTATTATTATATTGATATTGAACTAGGGAAAATTCAGAATATTCCGCAAAAATACTGTGGAAATCTCCATGAAAATTTTGTTTCAGCAAAATGCCTCAGTAATTTCCATCCCATAGGATGTGTGGGCAGATAGCTAAAACTCCATCAACTGACAAACCATATTTTAGTTTTCTGATGAAGCTTTTGTAATTAACTGTTCTGTGGGGATTAAAGTTAGGTACTTCCAGAAAATAAATTATTTAATTAACTCAGATATAGCGGTTGCTATATTGGTGAGGTACAGGAATAAAAAATTAACCGCTGTTCGCGTAGCGTTCCGCAGGAATGCAAGAGGATAAACGCAGATAAACAAGGCAGTGCGTCCTTGCGGTTAAGAGACTTGTACCGCTAACGCGGAACCCGCAGGGTAGCAACTGCTGTGCCGATAAATTTACTCCTGACTAGGCGAGGAAACGCCATAATAATTTTTCTTCTTTCCTTAATTCCCTGCTACCTACACAATAATGAAATATTTTTTGGGAATTAAAGTTAAGGTTGCACGCAAACAATTCGATGTTCTAAAAAAATGTTGCATATATAAAGCTCTATCTCATGATCGGGGATAGAGTACTTACCAATGCTTGAGATCCCAAGTCTGGGGATGGCAAAAAATTGAGTTGGAGGCTGAGTGTTGATCAATATCTTCAGCCGCGCTGATAATCAGATTTAAGTATATACCCTAAAGACATTAGGCATTAATAAAGTAAAAATTGATTCGTATTAAGCATCTGTAAACACTCCAGAGAACTCCAGAATGACTGAGAGTAAATCTGGAGTTTATTTATTTTTATTAACAGCACTATAATTTTTTGTATAAAAAATATCTAAGTTTGAGATAGTAATTCAAAATGGATTTGTGTATAATTATTATCTTGTAACCAAAGTATGGTATTGCATTCCTTAGCCAACCTGGGAAACTAGCCTAGATTCAGACTGTAGTCTCAATCGGTTGATTACTTCTAGCTAAAATTCCAATTCTGATCCAGAAGACTGAAAAAAGGTTGATAGCACTTGTAGTTCCTAGTGGGTAAAGGAACTAATGGAGAAGGTTGCAATATAACAGTGACAAAGTATATGGCTGATGGTAGTAGTTGGTTTCTATAGTATCCCTCAAAGCAATTGGCAATTTAGCGTTGCCCTTTTTTGATGGTTAAAGCTTAACCAACTAACAAACTTTTCTAAATCTTTTACCACTATTGTTCTCAGACAAGCCATAACAGTGGCAAACCTAGCAATTGATATGATCGCAGTTCTGCAAATAGGGAAACAATTTGGAGCAGCAAGTGTTGTGCCGTTGCTGCTTGTAGAGATGATGACACAACTTCAATGTTCAAAGTTAGCACCACTATCTCAACTCAGTCATGACACCAAGTACCAACTTTGGCTACAACACAATGGCGTTATGGGATATGAGATTGCAAGCCTCTGGCGGGAAACAAGAGGCTAGAGACTAGAGAAGAGAGTTTTTACCGTGGATGGCTGAGTTGAAACTTGTGACATTGAGACTGCTCAAAAGCAGTGATTGCCAAAGTTGCCTCACTGATAGTGCTAGAGGTTGCTGAATAAGTAAATTATACCCAGTTAACTATCAGCACGAATCTCTGATGAGAATTAGCAAATCGATATCTAAAATGGCAAATATAGCAACTATATTAAGTAAAACTTCGCAATCAAAGTAACTTTTAAGCCGGATAATATACTATGTCATCGGCAACCCTCCTATGACTGAGTAACCAATTACCACTAGCTAATAACCAACAAACAATACATATATTTAGCGCTGATTACCATAACTAGGCATGACATATATTAAAAACTCATTTCAAGAATTTCTTGGCTCTGTTGAAGGATTTGATCAACTACCTGATGAGGAACTCGCCAACGTATCACAGCAACTGCAAGCTTGGCGCTACCGCATAGGCCAAAAAATTATTGGTAAAGAAATAATCCCCGAAAAATTAACAATTATTTATGAAGGACAAGTGCGGTTGTTGGGATACGACCCTCAAACACAGATGCCAGTAACCTTAAGGTTATTGCAACCTGGGGAAATTCTGGGTGAGATTGGTTTTTTGCGTCAACTGGGCTGTGAGACTGCGATCGCTTCCACGGAAGTAGTATGTTTAACCTTAAGTGCAGTTGAATATTTACGCCTCCTTTCTTCCTACCCGACTTTTGCTCATGTCCGCAAAAACCGCCCTCACATCATCGAAATTTTTGATGTCGTTGGGTCGGAATTAGAAAAGCAAGCTTTAGCTAGTGCTAATCTCAAAGAAATATCAGAACAAGCTTTACCACAAGCACAAGTAAATTACTTGAATCCGGGACGAAGCTCACTTAGCCAACTTGATAGCAATAGTATTTGGTTTGTGAGTGGTGGCGGTACAATCAAAAATCTCACCAATGGCTCGCGCTTAGATGTCAGTAATGGTGGCATAATTGAAGCCCAAGGGCCAAATTCTGTGCGTTTGATTGGTTTATCGCCATCTGATTTATTCTTTGTGGAAAAGAATGAACCAGTACAGCTGCAAGTGCGGGATAGCCAACCCCAAATTGCTGACGAACTAGATATTCCCTACGCTACAGAAGAAGAATATCAACCAGCCACAACTGCAAAAGGTAAAGGTAAAAATCAGAAATACCCATTTTTCCGTGGTAATGGGGAAATCAATGCCACCTTTGCTTGTTTTCAAATGCTCTCCAAGCACTTACAAATTCCGTTTCGCAAGGAAGTAGTGCGCCGCATTTTAACGGAGCAAATTAAACGACAAGGTAATCTCTCGTTTCAACTTTGTGCTTATTTATCAGAATTAATTGGACTCAAAGTTCATCTGGTAGATATACCCGCTACTTCAATTACCCGCATTCCTACACCAGCATTAATTCGCTATGGCGAGAATTATGCAGTTTTATATGCAGCTGATGCCAATAGTGCAGTTGTGGGTGTACCCAGTCAAGGGATAGTGCGTTGCAAACCAGCGGAATTGGTAGCGAGATTAGAAGTTGATGAAAGTAAAATGCCACCTCAGGTGCGGGTATTGCTGGTTTCCACCACTAAAGAAACCCCTCAAGAACGCTTTGGGTTGCGATGGTTTATTCCTTATTTGTCACGCCACCGTCGGGTGTTAATTGAAGTTTTTATTGCTTCCTTTTTTGTCCAATTAGCAGCCTTAGCTAACCCGTTGGTTATTCAGCTAATTATTGATAAAGTCATTGTCCAAAATAGTATTAGTACGCTCAATGTTTTAGGCGTGTTGCTATTAGTAGTAGGCATATTTGAAGCAGTGCTCACAACATTGCGGACTTACTTATTTGTTGATACTACCAACCGCATTGATATGAGTTTGGGGTCACAAATTATTGACCACCTACTCCGCCTACCACTACGCTATTTTGAAAAGCGACCAGTTGGGGAGTTATCAACTCGAATTAACGAACTAGAAAATATTCGGCAATTCCTCACAGGTACAGCTTTAACTGTAGGTTTAGATGCAGTATTTTCGGTGGTTTATATCATCGTCATGCTGTTTTACAGTTGGCAACTTACCTTGGTAGGTTTGGGTACAATCCCCGTATTTGTAATTCTGACATTAATTGCCTCTCCGACTGTACAAAGACAGTTACGCAGTAAAGCCGAACGGAACTCCGAAACACAATCTTATTTAGTCGAGGTGATGTCCGGGATTCAAACAGTGAAAGCGCAAAATATTGAATTGCGATCGCGCTTTTCTTGGCAAGAGCGTTATGCTCGCTATGTGGCTGCTGGGTTTAAAACTGTTGTGACTTCTACCTTGGCTAACTCAACTAGTAACTTTCTCAATAAATTGAGTAGTTTACTAGTATTGTGGGTGGGAGCTTATTTAGTACTCAAACAAGAATTAACCTTAGGGGAATTAATCGCCTTTAGAATTATCTCCGGTTACGTTACCAGTCCCATCTTGCGCTTAGCTCAACTGTGGCAAAGCTTCCAAGAAACAGCTTTATCTTTAGAGCGGTTAAGCGATATTGTCGATACACCAGAAGAAGCCGAAAGCAATCGCCAAAATATTCCCCTACCTGCAATTGTGGGAGCAGTGAAATATGAAAATGTTTCCTTCCGCTTTGCACCTAGTGGCCCCCTGCAACTTTCTAATGTCAGTGTAGAAATTCCGGCGGGAGAATTTGTCGGCATTGTCGGTCAGAGTGGCTCTGGTAAAAGTACGATGATGAAATTACTCCTGAGACTTTATGATGTGGAGTCTGGGCGGATTTTAATTGATGGTTATGATATTGGTAAAGTTGAACTTTATTCACTGCGGCGACAGATGGGGGTAGTTCCCCAAGATCCTTTGTTGTTTGACGGTACAGTTCAAGAAAATATTGCTTTGACTAACCCAGATGCAACCACCGAAGAAATTATCGAAGCCGCTCGTGTCGCTGCTGCCCACGAATTTATTATGGGTTTACCCAACGGTTACAATACACGTGTGGGTGAACGGGGTGCAGGACTTTCCGGTGGACAAAGACAAAGAATTGCGATCGCACGTTCGGTGTTACAACGACCCAAATTATTAGTTTTAGATGAAGCAACCAGCGCTCTAGATTACGTTACAGAGCGACAAGTCTGTCTGAATTTAGCTCAAGAGTTCAAAGGCAGTACAGTATTTTTTATTACTCACCGTCTCACTACTGTGAGCCATGCAGATAGAATTATTGTCATGGATAGCGGCAGAATTACAGAACAAGGAAGCCATCAAGAGTTAATGGCTGCTAAAGGTCATTATCATTACTTGTATCAGCAGCAAGAAATCAATCTTTAATGATGCTATGAGCAGTTATCAAGCCACAATTAATCATGGATAACTGCTCAGTGAGTAACTGAATCACTAAAAACAATTACTAATTCAAAATCTAAAATACCTATGACTCAACTTAATGGTACTAACTTTAGTGATAGAAATGGTAACGGCAGGTATAACAACGAAGAACCGACAGATTCACACGTAGCTACGTCTAGTAGTAAAACACCGAAACAATCTCCATTGAACTTTCAAGAAGTTAATTTTGAGCAAGCTGTCGTCTTGCGTCAATCGCCAGTTTGGTCGCGGACAATTATGATTTCGCTGATGTGTTTAGCTTGTTTTGGTGTGGGTTGGGCTTATTATGCCAAAATTGAGCAAGTGGTACCCGCTGCAGGACAATTAAAGCCAGAAGGAACTAATAAGGAAGTTCAAGCTCCTGTGAATGGAGTTGTGAAAGCTGTTTATGTGAAAGATGGTCAAAAAGTCAAAGCTGGCGATTTACTATTAACTTTTGATTCTGTGGCTACCCGTGCAGAATTAAATTCTTTAAATAAAATTCGCGCTGCATTGATTCAAGAAAACCAAATATATCGCCGCTTGATGGAAGTAAGTACTGCTTCAGGAACAGAACTAGAATTCTTGCGGAGTCGCTTACCTCAAGAAACTTACTTTTTACTGAAAAGTCGCGCAGCATTAGTTTCTGAAAATGAATTATTGCGAAACCAATTAAAAAAATATAGTTCAGAAGCTGGATTAGGTACTGATGAGCAACAACGTTTAGCCGTTGCGAAAAAAGAATTAGAATCTAGGTCTTTAGCCGCACAATTAGAGGTTGAAAAAACCCGCAAACAACTTTCACAAACTCAAGTTAAAAAGCAAGATACAGAATCGAGTTTAGCTATTCAGCAAAAGATTTTGAATAAACTCAAAATCCTTTCAGAAGAAGGTGGTATTTCCCAACTGCAATATCTCAATCAGCAACAACAAGTGCAAAATTTGAGTGCAGAAGTCGCTCAATTAGCTGAGGAAGAAAAACGTCTGCAATTTGATATTGAAAAAGGTCAGCAGCAGTTCACTAATACTGTAGCCGCTTCCGATAAAGGAATTTTAGAGAAAATTTCAGAAAACAAACAGCGGATTGCAGAAGTTGATACCCAATTTATGAAGGTGATTCTGGAGAACGAACAGCGTTTAGCAGATATCACTAGTAAAATTTCTCAAACGCAGATGAATGTTAGATATCAAGAATTGCGCGCTCCTGTGGCGGGAACAATTTTTGATTTGCAAGCGAAATATCCCGGCTTTGTAGCTAACCCTACTCAAAAACTGATGCAAATTGTTCCTAATGAAAAATACATTGCGGAAGTTTTTATTACTAACAAAGATATTGGTTTCGTCCGGGAAGGGATGAATGTTGATGTCAGGATTGATTCTTTTCCTTTTAGCGAGTTTGGTGATATTAAAGGAAAAGTTATAGGTATTGGTTCTGATGCTTTACCCCCAGATCAAACACATCAGTTTTATCGCTTCCCCGCACGGGTGAGTTTAGATAAACAATATTTGGAAATTAAAGGTCATCCCGTCACACTACAGTCGGGTATGTCGATCACGGCTAATATTAAAGTGCGCGAAGAACGCTCAGTGATGAGTCTGTTTACTGAGTTGTTCACGAAGCAAGTTGATAGCCTGAAAGAGGTGCGCTAGTACCGCTGCGCGGAAGTCAAAAGTTACCAGAGGTGCGTTACGCTATCGATAACGCACTCCACGCACGTAATTTCAAAAATCAAATATCAGTAACAAAGCCAGCTTGGGGGATTCTCCCCCAAACCCCCGATTGGGTGACGGTTGCGTCCCCCAAACCCCCTCCAAAATTATTGTTCTGTTTTTTTGTTGAGTAACTAGTTTTTTGGTTTTGTTAGCAATTAATTTTCTTAACAGAACTGTATTTATTTAGGACTTATGTAAGTGTCACATTTTTTTCGTTTAGGTTGTCCAGGGTCAAGAGTGAAAAGTCCAAAAAACCTGAATTTTTGACCTTTGACTCTTGACTCTTAAACCAGAAGATGAGTGTGCCAGTTGCGTAAGTCCTATTATTTATAAATAACCTCTTAAGTTTGGATTTCAGTTATAGGTATCTCCAAAAAAGAATGTAGAGACGTTAGTTATAACGTCTCTACAATAGTTTTAGGGAAAGTTTGATTATTTTTTGGAGATGTCAGATGAAATTTGAAGATAATACCAAATCAAACAAATCTTGGCAATACATACAAGATATACAGGAATCCGATTTGATTTCTGAAAAAATCTCAGTAAGCCGTAACGCCAGAAAAGCTTTAGCACTGATGCGTAACGCTATCGCTAACGCATCCTACTTGACTGTTCACGGCTAATTTTCATTGATTTTGCATAAGTTCACCCTCCTCAGAAATATAAGGAAATAGAGTCACAGATACTCAGCAAATTGCTTTTCCTGAAAGGAGGTGAAAAAATTGAGAGTAATTTAGCTGCAATTAACGAAAAATCCCGTGGTTCAATCATCAAAATACTGGGAATTTGTCAAGTTAGATTCTACAAGTAAGCGCCGGGTGGAAATGATAGTAGCGGCTCAAACTTATTTTCAAAAAGAATTTGCCGGCAAGGGCGATGTTTCTGATGCGGCGATCGCACGTTATCTGTGGCAACAAATGCAACAAGATAAGGCGGGTGCTACTGAAGAAGCTAACTTAGCGGAAATTTGTTTGCGGTGCTATGTATCTCAGCAAATATATCGAGTTTGTCTGGATTTGACGATGAAGTTTGGCAATCGCCACGGCTTTACTAGTGAGGATTTGTTGCCTTTTGTTTTAGATGACCAAGTCATAGAAGCAACTTCCGATAAACCCAGAGTCCGCAAATCCACTTATGAGTCTTTAGCTACCAAGCTTTTAAAAACATTCGATCCGGCTAAAGGTTCCTTAAATGCGTGGGTGAGTCGCTATGTGAAGCAGAATGCAGAAATCAAGCGATTTTTACTCCAGCATGGTGTATTTTTGATTAGCGATTGGGCGCTGTTGAATGATACGAACCCGAAGGAATTACAACGCATTCTCGCGGATATGTATCACTTAACGCCGATGGAGATTGAGCAAGTTTGCCAATTGTTAATCAGTTATCACGCAGTTTACCGTGAAGACCGCTTGCAACAAAAACTGGCGGGGGTAAACCTACCCTGTCAAATCCCGACAGCAGAACAGTTAACTCGCATGATCAATGATTTGCAAAGCCGCACAAATCGCAAGCTGAGTCAGGAAGCGATGTTAAACCAATTGCAAGCAATGGCTAGCAAACTGAGACAATACCGGATTGCGGCGCAAGGCGGTTATGTTGCGTCAGTTGCTTACGATCAACCGGAGATTCAACCGATTGTAGAGCGATCGCTCTTAACCGAGGAAGGGGATGACAAAGCTGATTTTATGAATTTATATCAAGAAGAATTTTTGACATCCTTAGACGCAGCTATTTCTCATGTGGTAGAGGTTGCTCTTGGTAAACTGCAAAGTAAGCGCAATACTAGTCAAGAAATAAAGCGATTATTTATGACTGGTTTACATCTTTTTCATTGCCAAGGTCAACCGATGAGCCAAATCGCACCGCAATTGGGAATGAAGAAACAATATGAAGTTACCCGGTTATTAAAGTTAAATGAACTACGCGCTGATATTCGCCAAAGTATGTTGCTGATTTTACGCGATCGCGTTTTACAAATAGCCAAAGATTTTACTAATGTTGAACGCTTGCAACTTTTAGATCAACAGTTGGAATTAATTTTAGATGAACAAATTTCTGGAGTGATGCAAGAAGCTGAATCTGAAGTGAAAAACCCTGTACGCAATCAGCCTTTATCTGGTCTTTTAGCTCGTCGTCTTTGCCTTTATTTAGATAATAGAGAGGAGATAGGATAAAGATTATTTAGACTCAAAAAATCAACATACAAATACTATATTTCCATATCTTATTAATTTTATTTGTTAACTTTTGACCCTTGACCCTTGACTCTTGACCATGATTAACCAACCTACCTCATATTTAGATTTCACAGATTACCCTGATTGGTATTCGCTTAACGAAACTCGCACGGAATTATTACCAGAACATTTTCAACGCGCTGCAAGTTTAAGCCAATCAATTCATTTTTCTCAACAACGCTGGCAAGTCTATCTATGTGCGTTAGGTGTTCTAGGATTTGAACAATGGCTAAAACAACGCGCATCTGATTTAGAAGTTAATATTAATTCTGCTTCTATTTGGCAAGCAGCAACAGCAGATTTATTATCAGCAGCTTGTAATATTCAAGTGGGCACTTTCAAAATTTGTATTATCACTGCTAGCGTTTTAACAGATGAACATCGGGTTCCTAATGCAGTTTTTGATATTCCCAATTTTGCTGCTCATTTTTATGTGCTGATGCAGGTAGAAGAGGAACAAAATCAGGTAGCTGTATCTGGTTTTATGAACTATGAGCAATACCAAAGATATCAAGCTACTGCACAGTTACCTGTAGCAGAAGATTGGACTTATACTTTACCACAACTCTGGTTTAATCCAGATGCTAACGATTTATTACTTAATTTACGCTGTTTAAATTCAGACGCTATTAAACTACCTCTAACATCACGACCAACTAATTCCACACCTTTAAAACAAAAGTTAACAACCATAAAACCACAACTGCAAAAACAGCAGCCTTGGGAATTACTCACGGTGGGTGAAGGGATAACGTTATTGAGTAATCCAGAATTAATAAATTGGGTTCACAAAGCTGCTAATCCTTCCTTAATTCAACCATTAATTAATGTCTGTTTATGGTTAAATAATCAAATAGACCAAGCTGCTCAAGAGTTGGGATGGATGCTGATGCCATTACCCGCATTTTCGCAATTACGCTCTTCACAATTACGCTCTTTGCAAGATGATTTCGAGCAAATTCGTGCCGGATTAGAACAGCAAGGTGTTTATATTCCTAACACTGCGCGGGGTGCATTTCGTGATTTGGATTGTGAAGAAGGGAGTTTGCGATTATATGCAATTATGTGGGTGTTATCGGAAGATTCTGCTAACCCCGAATGGATGTTGTTAGTTGCTGTAGGTTCTCAACCAGAAAGACCTATGCCACATACATTAACATTAGAGGTACGTGATGAAACACAGATATTATTTGATGAAACTTTACCAGATACCAGCTTAGGAATTCTTTACGCTCAAGTTATTGGCGATTGGAACGAAAAATTTTGGGTAACCGTCGTTACTGATGAGGTTGTCTTTGAAATTCCACCTTTTGGTTTGGAATTACAAACCCTGTAGAGACGCGATGAATCGCGTCTAATATTCTCGAATTTTGCGCCTCTATTAATTAAGAATTAACATTTTTAATTGACAAAAACTGAGTTTTTGTGTTCTGGTTTTTCGCCTTGTTGCGAAAAAAGTAAATTAGCTAAATATGAAACTTAACTCTGATATTTTTAATCTAAAAGTTCAAAAAATCGAGCAAATTTGTTTATTTGAACTATCTTGGGGCAAAGGGCAAAGATTAACTGCACAGGTTAATTATCCTTCTGCCCTTGGTCAGTTGTATCAAGACTGGCGACGGGCATATTTAAACTTTTATCGTTCCGATCAAATGCGCGGACGGGCGGTTGATGGTGGTATTGCGAGGCTGGGGATAGATTGGCACGCGGAACTGGTAAAGGCGGAAACTAAATTAATGTACGAGTTTCATCGCTGGTTACGCAGTGCTGAATTATATGAAATTCGCGCCCAAATTGCTCAAGTTAGCCAACAACTAGTAAAGGAAAATCCCGAAACGGATGAGGCGGTGCAAGTATTTCTGACCTGTGCGCCTGTGGAATTGGATCGTTTTCCTTGGGAAGCTTGGGAATTAGGAACTGAATTTGCCACAACTGGGGCGATTCAATTTATCCGCACTCCCTTAAATATTTCACAGGAAACAAATTCACATCATCCTGATAAACGTCAAGGACGCACCCGGATTCTGGCAATTTTAGGTGATGACACCGGGTTAGATTTTCAAGAAGAAAAGAAGACTTTAAATTCGCTGTTCCGGATTGCTGATATGGAGTTTGTCAGTTGGAAGCTAGAAGAAACACCCACGGAAATTATCGAGAAAATTGCCGATGCGATCGCAGATGAACGCGGTTGGGATGTGTTATTTTTCGCGGGACACAGCAACGAAACGGAAATGACAGGCGGAGAATTGGGGATTGCGCCTGGCGTGTCCATTTCCATTAGCGAAATTGCATCGCAACTCAGCGCCGCCAGAAAACGCGGACTGCAAGTAGCAATTTTTAATTCCTGTAGCGGGTTAAATCTGGCAGAATCCTTAATTGACTTAGGTTTTGGGCAAGTTGTGGTGATGCGCGAACCAATTCACAACCGCGTCGCCCAAGATTTTTTAGTGAGGTTTTTGCAAGGGTTAGGCAAACACCAGAATGTCTACGAAGCGGTGATTGCGGCTAGGCAATATTTACGCATGGATAAAAGCCACACCTACCCCTCAGCCTACCTTTTACCTTCATTATTCTGTCATCCAGGCGCTCACCTCTACCGCATTCCCCCCTTCCATTGGCGACAACGTCTGCGTCAAAGTATACCTAACCGCTTAGAGGCGATCGCCTTAACGGTGGGTGTCTTGTGTAGTGTGCTAACACCCATGCAATCACTGCTATTAGATGGACGCACCTATACTCAGGCAGTTTACCGCAGTGCTACTGGCCAAGTTGATGCGGAAGAAGCCCCACCCGTGGCTTTGGTGCAAATTGATACCGAATCAATCTATCGCGCCCAGTTGCCAAATTCCCAACTATTCCCCATGAACCGCAGTTATCTTGCCAAACTGCTGGATAGTACACGCAAATTAAATGCTTCAGTTGTCGGGTTAGATTTTATTTTTGATACACCCCAAACCGATCCGCCAAAGGCTGATGCAGATTTAGCTACAGCAGTGCGTCAGGCGGTGGATGCGAAGACATGGTTAATGTTTGCGGCGGTACAAGAACCCAAAAGAGAAGTGGGGACAAACGAAGCATTAGGGATTAACAAGTGGAATTGGACATTGCAAGGATACATTGATGCTTACCCCGACTTACTAGAATTCCCAGAAGCCGACAGCGATTGTCGTCAAGTTTGTCCCTTTGCATATTTGCTATCGCTGGTACAGCTAGCTAAGCAAGAAATCACCGATTTACCCCAACCGCAAACCAACCGCGAGCAAAATTTACGAGCTGAATTCTTGGATGTGGTGCAGCAGCATTCAACAAAAGGGAACTTATCAAAATTATGGCAATGGAAAGCACCATTTAATATTCAACCAATTCTCGATTACTCAATTCCTCCCAGCCAAGTTTATACAACAATTCCCGCTTGGCAATTAATCGAAAATCCCGATATCAACAAATTTCCTTTAGTGTCCAAACAGGTAGTTTTGATTGCGGTGGGTAACGATGACAGGTTAGGAATAGCACCAGGACAACCAGATCGTTCCCCAGCGCCAGCTGCATACAGTTATTGGACACAACAGCCTTGGCTGACAGGCGGTGAAACATTGGCATATATGATTCACCATTTTGTTAGCAATCGTTTGGTAATTCCCATCCCCAGCATTTTGCTGATTGGGATTGCCATGATTCTTGGTAAAATCACGGTCTTCGTGATTAAAAGCCAATCGCGTTTAAGTCTCACGCGTCGTCGGCAAATCACCTTCGGCGCAGTCGGTGCTGTAATTTTATATGGTTTAGTGGGACTGCAAATTTATATAACAGCCGCAATTTTACTACCCTGGTTTTTACCCTCGTCGGTGTTTTTAGCCTACGTTTTACCAGCTACAAGGAGAAAATAATCATGTTTAAAATTAATAATCGCAAGTCACTTTTGGGCTTTGCACTCATTCCTTTAGCGATCGCTTCCGGTAGTATCGTCAGTGAAAACCTTGCCAACGCTCAAAATATTCGGCAAACACAACAAACCATCGCGCAATCTGTCGATTGGGTAGGCTTATTTTGGCAACGTCGCCCCAAAAAACGCCTAGCCTCTAGAGGTGTAGTGCAACCAGTCTGTGCAATTTCTCCTGGTTTAGTAGAAACATATAAATTGTGGAGCGATCGCCCTTTATTTTTATGGCACAGTCCTGGTAATAATCAAGATGCTCAAGTAGTTGTCCGCGATTACGAAACTGAAAAAGTAGTTTGGCAAAAATCCGTCAAAATCGCCGATCAACAAGCTACTTACGATGCTGAAAAGCCTTTAGAACCAGGCAAATTCTACCAATGGCAACTATCCGGTAGCAACAACTGGACAACATTTCAGGTAATGGAAGCAAGCGATCGCCAAAAAATTCAAAGCGGATTGCAAGCATTAGAACAACAGCTGAAATCAGCTAAAGCCTCACCAGAAGAAATCGCTTTGAAAAAAGCTGATTTCTTTATCAACTACGAAATTCAACACACAACTGAAACGGGAACATTTCACCCTTGGTCTGATGCTTTCCAAATTCTTTACCAAGTAGAAAAACCTTCTACATCTTTTGTGAAACAACGTGCTGACTTTGTTTCTAATGTCTGTAAACCAGCATCAGCAGCGCGAAATCAAGCTAAATAATGCATAATTCGTAATTCGTAATTAACTTTAGTGATATCTCATCGTTCGCGTAATCGATTCTGAAAATAAAGAATTCATCAAAATGCTTAAAAGGCTTACAACAAAAGGATTAATCGCATCAAACTTTTATCCATATACCCTGTAGACGCGTGCTTAGTCCACAGTGCGATGACGGTGCGATCGCACCGATACATTCAGATTCCTACTGAAATCTTTGAGGGAAATCGGGTAAGTGTAAGCTTTCTATTCTGATTACCAACGCCAAAGCTATATATAGTAGGAATTTCATGGTTTTTTGGGAATTAATTATTTCCGATTTGGATTACGCGAATGGTGAGTGATATATCTAAACTATGTTTAATTGCTAATTACAAATATTTTCTCCAGAAAAATTCTCTTATTAGGACACAGCAATGCTGTGTCCTATTTTGATCATGAATGGTTTACAAATTTAATAAACCTGAATAATTAGGAATCATTGCACCTCTGACTATTTATTAAGTATGCAAATTAATTATATGCTTACCAAGTTGGCTAAAAAAATTTTTAAAGTAATTATCAAGCTAAAATCATCATTTATTTAAAACCCATATATTATTTTTATGAAATTATTATGAATTACTAGTATTAATACTGGCATAGCTATATATTATTTATAGTTTTCTGTAATTTACCAGTATTAATAAAAATGAAAAAGATTGCAGCAGTATTTTCTCTTGCAGTGGGTTTATTGTGTTTATTTTCAGAGAATGCTCAAGCTCAAAGAAGACCAGTTAATGTCTATTCTCAAATGGGACAAAATAAGCAAGAAATTTACGAGCAATTTAATTTAGTAGATACAACCATAGATGGCAATAGTATAAACGATACTAATGATTCTCAAAATATAGGCCTTTTTCGAGGAGCAATAGAACAATATAGAAGCCGTAAGCTTAATAGCGTTCTGGGAATAGCTTGTTCTAAAAGCCTTGTAGATAACTTTCTACCCGAAAATCCAGATGAATGGACAGATACCTTCAAAAACTCAACTTGTGGAAAAGCTATAATCAATAACATTAAAAAGCCAGAATATTACTTTGATAATTCTGGCTTTCTTATCACCTTAAAACCAAATGAAGTTGATGATCTTCGTGATAGTCTTCCTGATAGTCTTAAAACTCAATTTCCTACCGTTGATCTTGAGTCTGAATATATAGGTGATGGAGATTTAGAAGCTAGATTTATTTCCGGTAATACGTTAGACAATACCACGGATACTATAGTTTATAGTCTTTTAATAAAAGGCCAAACCATTCCTTCGTTTACTCTTCAGTATAAATTAGACCTTTCTACTGACTTTGGTTTTAACATAGACGAAGACTTTGTTGTCAATGCTGTCAATAATTTGGAATTTATTTTAGACAAAGATTTGTTAAGTAAAGTTGTATCAGACCCAGAAAATCCCGCTATAGTACCAGACCCAAAAAATCCCACTATAGTTTCTCCAAGAAGCACTTTATTAATACAAAACTTCTTTGAAAAAGATATAAAAAGCGTACCCGAATCTCCCTTAACACCTAATGTATTTGCGACAGTAGTATTGGGTGTAATTTTGTTCATAAAAAAGCGCAAAATGTCAGCAAATCAGAGTCTTTGATCAAGTAATTATCAAATAGGTAGGTTACGGCTCTGCCAGGATTTAAAAGTTTAGAAAGCGAAGATTAGCCGTAACGAGACCTTTTTTCGGTGCGTTAAGCGTTGCTATAACGCACCCTACAATTTAGAAATTACTCCATAACATATTTCTCTTACAATATGTATTGTTTTTTGACAAGGCTGTGCTTGTTTAGCAGTGCAATTTCCTTTTGTTTTATTGCTACTATACCAGTAGTAGCGCAAATTGTTCCTGATAACACATTACCCAATAACTCGGTTGTAAGTCCTGATTGTGTCAACTGTGAAATTACTGGCGGGACTCAGGTTGGCAATAATCTCTTTCACAGCTTTGAAAAATTTTCTATTCCTACCAATAGTTCTGCATATTTCAATAATGACGCGAACATTCAAAATATCATTACTCGCGTCACAGGTTCTTCTAGCTCATTTATTGATGGATTAATTCGCACTAATGATCTAGCTAACTTATTTTTAATTAATCCTAATGGGATTATTTTTGGAAATAACGCTTTACTTAATGTTGGTGGTTCATTTATTGCCAGTACAGCCAATAAACTAAAATTTGCTGATGGGACAGAGTTTCTAGCTACAGCAACTCAAGTAAAACCTCTACTAACTATTAGTACCCCCATTGGTTTAGGTTTTGGAGAACTACCAGGCAAAATTGTTAATCAATCCATTACATTAGATGAGTTTGGAAATCCTATTGGTCTGCAAGTTCCCTCTGGTAAAACCTTAGCACTTGTTGGTGGGCAAGTAGCTTTAGAAGGAGGATTTTTAACAACACCAGGAGGAAGAATAGAGTTAGGTAGTGTCTCAGATAATAGTTTCGTTAACCTAACATCTACAGATAAAGGTTGGGTTTTAGGTTACGAAGGTGTGCAAAACTTTGAAGATATTAGGATATCTCAAGCAGCTTTTCTAGGCTCGGCTGATTTCAAGGGAGTTGATATTCAAATGCAAGGAAGGCTGATTACCATAACTGAAGGTAGTCAGGTAAGTTCTGTAGCTGGAACTGATGGACAAGCAGCTGATTTCAAAATACGAGCTTCCGAAAAACTAGAGTTATTGGGAACACCAGAAGATTTGTTCGCAACAGGTATATTCAATGAAGTTGAAGCGGAAACCACAGGAGAAGGAAAGATTCTTTCTATTGAAACTAAAAATTTAGTTTTACAAGGAGGCGCACAGATATCTACTTCTACCTTTGGTACAGGTAGAGCAGCAGACTTGTACGTCAAAGCATCGGAATCAATAGAAATATTGGGTAACTCACCTGTGTTTAATGCCCCTAGTGGTTTATTTGCCAGAGTGAATCAAGGTGCTACAGGTGATGGTGGAATATTAACTCTTGATACTGCAAATTTACTGCTTCAGGGAGGCGCACAAGTGTCAACTGATACTTTTGGCGCTGGTAAGGCTGGAGAATTGAGGGTTATAGCTTCTGATTCCATCAGACTTGAGGGCAGAACACCAGATGGTTTAATAGGTAGTGGTTTGTTTGCTCAGGTTAATCAAGATGCTACGGGTGATGGTGGCAATTTATTTATTAGCACTCAAAAGCTAAATATTTTGGGTGGGGCGCAAGTTTCCACATCTGCACGCAGTGAAGGAAAAGGAGGAAATTTAACTATCGATGCGACTGATTCTATTTTAGTGAGTGGAACAGGTGCGATCGCAGATGATTTGAGTAGAAGCAATATTCTAGTTTCTGCTGAATCGGGAGCTATCAAGGATGCAGGAGAACTGAAAATAACCACCCAAACTTTGACTGTAGAAAATGGAGGGAGAATCTCCGCCGACAACTTTGGTTCAGGTAAGGGAGGAACTGCAACTATAGATGTTAGACAATTGTTGATTCGTAATGGTGGCGAAGTTCGGGCTGGCTCATTTAGTGAGGGTTCTGGTGGCACTTTAAATGTTAATGCCACAGAGTCTGTAGATGTAATCGGCACTGGCACAGTTGGTTCTAACACTGTAGTTAGCACTTTATTTAGCCAAGCACAAGCATCAGGTAAGGCAGGTAATCTGAATATCAACACCCCTGAACTCAATGTTCAAGATGGTGCAGAAATTACAGTAAGTGCCAAAGGTACTGGTACTGCTGGTAATTTAACAATTACAAGTAACACTATTCGTTTGAACAGAGGTAATCTGACAGCTGAGACTAATTTTGGAGAAGGCGCAAACATTACATTGCAAAATCTTGACTTGTTGATTTTGCGAAATCAAAGTTTGATATCTGCCACAGCTTTTAACAACGCTGATGGTGGCAATATTAATATTGATGCTAGTAAAGGTTTTATTGCCGCTATACCTAACGAAAACAGTGACATCACTGCCAATGCTTTCGCTGGTAAAGGAGGTAATGTTAATATCAGCACTCAAGCTATATTTGGTATCGAACCCCGTCCCCAGCAGACAAATCAAAGCGATATTACTGCCAGTTCTGAATTAGGCTTACAGGGACAAATCACTATCACTCAACCACAAGTCCAACCTCCACAAAAACTGATTGAACTACCTTCAGGATTAGTTGACGCTAGTACAAAATTTGCCCAAATTTGCCCCAACGGACGCAATGCTAAACCCTTAGGTAGCTTTGTCATTACTGGACGCGGTAGTTTACCACCCAATACGTTGGAACCATTAACAGGTACAACTAGCCTCAGTCCTTTAGCTAGTTTGGATGGGGAAAGTTTCACCAATGTATCTCATGTATCCCCAACAGCAAATCTATCGCATACTTCGCGAATTGTTGAGGCGCAGGGTTGGGTGAAAACTGCTGACGGTAAGATCATGCTGGTTGCCGAAGCGCCAACAGCAACACCTATGGCTACCAGTAGTTCTGCGATGTGTCCCGGATCTGAGTAGTCAATTCATTCCTCATTTCTTTGTTTGCTGTGCGATCGCAAAAACGAAGAATCTTCTGCAAATTATTGCGACTACTGCATAAGTTACACCTCCTCAGAAATACTGATAGTGTGAGTTCTATGTAGCCTATAACCCCAGCAATCAGCGATGAATCAGATACAGAACTGGCTCCAAGGTAATTGTGTCCTAGTGAAACGACGTAGAATAAAGCGAGCTAATTGCGATCGCACTTCCTTTCATGAGGGCTTTTGGCGAATATTGGCAACAATCAGTCTGCAACCAAAGCTCATATTATGCAGCCTCATCTTCTTCAGTAGCGCCCCAGCCTACAGCCAAATCAACCCCGATAATACTTTAGGCGCAGAAAGTTCTCGCGTCACACCCAATGTTTTAATTAATGGTGCAAACGCCGACAAAATTGATGGCGGCGCTGTACGTGGTAGTAATCTTTTTCACAGTTTTAGCGAGTTTAATATTAATGATGGGCAACGAGTATATTTTGGTAACCCTGCTGGCGTGCAAAATATTCTCACGCGGGTGACGGGTGGACAAGCTTCAAATATTTTGGGCACTTTAGGAGTTGATGGCATTGCCAATTTATTTTTAATTAATCCCAACGGCATTTTATTTGGGCAAAATGCGCGCTTAGATATACATGGTTCATTTGTGGGAACTACCGCCAATGCTTTGCAATTGGGTAATCAAGGAATTTTCAGCGCCACAAATCCTGAAGCACCACCGTTATTAACTGTTAATCCTTCGGCGTTGTTGTTTAATCAAATTAATCCCAATAGCATTACCAATCGTTCCCGCTTCAGTGAAACGAATGCTGCAAATACTGCCTTATTTTCGCCAGAACAAGGAAGCCGTTTTTTAGTAGGTGGAAATATCATCTTTGATGGTGGTCAACTAGGTGTGCTAAACAATCGCCTAGAATTGGGCGGACTAGCAGCAGTGGGATCTGTTGAACTGATTGGTAGCGGTAATGAGATGCAGTTAAGTTTCCCAGAAAATGTATCTAAAGCAGATATTACCTTTCAAAATAATGCTGCTGCCGTCACAACTGGGGGTAGTCCAATTACTGTTAATGCTCACAACTTGAGCTTGTCTAATAATAGTTTAATTGCCATATTTCTTGCAGAAGGACAAGGAAAAGTAGATATTACATCAGGTGAATTAATAATTAATGCTAGAGGTACTGTTTCTCTGGATGATAAAAGTTATCTTGTAAACCTTGGGTTACAAAATTCTTTGGGTGACACGGGAAATATCGCTATCAATGCTAAGTCAATTCGTCTAAGTAATGGTAGCCAAATCTCTACAGATGGTGAAAGAAATCAGGGAAATATTCGCTTAAATGCGCTTGAGGATATCACACTCGATAGTAATAGCTTTGTTAGTACCTTTGGCAGTCAGGACTCAATTGGCAAAACTGGCGATATCACAGTTAATGCCAGAAAGATAAACTTGAGCAACCGAGCGGCGATTAATTCTGGCAACATTGGTCAAGGGCAAGGTGGGAAGATAATTTTGCAAGCCCATGATTCTATCTCACTATCTAGTCGTGCTGGTATTTTTAGTTCTTCTGGTGCATCTATATTTGGTGGGGTGAATAACCAACCTAGTGGTGATATTGAAATTAGAGCTAGAACTCTTTCCCTGGATGGTGAATACACTACAATTAGTTCTAGGAATTTTGATGAGGGTCAAGCTGGTAATATTCAGATTATTACTGACGATTCAATTTCCCTGAATGGATATGCTATTGTTACCTCTTCCGTCACTGGTCAAGGAAATGGGGGTGATATTCAACTGCAAACGCGAGCATTAACACTCTCCAATGGCGGCCGGATTGATACTTTGACATCAGGAGGGGGTAATAGTGGCAATTTATTGATTAACGCCTCAGATTCTGTTGCTTTAAGTGGGACAACAACAGTGGTTAATCCCCGAACCGGAGAGAGTTTCATTACAGGAAGCTGGCTAGGGACAAATTCTCAAGGTTCTGGAAACAGTGGAAAATTAACTATTAACACTGGACGATTGAGCATCCGCGACGGAGGAGATATTACCACGAACTCATTTGTGGATCAGTCTGGTAGGGGAGGAGACTTAACAATTAATGCCAGAGATTCAGTAGAAGTCGTTGGCAATACACCCGATGGTCGTGCTAGTAGTAAGATTAGGAGTTCAACTTTTGGCTCTGGCGATGCTGGAAATATGACCATTACTACTCCCCGTTTGAGTATGAGAGAAGGGGGAAGCGTGAGTGCAGGAGCATTCAGCACTGGACGGGGCGGTAATTTAACTATTAATGCCTCAGACTTAGTTGAAGTAGTCGGAGTTTCACCCGATGGTCAAGTATTCAGCGATATATTTGCTGGTACTACAGGATCTGGGGATGCTGGAAATATGACTATTAACACAAACCGTCTAATTATTAGCGGTGGTGCATTGGTAGGTACTGATACTCGTACATCAAGTACGGGACAGGGTGGTAATTTAACAGTTAATGCTTCAGATTCAGTTGAGGTTGTAGGCACTAGTCCAGATAGTAAAATCTTTAGTCGACTAACAGCATCAACTAGTGGGGCTGGTAATGCTGGAAATATGACTATTAATACGAATACTATGAGTATTCGCGATGGCGCATTAGTAGGCACTAATACTTTTTTAGCAAGTCAGGGACAGGGAGGTAATTTAACTGTCAATGCTTTAAATTCAGTTGAGGTTGTGGGTACTAGCTCAAATGATCAATTTTCCAGTATCCTAACAACATCAACTGGTGGGTCAGGAAATGCGGGTAACCTGATTATAAATACTCGCTTTCTCAGTATTCGTGATTTGGGAATTGTATCAGCAACAGCAATTTCAGGAAGCACAGGAAACGGTGGTAATTTAACTGTTAACGCTTCCGATTCAGTAGATGTGATTGGTGTTTCTGCCGACGGTGAATTCAGTACGGTTCTGACAACTGCGACATCTGGAACTGGCAATGCAGGAGATTTAAATATCAATACTCGCCGCCTTAGTATTCTTGATGGGGGATTTGTCTCCACAGCTGCTGCTGAAAAAATTACAGGTCAAGGGGGAAATTTGACAATTAATTCCTCAGATTTAGTGGAAATTGTTGGTCGATCTTCAGATGATTTATTTGGTAGCTTTCTAACAACTGGGACATCGGGATCTGGCAATGCTGGAAATTTAAGCATTACAACTCATCGCCTCAGCCTCAGCAATGGGGGATATATTAATACAACTACAGGTGGTGCAGGGCGAGGCGGTAATATTGATATCAACGCCACCAACTCTGTGGAAATCTTGGCAAACCCAGCAGACATAGATTTAGCTGATGGCATATTTACATCAACTGGTGGTGCTGGTAATGCTGGAGACGTAACAATTCGCACCCAAAGCCTCAGCATCCAAAATGGAGGGGTAGTTAGTGCAAGTACAGCCCCAGAAAGCACAGGGCAAGGTGGTAATGTTACTATTAATGCTTCTGATGCCGTTGAAGTTGTTGGGATTTCAAATGATGGTCTTCTTCCCAGCTTCATCTCAGTTCGTAGCCGAGGTGCGGGACAAGCCGGAGATATCACAGTAAATTCACCACTCATCAGTTTGAAAGATCAGGGTGCAATTAATGCAGAATCTTTTGCTAATGATGGTGGGAATATTAGCCTGAATACTAATCTCTTGTTGCTGCGCCGTGGTGGTAATATTTCTGCAACCGCAGGTAATCAACAAGCTGGTGGCAATGGCGGTAATATCACTATCAATTCACCCTTTATTGTCGCTTTACTTAATGAAAACAGCGATATTAGCGCTAATGCCTTCACTGGTAAAGGTGGTAATGTTAATATTAATGTGCAAAATATTTTTGGAACTGAAGCACGTCCCCAGCAGACAAATCAAAGTGATATCACTGCAAGTTCTGAATTAGGCGTACAGGGACAAATCACTATTTCTCAGCCAGATATTCAGCCGCCACAAAAACTGCTGGAACTTCCTACAGGATTAATTGACGCTACTACTCAATTTGCTCAAATTTGCCCTAGAGACTACAATGCAAAACCTTTGGGTTCATTTGTCGTTACTGGACGCGGTAATTTACCACCTAATGTTTTGGAACCACTGGCTTTGACAACTAGCCTTAGTCCCTTAGCTAGTTTGGATGGGGAAAACGCTGATACTAAATTGCAGCGAGTTGTAGAGACTGACGCAGAGATGCGAGTCAAGGAAGATTTGGGAAATTCTTCACAAATTGTTGAGGCGCAAGGGTTAGTGAAAACGGCTGACGGTAATATTATGCTGGTTGCCGAAGTACCAACAGCAACACCTGCTGGTATTAGTAGTTCTGCGATGTGTCCAAAATCTTAGTAAGTGTTCCCTAGTTTATTCATCATCTGAATCAGAAAATAACGATTCTAAATCTTGATAACCACTAACTACATGAACAATATCAATTCCATCTTCTCTAGGGTAATAAAATATCAGGTAGTCTTGAAAAACAATACCTCTTAAATTAGGTGCAAGCCTTGCGTAACTTTTTCCCATATTGGGGAGATCAGCAACTAATTTACATTTTTGACGAATCTGATCAAAAATCTTGCTGGCAGCTTTAGGGTTATTGCGAGCAATATATTCACAAATTTCTTCTAAATCTTGGATAGCTTCATCTGAAAATGAATAGTTACCCATTCTTAAGATTCCTCAGTAATAACGCGAATCTTTTCTTGCAATCTAGCAAATACTATTTCACCATCTGTTACCTGTCCGTTGGCAATTTGTTCAGTTCCTAATGCTATTTTATGGCGTAATTGTTCTAGCCTATTAACTTGTATTTCTAACAACTTAATGGCTTCATTCATGACTTCATCAACACTATCAAATTGTCCACTAGCAATTTGCGCTTGAATAAACTGTTCGTATTCTGGCTTTAAGTTAACGTTCATATTTCAATTTGAAAATATAACTACAATGTCAATTTTATCAAAACTGATTTCATGTTTTTATCTCACGCAGAGGCGCAGAGGCGCAGAGAGGAGTATGAGGAAGATTAAAAAGTTTGTGGTGTTGATGGCGATCGCAGTTTTATTATCCGTGACATCGCCAGGGTTAGCGCAAGTGATAAATATTGCTCAAGTTCCTAGTTTATCTGTGGAACAGCAGGCGCGAAATTCCTACGCTAAAGGGCAGTTTGCAGAGGCGGCGCAGTTATTTCAACAAGCAGCTAAAGGTTATCAAGCAGCTAAAGAACCCATCCTGCAAGCGTTGAGTTTGAGTAATCTATCGCTGTGTTATCAACAGTTGGGACAGTGGGATGATGCGAACCGGGCAATTACAGAAAGTGTTGATATTTTAAATACTATAAAAGATGCAAAAGCTGAGAAATCATTGGCTTTAGCTCAAGCTTTAGATATTCGAGGTGGGTTACAATTAGCACGCGGTCAAGCTGAGGCGGCTTTGAAATCGTGGGAGGGTGCGACATCTTTATATAGTCAGTTGCAAAAACCAAGTAAGGCACTGACAAGTCAAGTTAACCAAGCACAGGCTTTCCAAAATTTAGGTCTTTATAAAAAAGCAATTTCTCTACTAGAAACAGCGTTAAAGTTACCGCAGATTTCTAATAGTAAGACTGAACAAATCAAACCTTTATTAGAAAAAGTAGCTGCAACACCAGAAACAGCAACAGCATTGCGAACTTTGGGTGAGTCGCTGCGGGTTGTGGGGAATTTCCCCCAAGCAAATTTAATTTTGTCACGCAGTTTAGCGATCGCACAGCAGTTAAAGTTAGCTGAAATCGTTACTCTCAACCAAATCAGCCTCGGTAATCTCACCCGCGCGCAAATCAGCTTGAATAAGGCTAACAAGACTGAGATTGATCCTCAGACTGCAATCAATTACTACCAACAAGCTGCCGCATCTGGAATCCCAGATTTAAAAGTGCAAGCGCAAGTAAATCAACTCAGCTTGCTGGTGGAGACGAAGCAGTTAGATGCAGCCAAAGCATTGTTACCACAAGTACAACAACAAATTGCAGCGCTACCTGCTAGTCGGAGTGCGATCGCCTCACGGGTAAATTTGGCGCAAACAATGATCCAAATGCAAAAGCAAGCGGTTGAGCAGATTAATTGGGAAGAAGTCGCTAAACTGCTGGCAATAGCGGTACAACAAGCTAAAGATTTGGGAGATGTACGGATACAAGCTGATGCCATAGGTAGCTTAGGTCACCTTTACGAACAAACAAAACAATGGGCAGATGCAGAAAAATTAACTCAACGAGCAGTGCAATTAGGGCAACAAATTAACGCCGGAGATATCGCCTATCGTTGGCAATGGCAATTAGGTAGAGTGTTGGCAGCCCAAGGGAAAAATAATAGTGCGATCGCAGCTTACAAAGAAGCTGTGAGTACCATTAAATCCCTGCGTGCAGACTTAGCCGCCGCTAATCCCGATTTGCAATTTTCCTTCCGCGAAGCAGTTGAACCAATTCACCGTCAACTCGTCGCCTTACTTGTAGACTCCAATCAAAAAGATAATTTAAAGACAGCGCGAGATGTCATTGAAGGATTGCAATTAGTCGAACTCGATAACTTTTTCCGAGAAGCTTGTCTCAACGGTAACCCTGCACAAGTAGATCAGGTTGATACAAAAGCCGCAGTCATTTACCCGATTATTTTAGAAAATCAACTAGCGATTATTGCCAGCTTACCCAATTCCCAAAACAAAGCCGAAACGAAAGATAGCCGTGATTTTCGCTATTATAAAACCCCTATCAGCAGGAAAGATATTGAGACGCGAGCATCTGACCTCCGCAGAAGTCTGAACGAAAACACAGTTATGGATCTGGCGCTGCCCAGACTGCAAAAAATGTATGATTTAGTAGTTCGTCCAGCAGCAGACGACTTAGCCGCCAGTAAGGTAGAGACATTGGTATTTGTCTTAGATGGAGTGTTGCGGAATATTCCCATAGCAGCGCTGCATGATGGTAAACAATACCTTGTAGAGAAATACAGCATAGCCCTGACACCAGGACTACAATTATTAGCACCGCGATCGCTCAAACAAGAACGCTTAGGAGCCTTGGTAGGTGGACTGAGTGAAGGGCGTTCGGGATTTGAAGCCCTACCCAATGTTGAGCAAGAAGTCGAAAAAATTCAATCGGAACTACCTTCTCAAGTCCTGATTAACGAAAATTTTACTAGTTCTGGTTTCCAGTCGAAAATTTCTGCTGTTTCCTTCCCCATTGTCCACTTAGCAACCCACGGACAATTTAGTTCCCAAGCCGATGAAACATTTATTCTCACCTGGGATGGCAAAATTAAAGTTAACGAACTCAGCGGTGTATTAAAAACAGTCGAAGTATCTCGCAGCAACTCCTTGGAACTCCTAGTACTCAGCGCTTGCGAAACAGCCGCAGGTGATGATCGTTCCGCCCTAGGATTAGCCGGTGTAGCAGTACGTTCTGGCGCACGCAGTACAGTAGCAACACTCTGGCGCGTTGACGATGAAGCCACAGCCAAACTCATGAGCAACTTTTACGATCAACTAGTGAAAGCCAAGGAAACAGGTATTTCCAAAGCCGAAGCCCTACGACTTGCCCAAGTTGCCATTTTAAAGAACCCAGACTATCAATCACCCTACTTCTGGGGAGCTTTTGTATTGCTAGGGAATTGGACTTAATCGTCATTGCATCGCGTACATTAACAATGTGACCCCATACAATCGCAATGTATGTCGATACATTAACAATGTGACCCCATACAATCACAATGTAAATCGATACATTAACAATGTGACCCTATACAATTGCTATGTAAATCGATGCATTAACAATGTTACGCGATACAATCGCAATGTAAGTCGATACATTAACATTGCAGGCTAATATTCCCGGATAAGGACGCAGGGGAGCAGAGGAAGCAGAGGAGCAGGGAGCAGGGAGCAGGGGGAGAATAAATTACCAATTACCAATTACCAATTACCCATTACCAAACACCCAATGCCCCATGCCCCATTCCCCAATATTGCATAAGTCTCCCCCACCCAGAACTATAAGGAATTAGCTGAAAGTTACGGAGGGATTACCTTGTTAGAAGATTTGTATACACCGGAACAACTCAGTCAGATGCATCAGCAGTTGTGGCAGTGCGTCTTGGAATTTGCTAATCTTTCAGCCGCGCAAGAACGTAACCGCATTGCGCGAGAGTTACATGATTCTCTCGGACACGCCCTCACAGCACTGAACATTCAATTACAAACAGCCAGTAAACTTTGCAAACCCGATCCCAATCAAGCCCAAGAGTTTCTGGATGAAGCACATAAATTAGTTGCGATCGCAACTCAAGAAGTTCGCCAATCTGTGAAAGCTTTACGCAGCGATCCTCTAGCTGGCAAATCTCTCGAAACCCTGATTGAATCTTTAGTACGGGATTTTCATCTAACCACTGGGATTGTACCGGAAGTGGAGATGAATTTAGCGATCGCTTTATTACCTCAGTTTACTGCTCCCCTTTATCGCATTATCCAAGAAGCACTCAACAATATTCGTAAATATGCCCAAGCAACGGCAGTACAAATTCATCTTTCCACAACAGCAAATGGAGTTTATTTAACCATTCAAGATAACGGACGGGGATTTGATGCCCAAAAAGTAGCCAATGGTTACGGATTGCGGGGAATGCAAGAACGCATCGCCGTTTTACAAGGACATTTTCAATTAGTATCGCAGCCTGGAGCAGGTTGTTGCATAACCGTTGAAATCCCTATGCAAATATATAATATCCACGACATAACTAATAATTTAGGTGCAATTCGGGAACTACCACAACTCCCACAAATGCCTCATACATTAAATGAAATACCCGAAATACCACAAATACCTCAAATACAAGAAATATCAAACATATCACTAATACCTGAAATATCCATTCCCCAAGAACCCAAGCCAATACTCCAATACCAGCAAGTAACAATTGGTGAATGGCAACCGCTCAATTTACATGAATGGCTAGAAGATAGGGGGTAGGGACTGGGGATTGGGGACTGGGGACTGGGGAATGAGTAATGAGTAATGAGTAATGAGTAATGAGTAATGAGTAATGAGTAATGAGTAATGAGTAATGGGAAAAATCTCTATTACCAATTACCAATTACCAATTACCAATTACCAACCTACAACTTTGGTCTGACTCCCACAGATAACCTCATACTTTTTATCTATACCAGCGATTGACTCTCAACTAAAGTAGGAAAAACTTAACAACAGATAGTCAAATAATTAAAATCAGGTTTTAATAATGCATATAACCTTTTGTCAACCAAAGCGCCAAATATATGATTCCTGTTCTGTTGTTGACCCTAGGGTGCTTGATACTAGTTTGCCAATTAGTAAACGCACTATCAATATATCGAGAGAAATCTCAACAATTAGTTTTAATTAAAGATAAGAATTATGAATTAATTAATTTGTATAAAGGCTTAGGTCAGTCGATGATGGCTTTAAATATCCAACTGCAAGCAGCGCAGAAATTATGGACAGTCAAGCCAATAGAAGCACAAGAATCGCTGACTGAAGCTTACCAATTAAGTGGAGAATTGATGCGAGAAGTCCGACAAATTGTCAGAAGCATGGATACAGTAAATACTGTAGTTTGCTTAGAGTCAAACCCAAGCCAAAACATCCAAAATTGTTGGACTTACTTTATTCAACCCACCTATGAAAAATCTGATATACTGCCCAATATCAGGCTTTTAGTCTCAGAAAAAAAGAAAATTACCCATGACCAATAACAAAATATTTAACTTTTGTAATTGGTCTCTACAATCTTAAAACCCAAAATCCAAAATTATGATGATTCGCTTATTACTTGTAGATGACCAAAGTTTAGTTCGCCAAGGTCTGAAAGCAATGCTGAGTTTAGAATCAGACTTAGAAATTGTGGGTATGGCAGAAAATGGAGAAGAGGCAATTGCACAAGTTGAAAAATTACAACCAGATGTTGTATTAATGGATGTGCGAATGCCAGTAATGAATGGTGCTACTGCTACCCGCATCATCTGCGAAAAATTTCCTCAAGTCAAAGTTTTAGTTTTAAGTACTTACGATGATGACCATGATGTGAATGAAGCCATTCGCTCTGGTGCAAAAGGTTATCTTTTAAAAGATATGCCTTCAGAAGAACTTGTTAACGCGATTCGCAGCGTTCATCGCGGATATGCACAACTCGCACCCGGGCTTTTAGAACGAGTGATTATGCAAAAACAAGCCCAACCAACGCCACCTCAACCTGTTCACCCAGCATTAACTTCATTAACACCAAGAGAATTAGATGTAGCGAAGTTAGTTGCAGTTGGTGCAACGAATCAAGAAATCGCTCAACAGCTATTTATTTCAGAAAGTACAGTAAAAACCCATATTAATAGCATTTTTAATCGTCTAAATATTAAGAATCGCGCTCAACTAGCGATTTATGCCAATTCTGTTTGTTCACCTGGCTTATAAGAATTTTCTATCAAAACTATTCAAAAATATTTGCGATTAGTGACTGAGTACTGGTATATTCAGGGAAAAGGTTTGGCTAATTACCAAACCTTATGAATAGAAGTGAAAGACTCAAGTCAATTAAATCATTCTTACCATTGCGAGTAAATCTACCTTAAGGATGTATGCAGATAAGGTAGATACTGTTATTGAAATGTGGCAGCATAATTTAACAATATGGGCATGGGGCATTGGGCATTGGGCATTGGGCATTGGGCATTGAAAAGACAGATTTTTATGCTGGGTTATGCGAAAACTTTTTGGGCTTTTGAAGGCTAGTTCTTTCAACAGAGGGAACCTCCGCACAAATTTCCATCTCCCAGTTAAAACCTTAGATAAGGCAGTAGCGATTTGTGATTGGCTAATTAGTTGTGAAAAATCAGATACTCGACTTTTTAAAGGAGTCAGGTATCTGACGCTTTCAATTCTTACAAATCAAATGGGATCTGTATATATTTAAGCAGTATCACAAATTGCTATAGAGCTTTTATGAGTCTGGTGTTAAAATCTGTTGTCTATATTGCGGACAATAAAAAGCCACACCCCCACCAGTTATAGTTGCGATATAGGATGCGATATATTTTGCATCCCGTTGTGATAGATTGCTATCTGCAAGACTCTCGATAATGTACTCAGCAATTTCATTGACTGTTGAACCGCTATTAAGCGCACTACAAACTGATATGCCATGTTCAATTTTCTTATCGTTTGGAATCATAGACAAAGGATTGCCATCATCTATTAACTTATTGTTAACAGCTTGAAGAAATATATCATTAGATGAGGACTTATATTGAGCGTTAGCTGGTAGAGATGAAACCATACTAAAAATTGCAACAAAAGGAATAACTAGAAGCTTGTTCATTGCAACACCTCCAAAAAATGATGTGAGTTATTTACATACTTAAAAGCTGATAGGCTTCCCGCCGATGAGAGAATATTAAGTCTTGTAGTCCATTTAAGGTAAGCCCCAGAATGGGTCACTTTGGAGTATCCAGAATGGGTCACTTTGGGTCTGTTTTTAAACCTTATTCAGATACTTTCCGAGCCAACTGTGGTCATATAATATAATGGGCGCAGACTTTTATATTTAAGATATATGGGTTTAAAAGCATCTGAGGAAGGCAAGCGCAAAATTTGGAAAGCTCTTGCAGATAAGGGGTTGCAACGTACAAGTAAAGAAACTTTGAATAGGATAGAATCGGAACTTTATTATATATCAGACAAAACTTGGAAACGTTTTGTGTATGCAGAGCGTCCTATTAGAGATAAAACCTTTAAGGACTGTTGCGAGTTTTTAGGTTTAAATTCGGAAGAAATTGTTGATTCTTCGCAACCATCACAACCATCGAAATATGATTGGGATTCAGCCCCATCAGCTGAAATTTATTTTTATGGGCGTGATGAGGATATGAAAAAATTAGAAAAATGGGTACTAGATGAACACTACCGTTGGATTATTCTTTATGGTTTTGGTGGAATAGGTAAAACTCAGTTAGCAGTAAAACTGGCAGAACAGGTAGAAAAACAAAATAAATTTGACAAATTAATTTGGCAACAGATATCTTATAGTACTCCTAAAGACCAGCTAGTCAGTGAATTGCTAGATCGCTTATTACCCAATAGCGAGCAAATAATTAGTAATGTAGAAAAAAAGTTTTTGGAAGAGTTAAAACGCCAAAAGATATTAATAATTTTGAATGAACACGAATTATTTGAAAAGGAAGAACAGGCTAATGATAACCGGGACAGCTACAAACATTATTGTAATTTTTTACGTCAGTTAAGCTGGGAACGTCATCAAAGTTGTATTATATTGACCACTCGTGAAAAACCTAATAATCTTGATGCAGTCACAAGTTTTGTCAAAGCTCATGAGCTTAAAGGATTAGATGTAAATGCAGGTTGCCAACTTTTGAGTGATGGTATTGGCTATCCCAAGAATCTAACATCTGATGAACAAGCTAGAAAAGAGCTAGTACATAGATATGATGGAAATCCTTTAGCGCTAAAACTCGTAGCTGGTTTGATTCGCGAGCATTATAGTAACGAACGAAAGTTTGTTGATATACATAACAAAAGTCTGGTTGTACCAGAGGAAATTGAAACTATCCTCGCGTCGGTCACTAAAGACTTAAATACATTCCAAAAAAAGATTTTGTGCTACTTAGCTAAAGTATCTGATCCAATTTCTCGCGACGAACTAGATAGCAATTTGCCTAATGGAATGCATGGTTCAGAACTTCCAAGAGTTTTGGAAACTCTAAAACAGCGATCGCTAATACTATTAGTACAGGTGTCTGAGAGCAATGAATATTTTTATACATTGCAACCAATGGTCAGAAAGTTTGTTCTGCGACAACTGACATAAAAATCTAGTCATCTGCCAAGCATAATTATGGCAGGTTATGGGAGTTAGTACTATGATTTTTATTCCTTAGAAGTATTTATAAAGTAAATAATAAAGTTAATCTAGCATCCTATCATAAAATATTAATAGCTGAAATAATATTTATAATTCCACATTTTTTAATAGTGCGGGGTTCTAAATCTAAGTTTGATTATTATTTTGTGCGTTCTTATGGCAAACTAAAGGATGATAGCTGAAATAAGCTTAGTTTGTCATTTTATTTTATGATTTACTGCATAAATCCTTGGTGTCCAGGCGAGGAGCATCGGCTCAATTTAATAGATGCTTCTTCATGCCAATATTGCGGAACTAATTTATTAATTAACGGGCGCTTCCACTTGCTAGAACCATTAAGGCAGCTTTCTCGGGATGATAACTATCAGATATTTAAAATTAAAGATACAACTAATAATGAGCGAAGAGTTTTAAAAACTCAGATAAGACGTGACCCTACTCTTGATAGACTATTTAATCAAGAAAAAAATTTACTATTAAATATGAATGAACGTACCTTACCCAGAGGTATAGATAGTTTTTCTGTAAACATTTCCAACCCAGAACGCCGCGAACTCCCCTGTTTCGTGATGGAATATATTGATGGTAAAAATCTGGAAGATTGGATAAGAGAAAATGGAAAAATTGGTTCTAATCAATCATCTCTAGAAGCTAAAAGTCTAGCTTTAGATTTACTGAAACAATTAACTAATATATTGAGCTACATTCACGAACAAGGTGTTATCCATCGGGATATTAAACCATCTAATATAATGCTGAGATCTAATGTCGAAGGGAAACAAGAACCAGTACTAATCGACTTTGGTATAGCTAAAAAATATGTTCCTGGTGTTACAGCAACCAATGTATACGGTGTTTGGGGTTATACTCCTTCAGAAGTGCAGAATGGTAAACCTGTTTTTCAATCAGATTTTTATGCTCTTGGCAGAACTTTTGTTTATCTTCTCACCAAGAAGCACCCTCATGAGTATGGAAATCAACTACAAGTTTGGCATAAAGATACCGTATTTCCTTATTCTGGTATCATCAAATTGATTAATGACCTAATAAGAGAACGCCCTGAAGACCGCCCTCAATCAACAAACGAGATACTGCAAAGAATAGAGGAAATCCGTAACAGGGAATTGCAACGCAGAACTATATTACCTCTAAATTTTTGGCTCTATGATATTTTCGCTGTAATTGGTCTAGTTGCAACAGTTGCTGTTTTAGGTTATCTACTTTTTATTGCCCTTACTGATCAAAGAACGCAACCTCAGGCTCCAGTAGGTGTAACTCCATCATCCCCTCCTAAAACACCCTCGCCCTCTCCTATTCCAACAAAACCTGCTGATGAGCTAATTAGTTGGGGAGAAAAATCAATTTATGATGATCCAAATCTTAAAGAGGATAATAGAAGGTTAAAAGCTGAAGGAATTGAAGCATTTAAACAAGATTCTACTGAAGGTTATCAAGATGCTGTAAATAAATTCGAGGAAATTATAAATAATGGGGGTAAAGATCCAGAAGTTCAGATTTTCCTAAATAATGCAAAAATAAGGCAAAATAACAAAAATAAACCAATCTATACTATTGCTGTTGTTGCTCCTATAACTAATGTGAATTCTCAGAACCAAGAAAATTTTTTTGCTCCAGGACAACAAATTTTATTTGGTGTGGCTCAAGCACAAACTAAAGCAATAGAAGAACAAGGAATTAATCTAGAAGTAGTAATTGCAAACGATCGCAACTTTAAAGAGCAAGCCCAATCTGTTGCACAAGAAATAAGTAAAATGACAGTTAAAAATCGCTCCATTATTGCTGTGATTGGTAACTATACTAGTGATGTTACTTGTGCTGCACTACAAAAATATGACCAAAACCTAGTTGTAATTTCCCCAAGCAGTTCACGTAGTAACCTCCGAACTGATTGTAACCATCAAGCATTCTTCAGAACAACTTCGTCTGTTAAAATTGAGGCACAGTCTTTGGCTAATCATCTAGTAAAATGGATAGATAATTCTAAGTTAAACAGACCGAAAATAGCTGTTTTATACAACAAAGATGATAAATACAGTCTGGAGCTATTTAATGAATTTACGTCAAAGGTAAGCTCAAAACTACAAGTTGAAATTTCTGGGATTAATTTAAATGATAGAAATTTAAATGATATTGATATTCCAACTAAGGTCGGCGATTCTAATATACTTGCTCTGTTTCCTGATGGTAGTACAAATAAATATACTGCATATAAAAATGCTATAGCTGTGCTGAATAATATAGATAGGTTCAACACAGTACAAAAAATTATAGGCTCAAATCCTCTCCTTCAGTTTGAAGCAATTACCAATAGAGATAAATTATCGACAAAAAAATTTGTACTTGCGACAGACTGGGATTTTAATTGCGGTAATAAAAGTTTTACAAATCCTGCATATAAGAAATGGGGAGGTGCAGTAAATCGACTAACTGCTTTATCGTATGAAGCAGTGCAAGTGTTATTTCCTATTTTTCAGTTACAACAACCACTTTATAGAGAGACTATTTTTCAAAAACTTGAACAACAGAATTATGTTACAAGTGATGTGTTTGACCCTAAAAATGGTATCAACAAGATTAGTTTTGATTTGAGTAATGGTGATCGCAAAGAAATTAAGAATCGGTTATTAGTTACTCCAGACACAAGTACAATTCCTAAGAATAAACAGTTTATATTGCTTGGAGATGAAGAGAGACAATGTAACCAAGGGACTTCCAATTAAAAAAGAGCGTTGCATATTTGTAGGATGAAGTCAAACTTTTAGACAAAGCTGAAAGTCGATTCTTTGCACCTTTGCGTGAGGAAAAAATCATCCCATTAATCAGCAACGCCAATGAAATTGATTTTTGCTATTGCACTAAATTAGCTGTGTCAGTCCAGTACGTTAGCTATCGAGTAACGCACCGAGAAAAATGGTTCCCTGCGCCTCATTCTCATTCTTTTAAATTCCAGAATCCTTGCACAGATGTAACACAACGCCACTTGTTACAACGCGGGAAACCCGACGATAGTTAATAGGCTATGAGTCCGCCTTTTGATTAAAAGTCCTTCCCTAACCAAGCTAACTACTTTTGGATACACACAATTACAAAGCGAGTAGCTATACTAGCAACACATAGCCTAGATAGGCCTGAACGTGAAATTCTATTCGCTAAGTATTTTGCACAAAATCAATGATACAGAGTCAGCCAGAAACCAAGCGTGTAGAAGAACTACGCCGATTGTTGCAGCAAGCTAGTTATGCTTATTACGTATTAGATGCACCCATTATGGAGGATGCAGTCTATGACCAGCTATATCGGGAATTGCAACAACTAGAAATCCAGTATCCAGAATTAATTACACCAGATAGTCCTACTCAGCGCGTGGGTGAGAGACCTGCAACACAGTTTACTTCGGTGCGGCACAATATCCCGCTGTACAGTCTGGAGAATGCTTTTAATATTGATGAATTGCAATCATGGGATCAGCGCTGGCGGCGACAAGCACCAAAAATTGCAGCCGCAGAATATGTCTCAGAACTGAAAATTGATGGTTCTGCGATCGCACTTACCTATCAAAATGGTATCCTCACCAGAGGCGCAACTCGGGGTGATGGGGTGATGGGGGAAGATATCACCCAAAATGTGCGGACAATTCGCTCAATTCCCTTGCGCTTAAATTTTGATGGCTTAGAAATTTTAGAAAAGGTGGAAGTCAGGGGCGAAGCGTTTTTACCCTTAGATGTATTTAAACAAATTAACGAAGAACGGCAAAAAGCCGGCGAACAGTTATTTGCTAATCCCCGCAATGCCGCAGCTGGTACACTCAGACAATTAGACTCGAAAATTGTTGCCCGCAGGCGTTTAGATTTCTTTGCTTATACGTTGCATATTCCTGGTAGAGATGATGCTAGTATTGCCAATACTCAATGGGAAGCTTTGGAATTGTTACAAAAGATGGGCTTCCGGGTGAACCCCAACCATAAGCTATGTCCTTCTTTAGCGGAAGTTGCTGAATACTATAACTATTGGGATACAGAAAGGCTGAATTTACCCTACATGACTGATGGGGTAGTCGTAAAGCTTAATTCCTTTAAGCTTCAGGAACAGCTAGGATTTACGCAAAAGTTTCCTCGCTGGGCGGTGGCGTTGAAGTATGCAGCCGAAGAAGCACCTACCCGTGTAGAAAATATTGCAGTGAATGTTGGTAGAACAGGCGCTTTAACCCCATTAGCAGAAATGCGCCCCGTACAATTAGCAGGAACAACAGTTTCCCGCGCTACCTTACATAATAGCGATCGCATCGCCCAATTAGACATCCGCATCGGTGATACTGTAATTGTTCGCAAAGCTGGGGAAATTATTCCAGAGGTGGTACGAGTACTCACAGAACTTCGTCCCCCAAACACCGAACCCTTTATCATGCCAACCAATTGCCCAGTTTGCGGTCAGCAAGTAGTGCGGGAGTTGGGTGAAGCCGTGACTAGGTGTGTTAATGCTTCCTGCGCTGCTATCCTCAAAGGTGCAATTGAACATTGGGTCAGCCGCGATGCCTTAGATATTAAAGGTATGGGCGAAAAGCTAGTACATCAACTCGTAGATAAAGGTTTGGTGCATTCCGTAGCCGATTTATATGACTTGACAGAAGAAAAATTATATGCATTGGAAAGGATGGGGCAGAAATCAGCGCAGAAGTTAATTGATGCGATCGCCCAATCAAAAAATCAACCTTGGTCAAGAGTATTGTATGGTTTAGGTATCCGTCATGTTGGCAGCGTCAATGCTCAACTATTAACTGAGAAATTTTCTGATGTTGAGAAGATAACTCAAGCCAGACAGTCAGATATTGCTGGAATTTATGGTATTGGTGTAGAAATTGCAGAATCAGTACACCAGTGGTTTCAGATTGATGCTAATCAAACTTTGATTTCTCGCCTCCAAGCAGCTGGTTTGCAATTAGCAAATTCTGCAGAAACACCAACAATTACTGATAGTAATCCCAACTTTGCAGGCAAAACCTTTGTAGTTACAGGTACTTTACCAACTTTAAAAAGAGATGAAGCCAAAGCTTTAATTCAAAAAGCTGGCGGTAAAATTACAGATTCCGTGAGTAAGAAAACAGATTATTTAGTAGTGGGAGAAGATGCTGGTTCTAAGTTAGCGAAAGCCGAAGCTTTAGGTATTACGCAGTTAACAGAAGCTCAGTTATTGCAGATGTTAGAAGCTTAATTATCTTGCTTTCAAACAGAAAAACATCTTGCATAATAGAAGGAATCTATTCACTATCAAACTGAGAGTTTGGGAATGGCAAATCATAGATTCCGACAGCTAAAAAAGCTGATTTTCATGATGCTTGTATTGCTTGGCATCACAATCAGCTTGCTGTTATCCCATCAGCAGCAACTAGATGCCCGTAACTCTATGAATTTGGCTCAGAGGGGAGAAACGACTACAACGCCAGTGCTATTGGGAATTTATACCCGTAACTATTTAGGCAATCAGGATGCGATCGATAGCGAACTAAATCAAATTAATGAATGGGCAGGAAAACGCCACTCTCTAGCAGGGATTTTCATGAATATTGAAGATTCCCATCCAGAGTACAACATTCCCATGATTTTAGAAAGTTTGCATCGGAATGGATACACTGGGTTTATTAATCTGCAATCAAAACGCACCGCCAAGGAAATTGCCCAAGGTGATTTTGATACAGCCGTACAAAGATTTGCTCGTGCCTATGAGAAATGGTCAAGCCAAGGTGAAAGTAGAATGGCATTTATCGCACCATTTCCAGAGATGAATATTCCTGGAGAAAAATATCACAGTGATGCCGCTAATTTTCAGCTGATATACGACAGAATTCAAAATATATTTAGTGATGCAGGCGTAGACAAAAATGCAGTCCGTTGGGTATTTGCTCCTAATGGTTGGACTGGAAATAGTACAAATACATTTACCAGTTATTATCCCGGTGATGACAAAGTTGATGTAGTAGCATTTAGTGCTTATAACTGGGGTTATTGTCGCAACGCTAGTTGGAAAAATTGGCAAATAGCAGAAGAAGTGTTTGCACCATATATTCAGCAAATGCAAACAATGGCTCCAAATAAGCCAATTTTTATTGCACAGACAGCGACAACCAGCACCCAGCAAAATGGTCAAGAAGATGATGCTAAAAATGAATGGTTGCGTGATGCTTATACCTATCTAGGGAATCATGGTATCTCAGCAGTTCTATACTTCAATCTTGACAAAGAGTGCGATTGGGCATTCTATTCAGGTAGCAATCAACGCTATTCTTCTGGTTACAAAGATGGCGTACAAAATTCTGCATTTGGCTATCTTGGGCCAGCAGAACTAGCTGAAAAATTCTAATTTTGGTGATGTCAAAACCAGTAAAAGTCTCTCAGAGCAATAGTTAGACAATTTTTCTCTGGTAAACGTTCAGTTTAAGATACCTTATATTTGTGATGTAAGTAGGGCGGTGCATTTAAAGATAACTAGTCAGGGCTGTCCTTTGTCATTGGTAAGGGTTTCAAGCCTATTTACGTTTCGTAACATAGTTTTGTTTATTTACACTGACTTACTTATGTAGTCTCAAGACAACATATACCTGATGACATAAGTTCCTATGGCTGCAAATCGGTGCCCTAATCCAAATTGCGAATATTTTAACCGCGCCTTGCCCAACAATGCGAAAGTTTGTCCTTGGTGTTCTACTCCTTTGGCTAATTTAATTACCCCTACACCAAGTAGACCTACTGCAGCGCCGCCACTACCACCGCCACCACCACCACCGCCACCGCTACCTGTACAACCCGTAGTTAATCCACCTTATCAACCCCCTGTTAATCGCCCCAAGGATGATCAACAACCGATTAATCCCCCTGTCCCAGCAGTACAACCTGTCTATACCCCACCGCCAACCAGATTACCTATTATCCAACTGATTCATACCACAGGTAGAGAGTTTCAATGGTCTGGAGAAGTCGGTTTTATTGGTCGCCGCAGTCAAAGCATGACCATTCCCCCAGAAATTGATTTAACTGGTTTGCCTCACGAAGGTATAGTTTCTCGTCGTCATGCACGCATCTATTGGGACTGGCAGCAAAATACTTACATGATTGTTGATATGAGTACAAATGGTATTTATTTAAATAACAAGCTCTTAAATCCTGGTATGCAATATAGTCTACGCAATGAAGATTCATTGCAGTTTGGTCAGGATAATCTCGTGCGATTTACAGCTTATATTATGTTTTAAAAATGAACGTTAAGGATGTGAAAAATTAGAGGAGACATTATAAATTACACTTGACATTTGACTCTTGACTCTTGACTCTTGACCATTAAATCACAATTTTAGATTTTTGTGTTAAAGGAATTGTAATTACAAATTTAGTGCCTTGTCCTGGCTGTGAAATACATTCCAAAGAACCACCATGTTTTTTGGTAATAATTTGATAGCTAATAGCAAGTCCCATACCTGTACCTTTGCCAACAGGTTTAGTGGTGAAGAAAGGGTCAAATATTCGCTGTTTAATATTATCTGGAATTCCTCCACCATTATCAGCAATACTAATTTTTACTTGATGATTGTCTAGAAATTCGGTTTGGATATGAATTTGGGGATTGTTTATAGATAATAATTCTGCCGTTGACAAGTGATTATTGATAACGGCATCTTCTAATACATCGATCGCATTCGCTAAAATATTCATTAATACTTGGTTTAACTGCCCAGAGTAACATTCAACTAAGGGTAGGTTGCCATATTCTTTGATCACAGTGATGTTTGGTACTTGATTGTTAGCCTTGAGCCGGCTTTGCAGAATCATCAGCGTACTATCTATTCCCTGATGAATATCAACTTCTTTCATGTCAGCTTCATCCAAACGTGAGAAAGTTCGCAGCGAAAGTACAATTTCCCGAATGCGGTTAGCGCCAATTTCCATAGATTTCAGGATTTGGGGAAAATCTGACTTGAGAAAATCCAGTTCTATCAGTTCCACAAAATCCTCAATTTCTGGTACAGGTTGGGGATAGTATTTTTGATAGAGTTCTAATAGCGTTAGTAAATCTTTACTATATGTATTGGCATGGTTGAGATTGCCATAGATAAAATTCACCGGGTTGTTAATTTCGTGAGCGACACCTGCAACTAATTGTCCCAAGCTAGACATCTTTTCACTTTGAACTAACTGGGTTTGGGTTTGTTGTAGTTCCCGCAATGCAGCTTGGAGTTGTTGTGCTTGTTGTCGTAGTCGTGCTTCTGAGTTTAGCAGTGCTGCTTCAGCTTGCTTGCGTTCGGTAATGTCGCGGAAATACCAAATTCTGCCGTAACAGTCACCCGCAGGCGATCGCACTGGTGCGGAATAGCGATCGAAAATCCGTCCCGATTTGAGTAAAATTTCATCAAGGCTATATTCTTCGGGATGGTGATACAGATACTCAACTTTGGTTAAAAATTCTGTGGGATTCTTTAATTGATCTAGTACCCATTCTAAAAGTTGGCGATCGTCACCTGTTTCTAATATCTCTAGGGGAATTTGCCATAAGTCGGCAAAATTTTGATTATATGATGCGACTAAGCGATTTTCATCAATAATCAGAATGCCGTCAATTGAAGCTTCTTGTTGCGCTTGCAATATAGCATGACTGCGGAGTAAGGCTTGTTCTGCTTGCTTATGTTGCGTAATGTTAGTAGCTGTACCAGTTGTGCCGATAATATTCCCGGCTTCATTTCGCAATAAGCAAGCATTACATAACAAATTTAACCGCCTACCATCTTTAGCCAGAACAACAGCTTCATAGTGAAAAACTGACTCCTCACTTAGTGTTTGAGGCACAATATTGAGGCCTTGATGAATTTGTTCTGGTGGCTCAAACTGGCTATAGTGACGACCAATCATTTCTTCTGGTTCATAACCATAGATAGTTTTCACCGCCTGGTTGACAAAGATAAAGTATCCTTTGTCATCCACCGACCAAATCATGTCTTGAGAAGTTTCAACTAAATGACGATACTTACCTTCACTTTTTTGTAAAGCTTCCTCAGCTTGCAGACGCTTGATACCTAATGCAATCTCATTAGCGCTTAATTTCAAAGCATCCAAGGTTAATTCTGTTAGCGGATGACGGGCAAACATTGCGATCACGCCAACCAGATTCCCGTCTAAAATTAAAGGATATCCCGCGAAAGCCACCATTCCTTCACGCTTTGCCCATTCTTTATCCCCTACACGCGGATCTTCTAAAACTGCATTAGTTAAGTGAGGTTGACGTTCTTCGGCAATTAATCCAATTTTAAACATACCTACAGGAACACGCCTGTGTGGCCCCTCTATATGGGTATACATTCCCGAACTAGCTTGTAGTTCCAGTACGTTTTCTTGAGCATTCAACGTCCAGATGCGAGCAAAAGCAGCATTCAAATGTTTGACTATAGCATCAGTACAACCTTTCAAACATTCCTTGAGTGTAGAGCTTTGAGTAATAGCATTATTAACTGCTACATGAAATGCTGCTAAAGATACTTTTTCTGCAAGTGCTAATTCTGCTTCTTTACGCGCAGTAATATCTTGACAAGTAACTAAAATGCCAATGAAATTGCTTTGCTCATCTTTTAAGGGAATTTTATTAGTTTCTAACCATAGTTGTTTGCCATCCGTTTTTATATAGCGTTGGACAACACCATACTCTGGTTTTTGGAATTCTATAACTTGGAAATCTGACTCCCAAAATAAGTTGACATTGTCTTGGTATTTCATTAGGTCATAGTCAGTTTTGCCAATAATCTGATTTGGGCAATCTATACCCATAATTTCCGCAAATTGTTGATTACAACCTAAATAAACAGAGTTAAAATCTTTCCAATAAGTTGCGAGAGGAATATTATTTATTACTTGTTCTAAGACTTGTTTTGATGAGCAGAGTTTTGCTGACTGCAATTTCTCTTTACTAATATCACGAATAATACCAACTAAAAAATAATTACCAAATTCATCTTCAAACCGAGATTTTTTAATTAAGAAAAAACGAGTAAAGCCATCAGAATTGGTCAAACATTCTTCTGTTTCCTGAACTATGCCAGTATTAAATACTAATTCATCTTTCTGATACAGCCTATCTGCTTGTTTTTTAGGAAAGATGTCATATTCTGACTTACCAATTAATTCTGATTCATGAAATCCAATCAAACGACAATAGGCATTATTAAGGAATACCCAGTGATGTTGGCGGTCTTTAACAAATACTGGATCGGATATACCATGAAGGATCTGAAGTAGAAACTCTGGATATAAACTCATTTCTTGCATATTATCTTGATGTTGCTCATCTTCTAATAATGTGTTAATAATCACATGACTAGTTAGACAAAAATTCTTGTCGTACAACATATATGTTTAGTCGTATATAGGCTCTAAATATATACACTATACATACAAGTAAAATTGAATATTAAATATTGCAGATTATTTTATATAAAAAATATATTTACTTTCACAAACTAGTGGCAAAACCTAAGATAAATATATTTTTTAATGAATTACCCAGCTAGATATTACTGGAGCATAGCTTTACCTTATTGATATTATCTCCTATTTTTTTAGTTAGTAAGTATTTATCAACTATACCCATAACTTTATCAGTTGTTATCGGTTTATTGATAAAATAAGTTGCACCATAAACAGTTGATCGCACTTTATCGAAAGAACCGTTACTGCTGGTTAAAATGACCAAAGGTGTGTTAGCAAAACTCGATATTTTACGTAATTTAGTACAAAGCTCATAACCATTAATTCCTGGCATCAGCAAATCTATAAAAATGAAATCTGGTTGATTTTGAATCAAAATTGGTAGAGCTTGTACTGGGTCTTGAATACCGATAAACTTTAGACCATGATAAGTAATAATTTTTTCTATAGCTTTACATACTTGGGGACTATCATCTACACAAGCTATTAAAGGAGTCTTCTGTTTATTGAGTGAAGTATTAGGAGAGTTGCTAGTGCGTAATATAGCTGGTAAAGGTAAATCAGGGACTTCTACAAGTTCTGTAATACCTTTACGAATATAAGGTAGTAAAGATTGGGTAAACGGTAATAAATTCTGCTTTAATCTCACAGCTAAATCTAAAAGAGTATATTTGCCGTTAATGATATTTACAAAATTCTTATAAATAGCAGGGCTGACTTCCTGTTGCAGTTGTGCTGGTTTACATAAAACTGGTGCGAGATGAGGAGAAATACTCGTTAATCCAGATGTTGTCCAATGATTCCATGAGTCTTGCATTTGTTGTAGAGGTGTTTTATTACTCGTGGTAATCACAGGAATTTTTGGCATTACTTCTGGTTTGAGTTCATAACTCAGAGGTGCAATATATATTTGTTGAGCTAAATCAAATAATATTTCTGCCAATGTATTTTCTATAATACTGTCAATAAGTTTTTGATTCTTTTGTTGCTGATATAAATATTCTAAAAAAATATAGTCCCAATAATCTTTAGCTATATCTGGGATTTGTAACTGAATTTTATTAATATCAATTTGAGGAAAATTTGAGGCGATATGTCTATAAAAACGCCGACAGGTATGAGTTCCTCCTGTTGCCCAAATTAGCTGTCCAAACCGATAATAAAAACTCCATTGAATACCTTGCCGATTTTGAATAATTAATTCCCCATTGTATTGATAATTCCGATAATTGGGCATTTCTTGTAAAAGATTATTTAAGCTACTTATTTTTAAAATTTTCATAGTCTGATGTATATATAACCAAGTAATAACTTTATATATGTAAATAGTATTAAATGCTACATTTTTCTAGATGTAGCACTTTGATGCCTATTTAAGCGAGAGTATATAAAAAATTTTTGAGGAATCTGTGAGTAAGCAGATTTTTGAAGCCTACAGCTTTTTGCAGAAGCGATTTACATTACTTAATAAATATATACTTCGTTGCTTTTACTTAACTTAATTAATAAATAATGTATTATAAGTTACTTTGATTACTGTGGTGTAACTGCAAGGTTCCCTGACAAGGTGCTAATTTAGACTACATTTTTGGCTAATTAAGCTTTTCTGAACCAAAATGCTCTATTTACAAACTTCCAAAAATTAAATTATTGAATTTAGAGCGCTTACCAGTCCCTTAGCGTTGCTCTAGTCGATTGCGTACACGGGTTAAGAGTTCTGCTGCAATTACAGGTTTATGAAGAAAATCATCTCCACCAGCAGCAAAGCATTGCTGTACAATTTCGGACTCTGTATGGGCTGATAAAAATAAAATAGGCAATTTCTGCCAGCGAAAATCATTACGAATTACCTGACACAAATCAATTCCGCTGATGCTTGACAATGGAGAATCAGTTGAGTCAGATAGTTCGATATCTAAAATCAACAAATCGGGATCTGTTTGCTCCAAAGTTGTCCAAAAACTTTGTGGTGAATCGAGTAGCGTCAGATGATAACCCCAAGGTTGCAAAAGGTGACGCAAAAGATGCGACATTTGCCGATCATCTTCCATAATCAGCAGTTTTTGCGGAATTGGGCTGGACTGTTGCAGTACTTGAGTAACAGCTTTTAAAACTTGATTCACAGCAATTGGTTTTTGCAAGAATAACTTACTGCCTAATCTAGCCGCTTCTAAACGATGAGCAAAATTTTCCTTTGCTGTTAAAACCAGAACTGGCAGGTGAGGATGCTGATTGTACAATTTGGCGAGAAAATTTAAACCGCTAGCTGGGGCACCAGGAAAGTTGAGATCCAGTAAAATCACGTCTGGAAGCTTGTCAGCCAAAAAACTTTCGGCTTGCTGCAGATGTGTTGCGACTTCTACGAAAATTCCTTGCATTGCGGCTTTCGTGGCTAGATGCCTTGCAAGTACTGCATCGTCATCTACAATGAGCAAGGTTGTTCCATGAACAACCTTTGAGCCACTTGTCTGTGCTGGATTGGTTCCAGCTGCAGCTGATTGCATTTCCTGCTGTAATGCACTTACCAAATGAACTAGTTGCTGGATTTGTGATGCAGAAATGGATTCTGTTTGTGTGAGGATCTGCTGAATTTGTCGTGATAGTCGGGAAGCTTCGCCTAAACCAAAACTACCCAGTGAACCAATCAGAGTGTGCGCTTCATATTCTGCCGCCTGCTGCAATTCTGGGGAAATTTGACCATTTTTCAATGCTGCTACAGCTTGTTGAATAATTATGAGGCGATCGCAATAAGTTTCGCGCATCTCTTCCCACACATCTGAAATAAATGTGGTAAGGGATGATGGGGTCAAAATTGGGGAAGTCGCAGATTGTTCTTGGGGGCTTTCCTGTTCTCTGCGTTTGAGGCGATATCCTAGTTTGTAAATCGTTTCAAAAATTTCTCCTACGCCAGCTTTTTTTAATTTATTCCGCAAGCCTTTGACATGTGTTCGTACAGCCCACTCGCTGGGCGCTTCATCACTTGTCCATAGCCGATCGATTAATAAACTAGCACTGAAGATATGGTCTGGATTTCTTAAAAACAGTTCTAAGATGGCATACTCTTTGGCTGTGAAGAGAATAGGCTGCCCTTGATAAGTGACTTGGCAATTATTAGGATTGAGGGATAATTCACCCCATTCCAACAGAGGCGATCGCGTAATGTAACTACGCCGCAGTAGCGATCGCACCCTAGCCATAAATTCATCGAGATTCACTGGTTTCACCATATAGTCATCAGCACCAGCATCTAAGCCAATGACTTTATTCATCACGCTGTCGAGTGCAGTTAACAACAAGATGGGCGTATTTTGATTTGGCGATCGCGCAACATTGCCATTTTTTAGCCGGATGCGTTTACAGAAATTGATCCCATCGAGCTTGGGTAAAATTAAATCCAGTACAATCAGGTCATAAACAGAACTTTGCGCCAGATCCCAACCTTGTTGACCATCTGGTGCTAATTCTACCTGGTAGTTCTGAGCAATGAGAGTGGCTCTGAGCAATTGGGCAAGACTTTCATCATCCTCTATCAATAACAATTTCACACCGACTCTATCCTCAAAGCTGTTAGAGGTTGCTAGCGATCGCAATCTGACAAAAAATTTACTTTAGCTTTTTTGATTTAACACAAAATAGCTAGTGATTACATTGATTTCCTACTGAATTTAGATTTCCCAAAAAAAATTAGCCACTAACAAAAATCTGCGATTTTTCCAGTTTTCTGAGCCAACAGTAAACATGGAACAGGGCTTAATTTTGAATTATTTGTCTTCCTCATCTGCCAATACAGTGCCGTTAAGAAGTTTTCGTCATGATTTTGGGGTTGGAAAGACGCGATTTATCGCGTCTCTACAGGATTTAATCGTCAATCGATTAGTCTTATCCGCACCGGATTGCATCATCTACCTCATATCCCTCATCCCCCTATCTTCCTCATCCTTTCCCAGTTAGCCATTTATCTGGAGAGTTCTGGAATTAGACTTTACAAACAGATATTTGGACGAAACCTTAATGGTAAGGTAAGCGTCAATAGCGTCAGCATTTATGCGAAATTAGTCCAGATGCTATTTTTTACTGTTGGATAAAGTAGTTGAGATAATTAAAATACAAGCTAAAACTCTAAATTGTAAATTGCTATGATACTGTCCTATAAATTTCCGCGATCGCAAATCCGGCGCTTACTCTTAGCCTTGGTGTTACCTGCTACAATCTTTGGCGCAGTAGCTTTTCCTTCCCAAGTCCAAACCGTTACTGCTCAAACATCCACCGGAAATCGCCCGTTGACGATTCGCTCAGATGTTCAAGAGTATGATGCCAAAAGTCAAGTAGTAACTGCTCGTGGCAATGTGCAAATGTTGTATCCTTCGCGTCAGATTCAAGCCACAGCTTCCCAAGCACAATACTTTAGCAAGGAACGCCGCATAGATTTCAGTGGCAATGTCTATATTTTGCAACAGGGTGGCAATAGTATTCGCGCAGAGAAGGTGACATATTTGATTGATGAGGGAAGATTTGTGGCTTTACCGCAATCTAACCGTCAGGTAGAGTCAATTTATATGGTACAGGACGGTGAAATTGGCGGACAATCTGCCAGACCTGCCCCAAAAACCCCACCTCTCAAAGGTTCTAATTAGTAGTAGTTACTCTCAAGGGGCATCTCTAGCGTGAAAATTGTCTTAGAGAACATCCATAAATCTTACGGCAAGCGCCAGATTGTCAATCGTGTTAGTCTTTCTGTTGCCCAAGGAGAAATTGTTGGGTTACTAGGCCCAAATGGCGCTGGTAAAACCACAACCTTTTATATTGCTACAGGTTTAGAAAAACCAAATCAAGGAAAAGTTTGGCTAGATAATTTGGATATTACAGCGCTACCAATGCACAAAAGGGCAAGATTGGGCATTGGCTATCTAGCCCAGGAAGCGAGTGTGTTTCGCCAGCTGACAGTACGAGACAATCTACTTCTAGTTTTGGAACAAACTAATGTGCCAAACTGGGAATGGTCGGGACGGGTACAAAATTTACTGCGAGAATTTCGCTTAGAAAAAGTGGCAAACAGTAAAGGAATTCAACTTTCTGGTGGGGAACGACGGCGGACTGAATTAGCTAGAGCTTTAGCATCTGGTAGAGAAGGGCCAAAGTTTTTATTTTTAGATGAACCCTTTGCGGGAGTCGATCCCATTGCTGTTTCGGAAATTCAGCAAATTGTAGCCCGGCTACGCGATCGCGGTATGGGTATTTTAATCACAGATCACAATGTCCGCGAAACCCTAGCAATTACTGACCGTGCTTATATCATGCGCGAAGGACAAATTCTGGCGTTTGGTAATGCGAATGAGCTTTATACCAACCCCCTCGTGCGTCAATATTATTTGGGGGATAACTTCCAAGTTTAAAATGATAGATATTAAATAATAGTTGATCAAAAATTTTTCGTCTTAATGATTTAGTGCCCATTTAGAGTTTTAGTGAATTTAAATATCAATCCTAAATCATCAATATTAAATGCCCAATGACATAAATATTTCATTCTCCAGTTAGTCTATGGTATCAAAAAAGCTCACATCTTTTTATAGCCTCAATTCGCTGATGCCTTTTACGCTCATGGATCGCTATCTGACCAGCGAATTGCTACCGCCATTTTTATTTGGTGTAGGGGCTTTTTCGTCAATTGGTGTGACAATTGATGCCGTATTTGACTTAGTTAGAAAAATTGTAGAATCCGGTCTACCAATAGATATTGCTCTTCAGGTTTTTTTATTAAAACTACCAACTTTCATTGTTTTAGCCTTTCCTATGTCCACCCTCTTAGCTACTTTGATGACTTATAGTCGTCTTTCTAGCGAGAGTGAATTAATTGCTCTACGTGGCTGTGGGGTAAGTGTTTATCGCATGGTTTTGACTGCTGTAATGTTAAGTTTGGTAGTGACAGGCTTGACATTTTTGTTTAATGAGCAAATCGCACCAGCTGCTAGTTATCAAGCAAATATGACTTTACAGAATGCTTTAAAGTCAGATAAGCCAATCTTGAAACAGCAGAATATTTTTTATCCCGAATATCGGGATGTAAAAGAGCGAGATGGTACTAATACCAGGATACTGACACGCTTATTCTATGCTGACCAATTTGATGGTCAACAGATGAAAGGTTTAACAATTATTGATCGTTCCGAAGAAGGTTTAAACCAAATTGTCGTCGCAGAATCAGGCAGATGGAACGGTTCGCAAAACGTTTGGGATTTTTATAACGGCACTATTTATTTAGTATCTCCCGATCGCTCTTATCGCAACATTTTACGGTTTGAACACCAACAACTGCGACTTCCCCGCACACCATTAAGTTTGGCAGAAAAAAGCCGTGACTACGGCGAGATGAATATTTCCGAAGCTGTAGAACAGCTAGCTGTAGAACGTCTCGGTGGCGATCGCCAAAAAATTCGGAAATTGGAAGTGCGGATTCAGCAGAAAATCGCCTTACCCTTTGTTTGTGTAGTTTTTGGCTTAGTAGGCGCAGCAATGGGCAGTATACCCCAGCGCACGGGACGCGGCACCAGTTTTGGTATTAGCGTAATTGTAATTTTCTCCTATTACTTTCTCAGCTTTATTACTGGCGCATTAGGACAAGCCAATGTCCTATCTCCCTTTATGGGAGCTTGGCTACCCAACTTTATCGGCTTAGGAACAGGGTTATTTTTATTAATGCGAGTTGCTCAAAGGTAGGAAATAGGGCATAGGGCATAGGGCATGGGGCATGGGTAATTGGTAATCTCTCCTTGTCTCCCAATCCCCATTACCCCTTATCCCCAGAGGGGGCCCCGAGTTCCCCAATCCCCAATCCCCAATCCCCTCAAGCCTTATACTGCCGCCTACATTCCGGTGCTTCGGGATTGTCTTTACAGTATTCTTCAAAAGAGTGTTTGGCTGACTCCATACCTTCGGCTTTTTGGTGAGCTGCTTCGGCTTGGAGTTCTTCAACTTCATCCCAAGCGGCGGCACAGGCTTTAGAATAGGCTCCTTGTTCAGTACAAATACCACGAGCTTGTGCGATCGCTTGTTGAATTCTCTCTTCTAAGACTATGGCTTTGGGAGATTCGACAAAGTCACTTTTTGTCAGAATATCGGTAATCGAGATAATCCCTAATAACTTACCTTGAATCACAGGTGCCCTACGAATCCCAGTATTAGCAAACAACCGCGCTACATATTCCACACTCAACTCAGGATTGACGATAATGCAGGGCTTAGTCATGATTTCGTAAATCCTGACCTGTTTTGGATCTTTACCGTAAGCTGTAACTTTATAAACAATATCCGTTTCTGTGACTATGCCATAGGCATCATGCTCATGACGACGATCCACAACCAAAGCGCGCAATCCTTTATCCTTCATTAGCCCCACCGCTTCAGCAACAGTCGCCGAACCGCGAATGGTAATTACGTTCCTGGTCATGATATCTTCAGCTTTCATCATTGCTGTAGTCTCCTGGTAAATAGTAATGCGATGCAAGCGCCAGGCGACAGCGCACACAATATTGCTAAGTAATCAGTGCTGTAGACGCTTCTGCAACTTCCCGCAGGGTGGAGCCACTGCGCTCTTACGGGTTTCCCGGCTTCAAGCAAGTGGTGTTGCTGAGTGGTGAGTAATTCTTACACTTAAACTTTGAACTCAGCAGTCTTTTAGGCAGCTACAACAATAACCTTAGACTAGCTTTCAACTCCTGATGATATCGAAAGTGACCGAAGAAAGGCATGAGCCAGATTGTAGAGTGCAGAAGGTTGAAGAAAATAATTTTTTCCTTTACCAATAAGGTTTCAAGCCCCTCAATTTATTTATGAAAAAAAACGAAAGATTTCTTTTACCCTTTCTCCTGATTTACTTTTCCCCTTAACCAAATATTGTCAAGCTCTCTGTTTATTTGCTACTCCCTCATAACTCAGATGAGCAGAAGGTAAATTTTTAACGAATAATTGTCCAGCACTAATGACTCATAAAGATTGAACAGTTAGGATGAAATCATCCTTAAACTTTGTTTGAATTTTCTTTTAAAGCAGAACTTCCCCGCAGCAGCACTACTGACAAAATACGCAAAGCGCGATCGCTGATTCAGTAAATTTACTATATCCAAACATATGCAAAACCGAAATTATCCCCCGGCATACTTACGTTATCTGAAAGCCAGGTTACGGAATCTCAGCAGACCTAGCTTTTGGGGTACAGGAGTTTTTTTAGTTGTGTTTGGGATAGGAATGTGGCAATACTTGTCCAATCCAAATGTTTTGGCTAGTAAGTCAAAATCAGAAGTAGCATCGCCAAAAGTTTCTGACTCAGCACTGTCAGATGAAGACAGAGCTATGGTTGCAGACATTGATAATTTTCCCGTGTTAATTAAAGACTATGAACAAGCTATTTTGGCAGCAACTTTAAGTCTCCCACCGGAAAAATCACCAGCCCAAAATAGCCCCAGCCTGTTTGAGGATGTCATCAGTAAACAACCTTCTACCGCCAATGAAGCTAAATCAAATCCAGTTTTGCCAATAGTAAATGACACATCTGCACCAAAGAATAATAATCCCTTTGTTGTACAAACCGAAAATTTATTGCAGATGAAGTCTGGTTATGGTGGTAGTCATTTGTTAGGTGCTAAATCTGTAACTACACCCTTAGAAGAAACAGCAAGCGTCACAACTCCTTTGAATCAAGGGATGGGATTAGTTAATCAAAGCGAAAAAAATCAAAATCCTGCTACTATCAGCCCTTTACAAACTGCTATTAATCAATCCCCAACTCAAAATCTCTCTGGTTACAACAACACAGTTTCCAGTTCCACAAATATTATGGGAACTGCTTCCTACAGCAATTTCACATCAACCAATCAAAATCTCACTGGTGCTGCTAATCCTACAAGTATGATGGGGAGTGGCTCTAACAATAATGCAACACCAGCTACTAACAATATATATAATCAGCCTTTACCTGCTAACAATAACTTAAATACAGGTACAGTTTACTCTCAACCAACAGCCACAAACTTACCCCAAAATTCTTACGCTAACTTTAATAACAGTCAGACATTAACCAATGGAATACAAACAACATCAGTGACACCATCCGTTACTTCGTCTGCAACCAACAACATTTCACCATACTCTACGCCATCTCAACTTCCTAATGTTGTCAATAATTCAACCCCGTCAGTATATGGCAATGATGGTGTACAGCAGTCTAGGATATCTCTTCCTCGCCCCACACCCGGGCCTTATGGTGGAGTGCAGATTAACGGCTACACATATCCTTAAAAATATTACCCATATCAACCGCAAGAAACGGGTGGCTTTAGATCTACAACATCGGTAAATTGAAGAATGCCAATAGTTCTTTAATTCAGCCTAGATGATTGCGATGAAGACTGTAACTGCCCATGACAGCGGAGATTATCAGCGGATTGCTCAGGCGATCGCATTTATGCGCCAATCCCATCTCCACCAGCCGGATCTGGCTACAGTTGCCCAGCACATAGGTTTAAGTGAGTATCATTTCCAACGGATGTTTACTCAGTGGGTTGGCATAAGCCCTAAGCGATTTTTGCAATATCTCACAGTGGAATATGCTAAATCACAAATTACCCGAACCAAAAGCTTACTAGATTTAACTTTAGATGTCGGCTTGTCGAGTCCAGGAAGATTGCATGACTTATTTGTGAACCTAGAAGCAATGTCCCCTGGTGAATTTAAAGCAGCCGGAGCAGGTTTGCAAATTCGCTATGGTATTCATCAAACGTTGTTTGGCAAAGCTCTGATCGCCACGAGCGATCGCGGTATTTGCAATCTGTATTTTTTAAATGGCACAGATGAGCAAAATGTCCAACAAACACTTCAGCAAGAATGGCCAAAAGCTGAGATTATCCGCGATCAACAAGTAACTCAACCATTACATGACTTGATTTTTGAGTCAGTGAGCTTCACAGAACAAAAACCTTTAACGCTTTTGCTTAAAGGCACTAATTTTCAGATTCAAGTTTGGCGCGCACTTTTGAGAATCCCGTTTGGGGGTATGACAACTTACCAAAGTATTGCGGAAATGATTGGTCTTCCAACTGCTGCGCGAGCCGTTGGCAATGCTGTAGGCAAAAATCCCATCTCCTACCTCATCCCTTGCCATCGTGTGATTCGCGAGTCTGGAGAACTTGGTGGCTATCGTTGGGGTTTGGAGCGAAAGACTATTCTGTTAGCTTGGGAAGCTAGCCGTACAGTTGTTGAAAATTTCTAGGACAAAGAGAACAAGATTTTGAAAAAATCCTGTTTTTAATACCAATTTTAAAAAATCATGCGAAAGATTGTAGGGGCAAGGCACTGCCTTGCCCTCTAGAATATATTGATATGTTGCAAATATTATTTGATTTGGTGTTAATTCCTATAAAAACAAAAAATAGGGCACAACATTGTTAGTTATACCCATACATCAAATCCCTACTCAATGCCCTGAAACAGAGCTATAAAATATTAGAAAAACAGGGGTAATGAGTGAGAATTAAAATTACCCCTGAGATAATTTATGAGACGTAAACAAAAGAAGAGCTTGTGAGGCTCACGTTGGTAGTAGTTCCCTGCACAACTGCAATCAACTCATCACTAGAGTTAAACAGTTTATCGCTATTGGTATCTAAGTAAATGCCAACACCTGCAAGTTTATCAACAGTGGTACCTAGCACATAAGAATTGGCATTACCGCTTAACTGAATGATGTCTTCTGCACTATTGAAATCTGTAATCAAGGCATAATCTTGCAATCCAGCAGTGTTATTATCACCGTCATTGTAGAAGGCTTGTTTTTCGCCTAAAACAAATTTATCCTTGCCCAGACCGCCTGTGAAGACATCAATAGTACCTACACCAAACTCAGTAACGTTATCTACACCAAGTAAGTAATCATTACCAGCGCCACCATCGAGTTGGTCATTGCCGATGCCACCATAAAGGTTGTCATCGCCGACTTCCCCAAATATTGTGTCATTTCCTGCACTACCATACAGCAAGTCATTACCAATGTCGCCAAATAGGCTGTCATCGCCGACTTCCGCGTATAAGATATCATTACCTGCACCGCCATACAGGGAGTCGTTGCCATTACCGCCAAACAGTTGGTTACTGCCATCGCTACCCATGAGTGCGTCATCGCCATTGCCACCAAACAAGGTGTCATCACCAACTTCCGCATATACTGTGTCGTTACCGTCACCACCATACAGCTTGTCATTGCCATTGCCACCAAATAAGGTGTCATCGCCAGCTTCACCATATAGGATGTCGTTGCCATCACCACCGTATAGCTTATCGTAGCCGTCGCCAGCAGTTAAGGTGTCATCACCAGCACCACCGTACAACAGATCGTCGCCAAGACCACCTTCTAGGTAGTCGTTACCGCTACCGCTATTGAGTATATCGTTGCCAGCGCCACCTTTGAGGGTATCATTACTGTCGCTACTTTCTAAGTAGTCATTGCCATCACCACCGTCAAAAATACTGATGCCAACGCCACCAAAGATAGTATCGTTACCAGCACCACCTAATAGAGTATCGTTACCAACACCACCATCTAAGTAGTCATCACCCAGACCGCCATCTAAACTGTCATTACCCAGACCCCCATCTAGGCTGTCATTAAAGGCACCACCGACTAAGGTATCATCGCCAGCTTCACCGTATAGTTTGTTGTTGCCGTCAGCACCATAGAGTTTGTCATTGCCAGTACCACCATATAAGGTGTCATCGCCAGCTTCACCATATAGTGTGTCGTTGCCGTCGCCACCTTTGAGGATGTCATTACCGTAACCTCCAAACATCAGGTTAATGCCAATGCCACCAACTAATTCGTCATTACCATTGCCGCCAAACAAGCTGTCATCGCCAGCTTCTGCATATATGGTATCGTTGCCTTCACCACCATCGAGCTTATCAGTACCATTGCCACCAAATAAGGTATCATTACCTGCTTCGCCATATACTGTATCGTTGCCGTCACCACCATATACTGCGTCGTTGCCGTCACCGCCATATAAAGTGTCATTTCCGACTACGCCGTACATGAGATCGTCGCCAGTGCCACCTTCTAAGTAGTCGTTACCGCTACCACTATCGAGAGTATCGTTACCAGTACCGCCTTTGAGAGTGTCGTTGCTGTCGCTAGTTTCTAAGTAGTCATTGCCATCGCCACCGTCAAGAATACCGATACCAGCACCACCGAATAGACTATCATTACCAGCACCGCCTGTGAGGCTGTCATCTCCGAGATCGCCATCTAAGTAGTCATTACCTAGACCACCAAGTAAGGTGTCGTTACCAGCACCGCCATCAAGCCTATCATCATCGGCACCGCCATCAAGGATGTCATTGCCCATGTCGCCATAAAGGGTATCATTGCCATCACTACCCTTGAGCAGATCATTCCCAATACCACCATCAAGGATGTCATTACCCAGGCCGCCATCTAAGGTGTCATTTCCAGCTTCGCCATAAATCACGTCATTGCCATCGCTACCAGACAAGGATTTATCGTCGCCGTCGCCACCATAAATTAAGTCATTACCAGCGCCGCCATCAATAACATCGACATCAGCGTTACCATAAAGGCTATCATCGCCTAGGCCGCCATCAAGATAGTCATTACCTAAACCACCTTCGATTACGTCATTGCCAGCATCGCCAAACAAGGCATCTGCACCGGCTTCACCCCAAATTAGGTCATTGTCAGCGCCACCGTGGATGTTATCGTTGCCTTCACCACCGAAGAGGCTGTCATTACTAATGCCACCATCTAAGCTGTCATTGCCACTGTCTCCATATAGGAAATCGTTGCCATCACTGCCTTTGAGGAGATCATCACCGATGCCACCATCTAAGATGTCATCGCCTGTACCACCATCAAGGGTATCATTGCCGGCTCCACCATAGATATTGTCATTGCCATCGCCACCGAATAAGGATTTATCGTCGCCATCGCCACCATAAAGCAAGTCGTTGCCAGCGCCACCATCGAGGATGTCATTGCCAATGTCCCCGTAAAGGGTGTCATTGCCATCGCTGCCTTTGAGGATGTCATCACCAATGCCACCATCTAAGATATCGTCACCAGCACCGCCATCAATGGTGTCATTGCCAGCTTCGCCATAAATGGTGTCTAAACCATCACCACCAGACAAGGATTTATCGTCGCCTTCACCACCATAAATCAAGTCGTTGCCCAGACCGCCATCGATGATATCGGCATCAGCGTTACCATACAGGCTGTCATTACCTTCGCCGCCATCGAGATAATCATTACCTAAACCACCTTCGATTACGTCATTGCCAGCATCACCAAACAAGGCATCTGCACCGGCTTCACCCCAAATTAAGTCATTGTCAGCGCCACCGCGGATGTTATCGCTGCCTTCGCCACCGAATAGGCTGTCATTACCAATGCCACCATCTAGGCTGTCATTGCCCATATCCCCATAAAGGGTATCATTGCCATCACTGCCTTTGAGGAGGTCATCACCATAACCACCATCTAAAATGTCATGATCAGCGCCGCCATCAAGGGTGTCATTGCCAACTTCACCGTAAATTGTGTCTAAACCATCGCCACCGAATAAGGCTTTGTCGTTGCCGTCACTACCATAAATCAGGTCGTTACCAGCACCACCATCCATGACATCGGCTTCACCATAGCCGTAAAGGGTATCATTACCTAGACCACCATCAAGATAATCGGTACCAGCACCACCATCTAAGATGTCATCACCAGCGCCGCCAATGAGGGTGTCATTGCCAGCTTCACCATAGATTTTGTCATTGCCATCGCCACCGGATAAGGCTTTATCGTCGCCTTCACCACCATAAATTAGGTCGTTACCAGCGCCACCATCGAGGATGTCATTGCCAAGTCCACCCACTAGGATATCGTTGCCATCGCTGCCTTTGAGGATGTCATCGCCAATGCCGCCATCTAAGATGTCATCACCAGTGCCGCCATCAATGGTGTCATTGCCAGCTTCGCCATAAATGGTGTCTAAACCATCACCACCAGACAAGGATTTATCGTCGCCTTCACCACCATAAATCAAGTCGTTGCCCAGACCGCCATCGATGATATCGGCATCAGCGTTACCATACAGGCTGTCATTACCTTCGCCGCCATCGAGATAATCATTACCTAAACCACCTTCGATTACGTCATTGCCAGCATCACCAAACAAGGCATCTGCACCGGCTTCACCCCAAATTAAGTCATTGTCAGCGCCACCGCGGATGTTATCGCTGCCTTCGCCACCGAATAGGCTGTCATTACCAATGCCACCATCTAGGCTGTCATTGCCCATATCCCCATAAAGGGTATCATTGCCATCACTGCCTTTGAGGAGGTCATCACCATAACCACCATCTAAAATGTCATGATCAGCGCCGCCATCAAGGGTGTCATTGCCAACTTCACCGTAAATTGTGTCTAAACCATCGCCACCGAATAAGGCTTTGTCGTTGCCGTCACTACCATAAATCAGGTCGTTACCAGCACCACCATCCATGACATCGGCTTCACCATAGCCGTAAAGGGTATCATTACCTAGACCACCATCAAGATAATCGGTACCAGCACCACCATCTAAGATGTCATCACCAGCGCCGCCAATGAGGGTGTCATTGCCAGCTTCACCATAGATTTTGTCATTGCCATCGCCACCGGATAAGGCTTTATCGTCGCCTTCACCACCATAAATTAGGTCGTTACCAGCGCCACCATCGAGGATGTCATTGCCAAGTCCACCCACTAGGATATCGTTGCCATCGCTGCCTTTGAGGATGTCATCGCCAATGCCGCCATCTAAGATGTCATCACCAGTGCCGCCATCGATGGTGTCATTGCCAGCTTCGCCATAAATGGTGTCTAAACCATCACCACCAGACAAGGATTTATCGTCGCCTTCACCACCATAAATCAAGTCGTTGCCCAGACCGCCATCGATGATATCCGCATCAGCGTTACCATACAGGCTGTCATTACCTTCGCCGCCATCAAGATAATCATTACCTAGACCACCTTCGATTACGTCATTGCCAGCATCACCAAACAAGGCATCTGCACCAGCTTCACCCCAAATTAGGTCATCATCAGCACCACCAGAGATGTTATCGTTGCCTTCACCACCGAATAGGCTGTCATTACCAATGCCACCATCTAGGGTGTCATTGCCCAGATCTCCGTAAAGGGTATCGTTGCCATCAAAGCCTTTGAGGAGGTCATTACCAAAACCACCATCTAAGATGTCATTACCAATGCCACCATCAAGGATGTCATTCCCGACTTCACCGTAAAGGATATCGTTGCCTTCACTACCTTTGAGGATGTCATCGCCAAGACCACCGAGTACGCTATCATCGCCAGTGCCGCCATCGAGGATATCATTACCAGCAGCACCATAAAGGGTATCGTTGCCTTCACTACCTTTGAGGATGTCGTTACCGTCGCCACCATCTAATAAGTCATTGTCAGCACCGCCATCAATGGTGTCATTGCCAGCTTCGCCGTAAATGGTGTCTAAACCATCGCCACCAAATAAGAATTTATCGTCGCCTTCACCACCATAAATTAAGTCGTTGCCAACACCGCCATCGATGACATCAACATCGGCGTTGCCATAGAGACTATCATTACCTTCGCCACCACTGAGGTAATCATTGCCGTCGCCACCTTCGATGAAGTCATTACCAGCATCACCATATAATGCATCTTGGCCAGCTTCACCCCAAATTAGGTCATTACCAGTGCCACCATAGATGTTATCGTTGCCGTCGCCACCAGCAAGGGTGTCATTATCAGCACCACCATCTAAAGTATCATTACCTAGCCCACCATAAAGGCGATCGCTTCCTTCACTACCTTTAAGAATGTCATCACCAGTACCGCCATCGAGGATGTCATTACCAACTCCACCATCGAGGATATCATTGCCAGCAGCACCATCTAGGATGTCATTGCCATCGCTGCCTTTGAGGATATCATTGCCATCACCGCCATCTAAGAGGTCATCGCCAGCGCCACCATCCATAGTGTCATTGCCAGCTTCACCATAGATTTTGTCTGCACCTTCGTTACCAAATAAGAATTTATCGTCACCTTCACCACCATAAATTAAGTCGTTGCCCAGACCGCCATCGATGACATCGACATCGCCATTGCCATACAGGACATCATTGCCTGCGCCACCATCAAGATAATCGTTACCAGTACCACCACCCATAGTGTCATTACCGGCATCACCAAATAAGGCATCTGCACCGGCTTCACCCCAAATGACATCGTTATCTGCACCACCGTGGATATTATCGTTGCCTTCACCACCTGTAATCAGGTCACTGCCGGTGCCGCCATCGAGAGTATCATTACCTAAACCACCATCGAGGCGATCACTACCATCACTGCCTTTGAGGATGTCATCATCATCACCACCAGCCAATAGGTCATCACCTGCACCGCCATCAAGGATATCGTTGCCGCTATATCCAGTCAGGGTATCGTTGCCATCACTGCCTTTGAGAATATCGTTACCGAGACCACCTGCTAAAACATCATTTCCGGCACCGCCATCGAGGATATCGGCTCCGGCTCCACCCATCAGGGTATCGTTACCGACATTACCCAATAAGGTATCGTTGTCATCGCCACCGTAGAGGAGGTCATCACCAACGCCACCATCGAGGATATCATTACCGCTTTCCCCAGCCAGAGTATCGTTACCGCTACCGCCACTGATCCAGGAATCGTTACCAAATCCACCAATGAGTAGATCGTTTCCGTCTTCACCTTCTAGAACATCGTTACCGTAACCACCCAGTAACTTGTCATCGCCTTTGCCTCCTTTGAGATAGTCGTCACCAGCACCACCATCTACAAGGTCATTGTCGTCACCACCATCAAGGTAGTCATTACCAGAACCGCCACGGAGAGTATCAAGGCCAGCACCACCCATTAGCTGATCGTTACCAGTACCGCCATTGATGACATCATTGCCAGCATTGCCATATAGGTTGTCGTTGCCATCATCTCCATTGAGGGTGTCATTACCATAACCGTCTTTACCAGGAACAGGATTACCATCCTTACCTGGCCAATAGTCGCCCTGGATGATATCATCACCAGCACCGCCGTTGAGGATGTCATTACCACCACCACCCTCAAGAACATCCTTGCCTAACTGTCCCAACAGAACATCATTACCTTCGCCACCAGTGACGAAATCATTATTGGTATTAGTATCAACAGTTGATGGATTGGCAAAGCCTGCTCCAGTTTCATCAATTAACCCTGTATATTTATAGTTGCCATTTTCATCAACTGTCCAAAGGCGATCGGCACTATCGCCATACATCAAATCATTGCCGTTACTACCAGAAAGTGTGTCATTGCCACTTTCACCAGCCATAGTATCGTTACCATTACCGCCATCTAGCCAGTAGTCATTACCACCACCGCCACTAATCACATCATTTCCAGCACCACCAATGACCATATCTTTGCCTTCTAAGGCAATGATCACATCATTGCCAGAAGTGCCATAAATAGCGTCGTTACCAGATGTGCCAAAGATTTGAGTATCAGCCATAACATTATTTCCTTAAGTTGTGTATCTACTTTAAGGAATAAATTCTGTAGCGGTAATAGCTAATATGCGGAATATTGAATAAAAAAGAAAATACTGACAAAAACAAAAACAATACTTGCTAATTTTAAGTTTTTATGATTGCTATTGATTTTTTATGAAATAAGGTTGTTGATTACTATTTAGTAATATAAAGCCTTTTGAAGAGATGGAGCGGGTTTCAGCTTCTTTGCGATTTGTTACAACTAAATAATTACTACTACGGGACTGCACTAGTTAAATATTATTTTTAAACTTTATTTATGGCTTAATTCTCTCACAATTTAGCAAAAATAAATACTATCTAATATAACCTAATTTCTTTATTAAATCCTCAGTATTAACCGTGAGCTTTAGCAATAAATATATCTCTTCAGAAAACACACTTACTTACCAAGGTACTGTATTTAGAATGATATAAGCTCTAGGCATTATATTTTTTGGCGTATACAATATTACAGTAAATTGCAGAAGTAGACTGGCATTGGCTGTAAATAAATTTCTGACTCGGTTATTTAGCCAGAGTTTATTCATTGTGCAATTAGGCGTTTTGAGACTATTGCACAATATCAATGTGAGTTCATGAAATAGTAAAAACTAATTTAAGTTTAGTGCCTATGGACATCAGTAAAATTGCAACAAATTATCCTATTCTCAACTGGCGTTATGACCCTAGCGTCCAAGGAAAACGGGATTTAAGAATTGACTTTCTTAGAGGTATAGCTATTGTTTCGATGGTATTTAACCATTTAGAAAGTCCATCCTATTTCAGCGCTATCAACAGAGGGCATATCTATGCCAGTGCCGCCGAAGGATTCCTGTTTATTTCTGGTTTAGTCCTAGGAATGGTTACTTTGGGGCGGATCGACAAGGTAGGCTTTGCAGAATCCATGAAGAAGCTGCTGGAACGTTCTTGGAAGCTATACTTAACCAGTTTTACGCTCATGGCGGTGCTGGGTTTATTAAGTATAGTTGCTCCTGGTTGGACTCGTCCGGCTTTTGATGAAGCTCCTGGTGCTTGGTGGCAAATCTTATTAGCGGCCGCGACATTTCATCTAGCTCCCCCAGTAATTGATATTTTGCAACTATATGTACTGTTGTTACTGTTATCACCTGGGATATTTTGGATGCTACGCAAAGGTTTGTGGCTACCGATTTTAGTGATTTCCTGGTCACTTTGGAGTTTCCAGCAATTACATCCTTATGCTTTAAGTTTCCATCCCCTAGACCGAGAGCATCCGTATTTTACATTTGCTAGCTGGCAAATTTTGTATGTGCATGGTGTATTGGCAGGTTATTACCGCACAAGATTGCAACAAATTTGGGCAAGAATTCCCAAAATTCCTTTAGTAGCAACTTTAGCAGTAATTGTGATTGCGTCGATGTTTGCTGCTCATTACGATATGCAGATGGGTATTTGGCCAACAAAAGTCTCTGATAGAATTGCGTGGCTAGCATGGACAGACCGTAGCCGTAATGGATTTATCCGTTTTATTAATTTGATCGGTCTATTTCCTCTGCTCTACATCATTGTTGATACTTTTTGGCAACCACTTTATAAAACCCTGGGGAAACTATTAATTACTTTGGGACAAAACTCTTTGTATGTATATGTGATGCATGTTCCCATGACAGTAATTTGGTTTATGATTCCCGGTTTAGTTAACGGTAATCCCTTAGTCGCAACTTTAGTTCAAGCAGTTGCTATTGCCGTTTTCTGGTTGTTGGTGAAAAAAGAAGTGTTGTTTAATATTGTCCCACGCTAACTATGACCAAATTTATTAACCTTGAACCTGCTCCTGAGCAACCTAGCCTGGTAAAACAAGCAATTATTGGCGCTGCGATCGCACTTTTTGGTGTGGGAATTAATTTAGCTTTACAATGGCGTGAAACTAATACCCTTGCTACTCCCGTTGCATCTGAGTATCGTTATCGTTTGACTCCAGAAGATTTACAGTTAGGTCGTACTGCTTGGCGCTATTTCCTGAAAAATCGTCTCTATACAGGTTTAGTCTCTTCTGGTGCTAACTTCCATGCGACAACTATGTGGGACGTGGGTAGCCAATTTGCTGGTATGGTAGCAGCGCGAGAACTCGGTTTCCTTTCTCCAGAAGAGTTTGACAAATGGATGCAGGAAGCTTTGACTTCCTTAACTAAATTGCATCTTTACCGCAATGAATTGCCCAACAAAGCATATAATGCTAAAGGCTTATACCCCGTTAACTACGGACAACTAAAAAAATTTGAACAAATTGGCTTTTCGGCAATTGATGTTGCTCGATTGGTGCAATGGCTAGACATTATTTCCGCGAAATATCCCCAACACGCTGCTGCTGCTAAGGCTGTAACAGCACGTTGGAAGTTAGATCGTTTAGTACAGAACGGTCAATTGATGGGGACGGAATTAAAAAACGGACAAGAAACTTGGAACCAAGAGGGACGCTTAGGTTATGAACAATATGCAGCCTATGCCTTAAAAAAATTAGGTATATCAGCGCCTAAAGCGCTTGATACCAAAGCTGAGACTGTGTTTGTCAATGTCATGGGTGTAGATTTACCGGCTGATAAGCGCACCACTTATCACAACTATGTCACCAGCGAACCTTATATTCTCGATGGTTTAGAAACTGGTTTTAAAGGCTTACCTGCTGACTACGCAGCCAAGTTGTTACAAGCTCAACAACGTCGCTACTATGCCACAAACCAACTAACAGCTTGGTCTGAAGACAATATGGATAAAGCTCCTTGGTTTGTCTATAACTGTATTTACGTCAATGGTGAAGCGTGGAAATCACTCGACTCATCAGGTAAAGATGCTACTGCTTTCCGGGGTAACAGTAATAAAGCTGCTATTGGCTGGCATATGCTTTTCCGCACAAGCTACACAGAAAAGCTGTATAAAGGTATGCGCTGGCTGAGAGATCCTGGTCGTGGGGTATTTGCTGGTTTTTATGAAGAGACTCAACTCCCAAACCGCTCGCTAACTGTAAATACTAACGGTATTATTTTGGAAGCACTCCTTTATAACAAGGTGGGCAAACCTTTGGAAGAATGGGCGCGCGAAAAGTAGCATCTTACACAAGCTGACTGTTGAATTGTAGCTTTTTCTTTTTTGAGAGAATTGGTCTGACCCCTAATACCGCGATCGCTGACTACCGATACAATGACTTTAGTTGTTTTTTATCCTGAAACTAGTTCACTGAAGCTGCTAAATTTCCATTGGCGATCGCTAGTTAGATTTCACCAATAAAATTTCCATAATCATCGAAGCTTCTGGTTTTAGTCCTATTTTTACTAATTCTTATCACCGAGCCAGAAGTGCGATCGCCTAATTAACTATTTATGATGTTAATAAATTTAGCAGTAGTATCTTTTGCTGACCATAAATAGTTGATGACAGAGGCTATATAGTGAGTTTTAAAAGATGCAATTATCCTTTCTCCGAAAAAGTCAAAACCTCAACAATTATTTTCTCTGCTCAAAATTTTCCCTTGGTATTTGCGAATAAGATTTTTAAGTCTTCCAAGTTTTGTTTTGAGACTTTACATAGATTCATTTAAATTTACCTAAGTACAGAATACCCCCATTAAACTTATGGGAGTGCCACAATTGAAGAAGCGAGAATTTAAAGACTATGTCATCTTCAGTTACATATACGCGTCTGCCTTGGGCTGAAACTTACAGTGAAATTATTGATGTTCGTTCGCCTAGTGAATTTATAGAAGACCATATTCCTGGCGCGATTAATTTACCAGTCTTGAATGATGCTGAACGCGCTGAAGTGGGAACAATTTACAAACAAGTTTGTTCTTTCACAGCGCGAAAAATTGGTGCGGCTTTAGTAACGAGAAATATTTACCAACATCTCAGCCAGCACTTTGCTGCCAAAGACCCAGACTATCATCCTTTAGTGTACTGTGGACGAGGTGGGCAGCGTTCCATTAGCATGGCTGCGGTACTGACACAAATTGGTTGGCAAGTGACTGTAATTGATGGCGGCTACAAGACTTATCGTAACTATGTCCGCCAGCAAATAGAACATTTACCAGCGCAATTTAACTATCAGATGTTATGTGGTTTAACTGGTACTGGTAAAACCCATATTTTAGAAAAAATCCGGCAGCGTGGCGCACAAGTTTTAGACTTAGAAAGTTTAGCTAATCATCGCGGTTCTCTTTTAGGTGGACAATGGCCAGGTAAGCCGATATCCCAACCTTCACAAAAATACTTTGAATCTCTCCTAGTAAAACATCTGCAACAGTTTAATCTGCAACAAGTAGTTTGGATTGAATCAGAAAGTATCAAAATTGGTCAAATCTATTTACCTCAATCTTTGTGGCAGAAAATGAGACAAGCTAATTGTGTAGAAATTCAACTACCAATAGCTGCTAGAGTCCAGTTCTTGTTACAAGAATATCCCCACTTAATTACCCATCCCGATGTTTTAAAACGCAAGCTAGAGAAACTCAAAAATCGCTGTGGTTGGGAGAAATTAAGTCAGTGGTATCAATTAATTGATGCTGGTAATTGGGAATCTTTAGTGCAAGATATATTGGATTGCTATTACGACCCCATTTATAACCACTCAACAAAGAGTTATTTTAATAAAGCTTACAGATTTTTATCGATTCCCGATTTATCGGATTGTAGCATTGAGAATGTGCTAGATTCTTTGTTGCCCAATTATGTGGCAATACAATGAAAATATGTTAATGGATGGTGTAATGGATGTAATGAATAATATGAATCACTATTGTTTGTTACATCCTCTACAAAATCTAATGAATTTGATTGGATTCCTTGAAATTATTTGCTGAGAAATGAAACAGGAAACAGAAAGGAAGAAATAATATTTTGTTCGGTTAAATATTAAATGTAGGATGCGTTACGCTATCGCTAACGCATCCTACAATCAAAAAGAAACAATTTTTGTAGGGTGAGCACTATCCGATATTTCACTTGGACATTGATGAAAACTAGTGTTCACCCTTGTATTTTGACTGTAGAGACGCGATTAATCGCGTCTCTGTTATTAATCGCGTCTCTACAATTCGTGAACAAAACTATCTATTTGGTGTGCTAGAGAGATTATTAGGATTAATATTAATTAATGGCACTGAACCATTACCACCCATCACCGTAGGAAAACGCCCATCCCACTTTTCAATTGCTTGTTTCTGCAATAATTCTGCGGTTAAGGTTTGTCGCTGTAATCTTTGTGCTTCTGCTTGACCTTTAGCGCGGTTAATTTCGGCTTGTGCTTCTTGAGTCGCTTTTTTAGCAATAAATTCCGCTTGTTTAGCCTCTTGTTCAGCTATTTGTTTAGATTCAATAGCTTTACTAAACTCTGGCGAAAAGGAAAAATTGACTAGAGAAACATCATCAACAATTAAACCATAAGCCGATAGTCTATTTTTGAGATTGCTATCAATCTCTTCTTTGAGTTCCGTTCTTTTAGTAATGATTTCTTCTGCTGTTTTTTTGGCTGTGGCCGCTTTTAAAACTTCAGATACAGCAGGGGTAATAATCCCAGTAATAATTTGTTGTTGGTCTCCGACTTGTTGAAAAACTTTATTGACTTTTGTTGGCTCAACGTGCCAGTTAACAGCTAGTTCAGTAGTAATTTTTTGTAGGTCTTTAGAAGCTGCGTCTGATTCAAAAGTATTTTGCTGTACCCGCACACTAAGCTTTTTGATTGAGGTGACTAATGGCATCATAGGATGCAGTCCCTCATCTAAAACCTGCTCCTGGACTTTACCAAACTTCATGACAACGCCCCGTTCCCCAGCATTTACAATCGTGAAAGGACGAAAAATAAATGCCAAAATAAATAAGAATATGCCACCGACAATATAGGAACTGAACTGGAACGCATTTGCCGGATTTGGGATGTGGTTACGCATGGCTATTTTTTAATAGTAATTTTTGACTAATTACTAACCTCAGTAAGCTAACATTGTCCAACCTAAACTAGTTAATAGTTTGCCGATTCTCACAGTGAGACAAATAGATAATGCTGACATTTTAACTTTAGCCAAAAGATACAAATAATTCTAAGTTGATGACAACAGTAGCTACACTGTGGCTAGGGGATATTTCGGGAAACGAGCCTTTAATTTTTGTTAAGAAAAACTTTTAATTATGAAGATTGATCAACAGCACGATTGGCCCCAGACTTTAGAAGAAGCGATCGCAATTCAAGAAAAGTTGCGAAACCAAACAATTACCGAAGATAAACTGCCAGCAACCATCAAATATGTTGCAGGGGTAGACATGGGTTTTGAAGCGGACGGTACAATTAGCCATGCTGCTGTAGCAGTGCTGAGTTTCCCCGATTTGCAAATAGTGGAGACAACCGTAGCGCGCCGTCCTACCTCCTTTCCTTATATTCCCGGGTTTCTCTCATTCCGCGAAATCCCAGCTGTACTTGATGCTTTAGAAAAGGTAAAAATTCTACCAGATATAATTTTGTGTGATGGTCAGGGAATCGCTCATCCTCGCAGACTGGGTATAGCTAGCCATTTAGGATTGTTAATAGATATGCCAACAATCGGCGTGGCAAAATCCTTATTGATTGGCAAATATGACGAAGTCCCAGAAACCAAAGGCAGCTGGCAACCTTTAATACACCAAGGTGAAACAATTGGCGCAGTTTTACGCACGCGCACAGGCGTAAAACCTTTATATATTTCTAGTGGTCATCGAATTAGCTTGCCTACAGCAATCGACTATGTACTACGCTGCACCACTAAATATCGACTGCCAGAAACTACACGTATTGCTGACAAGTTAGCATCTTCAAGATAAAGCGATGACAACCACTTGTGAAAAGGTCAATACAATTCATGGATGCTGAGAAGATTAAACAGCTTTATGCAGCTGGTGAGAGATATTTTCCTGCTGCCAACCTAATTAAAGCTAAACTGATTGGAGCTTCTTTACCTGGGATAAATTTATGGGGAGCAGACTTGAGTGGTGCGAACCTAGCTAGAGCTAAACTTTGGGGAGCAGACTTGAGTAGAGCCAACTTGGCCAATGCTAATTTGACTAGAGCTAATTTGTGTGGTGTAAAGCTAAATGAAGCAAATCTGCGCGGAGCTAAACTCAACTTTACCAAGTTGTATGGAGCAGATTTAACAGGTGCTTATTATGACGAAACTACCCGATTCTCTAAAGATTTTGACCCCATCAGTAGAAATATGCAGAAATTTTGACGCTCAGCGTTAGAAGTAAACACAAATCTGATTTAAAGTTTTTTCTAAACACTTGCTTGCTTGTGCCCAATCGTGTTAGGAATCGCACAGAAAGGAGTTGAAGTAACTAAATAAAAGTTACTAGTTATAACGATGAATGCACTAACTTTACAGTGGCATGATGCAGGTCAAGATAAAACCCAGAATATTTACGAACAACAGCCTAGCAAGAATCCTGGCACTGTCCGCATCGGTCGAGATCCACTCCGGTGCGACATTGTTGTCAGTAACCCTACCGTATCAGGTTTACACGTAGAAATATTTTTTAATACCCAACAGCAAAAGTTTTACATTAGAAACTTGCGATCGCAAAATCCGCCCCTAGTAGATAGACAGCAACTAACCCAAGGTGAACTGCCTTTAAGAGAAGGCAGCATGATCCAATTGGGGCAAATGGAACTTAGAGTCACTAATATTTTAATTAACAGCATTCCCCCCACAATTTTGACACCACCAACCCCGCCAGTAGTCAGTAACCAGCCTACATGGCCACCAATCAACCAGCAGCCACAGGTGCAACCAAGATATCACCAGCACCCACCCGCACCCCCACCAGGAATTTATGGCTTAGAATGTCCCAAATGCCACAAAGTCTCCCCACCTGAAAATTTGCAAGTCGGCTGTCCCTGGTGTGGAACATCCTTAGCAGCAGCAGTTAGTGTGCTGGTTGCACCGAATCATTAGGATGAGGAGAAGAGGCAAGGGGGCAGGGAGCAGGGAGCAGAGGAGAAAACTTCTTCAATTCCCAATGCCCCATGCCCAATGCCCCATGCCCCATTACCCAATGACAAATACTAAATGCCAAAGACCAAATGCCAAATTTACAAATTCTATTAAGTTGGGATGATCCAGCTACGGGTGAACGGCGAGAACCCAGGTTGAGTGTACCAATCGCTTTTGGGCGAGAATTCGCTAGGTTACCAGATCAACTCAGGGGAGAGCGTGTCTCGCGAATGCTGCTGAATAGTAATGAAGTTTCGCGCTATCATGCCTTGATTGATTGGGAACAAAATCAACTGGTGGTGATTGATCAAGGTAGTGTCAATGGTTTATCTGTCAACGGTCAACGACAAACACGCTCTGTTTTGAATAACGGTGATACGCTACAAATTGGGCCATACATGATCACCGTGAACTTTAGTATCAATGCACCAGCACCCGCACCAGTTACTAGCCCACCTTCAACTATTCACTTTAATCCCAAGACCAATATTCCAGATCCTAGTTTGCCGTCTTTGCGGCCTGTAACACCGCTAGGTAGCAATTTTCCGCCCCCAGCATTTCAGGCGCAACAAGTTGACGTGCAAGCGCTTCATGCTACAGGCTTACCTGTGGATGAATGTGATTATCTCGCGGTTGGCGCGGGGTTGGGCAGTTTTATTTGGACGGATTTACTGCGAATTAGCGGTGTGCGTGCTGACAAAATTGTCGCTTTGGGATTAGAAGCAGAACCTTATGCACGTTACAAGCGCCTCTGCTTAAATTCGCAAATTCCTTTATATGAAAGATTAAGGTCTAATTCTGACTCCTGTCCTGATAATATTTGGGGCTGGCCTAGTTATGCTTTAAGGGAAGCTTGGCATGATATTGCTCAAGGCAAACCTAATTCAGCATTCAGGTATTTATGGCAAGTATTTGCAGAACCAACATTTGTAGAAACTTATACCCCACGTGCTGGTAATGTTTTTGATTCTATAGATAGGGAATGCCGACGCATTGGTTGGCAACAAATTTATCGTTATGGGCGAGTTAGGGCAATTCGCAAAACATCTGATGGTAGATATTGCGTAGCCTATTCTCGCGGGACGAGAGATTATGCTTTTTTTGTATCGCGTTATTTACACTTAGCAACAGGTTATCCCGCAATTCAGTTTTTACCAGATTTACAAGCTTATAGAGAAAAATATCAAGATTTTAAAGCTGTTGTGAATGCTTATGAGGAACATGATCATGTTTATCAACAGCTAGAACAACAGGGAGGAATTGTATTATTACGTGGGCGGGGAATTGTGGCTTCGCGGATTGTGCAGCGAATTTATGAGGCACGCAAGAAAAATCGCAATATTACAGTTTTGCATTTAATGCGATCGCCTAAACCCCAAGGCAACAAATTCCAAAAAGCCCAACGTCTTGTCAAAAATCACTACGAATTTCAACCCTTTAATTGGCCTAAAGCCTGTTGGAGTGGGGAACTACGGGTAATGCTAGAAAAAGCCACTCCTGATGAACGCAAAAGTCTACTCGCAGACTGGGGTGGAACTACTACCGCCGATAGGCACGATTGGCAGCAGATTACTGAACAAGGTTTAAGGGAAGGTTGGTATCAAATTACCTTTGGGGATGTGCTGGATGTAGAACGGGGAAGCCAAAACCGAACTATTAGCCACATCCGTGAAAAAGGTTTGGGAGAAATGAAGCTGGAAGCTGATTTTATTGTTGATGCTACAGGTTTAGATGCTAAAGTCCAAACCAATCCCCTATTAGATGACTTAGTGAAGAATTACAATTTACCACTCAATCACTTGGGGAGATTAGTTGTTGCCAACAATTTTGAGCTAGCAGAAATGCGTAACACCAAAGGTCAAATGTATGCGGCTGGGGCAATTACCCTGGGTGGCCCCTATGCAGCAGTTGATAGTTTCTTGGGTTTGCAGTACGCCGCCTTAGTTGCTGTGGAAGCACTCGCTAATTCCCGTGCGCCAGGAGTCAAGCATCTGAACGCCTTCAGTTCTTTTAGCCAGTGGTTGAAATGGGTGTTTAATCAGTCGCCAATTTAGTGCTGGGTTGGAGAGACGCGATTCATCGCGTCTGTACAAGAATCAAGAGTTAGTCCTCTACTTCATCAACTCTTTCCAGAGTAGAGAGTAGAAATATACTTTGTAATGGTGTAGAAATGTATAGAATCTTGTAAAGATATAAAATAAAGTCTTTTTAAGATGCAAACATTCGAGCGACCTTCCTCAATGCAGCTGTCCATAGCACCAACCCATTGTCAGCCTTTGAAGATCATCGCACTAGGAGATAGCATAGTTTATGGCTTTGGCGATCCGGAAAGAGGAGGCTGGGTAGAACAACTAAGGCGATACTGGATGTTACCCAATAGTTCCGGCCATATTCTTTATAACTTGGGAGTCAGAGGCGATCGCACTCAACAAGTCGCCCAAAGGCTAGAAGTTGAATTTCGCCATCGGGGTGAACTGCGAAATCGTGTCCCTGACTTAATTATTTTGTCTGTAGGGGTAAATGATTCAGCGCGGTTATCTCGCCCTAATGGACGTAATTATACAGATTTTGCTTTATTTGAATCTCAAATCGCTGAATTACTAGAACAAGCACAACAACTCTGCCCTGTAGTATTTGTGGGTATGGTTCCAGTTGATGAAGCCAAAATGCCATTTCTCGATTGTTTCTACTACAATCACGCCGATCAGTATCGCTACAAAGAAGCTACGAAAATAGCTTGTGATCAACGCCAAATTCCTTATCTTGATATTTTCGACCAATGGATAGAACGCGGTGAGACTTGGTGGCGCAAACGCATCAGTGACGACGGACTCCACCCCAATACCTTGGGTTATCAAGCTTTGCTAGACGATGTCATCACTTGGGAAGCCCTTAGCACCTATCATTCCCCTATAGCAGTTTAAACAATATTTCCCACTTATTTTTGCGAAAAGCTCCACAATAACGTGGAGTTTTTTAATATTGAGTATTACACTCAGGACTCAGCACTTAGAACTCAGTACTTTTATGACTCCCACATTATTTGGTCGATGGCAAACTCGATTATTACTATTAGCAACTGTAGGCGTATTAGTATCATTACCCTTTGCAATGGGTTTAATAGGCCCAGGGCCTAGCTCAGTTTATTTCTTGATACTTACCTATGTTGCCATTTTCGGTTTAGGTTGGGATGTACTTTATAACTATCTGCAAAAATTCCGTTGGGATAGAGACTGGCCCGCAGCTTATCAACTCTTTGCAGGAATTTGGGAATTTCTCTTCGTTTATTGTGGTGTAAAACTGTTTGGCTTTTTACCAATCCCCATACCCAAAGAAGAACTTCCACCACAAATTTTTTTCCTGCATTACAGTATCGTATGGCTAGCAGTGTTTATTTCCTCCCAAAGCCTCATACGGATCATTTTCCCTCGTTGGCGTTTCCGGGGTGGAGAGTGGCTGTAGATGTGATTGGGGACTGGGGACTGGGGACTAGGGATTGGGAGATGTAGACGCTTTGCGGCTTCCCGCAGGGTGGGAGAAACACCCATTACCCATTACCCATTACCCATTACCCATTACCCATACCCAATACACAAGTACTCCCACAGACAAAATTGTATTTTAAATTACACAAGTACCCAAAATCCTTACACAGCAGGAATATTTGTAGTTTTCTAAAGTATAATTAAGAAAAAGATAACAAAACCGCAACAATAAAGTAGGCAAAATATAGCCGGAAAAACTACTCAGAAATGGGTAAGCCTTTATTGTGCATTATTAAAAATATCGGTATCCTATACCTGCATTTAGTATGTAGTCTTGGAAACCAAAAAAAGTGTAAATTTCCCAGTTGAAGAGGCAAATAAAAGCGTGGGTCAGTATCAATCTGCTCAGCTAAGGCGCTACAATCCAGACGCGATCGCTAGTTATTATCGTTACCGTCCCTGGCTAGCCTGGGGCCGAATACTGACAATTATCTGGTCTTTTGCTGGATTTATTATTAGTTTGAAGTGGGATGAATGGCAAAATCTAGAAGAGCAGAACAAGAGTAAACGCGCCACTCAATTACGAGAACTGCTCACTCGCCTTGGCCCCACTTTCATTAAAGTTGGTCAAGCCCTATCGACTAGGCCTGACCTAATACGTAAGGATTTCTTAGAAGAATTAGTCAAGCTGCAAGACCAGTTGCCGCCATTCGATAATGATTTAGCCTACCGAATTATCGAAGCGGAACTAAATCGCCCAGTTCAAGAAGCATTTAGTGAACTGTCACCTCAACCTGTAGCAGCGGCTAGCTTGGGTCAAGTTTATCGTGGACGTTTGGTAAGTGGCGAAGAAGTCGCAGTGAAGGTGCAACGCCCTAACTTACGGCCAATTTTGACCAAGGACTTGTATCTCATGCGCTGGGCAGCCGCTTGGCTAGCACCTTGGTTACCCCTCAATCTCGGTCACGACCTCACCTTAATTGTGGACGAGTTTGGCACCAAGTTATTTGAGGAAATCGATTACATCAATGAAGGTCGCAACGCGGAAAAATTTGCTCATAACTTCCGCGATGACCCCAGCGTCAAAGTTCCCAGCATTTATTGGCGTTATACTAATAGCCGTGTTTTAACCCTGGAATGGATTAACGGCTACAAGCTAACCGATACTCAAAGCATTCGCGCCGCAGGTTTAGATCCAGAAGACATCATCAAAATTGGTGTGACCTCCGGTTTACAACAGCTATTAGAACATGGATTCTTCCATGCAGACCCCCATCCAGGTAATTTGTTTGCTATGCCTGATGGTCGGATGGCTTACATAGATTTCGGGATGATGGATCAGCTAGAGGAAACCACTAAAGAAACTCTAGTGGATGCCTTAGTGCATTTGGTGAACAAAGACTACTCTGACTTAGCAGCAGATTTCGTAAAGTTAGGTTTTCTGACACCAAACACAAATATTTGCCCGATTGTCCCAGCATTAGAATCAGTCTTAGGCAACGCTATCGGTAAAAATGTTGGAGATTTTAACTTCAAAACCATTACCGATGAATTTTCGGAATTGATGTACGAATATCCTTTCCGAGTACCAGCAAAGTTTGCTTTAATTATTCGTTCTCTAGTTACCCAAGAAGGTATTGCTCTGAGTCTCAATCCCAATTTCAAAATTGTGGAAGTAGGCTATCCCTATATTGCCCGCCGCTTACTAACAGGCGAATCTCCCGAATTACGCCGACGGTTACTGAATGTGCTGTTTAAAGATGGTAAATTCCAGTGGCAGCGCTTAGAAAACCTAATTGCGATCGCACGTACCGACGGCAGTTTTGATGTGCTACCTACAGCCCAGATGGGATTGCAATTTCTGCTGTCTGAAGAAGGTAAATTTCTGCGTCAGCAATTAGTGCTAGCACTCACCGAAGATGACCGTCTGCATACAGAAGAAGTTCAACGTCTGTGGAACCTAGTCAAAGATGACCTACAGCCAAATCGCTTATTGAATGTTGCGATCGGCTTTTTAACAGAGTTATCGAGAGAAGGTGCAGCCGCAATTCTACCAAGAGCAACATCATTTATGACTTTTGGTGGTAATTCGGCACCAAGCCAAAACTAACAACTCAAATCACAATTACTTTTAAATTTCTCTGCCAATAAGGAGTTTTCATGTACTATTACCCTCTGCATCCACCGTATTTCCTACTAGTTGTTGGTTTATTAATCGCTATAACTTCTGGAATCGCCTTATCTGGTACTTTAAAAGTAATTGTTCAGAAATGGCCAAGCAAGAGCGCAGAAAATATCAAACCTCATTCCGCCTGGAAGCAAATTATTGTGCCATTTCTGGGAATAACAGGTGGTGTTTGCCTGTTTCTTTGTTCCGGTTTCGAGATATTTGGCTTTCCCCCAATCCTAGCTTTAGGTGTTGGCTTGCCAATGAGTTTGTTAACTTGTTTGTTAGTTTGGTGGCAATTGGGAAGTATGCTGGAGTTTGTAGAACGCCGAGGTATGCAATCTCTAGATTTAGATTCTTTATCTTAGAGACCGCAAAATTTACTCCTACTATTAATAAAAATAGCTGCTAGACATCAGTATCTAGCAGCTATTTTTGTTATAAATAAATTCCCATCATCTAATACCATTTTGAAAAAAGGATTTGATAAATACCACTTACTAACTTAAAAAATTACTATTTTGATATTTATTATTGCTGATAAATGAAAATCTAAATTTTAGAATAATTGCACAATACGTAATATCACTATAGCATGAATGTATTGTTTATGTAAATATAATACTTAGTTAGACGCTCAGACAATAAAAATTCATACTTTTAGTATGTTAGATAGCAATTTAAAGCCAATGCAGCAAGAGCAACAAGAAGTTTGTTTTTGTAGTTTAGCCTTAGGTGAAAGATACCGCTCTCATGCTCTCCTATTGGCTCAAGATATTGAGAAAAATTTACCAGGGATATATTTACTTCTTTTAACAGATAAGCCCCAAGAATTTAGTAAATATTCTCATGTTCTAGCCCTTAAACATCAACAACAGAGTATTGGATGTTACCATGATAAAAGATTTGTAATTGCTAAAGCTCTATCACTATTTAATACTTGTATATTTGTAGATGCAGATATCAGAATATTAGATAGATTTTTATCAGAAATTAAATGGCTACCTGGAATAACTGCTATCAGTTGTACTAGTATTGCTAAACATAATCAAGTTTATATTGATTCAGTAAATGATAAATATAAACTAAAGCGAAGTAAAGATATAGAAATTCTGAGAAAGTTAGCGAAAAAGCTAGATTTAGATTTAGAAGATACTAACATCCAGTTTGTGATGGAAATGCTATTTGTGATTACGAGGCAAGATGGCAAAGAAATAGAATTTCTCAACCACTGGAACAATATCGCACTTTACTGTGAGCTAAATGGATTTTATGGTGCGGAAGGCTATGCAATAGGAATGGCTGCGGCTAAGGCGGGGTTACAAGTTCAATGGGATGCGATGCAGGAGATTGTTTACTTTAAAGATTGGGTGCAAATGCAGAAAATCAAAAAGGGTCAAGCAAATGCAGATGATACTTTAATTTATTTTCAGCAACATGAAGCAATTGAATATCGCCAAAGTTCTCTCTTACAAAAAATAAAGCGTAGACTTGAGAAATTTATCGGTTATTATTATCGCTATTTCTATTTAAGAATAGTAAGTCTGAATAATTTTAATTTTTATTACCGCTAGTTACCATACTAATAATAGTCTAAAATTTTTCAGGTGCGTTAGTGTTGGCTAACGCACCTGATTGAGGGCTCATTTTACAATCTATTACAGCCTATCTATCAAGTGAGATTATCTCTAAAATTGCGATAATTGAGCTTAATATTAGCGATTTTTTGCTTGAAGAAATCTGTAGTATTTTGTTGCAACTTTAAAATCAAGCTGGGACGCTTAAAGCTTTGTGGTCTAGTTTCTGGTGATTTTAAATAACGATAATGTAAAAACACTTCTCGATAGGGAATATTGATATCTTCACTAGCACAAAGTTTAGTAAAAGCTGATGAACCTATACTCATATAGTGCAAGTATGTCAACCTTCTTCCTTGATCGTATAAAACATGATCGACTACATCAAATTTAGAACTCCAGTGATTACCAGTAACTTGATCGGGATGATGATAAGCAAAGTTATAGTAAGAAATACCACTTCTCAATACAATATAATTAAATAAAGATTGATCGGGGGCGATAAAAGCCATAACATCAGCTTCACCAGATTGTAATTTTTCCTGTAGACTAGCTAATATTTCTGGTGATAAAATATTTTTTTTAGCAGCAAACCAACCCGCACAGAATATATGAGATTGCAAGTTATCTACAGGAAAAACTTGCTGCATTAAATTTTCTGGGCCATCAAAAATATAATCTAAATTAGACTTATATTGAAAATCATTAGTTACCCAATCATAGCCATCTAACTTGTCATATATATAATCTAAAGGCCCCATTAACAGAGTATCTGCATCAAAATAAATAAATTTTTCAAATGGCCCATCTAAAACACAAAATTTGCGGTGCATTGGTAGCTCATAGAGTTCAGAGAACCCCCACTGTCGCCAAGTTTTTTGTGCTCTAGGATAATTTTTCCACACCTGAGTTGCAAAGTTATCCCAGTAATTTATAGAAGCATAGTCTTCAAATAAAGTAACATTATCTCTGGTAGCAACTTCTGCTTTTACCTTATCTAATTTCTCGTTATAGGGAATTATACAAACAGGAATTTTTCTCCCAGCATTAGCTTCTATACTGTTGAGTAAAGCAACTAGTTGGTCATAGACTACATCATTAGCGAGCGTGTAAATACCATCAATCATCGGCGTACTCCTATTATTAATTGTGGGCTCCAACAAAGGGAAAGAAACGGCGAGTTAATTTTGGAATAAAAGCAAATTTCCCCTCATGAAGGTAGCGATAATGTTCCCACAATTCCCAATAAGGGCTACCAGCTTTTATCTTAGTTCCTGCCCAATGCAGATATTTCAGTCGTTGTCCTCTGTCATAGAGAGCATATCCTTGCTGTTGAAAATTCCGTGAACCAGCCCAACTACCAGGCCCCCCGCCAGGAATTTTCACAAGATTACCGCGTCTGGCAATGAGTTTGAGAACCAAGTAATTTAAAATTGGTTGGTCTGTAACTCCTTCAGAAAAATCGAAATATTCCCGATGAGTAGCACATTCAGACAAAGTTTCATCCATCTGTTGCTCAGTAATAGCTCCTTTGCGTGAAGCCCAAAAGCCACTGTTAAAAACATCTTCCAATTGCGTATCAGAAAAAATTTGCTGTTCTATTACTAATGGCGAAAAAATGTTGCGTAACTTGTCATTAGCATGATGATAATCGCAGCAGAAGAAATCAACTTCTACAAGTTTGTCTAAATTGTCAGCAATTTTTTCAAAAACGACAATATCTGTATCAATATAAATAAATTCATCTAAAGGGCCAAACCATGCTACCAGCTTACGCATTTTGTTTGGTAAAGCTAGGAAATCTCGATCAAATATTTCACCTATGCGGTTGGTGAATTGCTCAATCAATTCTAAGTTTGGGAACAGTTGGACATTATGTAAAGTGCTAAGTTTCTCTGCAACGTTGTGATAATTTTCATTAAAAGGTATGAGATAAACTAGAACTTCTGGGTCGTAAAAGCGGATGCTATTGAGTAAAGCGATCGCATTATCCATTACTCGGTCGTTAGCAACGATATAAATTCCCCTACTCATAAATTATCCTTGGTTAATTAATTTTAATTTTCTCAAAGCTCTAGTGAATAAATTTGGTGGCGGAGCGTCATAAGGTTTAGGGTGATCATGAAATACTGGACGTTTTTCTGGCTCATGTAAGTAGCGATAGTAGAGAAATAAATCTCTATAAGGAAAATCAATATTCTCACCAGTACATACAGCTTGATGGATGTTAGGAGGTATACCAATATAATGAAGATAAGTTAGTCGATTACCTTTGTCATAAAGGATATGCTCTCTTTCTTCAAAATGCTTAGAGCCGACAGAACATCCTGTAACTTCATGAGATGGTAATTTTTGAGCAAAATTATAACTAGAAAGGTGAGATTTCATCACCATGTAGTTAATTAGAGGCTGTTCGCCAGCGCCTTGATATAAGATGTCCCTTTCACCATTCTGGAGAGATAGTATTAGAGATTCTATCTGCTTCTCTGAAAAAATATCTTTTTTAGAAGCATAAAATCCAGAACAAAATATCTCTAAATCTATCCGGTCTTTGGCAAAAACTTTTAGTAATTGTGGAGAATCAGTATTATATACTTTACTAACATCTTTAAATTGAAAGTCATAGACAACAAAGTCATAACTATCTAATTTTTGAAATACTGTTGCTAGTGAATTCATCACTAAAGTATCAGCATCTAAATAGATAAATTTATCAAAGGGGCCATCAAAGGCGCAAAACCGACGATGAGCACCATAAAGTCGGGATTGACTGCGATTCAATCTTTCTGGTGCGGCTGACACCATAAATTGATCCCAGTAATTTATAGATTCTTGGTTATTGTAAATAAATACATTAGGTCGCTTAGTAATTTCATCAGCAATTCGTTGTGTCTGATCATCAAAAGGATAAATACAGACAGGAGTTTGAGAACCCAATATTGCATCAATACTGTTGAGTAAAGCTACCAATTGATCAAAAACATAATCATTCGCCAGAGTACAAATACCATTCATATTTTATGAGTGTTGAGCTACAAAATTTGATAACCAATTCAGCAGATTGAGTTTATGTAAAATGATTTGACGTGCTTCTGCGATCGCATCTTTAGCTGCATACCATGCATCGGGAGTAGCAGTGACTTCTTGAATGTAAGCAAGACCTTTTTTATCTAAGCTAGGTAATCTTAAAAAACTACCTGGTGGTAATAATTTATCAGCAGCAGGGCCACCATAATAAATTGGTAAGCACCAAGCCAGTAAACTATCCCAAAGTTTCTCACTCACATACCAATTATTGTCAGCATAATTTTCAATAGCTAAATTGTAAAAATATGGTGCCATGCCATACCATTTATTACTTAGCTCTCCGGCAATATTTGCCCATGCAGGTAAATTTCTACCGTACAAATCAAACTTAAATCCATTTGATTGTAGAGAACGTAAAAATTCTAAACGTTGGCGATGATTGGCTGTGCGGCTAATTCCAGAAGTAATCCAACTACAAGTAGAAACTTTAGGGGGGCATGGCATTTCATCTAATTCCTGAAAGGAATTAGAATGGTACCAAATTGCAGGCATATAATCGGGAATAGGAGCAAAATCATCGGGGCCAGAAACATAACCACAATAATTTTGAGCTTGCTGATAATTACGATTAGTAATCTCGACAATTTCCTCTAATGGTGGTTCCCTCAATAAATAGATAATTCTTTCTTTACTCACACCACGAAGTAAAGAATTAATATCTACTGTTGTTGACTCTGGCTGACGTTTACGGAACTTACCTAACCAAGATTTTTGGGGAGATGGTTGGATAAAATCAAACTGATACATGAGTAGAAAATCTGGTTTAACTGCTGGCGCACGCAATTGGATATTTCCCCATATTCCAAAGGGCTTAGGAGTTTGTTGCCATAGCCAATCGGCTCTATTTTCTAGACCTCGATAGCTGCTAATCATCCCGATAGTTTTAATATTCATAATTAATTAAAAGTAACTTAAGCAATTAAGGGCGGAAGCAAAGATTTATCGACGTAACTTAAAATTTTGGTGGCTCGATTTTCCCAAGAAAACTGCTGAACGAAATTTATACTATCGGCATAACCCTCTAATTTTCTAGGATGAGTTTTTAAAAGATGCTGGAGAGATTCAGCAAATTTTTTCGGATTATCAGGCTCACACCAAGCAGCAATAGCTGAGGTATTTTTAAATTCCATTAATGAAGGAATTTCTGTAGCGATAATGGGAGTTCCAGAAGCAAAATAATCAAATAATTTTAATGGAGATGTGAAAGTTGCAGCTGCTCCTAAACAATGAGGATGAGCTAAAATATCTGCGGCTTGGAGTAAAGATGCTAATTCATGGTGCAAGACATAGCCCAAAAATTTAATGTTGTGAACCTGTTTTTCTTGGGCTAATTTTTGATAATGTTCGACTTCATCTGTATTGCCACCTGCACAAACAAATTGTACATTTGGCATTTCACTAGCCACCTCAATTAAGACATCAATACCTTTAAATTGCCGTAACCCTCCGGCATAGACTACTAAATGTGAATGTTGTTGTAATAATTTATTGCGCCATTCTTCTGCCTTTTCTGGCTGTCTCTGCATAAATAAGCGATTAAAGCCATTGTGCAACTTAATCACTTTTTCAGGTGGCATACCATGTTGAATCATGGATTCGCGAATGGTATCGGCAACGGTAACTGCAATTTGAAACAGTGGATGATTGATAATTTCTGGTTCAAATTGCTTATCTTCGTGATGGTGATGTTCGTAAATTGCTGGCACACCATTTTTAATAGCAGCTTTGACAAAATTCCAGTTGCGACTATGGACAAGTTTGGTAGTTGGTAGGATATGAAACGGAAAATAATATTTACAGGCAATAGTGTTGGAATTAGTAAATTTATAGTGTAATGTGTCAATCGGCCACGGCATAGCTAAAGGAGCAACCTTTAACTTGTCATGCAGGTTGTAATATTTAATCAGTTCTATAGGTGTTGGTCGAGGTTGAAAAGGCAGCAGTAAATTAACTGGATTTAAAGTCTTGATTTGTGTTTCTGGATAAACTAAAACAGTTGAGTAACCGAGATTTGCTGCTCCGTTAGCTGCATTTGTAGACTGCACTAAATGAGCTTCAGGCTTTGGTAGCGTTTCGCCAACAAAAAATATATAGTGCTTCTTTAAAGCAGTTTTATTCATAATTATAGTTAGTAATAATATCTTCGAGGTTTTCTAATTTATCTAATAAATAAATGGAAGAATGATAAGATTCTTCTATTAATTGATTTTGTTCTTCTGGGGTGGCTGATGTGTTATCTGCAAGGGAACGGATAGAACTGCGGATAAGATTGAGCGAAGTCCGAAAATCATAAGACATCTGAATCAAACTTGGTGGTTGGATGATTAAGCTGTTCGGATTTTGCTCAACAACTGGAAGTAAACTTTTATTCGTTTTCAAGTTAACAATATCGTCAAAAATATCAATAATATTCAGAATTCTCCAGGCCGATTTGTAGGTCTCTTCAATAATTTCGTGCCGCTCTTCGACATTATCTATCAGATTCTCAAGTAATAAGTTGAGGAATCCAATCATTGAGTTCAGTTGTGTCCGAATTTCGTGCGAAATGCGGACTAAGCTTGGATTGTATTGAGTAACAACCTCAGGATAGGCAACCTGCGCTGAGTATTTACGCATTGCATTGAGGATTTTTAATCTTGGTGAGTTCTTATCAGGACGATCAGCAAATTGCATTGAATAGAGGCGTGAGTAAAAACCACCTTTTTCTAACAATTCTTCGTGGGTACCTGTCTCTACTACTTTTCCATGATCTAAGACTGCTATTTGATCGGCTTTTTGGACTGTAGAAAGACGGTGAGCAATTACCACAGTTGTGCGATCGCGGCTGAGATCATCTAGCGCACTTTGAACTAGGCGTTCGGAAACGGTATCTAAGGCGCTGGTGGCTTCATCGAGAATTAAAATTTCCGGATTTTGGACTAAGGCGCGAGCGATCGCTAATCTTTGCCTTTGTCCTCCAGATAACATGACACCGCGATCGCCAATTAAGGTATCAAATCCTTGAGGCAATTTTATAATAAACTCGTATGCATTCGCCTGTTTGGCAGCCGCAATAATTTCCTCTTCGCTGGCTTCCGGTCTGCCATAGGAAATGTTATTTCGTACTGAGTCATTAAACAGAAAGGTATCTTGGCTAACAATCCCCATCCGTTTTCTTAAGGATATAACATCAAATTCCCGCAAGTCTTTACCATCGATAGTAATGGAGCCAGCTACTGGGTCATAAAATCTGGGTAACAGGTCTGCTAAAGTTGATTTCCCAGCTCCAGAACCTCCTACTAATGCCAGAGTTTGACCACGGGGTAAATCTAATGTCACATCTTGCAGCACCAACTTTTCATGGCCAGGGTATTTAAAGGACAATGAATTAAAACTTACTCCCTTTTCTAATTTTGTATATGTCAGCTCACCATTGCCCATGAATGGCTTGTTAGTTAAGCTTAAAAATTCACTTACCATGTCCACACTAGTAGCTGTGCTGGCAAAACTACTGCGAATGGAATTGAGTTGCGAAATTAATGGCAGTACCCGCAATAAAACCAATAAATAGGTTAAAAGTACGGCAGAAAGAGATACTATCTGATCGGCAAAGAAAATTTTACTTAATAAGACAATCAGCATTAAAGCTGAAACTCCCATGACTTCACTCAAAGGCCCGATCGCTTCTGAGTTAACTTGAGATTGGAAATCTGCCTTTTCACGCGCCCGAATTAGCTTTTTAATATGTTGAAATTCTCTGGACTCGTTGCCTGTTGACTTAACTAAGCGAATACCATTGAGGACTTCTAATAAAGAAATTGAATATGCACTAGACATCTCACTCAGCTGCTTGCCAAATTTTCGAGAACGAGCAATAGCAGACTGGTTGATTAAAGTTACTAAGGACAGCAACAGTGTAGAAATAATTGTCAATTGCCAAGATATTGACAGTAATAAACCAATAAAAACAAAGATGGTAATTGAGAGTATTATTAATCTAATAGTACTGCCTAAAGTACTGGCTGTACGTCCAATTTCCCCGCCTAGTTTATTAATTAAATCGCCAACTTTTGTTTTGGCATAATAATCTATATCAACGTCCAATAATAACTTTAATCCAGCTTCTCGCATATCTGATGTCAGCATTCTGCTTAAAGAACTAGATGCTAAACTGCCAGTATAATTTGCCAAGTTTTTTAAAAATATTGTGAAGATAATTGCTCCAGCCATCACCCCAATACGGTAATTTTCTGGAACTTTATCAAAAGGAGACATAATAGCTGTTAAAAGCTTTGGTGCATTGGTTAAATCTACCTCTTGCCCGACAATTCTTAAAATTACTGGCACAATTAAAGTTGTACTTATACCATTAAATAATGCTCCGGAAAAGCCTAAAATTATTGTCAAAATAATCAAACCAGGATAAGGCTTGGCAAATCTGAGTAGCAATTTTTTGGTAGACATCAGTTCTGCGTATCATAATTTATTTATTATTAACACGAATATTACCGATGTCACTACATTAGCTAATCTTCATATTTATTATCAGTTTTTTCAGGGTAAATACGTATTTTCTTTAAAAGAGAAATTTCAACAAATATCAGTTTTTTGAAAAACCTAATATTTTTCTTATAAAGATATATTCACAACCGAAAAATTACTGATTTTAAATGAGAAGCCATAGATTCCACACTATATTTTTCTACACATCTCTCGCGAGACTTTCTACCACGGACATTTGCTAAATCTAAATCGTCAAATATTAATTGAATTGTTGTTGCAATTTGCTCTGGGTTAGCAGGTTCAACTAAATAACCAGTTTCACCCAAAATTTCGGGAATATCACCGACTTTTGTTGATAATACAGGTTTAGCCATTGACATTCCATCTGTAAGTTTCAGAGGAAATTGTGCGCGAGTTTCGGGTGTATCTCTTTGGGGAACAACAACAATGTGAGCAGCAGCCACTACATCAGGCATTATTTCAGCAGGATAATTGGGTAATTTAATAATCCAATGTCCCCACTTTTGTTGAATTTGCTGATCGTAATCATCATAAGGACTACCACCAACAATTACTAACCTAAAGTCAGGCTGATTAATTTGATCCAGTGCTATGAGAACATCTTCTAAGCCTTTATAAGGTCGAGGAGCACCCGGAAACATTAAAATTTTATATGCAGATAAACCGTAGCGAATTCTGCTAGTTTCAGACTCATATTTAGCTGGATCGAATAAAGATGTATCTTTGCCATTGGGAATTAAAGTACCGCCAAAACGCTGTTGGAGAAATTGAGTATGTACTGTCACAGCATCGGCATAATTTATCAAATTCTCCATCCATTTTACATATAATGGATGATTAGGATTTTTCAGCGCCCCATCTGGTTTTAATAAATCTCTGGCTAACTGTTTAACTGTAGGTTGATATCGCCATTTATCACCACCATGCCAACTGAGTTCCCAGTCATCTATATCTAAGATTATTGGTTTTTTGCTAAATATTTTTTTTAGTAAAGCTACGCCATAACTTCCTAATTTTGGCTTAATTGCATAAACTATATCTCCTTTAATCTTGGGTATAATTTTGCGAATTTCTTGAGCAAAGCTTGGGAAATTACTACCAGGTAGATGGTAGACTTTAAATTCTGCTGGTAAATAGCTATATAATTTATTGCCAAATAAAAAACCAATAATTTCCACCTCAATATCTAAAGCTTTAATAGCTTTACCTAACAAGTAGGCACGCATAATAGCAGCACTTGATAAATCAGAGACTATTATTGATACTAGGAAAATGTTTTTCACTTATTTATTAAAATTATTTAGTACGCCAAGGGTTAGTAATTTGATTGGGCAGAAATAGTGGAGCTAATTTATCGAATATCCTCGTGTAAACAGAGCGAGTCACATCTTTTGCATATTGAGGTCGGTAAGGATAAGTACAGTGAAGTACTTTAATTCCCTCATGAATGTTGTAACATTCTTTCCATTTGCTGAGGTAATTATAGGTAGGAGGTAAGACTTTTAGCTTTGGTTTAACAGTGGCGATCGCAGCTGCAAAAGCACCTTGGTCTTTTAATAGCAATTTATCTTGATTATTCTTGATAATTTCAAAATAACGCTTAAATTCATCAAAAAATTTGGCAGTTATCTCTGTTTTCCTAAAGGCGATAAAGCCACCATTGTATTGAATACTATCTTCCTGAAGCGGTAAACCTATAGCTTGTAAAGTTGGCAGAACATCTGCTAATATATCTTGCTGCTTACCTCTCAATAAATTCGTGGCTTTAATAATACTCGGCTGTACATCTTCAGTTAATAATAAATCTTCCGTGCTTAAAGCTTCAAAGACATCATTAATTGGAGCAAGTAAGCAAATATCTGAATCTAAGTAGATGGTTTTCTGAAATTGCGAAGTCGCATACAAAGCTAGTTTGGCTTCTCGTGATGCTAAAACCGTATTTTCATTTGCGGGTGCAGGTTTTAAGATGACATTTTTGAAAGCTTTGAGGAAAGGATAGAATATTGGCGGAATGCGGTCGATTAAAATAATGATTGGCTCTTGATGAAATTTTCTCACAGATGCCAAAAAATGAATGCAGTCTTGAAAAGAGTACATTCCTGTTAAAATAGTAATAAATCCTTTTTCAGAATTCATGATTTTTATTATATTTTATTATTTAACAGCCAATGCTGCTTAAACAACCAGCATTGGCTAAATATTAAACCTTGTTTTTTAGTTCCATTATTTTCTATGAAAATAATGAATTATTCATTGTTTATTACCAATCCGATAATTTCAGTTGTCCTGTTTGAATATGGTCGAAGACACGATTAATCAGGCGGCGTTCTCCCTCAGTGATATCACCATTAGCCAAAATAGTAGATGTCAGTAAAGTATGGTCTTGACGGCTCATTGTGCCTGATGAAATAATTTTATCGACAATTTTCTTCACAGCAGTTTCTGCTGGGGTACTGATGCTTGGATAAAGCAAGGCTGGGGAATTCATAAATCTCCTATAGATGCAATTGAGCATGACAATATTTGCTAGACCTCTGTATTACAAAAGGTTTGCAGGAAAATTTTGGAATATTAAATTTTCTTGAATTAAACAAATATTGTTGATGCCTGATGACCGAAATTCTGATTGTCTTGCTGACAAAAAGAACAACATTAATCTAGCGTCGCATTTATGCTTCTTTCCAGAGAAATTGTACTGATTAATCTCATTGCTTAATAATTACTATCACCCTCACCACCGGGAAAATACGGTTATTCATGCTGATGTCTCATGATTTTTCCCGCTAAAATGAACAACATATAAATAATTTATATAGCTATTACAGATAGCTTTGATGTTCTGCGCTGAGGAAATTGAGTTTATGCAGGTCATTCGTCTTGAAGCACTCTCGGATAACTATATATTCTTGCTGTACGATCGCACGCAAAATATCGCAGCTGCTGTTGACCCTGCAGAGGCTCAACCTGTATTCAGGAAACTGACAGAACTTAACGCTAAATTAGTAGCGATTTTTAACACCCACCATCATCACGATCATGTGGGTGGTAATCAGCAGTTGATGCAAAAATTTCCTGAAGCGATAGTCTATGCTGGAGTTGAGGATCGGGGAAGAATCCCAGGACAAACTGTGTTTCTTGAAGATGGCGCTCATGTGCAGTTTGGCGATCGCATGGCTGAAGTCATCTTCGTTCCCGGACATACCCGCGCGCACATTGCTTACTATTTTCCCCCAGAAGTAGCCGGGGAACCAGGGGACTTATTCTGTGGCGATACTCTATTTGCAGGGGGTTGCGGTCGTATATTTGAAGGCACACCTGCACAAATGGTGAACTCGTTAAATAAACTTCGTTCTCTACCTGATAATACACAGGTCTGGTGCGCCCATGAATATACGTTAAAAAATTTACAATTTGCCCTGACTGTTGATGGTGAAAACGCTGACTTACAAAAACGCTTTGATGAAGTCAAGGCTTACCGTAATCAGGGAAAAGCTACCATTCCTTCAACGATAGGGGTGGAGAAACGTACCAATCCTTTTTTACGCTGGGAGCAACCAACACTACAATCGGCGGCTAAGAGTAACGATCCAGTGCAGACTTTTGCACGGATTAGGGGGATGAAAGATAAATTTTAGTTATTTGTCATTGGTCATTAGTCATTTGGCATTTGTGATGAGTTGTTTGTATGTCTGATGATGCTGGTTTTTGTCCTAATTACAGCGCAGCGCGGAAGCGGTTTCGGGGTGCGGCGTTGGCTTTGGGATCTAGCTTAGAAGCATACTCCATTGAGCAAATTGGGCCAGATGGGGAAGACTTGACTATTGATGTGGCTTTTTTAGGAAACCCCAATCCTCAAAAGATTGTGGTTGTCTCTAGTGGATTGCATGGCGTGGAGGGATTTTTTGGTTCTGCTGTGCAATGTACTTTGCTAGAGAAGCGTCTTGTAAATTGGAATCAAAGCCAAGGGATTGCTGTATTACTTTTACACGCTTTGAATCCTTACGGCTTTGCTTGGCGCAGAAGGTGGAATGAGGAGAATATCGACCTCAATCGTAATTTCCTGCTCCCTGGCGAAGCATATAGCGGGAGTCCAGCAAAGTATGGTGAGTTAAATGCTTTTTTCAACCCAAATTCACCACCATCCCAGTTTGAGCCATTTCTGTTAAAAGCGATCGCAATTATTCTTCGCTATGGCATCAATTCTTTAACCAGCACGCTACCAGTAGGACAATATGATTTTCCCCAAGGTTTATTTTTTGGCGGACATCAACCCTCAAAGACTTATCAGATTCTTGATGCCCATTTTGCTCGGTGGGTGGGGAATGCCACAGATGTTGTACATATTGACTTACATACAGGGTTAGGTAAGAAGGCAACCTATAAACTTTTCATTGATTATCCGCCGGAGTCTGAGTCTACCCAATGGCTAATTGCGAATTTTGGCGCGAATTATGTGGAACCTTATCTAGCCAGAAAAGTTGCTTACAAGTTTCGTGGAGGATTGGGAAATTGGTGTCAGGCAAAAGTTCCCCAATCTAATTACAGGTATCTTACCGCAGAATTTGGTACTTATTCAGTCATTCAAGTAGTGGAGGCATTACGAGCAGAAAACCGCGCTCATTTCTTTTCGCCAGCAAATCACCCATCTAAAGAATCGACAAGTCAGCGGTTAATGGAAGTTTTTGTGCCTGCGGATCAGGGTTGGCGGAATGTGGTAGTCTCTCAAGGACTGGATTTGGTAGATCGCGCGATCGCGGCGCTATAAGCAATACAATAGACTTCTTGCAGAAGTTGGGAAAAGGATAAGGGAAAAGAGAGAAAGGTTTTGTATTTTTCCCTTTCCCTTTAACCTTTCCCCTTTTTCCACCTCTTGCAAAAGTGCTTTGTGCAAGAGGTCTAATTTTTTTGCACCCTAATAGTTGCGATCGCCCCCTGCGATTCGCTAGGATCTGTAAGCTTTAGGGTATTGACCAAGCCGCTTGGGATACAGCTACACATCTGTGAGCTATCCGGCTGCAACCCAAGTTAATGAGATTCTACAGGAAAACGAAAAACAATGGCGAAACGCGTACAGTTAGTTTTAACTCAAGATGTGAGTAAGCTGGGAAAATTAGGCGATTTAGTAGATGTAGCTCCTGGCTATGCTCGTAATTATCTAATTCCGCAAAAATTGGCAACTCATGCTACTCCTGGTATTCTCAAGCAAGTAGAACGCCGTCGTGAACAAGAACGTCAACGGCAATTAGAGCTTAGACAACAAGCTTTAGAACAACAAGCAGCTTTAGAAAAAATTGGCAACTTGAAAATTGCCAAGCAAGTTGGTGAAAATGAAGCTATTTTCGGTACTGTTACCGCTCAAGACGTTGCAGATGCAATTCAAGCAGCTACCAATCAAGAAATTGATCGTCGCGGTATTACACTCCCCGATATTAACCACCTGGGCACCTACAAAGCTGAAATTAAGCTACATTCAGAAGTAACCGCACAAGTAACCATTGAAGTTGTTGCTAGCTAACTGAATTAATTACTAATTCGTAATTCGTAATTCGTAGTTTGTGAGGCAGTACAGTCTTGGGGTCTCCCCAAGTTAAGTAACTGCCGAACCCGAAGGGTAATTCGTAATTTATTTAGGATGCAGAATAAGTTCATTTGTTGAGGTAACAAGACAAATATTTTTGCTGATTTCTAGTTACTAAATTCATCTACGGACTAATTAGGAATTACGAATTCACAATTACGAATTATTGGCAATTTTTCATGATAAAGGTAACAAAGCAATCTGGCTCGCCAGTTGAACATCGCTTATGGCTGAAGAACTAAGTTTTCAAGGCAATGGTAGCGATCGCCTTCCACCCCAAAATATTGAGGCAGAAGAAGCGATTTTGGGGGGGATTTTGCTAGATCCAGAAGCGATTGGAAGAGTCAGCGATCGCTTAGTTGCCGAAGCTTTTTACATTAGCGCCCATAAAGATATTTATCAAGCAGCATTGCGACTGCACGCACAGGGTAAACCTACAGATTTGCTGGCGGTGACAAGTTGGCTAGCCGATCACGATTTGCTCCATCGGATTGGCGGGAGAAATAAATTAGCCACCCTTGTAGATCGCACAGTGTCAGCAGTCAACATTGACGCTTTAGCAAGCTTAGTCATGGATAAATACCAGCGGCGACAGTTAATTAAAGCTGGTAATGAAATTGTTCATCTGGGTTATGAAACTGAGAAAGAATTACCAATTGTTTTAGATCAAGCAGAACAAAAAGTATTTGGCATTACTCAAGAACGTGCCCAATCAGGATTAGTTCATATTTCAGATACATTAATTAGTAATTTTCAGGATATTGAAGAGCGAAATCAAGGTATTGCTTTACCTGGAATTACTTGTAGTTTTTACGATTTAGATGCTCTAACTAGTGGCTTTCAGCGCTCTGATTTGATAATTGTTGCTGCAAGGCCTGCAATGGGAAAAACAGCATTTTGCCTGAACCTTGCTTATAATATTGCTGCTTCTCATAGAATGCCAGTTGCTGTTTTCAGTTTAGAAATGTCTAAAGAACAACTGGTACAGCGTCTATTAGCAAGTGAAGCGGGAATTGAAAGTGGTTATTTAAGAAGTGGCAGGCTTAGTCAAGCACAATGGGAACCTTTAAGCCGTGCTATTGGTATGCTTTCAGAGATGCCAATTTTTATTGATGATACGCCAAATATTACAGTAACCCAAATGCGAAGTCAGGCACGAAGACTGCAAGCAGAACAAGGCATGGATTTGGGTTTAATTGTGATAGATTACTTGCAATTAATGGAAGGAGCAGGTGATAACCGTGTACAAGAATTATCTAAAATTACGCGTTCTTTAAAAGGTTTAGCGCGGGAATTATCGGTTCCAGTTATTGCTTTATCTCAGCTAAGTCGAGGGGTGGAAGCACGTACTAATAAACGCCCAATGTTGTCAGATTTAAGAGAATCTGGATGCTTAACTGGCGATAGTTTAGTAACCTTAGCAGATACTGGCGTACAAGTACCAATTCGTAATTTAGTAGGCAAATCTGGCTTTTCAGTTTTGGCATTAAATGAAGCGACAATGCAGTTAGAAAAGGCAATCGTTAGTAATGCCTTTTCTACAGGAGTGAAGCCTGTATTTACTTTAAAAACTCGATTGGGGCGAAAAATTCGAGCTACAGCTAATCACAAATTTTTAACTATTAATGGTTGGTGTAGGCTAGATAAACTAAGCCCTAAACAACATCTATGTTTACCCAGGTCTGTACCCATTCCAGGGCAACTAACCATGACTTATGCTGAGGTTGCATTATTAGGGCATTTAATTGGTGACGGTTGTACATTGCCACGTCATGCCATACAGTACACAACTAGAGAGATAGATTTAGCCGAGAATGTTGCTTTCTTAGCAAAAGAAGTTTTTGGAGATGCAATTGTTCCTAGAATTTCACCTGAACGTAGCTGGTATCAAGTTTACTTGTCGGCAGCAGAGCACCTAACTCATAATGTGAGAAATCCAGTAGCGAAATGGTTAGAATCGCTCGGTGTTTTTGGTTTAAGATCTTACGAAAAATTCCTACCTCAAGAATTGTTTTCACAACCTCAAGAGTTAATAGCTTGTTTTCTAAGGCATCTTTGGAGTACAGATGGTTCTATACAGTTAGTGGCTGGTAAAAAACCAAGACCTATTGCATATTATGCAAGTAGCAGCGAAATACTAGCTTTTGATGTTCAGACACTTTTATTAAGATTAGGCATTAATGCAAAACTCAAAATTATTCCTCAACCTGGTAAGGGTAGAAATCAGTATCATGTCATAATTACTGGCAAAATTGATCTTGAATTATTTATTAAAAAAATTGGAGCGGTAGGTCAATACAAACTAGGGTCATTACAAAAAATATCTGAACACCTTGACAATTGCATTCATAACCCTAACAGAGATGTAATACCCAAAGAGGTTTGGAAAACACAAGTTGTACCTGCCATGCAAAGTATTGGTATGACAACAAGAGAAATACAATCTTGCCTGGGACAATCCTATTGTGGTTCTACACTTTACAAAGCAAATTTAAGTAGAGAAAGAGCGTTAAAAGTTGGCAAGATTGTTCAATCAAATGAAATGCTTACCCTTGCCAACAGTGATGTTTATTGGGATGAAATAGTTTTAATTGAATTTAGTGGAGAAGAAGAAGTTTTTGACCTAACAGTTCCTCGTTTACACAACTTTGTTGCTAACAATATTATTGTTCACAATTCAATTGAGCAAGATGCGGATTTAGTAATTATGTTATATAGAGACGATTACTACAATAATGATAGTCCCGATCGCGGTATTGCAGAAGTGATAGTAGCTAAACACCGCAACGGCCCAACTGGTACAGTTAAACTTTTATTCGATCCGCAGTTTACAAAGTTTAAAAACCTAGCAAGACCTAATAATTATTAATCGGTAATTATTACAATACTAATTGTTGTAATTAAGTACTGGGGCTAGAACAGAATTCAATCCCCAGTCCCTAATCCCCAGTCCCTAATCCCTAGCCTCTATTTCACATCTAGTAATTCCACGTCAAAAATTAGGGTAGCGTTGGGTGGAATTACACCACCAGCACCACGAGCGCCATAACCTAACTCTGGTGGGATAATTAACTTACGACTACCGCCGACTTTCATTGTACTGAGTCCTTCGTCCCAGCCTTTGATCACTTGTCCGCGTCCGATATTAAACTCGAAAGGACGATTGCGATCGCGTGAACTATCAAACTTTGTACCATCTTCTAGAGTGCCGGTGTAGTGAACTACAACCTTTTGTCCGGTTTGAGGAGTTGCACCAGTCCCCTCTTTTACTTCAATGTACTTCAATCCAGAAGGGGTAGTGACAGCATTGGCATCAGACATAGTATTGCTCGCAATCAAGGTATTGTTTTCGGGGACAGCTATGGCTGCTGGTGTTGGTTGGCTGAGATTAGCAGCAATGGCAGAGTCTTGTTTACTGCCACCAATTTGCGCTAATACTAAAACCACAACACACGCCAGCATTAATCCAACGCTGAGTATAATTGCTTTCAAAATTAACCCTCCCTACTTAGGTAGTTTGGAAAAAATGACCAATAGGACACAAATTAGTTTAAAGCACAAAGTGATATCCTAACGCCAAAGCTTATTTTCTAAATCCCGCACTTGACGTTCTAAACGGTCAATTCTACCCCGGAGTTCGTCTACCTCTGACTGACGAGCTACTCCTAAATCTTGCATCATATTACGCATTTGCCGTTGCATCTGAGTTTCCCAAGTGCCTTGCTCCGATCGCAACTGCTGTACAATATCATCCATTACAGCTTTTGCCTGCTCAGGATTCAGCTTGCCATCTTTGACTAATTCATCGCTGACTTGTCGCAGTTTGTCAGCTACTAAAGACGTTGTGCCAATACCAAGCATTACTAACTGCTGCATCCAATTGTTGTTATCCATACTCCCTTCCTCTTAATTATTTAAAACTAGCTAATCACGGGAAAATCCCACAACCAAACATGATAATCACTCTTCTCTAGTCCCTAGCCCCTAATTTTAAGACAGCCAGCCCTTGCTTAACTTCTACGCAAATCAGCTATGCTAAAAGCGTAGTTACTCTAGCCTACAACTCTATTTTGGCAAATTGGCAAATACAAGGAATGCAGGGTGTAGTTATAGAATTCCTTAAGTTTAAAATTACTTCCCAGATGCTGGAAATTTTTCTCCAGAAGGATGCGGAAATCTGGACAACAGCCCTTGCTCAATATCCTGGGTTTTTAGGTAAAGAAGTTTGGCTGAATCCCCAAGACCCCACAGAAATTATATTTGTGATTCGTTGGGCAACAAAAGAGCAATGGCAAGCTATACCGCTTGAAGAATTGGCGGCTATTGAACAAAAGTTTGCTGCAGCCTTGGGAGATACTTATGAGTTGGTGGAGTCAGCAGAGTATCAACAATGGTTGGGGGAAAAGGTTAAGGGGTAAGGGTTAAAGGTTCTTGTTTTGCCTTTTATCCTTATGTTCTTCACCCACAAGTATTTAATCATATCCAAGTAAGTCATTAGCCATCAGAAACCCTGACAAATGACAGCCCTGAGCAGTTCTGTTTAATTTCGCCATGCGACTTAAGTCTGCAATGCTTTAAAGCACCGATTCAAAACTGAATTGATAGTTTGTTTAATTTGGTGTTTGCGATTCCAGCGTTGGAAAGCTTTTTCGTAGTCTTCACCTTGGGTTTGGAAGGTATTCCAGATATCAAGCCCCACCAAGAAACTACAGAATAGCAAAATATACAGCGCCCAAGAGACACCGCCACCACTAATTAAATCAACTAGGATAAAAAAAGCATTGACGATCGCATAATTGCCCAAACGCTTTTTAAATCTGCCTCGGCGGTAAAGGTTAAACACTTGCCGACGTTGCACTTCGCTCTGTTGCGTTTGCCAGTCGCGTTCTGCTAGTTGTAAGGTATCTGGAGAAATTTCTAACTCAGCGGCGATTTCTATTAACTCCTGATAGGAAAATTCTCTATCTATATTTTCAGCATGACTTGCGATCGCCAACTGGAGAATCTGCTGTACCTCTTCTTGGCTATAAGAACGGATGCTTTTTGGTTCAAATGCCGTCATAATTCTTTCTCTAAGTATTAATTTTAATAACGATTTACCGCTCGACTGAAGTTGCCCAACTACGCCAGCACCACTAGCACTATTTTCATTATGTCTACACTAACAAATCTAGATAGTGTCGTAGGTAGGAATTTCTAGAAAAATCTCCCAGTGAGGTTTTTTTCTTTGGAACGAAAGCAGGGAGTTTTCTGACGCACCACAACATATCAGACAGTACGTTAGGCTAACACTATAACTTTAGTTAGTAGATTTCTTCGTCAGAATTACATAGACTGCAATTTTGATATTAGGGGTGCATAAACACAAGATTAACTGCTGTTACTTAATCGAGCTATGCATCATCGCTACAAAGTTTACATCAGAAGATTCTTGCTGGCAGGTTTTTCTAGCTTGCTTTTAGCACCCGCACTGTTCTATGGATGGTTGTGTATTTTACGTCCGTCCCGAAGCGATCAGCAGCAAGTATTGTTTCAGGGAATTGTGTATCAACGTCGCGCTGTTTCCCAGACGCGTCCAGTGATGCTTCATATCGTCACTATTGACTTAAAAGCGCCGGGAGTCAAACCTTTGGTAACTCCGGGCTTACCTGAGAAAGGCAAAAAAACTAACGCCCGAACTACCTCAGAATTTCTAGGCGAATTTAAACTGCAATTGGCGGTAAATGGCAGCTATTTCCATCATTTTTATGAAAAAACACCTTGGGACTATTATCCCCATAGCGGCGATCCTTCCTATCCTTTAGGAGAGGTAATCTCTAATGGGCATCGTTATTCTAAACCAGAAGAAAATAAGGCTGTGCTGTGCTTTGCTAAAAATAATCTGGCGCAAATCTTCGCTAGTGGTAAATGCCCAAAAGGTACATTTCAAGCTATTGCAGGGCAAGAAATTTTAGTTGCTGATGGTAAGCCTGTGATTTCTCATCTGCAAGAAAATAAACCTTACCCACGTTTAGCAGCAGCAATCAACCAGGAGGGTAATAAACTTTGGCTAATTGCTGTAGATGGTAAACAACCTTTTTATAGTGAAGGATTTACTCTCACTGAATTAACCAAGACTGCTATAGATTTAGGTGCTGATGCTGCAATCAATATGGATGGTGGTGGTTCTGTCACCTTAGTTATGGGAAAAGCTGATGGCGCAAAGGTATTAAATGCTCCCGTTCATACCAAACTACCTATGCGGGAACGTCCGGTTGGCAATCATTTAGGTTTTTACGCCTTGCCAGAGGTAGTAAAAACATCTACAGCCAAATAACCACACCTCTAGGGGACGGACACCCCTACCAACAGAAAGATTAATATTCGTTTACATTTCGTTACACTGAAAACATCAAGAGGAATGAAAGCAAACCTCTAGAAACAAAAATCAAAGGTGAACGACATGAATGGCACAATACGCGTTGGTAATCTCTTCGGGATTCCCTTCTATATCCATCCGTCGTGGTTTTTAGTTCTGGGTTTAGTAACTTGGACTTATAGCAGCGGACTGATGGGGCAATTCCCACAATTATCTGGGGGGCTAGCTTTAATACTAGGATTGATGACAGCGCTGTTGTTATTTGCCTCTGTCGTCGCCCATGAATTAGGACATAGCTTTGTAGCTATTCGCCAGGGCATTGATGTTAAATCAATCACGCTGTTTATATTTGGTGGTTTAGCTAGCTTAGAGAAAGAATCAAAAACTCCAGGTGAAGCTTTTTGGGTAGCGATCGCCGGGCCGTTAGTTAGTCTATTAATCTGCGGTTTAACTACAGGTATTGGTTACGCCACAGCCGCCACTGGGCCACTCGCAGCAATACTGGGTGTGTTGGCTGCTGTTAACCTGGCATTAGCGCTATTTAACCTCATTCCTGGCTTACCCTTAGATGGGGGCAATATACTGAAAGCCTTAGTTTGGAAGATTACAGGCAATCCTTATAAAGGCGTGACCTTTGCCAGTCGAGTTGGACAGATATTTGGTTGGGTTGCGATCGCTTCTGGTTTACTTCCCATACTATTCTTTGGCAGCTTTGCTAACATCTGGAACTTGTTAATCGGTTTCTTCTTGCTGCAAAACGCAGGTAACGCGGCTCAATTTGCTAGAGTCCAAGAAAAACTCACAGGTTTAACGGCTGCAGATGTTGTCACCCCGAATAGCCCGATTGTTTCTGCTAATCTGACTCTCAGAGAATTTGCTGATGAACGCATCTTAAGTGGAGAACAATGGCATCGCTTCTTAGTAACTGACGATGAAGGACAATTAGTAGGTGCGATCGCAGCTCATGATTTGCGAACCATCCCCACAACCGAGTGGTCAGAAACTCAAGTTGAACAAGTAATGCGACCAATTGCAGAATCTACCACAGTCCAATCAGACAAGCCATTAGTAGAAGTAGTGCAGCTACTCGAACAACAACAAATCTCTGCACTTCCTGTAATTCGTGAAAATGGTGTACTCGTGGGAATTTTAGAGAAAGCTGCGATTATCCAACTACTGCAACGCAGATCTCAATTTAACCCTGCATAGTTTTCCCATCACATAGACTCCTTCTCGCACCTCCCTCAGAATTTCTGAGGGAATTTTTTATAAGAAATTTTTACTAAGTTTGCTTTTATCGCCATATTTCAAATAACAAACCAGTTCTCTATTTTCAAGTTTTGAAAATCTGCATAGTCTGAAACATTATTGGTTACCAGAGTGAGATTATTCACTTGAGCGATCGCAGCAATTTGTCCATCTGCATAAGCTGGAGGTTTACCAATTAATGTTAACCTTGCTCGTTCTATGGCAAACCATTCAGCTGCGGCAACATTGTAGGGAAGAATAGGAATATTTGGTTCGACTATATCTTGCAAATACTGCTCAATTCTCTCTCGCTTTCTAGAAGCTGGCAGACGATAGCAACCGAATAATAATTCATGCCATGTAACTGAGGCAATAGTAACTTCTCCCTGATACCGTTGCAACATAGAGATAATTGTCGGATTCGGTTGCAACTTCAATGGTTCAGAGATGATGTTAGTATCCAATAAGAAAAGACTCAAAGATTCACCTCACGCCCAGGAGATTTATCGCGTACATCCTGCCATACTTCATCGGGATTAATATCGATGCCTTCTTCTATGATTTCTTTGCGAAATTTTGTCAGAGATTCCCAAAAACGAGGGCTTTTATTCAGCAATTTCTCGTATTCTGCAGATGAAAGAATAACTGCTACTTGCTGACCTTGCCGTGTAATTTGTATCGGTTCCCCTTGTTCAACTTCTTCAATAATTCTGTTAAAGTTAACCGGAATTTCTTCAATTGAATATTGCTGAGACATAAATATTCACCTCAATTCGTTTTAAAAGTTATAGCTGGCGAAATTAGCTTTTCAAGTCACGCAACATTTTACTGGTTCCTCGATCAATGGCTTTTTGCACCATACTGACACACCACTTGGCAGTATGGAGTCGTTGCAGTATTCTCTCTTCCTGTATCTTCGGCACTTAAATACTACCAATTCTGCATTCGGGTTCAGGTTTAAATTTTGGTTTATGGTCAGCTGTCAATTATCATTGAAGAGTTAAGGCGATCGCACTACACGCTTGTACCCTCTGATATCGCTAGTGTTCGGTAGTTGCTTAACAAAATTTGATAACAAGAGATTATAAAGATGGGTTATACCCCTCACACCCAAAATGTTATACTCTGTTAATAATATACGCTGGTGCTCTCAAAAGCTATCTAAGTAGCGCTTCTTGTGATTGAGCCAACCCAGCCTCAAAAAATTTGTCAAAAATTTATACAAAAAACTTTCATTAGGGGGTCTTGCCCATCATCACAAAGATGCTATAATCATGTTATATAGATGCACCCTGATGACCTGGAGAGCTGCCCAAGTAGCTCTCTTTTTTTTTACTTGGGGCATGGGGCATGGGGCATTGGGCATTGGTAGCTTTTCCTCTGCCCGCGAACTTTTAGGTGTGAGATGAGCTTTATTAGTAGTCTCTTAGCTGCAAAAACTACTCAAGCATCATCTTTGAGAATTTCTGCTAGGCATAACATTAGACGCAATCGCGTCTGTACTAGCTGATATGTAGCTGATTATGAGGAGTCTTCATGAGAATTTTGAATCAAGCCATTAAATAACAAGTGGTATTACTCATGTTAAAAATCTACTCCTCTGCTAAGTAAAAGCACCCTGATAATTGGAAAATTTGCCCAAGTAGTTGCCTTTTGTATTTTTTGTGTTAACCTGAAAGCCAACTTCACCATATTTTCATAAAAACCTGATTAAGGGGTATTGCCCCTCAGCGAAAATATGCTATGATGTGGTATATAGATGCACCCTGATGATCTGGAGAGCTGCCCAAGTGGCTCTCCTTTTTCAATTTTTGATGTTGTTAAGAGTCAAGGGTCATTTGGTAATAGGTAATAGGTAATGGGTAATTGGTAATTGGTGTTTGTTATTTCCCTTCATCTTCCTCATCTCTCAGACCCTAATCCCTAATCCCTAATCCCCAGTCCCCAATCCTATGGAATTTTGAAGTTTGAATTTTGAATTACATAAGACTTGGTATAATCGCCAGTCGAGCCACTAGATAGTTGTGGGAGAATAATCATGGCAGACTGGCAGGAGATTACAGGTGGTATCACAGCACCAAGGGGATATCGAGCAGCAGGGATTACCGCAGGTTTAAAGCCTTCGGGATTACCTGATTTAGCTTTGATATTGTCAGATGTGGAAGCGATCGCAGCAGGTGTGTTTACCACTAGTCAAGTTAGAGCCGCTTGCGTAGATTATTGCCGCCAACGCTTACAAGCCAAGCATAATGCACGGGCAATTCTGTGTAATGCTGGACAAGCAAACGCGGCTACAGGTACTCAAGGCTGGTTTGATGCTTTAGAATCAGCGATGACAGTAGCCCAAGCTTTGAATATCCCTAGTGAATCGGTATTATTGGCTTCAACTGGGGTGATTGGACAGCGCATCAAGATGGATAAACTCAAAGCTGGGATTCCGCAACTGATAGCAGCACTTTCAGAAACAGGTTCAGATGCGGCGGCGGGAGCCATTATCACCACAGACTTAGTAACTAAATCTATTGCCCTAGAGACAAATATAGGCGATCGCCCGGTGCGAATTGGTGGAATTGCCAAAGGTTCAGGGATGATTCACCCCAACATGGCAACTATGCTGGCATTTGTTACCTGTGATGCAGTTGTATCGCCAGCACTTTGGCAACAAATGTTGAGTCGCGCTGCTGACAGAAGCTTTAATTCCATTACTGTTGATGGTGATACCAGCACCAATGACAGCTTAATTGCCTTAGCTAATGGACAATCCCGCACCCCAGCCATTATTGAAATGGGGCCAGAGGCGGAAAAATTAGAAGCGATGTTAACAGCAGTATGCCAGCATTTAGCAAAAGCGATCGCGCGTGATGGTGAAGGTGCAACTTGTCTAATTGAAGTGCAAGTTACGGGGGCCCATGATGAAACTTCAGCACGTCAAATCGCTAAAACTATTGCAGGTTCATCCTTAGTAAAATCTGCAATTTTTGGACGCGATCCCAACTGGGGACGTATCGCCGCCGCCGCTGGACGTGCAGGTGTACCCTTTGAGCAAGAAAATTTGCAAATCAAGCTAGGGGATTTCTTACTTTTAGAAAATGGTCAACCACTATCATTTGATCGTGCAGCAGCGAGTGCTTATTTAAAACAAGCAGCAGCAGGTGCGTATCTCAAAGAAGATACAGTATTAATCTCTGTGAGCGTTGGTAATGGTCATGGTACTGGTAAAGCTTGGGGTTGTGACTTGAGTTACGACTACGTGAAAATTAACGCCGAATACACCACATAAAAAATTTGTAATTCGTAATTCGTAATTCGTAATTCGTAATTAAAGAGATTTCTGCGGGAGGATTTTGATGCTAACTCAAACCTCAACCTCGATAGAAATGCTGGCAGACTCTTTCAGTAGTCTGTTCACTATGAAACAGCTAAAATAGGAACTAACTCATCAAGCAACGTGGAGATGAGAAGAAATTATGAATTACAAATTACGAAATACAAATTAAATAATCCCCAATTATTCAATTATGGCTGTTGCTTCTTTCAACTTTCATGCAGAATTAAACGATTTTTTACCACGCAATAAAAGGCGAGTCAAAATCATACATAATTTTGGGGAAAGAGCCTCAATCAAAGACATGATTGAGTCTCTAGGGGTTCCCCATCCAGAAGTTGATGCTATTGAAGTAAATAATAATTACGTGGATTTTTCTTATATTGTTCAGGATGGAGATATTATTAATGTTTATCCCATCTCTGTGACTAATACACCCAGCATTTCTGTACATCCACAACCGCTGAGTATTATTCGCTTTGTTTTAGATATTCATTTAGGTAAATTAGCCACATCTTTAAGGCTGTTAGGCTTTGATACTTTATATCGTAATGATTATGGTGATGAAGAATTAGCTGAGGTTTCTCACAGCCAAGAACGGATTCTTTTGACCCGTGATAAGGGTTTATTAATGCGTAGTCTTGTAACCCACGGTTATTATGTCAGAAGTACAAATCCTCAGCAGCAAATAACAGAAGTATTACAGCGCTTTGATTTGTTTAAGTCAGTATCACCCTTTCAACGATGTTTGCGTTGTAATGGCTTACTAGAATCGATAGCGAAGGAAACTATCATGCATCTACTTCCTGAAAGTGTGCAATTACAAAATCAGGACTTTCATCGCTGTCAAAGCTGCGCTCAAATTTATTGGAAAGGAACCCATTATGAACGGTTGCAACAGTTTATTGATGGAGTCTTAGATTCCAAAAAAACTGAGCAATTCAATCATGAGCATCATTGAGACTCGTTGCTGCTACTCCCGGAATATTGGCAACAATTATTTGGCGTTCTCCCACATTCTCTGTATCATCTTCTGAGTGAATTAAATCATCAGTCAGAGGTTGTTTTTTAGTTTCTCCCCTCAGTTCTTGTGATTTCCGTTGATTTTTTTCCTGCTCAAGATTGGACGAGACAGCAGGTTATTTAGCATGAGAAAAATCAATTTGTGGTTGAGACTGCTCGGAAGTCATGAGTACGCTAAATCATATAATTTTCTCTAGTGTTGAATTTATCTTGGTCGCCAACATCTTTCTTAAGAAGGAAACCAAGCATTTTTATTCACAGCAGTGAAAATTCAAGATTATGACATCAAAGTAAAAGATGAGAGCGATAAATGGATTTGCACAAGCCAAATCCAAAAAGCAATTCTAAATCCCAATCCCCAATCCAAAATCTAAAATCCCAAATTGTATGACATCAATATTAGCTCTCGACTTTGGCGGAACTAAGTTAGCTGCAGCAACGGTAAATATCGGTTCTCGACAATGGCTGCGTTATGAACGTCGCCTATCACCAGCGATCGCCAATGCTAATACTGATTTAGAGATTATGCGATCGCTGATTCACTCTTTGCTGCAAGATACTCAACCCGCCGCTATTGGTGTTAGCTTTGGCGGCCCAGTAGACGCTACCACAGGTACAGTGCGGCTGTCTCACCATGTTCCTGGTTGGGAAAATATTCCTCTCCAAGAGATGTTAGAACAAGAGTTTGGAGTTCCTGCTGCAGTGGATAATGATGCTAATGTCGCTGCTTTAGGCGAATATCGTTTTGGTGCAGGTCAAGGTTACGATAGCCTGTTTTACATCACCGTTAGTACTGGTGTGGGTGGTGGTTGGATACTCAATGGTCAGCCTTGGCGAGGTACAGGGGGTATGGCTGGAGAAATTGGACATATTGTAGTAGACCCAGCTGGCCCGGTATGTTTGTGTGGTAAACGTGGATGTGTAGAACGTTTGGCTTCCGGCCCCTATATGGCGCAAAATGCGCGGGAAGCTTTAACAGCACAGCCGAAACTCTGGGAAGGGAAGATATTGCGGAGTTTGGTGGAGGGTAATTTAGAGCTATTAACAGGACAATTAATCAGTCAAGCAGCAGCAGCTGGGGATGATTTAGCTGTGGAGGTTTTACGCAAATCTGCTTGGGCTTTAGGTACGGGTATTGGTAATATAGCAAACTTAGTGAACCCGCAATTATTTATCCTAGGTGGGAGTGTAACTAAAGCTGGTACTCAATGGTGGGAAATTTTACGTCAGGTAGCAAGAGAAACAGCACTACCAGAAATTGATTTTGAAATTGTTTCAGCTGCTTTAGCTGATGATGCACCTTTATGGGGTGCTGTTGCTTTAGCAGAATTAAGATTAGCTAACTAAAAGAGATTGGTCGCAACAATCAGAGATTTATTCTTGTCTGTATAGATATAGAAATCCAGTTGATTTTTTGCATAAATTACGCACCCTAAAAGTTTAAGTGTCGAATAGGCAAATGTGCAACTGAGTCTATTGCAAAAATGGCATAGTAATCCTTTAACAGCAAAACTATAAGAATTATTAGTAAAAGAGAGGTCAGCCCCAGAGTACAAGAGAATTTAAGATATATTTTAGTTGTTAATAAAATGACAGCGATAGCTATATGATCTGCTGCCTAAACCCCGATTGCCCAAATCCTCAAAATCCTGATGGTTCCCACTTTTGTTTAAGCTGTGGAACAGGATTAGTGTATCTACTAAGAAATCGTTATCGTATTATCCAACCAATTGGCAGAGGAGGGTTTGCACGTACTTATCTAGCAGAAGATATAGACAAGCTCAACGAGAAATGTGTTGTTAAACAGCTAGTTCGCGGTCAATTTTACAGTGGTGGCGGTAGCGATGCTCAAAAAAAAGCAACTGAGTTGTTTGAGAGAGAAGCTAAACGCTTACAAGAGTTAGGAAAACATGACCAAATCCCCACACTTTTAGCCTACTTTAAAGAAAATGACTACCTGTATGTAGTGCAAGAGTTGATTGAGGGACAAAATCTGTTGCAGGAGTTAAAGCAGCAGGGAGTATTTGATGAAACAAAAATTCGTCAACTACTAAATGACTTGTTACCTGTTCTGAATACCATCCACGAACAACAAGTTATCCACCGCGATATTAAAGCCGAAAATATTATTCGCCGTCAACATGATGGTAAGTTAGTGTTGATTGATTTTGGTGTATCCAAGCAAAAAACGGAAGCAGCAAACACAGCACCAGGAACAATTATCGGTTCTTTGGGTTATGCACCAATAGAACAACTGCAGTTAGGTACTGCTTACCCGTCTAGTGATTTATATAGTTTGGGAATTACCTGTTTTCATCTGCTGACTAACGTTACTCCATCCCAACTATGGATGAAGCAAGGTTTTAGCTGGACTAATAATTGGCGCAGTCAATTGTCGCAACCAATCAGTCAGGAATTAGCGCTGATTCTCGATAGGTTAATGCCAGAAAATCACGAGCAACGTTATCAATCGGCTCAGGCAGTATTATTAGATTTAAATGTTCAGCCAGGTTTAAATCCCAAAGTACCACACACTATATTTTCACCAGAACAGTTATTTCAATCACGAGGACGGATTCCCCAACAAACTAACCAAAGTGTTTCACACATATCGCTGCAAGAACTATTACCCGGGGCTGTGATTGTAGGTACAGGCAGTTCTTTTTTAGCTATTGTATTACTGAGTTTTTTAGGAACTACGTTGATTAGTTCGGGGTTATGGTTGATAATTTTAGGATTTGTAATTTTTATTCAATCTCGCCCTTTATTTGAAAAGAGTTATTTATTTTTAATTGCTCTACTAACCAATTTATTTATTGTGTTTATCTTCCAGCGCTGGCAAATTATTAATCCTTTACGGTCAGGTATCAATGGTTTGATAGTAGCGGTTTTATTAATTATTTTATCTGGATTGTTGGCATTTATTTTGTTGGGTACATCACAGTTAATGAATAAACTAATGTCTAAATATAGCAATCCTAAATGAGTTGTGAAAAAAATGAACCATACATAAATATTTTGGGAAAATTAAAAACTTGATGATTAGTAACGAGTTCAAATAATCTCTTGACCTGAGAAAAGGATTTACATAAGTGGTAAAACTCTCGAATAAATTTTTTAGCGTACAACCAGATGTCTTCTACAGGATTTTGCGTTGGGTCATTGGGTGCAAATCTCATACAAGTAACTTTCCATTCATCTTCACTTAATCCTTGATTCAGATTATCTAAGTAAGCTTTAAATTCAGCAGAACGATGATAACTAGCTCCATCCCAAATTAAAGCAATACGGCTTTTTGGATACTGGGAAATTAAATATTGTACAAAAGCAATCGCGTTGCTAGAATCACCTTTTTTACAAGGCTTAATTAGAAACTCTTGTGTGTAATAATTTAGAGCGCCAAAATAGGTTTGTCTTTGTCGTTCATTGATCACTGGAACTTCAATCCGTTCTTTCGTATTTCCCCAAATATAACCACAAATATCTCCCCATAATAGGTGACATTCATCTTCAAAAAAAACTATGAGTTCCCCAGATACTATCTCACGCTCATGTGCCGTCAGCCATGCGGTTATTTCTAGTTTTTTTTTAGCTACTAGTTCTGCGTCTTTTTTAGGATTCTTTTTTTGTGTTTTTTTCCAACTTATATTAGCGTCTTTAAAGAGATCGTAATAGCTTTGATTTGACTCAAATACAACATCAAAATTATCTTCTACGTACTCCTTTAATTCTGATAAATGCCAATAGTTTTTCTGTTGAAGCCAGTTTAATACTACTTGTCTTTGTGCAGAGTCAAGATAACTTTTTGACCCTTTGTATTTTAGCCTCAATCCGGTTATACCCTGTTCTATAAATATATATTTCCATTTGTTTACAAAACCAACAGACACTCCGAGAATATTTCCAATCTTTGAATGTTTATAGTTTTGCATCACCATTTGTACTGCCAGTGCCCGTTTTAGTTCTCTGGAGTCTGAGGTAGCCTGAATGAACTCTATCAACTCTTCCATTTGTGCTGCCATGCACCCTATCAATGACTTCTAATGTTCACCATATCAACAACTGTGATTTTTCACAAATGATTTAGGATTGCTATATTTCTGATTATTTTTGAATATTGGTTTATTGTAAAAGCAATTTTCAGATAAATTTAACTTAATTAATTGAGGAATTATTGATGACAACTAAACAAGAGAATATTCGGTTGCTAGCCTCTCTGGGAATTGCTGGAGTGCTGGTAGCGGTAATTTTAGGCTTAGTCAGTAAGTTTTCGCCGGAGATTCAATCTACACCAAATTCTATGGTTACTCCCAGGGGAACATCACGCCCACCAACTCCGGAGTGGATGAGTTTGGGTGAAAAACTTTTAGTAACCGCCGATAAAACAGATAATAAAGAAGCTGGGGTGAATGCAGTCAAATCTGGTGATTTTGGCACGGCTGTCATCAAATTTCAAGCATCGCTGCAAACTATGCGGAACGATCCAGAGACATTAATTTATTTGAATAATGCCAAAATTGCTAACTCTAAAGCATTAAAAGTTGCTGTAATTGCACCCATTGGTAATAGCTTAAATGAGGCGAAAGAAACTTTACGCGGTGTGGCGCAAGCGCAAGATGAAATTAATAGCAGTGGCGGAATTAATGGCATACCATTGCAACTGGAAATTTCTAATTTAAATAGCTTTGACCAGCTTGATAAAATAGATAATGAATTAGTCAAAGACGCTAATGTGTTAGCAGTAGTAGGTTTTGGACGGAATGAAGAACTCTATAAAAAGAATGGTTTGGTGAGAGTTTCTCCGGGAAGTTCCAGAAATCAAATGGGGCAAAATCAGGCACAGGCCTATGGCGATAGTAAATATGTATTTAATATCAGCCCTAATCGGGAGATTTTCAATCAAGCCTTAGCTGAATATATTGTTAAAAAAGAACGCCGGACTAATATAGCTATTTGTCGCGATACATCATTTAGAACTAGCCAAGACACATCTAATCAGGACAGGTCAAATCAAGAAAGATTAAATCAAGATATTGTCAAAGAGTACACTGAGTTCATCACTAAAGCAGGTGGAAAAGTTACTGCTACAGATTGCGATTTAGGGGCTGCGAATTTTAGAGCTAATGATGTCATTCCCAAAGCTATTAGCGATGGTGCAGAAGCCTTACTATTAATTCCCCGTACAAGTAGCCTCAACGTAGCAGTAGATGTGGCAAAAGCAAATCGAAATAGGCTGACACTTTTTGGTTCTCAACAACTCTACAGTGAAAGAATTTTAAAGTTTGGACAAGGCGATATTAAAGGCATGGTAGTGCCTGTACCTTGGCATCGTGATGCTAACCGGAGTATGGATAAAGGCAATTCCTTTGCTGATAGAGCCTTAAAACTTTGGGGTGGAGATGTCAGTCCGCGAACTGCTACAGCCTATGATGCAATGCAAGTAATTATTGCTGGTTTAAAAGAAAATAGCACTCGTCAAGGCTTACAAAAGGTACTATCAAATCCTAATTTTTCTGCAATGGGAGCCACAGGTAAAATTCAGTTTTCAGCATCAGGTCAGCGCCAAGGTGGAGTATTTTTAGCCAGGATTGAGCCTTGTGAGTCAGGTAAGCCTTGCGCTTCAAGCACTGGTTATAATTTCGTGCTAGTGCAATAAGGGAGTTTTCAAGAACAAATATCTGATTGCTGTGTTAGCAGAGGAAGCAGAAATCTAATTGGTATATTCAATGCCGGAATTGAGTAATTGATTCCTTAAAAGTTTCTCAGACAGAGGACATTTTTCCTTTGTCTCTAATGCTGTGTTAAAACTTAACCGTTAATCAGCGCGCTTAATAGTCTTACGTAGCAGCAAAGATGATGCTGTGCTATTGCTTTCACGCACACTACAATACTATCAATATATAAGGTTGTTTTTTATACTCAGCAATGTTAGTAAATAATAATGTTAAACTGAGATTAGCTTTAAATTGATCATCGTTGAGATATAGATAAATATATATCTTTTAGTAGGTGAACAATATTTATTTTAAATCTTTATCAAGCTACTTGCTGTATTTTAAATAATTAAAAAATTTTTTTAATATAATTCTGGTAAATTAAACACTAATATAGTCAATACTAAAAAGTATAAATTGGTGCATCTAACTGTCTAAAAGAGGTAGAAAGTTCAGAAAGTAAAAATCAAATAGATGAAAAGTCATAGAGCTATTTGGAACCTAATTACAAAATTCAAATCAGCTCTTATTTGCAGTCTCTATACTTCTGGATAAAAGCCTCCTATGTCATCAGGGAAAAGTTGCGCTTTTTTGACCTATCTCTGACGAAGCAGCAATCGCAACAAGTGCATTACCCTAAGCTGTTACGCATTTAAATTGTATATTTCGCACTCAGGTTGTCAAAAGTCAAGAGTCCAAAGTCCAAGCTAGCCCTTGACCCTGGACTCTTGACCCTTGACAGTCCTAACGCCAGAATATTTGATTTAGGCGCGTATCAGCTTACCAACTATGTTGATGAAATGAATCTGGTAACAGATGTTTTTTGTTGTATAAAGTTCGCCGCACAATCAGATTGTATTTATGTCTAATTATTCTCCAAAGAAGCAAGTAGGTAATCAAAAAATTCATCATTTAGAGGGTAATCAAAAAGATGTAGCGAACTCGAATTTAGATAGTGCAAAACGGCCAACAATAATTCAAATCCCTAGTTCTCAGCGTTTGGCACAGAAAGATTGGAGTTTGAAAGCCAAGGCAACATTTTGGTCTTGTGCTATTAGTATGCTGCCCGTGCTAGCAGTTGGGTCTGCAACTTATTACATTGGCAGCAAGCAAATTAGCGAGCAGATTTCCTATACAAAACCATTAAGTATTAAACAGTTAACAGCAACTAAACTGGCGCTACAAAACCAGTTATCGCTATTGTTAATGGGAACAGGGGTAACAACTTTGTTGGTGGGTGCGATCGCAGTCCTGTTGACTAATCGCGCTTTGCGTCCCCTGCTGAATGCGGCGGCCCTTTCTAATAATATTGTGCGGCGGCTACTACCAGATCAAGCGGGAATTCGGGGTGCGATCGCTTCTAAAGATGAACTGGTGGTGTTAGAGAAAAATATCAGCTTAATCAAAAAACAGCTGCCAGATTTGCTCTGGAAACAAGAACAAGAAGCTGAACGCGTCCAAGTGTTAATGAACATCACCCGGCGCATTCAAGAATGTCTCAATGAAGAAGATGTTCTCAAAACCACCGTTGAAGAAGTTCGCACAGCCTTAAATAGCGATCGCGTGACCATCTTTCGCTTTCATCCCCATAGAGAAGGCACCTTTGTTGCAGAATCAGTGGGATTCGGTTTACCAAAAACCTTGCGGACTACAGTCTCAGTTACCTCCATTGGTGGCGAAGATATAGAAGAATACCAAAATGGCCACATCGTTGCTATTGATGACATTTATCAAGTCGATTTCAGTGCTGCTCAACTTGACTTTTTAGAGCGATTTGCTGTCAAAGCTAATTTGGTGGCACCAATTTTGCAGAAAAATCAACTATTTGGCTTATTAATTGCCCATGAGTGTACTAAACCCCGCTTTTGGCAGCAGTCAGAAATTGATTTGTTTGCTCAAATTGCCACACAATTAGGATTTGTCCTCAACTACACTAACCTCCTAGAACAGGTAGAGAGCAAAGCTGATCAAACTCAGGTATTTGTAGATATTACCCGCCGCATTCGTGAGTCACTCAACGAAGAGGATGTTCTGAAAACCACAGTGGAAGAAGTCCGCAAGGCTCTGAGCGCTGATCGAGTCATTGTATATGGTTTTGATTCCGATTGGTATGGTACTGTCATTGCAGAATCAGTGCTGCCGAGTTTTGCTAAAACCTTGCGAGCCAAAATCAAAGACCCTTGCTTTGCCCAAGGCTATATAGAAAAGTATCAAGCTGGCCGAGTGCAAGCGATCGGCAATATTTATGAAGCTGGTTTAACTGAGTGTCACCTGAAGCAACTTGAACCCTTTGGTGTTAAAGCTAATTTAGTTGCACCAATTCTTAAAGATGACCAGTTATTTGGTTTATTAATTGCTCATCAATGTTCTGCTCCTCGTGATTGGCGAAAATTTGAGATTGATTTGTTCACTCAAATTGCCATGCAAGTAGGATTTGCTCTTGACCATGCGCGGCTACTCCAGCGAATTGATGCTGAAGCTGTACGAACTCATTTGCTAGTAGATATTACTCGCCGTATTCAAGAATCCTTCAATGAAGAGGATGTTCTGAAAACCACGGTGGAAGAAGTCCGCAAGGCTCTGAGCGTTGATCGCGTCATAGTTTATGGTTTTGATCCCGATTGGTATGGCACTGTAATTGCCGAATCAGTACTTCCCGGCTTTCCTAAAGCCTTGTGGGCGATTATCAGAGACCCTTGTTTTGCAGAAGGCTATATCGAAAAGTACCAAGCTGGTCGAGTCCAAGCTGTCAACAATGTTTATGAAGCTGGTTTAACTGATTGTCACCTGAGCCAACTCGAACCTTTTGCCGTCACAGCCAATTTAGTGGCACCGATTCTCAAAGATGGTCAGCTATATGGCTTATTAATTGCTCATGAATGTTCCGGCCCCCGTGATTGGCAACAATCTGAGATTGATTTGTTCGCTCAAGTCGCCATGCAAGTTGGATTTGCACTGGAACACGCGAGGCTATTGAACCAAGTAGATCAAGCATACCAAGCTGCCACCGCGACATCTTTTGAGCAGTCTCAAAAACACGAAGAACTCAAGCTACAGGTTTCCGAACTGCTGAGAAATGGGAACGCAGTTGTGCAAAATCTTTCTACAAATGTGGCGCTGACTCAATTGCAATCTATTGAATTTATCTACAATCAAACTCAAATGTTGGGTGATTTTACTCAAAGAATGGTCAATTCTGCCCAACAACTAGAACTTCAAGAACAGCAGATCAGCCAGACAGTACAGGACGAAAATCAGTCCATGAGCGAAATTTTAGAGAGCATCTATGCTATTCAACAAACTATTTTCCAAGCTGCTCAAAGAGTTAACCGTCTTGAAGAACCTTGGCAACAGCTATCTGAGAAGATAAATCTGATCAGCAATGTCATCTCTCAGATTAAGCTGCAAGCTATGCATACAGCACTGGAAGCATCGCGGAGTGGAGAAGCAGGTCAAAAATTTGCCGCGATCGCTCAAAAAGCACTTTCCTTAGTACAACAGTTAGAATTAGAAATTACAGACATTCAACCATTGGTTGCGGATATTCACATAGAAAGTGATCACGTGATCATGGCTATGCAATCCAGCACAGAACAAGCACAAAGCAGCAGTGAATTGATTGCACAAACTCAACAGAAATTTCAACAGGCGATCGCACTGAGTATCGAAATGCAAACCCTGGTGGCAGAAATTTCCCAAGCTGCTGCTGTCCAAATTGAAACTTCTAGCTCTGTAAATCAATCTATTTTAGAAGTAGCTAGTATTGCCAATCAAACTTCTGAGCAAGCCATAGCCTTGGCAGATTCTTTAGCCCAGCTAACGTTATTTGCACAGGAAACGTAGGAGGTATCGTATTTAGGGACTTCCAAAAAAATAATCAATCGCTTTGGCAAGCAGAGGAGGCAGAGGAGGAAGAATACAATCATGGTCTTCCCTCTGAAAATTGGATAATTTATTTTCTAGAAGTTCCCAACTAAGTTGATCGAGTGCATCTACTGAAATAAATAGTATAAATTCTTTACACCATCATAGTTAAAAACACCAGCATAAGCTATGGGTCTTGACTTTGGTATACAAAATAACGTTTTTCAAAATTTTGTGCAAGAAGCATCAGGGCTTCTACAGCTAATTCACGAAGGATTGCTAGAGCTTTCACATAACTATAGCGCTCCCCAGATACGTAGTCTGGTGCGAGCTGCTAAGTTAGTTAAAACTACAGCAGACCAGGTGAATTTCACTGATATACATACCTTAGCTCATCGTTTGGAAAAGATTTTTCGGTTGATATCGCTGGGAAATGCGGTAATTGACGACTATTTAACAAATTTGCTTTTGCAAGCTAATGATTGTTTGCGTTTACTGCTAATAGCACAAGTTCAAGAAAATTTTGATGATTTAGCAAGTGTTTTAGCCAAAGCAGAACCAATTTTTGCTTATCTAGAAGCTAGGTTAAGCCATAAGGTAGAAATAGTGCCTGATGTGCTAGAAACTTCTTATCTAGAGGCAAGTGTATCTCAGTTAATGCCAACAACAGAGATGGCTCAGGCTTTAGACAACCTAGAAAGAATTCTGGCAGAATCTGACATTGATAAATTACCAGAGCAACTGATCCCACAGGCAAATTTATTTTTGGGCTTTGGCGAATTCTACAATATTTCGGAATTCATTGCGATCGCCCAAATTACAAGTACGACTTTACAAACAACCCCGCAAGCGGCTCAAACAATTGGGAAGGTAGCTTTGGCTGGTTGGCGTGCGGCTTATGAGTCGATTGTGAACAAAAATCATCCCCAAGCAGCTAATGAAACTGCTAATTCGAGTGGGGTTGTCATCCAAAACAGTCAAAACCCTGCATTACCACACAAACTGAAAACCGCTAATTTATTTGTTTGGGTAGCGGATGGTAATGTTTTTACAGTCAATTCCGACAGCGTGGAAGAACTTTTAGTTGCGGAAGCTGACCAAATTATCTATTCTCAACGACAACGGTTTTTACATTGGCGCGGACAAGTAATTCCTAACTATCAACTATCAGAACTACTCAGTTACGGTAGTTCCAAACCCTTAGGAAATCGTCAGCCAGAACCAATGTTAGTACTAAACTTAGGTCAGCAAATTTTGGCTTTAGAACCAGAAATTCAATACCTCATTGCAGAACCAGAGTTAATCATCAATCCTTTACCAACAGACCAAGAATTTTCCAGTTGCGTTTATGGTTGTACGATTTGGAAAGATAATTTACTGCCAGTAATTGATGTAGTAGCACTGTTGCAGCAGACAATTAATCACAATCAACAGGTTTACTCAAATACTAAATTATTAAATCCAGCAGATACAGCAATTATTCACCGAGAACCAACAATTCTGGTGGTAGATGATTCCCATAGCGTGCGCCATATCGTATCTTTGACATTGCAAAGAGAGGGTTATCAAGTATTGCAAGCCGAAGATGGGCAAGAAGCGATCGCCCAGTTGCAGCAAAATCCCCATGTGCAAATGGTGATTTGTGATATTGAAATGCCTAATCTCAATGGCTTTGAGTTTCTCAGCTATCGTCTTAAAGACTCACAATTAGCCAAAATACCAGTTATCATGCTCAGTTCATGCAGCACTAATCAGCATCGTCAGTTGGCTATGCAATTAGGAGCGACTACCTACTTTACAAAACCTTATGTTGAAGAAGATTTTTTAACAGCCCTCAGGATGAGTGTTAATTAAATTACCAATTACCAATTACCAATTACCAATTACCAATTACCAATACTTGCTTTAACAGGAATTTCAATTACAAACTTCGTCCCTTGCCCTGGTATGGAGTCACACCAAAGATTACCGCCATGCTTTTGGCTGATAATTTGATAACTCATAAATAAGCCCAAGCCAGTGCCTTTGCCAACAGGTTTGGTAGTGAAGAAAGGGTCAAATATTTTAGATAAAATCTCTTTGGGAATGCCTATGCCATTATCAGAAATTATAATCATCACTTGATTTGTATCCATTTGACGAGTCTGAATTCTGATAGCATTGAGGTTAGCTGAAATATCTGGGAATGAACGCCCTTGATTAGATTCTTCTAATGCATCAACAGCATTACTCACAAGACTCATAAATACTTGATTAAGAGAGCCAGCATCACATTCAATTAGTGGTAAATCTCCATAATCTTTAATCAGCTGAATCTCTGGGCGATGGGTTGTGGCTTGCAATCGATGTTGTAAAAGTACCAAAGTACTATCAATACCTTGATGAATGTCTACCGCTTTCAATTCGGCTTCATCCAAGCGCGAGAAGTTCCGCAGCGATAACACAATAGTACTGATGCGTTCAGTACCACTTTTCATAGACTGAAGAACCTTGGCCATATCTTCCTGTAAAAAGTCTAATTCCAATTGAGCTAATTCTGCTTGCAAAGCTTGAGGTGGATGAGGATAGTGCTGCTGGTAAACTTGCAATGCTCTCCACAAGTTTTGGATATAGTCAGAAAGATAAATTAAGTTGCCATGAATGAAATTAACGGGGTTATTGATTTCATGGGCAACCCCTGCCACCATCTGTCCCAATGCAGACATTTTCTCACTCTGAAGCATCTGTAATTGAGTTTGTTTCAGCGTTTCTAGGGTTTGGTTTAGTGCCGTATTCTTAACATTTAATTCTTCAGTTCTCTGCTGAACTCTAAATTCCAAAGTTTCATTAGTGCTGGCTAATTCAGCAAAAGCTAAACGCAACTTTGTTTCTGCTTGTGTGCGTTCGGCAATTGTTGCTGTCAGTACAAGAATGGTGAGTGTAATTACGCCAATAAACAATTGTAGTTGCATCAAAGATTGGTTGAGATCCCGATCTACAAAACCACCTTTGCCATTAACCGTAGCAATGACTGCGATCGCAGCCACAATGAAAGTTAATAGTGTTGCACCTGGTTGTCCCAGCCGAAAGGCAGACCAAATCAACATCGGAATTAACATATACTCCAGGTGATATCCTTCACTAAAAGCTACTTTGCTGATGAGAATCACCAAACCCATCAGAATAATTGGATCTACTAAAATTAACCAAAATCTGAAACGGTGTTTTAGGGGTTGTCTCATCTCTGAGGTGGAAATGGAGGCTAACCATTGCCGCATGGAACCTTGGTGTTGTTGAATGAATTGACCCCAACTAAGTAGCATCGGGGTAACAATCAAAATTCCCGAAACATTAGAAATCCACCAGGTTAACCAAACTGTCCCATACATCGCCCAAGGAACTTTACTACTCAACGCCAAGCAAGTTACCCCAACCGTGGCATTAATACTCGGCCCTACCATACCCGTTAATATCAAAAATTTGAACACGCCGGGAATCTGGTCTAAGGGATAGCGAAGGTTGGTAGTTCTCCGCAGTAGAAAAGCACCTAATATAGTTCCCAAGGTTGTGCCGATCGCAATCAAGAAAACCGGCAGTGTTGAAATCGCCAGAGATAAAAAATTTGTGGGATCTCGAAACGCCCAGAAGTTAGCGAAAAATGAACCCAGCAACACACCGTACCCAATCCAATTACCAAACAACAGAACAGCCCCACTAGCAATTCCATCCGGGGGCCAGACTGGAGTCACATCTTGCGGTGTGGAGGCCAGATGACGTGAAATTTCCGCCATGCCATAGTAGGCGATCGCCAACACAATAATGCATCCGATTTGCTTGAATGCATGAGGAACTATATAAGATTTTTTTTGAGTCATCCGTTTAGGGACTGCTTGATATACACGTTGTTTGTAAACCTAGAATTCCCTTTTCCTCTCTGGTGGGAACATCAAGCAGCCAAGAAAGTAGCCTTCATCAAAAGGGGTTGGGTAATGGGTAATGGGAATATCTCCTTGTCCCCAATGCCCAATGCCCAATGCCCAATGCCCAACCTCTAAGTCAACACTAAATTATCCCGGTGAACAACAGTTTCCGCGCCAGCGTAGCCCAATATTGTGGGTATTTCTCGTGAATGACAACCGCGAATTTTTTGCAGATCCTCACTGTTGTAGTTAACCAGGCCTCTGGCGATTTCGTTACCAGTGATATCACATAATTGCACGGCTTCTTGTGTATCAAATTCTCCCTCAACTGTTTTGATACCAGCCGCTAATAAGGATTTTCCTGATTCCGAAATGGCTGCGATCGCACCTGCATCTAAATACAATTTTCCCGCTGGCACAAGGCCGTAAGCTATCCAACGTTTTCTGGCTGAGGTGGGTTCTGGCTGTGGTTCAAAGTGAGTACCTATCGGTTCCCCTTGTAATATTTTTTCGATGTTGCGGGGAAATCTTCCTTGGGTAATTACTGTCCGCACACCAGCTGCGATCGCAATTCTCGCCGCCGAAATTTTGGTGATCATCCCGCCAGTACCCCATTGCGAACCTTGAGAACCTGTCTGAATCTGTAATTTGGCTAATTCTTTAATACTACTTACCAAAGATATTGGTTGAGCATCAGGTACAGAACGGGGATCTGCTGAGTACAATCTATCAACATCAGTCAGCAAAAATAGCCAATCTGCTTCTACTAAACTGGCAACTAATGCTGAAAGGGTGTCATTATCGCCAAATTTTAGCTCATCGACCGCTACCGTATCGTTTTCATTAACTACCGGAATTACCCCTAGTCCCAGCAGTTCGCGAAAGGTGTTGTAGATATTGAGATAGCGGCTGCGCTGCACCAAATCACTACGAGTCAGCAAAACTTGGGCAATTGGCTGTTGCAGGGTAGTAAATAAATCATCGTAAACCCGCATTAACCGTCCTTGTCCCACAGCTGCTACTGCTTGTTTGAGTGCGATCGCTTTGGGACGTTCCGTTAAACCCAACCGCGCACAACCTACCCCTACTGCACCAGAAGACACCAAAATCACGCGATGACCTTGGCGCTGCAAATCAGAGAGTGTCTCCGCTAAAGTCGCAATAGTGGAAAGTGCCAGCTGTCCGGTTTCTGGCTGAGTCAGGCTAGATGTGCCAATTTTAACGACGATTGTTTTAGACATGGGGCATTGGGCATGGGGCATGGGGCATTGGGCATTGGGCATGGGTCATTTGTTATCAGACAAAGGACAAGTAACAAATAACAAATGACTAAAAAAAATTGTAAAGCGCCAGCACCTCTATTAGTGAGGGCCGACGCTTTACGGTTTTATATGTATTTATTAAACTTTAGGGTCTTTTTTGGGCTGACCCCATGTTATTAACACTTATAATCCCAGATTTTTTTCATTGCGAAAGATTCCTTAATGTTTTTTTTAGATTTAGTTTTTTAACTAAAAATCAATCTTTGTGAATTTTTGTGTACTTGGGGCTGATGCTAGCGCCCAAGGCTTCAGAAACCCAAACTTCAAAGTTTCTGATGGGGTGAGAGCGTAGAGCCACTTCGGGATGGATAATTGGTTCCACTAAGATGGTAAACATTCCCAAGCGGTTACCAGCTAAGACATCGGTAAACAAGCGATCGCCTACCATCCCCACTTGGTGAACGGGTAAATTCATCGCCTTGAGTGCGGCTCTAATTTTGCGTCGTGATGGTTTGGCAGCGCCTAGATAATAAGGTAGGTTTAGAGAACGGGCAATACTCCCAATCCGCGCCTCACTCAGGTTATTGCTGACTAGCCAAAGTACAGCACAGGCACGCATTTCCTCTACCCATTGTTGTAATTCTGCTGAAGCCGCCCCTATTTTCATCGGTACTAAAGTCTCATCGACATCCAGCACTAATCCCTTTAATCCATATTGCTGGATAATTTCTGGTGTCAGTTTTAAAATGGAACCTTCTAAAATCAAGTCCGGTTGTAAGAGGTTGTTCCAAGCCATATTTTAAGCATCAAGGGTGTCTTGACAGCAGTCACAATTAACTTATGAATTAATGACTGTTGTTTTCTGTGAAGTTTTACATCAGTTATTTAGTATTTTGTTAGGTATGAAATAGCACAAATATGCTATGATAAATCTCCTAAAAATACAAATACTTAGTTTTTTTAGGATAAAGCTTGGATGGTAACCTTGCCAACCTAAGAAAGTTATATATCTGATAGAGTGCGATCGCTATGTCAGCACAGGAAGCTGTTCTGAATCAAACATTTTTCAAAAGCTTTGCACGAAAGTAGAATTGAGATTTTCACTCAGAACTCAGCACTTCCAACCTAGACACATAAAAAAGGAGGAAGGGAAAAAATGATTTCCCTTACCCCCTGCAAAGCTTTACTAGTTTAATCACGCTTAATTACGAAGATTAGCTATTAGCCATCAAGTTATTAAGAATCATCATGGCAATATCTACTTAATATCCCATCCTGAATATGGAACAGAATTTACCATCAAAATTCCCATAGCATTAGTGAAACTAAGTGCCAATCAATGAATCATGAAAGAAACACCCGCTTGCTAAATGTCTTAGTGCGATTCAGGTGAGGAGATGCGTACTGTGAACTCAATCCAAGCAAGCGAGTGGGACTGATGATGGTGATTTACTCTCAATCCTAGTAATACCCGTTATGGCATGGTGAAATTGGCGAGACAATAACTAGGGAAAAACTACCGTTATCTTCTACCCTAAGTTAAATACTTTCTACTATCCCAACATCCAGAAATCGCCGCTATGTTGTGGGGAGCCAGAATCACTTACTATCAAGCTATCGACAAACTACCAATTTACCTAGGGAGCGGAGGATGAGCGGAAGCAGTTCCGCCAAGTGGTAGAGTTTTTAGCATCAACCAGTCAGGACTCTATTCTGAGCGGTGAATTATGAAAAAAGAAGTTACGAAACTTAATCCTTAGCTTCACAATTCATAATTCATTGGTTGGGAAACTGGATGTGAGAAGTTGATGAATTAGATGGAGAAATTTTCGCCAATTCATCCTGCAAGCAGATTAGTACTCATTTAACTATCAGCTATCAGCAGTCAATTAGACAGCTAAAGCCTAACGGCTGAATGCTGATAGCTATTTAAGCCATTTGATTTTCAATCGCCCACCGTGCTAGTTCAGTACGGTTGTGAAGATTGGTTTTGCCCAACATGTTGGACACATGGCTTTCAACGGTACGCTGACTGACGTTTAACTCTTCAGCAATTTCGCGGTTAGCTAAACCTCTAGCGACGAACTGTACAACTTTCAGTTCGGTAGGAGTTAGCTGCACATCGAAGGGAACTTGGATACGAGAACCGTTTTCCCCTCCTTTTGCTTGGTGTTCTTTCCAACGGATGGTTTGTTTCAGTGAAGATTCTACTTGCGCTACCAGTTCTTCAGGTTCAAAGGGCTTGACCATATAAACGTCAGCACCTTTATTCAAACCTTTAACTCGGTCTGCGCTTTGTCCTTTAGCTGAAAGGAAAAGAACGGGAATCCAGCTAGTACGTTCATTTTGCCGGACTTGTTCTACAAAAGTGTATCCGTCCATTTCCGGCATCATCACGTCGCAGATAATCATATCTGGAACATCATGCTCTAGAATTTCTAAAGCTTCTCTTCCATTTTCGGCGGTGATGACTTCATATCCCCGGAATTCCAAGTAATCCTTCACCAGCAAGATGAGGTTAGGGTCATCATCAATCAGTAGAAGTCGTTTGTGATCTTTCATGCTGGGCTCTTTCATAGCAGTGGCACTTGTCGCGCTTCGGTCCATCAAGGTCTTGTATATTTATCCTCTATGGTGGATTATTCTGAGATGTTGTCTTTTTTCCCACTTAACCTGCCTTTGCTTCTGGGAAGTCTTATCAGTGATAACCACTGTTTAGGAGACTACTAGCTTATTGGCAATAGTCCAGTAAGGATACGTAGAGCAGTAGTAATTATAATGCGTTATTATATATCGCTTTGAAAGTGGTGGGTGAAAAAAGCGCTGATTAAATAATAATCCTTCCGATTCACAAGTTCAGTAATGGCTGAAGATGACCCTAGCTCAAAACCAACCCCCGCTTCAGAGCGCTTACTACCTAATTACGATATCCTTCGGATGTTAAGTCCTCTATCAGTTGTTCACAAGCAACCAGAGAAGTTTCTGGCAAAGGATGGGTTAAAAATACATAATTCTTCCACCACCTTAATTTGCCTATCAAGTGTTCTTGGGTGATCCGCTCAATCACTTCCGTGTTTGCTCGACGATACCAGACACCATCCGGGTAAACAACTATTATCCGTCTAGAACCGAAAACCCGCAAGCAATTAGCTTTATTTTCGTTAATGCAAATGGGACGACTATTGTGCGTCTGATAGAGTTTGAGCTGCTTCAGTCGCTTTTTTAAGTATTCCCAAGATTCCAGACTAGCTTGTTTTTAGCAGCAGTTTAGTAACTGTCTGTCCAAAAACAAATCAAAATATGTCGTTGAATCTTTGCAAATCCAAAAGTTTCTAGACAATTACCCAGGGGTTTATTGCCCAGATATTTTAGTGGTTTTGGGGATTTTACGGCTGTACTGGATCGCTATATTGTTATTCATCGAGCTGCTCCCTGATTACAGTTCTATAACAATTTCCCCACTTTGCAAATAAATTCATTCCTATAAAAATATTCATCACTGACAGCAAAAAACCTGAAGATTAAATATTAATAAGTATTTATGCTTAAGTATGTGTAATTAAGGGTGAAGAATTAAGGCTCAAGAGTCAAATTGTCAGGAGTTGCAGAGACGCGATGAATCGCGTCTGTACAAGGGCTAAGAGTTAATGCGTTCTCAATCTCCAATCCCCAATCCCCAATCCCCAATCCCCAATCCCCAATCCCCAACTAGTTCGGAAACCCGTACACCAAAAATTGTTGCCATTGTGTGCGACTCTTCGGTAAATTAGCACTCAGGAGTTGAGAGTGCTAACTCTGGAGAAATTAAATATGGCAGCAGTATCTTTAAGCGTTTCTACAGTTAAACCTTTGGGCGATCGCGTTTTCGTGAAAGTGAGCGCCTCTGAGGAAAAGACCGCAGGTGGTCTTTATTTGCCCGACACCGCCAAGGAAAAGCCCCAGGTAGGTGAAGTAGTTGCAATTGGCCCTGGCAAGCGGAATGATGACGGTTCTCGTCAAGAACCGGAAATAAAAATTGGAGACAAAGTTCTGTACTCCAAGTACGCTGGCACAGATGTCAAGCTGGGCACCGAAGAGTACGTTCTGCTTTCTGAGAAAGATATTCTAGCAGTCGTTGCGTAATGGTCATTGATCATTGGTCATTTTGTCATTAGCCAATGGCAAAAGACAAATGACAAGGGACAAATGACAAAAGACAAAAGACAAATGACAAAGGACTATTAACAATTATGGCAAAGCGCATTATCTACAACGAAAACGCCCGTCGCGCCCTGGAACGAGGCATGGATATTCTAGCTGAAGCAGTGGCTGTTACCCTTGGCCCTAAAGGTCGTAACGTCGTGCTAGAGAAGAAATTTGGCGCACCGCAAATCGTCAATGATGGCGTAACCATTGCCAAAGAAATTGAATTAGAAGACCATATTGAAAATACTGGCGTGGCTTTGATTCGCCAAGCAGCTTCTAAAACCAACGACGCTGCGGGTGATGGTACCACCACAGCTACCGTTTTAGCTCACGCAATTGTGAAAGAAGGCTTGCGGAACGTTGCTGCTGGCGCAAATGCAATTTTATTGAAGCGTGGTATTGACAAAGCCGCTAACTTCTTAGTAGAAAAGATTGCTCAACACGCTCGTCCTGTAGAAGATTCCAAAGCTATTGCTCAAGTTGGTTCCATCTCTGCCGGTAACGACGAAGAAGTCGGTCAGATGATTGCCCAAGCAATGGATAAGGTGGGTAAAGAAGGCGTAATTTCCCTAGAAGAAGGGAAATCCATGACCACCGAACTGGAAATCACCGAAGGGATGCGTTTTGACAAAGGCTATATTTCTCCTTACTTCGCTACCGACCCAGAACGGATGGAAGCCGTCTTCGATGAGCCTTTCATTCTGTTAACCGATAAGAAAATTGCTTTGGTACAAGACCTCGTACCCGTGCTTGAGCAAGTAGCACGTGCTGGTCGTCCCTTAGTAATCATTGCTGAAGATATTGAAAAAGAAGCTTTGGCAACTCTAGTAGTTAACCGCCTACGTGGTGTACTGAACGTAGCTGCTGTTAAGGCTCCTGGGTTTGGCGATCGCCGCAAAGCTATGCTAGAAGATATCGCTATCCTCACCGGTGGTCAACTAATCACCGAAGATGCTGGTCTAAAGCTCGATAACACCAAGCTAGATAGCCTAGGTAAAGCACGCCGCATCACCATTACCAAAGACAACACCACAATTGTTGCTGAAGGTAATGAAGCTGCTGTTAAGGCTCGGATTGACCAAATCCGTCGTCAAATTGAAGAAACCGAATCTTCCTACGACAAAGAAAAACTGCAAGAACGTCTAGCTAAACTAGCTGGTGGTGTCGCAGTTGTAAAAGTTGGTGCAGCAACCGAAACCGAAATGAAGGACAAGAAACTGCGCCTAGAAGATGCTATCAACGCTACCAAAGCTGCTGTTGAAGAAGGTATCGTTCCCGGTGGTGGTACAACCCTCGCTCACTTGACTCCTCAACTGGAAGAATGGGCTAACAGCAACCTCTCTGGTGAAGAATTAACTGGTGCGTTGATTGTTGCTCGTGCTTTACCTGCACCTCTGAAGAGAATTGCAGAAAACGCTGGTCAAAACGGCGCTGTAATTGCTGAACGTGTGAAAGAAAAAGACTTCAACGTTGGCTACAACGCTGCTACCAACGAGTTTGTTGACTTGTTTGTAGCTGGTATTGTTGACCCTGCTAAGGTAACTCGTTCTGCTCTGCAAAACGCTGCTTCCATCGCTGGTATGGTGTTGACAACCGAATGTATCGTAGTTGACAAGCCTGAACCTAAAGATGCTGCTCCTGCTGCTGGTGGCGGTATGGGTGGCGGCGACTTCGATTACTAATATTTTCTAGCCCCCTATTTGTCAAAACAGCTGCTTCCTTTGAGGAAGCGGCTGTTTTTTTGTGTTGTCAAATCGCCGAATTATAGTAAATAAATTAATATCGTGTAACACCCAAATAAATTGAGTTACGACAACGCTTGTAAATATTTAGCCGAACAGTACCCAGCAGATTTTGTTCGCTGGCTGCTAGGAGTAGATGTGCCACAAATTGATGTATTAAAAACTGAACTGACACTTGAGCCAATTCGTGCAGATTCAGTGACATTTCTGCAAGCTGCTAACCAAATTCTGCATATTGAATTTCAAACATTAACAATATCTAATCCGCCGCTTAACTTCCGAATGCTTGATTATTCGGTGAGGTTAAAGCGTCAATACCGATGTCCTGTAAAGCAGGTGGTTATCTTTTTACAAGAAACTAACAGCGAAGTAGCTTTCATTGAAGAATATCGAGACGACACAACAATTCACAAATATCAGGTTGTTCGTCTCTGGGAACAAGATTCAGCAACATTTCTGGCAAATCCTGCACTGTTACCTTTAGCAACATTAACCAGAACTGACTCACCGCAAGGACTGCTTGCACAAGTTGCCGAACAAGTCGCTACAATTCCAAATAGAGATCAGCGACAAAATATAGCAGGTTGTGTAGAAATTTTGGCAGGGTTGCGGTTTGAGAAGGATTTAGTTCAGCAATTTTTACGGGAAGATATTATGAAAGAATCTGTAATTTATCAAGATATCGTTCAAAAGGAAGCGTTGAAATTGATTAGTCGTATGCTTAAACGGCGTTTTGGTGATATTGATGTATCATTATTTGAGCAAGTTAGGAGTTTATCTGCTGAACAGTTAGAAGACTTGGGAGAAGAGTTGCTGGATTTTTCTGAAGTTGCTGATTTAGAAGTTTGGTTAGAAGAGCATAATTAAAATGCTCATTTAAATACAAGTATTGCTTATTATGTCAAAGTTAACAAAAACTTTAGATAGAATTCTGCAATGGTTAGAAGAACATGAAGATTTAGACTTTGCTCGGTTTGAATCATTACAACCTGGACTTACATATAAAGAAATTGAACAAAAATTAACTGATTTATTACCTTTGCGGTTACCCAAAGAAGTTTATGAACTTTATCAATGGGGTAATGGTGCTTGGTACGACGAGGAAGATTGGGCACGATTTTTTGATAATCGGACTTTTCTTCCTTTAGAATCTGCGCTGGATATGTATTTTGGTTTAACAAAATCAGTTAAAGAAGCAGATAAATTGGAATTTCCATCTATGTGGAGTGATACTTGGAATACTCGATGGTTTCCGATTTTCCAAGAACAATATAATACAGGTTTTTATGCTGTTGTTTTTGATGAAGTAGAAAAAGAAACAACGCCAGTATTAGATATATTTTTGGAAGATTGTGATGATGAGCCTTTTATCATCTATCCAAGCATAACTAAAATGATGCTTGCAGAAGCAGAGCTTTATGAATCCGGTTATTACTTGCAGAAAGCTGAACTCAGACAGTTAAGTTATGACTTGCAATCAAGATATAGATCAGCTTTAGATGAAGAGGCAAAATATATTCGCCAGAAATATCAAGATATGCCCATCAAGGTTTGGCGACAATAAAAACTAACAAGCACAGTATTTTTTACAAAAAAATCAATAGCTGATTAACATACTTAATCTTTCACTTTGTGTAAAAAATCTCATAAAAAACTTTGCGTCTTTGCGTGAGATTATAATCTCTGCTGCTAAACCAAATTAATGAGTGAAATTCTAGAAGAAGAAGTTTGTAATACTTGGCATGGCAAACTTAATTTAGTCTACGCCGATCGCAAAAATACCACCCAGCTAATTTACAACCAACAGCAAGCACCGCTGAAAGTACAGCGTCCGTTTTATCCAGAAGGCGAAAAAGTCTGTCATAGCGTCATTTTACATACGGCTGGGGGAGTTGTGGGAGGCGATCGCTTGTCTCTCAATTTCCACCTCCAACCCCACGCCCAAGCATTAATCACTACAGCCGCAGCTAGTAAAATCTACCGCAGTAATGGACTGCAAGCCAGACAAATTATCGACATCAAAGTAGATGCTGGCGCTTGTTTGGAGTGGTTACCCCAAGAAACAATTTTGTTTAACAGTGCGATTTATCGGCAAGATTTACGGGTAGAATTAGCAACCGAAGCCACTTGGTTAGGCTGGGAAATTACGCGATTAGGGCGCAGTGCTAGAGGAGAGAAATTCTTGCAAGGAGAATGGCGATCGCATACGGAAATTTGGCAGCAAGGTGTACCCTTATGGATTGATCGGCAATATTTACCGGGTAGCGAGGAAGTTTTTCACAGTCCTCATGGCTTGGCTGGACAACCAATTGTCGGTAGTCTAGTCTGGGTGGGTAATCCAGTTGACTCAGAAATTGTGGCAAAAGCCCGCAATTTATGGCGAGGTACAGGAGAGGCGGGAGTAACGCTACTACAACATGGACTTTTATGTAGATATCGCGGTGCTTCCACATCTGAGGTGCGAAACTGGTTTACGGCTGTTTGGCAGATGCTACGGGTTAATTTTTTGAGTCGTGGTAGCTGTGTACCTAGAGTTTGGCAGGTTTGAAGGAAGCGCAGAGGAGGAACAATGCAACTTACCCCACAGGAAAAAGATAAGTTGTTAATTTTTACTGCTGCTTTAGTGGCAGAGAGACGTAAAAATAGAGGTTTGAAATTAAATTATCCTGAAGCAGTTGCTTATATTTCTGCTGCAATTTTAGAAGGTGCGAGAGATGGGCAAACTGTGGCGGAATTAATGAGTTATGGCACAACTTTGTTAACGCGAGATGATGTAATGGAAGGTGTGCCGGAAATGGTACATGAAGTTCAGGTAGAAGCAACTTTTCCTGATGGGACAAAGTTAGTGACTGTGCATAATCCGATTCGTTAATTTGTAAGGGAGTAGGGTATGATTCCAGGGGAAATTATTACGCCAGATGGAGAGATTGAATTAAATGCTGGGCGTAAAACTATTAAATTAATAGTAGGAAATACAGGCGATCGCCCGATACAAGTTGGTTCACATTTTCACTTTTTTGAAGTTAACACAGCATTAAGTTTTGACAGAGAACAAGCACGAGGAATGCGTCTGGATATTCCTGCCGGTACTGCAGTTCGCTTTGAACCAGGTGATGAAAAAGAAATAACTCTTGTACCTCTGGTTGGTACTCGTCAAGTCTATGGCTTCAACGCCAAAATTAACGGAAATCTCGATAGTTAAAAAATTTAAGTTATGCCAAAATGCGGGACAGTAGGATTTTACGCTATCACAATAATCAAGAATTAATTACGCTTACCAGTATTTTAATTTTATTACTGTGGCTATTTTTTAGTATTACATTGGCTATATTTTCCTGGCAGTTAATTCCTGAATGGTATCTGTTTAAATGTATAACTTCAGGGATTATTTTATTACTGATATTTTCTATATTTATCTATATATTTATTGCAATCATAGTCCGAATTTCACATCATCTAAACAAAAGACAAGGGTTTTTGGCAAGAATCCAAGATGTAGTAGTATCAATTCTGGTATTTTTAATATGGATTTTTGCAACTTTTTTGTTTGTCACACAAAGCTTAGGAGCCTTTAGTTTTACATACACTACTTTGAATAAGCAGGTTCATTATCCTGCATATGCAAAAACAATTTATATATATGAAAGTTCAGAGTTTCTGGAAAAATCTAAAACTTATAGTTTGTGGATACAAAACGGCTGGTTGCCAATAATGCATAAACAAACTGATTTTACAAGTTTGCAACCTATCAAAGCTTTTAACGAAACTTGCTTGAATAATAAACAATGTTTAGAAGCAATAATTCAACTTGCTATTGATGACGAATTTGTTTGGAATCTTAATTTAAAAACTGGTAAACACTGGTATTTAAATATAAAAACAGGTAAAACCAGTCAAGATATTAGGTCATTGAGGAATAATTATGAGTTATAGAATGGATCGCCGCGCTTATGCAGAAACCTATGGCCCCACAGTAGGCGATCGCGTCCGACTTGCTGATACAGAATTATTTATTGAAGTAGAACAAGATTTCACCACCTACGGCGATGAAGTGAAATTTGGTGGTGGTAAAGTCATCCGCGATGGGATGGGACAATCGCCGATTTCTAACGCAGATGGTGCTGTAGATTTAGTAATTACAAATGCTTTAATTCTTGATTGGTGGGGCGTAGTTAAAGCCGATATTGGGATTAAAGACGGCAAGATATTTAAAATTGGGAAAGCAGGTAATCCTTATATTCAAAATAATGTCGATATTATTATTGGCCCCGGAACTGAAGCCTTAGCTGGGGAAGGGATGATTCTTACGGCTGGGGGTATCGATAGCCATATTCATTTTATTTGTCCGCAGCAGATAGAAGTTGCGATCGCCTCTGGAATAACTACGATGATTGGCGGTGGTACAGGCCCCGCTACAGGGACAAACGCCACTACCTGCACCCCTGGCCCTTGGAATATGTACCGGATGTTGCAAGCTGCTGATGCGTTTCCTGTGAATTTAGGGTTTTTAGGTAAAGGTAACGCCAGCCAACCCCAAGGACTTGTGGAACAAGTACAAGCTGGTGCAATGGGGTTAAAGCTGCATGAAGACTGGGGAACCACTCCCGCAACTATTGACACTTGTCTCAGCGTCGCCGATGAGTATGATGTACAAGTGGCAATCCACACCGACACCCTCAACGAAGCCGGATTTGTTGAAGATACCATCGCAGCTTTCAAAAATCGTGCTATCCACACCTACCATACCGAAGGCGCAGGCGGTGGACACGCACCAGATATTATCAAAGTTTGTGGCGAGGCGAATGTTCTCCCATCTTCCACCAATCCCACACGCCCTTACACCCTCAACACCTTAGACGAACACCTGGATATGTTGATGGTATGTCATCATCTCGATCCGGCGATCGCGGAAGATGTCGCCTTTGCTGAATCTCGTATCCGTCGGGAAACTATCGCCGCTGAGGATATTTTGCACGACTTAGGCGCGTTTAGCATGATTTCCTCCGACTCCCAAGCAATGGGACGGGTAGGAGAAGTAATAATTCGCACCTGGCAGACATCTCATAAAATGAAGGTGCAACGAGGAATCCTTAACCCGCAAGGAGATGAGCAAAGGGCAGACAATTTTCGAGCAAAAAGATATGTTGCCAAGTACACCATTAACCCCGCGATTACCCACGGAATCGCCCAGTATGTCGGGTCAGTGGAAGAAGGGAAACTAGCAGATTTGTGTTTGTGGCGACCTGCATTTTTTGGTGTGAAGCCAGAAATAGTGATTAAAGGCGGGATGATCGCATGGTCGCAAATGGGCGACGCTAACGCCAGCATTCCCACACCGCAACCAGTACATATGCGACCGATGTTTGGTAGTTTTGCAGGTGCTAAGAACGCCACATCATTAACTTTCATTTCCCAAGCGGCGTTAGAAAGGGAAATTCCTAGCCAGTTGAGTTTAAGAAAATCAGCCGTAGCAGTTTCCGGGACACGCCAAATCACTAAGCGAGATTTGAAGCTAAATGATGCACTACCCCAGATTGAAGTAGATCCAGAAACCTATGAAGTCAGGGCTGATGGCGAATTGTTGATTTGTGAACCTGCAACAGTTTTACCAATGGCTCAAAGATACTTTTTGTTTTAATCCATGACCGAGCAATCTACAGATTACGATAGTCCTTGGAAAGAAATCATTGAGCTATATTTTCCCCGCTTTCTGGAATTCTTTTTCACCCAAGCTTACACCGCCATTGACTGGACACGACCTTATGAATTTCTGGACACAGAACTGCAACAGCTAGAACCTGATGCGGAAATTGGGCGGCGTTTCGTTGATAAAGTCGCCAAAGTTTGGTTACTTGACGGTGAGGAAGCTTGGGTATTAGTTCACGTAGAAGTCCAAGGACAATATGACAGCCAATTTGCTGAACGGATGTACACCTACAATTACCGCTTATTTGACCGCCATAAACAGCGAGTTATTAGCTTGGCTGTATTAGCCGATGAACAAGCAAATTGGCGACCTTCCAGCTACGGCTATGAACTGGCGGGATGTCGTGTCAGCTTAGAGTTTCCTATAGCGAAGTTATTAGACTATGAACAAGCTTGGGAAACCCTAGAGCAAACCACCAATCCCTTTGGGATAATAGTGATGGCGCATCTCAAAACCAAAGCGACGCAACGAAACCCAGAAAGTCGGCTACAGTGGAAATTAAGCCTAGTTAGACAACTCTTTGAAAGGGGATACAGCCGGGTAGATATTCAAGAAATATTTCGGTTTATCGACTGGGTGATGGTTTTACCAAAAGAATTGACAAGTAGTTTCAAAACTGAAGTGAGAAATTACGAGGAGACAAATAGAATGCGGTACGTAACTAGTATTGAAAGATTAGCAAAAGAAGAAGGGATTGTTGAAAATGCCAGAGAAAGCGTGATTGAAGTTCTAGAAACTCGCTTTGGAGAAGTGCCAAATGTTATTGTGGAAGCTATCAATACTATAGAAGAACCATCAGTATTAAAGACACTTTTGAAGAGAGCGATCGCAATTCCTTCAACAGCCGAATTTCAGCAACTTTTAGATAATCTTAGTGCTGGAGAATAAGCGATCGCCTGTTTGATGATGAGAGAGCGATCGCAATTCCTTCTACAGCCGAATTTCAGCAACTTCTGAAAAGTATAGTCTCTGGGGAATAAGTGTAGGTATAAAACAGTTTTTTAACTAGATATCGTTCTTCAAGATGAGAGTAAAGTTGCCCTCATCGATTTTCTGTCTTGGAGTTACGATCAAACAGTCAAACCTTCTATCTGATATATAAAATCCTGCTACCTTTTAAGAAAAAAATTATGACTGATGAAGCCATGCGTCCGGTAGCTGTATTGATAGATTATCAGGACTGGCAGGAAATTGAGAAGATATTAGAAGCTTATCAATCACAACAAAAACAAGAGTTTAATTTAAATCAGTATGCAGGTGTAATTCAACTAAATCAAGACCCTCTGGAATATCAACAACAAATTAGAGATAAGTGGTGTTGACCTGAGGAGAATAAATGCTTAGACACGAAGTGGCTTGCTACTAGGCATCAATCTGATGCATTAACAATACGAGTCGATGTATTAGCATAACAGACCGACGTATTAACAATACGAGTCGATGTATTGGCATAACAGACCGACGTATTAACAATACGAGTCGATGTATTAGCATAACAGACCGACGTATTAACAATACGAGTCGATGTATTAGCATAACAGACCGACGTATTAACATTACAAGCCGATGTATTGGCATAACACGCCGAGTGCCTGTTTTGTGATGAGAGTGCGATCGCTTTTCTTGAGAGCGTCAGCATTAGCACTTTTTAAAAGCTAAAATCAAAGTGCAGCATTCCATGTTCAATTTATGATGAATCCGAAATTGATGATTGAACCTTCATATTGGTTGGGAACAGGAATCAAACTAGAAAAAGTTAATAATCTTAATTTTTTTAAGTTTACCGATGAACTGCAAGCACGTTCAGATGAACTACTAGAACGGAGCAAATCTGGATTAATCACAGCTGAAGAAAAAGCGGAATTAGATGGTATATCTGAGTTAGCGCAGATTTTTACCTACGCTAATTCTGTTTTAGCAGCTGAATCAAAATGGTTCCCCAATCCATCCGAGAAATCATCGCTGACAGAGCAAAATACCTCTGCGAATATTGCCACTCCCCAGAATTTGTAAATACTGACCGCTTCACTGTCGATCATCTCATTCCACAGTCTTTAGGTGGCTCGGATGAACTGGAAAATCTAGCTTTATGTTGCCGTCGTTGCAATGAACGTCGCTATAATTTTACATCAGGAATTGACCCGCAAACTCAAAAAGAAATACCTCTATTTAATCCTCGTACACAACAGTGGTCAGAACATTTTATCTGGACTTTAGAAGGGACAAAAATAATAGGAATAACCCCAAAAGGTCGAGCAACATGTAATCGACTTGATATGAATGATGAACGTCATGGTAACGGGTTCATTCAAAAATCCCGTCGGCTTTGGGTGCAAGTAGGTTGGCATCCTCCCCAAAAAGATCCACGCCAAGAAAATGATAATTAATTTAATAGTAAAGTGGCGATCGCCTATTTTTTGCTGAGAGTGCGATCGCCTAATTCCTATTCATCATATACTTACTTATAATGGCATTAATCAAATTTTTCTGCTTTTTCATTACTAATTTCTATTTTTTAATTCACTCATCGGTAACAGCAAAGTATCCTCAATTTCTTGCCTGATGTTTCGGCTGATATAACAATCGCTATTTAAACAGTCTACTAGTAGCTGATTGGCGTAATAATACTCTTTTAATAGTTCTTTTTGCGTATTATTGAACTGCCATTCATGCCCAATATTACGATGCTGTATCAGCATTATATTTTTTAATTGTTTAAAGTTATCCAAAGTTAAATTTTTCTTAGAATATATTTGCTGACGTATTTGCTGAAACAAAATTTTCAATTCATGTTTTAAATTAGTACTTAAATTCTCTGCAATAACAGTTCTGATAAAATCTCCTTCAATATATAGACGTTTATCACAAAAACTTGATGTGATAAGTTGAGCAATATCAAGGTCATACTGCATTTCTTGATGCAGTTTTCTGGATGGATCATTGATTTGCTCAATAACTTCACTCAGTTCAACTTTCATTTGTTCTAATAAAATAATATCATTACCCTCATTTGGGAATAGTATTTCTTCTAAAAATATCTCGTTATCCTCACTTGTAAAGAGAATTTCCTCAGAAATATTGTGAGCTTTAATTTTAATATTATCAGTTGATTTACAATATGGTTCATCTTCATATTCTTGAATACAAATATTAGATTCTATTATTTGTATATCATACTCAAGGTCTTGAGCATAATCAATATCTAAATCAATTGTAAGAGCATAATAAATAGCTTCATCTATGCTATATGCTAATTTAAAGGTTTCATACTCCAAAAAATTTATTCTATATTTGTCTATATTTTGACTGTCCCAATCCCTAATTAATTTATGTTCTAGGGCAAAATAAAAGGCTCGAACTGCCGCTGGTTTATAAGAAGATTCAGCTAATAGTGATTTATTATTTACCCACTTCAAAAAATTTTGTAAATTCTCATCAAGTGAAAGTAATCCATCAATCCTAGACTTCATCAAGCGCAACAAAGTATCAGCCTTTGGCATCATGCCTACTGAGAGTAAAAATACTTCGTGCCAGCGTTTATCAGCAAGATGTGACACCAAAGTTTCATCAGCCGAATTAGCAACAATATATTTTGCCGCAAAATACTCATGAAATGTCAGGTGAGAAAAAGAGTAAATCCCATTTGCTCGTTCTACTAACAGCCCATGTTGTGCTTCAAGCGATTTTAAAATGGCTTCACTGTCCAGTCGTAATATTTCTGGATCTAGATAAGTATGATATAATTTGTGGAAAAACTCAGTAATGTATGCCTCAATTGTTTCTTGCTCAAAAAAATAGTTCTGCTGCTCAAATGTAGTTACACCAATTTGACTGAGTAAGCTTTCTTTATCCTGCACTGAGAAATTTTTATAGACATGATCTCGTTCATTAAAAATTTTGGCATCCCACTTTTTAAGCAATATTTTCAAGCAATATTGATAGAGTTTGGAACGTCTTTTAGGCAAATCTCTTTTCTCTGCAAATACTAGACAGAGCAACGTTAGCAGTAACGGATTTGTTGCCAGTTCTTGAATTCGCTTGTTATCTTCCAATTTATGGATGAATCGTTTTGCTTCGTTTGGTTCACTTAATCGAAACCAGTTTTCGGCAAAGATGGCAATCTGTTCTTTGCCAAAATCCGCTACTTCTACATCTGTGTATTCTTTAAATTGTTCAAATGTGTATTCTTTTGCAGCTATACGACAGGTGATGACAAACTGATTGGTATGAAACTGATCAGAAATATTTCTTATTTGCCGTGATACACGCTTCGTATCTTCTTCCCGGACTTCATCCAAGCCATCCAGTAAAACCAATAATTTACCTTGTCTCAAAAGCTGCTCTGCTTTAATGCTGGCATCCTTTACTCCACAGACTGATAATTTTTGAGCAACGTATTCTAGAATATTTGGCTGTTGAGATTCTTCTGCAAATTCCTTGAGGGTGATAAAAACGGGAACTTTATTTGTCAAATACTGACCTTCAATACATTGCATAGCCAGATACTTCAAAAATGTAGTCTTTCCTGCGCCTGGTTTACCTAACACCATCAGTTTTTGATGCTGCTGTACTGCTTCTATTCCTGGTACTCGCTTCTCTTTAACTCTGTTAAGTCCAAACCGCTCAAAGTCATCTGGATTAGAATTTTGCAACAGTTCAGGAATATCTAATCGTCTGCGTCCGGTTATTTTCTCCAGAATGTTGACATTGGTATAGATACCCCGTTCACCAGTTAACTCTATTGGCTGGGGCATATCTAGCACCCGCATTGTTCCACACTTTTTTTCAATGCTGGGTTTAACGTGTTCGCGAATTTCTTCAACTAAGGCATCAATATCACAGTCTTGTTCTGAGGTTTGTTTTACTTTGAATATTGATAAATTTGACCATTTTTGTTTTATCGTAGCTAGTGGTAAAGCCAATGCGCCTTCTGTATTGTCGTAAGCAGCAATTATGCCAATAACTCGTTGAGTTTCCGCATTAAATACAGGCGAACCACTATAACCCCCTTGCACCTGTTGCGAATTCGCTTTCACCCGCAAGCGCAACATTGGTAAGCTGCTAAATTCAAACTGGGGATTAACATCTGTTATCGTGCCATCAATCGAAGCCCCTTGGGGAAAATCCAAACGCCCATAACCAATAGACAAAAATCGATCCATTGGCTGAAAATCAGCAGCTAGGGGAACTGAATCACCTTGATAACCAGATAATTGTAATATGGCAAAATCATCGCAGGTGCGATCGCCTAAATAAACCAAATCCACTTTTTGCCCATTGACTCGCACGTTGTCCCAACCGCCAACCTCTTCAACTACATGGGCGCAGGTCAGCAAGTGTCCTTGTGATGAGATAAAAAAGCCTGTACCCCTAATTTCGCTATTTGGGGTTTCTATCGCCACAGTACAAGCTTTAACTAAATCCCAACTCATGAAAATTTATTACTTATTTTCTTTTGCTGCTAAATTCCAAGTTATTTTCACCTTAAGTGATGCTTGCCCACTGGATTCGACTACATAAACTGAACCTTTGGTGGTAAAGTTCACCCCAAACTCAACTTCTCCGCTTACGGGTTGTGATTCTTGCTGCAAAATTTGAAATGCTTTTGTAATTGGGCGACACCCACGAACTATTAAATCTTTAACTGCATCGAAGCTACCTTCTACTTTTTCCATCGGCAATTCACTAGTAGCAGCTACACGGCGTACAGCTTCTTCTGGAATTTCTACAGCTACCAAAATTGTGCCGCCATCTTCTGTATTCAGTTCTAAAAGTTTACGAGCCATGATTTAATTAGCTAGTGATTATTTGTGATTTTTTGTAATTATTAAATTTTTTTATATAAATAACTTTGATTTTTAGGGCATTTTTCTTCAGTAACAACCCAAAGCAAATGATACCAGCAAAGTAGCTATTAAAATAATTAATTTTACCTATACCTGGTCGCTACATGAACTCACAGAATTCTCGCTCTGACAAAATTTTGGTTGTAGATGATTCTCCAGATAATGTGTTTTTAATCAAAACAATTTTGGAGGAAGAAGGCTACACCGTTAGCACAGCAGAAAATGGTGCTTCGGCTTTAGCGCAACTAGAAGCATCTCCCTGTGACTTGGTATTGTTGGATCTAATGATGCCAGGAATGGATGGTTATGAAGTTACTCGGCGGATTCGTGGTAATGCTGCTATGCAGCAATATATCCCTATACTGCTGATAACTGCTCACGATGCGCCGAATGTCGCTAAAGGATTAGATTTAGGTGCTGATGACTTTATCCGCAAGCCTGTAACGGTGGATGAATTACTAGCGCGAGTGCGATCGCTCTTACGGCTAAAACACAGTATCGATGAACGCGATGAAATAGCACGCCAGCGCGAAGATTTTGTCTCCCGCCTCACCCATGACTTACGCACCCCCCTAGTAGCAGCCGATCGCGTACTCATGTTGTTTCAGGAAGGCGCTTTGGGAACCTTATCTCCGCAAATGCATGAAGTAATCACCATCATGGCGCGCAGCAACACCAATTTGCTTTCGATGGTTAATACTCTATTGGAAGTGTACCGCTTTGAAGCTGGGCGCAAAACCTTGGCGTTTTTACCAGTGAATATTCAGCAATTATTAGAGGAAGTAGTGGGAGAATTAACACCCTTAGCTCAAGCCAAAACACTAGCCCTAAATTTGGCTATTGCTGAAGAGTTAACTACTAACACAATCATGGGCGATCGCTTGGAATTGCATCGTCTATTTACTAACCTCATCGGTAATGCTATTAAATTTACCGCTTCTGGCTCAGTCAATATTCGTCTTAGCTCAACGACTGAAACCAGTCAAAACTTTGATATCGATATTGCTGAAAATTCAACAATTAGTGGCTACTTAATTGTTGAAGTAGAAGACACAGGCCCTGGTATTTCTGCTGAAGACCAAGCCAGTTTATTTGAAAGATTTCGCCAAGGAAGTCACAAAACTTCTGGTAGTGGATTAGGACTATACCTTTCGCGGCGAATTGTTGAGGCTCATCAGGGTAATATTTTAGTTAAATCTGAATTGGGTCAAGGTAGTTTATTCATGGTCATGCTACCTATAAAAAAGTAAGTTAAAGGTCAAGCGTTGGAGAGACGCGATTAATCGCGTCTGTACAAAATTCAAAATTTAAAAAATATGATTAGTGAATCACCAATAACTGCGGCTGATATTATTCGGAAACAGCACGAGTTTTTTCAAACTGCTAAGACTAAAGATGTTGCTTTTCGGATTGCACAACTGAAAATTTTGAAGCAAGCAATTCTGGAGAATGAATCAGCAATTGTGCAAGCATTAAAATCTGATTTACGTAAACCGGAATTTGAAACTTACGCTACAGAAATTTTAGTCCTTAAAGAAATTGATTATGCAATTAAAAATCTTAAAAATTGGGTAAAGCCGCAAAAAGCCGCAGTTCCTATTGAATTTTTGCAATATTCAGCCAAGATTTATCCAGAGCCGTTAGGAGTTGTTTTAATTATCGGCCCTTGGAACTATCCATTTAACTTAATTACCTCACCCTTAGTAGGTGCGATCGCATCTGGTAATTGTACAATTCTCAAACCTTCAGAACTAGCACCTCATACCTCTAGCTTACTGGCTGAGATGATTGCTAAATACTTTGATCCAGCATATATTACCCTGGTAGCAGGTGGTGTTGAAACAAGCCAAAATCTGCTAGCAGAAAAATTTGACCACATATTTTTTACTGGTGGTACAAGTGTAGGCAAAATAGTCATGGAAGCCGCCGCAAAACACCTCACACCAGTTACTTTAGAATTAGGTGGCAAAAGTCCCTGTATTGTAGATACTGAAATTAATCTAGAACAAACGGCAAGGCGAATTACTTGGGGAAAATTCATTAATGCTGGACAAACTTGTATCGCCCCTGACTATATTTTAGTTGATAAAAAAATTAAAAATAATTTATTAGATGCTATCAAAAAATGCATCAAAGAATTTTATGGAGATAACCCTGCTAAAAGTCCGGATTTTGCCAGAATTATCTCTCAAAAACACTTTGATAGATTAGCAAATCTCCTCAAAAATGGTGAATTAATTATTGGCGGAGAAATCAATTCAGAAGAACTTTTTATTGCTCCCACACTGCTGGAGAACGTCTCTTTAGAAGATGCTGTTATGCAGGAAGAAATTTTTGGGCCGATTTTGCCCATCATTGAATATAGTGACATTAAAGACGCGATCGCCTTAATTAACTCTCGACCAAAACCCTTAGCTTTATACTTATTTACCCAAAATAAAAGCCTGCAAAAACGCGTTTTGCAGGAAACTTCATCCGGTGGAGTTTGTCTCAACGATACAATACTGCAATTTGGTGTTCCATCTTTACCCTTTGGTGGTGTTAATGATAGCGGTATTGGCAGCTATCACGGTAAAGCCAGTTTCGACACCTTCTCCCATCGTAAAAGCGTCTTGCAAAACTCCTTTTTATTAGATATAAATTGGCGTTACGCTCCCTATAAAGGAAAACTAGGTTTCCTCAAACGAATTCTTGGTTACTAAATAATTCACAATCTTCCCAATTTCTAGAATGCGTCATTTGCCAACTCATACTTAATTACGAATTACGAATTACGAATTACGAATTACGAATTACGAATTACGAATTAGTAACTATAACGCTCTTCCGCCCAAGGTTCACCACGTTGGTGGTAACCATTACGCTCCCAAAAACCCAGTTCTTCACGACTGAGAAACTCTAAACCATTAATCCACTTAGCACTTTTCCAAGCATAAAGATGGGGAACAACTAACCGCATTGGGCCACCATGTTCTGCTGGTAAAGGTTCACCAAACAAATTAAAAGCAAAGAAATTTTCTTCACGCAGAAAATCTGTCATTGAGATATTTGTAGTGTAGCCACCATAGCAATGTTCCATCACATGAACTGCTTGGGGATCTACCTCTATTAAACTCATAAAATCTGTAACTTTAATCCCAGTCCACTTAACATCGAGTTTAGACCAGCGAGTTACACAGTGAAAATCTGCTGTGAATTCAGATTGAGGTAAAGCCATAAAATCTGCCCATGTAAAAGTGGCAGGTTTTGCCAAACCCCAAACTTTAAATTCCCATTCTTCCGTATTTATTTGCGGTGTTGCACCATAAGTTAAAACAGGGAACCCCTTAGCTAGATATTGGCCAGGAGGTACCCGTTCGTTCTCTTGTTGCTCTGGTTTCTGAAAAAATTTTCCTAACATACTCGTAGAAAAATGAATTTTTCAAGATAATTTAGTACTCTTGAGATTATTGTCTAAGGATTTGAGCATCTGCGCTACCCTCAAAAGGAGGCAAAATACTAATCGCGCTGAATACTAAAAATCCAGAAACTACAGATAACTTATACCAATTCCAATAATGTTTGCGACAAATCAATAATATTCTAGAGGTCAAGGCAATGCCTTGCCCCTACAATCTGTCGCATGATTTTTTTAAATTGGTATTACTTTTTATAAATTCTTTAAGCATCAGTCATAGGCAATAGTTAATTGAGCTTATCCAATTAACTATAACTATGCGTAATGCCGAAAAGCAGCGAAAAAGCGCTCATTTAATAGCGCTGTTCGTGCTTTTCTTAACTAAGGAATTTATTCTTCTTCTGCTTCCTCGTCTTCAGCACTTGGATAAACAAATGTAGAGCGTCCAGTCAAAATAGACTTGCCCATTGAAAGAGCTTTTTGAGCTTCAACAGCAGCTTTATGTCTCCAGGTAGCGCGGCGTTTATCTCTTTTAGATTTAGATGTTTTCTTCTTAGGAACAGCCATGATAGCGGATATCGCAATTCTTGACAACCTTTTTATTCTAAGCCATCCACTGACACTGGCAACAAATAGGTTGATAAAGAATTGGGCATGGGGCATGGGGCATGGGGCATGGGGCATTGGGCATGGGTAATTGGTAATTGGTAATGGGTAATTGGTAATTGGAATTTTTCCCCTTGTCTCCCTGCCCCCTGCCCCCTGCCTTTTTCCTGTCCCCACTCCCTTAATTACTAGCAGGGGGATCTGTGGGATTTTCTGTAACAGGTGGAGGTGGAATTGTGGGATTTTCTGTAGCAGGTGGAGTTATGGGATTTTCTGTAGCAGGTGGAGTTATGGGATTTTCTGTAGCAGGGGGAGCGGCGAGATTTTGCAGAGGAGGTGGGGCTGCAAGATTTTGTAGAGCAGGTACAGTTGTGAGATTTTGTTCAAAAAACAATAGCGATCGCGCCGTTTTAAAATAAGTTGCCCAACGTTGAGTATCGGGGCGATTCCGCCATTGGGGACGACTCACATCTAAAGCTAAAACTGGGGCGATCGCTCCTTGGCTTTGTACGGATACAATTACTGAAACATCTGTAACTAGAATATCTTGATCGAAGCTTCTCTGGGCTGCTGCTCTCGCTGCCGCTTCTGCCCTTCTCAGTACAGTTTCGTAGGTTTCTTCCGGTAGCCGATCAATTGCTAGATCAACTCTAGCGGTGTAAGCTCTAACAATCTGCGGGGCGATCGCTTCACAGACAAACCACACAGGAACAGCAGTTAAGAGCAAAAATATTAACGGAACTATCCGGATTTTTGTGCCAATCTGGCTAATAACTGAAAAGGAAATGATCGATGATGGTTGATGAGCAACACTTCTACTCATGACCTGGGAACTCCTTACTACATTATTTGTAATTTAAATTGAGTGAAAGTATTTTCCGAGTAATTTATGTAATAAAAATTACATACAATTTTGGGTTTGAGAGAAATCTCCTAAACTATAAGACATAGGTTAACTTTGTTTTTTAGGCAAAGCCAACCGCAATTTTAAGCAAACAACTATGACTAAAGAGGGGATGACAAATTACTGGGCGATCGCAATTGGAATTAATCAATATCATCTATTTCAACCTTTAGATTGTGCCAAAGCAGATGCTGAGGCACTCAAGGATTTATTGGTGACACAGGCAGGTTTCACGCCGCAAAACTGCCTCCTGATGACAGATACTTCACCACCGCTTAATAAAGATAAATCTACCTATCCGACTAGGGAAAATATCCTGCTGTTATTGGAGGATTTAGCAGCATCATCTTGGCAACCGCAAGACCATCTGTGGTTATTCTTTAGCGGTTATGGCATCAATTACAAAGGTCAAGATTACTTAATGCCAGTGGAAGGGAACCCCGATCTCGTGCAGGAGACTGGCATAGAGTTGCGATCGCTGATGCAAAGTCTGCAACTTACTAATTTAAATGTATTGCTACTACTGGATATCAACCGTGCTTTTGGTACTCAAGCCGATGCTCCCGTAGGGCAAGAAACCATAGAACTGGCTCAAGAACTACAACTAGCGACAATTCTGTCTTGCCAACCAGAGCAATTTTCCCATGAAAGCAGGGAACTAGGTCACGGATTCTTTACCGCAGCGTTATTAGAAGCTTTGCGTTCCGGTCGTGGCACTAACTTGGCGGATTTGGAACGCTACTTGAGTTTGCTTACGCCACAATTATGTCAACATTACTGGCGACCTACGCAAAACCCGATCGCTGTACTTCCATCTCAGCAGCAGGTTATCTTACCACCACAGCAACCTCCTAGTATCTCAACTAAAAGCGAAGTAAACTCCGTGATTTTTCCGGAAGAATCCTTCGTGGTAGCACGTGCAGCACCTTCTCTGGAAGCCAATTCTCCCAAAACTTCAGAAAATTTAGAAAAAACGGGCATTAACCGACCAGTCCAAGGAGTAGAAACTACTGTCAGTCGTAGATCCAAGCCGGGCAAATCTGCCCAGTTGACGGTAGGAAATGAAAACTTTCCCGCTCAACCAGTCTCAGGTTCAGCTAGTAAATTCACTTCTCAAGCACTTCTTCACCCAGAAGAGAAGTTTAAACAACTACCGCCATCTTCCCCAGAAGAAAGTGGTAGGGAAAGATTTATTCCTGAGGCTTCTCCAGGTTACATTTCCCAAGCGCCTGTAACTCAGCCAAACACACCATTTTGGAAACAGTTGTTGTGGTGGCTAGGTGGTGGCTTATTAATCATTGGTTTAGTTGCAGTCGTTTTTCTCCGCAATCAGTCAAAATTTGGCGTTACCGAAGTATTTAGGACATCAACTAATACAGCTACTAATCAGCCACAAGACCTCAATACTTTACCAAGTACTCGTCCTATCACAACTGCCGCTTCTCCAACTCCCGAACCAAAACCATCAAACCCGCCACCAGTAGTTAATCCTGAGTCACAAACACGGAGTCAAGCAGTCTTAGATCTGGCGAAAATGTCCCTGAGAGAAACTCAGGCTAGCGATTTAAGTTTAGCGATCGCCACGGCGCGCAAAATTCAACCAGGTGAACCGCTTTACGAACAAGCTCAGGAAGATATTAAAATCTGGAGTCGCATGATTTTAGATTTGGCAGAAGGTCGCGCCCAACAAAAACAGTATGCCAGTGCTGTAGCTGCCGCACAATTAATTACTAAAGACGAATCTCTGTATCCTAAAGCACAAGCGCTGATTAACCAATGGCGACTAGAAGCCAAGCAGTATGTCAGTAACAAAACTCTTTTAGATGCGGCTAATGCCTTAATTAAGCCAGGACAAGCATCTACATATAATCGAGCAATCGAGGTTGCGAAAAAAGTCCCACCAGGACAGCCAGGCTTCGATGTTGCTCAAAAATCAATTAATAAATGGAGCGAAAAGATTTTGGATGTAGCGAAAAATCGTGCAGTCCAAGGTGAACTCAATGCAGCAATTGAAACTGCGGCTTTAGTGCCAGAAATGACATCTGCCTATGAAGATGCTCAAGAAGCTATCCAAAAATGGCAAGTTAGGCGGATAAAAAATTAGTCCAGAGTCCAAAGTCTAGAGTCAAAGAGATTTGGATTAACTCCAATACTACTGGTTAAGCGTTTTGAACTCAAAATTGGTTGTGGGGAAAAGGTTAAAGGTTTTTTCTTTCCCTTTTCCCATTCCCCTTTTCCCCTTAACCTGAAAAAGAGGAAAGGGTAAAGGTTGTATCCCCTTACCCTTTGTCCTTAACCAAGCAATAATGGCTCAAAATTGAGAAATAATCGCTTACGTTTAATGTGAATTCAGTCTTAAAAGCCTTTAATTTCTACGATAGTCACAAAACTATAATTTTGAGCTAGTTTAGAAACCCTTATTAATTAAGCGGCGCTTTTCATTCACATAAGGCGTAATACCATTTTGGATTTTAGATTGGGGATTGCCGTCTGCGTCTAGGTTCTGCCAATCAATCTATTGCAATCATTTTTTGAATTGCTGTAACTGATAATTTAGCAATACTGAGACACATCCTCTCCACATTCATCAGCTAGATAGCATAACGCCCGGAAACGTAAGCTCACGACTTCTTCATACAAAGGATTCAGCTTACACATTGGCGGAATGTGAAATAAGGTTTTGCCAAATAACTTGACATCACGCTCAAAAGGACACTGGGAAGGAATTATTTGACACAAGCGGTGCGCTAATTTGCGATCGCGGACTTGTATTTTGTCTACGGTTTGTCGTAAGGGCTGGAGAATATCAAATTTAGACTTAGCAGCAGCACTATGTAGCTGAGTTACATCGGTATTGTTGGCTTCTGCTGGATTTATTGATACCCAACTTACGAGAAAAATTCTTTTTGTGGTATTATCAAATACCTTCATGGTTTACTCCTCTATTGACTTGAGGGTATTCACCTTAACGATGAACATATACATAGTGGCTACGACCATTCCCGGAAAATTCTTATTCTGACTTTGATGCAATCTGATGTTATCCGTAGCCACTGAGTCAGAACTCATTTATCACTACGTCAAGTTAAACGCAATTTCCCTAGAATCGGAAGTGTAATAATCCGATCTTGTTCATAACTTGACACAGTTTAAATTCTAATGAAGACATCTATCTTCAGGTAGGTTTTTGTATAATCTTTACAAATATTATTATAGAGTATTTTCGGCCGTATTTTTAGTTAGTCAAAATATTAGCAGATCAATTACATACATACAGACTCACATACCTTGTATAAGGTTCCGTTAAGGAAAGGTGTATTTTGGGTGTTTGGTAATTGGTAATTGGTAATTGGTAATTGGTAATTGGGGTTTGGTGTTTGGTGTTTGTTATTTCTCCCTCATCCTCCTCATCCCCCTCATCCTCCCTAACTGCTGTATTGTTATATGACATGACTGCTCATATGTAAAGCGAGTGACTGTCTTGCAATTTGCAATCTATGGCGTATTAGGGCTGACTTACCTGGGGTTAGCATTGGGCTACATTCCTGGTTTACGTATGAACCGTGCCACTATTGCCTTAGTGGGATCGGCTTTTTTAATTGCCTTGGGTGCTGTCAATTTACAAGAAGCTTGGCAGGCAATTGATGCTAACACCATCGTATTTTTACTGAGTATGATGGTAGTTAATGCTAGCCTTACTTATGCAGGTTTTTTTGGGCGATCGCTCTCGCTGCTATTGAGCGTAACCCGCAGTCCTTTAGGCTTATTGATTGCCTTAACTTTTGGGAGTGGTATTCTATCTGCCGTATTTCTTAACGATACAATAGCGCTAATTTTTACACCACTCACATTGAGTCTAACTCAAGCATTAAGTTTAAATCCTATACCTTATTTATTAGCGATCGCAGGTGCAACTAATATAGGTTCTGTTTGCACTCTCAGCGGGAACCCTCAAAATATTTTAATTGGTTCCTTTTCCGGGATTCCCTACCTAGATTTTCTGCGCGCACTTGCTCCCGTAGCCTTAATTGGTTTAGCAATTCAGGTGGGATTGCTATGGCTACTTTATCCTGATGTTCGTTCTACCCAACCTTGTCAAGAGTTAAGTAGTAGCAATAAAAATCGTATTTTTAAACCTTTATTTAATAAAACTTTAGTCATCACTACAGGGTTACTTATTGCTTTTGCTATAGGTTTACCTTTAGCCGAATCTGCTTTAGTTGCTGCTAGTTTATTGTTGATTACGCGGCGAATTAAACCACAGCGCATTTTGCAAAAGGTAGATTGGAATTTGCTAGTGATGTTTTCAGGATTATTTATTCTGACGCGCGTCACACAAAAGTTAAATTTATTGCAGCTATTTACTCATACAGTCAACACTTCTGCCAGTTTTTTGACTGTAACTGTTATCTTATCTAATCTGATTTCCAATGTTCCGGCTGTACTTTTATTGCATCCTCTAATTCCCAAAGATGATACCCACTATTGGCTATTACTAGCAGCCGGCTCTACATTAGCAGGTAATCTTACTTTATTTGGTTCAGTTGCTAACTTAATAGTTGTCGAAGCCGCTACAAATTTAGGCAACAAGCTGACATTTATTGAACATTTGCGCTTTGGTATACCACTAACATTGTGTACTTTAGTGCTTACTTATTTATGGATTCACTGAACTGGTTATATAAACCTGCGAAAATTATTAATTCCCCAATTGCTTAGGGAAGATAGCTAACTAAATTATTAAGTTACAGCAGTTTTAATGTATTTAGACCACACGCTAATATCTGTATTTCTTTGTTCCTTTGCGCCTTTGCGCCTTTGCGTGAGATATAAAGATGTGTTTCATTTACCTGAAAATCGCTGTAATTTAATAACCAACAGTTATCTTTAGTTGCCAGTGTCAATTAGCAGTTAATTATTTTTTCTCATGGGAAAACGCAAAGATACCTAGAAAGTCCTTTGCGTCTACCCTGCGGGAACGACTAACGTCGAATGCGTGAGATTTTTTTCTAAATACCTTACGATGCTACCTGAGCAGCAGTTCTCGTCCGCCGTCTTCTGCCATCGGCAACTTTTACAGGTGGCTCATCAGGAATTTGCATCAACAATGTCACAGTTGGTTGACATTGCAATTCCCGACGGATGGAACGTTGCAACTCTCTTTCCAAAGTTCCTTGCAATCCACCCCAATCTACTTCAGGTTGCTCGCCTTCACCAGGTTGAGCAAATTCTGACCAACGAACGCTTAAAATTTCTTCAATGCGCTGTTGTACCCACTTTTGCAGTAGCGATCGCTCTATACTTGTAACTACGCCTCGCAGATGAATTTCTGGTTTAGCTAACAATTTACCACTCCAATCAATGGCAGCGGCGATGGTAACAATCCCTTCGGAAGCCATGCGTTGGCGCTCTTGCAAGACTTTAGCGCTGACCATTCCAGAACTAGTAGTATCCACCAGTTCAATACCCGATGGCACTTTTCCAGATACGCTGATCGAGTCTTCTGTCAACTCCACAATATCGCCATTCTGGATAATAATCATGTTTTCTGCAGGAATGCCCATACTCTGCGCTGTTTGGGCGTGCTTCACCAACATCCGATGTTCGCCGTGGAAGGGTACGAAAAACTTCGGTTTAGTTAAAGCAATCATCAGTTTTTGGTCTTCTTGACAACCATGACCAGAAACGTGAATTCCCTTGTCTCTACCATAGACTACGTTTGCTCCTTGGAGCATTAATTTATCTATAGTATTGACAACTGCGATCGTATTTCCGGGAATCGGGTTAGCGGAGAAAACTACCGTATCTCCTTCGCGAATTTTAATGTGGGGGTGTTCTTTGTTGGCAATGCGTGTCATTGCTGACATCGGTTCGCCCTGAGAACCAGTAGTAAGAATCAGCACCTTCTCATCTGGCAAACCACGAACAGAGTGCAACGGTTGCAGTAGATTATCTGGACACTTGATGTAACCTAAATTACGTGCATGGGCAATTAAATTCAACATTGAACGCCCAACGACTGTAACTGTGCGGTTGTGCTTCTGCGCTAGATCCAAAATCATGTTAATGCGATGGACGCTAGAAGCAAAAGTTGTGACAAATAATCGCCCTGTAGCTTGTGAAAATACGCGGTCAAGATTGGGATATACAGAACGTTCCGAAGGTGTAAATCCTGGCACTTCTGAGTTGGTGGAATCGCTTAACAAACACAGTACGCCTTTTTCGCCATGTTCTGCTAACCGTTGTAAGTCAAATCTTTCACCATCCACAGGGGTATGGTCAATTTTAAAGTCTCCTGTATGGATGACTATGCCTATAGGTGTATGCAGGGCAACTGTAAAGCTATCAGCAATGGAGTGGGTATTGCGAATGTACTCTACAAAGAAAGATTTCCCAATTCTGACGACATCACGGGGTAAAACCGATCTTAATTCTGTGCGATCGCGTACTCCAGCTTCTTCTAATTTACCCTCTAGCATGGCCATTGCTAATCTTGGGCCATAAATTACAGGTATTTCAAACTGTTTGAGGTGAAACGCAATCCCACCAATATGATCTTCATGACCGTGGGTGACGATCATCCCTTTAATTTTATGGCGATTTTCCCGTAGATAGGTCATATCGGGCAGGACAATATTTACACCATGCATTGCCTCTGTGGGAAAGGCTAAACCTGCATCTAAAAGGACAATTTCATCGTCATATTCAAAAACACAGGTATTTTTACCAATTTCATGTAAACCGCCCAAAGGAATAATTTTTAGGGCGGAGTCAGCTTCGTTTTTAGCCATTTGCTCCTTAGATTGTTGTTTGTGGTTAATTTAAGTTAAAAAGTTAGCTTTTTGTATCAAAGACAACATTATTAGCTGTCTTATAAAGTCATCTGAAAGCAGCTGAGTTAAAGTCAGAATTTTCTATTGTCTGTTCAATAAAAATGGATTTTACGCTGAAGGATTAATACTATAGCGATTCAGTCGTAGCACAGGTGTTGTTCAGTGCAACCTGGTAAAAAATATGTATTCTTCCTGCATTATATGTATTTTTAGATACTAACAACTTGCTAGCGCTCAGCAAGTTGCTAACTAGACTAAACTAAGTTCTTTGAGAACCACCTCTAACTTGTGACTTACTTCTGGTTCAGCTTCAGATAACGGCGGACGGGTTGAACCTACCTCCCAACCTAGAAGTTTTAATGCTTTTTTAACTGGAATAGGATTTGTCGTTAAAAATAGAGCTTTAAACAGGGGAAAAAGTTGAAGATGAATATCTGTCGCAATTTGAATTTTACCTAAATCAAAAGCTTGAATCATCTGCTGTAGTTGGTTTCCTACCAGATGAGAAGCAACGCTGACCACACCCTTTGCTCCGATCGCTAACAAAGGTAGGGTTAAAGAATCATCACCAGCGTAAATCTGAAATTCTTTTGGTGTCAAGCGGCGAATTTCACTCGCTTGGTCTAAATTTCCACTAGCTTCTTTGATACCAACAATATTATCAATCTCCGCTAACCGGGTAACTGTTTCGGCACTGAGATTTTGACCGGTACGACCAGGAATGTTGTATAACAACATAGGTAGGTCGGGACAGGCTTGCGCTACCGCCTGAAAGTGCTGGTAAAGACCTGCTTGGGGCGGTTTATTGTAATAAGGAACTACTTGTAAAGACCCATGTACTCCTATTTTAGCTGCCTTTTGGGTGGCGGAGATCGCTTCTTTGGTGGAATTAGAACCACACCCTGCGATCACCTTGGCTTTTCCTGCTACAGCCTGCAACACCTCAACAAACAACTGGTACTCCTCTTCCCAACTAAGGGTAGGGGATTCCCCTGTTGTACCACACACCACCAATGTATCTGTACCATTGTTAGCTAGATGTGCTGCTAGTTCTGCCGCTACATCATAGTTGACACTGCCGTCTGCTTTAAACGGCGTAATCATAGCGGTTAAAACTCTGCCAAAATCTCCCACCCTCTTTTCACTCCTGATTACCCTTTTTTGTTTTTTATCGCTTGGTGGTTTTCTATTTTAATAGCCTATCTGCAAATTGCTTGCAAGTACCATTTATCAATTATATTTTCTGGAGAACTAATGACTAATGGCTAATGGTTTTAGTAGATTTTTTTCTACTAATAACTCTGCAATTTGTACTGCATTTAAGGCTGCTCCTTTACGTATTTGGTCACCACATAACCATAGTTCCAAACCGCAAGGATGTGAAATGTCTTGACGAATTCTGCCTACTAAAACTTCATCTCGACCAGTAGCTTCAATTGGCATGGGAAAATGGTTTGCCCGCCAATCTTCAATCAATTTTACTCCAGGAGAGCGACTGATGATTTCCCTAGCTTCCTCTGGACTAAAGGGCACCTCGAATTCTATATTAACTGCTTCCGAGTGGGCACGCAGTACGGGAACCCGCACACAAGTGGCGGTAATTCTGATTTGTTGTGTGCCAAAAATTTTGCGAGTTTCATTGACCATTTTCATTTCTTCCTCGCAGTACCCCTGATCGTTTAATGGGGAATTGTGCGGAAATAAATTAAATGCCAATGGATAAGGTAATACTTCAGCAACTGCTGGTTGCCCTGATAAAATTGCGCTGGCTTGGGTTTGCACTTCTGCCATTGCTTTGGCACCTGCACCACTAGCAGATTGGTAAGTAGCAACAACCAAACGTTGTATTGGTCTTACCTGATGTAGGGGCCACAATGCTACCGATAGCAAGATGGTTGTGCAGTTAGGATTAGCAATAATTCCTTGATGGTGCGCCGCAGCTTGGGGATTTACCTCTGGGACTACCAAAGGCACTTCTTCTTTCATGCGAAAGGCACTGGAGTTATCAATTACTACCGCGCCTTTTTCTACTGCTTTACTTGCCCAAGTTTTAGATGTCGAACCACCTGCACTTGCCAGTACTATATCTATACCATCAAAGGCGCGATCGCTCACTGCCTCTATTGGTAAATTTTCCCCTTTAAAGGACAGCTCCCGCCCCACACTTTTTTCTGAAGCCAACAACTTCAAATTAGCTACCGGAAAATTCCGGCTTGCTAGTAATTCCAACAACTCTGTGCCTACAGCACCAGTTGCGCCCAAAATAGCTACATTATAGGATTTAGACAACCTAGCTTCCTCCTTTAAGAGGTTATATAAGATTTATTCAAGCGATACAAAAATTGTTCTGTGTTTAAATGACAGCAGTCTACTTAACATTTAAATAAAATTTTCTTTACTGGCAAATTTATTCTTTTGTTTTACTTTATTACATTATTAATTTTTTTGATTGCTATTAATTAAGTAATATCCTAGTTTCCTTTGATTTTCTGACATTCATATTTCGTTAGTTTTATTTAAAGTATATATTATACAACTAATTTATCAGCAGTGAAAGAATTTAAATACCTGCACTTAGCCATGATTGAAGTTGAATAGTCTTCCAGTTCAGTCAATAATTTTGCTTATTTATCTGGGCTGTACAGATTATGGATGTACTATGATCCAAGTGAAAGAAAACCACAAACAACTACAAACTGAGTTATGCGGCAATGCATTCAGTCCTAATCAATCCGACCTGGAAATCAAATTCTACTTGAAAACCAGGATATCACGGTGTTAGCCCCCTGAATCATAAATCCACTTCCTTGCCTAGATCCAGAGTGCCAAACCCCTAATATGAACGCATTGAGGAAGTGTTTGATTATTCAACACAGATGGCGACGGAGCAAGAACCACTCATTGTCATCGATTTTAGATGTACAAAGAGTAAACTTATTGCGCTAAAGTGTTCAGGATTTTGCCATTAGCAGTAAACTGGATCTCTGCTGCCAGGCACTTATCCATTTTTGGATTCTCATGATGCCTTGTGGGCATTTGCCATTCCAGCTAAGAGACATCCATCTACAGAAGCGAACGATCGCATCTTGTCTGTACTCGGAGTCACCAATACCAGAAAACAGAGACGAAGCATGAAAGTCACCCAGGAAAAACTTCCCGCCAGCCAAATTGGACTAGAAATAGAGATTACGCCAGAGATTACCAAACAAACTTACGAACAGGTAATTAAAAACCTAGCTAGTACTGCCAATATTCCTGGGTTTCGCAAAGGCAAAGTGCCTCGGCAGATATTGATACAGCGCCTTGGCACTACACGCATTAAGGCAGCAGCCCTGGAAGAACTCATACAAGATGGCATAGAAAAAGCTGTTAAACAAGAAGAAATTCCGGCGATTGGGCAACCACAGTTGCGCTCATCGTTTGATGAATTGATTAATAATTATGAACCAGGTAAACCGCTGACCTTTTCTGCGGCTGTCGATGTGGAACCGGAAATCAACATAGCACAGTACACAGGATTACAAGCGAAAGCCGAAGAAATCAAGTACGATCCCGCACGGGTTGATGAAGCACTAGATAAAGAACGTCAACAAATGGGAACATTGATTCCCGTAGAAGGACGTGCTGCCCAAATTGGCGATGTTGCAGTTGTTGATTTTAAAGGCGTAATAGCAAAAGCTGAGGGTGAAGACGAATCCGCAGAACCCACGCCAATTCCCGGAGGAGAAGCGACTGATTTTCAAGTCGAACTATACGAAGATAGATTTATTCCCGGATTTGTCTCGGGCATCGTGGGCATGAATCCTGGAGAAACCAAGGAAATTTCTGCCCAGTTCCCAGATCCTTATGCTAATGAAGAGTTAGCAGGCAAACCAGCTGTATTTACAGTCACACTCAATGAACTCAAGGAAAAAGAATTACCTGAGTTGGATGACGATTTTGCCCAAGAAGTCAGCGATTTTGAAACCTTAGCAGAATTGCGGGCTTCCTTAGAAGAGCGCTATCAAAAAGAAGCCGAACAGCAAACCAAAACCAACAAGCAAGAAGCCTTGTTAGCAGAACTGCTCAAGCAGGTAGAAATTGATCTACCTGCGACATTAATCGAGCAGGAAGTTGATGCGATGCTGACACAAACAGCAATTCGGCTGTCGCAGCAAGGGCTGGATGTGAGAAAGTTATTTACCCAAGATATTATTCCGCAATTACGGGCGCGATCGCGTGATGAGGCCATTGATCGCCTCAAACGCTCCCTCGCTTTACGGGAAGTGAGTAAACGCGAATCCATCCAGGTGACAGAAGATGAAATTAAAGCTAGAGTCACAGAGTTGTTGCAGGAATATCCAGACGAAGATGTAGACGCAGACAGACTGCGCTCAGTTGTGGAAAATGAACTCACAACCGAAAAAATCATCGATTGGCTGCTAGAAAACTCATCAGTGGAACTAGTACCCGAAGGCTCTTTAAGTACCCCAGATGAAGAAGAAGCCACAGCAACCGAGCCGGAAGCAGAATCTGCCACAGTGGAAGTTGTAGCAGAAACTGTTGAAGGGGAATAGGGGACTGGGGATTGGGGACTGGGGACTGGGGATTAGGGAGATGAGAGGAAATAACCAAAATCCATTACCCATTACCCATTACCCATTACCCATCCCTAATATCCCGCTAAAATGGTTAACAAATGTTAAAGAAATTACTTACTACATCTGCTACTATCTAGGCGGGACACTGGGGTACACGAGAAAAATTTAGATGAGGCATAATGGTTAACACATAGCTCAAATAAAAATCTAAATTAGTTAAAGAAGCAGTTAATGCTGCTTTGAAATTGTCCCACTTACTTGTCAAATGTTTTTTTATGCTTGTATCGCAGTCGGGAAATTACCCAATCAGCAGCTTAAGCCAAATGAATATTAGCTCCCACCTCAACGGCATCAGCAACATTGTGCCGATGGTGGTAGAACAATCTGGTATGGGAGAAAGGGCATTTGACATCTACTCCCGCCTACTGCGAGAGCGGATTATCTTTTTGGGAACACCCATAGACGATGCTGTTGCCAATTCCATAGTCGCCCAACTATTATTCTTGGATGCCGAAGACTCAGAAAAGGACATTCAACTGTACATTAACTCTCCCGGCGGCTCTGTCTACGCAGGGATGGCAATCTATGATACAATACAGCAAATTCGTCCCGATGTAGTTACCATCTGTTTTGGACTAGCCGCGAGCATGGGGGCATTCTTGTTAACAGCAGGGACTGCGGGTAAACGTATGTCTCTCCCCGATTCCCGAATTATGATTCACCAACCACTTGGTGGCGCTCAAGGGCAAGCTATTGACATCGAAATTCAAGCTAGAGAAATTCTTTACATTAAGGGTAAGTTGAATCAGTTAATGGCCCAGCATACTGGTCAACCCCTAGAAAGAATAGAAGCAGATACGGAACGCGACTTTTTTATGTCGGCAGAAGAGGCGAAGAACTACGGTTTAATTGACCAAGTCATTTCTCGGCAAAATCTTCCCACACCAGGGGAAAACGTCACCATTCTGAAATAAGAGGCTGGTATGTCTAAGTACGACTCCCATTTAAAATGTTCGTTTTGTGGCAAGTCTCAAGAGCAGGTGCGTAAACTAATCGCAGGGCCGGGAGTCTACATCTGCGATGAATGCGTTGACTTGTGTAATGAAATCCTCGATGAGGAGTTACTCGACACAAATGGTGCGGCAGCTTCCCAACCAACACCGAAGTCGGAACCGCCTCAGAAACGCCGCACCCGCTCTTCCAGTCTTTCGTTTAACCAAATACCCAAACCTAGAGAGATTAAAAAGTATCTAGACGAACACGTCATTGGTCAAGACGAAGCGAAAAAAGTACTTTCAGTAGCGGTTTACAATCACTACAAGCGGTTGGCAATAGTTCAGTCTAAGGCTAGTGGCAAAGGTGGTGGTGAAGATGCCGTAGAACTGCAAAAGTCCAACATTCTGCTAATTGGCCCTACTGGCTGTGGCAAAACTCTCTTAGCGCAAACCCTAGCGAAAATTCTGGATGTCCCCTTTGCCGTAGCTGATGCGACAACACTGACAGAAGCTGGGTATGTGGGCGAAGATGTGGAAAATATCTTGCTGCGACTGTTGCAAGTGGCAGATTTGGATGTAGAGGAAGCACAACGGGGAATTATCTACATCGATGAAATTGACAAAATTGCTCGCAAGAGTGAGAACCCCTCAATTACACGCGATGTCTCTGGTGAAGGCGTACAGCAAGCTTTGCTGAAAATGTTGGAAGGTACGATCGCTAACGTACCACCTCAAGGCGGGCGCAAGCATCCTTATCAAGATTGTATCCAAATTGATACCAGCAATATCCTATTTATTTGTGGTGGGGCCTTCGTTGGTTTAGAAAAGGTTGTGGATCAAAGAGTCGGTAAAAAATCCATCGGCTTTGTGCAACCTGGTGAAGGACAATCGAAGGAAAAACGAGCAGCAGATACCCTGCGCTACCTGGAACCAGATGATTTGGTGAAATTTGGCATGATTCCCGAATTCATCGGACGGATACCAATGGTAGCCGTGGTAGATCCGCTAGATGAAGAAGCTTTAATGGCGATTCTCACCCAACCACGCAGTGCTTTAGTCAAGCAGTACCAAAAACTGCTGAAGATGGATAACGTCCAATTAGACTTTAAACCAGAAGCCTTACGAGCGATCGCTCAAGAAGCCTACCGCCGCAAAACTGGAGCCAGAGCATTACGGGGTATTGTGGAAGAACTCATGTTAGATGTGATGTACGAGTTACCATCCCGCAAAGATGTAACTCGCTGTACAGTCACCCGGGAAATGGTTGAGAAGCGTTCCACTGCCGAACTCTTAGTACATCCCTCTTCCCTTCCCAAGCCAGAATCAGCTTAGTAGTCAAGAGTCATTAGTCCAACAAGATAATCAATAATAAAGAACAAGGACAGATGACACAGGACAAATGACAAATGCCTTACATTAATGTTCGTGGTATTGAGCATTACTACGAGTGGGTGAAAAAACCATCAGATTCCTTGGCTAAGCCAGTGATGGTTTTCATCCACGGCTGGGCTGGCTCGGCTAGGTATTGGCAAACTACGGCTAATGCTTTATCAGACAAATTTGATTGTTTACTTTACGATTTACGCGGCTTTGGGCGTTCTGGTGGTAAACCAACTATAGCTGAAGCAGGCGAATCTGTTGCTGAATCCCAATCTCCAGAAGCAGTAGCAGCAGCAATTGAAGAATTAACTTATGAATTAGAAGAATACGCTGATGATTTATCAGCACTGCTAGATAAATTACAGCTACAGCGTGTCTATATCAATGCTCACTCAATGGGCGCATCCATTGCAGTTTTGTTTTTTAACCGCTATCCCCAAAAAATCGAACGGGGAATTTTGACTTGTAGTGGCATTTTTGAGTATGACGAAAAAGCCTTTACTGCTTTTCATAAATTCGGTGGTTATGTCGTTAAATTTCGCCCCAACTGGTTAGGAAAAATACCATTTGTTGACCAGATGTTTATGGCGAGATTTCTGCATCGTCCTATACCAAAAGCTGAACGTCAGGCGTTTTTGCAAGATTTTCTGGAAGCTGATTATGATGCTGCTCTAGGAACAATTTTTACTTCGGTGAGTAAAGCACAATCGGAAGTTATGCCGCAGGAATTTGCCAAGCTAACAGTGCCAACACTTTTGGTAGCTGGGGAGTATGACAAGATTATTCCTGCTGAGATGGGGCGACAAGCTGCAGCGATGAATGACAAAGTTGAGTTTGCGTTGATTCCTGACACAGCGCATTTTCCTATGTTAGAAGATGCTTCAACTTACCTACAGCGAGTGCGGGAGTTTTTGCAAATTCCCGCAGCAGTTGATTAAGGTAGTTGCTGAATGGGAAATAAGTGATCATCTGTATGCCTCTGTGTGGGAAAAACACAAACACAGAGACACCAAGTTAGGAATTAACCCAAACCTAATTCTCGTTTCAATAAATTGATGGAATTAGTACCAATATAATTATCAACCTTAATCAACTTGGGCGGACGAATGATGTCTTCTACCGCTGCTTGTACAGCAGCTTGTACTGCTGCATAACTTGCTTGATCGCTGATAATTACCTCAGCTCGCTTGACGATCGCCTGAAGTTTGTACGCGTCTTTTGGTTGAGTTGTCATTACTAGTAGTTCATCTCCCCGGAGTCCGTGGAGAATAACTTCGGCGGCGCGCGCAATACCAGAACTTAAGCTAACTATGCCCACACAATTTTCTTTGGGTAGGGTTTTCAAAAGATTGAGTTCTTTGGAATAGTCATAGATATCCAGAGGAATCACCCGTACAGCTTTCGGGGAAGCGATGTCTTCTACGTCGCCAATAAAATACCGACTAGTCACAACTGTGGCAGAGGAAGTTTTATCTAGCACAGATGCTAATTCTTCCATTGGTATCAACTGGATTGGTATTTGCAGGGCTTTTTCTAATTCATAAACCATTAACTCCCCAGCACCGATGTCATAAGTAGGAACTGCTACTAACACCTGAGCGCTGCAACGCAACCGCCAATCAATTTCCGCTAAAAATAGCTCCCGCGCTTGCGAGAGTGTACATCCTTGGGAAAGCAGCTCATCAAGTGCTTGCTGTACAACTTTGTCTGCTTCGGGATGTTGCTTGAGAATGGGCGATTGCATTCTGCTACCACCCTCATGACCTTGAGCGCGGACATAAATCCCTGAGCCTGCAAGACTTTCGACGAATCCGTCTTCTTCTAACTGACGATAAACCTTGCTAATTGTATTACGGTGTAACCCCGTCTGCATTGCAAGTGCCCTTGTACTCGGCAATTTGTACCCAGGTGGATATTGCCGGGAAGCGATCGCAAACCGGATTTGATTAAACAGCTGGGTTGAGGCGGGAATTTCACTGTCTGGCTGAATGCGAAATTGAATCATCACCAAACCTCCTAGGTGCTAGTAGCGATATATAACCAGCTGCATTTGCTACCTTTTAAATAATTTATTTATACATAAAATTTTTCCGAGAGCAATTTCTAATCTGTTCACTGTTGTTAATTGATAATTTGATGGTAGAAAGCTTTGAGATACTGGCATAGTTATATCAAATAATCACGCAACCCTGGTAAAAACTATTATGACAGAGCGAGCAATCGACACCGCAACGGTTCAAATTTCGCAAGATAATTTTTCAATAGTAGCTTACTTGGCACAGCCAAAAGAATCAGGCTCTTACCCAGCAATTGTGGTGTTGCAAGAGATTTTTGGTGTCAATGTCCACATTCGCGATGTTACTGAACGGATTGCAAAACTAGGTTATGTTGCGATCGCACCTGCACTTTTCCAACGCCAAGCACCAGGTTTTGAAACTGGCTATACTCCCGAAGATATTGAAATTGGCCGCGGCTATGCAATGCAAACCACAGCTTCTGAATTATTGAGCGATATTCAAGCCACAATTGATTATCTAAAAACCCTTCCCAATGTCAAACAGGAGAGCTTCGGCTGTATAGGTTTCTGCTTTGGTGGTCACGTAGCATACCTGGCTGCTACTCTCCCAGATATTAAAGCTACAGCTTCCTTTTATGGCGCAGGAATTACAACGCGCACACCCGGCGGTGGACAGCCTACCGTTACCCGTACCAGTGAAATTAAAGGCACAATTTACACCTTATTTGGCATGGAAGATGCCAGCATTCCTCCCGAACAGGTAGATGAGATTGAAGCAACGTTAGAAAAATACAACATTCCGCACCGCGTGTTTCGCTACGATGGAGCTGACCACGGATTTTTCTGCGACCGTCGCGCCAGCTATAATCCTAAAGTTGCAGCCGATGCTTGGGAGCAGGTGAAACAACTCTTTGGTCAACTGGCATAAAACCTATGTAGCCGTTGCCTACTTTTTCGTCGAGGTGTCTTTAGTTATTTGTCATTTGTCCTTGGTATTACAAATGACAAATGACAAATGTTAATCTTAACGAGAAAAAGGAGATAGAAGACAAGCAATCTTCTGAAAACTCCAGTAGCATCAGCGCAAATAACAATATTATCTGCAAAAGTCATGAATTCCGAAGCGAAACGTTCTCAAACAGCCAATTCGTCATTTACAATGGACGACTTTGCCAAAGCACTAGAAAAACACGACTACCAGTTTCAAAAGGGACAGATCGTACACGGCAAAGTTTTCCAGCTTGACCATGATGGGGCTTATGTTGATATTGGTGGCAAATCGTCAGCGTTTATCCCCCGTGATGAGGCTTCTTTGAGAGCAGTTACCGATTTATCGGAAGTGCTACCCATGCAAGAGGATCTGGAGTTTTTGATTATCCGCGAGCAGGATGCAGAAGGTCAAGTTACTCTTTCGCGAAAACAGTTAGAAATTCAGCATATTTGGGAACGGCTAGCGCAAATGCAAGAAAATTCCCAAACTGTACCAGTGCGGGTGACAGGGGTAAATAAAGGTGGTGTCACCGTTGATCTTCAATCTTTGAGAGGTTTCATTCCGCGATCGCACTTGATTGAGCGTGATAATTTAGAAGCACTTAAAGGTCAAACTCTCACTGCTGGTTTTTTAGAAGTAGACCGCAATAACAAAAAGCTAATTCTTTCTCAACGTTTGGCTACTCGTTCTAGCAACTTTAGCTTGTTAGAAATCGGTCAATTAGTGGAAGGTAAAGTTACTGGTATTAAACCTTTTGGTGTCTTTATCGATTTAGATGGTGTCAGTGCTTTACTACATATCAAGCAAGTCAGCCAAAAATTTATTGAGTCTCTAGATAAAGTATTTCAAGTTGGTCAGCCTATCAAAGCTGTGATTATTGATTTAGATGAAGGTAAAGGCCGGGTTGCACTTTCTACCAGAGTTTTAGAAAATTTCCCTGGTGAATTTTTAGAAAATATGGATGAAGTTATGGCTTCGGCGGAAGCGCGTGCTAATCGCGCTAATCAAAAAGCTGCTGAATAGCGGCTTTGATTAATTACCAATTAATTTTCATTTATTAAGACGCTTTCTTTTCTCATCCCATTTGCGCTAAGAAAGCGTCTTTGTATTACGCTGATTCTAGATGACTAACTGGAATTTGTTCAGTTCTCTCAGGAGTTTTTGCACCAGTTGCAACTGCATGAACTGCATGAAGAATATTAGCTGAATAATATCTATTGCCGCAGCTATCACAAATACCAATTGTCACATCTTCAAGAATGACGAATCCATCTCGATGTTTGAAAGCTTCGCGCTTAACGGTACGAGGCTGAACGGTTCCTTGGCAATACTCACATCTGTATCCGTACATAAGGTTATCTCTCAAGTTCAGTGACTTCATAAACCGTGATGATGAGGTAACGTTCGGTACTAGTGAAACGTCCAACCACTCCCACAGGTGTTTGTTGATCTAATGCAGTCCCCACTAATACATATTTTGTGCCTCTGGGGTCATCTTTTTCAACTCTAATAACTTGACCGCTCAAAATAGCCTCTTCTACATCCAAAATTGTCAGCATATCCTCAGCCATCTCTTCCATTGCATAGGCTGACATATCGTATTGTTGAAGTCTAATCTTCTCTCTTATACGGTCAATATCACTACGAGACACTTTACTAGCTATTGGTAATGTTTTGCTAAATGATGTATGGTTTTCTGGGATATGAAAATTCTGTAAGAACTTCTGTGCTCAAAACTAATTTTTCTTGATGATAGCTATTTTGGAGTTCTTTTAACTTTTCCGGATTAAAAGCAAATTGAATCAACTCAATTAGTTCTACCCAACTATTTAACATAGCTTCTGAGTGAGCTTGGCAGAATTCATCAACAAAAAATTTTGCCCACCACTGGGGTGCTTGTTTGTGGCGATGAGGTTCATGTTGCTTACGCCAGCGTCTACGCCATTTGATAAAGTCGCTTTGGGTAGGTGGTTTTACACCCAAGATTGGCGGAAAATCAGCGTAACTAACAAATTTACTCAAGCCTTTACCGTGGACGTAAACCATGTAGCGCCAGCATTCCACAGTATATATATCTTCAATGCTAATTTGGAATATTAAGCAAATTGCTTCTTCTGTTACAAATCGCGCCAACGGGTGAACAATTGCTGATTTGTGAACAATTTTTGATTCACGGATGACAAGCACTTTCGGCTTGAGTGATGATAGCATAAAAGATAATTCCCGTCAGAAAAGATGATTCCCTTCAAAAAAGATGATTCTCGTCAAACAGATGATTCTGATGAAAAGAGAAGATTCTTAAATTTGATGGAATGTGTAGTTGTAGATAATGCGATCGCCCTTTAGTTTTCCAGGCCAGAGGGCGATCGTTATTATTTAGGATATAATTATTAAACGACTCATATAAGTCATTTGTCAAGCAAATTATGGGAATGGTTAGGCTAAAGATTCGAGAATTTGCTGCGGAGAAGGGCTGGACGCTGAAAGAGGTATCTGACCGTTCTGGTGTGGTTTATAGTACTCTCAGAACCTATGCGCGATCGCCTGGACTTGCAACTGTAGATTTTACCGCAATTCAGAAGTTAGCACGAACTTTTGATGTGATGATTGAGGAATTGGTTGAGGTCGTGCAGGAATAATTATACTAGTTTGGAAATGGGCATGGGGCATGGGGCATAGGGCATGGGAAAGAAAGATTTTTATGCTTGGTTATGCCGAAACCTGGCGTGAATGGCTGATATGAACAAAGGCGCACTGTTATTTTAAGCTAACGGTGGCACATCAAAGTCATTAAAAAACGAAATATCGAAAGATGAAGTGCTTAATGCTCTCACTAATCTTATTGTCGAGAGTCAACAAAGTCGCATCTACCTGCTGTGAAAGCGCAACATAAGAAGCATCGTAGGCTGAAATGCCATAATTTAAGGCAATATTAACTGCATCTGCCATCAAATCGGCTGTGGAGACAATACGCAAGGGAAAGGCTTTGAGAGTAGCTAAATCTGTCTGTATTTCAGCAGCCGTGTACATTCTTGCACGGACGTATTTCCAGAAAACGTTAGCACACTCGATGTAAAACAGGTCTGGTACATAAATTTCAGCCTGTGGATTGGCAAGATGGCTAAAGAGTTGATTAACTTTAGCAGTTAGTGGGTCAGCTATAAAATACTTGATGCACACACTGGTATCTACCACGCATCTGAGAGAATTGGTCATCTGTCGCGGTCTTCTCGAATCAGTTCAGTACTATCAGGTAATCCAAAGTCTGCTGGATTTAACCGCCGACGATTACGACTTTCTTCTAGAAGTTTGGGGACATTCTTTCGCCTTTCTTCTTCTGTTAGCTGTGTCTTTTTTGCTAAGGCATTTTGCAAGATTGTAATCACTTGAGCATCAATAGAAGAATGTTCAGCTTGAGCTAACTCTTGCAATTTCTCATATAAATCATCGGGTATATTGAGCAGATTTAGGTTAGCCATTTTTTTATATCTACAAGGTAGTTATTAGTAATAATAACATGATGTAGTTGAGGGGACTAAGATGTGCGATCGCCTCTGATTAAACATCCATAATTAAAGCTGTTTCTGGCAATAAAGACTGTTGCTTTTTTAGCTCATTATCTCTTTTTTCTGGTAGTAAACCAGCAGCATATAAAATTGCTATTATCGATAGTAAGCTCAAGATTAGATAAAGAATTATATTACTTATTGATTCGCCACTTGTGGAATATGGGTTGAGAGATGCTGCCATCATTTTAGTGTTTGGTAGCTTAGTGGCAGATAGACTTAAATTGAAGGCTTGTTGTAGTTCTGTAACTGATTGGTATCTCGCGCTAGATTCATAACTAACCATTTTAGACAAAATACTAGCGAGCCAATTACTAACATCCGCTTTATCTCGCCAGACAACTTCTCCTAAACTATCTATTGTTAAAGCTTGAGGCTCTAAACCTGTAATTGCCTCAATTGCAGTCATTCCTAATGCGTAAATATCACTATTGAATTGCGGATATCCGCGCATTTGCTCTACGGGAGAATAACCTTGAGTATAAATTTGTGTCCCTGGTTTTTGTAACCTCGTATTTTTGACAATGATTTCTTTGACTGCTCCGAAGTCAATTAAAAATAAATTATCATGATCATCCACAATAATATTATCTGGTTTAATATCCCGATGGATAATATTATTGCTATGCACAAATAACAGAATATTTATTAATTTATCTAATATTTTGATAACTTCAGGCTCTTCTAGCTTTTGGCGAGATTTGATTTTTTTACTTAAAGTATTTCCTTGAATATACTGTTGAATCAAGTAAAATTCTTGATTTTCTTCCAAGTATTCATAAAACTTGGGAATCTGCGGATGTCCATTTAAGTTTTTGAGAATTGTGACTTCACGTTGGAATAGTTGCTTGGCTGTAACTACCTCATTTTGATTACTGCTAGAGAAGGTAAAATGCTTGACTGCATACTGAACTCCAGACTGAAACAAGTCATTAGCTAGATAAGTTCTACTAAAACCACCTTCTCCCAGCAATGCAACTATTTCGTAACGTCCGCCGAGAATTTTTGATATACCTGTATTCATGTGATACCACTGTTGCAGAGATTACCCAAGCAATCTTTGTCAATTTATATTCAATCCTCTACGTCAAAGCTAGGAAACTAACTTGAGCGAAGTATGTAACATATTTTATACTACAACCAATATGATATGATCCTTTGGACACACCTAGAATTTTTATTACATATTTTTCATTGATTAATCAATTATTGAATTTGCGGAATTATGAAGCAACTATCACTGCGCTATGGTGTATTTATAATTTGTTTTGTATTGCTATTACTTTATTTAATTACGCCATCGTTTATTCCTTGGTTTCCCTTTTTAATAGTGCTAGCCTTTTTAGGCTTAACTGTCAAATCTACTATTGATGGGATTCGTCTGAAAAATGCTTTACTTCAACAAGTAGGTATAATCGAACAAAAACTTCGGTCTGAACTTGTCCAGAAAGTTCAAGGTATTAGTAGAAATCAATATGAGAGAATTAATAAAATCGCTTTAATTGAAAAAAGATGTAGCGAAAATCAAGAATTAAAAATTTGGGAACGACATAAACGCTCTTATCAATTACTACCCAACTCTCTTTTAGCGCTTGGCTTATTGGGGACATTCTTGGGTATAACCATGAATCTATTCTTAATTAGTAGAAATACTGGTGGTGAATTGCAATTACAAAAAGCCTTACCAGATATTATTGGTTCAATGGCGATCGCATTCGTTAGTAGCCTAGCAGCTTTAGCTGGAAGTGTATTTCTGACGAAGTTTCATCCCACCTATGATTTAGATTTAGAGAAAGATAAACTGCTGATTTCTCTGGAAGATTTTCTTGATAATGATTATTTTATCTCTCAAAATCAGCCAACTGTAGCAGAACAGATAGATGTACTGATTAAGACTATCGACAATTATGCTAAAAGCTTGAGTGGATTTGTGACAACTCTACCGAAAAATACTCAAGATTTTCAAAATGCTGTCACAGCAGCTTCTAATACACTCAATACATCTGCGAATAATTTTCAGGTTGTAGCAAATCAATCTTCGCAGTCGATGCAAACAGGCGCTAATGTTTTAACTAACGCGACTAACAACTTGGCAAGATTAACCACTACTTTTTCTGATATCACATCTTCCCTGCATGATTCGACAAAATCTTTCGATAATGCCATAGATACATTACAAATTTATGCAGAGAAATTGGCAGATATTGGTAATGCTTTGGTGAATAACTCTACACAAACCCAAAGCTTAATTCAAACTAATCAACAAAGCCTCAATCATGTGAGCGATCGCCTGCTGCAAAATGCGAATACACTATCAGCAACTAGCCAAACTTTCAATAATAATATATCTCAGGTAACAGCATCTTTAACGCAGCACACAGGACAAGTAGGTAACCACAATAATAGATTGCAGAATTTACTTGGAGTAATTGAAAATACTACACAATCTTCTAATACTAATATCGGTCAGGTAGTGTCAGTATTAAATCAAAATGCATCACTATTAGGTAACCAGATTAATCAATTGCAGAATATAGCTGAGAGTATCGATAGCAATGCTCAAACCATGAGGCAAATACAAAATAATTTTTCTGATTTATTGTCAGCATTAGCACAGTTACAGAAAACTAAATTTTAGCCTCAATGGAGAAATTTAAATATGCGGAGAAGAACAAGAAGCTTACCGATAAATGATACATTTAGTATCTGGACTTCTTTTACAGACTTAATGTCTAATGCTTTTATGATAATTACCTTGCTACTACTATTAGTAATAGCAAGAAACTCAAAAAGTATAAATGATACTCGGATATCAACTGGTAATGATGAGAAACCAACAATCATTGAACTACCAGCAGAAAAATATGAGTTTACGTCAGGTAGCGCAGTTTTACCACAGAAGTTGAAAAAAGATATTAATCAAAATGGCATAATTTTAAAAGAAATTGAAAATAATATTAAGCAAATAGAAAATAGTAATAAAAAAGTAGATGTTATTGAAGTTATTGGGCATACAGATGGGGAAGAAGTAGGTTCTTTAAACTGTAGTAATCAAAACGGCGGTAATTTAGATACAAAATTAGAAGAAGTCGCCACTCGTAATAAAGATGTGTCTATTCTTTGTCCAGGTTCTAACGCTGATTTAGGTTTAATGCGTGCCTTAGCAGTAGTTAAAGAACTGCAAAATGTACAACGTCAAAGAAAATCTGGACTTTTCAAACGGCTAAAATTTAGAGCCTATTCTGCGGCACAATTGCTGCTACCAGATGATCAAGGATTTGCGCCACCAGACAGAAAAGACAACCCCAAACGTCGGCGGATTGAAATTCGCTTTGCTCAGTTGGGACAGTATAAAACACCGGGTAATAACCGCTAATACCCTTGATTTGGCTTCATATAAAAATTCCCAATGTTGGAGATAAAATGGCGCTAGCTTATCTAATCAGAACTAAGCATTAGTATATGGCAATTACGTAAAAGAACGTATATTATTAAACAGGGATTAATATTATTGATTGAAGAATGCAAAATATTTATCAAATCGTAGGAAATCTTATCTATGGCATTTGACTATATCTTGCTAGGTAAAAAGATACGAGAAGCACGTGAAAGCTTACTGATTCAGCCTGAAGAAGCAGCAAGTAAGCTTCAAATCAGTACAGAGCACTATTATAAGTTGGAATCTGGACAAGATAAAGTAACAGGTGATCAAGTTGTCTTACTAGCATCTCTGTACCACCGAGATTTTCGCTATTTTGTCACTGGTGATTATCCTTCAGCAGAATCCCAAATACAAGAAATGTTTCGCCTTAATTCATCACTATCAAAAAATGACAGGATAGCTATCCAACAATTTGTAAGGTTGTGTGAATATGAAAATTTTTTAGAACAAGATATTTTTCAAAAAAAAACAAAAACTCTGCCAAATTATGCAACATATCAATTTGGTCATAGTCATTTCAAGAAACAAGGTGCAGAAGCATCTGAAATTGAAAGAACACGTCTCAACTTAGGATTATCAATAATATCAAATATTTTTGATTTAATAAGAAGTCAAAGTATTCACCTTTTTAAACGTCAGCTAGAAGACCGTAATATCTCAGGTTTATATATACATCATCCAACCGTTGGGCATTGTATTTTAATCAACTATCTTGACGACTTGTATAGACAGAACTTTTCTGCTGCCCATGAATACTGCCATGCTCTTTTTGATTCATCTGTTGGTCAAGAAGTTACTTACTTGAATAGAAATAATGATGGAATTGAATGGCGTGCTAATAATTTTGCTGGAAATTTTTTGATTCCTCAAAAATGGATAGAAGAAAATATTAAAAATATAAAACCAGAGAATTTAGTCAATACAATTATCTCTACAGCAGAAAATTTTAAAGTAAATTCTCAAGTTGTAATTATTCGTTTCTTAGAGATGAAACTAATTAGTGAAGAGTTACATATGCAATTAAAGAATGAGAGGAGACTAATTATTAAATCACAAGAAAAATTCGATCCAGAAATTCCACAAAATCTATCTATAGGGCAGAAGGAAAGATTAACACAATTAATTACTCATGGTCTTTCCTGGTATTTTATAGAATTATGTACTGAAGCATATAGGCAAGGAGGTATAACTTATCACAAGTTGTTAAATATGTTGTTATTACCTTTAGAACAGGGATACGAAATATTAAATGATTTTAGAACTTTTTTAAGGGTGGGCGGATTGTGAAATCTAGTTTGGTCATTGATACCTGTGCACTCATACATTTAATGTACATTCAGCGTTTTTATCTTCTGAAAGAACTTGGTTATTTTGTGCTTACTACTATATATGTACAGTTAGAATTTGAAAACGAACGCGCAATTAGTAAAGATTATTTTTGCAATTTGGTTAGTAATAATGAAATTTCTCTTTATCCTTTAGAGATTGATGACCTTGTTGAAATGGCAAATATTCCTCAATCTAAAAAAGCTAGTGATGCAGAACTATCTTGTTTTGTAGTAGCAAAACGGATTGGCGGTAAAGCTATGACTGATGATTACACTGCGATTGATTACATACAGCGTCATGTTTCAATGCCCCCAGGTAGCATAATTACTCTCTTTGATATGTTGTTTGAAGCATATTTAAGTTACTGGGTACTAGATTATGACCTACGAGACATACAAGCTAAACTGAGCGCTAGAAAGTTTAACTTCCAATACGAAGATATAGCTACTGAGTGTGCAAGAAGACGATGGATAATAGGTGAATAGCCTCTCACAAAAGCTGTTGCTCTAGAGATTTTATAGTTATTTTTAACCGATAAAACGGAGAGGGGGAGATTCGAACTCCCGGAGGTTTTAGCCTCATCCGATTTCAAGTCGGACGCAATCGACCACTCTGCCACCTCTCCAGTAAACTGTCTAGCTTTTTTCTTGGTGCAAAGCCTTTTCTAGATTAGCACAAAAGCTGACAGATAATACTATATCTCATCATCTACACAGATTGCACTACCGGACGCGATCGCTCGTAAAAAATTTCTTCTGAGACTATCTGGTAATCATTGCCTACCCAAACCAACGAGACTTGCGACACCACACCCGCCTCTAGGGAGACTAGGGAAAAATTACGCCGCTTGTTGCCTTGAATTTCAACTATTCTGGGTACGCTAGCCGCATTCAAGTAAAATATCCCTTCTGGGCTTTTCAGCAGTGGCTTGCGTAGCTCTTTTTTCGTGTGTCGTAGGCTATGGTGCATATGTCCAAATGTCACCAGAGGAACGGTTTTACCAGCGTTGAGAGCCTGGGAAATCGCTTCGCCAAAATCTGGATCGCCAAAATCGCCGCCAATGGGGAGCCAGTCTTTACCACAAGGGTCTTCGGGGCGATCGCCTAATCCACTAGGCCCATTGTGTCCTAAAAAAATAATCGTGTCGTAGGCAGCACTTTTGACCGCAGCCATAATTTTATCTGCTGATTCTTCAAAATCGTTGACACCGTAACGTTCTTTGCAAATGTCAGCAAATCTCCACTCTGGCCCACCCCAACTAAAAGGACGACCTCCAACTACTGTTAAATTCCATTGGGGAAAATCTAGCTTACTATAACCGACATGGGCGGAACCTAATAAATCGAGTTGTTCTTGTACCCAGTCTTCCTTAGTGCGATCGTAGGGACATTTTTTCCGTCCCCATTCTGTGGCAGTGTACCATGCATCGTGGTTGCCCATTACGGCGGCTTTGGGAATATCAATAGAAGCGATCGCTCTTACCACTTCCACCGACTCATTGCCAAAATCCCCCACAAACAGCACTAAGTCTACACCCAAATGCTTGAGTGCAATACCATCTTCTTCTTCCCATTGGTCGTGAACGTCGCCAACTACAGCTATTTTCAGGTTTTTTGATTCTGTTATCTCACTGGTCATGCCACTGTCCTTGCCGTCTACTTTTAGGATAGGCAACTCAGCAGATTTTGGACACAAATTGTCAAAACTCTGGGTATAGGGCATTGGGCATTGGGCATTGGGGATGGGAAAGAAACCAACACTTGTCGGTTAAGGGAAAAAAGGGGAATGGGAAAAGGGGAAGAAAAAACCTTTAACCCTTGACCTTTAACCTTTTCCCCAAAACCATACCAATGTGCTATGTCCAAGGATAGAGTTTCCATAAAGCTTCTAGGATTTTTGGTAAAAACCACTATATTTTTTGGTAAAAACTACTATAATTAATCCACAGCATAACTGAAGGATAAAGTATGAAGTATGAAGTGTGAAGTATGCAATTTCTCCAACCATAAAACGCTGTGTTGTAGGGAGTTCCCACATTTAAGAAAGTGTTATCAAGTGGCTTTGGGCATACATCAATTTTTTCAGCCTTCAAGCTTTAAACTTCATCCTTTTTGGTCAAATACTTGCAATTTTAAGTAACCCCTAATTGTGTTTAACACTGCACTTGTTGATCGAGAAACCACCCATCCGGGTGTACTACCACTGGATTTATTTGCGGCGATTGAGAGTCTCAAAAAAGAACTCAACGCGGTGATTTTAGCCCATTACTATCAAGAGCCAGATATCCAGGATATTGCAGACTTTATTGGGGATTCATTACAACTAGCCAGAGCCGCAGCTAATACCAATGCAGATACAATTGTCTTTGCTGGTGTTCACTTCATGGCAGAAACAGCAAAGATACTAAATCCTGATAAATTGGTACTGCTACCAGACTTAAATGCTGGTTGTTCTTTAGCAGATAGTTGTCCAGCAGAGGCGTTTGCAGCCTTTAAAGCTGCCCATCCCGATCATCTAGTGGTTTCTTATATTAACTGCTCTGCTGATATTAAAGCCTTGAGCGATATTATCTGCACCAGTTCCAATGCTGTGAAGATTGTGCAGCAAATACCGAAAGACCAACCAATTATTTTTGCCCCCGATCGCAATTTGGGGCGCTATGTCATGGAGCAAACTGGACGAGATATGGTGCTGTGGGACGGTAGTTGCATTGTACATGAAACCTTCTCGGAAAAGAAAATTGTTCAGTTAAAAATTGCCCATCCCGAAGCCGAGGCGATCGCACACCCAGAATGCGAAACTAGCATTTTGCGCCACGCTAACTATATCGGGTCTACAGCAGCATTATTAACATATTGTCAAAACAGCCCTGCACAGGAATTTATCGTAGCTACAGAGCCAGGTATTATTCACCAAATGCAAAAACTAGCTCCCCAAAAGCGGTTTATTCCTGCGCCACCAATTAATAACTGTAATTGCAATGAATGTCCGTTTATGCGCCTAAACACCTTAGAAAAAGTGTATTTGGCAATGAAGAATCGTACTCCTGAAATCACCATGTCTGAGGAGATACGTTTAGCAGCTTTGCGTCCCATGCAGCGGATGTTAGAAATGAGCGTTTAGTTAAATTAATCTAATAAGATTTATATAATGTAGAGATATGATTCTATTATGTCTCTACATTTTTTTGCTTTCTAGGGCTAAAATTTAATTTTACATACTCCAGTGGTAACACACTCTAAGGAAAATTTACAACCTTATAATTACTGTTGAGATAATTATTTTCCTTCGCCTATAATTACGATATTTAGTATGTAAAATGAAATCTAATAATTAGATATGACAAGTGGCGTATATATAATGACTAATAAAGTCAATGGACGTAGATATATAGGCTATAGTGAAAATATTGAGTCACGTTTTGAGGCAAATAAACGAGAACTTCAAAGGGGTTCATTTGGTTACAAACACCAACAATTTATTGATGACTATCAGCAGTTTGGAGAAGAAGCTTTCATGTTTGGAATTATCGAAGTGACTGCTAATGAGGCATCACTGATGAGGCGACGAGCCGAGCAATGGAAACAGATGATTCAACCTGAGTATAATTCAGAAATTAAGTAGTGCGATCGCCTCCCTTTAGCAGTTTTCCTACGTTAATCAATCACAAGGGGAAACCCTCTCTTGCAAAGGTCTTTCTCTGCATATCAAAATGACAGATGGGGAATGTGAATTCCCCACCAGTAGATAATTTCATCACTGACCTTTTTGAGCTTGTACTTTAGCCGCTTCACTAAATTTCTTATATAGTTGAATGCGACTTTGCGCTTCTTGATAGCGGCTATGTTCTGCTGGCACCTGACTCATTAAATCAGAAGCCTCTTGCCATTTAGCTGCTAGAGTTGACCATTGCTCCGAACTTGCGGCTGTTTTGCCAGATGCAGAAGCTTGATTAGCAATCCGCACTGCGGCTGCAAATGGATCTGGAGTAGAAAGAGTTTTGATTCCAGGCGTAGGAGTGGGTTTTGGCTTCGCAGCTAAAGATTTAGAAGCTTCTGCATATTTCTTATACAGTTGAATGCGACTTTGAGCTTCCTGATAGCGGCTATGTTTTGCTGAAACCTGACTCATTAAATCAGAAGCCTCTTGCCATTTAGTAGCTAACTCCAATTTCTGCTCAGATGTTAGAGGTTTCTTACCCATTGCAGAAGCTTGATTAGCAATCCGCACTGCGGCTACAAATGGGTCTTCAGTTTTCTGAGAAAAACTTTGAGTATTTGCCAGAGATGATACTTGCGGTTGGATAGTTAAAGATTTAGAAGTCTCTGCTGAGGTAGAGCTTTCGCCTTTACCTTCTAACCATGCATAAGCACCCCAAACTAGCAACAGTAGAGGTAAACATAAACTAGATACCTTTAATAGTCCTAGAGGTAAGGACTGCTTAGGTATACTTTTACTCTGTAGCCTATTTTTAGCTTTATTCCTATTTCTGCGTTTGAAAACCACAGATCGAAAAGAATTAGGCTTAGGTAAGCTGACCTGAGCAAGTTCTGTTTTAGACTCTTTGTAATCTTGAAAGTCCTTCAGAATTTGCCTGAAAATATTCGGTTTTGGTAAAGTAATTTCCTCTGACCAAAGCAATTGATTATCGCGATCGCGATAAATTTCCGTCAACCAAAGTAATTGCTGTTCTCGAACAATTCGACTGTTGATATTCACTCGTCGAATGTTTCGCGGTGCAATAGACTCGAGGATTTGCCGGATTTTTTGCACTATGGTGGTTTTTTCAAGTTGGTCTACTGATTGTGCCTCACACAGCAGTTGTAAGACTCCATCAGAAAAAATCGCTCTGGTTCTAACCCCAGATTCGACTAGTTTTTCGTTCAGTAGTTGAATAATCGCAGCAACGCTACCTTGGTGTGCTTGCCAAGCGATATCGTTTATTCGATCTGCCATTTGTAATTTAGTGATAATTTTGCCACCCTGGTTTTTTAAATGGACTAATTGAAAGTATTTAGGTAACTGTTTTTTGCAAAACTTCGCTTTGCTTTTGATTTTATGAGTAATAATACAAGCTTGACAAACAAAATCATAAAACTAATACCTAAATTCTACCTTTAGGAAGAAGGCTTTATCAGCATCAGTTAGTTTATTCCGCATTCTAGGTAATTGTCTAGCTGTATCAGAAAGAATATTACAACTAAGAGTTGAAAGATGTGTTCGGCATCCAACAGCGAATTAAGAGCGTGAAGCGAGAACGCTGTTTTACGTAATACTACTATATATAGATGTGAAACCTACTAAATAGTCACAGGATTAACACTGAGCAGTCACAAACTCGATAGACTCTATGTGAAATATGCGATCGCATTTTCTTAATAAAACCAAAAAAGTCGGATTCATGTAAGCTGATGCAGATCTAATCGCAGATTTTGTTGTTTGGGTCGTCAAAGCTCAAGAGGAGCCAGTGCAGTGGGTTTCCCTGCTGTAGCTACTGCTGTCAACTGGCGTTCCAAAGTTGAGGCTAAACTTGGACTTTTGACCCTTGACTCTGGACAATCCTGATGAGTCATTATGCAACTTCAATGTGTAACTTCTTCGCGAGCGATCACTTCCAAAGGAAAAATCACTGTAAATGTAGAGCCTTGTTCCGGCTGTGAAACTACTTTGATTTCACCATGCATTAACTCAACTAAGCGCGAAACAATCGCTAACCCTAGCCCTGTACCATCAGAGCCTTGTAGCTCTCGATCACTGACTGCACGAAAATAGGGATTGAAGATTTGTGATTGAGCATCTAGGGGAATCCCAATCCCACTATCAATCACAGAGATAGCCCATTGCTCCTCAGATACTTTCTCACAATGCAAACGCACAGTACCAGACTTGGTATAGCGAATCGCATTGCTGAGGAGATTGGTAATAATTTGCTGAAGCCGAAGCGGATCTGTAATTACTTGATCGGGTGCGCGATCGCAATCAACAACTAAAGCTAATTCTTTATTACGTGCTAATGGCTCAATAATTTCTACAACTGAGTTAATTAACCCACGCACATCAGTGACTGTAGGCTGTAATATCATTCTGCCAGCATCGTAGCGCGAAATTTCCAAAGTATCGTTGATTAAGCGCAGAATCAGCCTACCGCTCCTCATAACTCGCTCGATACTTTCAAGATTAGTATATGAATCCTTCAGTTCCGGTTTTTGACGATGCTGGCGGAGAAATAAATCTGCGTAACCAATAATTGATGTCAGGGGAGTTTTCAATTCATGGGCCAATTGAGATAGGCTATCTTTACTAGCACGAACCAAACGAGTTAGTTCTTGGTTAGTCAACCGCAACTGACTTTGAAGCTGTTTTAACTCTTGTAGCCTTCCGTGAGTATAGCTGTTAAAGCAACGAGCGATCGCTTCATCAATGATCATATCAATCAAGCGCACAGCCCGTAGCAATTCTACCGGAGAGGCCTTTAATAAATCTTCTTCCAAAAAAGAAAAAATAACAACCCGCAGTAAACGATACTCTCGTGCAATTTCTGCTGGCTCAAAACCCTGTTCAGCACGAAGCCAACCGTGTTCTAGACTTGTATCGACAACTGTTTGTAAATCGCTCTTTTCCGATTCAGAAAGTACTGTTGCTAACGCTGTTAAAACTTTAGGTAAGCTATCTCGTACAGCTTTAAAAGTTAGTTCTTTTGTAGCTTCAATCTGTTCATCTTGATATACCGCTTCTACCCATTGATCAACAATGGCATCAATTTTATGAATCAGAGTTTGGCTAAAGTCCATGTTTTGTTTAAGGATAGTCAGCGTCTTCAATTAGAGGTAGCTTAATCCCTTTTCAATAAATTTTGCACCTTACGAAAGATGGAGGTTTGCGACAAGCAAAAGAATAAGCAATCAAAAAGCCCCTCCATGTATTATTATTGGAGAGGCAATTTGTTGTATTAATGACCTGGCATCGAGCTATTGTGGCATAGGGCAACCCCTAGACTATCGTGGCCGCAGCAGCGTTTCACCTCTGAGTTCGGGATGGGGTCAGTGTGGTTCCACAGCGCAATAGACACCAGGAAAACTTGGTGATTGGGGACTGGGGATTAGGGACTGGGGAAGATTTCTTGTTACCTAGTCCCCAGTCACCAGTCCCCAGTCGCTTACACAACCCTGAAGACTGCAAGTAACGCGATATGCAATAGATGTTGAGGTCAAGCCCTCGGTCTATTAGTACTCCTCTGCTTCATGCATTACTGCACTTCCACATAGAGCCTATCAACGGGTGTTCTGCCCGTGACCTTACCCACTTGCGTGGTGAGAGCACTCATCTTGAGGTGGGCTTCCCACTTAGATGCTTTCAGCGGTTATCCGCTCCGCACTTGGCTACCCAGCGTCTACTGTGGGTACAATAACTGGTACACCAGCGGTGCGTTCCTCCCGGTCCTCTCGTACTAAGGAGGACTCCTCTCAATGCTCTTACGCCTGCACCGGATATGGACCGAACTGTCTCACGACGTTCTGAACCCAGCTCACGTACCGCTTTAATGGGCGAACAGCCCAACCCTTGGGACGTACTTCCGCCCCAGGTTGCGATGAGCCGACATCGAGGTGCCAAACCTCCCCGTCGATGTGGACTCTTGGGGGAGATCAGCCTGTTATCCCTAGAGTAACTTTTATCCGTTGAGCGACGGCCATTCCACGCTGCGCCGTCGGATCACTAAGGCCTACTTTCGTACCTGCTTGAGTGGTCACTCTTGCAGTCAAGCTCCCTTTATGCCTTTACACTCGCCGCACGGTTTCCAAGCGTGCTGAGGGAACCTTTGCGCGCCTCCGTTACCTTTTGGGAGGCGACCGCCCCAGTCAAACTGCCCACCTGAAACTGTTCCCCAACCGGGTAACGGTTGCGGGTTAGAATTCTAGCTTCGCCAGAGTGGTATCTCACCGTTGGCTCCATATTCCCCACAAGGAATATCTCAACGCCTCCCACCTATCCTGCGCAAGCGAAGCCCGAACACAATTCCAGGCTACAGTAAAGCTTCATAGGGTCTTTCTGTCCAGGTGCAGGCAGTCCGTATCTTCACAGACATTCCTATTTCGCCGAGTCTCTCTCTGAGACACCATCCAGATCGTTACGCCTTTCGTGCGGGTCGGAACTTACCCGACAAGGAATTTCGCTACCTTAGGACCGTTATAGTTACGGCCGCCGTTCACCGGGGCTTCGGTCGCCAGCTTCACTTTCGCTGACCAGCTTCCTTAACCTTCCGGCACTGGGCAGGCGTCAGCCCCCATACCTCCTCTTTCGAGTTTGCGGAGACCTGTGTTTTTGGTAAACAGTCGCCTGGATCTCTTCACTGCGACCCACTCTCGTGGGCACCCCTTCTTCCGAAGTTACGGGGCCATTTTGCCGAGTTCCTTAGAGAGAGTTATCTCGCGCCCCTTGGTATTCTCAACCTCCCTACCTGTGTCGGTTTCGGGTACGGGTAAGATATGTTCATCACATCACTAGCTTTTCTTGGCACTATCATTGACTACGCGGAGTTCGTAAACTCCTCCCAAACCAATCAGGGTGTAGCTATCTTTCATGCGTCCCTAGCAATGCTCCCATACCTTAGTCAGGGATTAGTCACCCTGTGTCCATCGACTACGCCTTTCGACCTCGCCTTAGGTCCCGACTAACCCAGAGCGGACGAACCTGGCTCTGGAACCCTTAGGGTTTCGGGGTATGTGATTCTCACACATATTTGCGCTACTCAAGCCGACATTCTCACTTCCGTTTCGTCCACAGCTGCTTGCCGCTACTGCTTCTCCCTACCACGGAACGCTCCCCTACCGATTCATTTTTCAACAAATCCCACAGCTTCGGTACATCGCTTAGCCCCGTTCATTTTCGGCGCAAGAGCGCTTGACTAGTGAGCTATTACGCACTCTTTCAAGGGTGGCTGCTTCTAGGCAAACCTCCTAGTTGTCTATGCACTCTCACCTCCTTTCTCACTTAGCGATGATTTGGGGACCTTAGCTGGTGGTCTGGGCTGTTTCCCTCTTGACAATGAAGCTTATCCCCCACTGTCTCACTGGCAATGTGTGCTTTGGGTATTCTGAGTTTGTCTCGATTTGGTACCGGTCTCCCAGCCCGCACCGAAACAGTGCTTTACCCCCCAAATATAATCATTACCGCTGCGCCTAAACACATTTCGGGGAGAACCAGCTAGCTCCTGGTTCGATTGGCATTTCACCCCTAACCACACCTCATCCGCCGATTTTTCAACATCGGTCGGTTCGGACCTCCACTTGGTGTTACCCAAGCTTCATCCTGGACATGGTTAGATCACCAGGGTTCGGGTCTATAAACACTGATTATCGCCCTCTTCAGACTCGCTTTCGCTTTGGCTCCAGCATTCTCGCTTTAACCTACCAGTGCCTATAAGTCGCCGGCTCATTCTTCAACAGGCACGCGGTCATCCGTTTAATCGGACTCCCACTGCTTGTAAGCTGATGGTTTCATGTTCTATTTCACTCCCCTCCCGGGGTTCTTTTCACCTTTCCCTCGCGGTACTGGTTCACTATCGGTCACACAGTAGTATTTAGCCTTACGAGGTGGTCCTCGCTGATTCACATGGGATTCCTCGTGCCCCATGCTACTCGGGATTCAGCTACTATCTTTAAGTTTTCAACTACAGGACTTTCACCTTCTTTGGTGCAGTATTTAGCTGCTTCGTCTAACCGCTAGATTCGACATCGCTGTCCCACTACCCCATTCGGTAAACCAAATGGTTTAGGCTCTTCCCCTTTCGCTCACCACTACTGAGGGAATCTCTGATTTGATTTCTCTTCCTCCAGCTACTAAGATGTTTCAATTCGCTGGGTTGGCTCTTTCCTGCCTATATATTCAGCAGGTAGTACATAGGGTTGCCCCATTCGGATATCTCCGGCTCACAGTCTGCTTCCAACTCCCCGGAGCATTTCGTCGGTAACCACGTCCTTCTTCGCCTCTGTGTGCCTAGGTATCCACCATCAGCCCTTATTAGCTTGACCACATTACAATTGGTTTTCCAACTTGCAGTCTTTCGTCTTTGGCCTTTCGTCTTTTTTTTGACTTTTGACTTTTGACTTTTTTGACTGCCTGCTATTTATCGCGTTACTATGCAGTTTTCAAGGTTCTGGCTGGACTCTCTCCAGCAGTTTGACTGTTATTGAAGTCAATTGCTGAATTCATCCACAATCTTTTATCTCACCACATTCTCTTCTGGCTTCACAAAAGCTACTTAATATTTTTCTTACTTTTGTTACTATCTCCTTTGAGATTATGTGGAGGTTAGCGGACTCGAACCGCTGACATCCTGCTTGCAAAGCAGGCGCTCTACCAACTGAGCTAAACCCCCATCAATAATTCGTAATTTCTAATTCGTAGTTCGTAGTTAATTACGAATTACGCATTCCTAATTACCAATTACTTTCAGGTGGGCCATCCTGGACTCGAACCAGGGACCTCACCCTTATCAGGGGTGCGCTCTAACCACCTGAGCTAATAGCCCATAATTGAGAACCTCTCTATAGTTTGAAAGCCTTAACTATTCCTGCGACCGACCTAGAGTAGACCATCTTTGTCTCTATTGACTGTTTGCAATTGATTTCAAAGTTGGGTAGGTCTCCCTAAAAGGAGGTGATCCAGCCACACCTTCCGGTACGGCTACCTTGTTACGACTTCACCCCAGTCACCAGCACTGCCTTCGGCATCCTCCCCCACGAATGGTTGGAGTAATGACTTCGGGCGTTGCCAGCTTCCATGGTGTGACGGGCGGTGTGTACAAGGCCCGGGAACGAATTCACTGCAGTATGCTGACCTGCAATTACTAGCGATTCCTCCTTCACGCAGGCGAGTTGCAGCCTGCGATCTGAACTGAGCCACGGTTTATGAGATTTGCTTGCTATCACTAGCTCGCTGCCCTTTGTCCGTAGCATTGTAGTACGTGTGTAGCCCAAGACGTAAGGGGCATGCTGACTTGACGTCATCCCCACCTTCCTCCGGTTTGTCACCGGCAGTCTCTCTAGAGTGCCCAACTTAATGCTGGCAACTAAAAACGAGGGTTGCGCTCGTTGCGGGACTTAACCCAACATCTCACGACACGAGCTGACGACAGCCATGCACCACCTGTGTTCGCGCTCCCGAAGGCACCTTTTCCTTTCAGAAAAGTTCGCGACATGTCAAGTCTTGGTAAGGTTCTTCGCGTTGCATCGAATTAAACCACATACTCCACCGCTTGTGCGGGCCCCCGTCAATTCCTTTGAGTTTCACACTTGCGTGCGTACTCCCCAGGCGGGATACTTAACGCGTTAGCTCCGGCACGGCTCGGGTCGATACAAGCCACGCCTAGTATCCATCGTTTACGGCTAGGACTACTGGGGTATCTAATCCCATTCGCTCCCCTAGCTTTCGTCCCTCAGTGTCAGTTGCGGCCTAGCAGAGCGCTTTCGCCACCGGTGTTCTTCCTGATCTCTACGCATTTCACCGCTACACCAGGAATTCCCTCTGCCCCGAACGCACTCTAGCTATGTAGTTTCCACTGCTCTTATGAGGTTGAGCCTCACTCTTTAACAGCAGACTTACATTGCCACCTGCGGACGCTTTACGCCCAATCATTCCGGATAACGCTTGCATCCTCCGTATTACCGCGGCTGCTGGCACGGAGTTAGCCGATGCTTATTCCTCAGGTACCGTCATTTTTTTCTTCCCTGAGAAAAGAGGTTTACAACCCAAGAGCCTTCCTCCCTCACGCGGTATTGCTCCGTCAGGCTTTCGCCCATTGCGGAAAATTCCCCACTGCTGCCTCCCGTAGGAGTCTGGGCCGTGTCTCAGTCCCAGTGTGGCTGATCATCCTCTCAGACCAGCTACTGATCGTCGCCTAGGTGCGCTCTTACCACACCTACTAGCTAATCAGACGCGAGCTCATCTTCAGGCAATAAATCTTTCACCTTTCGGCACATCCGGTATTAGCCACCGTTTCCAATGGTTGTCCCCGACCTGAAGCTAGATTCTCACGCGTTACTCACCCGTCCGCCACTATCTCCGAAGAGACCGTTCGACTTGCATGTGTTAAGCATACCGCCAGCGTTCATCCTGAGCCAGGATCAAACTCTCCATTTTGTAGATAAAGTTCGTTTAGCTCTTTTAAAGACTGATTTATACCTCAGTCAGGTAATTCTCTTTACTGACGCAGGGTATATGTTATATACTGGCTTTCAAACTATATTGTTTTCAAGGTTCGGTGTCCCTACCAGCGCCGCTTTTCGCGCTCCGCTCTCAGGCACTTATCTAATATATCGAGCCTCTATTGCTTTGTCAACTTTTTTCGGAGAAAAGTTTCAAATTCTTTTTTCGGCTGCTGTAACCCTTGTAAAGTTAGCCTTTTCGCCTATACTATTCCTGGATGTTGCGTAGGAATCAATAAACTCTGTGAGCAATTTCGGCATCTTGCCCCCTTGGCTCGTCCTTGACCCCTTGTTGCATAGCTGGTTGTTAGAAGATATTGGTCGTGGCGATCGCACAACTAACAGCCTACTAGTTAAAGATGTCAAGCTAGGAACAGCTAAGTGGGTAGCAAAAGCTCCCGGAATTATTGCTGGGTTACCTGTAGCGGCTAGAGTATTTCAGCTTTTGAATGAGAAAGTTAGCTTTGCTTCAATGACAGATGAAGGTGCATGGTGCGAGCCTGGAAAATTAGTGGCGGAAATTCATGGGCCTTTAGATGCGCTGTTGATGGGGGAAAGAGTTGCTCTTAACTTGGCTATGCGGTTGAGTGGGATTGCAACCCTCACTAATAAATATGTAGAGCAAATTGCGGATTTACCTGCTCAGCTAGTGGATACGCGCAAAACTATACCAGGGCTGAGGTTGTTGGAAAAATACGCAACGGCTGTGGGAGGAGCTATTAATCATCGCATGGGACTAGATGATGCAGTGATGATTAAGGATAATCACATTGCGGCAGCTGGGGGAATCGGCGAAGCAATTACGCGCATCCGTTCGCAGATACCTTACCCACTGACAATAGAGGTAGAGACGGAAACTTTAGAACAGGTGAAGGAAGCGCTAGAGCATAAAGCTGACATTATTATGTTGGATAATATGTCTCTAGAGATGATGTCTGAGGCTGTGCAATTGATTCGCCAAAATTATAGCCATATTAAAATTGAAGCTTCCGGTAATGTGACTTTGGAAACAATTCGGGCTGTAGCACAGACTGGTGTTGATTATATTTCTAGTAGCGCACCGATTACACAGTCTAAGTGGTTGGATTTAAGTATGAAAATTCCACTTCAGTAATGAGGCTGATTATCTTATTTGAAATTAATGTTCTGTCGCATTGGGAATGAGAAAAGCTCAAAACTGTAGGTAGATAATTTACCTGCATTAAATTTTTAGTGGTATATCCCATGAATTTTGAATGTTAAGAAATAACGAACCGCATTCGACGTAGCCGTCCCCGCAGGGTAGACACCAAGTACGCGAAGAGAGAAAAGAAGAGAAATGGAAGAGTTAATTTACTCATCAAGACTTTTACAACAGACCACTAGTAGTAAGTACATTATCTGAAAACAGCAATGATTCCCAAGCAATTGTAAAATATTTCTCTGTTATTGTTTCTATTTAAGTATTTGCAAGTTCTGATTTACTCAATGCATAGTAAGTAAAGTAAAAATCGAGACATTTGTTAGATGTTTTATGCTTTTTGTTACGAAATTATTGTCAAGATCAAATTGATATGTATGATAATGAGGGATGTTAATTTAAGCCAATAAATATCAATATTTAATACTTGATACTTGGAAAGTATTGGAGTTTTCAGCATATTTTTTGAGTTAAAAAATATGCTGAAAAAGAGCAACAATTGCTACAACTCGATTTTTGTAAAAACTAATCTTCATTACAACGCAAAGGTACACTTATAGAGAGAATGGGTGCAGACAGAAATATTGTTGTTTTGCGCTCGGAGACGAATTAATGGTAGCGATCGCAGAGAATGTTCAGCATCGGCTAACTATACAGACTGTAGAAATTGCCCCTAACACCACGGCGATTCGCTCTCTTGACTGGGATCGCGATCGCTTTGATATCGAATTCGGACTGCAAAATGGAACTACTTACAATTCCTATTTAATTAGGGGTGAGCAAACAGTTTTGGTTGATACTTCTCACCAGAAGTTTCGAGAACTGTATTTAGAAACGCTGAAAAGTCTGGTTAACCCCAAGACTATTGATTACATTATTGTTAGCCACACTGAGCCTGACCATAGCGGTTTGGTGGAGGATGTGCTGCAGTTAGCTCCGAGAGCTACTGTTTTAGCTTCTAAAATTGCTCTGCAATTTTTAGAAGGTTTGGTACATGAGCCATTTTCCAAGCGGATTGTCAAAAGTGGCGATCGCATCAATATTGGGAAAGGACATGAAATCGAATTTGTGAGTGCGCCGAATCTGCATTGGCCAGATACCATCTTTAGCTATGACCGCAAAACCGAAGTAATCTACACCTGCGATGCTTTTGGGATGCACTTCTGTGATGAGCGTACTTTTGATGAAGATTTAGAAGCCATCGAGGCTGACTTTAGATTTTATTATGATTGCTTGATGGGGCCTAATGCCCGCTCTTTGCTAACAGCAATGAAGCGGATGAATGATTTAGGAAAAATTAAAATTATTGCCAATGGTCACGGGCCCTTACTACATCATCATTTGGATATTCTGACCGAGTGTTATCAAAGTTGGAGCCAAAGACAAGCAAAAGCAGAAACAACTGTTGGCTTGTTTTATGTCTCCGAATACGGCTTTGGCGAAAAGCTGATTCAGGCTATTGGGGAGGGTATTCAAAAAACTGGTGTGGGGATCGAAATGATTGATCTCAGCACGGCTGAAGCCCAAGAAATCCAAGAATTAGCAGGTAGAGCAGCTGGTATTGTAATTGGTATGCCACCAAGTACAAATGCTGCAGCTATAGCTGGTATTAGTTCGCTGTTGGCTGTAGTTAATAACAAGCAACTAGTAGGATTATTTGAGTGTTACGGTGGAGATGATGAACCCATCGATACACTACGTCGTAAATTCATTGACTCAGGTATTAAGGAAGCCTTCCCAGCGATTCGGATCAAAGAGGCTCCCAACGCTTCTACATATCAGCTTTGTGCAGAAGCTGGTACAGATTTGGGACAAGTGCTGATGCGCGATCGCAATCTCAAGCAACTCAAGTCCCTCGACGTGAATATGGAAAAAGCGTTGGGTCGGATTAGCAGCGGACTATATATTGTCACTACCAAAAAAGGTAATGTTAATGGTGCAATGCTGGCATCTTGGGTGAGCCAAGCAAGTTTACAACCTTTAGGATTGACCATTGCGGTAGCTAAAGACCGTGCGATAGATACCTTAATGCAAGTAGGCGATCTCTTTGTGCTGAATGTCCTGGAAGAAGGAAATTATCAAGAACTTAAAAAGCACTTCCTCAAGCGCTTACCTCCTGGTGCTGACCGATTTGCTGGTGTGAAAACTCAAACCGCGAAAAATGGTTCTCCGATTCTCACAGATGCGCTGGCGTACATGGAATGTGAAGTACAAAGCAGCATTGAATGTAGCGACCACTGGATTTTATATTGCACTGTCCAAGAAGGTCGTGTATCCAAACCAGAAGGACTAACAGCCGTTCGTCATCGCAAAGTAGGTAACTACTACTAAGCACAACAGTTCTGAGTGCTGAGTAACGAGTGCTGAGTTATTAAGATGCAAATTGCGCTCAGAACTACTCATACCAATTCAATAATTCCAAATTCATAAATCCAAATTTACCAGGGTTTATAAGTTTGGATTTGTCATTCATTGTGAGGAATTGGTATCAAGCAAGCTATCTTTTTCTATCTTGATATTTTGCTCTGGAATATTGCTCAAGACTTAGCATTTAGTACTCAGGACTCAGAACTGATATGAGATTTGCCAATAGCTTCACCCGCGTTTTTGAATTAGCTAAAAACTGGGTAAATTCTACCCGGTTTTTCCATTTTTTTGATAAAAATAACCCAAAATCTATGAGCAATTCCAAACCCCGTGACGTACAAGTTTTGCCCATTGCGACAAATACTAAAGTTCTGAGAGCGCGTAGTTGGTCACGTTTGCGGTTTGAAATCGAATATGCACTTGAAAGGGGAACTACCTCCAATTGCTATTTAATTGAAGGCGATCAAACAGCAATTACTGATCCACCTGCAGAAAGTTTTACGGAAATCTATCTTGATGCTTTACAGCAGACCCTGAATTTAAAAAAATTAGATTATGTGATTTTGGGTCACTTTAATCCTAACCGAGTGGTAACATATAAAGCCCTCTTAGAATTAGCACCTCAAATTACATTTGTCTGTTCGCTTCCATGTGCTGCGAATTTGCGGAATGCTTTCCCTGATGACACTCTAAATATCTTAGTAATGCGAGGGAAAGAGACTCTGGATTTAGGTAAGGGTCATGTTTTAAAATTCTTCCCGATTCCTAGTCCTCGCTGGCCGGAAGCACTTTGTACCTATGATCAACAAACGCAAATTCTCTACACAGATAAGTTATTTGGTTCTCATATCTGTGGCGATGAAGTATTTGATGATAATTGGGAAAGCTTCAAGGAAGACCAGCGCTACTACTACAACTGTTTGATGGCTCCCCATGCATTACACGTAGAAGCTGCTTTAGAGAAAATCTCTGATTTGCAGGTGAGAATGTATGGTGTTGGTCATGGGCCTTTGGTACGTACTAGCTTAATCGAACTGACCAAATCTTATGGGGAATGGAGCCACGCACAACGAACCAGGGAAATATCTGTGGCGTTGTTGTTTGCTTCCGCTTATGGAAATACCGCAACTTTAGCACAAGCGATCGCACTGGGATTGACTAAAGGCGGAGTTGCGGTCAAATCCATCAACTGCGAATTTGCTGACCCTGACGAAATCCGTACCACCTTGCAAGAGTGCGATGCATTCATCATTGGTTCTCCTACTATCGGTGGTCATGCACCTACCCCCATTCATACCGCTTTAGGTATTGTTCTCAGCGTTGGTGATAACAATAAACTGGCGGGAGTTTTCGGTTCCTATGGCTGGAGTGGTGAAGCCTTTGATTTAATTGAAGGTAAACTCCGGGATGCTGGTTATAAATTTGGTTTTGAAACTCTCAAGGTCAAGTTTAAACCAGATGATGTCACTCTCAAGTACTGTGAAGAAGTCGGCACAGACTTTGCTCAAGCAATTAAGAAAGCGAAAAAAGTGCGCGTACCACAACAAGCTGCTACTCCTTTAGAACAAGCTGTGGGTCGAATTGTTGGTTCTGTTTGCGTCATCGCCGCCAAACAAGGAGAAGTTTCCACAGGAATGCTAGGTGCTTGGGTATCTCAAGCAACATTTAACCCACCGGGAATTACAGTGGCGATCGCAAAAGAAAGAGCGATTGAATCTTTGATGTATCCAGGTGGTAAATTTACCTTAAATGTTTTAGAAGAAGGCAATCATCTAGACTACATGAAGCATTTCCGCAAATCTTTTGCTCCTGGGGAAGATAGATTTGCTAGCTTTAGTACTGCGGTTGCTGATAATGGTTGCGTTGTTCTCACAGATGCGATCGCCTATTTGGAATGCTCAGTTAGTCAACGTCTAGAATGTGGCGATCATTGGGTAGTTTATGCAACTGTTGATAACGGTAAATTACTCAAACCTGATGCTGTGACTGCTATCAATCATCGTAAAACTGGTACTCATTATTAGTACTTTCTCCTCTTAGTTGTGAGAAGTTGGTGGTGATCAGATCCCCGACTTCTTGAAGAAGTCGGGGATCTAAAAACTCAGCAAGATTAATGACATAAACCACTGATCCTACCTTCTTTGTGAAGGTGGGATTTTTATCGTTGATCATTGATTTTTCTTGCATGACATCAAAGCGCGAGCATACTTTCTCGGTAATAGCACTGATTTAGATTTTATACAATTTCTAATAAAATATACTTAAATGTTATTAGGCTTATAAATATGTCAGACTTGTCTTATCAAGCTATAGATTTAAAAGAACAAGTTGAATATATATTAAATCTTTTACAACAAGAACCGACATTACGTGCTTATGATATTACACCTGTCAAAACTTCTCTAGCAAAAGTTATTTCTCCACGATTTGAAATTGTATTTGCAGGTGCATTTAGTGCAGGTAAATCGATGCTGATTAATGCACTTTTAGAAAGAGAATTGTTATACAGTGCTGAAGGACACGCTACAGGTACAGAGTGCAAAATTGAATATGCAAATGCAGATGAAGAACGGGTTGTTTTAACATTTTTGAGTGAAGCCGAAATTCGTGAACAAGCAGTTGCTTTATGTCAACAATTAGGATTTAAGACAGTAGCAAATATTAATCAGAATGATGTGATTAGTTTGCTCAATCAAGGTTGTCAAGCTATTCTGCAGCAAGAGGGAGGTGAGAGTAAATCTGAACGTGCAAAGCAAGCTAAAGCTTTAATGTTATTAATGGAAGGTTATGTGGCAAATCGTCAACATATCCATACAGTAAATAATGCTACATATTCAATGGCACAATTTAATTTTGCCAATATTAAAGAAGCTGCTAGCTATGCAAGACGTGGTAGTAACAGTTCAGTGTTGAAAAGGATTGAATATTATTGCTATCATCCTTTATTGCAAGATGGTAACGTTATTATTGATACTCCTGGAATTGATGCGCCAGTAGCCAAGGATGCACTGCTAACTTATCAAAGAATTCAACACCCCGAAACTTCCGCTGTCATGTGCGTATTGAAACCCGCCTCTGCTGGCGATATGACAAAGGAAGAAACGGAACTTTTAGAAACTATGCGAGGAAACAGCGGAATCCGCGATCGCGTTTTTTATATTTTTAATCGCATCGATGAAACCTGGTATAATGCCCAGCTAAGGCAACGATTAGATGATTTAATTACCGGACAATTCCGTGATACGAATAGAGTTTACAAAACTAGCGGCTTACTAGGATTTTATGGCAGCCAAATTAAACAAACAACCGAGCAAGATAGATTTGGCTTAGATTCTATCTTTGCTGCAAATGTGAGAGGTTTCGACGGCAGAGAAGAAACACCACAATTTGTCAATGAATTTAACCGTTACTGCGCTAATTCTGGGAAATTATCAGCTACTCAGTTCCGCATTTCTGTGAATAGTTTTGAAACACCAAATGAAAACTATGTCAGAATTATTAAAGAACAGGGTATGCCATTAATTAGCCAATTAATTAAAGATAGTGGCATAGAAGAATTTAGAACTGCAATTACTCGCTATCTCACAGAAGAAAAGCGCCCTCGACTTTTTCAAAATTTGGCTGAGGATTTGCAAGATATCTGCATTAACTTGAAAAAATATTATCAAACAGTATATCAAGATTTAGATAGTCAGCCGCGAGAAATTGAGACAATGAAGGTGCAGGAATTGCAACGTCTTAACCAGCAATTACAGCAAGTTAGTAAAGACTGGGTTCAGCATATTAATGAAGAGGTTAACTTAGTAATTAATAATAATAGTGATAGCTTTGAAGCAGATTTTCGGCAATTGCAATCCCGGATGATTCGCCGTTTAGATGAGTTACTAGATACTTTTTCTGTGGCTGATGCTTATCGACGTGCAACCCTCAGCCATCCTCGGAATGCGACTGCACCTTTACTAGCAATTTTAGTAGAAGCATTTTATTATTTAGCGAATCAGTTAGAAGATATTTTGATTTTATCTTCACAGCAATTAGTCGCTAATTTGTTTCAGCAGTTAATGGAGAAGATTCGCAAATCAGATTATTATCGCCAATTATATCGCTTATTAGGTCACGATGGCGGCATTGAAATAGAAATAAAAATAGTCGAAAAGCTAGTTTCCCAAGCCTTAATTAGTGCAGCTAGCGTAGAGTGCGATCGCTTTGTGAGAGAAAGTCCCAGATTTTACGATGAAGGCACTTTTTCAATATATCAATTCCGGCAAACATTGCAGCAAACTTCGCAAAGTTACGACTGTGAAAGCATAGTAGAAGCCGAACCAGCAATTCGACAATTATTGAAGTTAGATTTTGAGCCTAAAGTTTCTAATACTATTCGCAAATCTTTCCGCCAAACCATCAACCAAATAGTTAAAAATCAGTTGTTGGAAATGGCAGAAAAGCAAGCTGATGAGATATTACAGCAGTATCCTCAAGCTAGGGATTATTTGGAAACTTCACTAGAACAAGAAGCTCAAGAAAAGATTATCAATAATCAGCGGGTGATGAGTTTAGTAATGCAAAAAATTGCCGCCTATAATTTAGCTGTATCTGGCATAAATGCCCATTTGCAATCAATGCATTTACATGACAAATTCTTGCCCTTAATTAATGATTATGGCTCGGACTTGGAAGTGGTTGATAGTAGGCTGGCGAAAAACGGGTTTCTGGTTTCTGATGGATTAGCAAATGCTGTGATGGAAAGTTAAAAATTACATCTTTCTTATTAAAGAAGAAAAGTAAAATGTAAAAAAGAGAAAGGGTTTAAATTTACCTTTTCTCTTTTTTGGCGTTTACTAAATCTAATTAAGTACAAATTTATCAGCGTTGATCTGCGGTTAATTTTTTATTCCTATCCTCAATAATATATAGGAATCCGATTTGATTTTTGAAAAAATTTCAGCTTTGGTGCTGATGCGTTACGCTATCGCTAACGCATCCTACGTGAACTAAAATCCAAAATCTAAAATCTAAAATTGATTGACCCGCTTAGATGTATTGTAAAAATACTAACCTTTTACAGGGGTGAACCCAGCATGAAACGAAATCGCAAGTCTCTGCTGTTAACCTTGAACTGGGTGTTATTATCCTTTGGTACATCAATATTAATTATTCTTACCCAGCCTACAGCACCCGTCCCTGCACAAGAACCTACTGCAAATAGTCAACAACATCTGCGGGAAATACTGCAACGTGCAACTCCCAATCCCACGGAAACGCCGAAGCCTGTAATCATACCACAACCTACACCTAGCCCTAGCCCAGAAGTTACAGAACCGAAAAAGCCAGATACGGCGACAGAACCAGAACCAACTCCTGAAGAAATTGCACGTCAGCAAAAATTTATCGAAGCAGACAAGCTTTATCAGGCGGGACAAATTGCGGAAGCCGAAAAAATTTACCGTGAGGTGAAAGAACCTTTTGCGAAAACTAGTCAACCTCAAGAACGTAAAGCTGCAATTACTGACCCAACGCAACTATCCCCAGCAGGTAAGGTATACTGGCGAGAAGCCGAGGCGGGGATAGAGAAGAAGCTAGAATCTCGGACTTTAATTCCACTACAACTATTAGTTGAGCAGTATCCGGAGTTTATTCCCGGACATATTAAATTTGCAGAAGTTCTTAAACAATATAATCGCTCTCCACAAGCTTTAGATATTTTAGAACGGGGAGCTTCCCTTTATCCAGACCAACCAGAACTGATTAAAGCCAGAGTTACAGCACTTGCAGAAGCTCAAAAATGGATGGAAGCTTCTTTAGCAGCGCGTCAATTTGCGATTCTCAACCCCAAAGATCCCCAAGCACCAGAGTTTGCGAATTTAGCAGATGTGCATCTCAAGCGCTATAAATCTCATATTCAAGCAGAAATTAGAGGCAATGCGATCGCTAATATTCTCACAGGTGCATTAGGTTACGCTGTTAGCGGGAGTTTGCTGGGGCCATTTTCGGCACTAGATTCCACGATTATGCTACTGCGCGGTGAAGAATCCATAGGTGAATCGGTAGCCAAGCAAGCAAAACAAGAATTAAAACAGATTACCGATGAGACAGTAGTCGCCTACGTCAATGAAATTGGACAGAAACTCGCCAAAGTCGCCGGACGTAATGAATTTAAATATGAGTTTTTTGTTGTTCCTCAAGAAGAACTCAACGCCTTTGCGCTCCCTGGTGGCAAAATCTTTATTAATGCAGGTGCGATCGCTAAAACAAACTCGGAAGCAGAATTAGCTGGGTTAATCGGTCATGAACTATCCCATGTGGTGTTATCCCACGGCTTTCAATTAGTTACCCAAGGTAATCTCGTTGCTAATGTGACACAGTATATTCCTTTAGGCGGTATTATTGGACAACTTTCAGCCCTTAGTTACAGCCGAGACATGGAACGTCAAGCAGATACCCTCGGTACACGCCTGATTGTCGCCACAGGTTATGCTGCTGATGGCTTACGTAATTTGATGGTGACACTAGAAAAACAACAGAAAAATGCGCCTCCTAGTTGGTTATCTTCTCACCCTGGTGGTAGTGAGCGAGTTAGTTATCTAGAAGCTATGATTACCAATAGCAAATACAACCGCTACGCCTACGAAGGTGTAGAACGACACTCACAAATTCAAGCCAAAGTCAAACAGATTCTCAAAGAGAAAAAATCACAAGAAGAAAAAAAGCAGCGTTCTTAATGAACCAAAAATAAAATTTTTCGTCACTGAAGGTATCAATATCCCTACAGATTTTCCTTAGAGGATGATTTATGTCATCGCACGCTTTGAAATTCCTGCTTTTAAGTGGTTTAGGTTTATCCTGCTTCTTGGGTAATTCGGCAGCATTCGCCCAAGTTAATGATAGTGTGGTTGTACCCACAGAATCATCAGGCACATCGACAACCACAACTACACCGATACCAACAGGTACAGCAACTAATACCACAACTTACCCCACTGCTGATGGTAGTAGGTTTAGTTGTCAGACTTATAACGGTCAATATACTGTGATGTATCAGCCGGAAAGTCAACCAGGTCAATACTTTGCTTGGGCTGCACCTCAGGCTTTAGGTGGTGGTTGGGATGTGAACAGACGCTGTCAAACAATTGCCCAACGCTTAGAATCCTATCGCCCAGATGGTTTACAAGAACTCCAAGTAACAAGGTTAAATAACGAGAACATTGTCTGTGTGACCACTGAGGCTGATCCTAGCTGTCGAATTGTCCTCACAGTACCTCGTGACAAAGACCCTTATAATGTCCGCAATAGCATCTTCCAAAATCTCACCACTGCGGATAGCGGTCAACAAACCATTGCTGTTAACACCTACCGCAACAATCAAAACGGAGTAGGTGATTTATATAACTTAGGTCGCACACTACTAGGTGGTAATCGCGCTTCTGCATCTAAAAATGGTATCAACCTCAAACCTTTCCTTGATCGCAAAGATGGAGGTAATGGTAGCGGGTTAAAAAATGGTGTGGCCTTACGTAACCGTTCTAATAGCCAAACCACTGTTCGCCCACAACAAAATGGCGTTCGCCTCGACCCCAATAGATTCCGCCGTTAATTACTGGGAAATGTTTTATACAAAAACGCGCTGGGCATAATAATAAACCAGCGCGTTTTTGTTTGTGCTGGCATTTTGCATTTGCAACTAGCACATATTTTCAAGAGGTCTTATGCAACGGCGGAATTTTCTATCTTGGGTGGGTTTAAGTTCTGGAATCAGTTTTCTACCAATAGCATGGGAAAAGGCGGTGGCGGCGCGGCTTCCCAATAATTCCACATCAGGAAATGTTAGAGAAACCAAAACCAACACCGGAGAGTTAGTGAATAGTTATCAATTCCCCAAAGATTTTATGTGGGGTACTGCTACCTCTGCTTACCAGATAGAAGGTGCAGCCAAAGAAGATGGCCGCAAACCCAGCGTTTGGGATACATTTAGCGCTACAGCCGGACTAGTGAAGAACGGTGATACAGGCGCTATTGCTTGCGAACATTATCACCGCTACAAAATGGACGTGCGGTTAATGGCAGATTTAGGAGTTAAACATTACCGCTTTAGCATTTCTTGGCCGCGCATCATCCCCGACGGTAGGGGCCAAGTAAATGAAAAAGGTATTGATTTTTATCAGCGCTTAGTTGACACCCTACTGGAACATGGCATTACACCCCATGCCACATTATTTCATTGGGATAGCCCGCAAGCTTTAGAAGACTTATACGGTTCTTGGCGCAGTCGAGAAATAGCTGCAGATTTTGCTGATTATGCTACTGCGGTTGTGAGTCGTTTAGGCGATCGCATTACTAATTGGATGACTATTAACGAAATTGTTTGCTTTACCCATCTAGGATATGACGCTTACAATCAACCAGTTCATGCGCCAGGTACGCGAGTGAGGTCTCGCAAAGATGTATGGCAAACTTCTCACCATGCTTTACTCGCCCACGGTCTTGCTTGTCAAGCTATTCGTGCCGCTTCACCAGTTAAATGTTCTGTAGCATTAGTAGATAACCCATCGCTGACTGTTCCCTTAACTGAGTCAGCCGCAGATATTCAAGCAGCACAGAAAGCATTTCATACTCAATGGACTAACGGTGGCATTATTTTTCCCGCGCTGACAGGTGCATATAGTCCGATAATGCTAGAACAATTAGGTGGTGATGCACCTGAAATTAAGGCAGACGACTTAAAAACTATTTACCAACCACTCGATGCATTTGGTTTAAACGTCTATACAGGCAATTATGTACGGGCGACTGATAACGGGAAGGGTTACGAAGTTTTGAAATTACCCAAAAACTACCCCAATATGTATATGTTTTGGCTAAATTTGGTGCCAGAAAGCATTTATTGGGGTGTTCGCCATATCAGCGAGACATTAGGACGCAAAGATTTACCGATATTTATCAGTGAAAATGGTTGTGCGGCCCCAGATGAATTAAACGATCGCGGTGAAGTAATTGATAGCGATCGCATTATGTATTTGCGACAATATTTGCGGTCAGCACATCGCGCCATTACTGAGGGATATCCCCTCAAAGGTTATTTTCTCTGGAGTTTCATGGATAATTTTGAATGGTCTTGGGGCTATACTCGCCGCTTTGGTATCACCTATGTTGATTACAAAACCCAAAAGCGCATTCCCAAAGCCAGCTTTAATTGGTATCAAGAATGCTTGCGTCAAAATCGCGTAGTGTAGGAGAGGCGGAGGGGCAGGGAGCAGGGGGCAGGGGAGTAGAGGAGGTAAAATTTAATTACCTTTTCTCGCTTTCAAATTTTCTTACTCGTTCTCCTTATTCCCCAATCCCTGGAAATTGGGAAATAAGGAAAATCAACAAACGACTTTTAACTTTTGTACAGACGCGATTAATCGCGTCTCTAGGATTTTTGACTCTTGACTCTTGACCCTTGACCCTTAACTAATCAATCAATTTGAATTGAAGTTGGTCTACTTGCAGATGGGGTAGTACCAATTAAGGGTTTACGGAATTGGGCATAAATGCGATCGCGCCATTCAAAGAAGGGTGCATAATCAGGATTATCTGCTAAACCAGGCAAGCCTTTACCTCTAAGATCTGCTGGTATATCTAAATAAGGCCCTTCGGGAAATTTCAGTAAGATTGATAAACCAGCCACTGCTAAATCAGCTAAACTTGGTTCATCTCCTAGCAAATAAGGGCTATCTGCCAATAGCAGTGTCAGCGCTTCTAAGTCTTGGTTTAAATCTGCGATCGCAGATTTAATTACATCTGGACTGTAACCAACTCCCACACCTAAAACCGTTAAGAAATCACGCGGTACTCCCTCAATGAGATTTTTGAGAATATCGGGTGTAGAGGTGGGTAAAAAGGATTTACGAAAATTTTGGTCTTGACTAATAGCAGCAAATAGTGCTTTCCGCCCTTTGATACCTATCGATTCATCTGCCCATTCTTCTATTAATAAACAGGCACCCCTTTTCTTGGGATCTGTCGGTATCAGTGGACGTTCTGGATACTCTAAGTCTAAATATTTAGCTATTTCTGTTGAATCAGCAATATATCTGCTTCCATCCTTTAAAACTGGTACTTGTCTTTGACCAGTCAGGCGAAACAGTTCTACTTGACCAATTCCTGGTGTAACCTCTATTTTGCGATAATTTAGCTCTTTATAATCTAAAATCAATCGCACTTTTTCTGAGTATTGGGATAGTTCCCATTGGTATAATTCCAGCATTTGAATACCCTATAACTAGTGAATTGAGCAATTTTATTAATTGTATCTTTAGTTGCTGTAATCGTTTTGGTAATTCAATTTTTACTCATGAGTTCATGGCCAAGAAAATTAAATTTTCAGATATTTTTTATCAAATCTATTAGCCTATCAAAACAATCTTTCTTCAAGATGCAATTATTAAATAATTAAATTGCTTACCTACTCACGTATAAATTAACTTAACATCTTATTCCTGAGTTTGCACTGATTTATTTTAATTTCTCATACTTTGAATTTACGCAAAATATTTAGTATAAAAACTTACTTTGCATTTTACTATAAGTATTGTTTGAATTCCTGCATTTAGTCAGCTAAACATAAAAATCGTTCCTCTCCAATCCCCAACTCCTAGTTCAGCACGCCAAATTATGTACCTCTAATTGATAATCTTACGGGGAAGTGGAGTTATTTTCTCAAAATCAACTTGCTAGGTATGTTGACAAAGTAAAAATAGAAAATAAAATATTCCAGAATTTTTTGCAACTGTTCGGACAAAACAAGGAACAAATTCAAATTATGAATTCGTTTTGGTACTTGGCTTTCCTAATTTTGAATTGAGAAATTAGAATATGTATTACCTCTTGCATTGAAATAGGAAACTCTGTAAATAAGCAATCAAATTTTTTAGCTAGTTTAATATTACTAAAAGCACAGTATAAATTATAACAATCTTTTGAATGCTGATGATTTAATTTGATAGCTAGAGTTACAAGATTTTTCTCTAAAAAATTTATCTCACGACCCACTAGCACCTTTTGGATACTGGCATTGTCAAATGAGTAACTTAATCATCGCACTCAGCAATATTCATTCAAGCAAATAAATTAATTCACTTCATGCACAGTATCTGAGCCTGCAAGATAGCTGGAAATTATTACCACAACTATTGTTCACTAATTATGACGTTCTCATGCAGTGTGATAGTAAATAACTTTAGAGAAAATTTCTTACGTCTTAGGTGAGATTTTGTGCGTAGCAAAATGTTATAAGTCTTTATGTAACCTGTGCAAAATAAAAACAAACAAAATTTATGAAGGTCAATTACAGCCAATTGCTAACTAATCTTGCTGGTATAGTGGGAATAGCTGGATGCAGCCTTGTGATTACATTACCTTCACAAGCAAAGGAAGCAACAAATCCTAACCCTAGCATTTTTAGCGAAGCTCCCTATAGCCGTAGTCAACGCATTGAGACAAACAGTAACTATACACCTGCTCAGGCTACACAAGATACAGCAAAAGGCACAACTGCCAACAGAAATTTGGTAGCACAGAAAACTAAAAAAAGAGGACTCAATCCTAACCCCAGTATTTTCAACGAGCCTCCCTATAACCGCGGTGCTAGCAGTGCTAACACAACCAGTGGAGAAACTGCACCAACCCCAACTCCTCCTGCTGAAGCTGCACCCACTACACCTACAACCGAAGCACCTTCTGCAACACCTACAGCACCTGCAACCGAAACACCTTCTGCAACACCTTCAACACCTTCTAACACAGCACCAACCCAAACTCAGCCAGCACCCAATTCTAGCAGTAACCAAAACAAGAACTTGGTAGCAATTGCAGAGTCCAATGGATCTTTTAAAACCTTAACTCAAGCTTTAAAAGCAGCTGGATTGACTGCAACTTTAGAAGGTAAAGATAATTTCACGATTTTTGCACCCACCGATGCGGCATTTTCTAAATTGCCTCAAGATGCAGTCCGGGATTTGTTAAAGCCTGAAAACAAAGAAGTTTTGATCAAAATATTAACTTACCATGTAGTACCCGGTAAGGTATTATCTAGCGATTTGAAATCAGGTGAAGTGAAAAGTGTAGAAGGCGGTGCTATCAACGTCAAGGTTGATCCAGCTGCAGGTGTGAAAGTAAATGAGGCTACTGTAACTCAGGCAGATATTACAGGCTCTAATGGTGTAATTCATGCAATCGATCAAGTAATTTTGCCTCCTGATTTGTAATGCTGAAGTCTGAAGTCAATTTCTAGCCTAAAACTATGTTTATGGAGTGGGTAATCTTTAGTTGCGTTAAGTTTATCTATCCATCCTCCAATAGAAATTAATCCAAAAACCCCGTTAAACGGGGTTTTTATTTCGATTGAAGAAATAAGTAGTTACGCGTTTAAATTGTATATTTCGCACTCAGGTGGTCAATAGTCAAGAGTCAAAAGTCCAAGCTAGCCTTTGACCCTGGAACGCCAGTTCACTCAAAGGAGGGAATCTCCGCACGTGACTGGCTCCTTTTGAGACTTGACAGCCCTAACAGCAAAATACTTGATTTAGGTGCGTATTAGCTTAGTCCATAGCTTCTAATACCAAATCAAATTTGGCGACACATCAATATATCTTAGAAGGCAAGGCACTGCCTTGCCCCTACTATCTGTCGCATTCTTTTTTCAAATTGGTATAATTTCTCGTCCCTAATTTTTTTACGAACCTCCAGAAATTAAATTATTCATTGTTGGGGGCGAAGACCAGAATAGTATTCTTCTTCCTCTGCTCCCTCTGCTGACCAAAGCGGTTGATTATTTTTTATTTGGAAGTTCTTTAGGTTTAAATTTAACGCATGATAGGGCTACCGTGATGATGAATTAAATACCATTTACCACCTAGTAATTGAAATATATTTGTGCCGATTGACTGTGCTTCTAGTCTTTGACCACGAAATACTTGGAGGATATTTTCTCTCAAAATCACATAAGCAATATTGTCAGCTACTTCAGTAGAGATGATATCTAAATTAACTTCTATATAAGCTGTATTTTTAAATATCTGCTCCCAAGAATATTTAACTTCCTTCCAGCCACGCAAAGCATTGCGTCCAGGATGAATACAGGTACTACCTGTTCCCTGTGACCAGACTAAACTCATGGCTTCAATATCTTTTTTTTCAAAAGCTCGATAAAAAGCTGTGTTGACTGCTAAAACTTCATCAGATGTCATAGTAAATATTTAATCAATTCAAAACTAAATGTAGGGTTTTCAATAATTCCTGTACCGTATATGGCTTAAGTAAAAATACTGCATTGGGAACTGTTTGATTGATAGGTGATTTTTCGCCTGTATATATGCCGCTGACAGCAATAATAGGTAATTTTGAATTCATTGTTTGCAATGTACGAATGGTAGTTGACCCATCCATGTTTGGCATCATCATATCAATAATTGCTGCTTTAATTTTATCTGGATTTTGGGCATAAAGTGCTATTGCTTCAATGCCATCACGGGCGGCAATGATTTGATAATTATGGCTTTCTAGAGATGTTGCTGTGACTTCACGAATTGCAGCCTCATCATCTACAATTAAAACCCATTCTCCTCTGCCATGCTCAATTTTACTATCTTCTAATATCTGCGTTGCACTTGTATTTACTGCTGGTAAATATACTTGAAATTCTGTACCTTGACCTATGCAACTTGATACAGTAATAAAACCACCATGACCTTTAATAATTCCCATCACAGTTGATAAACCTAAACCAGTGCCTTTACCAAATTCTTTTGTGGTAAAAAATGGTTCAAAAATTCTATCTAATACTTCGCTCGGAATACCACATCCTGTATCCGCAACTTTCAGAACTATGTAATACCCAAGTTGAGCATCAAAATTCATTCTGGCATAGTTTTCATCAATATAAATGTTCGCTGCTGATATAGTAATATTGCCACCACTGGCCATAGCATCACGAGCATTAAGACATAAATTAATTAATATTTGATGTATTTGTGTACTATCACCATAAATCGGTGATAATTCCTCTGCTATTTCTGTAGAGAATGTAATTGATTTGGGAAAAGTTTCTTGGATAATTTCGTTGACTTCTAACAAAATATTTCGCAACTGGATAACTTGGCGATCGCCTTCAATTCCCCGTGCGAAAGATAGTACTTGCTTAACTAAGTTAGCACCGCGTTTGACATTATTTTCCACTATCGAGAGCATTTGCGAACTTTGGCGATCGGGTAGTTTATTTTTGAGGAAATGTACCGACATCAAAATTGGTGACAAAACATTATTTAAATCATGAGCAATGCCACTAGCAAGAGTGCCTATACTTTCCATACGTTGAGCGCGGAAAAATTGCTTCTCTAGTTGCTTTTTATGGGTAATATCTGTGTCAACAATTAAAATTGATTTGGGTTGAGAATGCTCGTCTAAAACTAGCATCCAGCAACTTTCCACAATAATTTCTCTGCCTGATTTGCTAGTTTTTTGTAATTCCCCTTGCCAAGAACCTTTTCTTAACACAGTTTGGCAGATTTCTTGATATTGTAATAAAGGTTCATTATCAAAAAGTTGACAAGCATTTTTACCAATAGCTTCCTCTGCCTGCCAACCGTAAAGCTGTTCAGCACTTTTATTCCATAACAAAATATTATTAGATAAATCGCGTAAGACGATCGCGTCTGTGGAAATATCCAGCAATGCTGCTTGTTCGCGAATTTGTTGTTCTACCTGTTTGCGGCTGGTAATATCTTCAAAAATATATAAACGCCCAAAATATTGATCATTGCGATCGCGTACTTGGGTAGAGAAGCGTCTAATAGTACGTCCATCGTTAAATTTAATCTCATCTTCGACCACAGCACGGTATTCTTCACTTTGCAAAGGTTGGCAGGAAGCTGCAAAAGCGGGAATATCTAAGATTAATTTGGCACAATCGGGAATAATATCCTGATTTCGCAATTTTCCTGCTGCCATTTGCGCTTCTAGGTGTTCAATACCCCAAATCTCACAAAACTGCTGATTAAAATAAAGTATATTATCAGTACGGTTATCTACCACATAAAAGGCTAGGGGCGAAACACTAGTCATAGAGCGTAAAAGCGCCTCTTTCCAGCGTAATTCTGCTTCGGCTTGTTGGCGATCGCGCAACGCTGCTTGTTTCTCTTTAATACCGTCAACCAAGTAAGCTAATTGTGGATTTTTCCGAATCTCTAGTTGTCTAATAACTAAGCGACTTAAAGCTTGTAGCGATTCTATTTGTTTCGAGGTTATTTCATGGGGAATGCGATCTACTACGCATAAAGTCCCAATCGCTTGTCCTCCTGGTGCGAGCAAAGGAACACCAGCATAAAATCTTACATAAGGTTCACCAGTGACAATTTCTGAATTAGCAAACTTTGCATCTGCTAAGGTATCAGGAATAATCAAAACATCACACTGTGCTATACAAATTGGACAAAACCCTAAATATCTAGGCACTTGCTCAAAATCCAATCCCACCTTGGCTTTAAACCATTGACGATCAGCATCCACTAAATTAATCACTGCGATCGGTGTATCACAAATCTGCGCGGCTAAGAATACTAAATCATCAAATGCTGGCTCTGGTTTTGTATCCAAAATTTGATACTGATAAAGAGCCTCAAGCCTTGCTACTTCTGGGGAATACACTGAAGATTTCATTAAATTCTGCCTAATCTTGTTGAAAATAGGGATTGGAAGCTAGGAATTAGGGATTGGTTTGTGCTGATCCCACTAGCTTGAAAGTGCTGAGTGCAAATCCTATTCCGACTTTTATGCAAGGCTTGTGAAACTTGTTTCATCAGAACTGCTTCTTTTCGCATCAAATTGGATATCTTTTGGAAATCCCTTCAGGGTGACACATCACAGTGTCGCCGCAGAAAACAATCTGTAGCCAGATATTTGAATAACTGGTGTGACTCATGATGATTGAAATTCATCAAACCAGGAAGATTTAATGCTACTTTTTATGCAGTCTGCTTTCAAAAGCCATGTAAATCAGAGCTTACACAACTAGCATCTTATTTAATTCCCTAGTCAGGACTTTAGTCCTCAACATTAGGGATAGAGCTGCTGTCTCCAAACAAAAACTTAAATTTTTTGTGACACTTGCGTAAGCCTTAATAAGTACATTTGCTAATTGGTAACCAATTAACAATTACTTGCCGATTAACTCAGCCTTGCTGATACTTAATACCAATGCACTCACAAACTATGGGATGTCCGAAAAAGCTAGCTAATAACTTTGTCACCTTTAATTATAGTGATCTGCCTTAAGATGGATGACTACAGAACTGAAGATTGACGTAATTTTACGTAAGATTACAATTTTTAACTTGCACATAACTGTAGCAATCCTCAATCATCCTGAATTACTAGATACCAGGCTTGTCCAAGATATTTGAGTATCTTTATCCTGTAATTCCCCAAACCAGATAGGATTGCTATATTGGGTTTCAGTTACATAAACTTTGTTGTGACAAATACACTGAACTTTCGCGTTAAACCAAGAGCCGAAGATAGCTTTGCTATTACCCTTGCGCCTTTATCTTTAGAAGAAATCTACGCCAAAGCTAACGATCCTGCAAATGGTGCAGTAGTAGTAATGAGTGGTATGGTTCGCAATCAAACTGATGGGAAACCAGTAGTTAGCTTAGAATATCAAGCTTATGAACCAATGGCATTGCTAGTATTTTCCCAAATTGCCGCAGAGATTCGCTCTCTGTGGACTGATGTCAAGCGGGTAGTGATTCATCATCGCATCGGCCGTTTGCAAGTTGGCGAAATCAGTGTTTTAGTAGCGGTGGGTTGCCCTCATCGCAGTGAAGCTTTTGAAGCTTGCCGTTATGCTATAGATACTCTCAAGCACAATGCGCCTATTTGGAAGAAAGAACATTGGCAAGATGGTTCCAGTAGCTGGGTGAGTATAGGTGCTTGTGAACAGCCAGGACAAGATTGTTAAAATTCCGGAAGTTATCGCCTATGCCCGTTTTTAGTCTAGGGAACAGGCAGAAAATTCTGCTGCGTTAGGAGGACATAGCAGCAGAAATAGACAAGTGGAATAATTAAAAATAAAACTTATAACCTACACAATGAAGCCACTAAAACGAATCACATTTAACCCAGAAATCATGGGTGGCAAACCTTGTATTCGAGGTATGCGTGTTACTGTAGGTACAATTGTCGGTTTAATGGCAGCAGGAAATACCCCAGAAGAGATTCTCAACGCCTACCCATATCTAGAACGCGAGGATATTTATGAAGCTTTAGCTTATGCTGCATGGCGGGTAGAAGAAATTGAAGTACCCCTTGCTTCTGCATGAAAATTTTACTTGATATGAATCTTTCTCCTGACTGGATTCCAGTCTTAGAAAGCGCGGGTTTTGAAGCTGTCCACTGGTCAACAATTGGTAATCCCAGTGCTACAGATAAAGTAATCATGGCATGGGCACTGACAAACAACTACATTGTTTTCACCCATGACTTACTGTACGTTCGCTCATTTTTAAAGGGTGAGAGGAATTAATGCCTTACTGTTAAAGGAAACAATACGATTTTGGATATCCTAAAAGCATCACCGTGTAATACATGGAAAAAGGAAAAAAGCCCTTTCCATGTATTACATGGAAGCTATGGCTCATTAACATCTCATCTGTAATACTGAATATTACACTTTAAACTTCACTAATTTGGGGTTAAACTTACGATGTAATACACGGATGAGGCGAATGTTAAAGCGGGATATTCAAGGGAAGTTCGCCCTCAAAGACGATGATTATCGTCAAGTGCGCTCTTTAAGATTAACGGATGAAACCTGGAAGGCTTTGGGGATCGCTGCCGAATGCTTGGGTATGACTAGAGCTGATTACGTTGAACAGGTGATTAGAAGGAATGCTCATCCAAGTATTACACGGGAAAAAAAGTTGGCACATAAAGCCAAAACTAGTGTTGTTGAAGTTGCGACCATGCCTCTAAAGGTGGCAACACTCGAAAGTTTACGTAACCAAGTAATATTGGAGTTGAAGTTAGGTAAGCAATCACCGGGCTACAAAGCAGCACTCAAAGCCCTCAATCATTTTATTGTGGTACTAAATAGCGAGTATACACAACAGTAGGAATTCGCTGTTTTGTATCAGTAAGCGGGGAAAACAGTGGACATAAGTTCTGAGCGGATTGACGATATTCCCGTCATCGTGGAATGGCTTGTTCAGATGGGGATAGCTAAATGTATTGACCAAAAACTCAAAAAACCACACGGAAACCACAAAGGCATGAGTTATGGTCAATTGAGTGTATTGTTACTGACATACATAATTACTCAATCAGACCATCGGTTGTGTGCAGTGGAATCATGGGTAAAGGCACATCGAAGGATTTTAGAGTTAAGTACAGGGTGGTCGATAGGAGAAAAAGATACCAGTGATGACAGATTGGCAAGGGTAGTCGAAGAGTTAGGTAAGCAAACACAAGCAACGCAGGAAATAGAGGTCAAGTTAGGACAAAATCTGATTCGCGCCTACGAATTGCCCACACAAGTGGCACGAACCGATACGACTAGTTTTAGCGTGAATCATCAACAGGGAGATTCTCCAGAAGAAAATATATTACGTTATGGCTATTCCAAGGACAAACGCCCAGATTTGTTGCAATACCGTCAATTATTGGCAACCCTTGACCCAATGGGAATGCCATTAGTCAGCACAACCCTTGAAGGTAATGGAGCTGACGACCCATTATATTTCCCCACTTGGCAAAAAATAGCACAAGTGATTGGACATAAAAAGTTTGTCTTCATCGCTGATTGTAAAGCTGGGTCGATTGCAACTCGCGCTCAAATCGCCGCTTCTAGGGGTATTTACTGCGTTCCTGTAGCCATGAGTGGGCAACACCCTCAATATCTTCAGCAATGGGTTCTCAACCCACCAGCGGAAATTGTGCCCATTCGTTTACCACGACAAGATGAAGAAGAACCTGCGGTGGGAAAAGGTTTTGAAGTGGAGTTAGGTAAGTTTTGGTTCAACAAACAAACCAACAAATGGGTGCGTTGGCTAGAACGCTACTTAGTAGTTTACTCCCAAAGCCTTGCCGCATCAATGATACGTGGACAACAGCAACGCATCTTGACTGCTGAAACCGCTCTCCAAAGTTTAGCTAACAAGCCAGGCTCAGATCGGGAGCTACTCACCCATAAAGTAGAAAACATTCTCCAGCGCTATCGTGTCAAAAATTTTTTCTCAACCATGATTACAGAACAGATCACTAAAAAAACTCGTCATCTCGGACGGGGACGACCATCAAAAAACTCGACCACAGAGGAATTGACAGATATTTGTCTTCAACTTCATATCCAGAAGATAGATACTGCAATTCAGGAGGCAGAAACTTTGGCAGGGTGGCGATTGTATGTTACTAATGCCGATAGTAGCCAGATGAGTTTACCACTTGCTGTGATGTATTATCGGGATGAATGGCTTTTAGAGCGAGGTTTTCACCGTTTTAAAAGGGGTTCTTTGCCAGCCCTACCCATTTACTTTCAAAATACTGACCGAATCACTGGCTTAATGTTCCTGTTGAACATAGCTTTGCGTGTATTTACTCTAATGGAGTTTGTAGTACGGCTGGCTCTTGAGCAAACCCAACAATCTTTGGCAGGTCTTTATGACGGTAATCCAAAGCGAAAAACTGCTCGCCCATCTGCTGAACAAATGCTCAAGGCTTTTTGTAATTTAACTCTTTATTTTTTACCTGATTCTACCATCTTCATCACACCAATTAACGCGCTTCAAAAACAAATTCTTTCTTTAATGAAAATGCCTGAATCCCTTTATCAGATAGATTCAGTGGTGCGCTCGACATAATTCATCTTACTCAATTACCTGTACCACTCCTGAAGGAGGATACACACAATTGAAGTCCCATTTCAATATTAGCAATTTCCGTGTAAGACACCGTAAATTGAACTTTGAATATTGCTACTCTTCCATGTATTACACTGAAGAGCTTAACTTCCGGTAACAGTCTCTCAATATATTTCTTTCATCCCTGTAATACACGCAAAGTCGCAATTTCTTTTACCATGTAATACATGGTAAAGCTCGTTCTCCTTTTCCCAAGTATTACACGGTGATGGTTTTAGGAGATCCAAAATCGTATTGTTTCCTTTAACAGTAAGGCGTTAATTCCTCTCACACTTCAAAAATAAGCGAACGTACAGTGACTTAGATTTTGGTACACTGCTGGCAATGACTCAAGCTGATGCACCCAGTGTCATTCAAGTGCGATCGCAAGATATCCTACCAGCTAAGTTAGGTAATTTAGTTATCAATGCCTTGCTTCAATTTCAGCAAGAACTAGCAATGGGTGCTTTGGTAACAGTGGATGAAGCAAAAGCAAAGGTAAGAATTTTACCAATTCAGCGCAATTTTTAAACACAGAATTTTTAGATAAAAATGCAGTAAATTTGCTCAGGAATTGGGTGCTGAAGATAAAAGAGCGATCGCAAAAAATCTCTCTGAAGAATTGTGAACAGCCAGGACAAAATTGTTAAATCCCTGAATTAGGACAAATCCCTATTGAGAAACATATACCTTAGCTGTGTAGGGTTCTAGGTCTGTAACTAAACCATCTTGACCTACTTCTACCTCAGTTTGAGTAAAGTAATCTTGCCAATGTTCAGCATGAGGGAAGTTGGGAATGCAATAGTTAGCAAGCTTCTGCTCGTGGAAATTTACCACAACCACAACTTGAGAACCTTGCTCATGCCAACGGAAGTATGCTAGAAGTTTTGGGTCTGCATCTTCACAGAAAAACTCTATGTTGTCACTTTGCAGCGCTAAATTATGTTTCCGTAGGGCAATGAGTTGTTGGTAATATTGCCATAAATCATGATTTTCCGCATTTTTTAACAAAGGCCAAGCTATTTTTTTAGGCTGAGTCACACTTTCGCTTTTCCGCTTGTGTTCGCCAAACTCTTCACCCATCCACAGCATTGGTATACCCTTTGCTGTCATTAACAGTGCCGCCGCTAATTTAGCCCTTGTAAATGCAGCTTCGTCAAAGATACCTCGATTACCTAATTCTCTGAATAAACGTTCGCGATCGTGAGTTGATAAATAATTTATGACATTTCTACCAGTTTTATAACCCTGCTGTTTGGGATCTAAAACTTGCTTGAGATGATCTAATTCAAATTTTTCACCACAAACATGGGGAACTATAAAGTAGTGAAAACTTTCGTGCCAGCAAGCATCAAGTGGCCCCTCTGGTGTTGTGACTTTGCTGGTATCGGGAATATGTTCTGCAATATTATAAAACGGCTTAGGTGCAGTATTCTTTTTTGCTTGATGGGCAAGCCAGTGCAGAAATTCAAAGTTAGCTAATTGACGCACTGCATCAAAACGAATGCCATCAATGTGATATTCTTGAACCCAAAAACGCACCACATCTCCAACGTATTTCCAAGCAGGTTTAACGTCTAATTTTTCATCATAGTTATCATAGTTAAACTCTGGCCCCCAATAATTATCCGGGTCTTCTGGATAATGCATATGTTCGTAGTACCAGTAGTTTCTATCTATAAGCATTAACGGGCATTCTTCATCCGTATGGTTATAAATTCCATCCATGAAAACCCGAATCCCTCTACTATGACACTCATCAATGAACCGTTTTAAATCGGCTGTTGAACCATAACTAGATTCTGTGGCAAAGAAGTGCCGGACTTTGTAGCCCCAGCTATAATCGCCTGGATACTCATTCACAGGCATTAATTCAACTGCATTGATGCCTAAATCACGCAGATAATCTAGCTTTTCAATAACATCTAGATATTTTCCTCTTTTGTCACTATCAACTTCACCTCCAGTAAAATCAGCAACGTGCATTTCATATATGACTAATTCCTGATTTTCTGGCAGAGGAATATCATCATGTTGCCAAATGTAAGTATCTACTATACGTTTACCATCTTTAATTTGTACTATGCCTACTTTTTCTTGCTCATTAACATCAGTGGCGTAGGGGTCAATGACTTCTACCCATTCATCGGCAGAAAAATTGGGGCTTTTGGTTTGGACGCGAAACTTATATTGATAAATACCATCTTCTAAGTTTAATTGAGTAGAAAAATAACCATCTTCGCCTTTTTCCATTGGTGTTTCTTGCCAATCGTCAAAAGAACCTATTAATGAGGCTTGATTGTTACGGGGCGCAAACAATTTAAATTCAATTACAGCAGACATTTTGTCACCTCAGAAGATGTTGGAAACCGACCCCAAAAATAATGTAATTAATCCCCTAACTGCTTGAGAATCAGAATGCTGTTTCCTGTTCTTCAAGATAGTTGGGGGATTTACAGAAAATAAACATTACGAAGAGACTATTTATAAAGTAAATCTTAAGTAGGGGAGCCACTGCGTTGGGCGGGTTCCCCGCGTTGTAGCAAGTGGCGTTGTGTTACGGCTATGAAAGGATTTCGGACACAGAGACAATGATATTTAGCCGTAAGGCACCGTCGCGTGGATGGTGGGTTAGGCGCTAGGATAGTTATTTCGTGACAAATTATATTCAAAGTCAGCGCCTAACACACCCTACAGTAATTTTATTTTTACTTTATAAATAACCTCTAAAGGATATTTACTCTCTAGTTAATTCATTGCATCTCATAAAAGTTAGCTATTTGCTGAACCAACTGGTACTGATGCATCTGCAATTGAGGCGTTTTGTAAAATTGGCTGGCGAGTTTTGAGGTCAAATTTATAGCCATGTGGGAGAATATGTAATTTGGCTCCGAAAATTGCCAATGGTTCATCCTTGAGAATTTCGTCAATATTGTTGTGTGTTGCGTCTGATTCATCAACAATTGTCACCGCACCTTCACCAATTACTTCAATTTGGTGATCGGTAACTACCATAGCGGTATTTTCGTCAATCCCAAATCCTAAGTCAGCAGGTTCTTGTAACAAAGCAGAAATTAAACGTCCCAAACGACCACGTTGTGAAAAATGTTGGTCGATGACTACCCCTGGTAAAAAGCCCATTCCCGGCCCCATATCCACAATTTCAATGCGGGGATTTGTTTCGGAATCACCTTCTACAATCATTTTATCAGGCATTACTGCTGCGCCAGCACTTGTACCTGCTATTACAACACCTTCAGAAAATCGCTGATGAATAGCTTCATCAATTTGAGTGTCTTTAAGAATGCTAGTGATGCGCGCTTGGTCGCCTCCGGTAAAAAATATCCCAGTGGCATCATTAATTGCTTGTAAAGCTGTTGATGAAGATGCATCTTCGCGAGTTTCTGTATCAACTATCCGAACTTTTTCTGCTCCTAATCGTTCAAAAACTCTAATATAATTTTCTCCAACTTCTCTAGGCAGTTCTGTCGCTGCTGTCATGATGACAATATGAGCTTTCGTACCGCCTGCACGTCGTAGAAACTCGCGCAGAATTTGACAATCACCCTCTTTATCTTCAGCACCACCTATAATTACCAACTGCCGTTTAATATCGGTCGTCACCATGATCTCACCTAAAATTTTATGTAAGTATTATCAATAAAGCATGACAATTACAGATATCAAATCATCCATTTGGTAGATTAATAAATTAAAATCATTAAGAAGTTTTAGAGACTTTGAATTATAAATATTTTATACAGTCAGATAAACTATACAGTTGGATATTTTATAGAAAAAGATGAGGATAAATTTATATTTTTGCAATCAATATATGTTAGCCCCTAGAAAATACTTCTAGGGGCTGAAAAATTATTTTGTTATTTGAATTTCAGTAACATCAGAGTATGTGTTAATTGCTAAGAATTGCACAAAAAATGAAACTTGATTTTTCTATTCCAAGTTATCTAATACAGGCGGCTGCGATAAAGTAAGTTAACTAAGAAAAGACGGGCTTGTTCTAGTGGGAGATGTCGAGGTTTACCCTGGTAGACAATTTGATATTCGTTGCTGTCTGGGCCATCTCCATGACCAGAAATTAGCTTTTGGTGAAAAGCTTCATCAGCAAGTTGCCGAACTTCATTTCTTAAGGAAATTTGTGTATTGTTCATACTTTGCTGTCTATGACGATCCGTATTCTAGATATATAAAATTCAAAAGTAATTTGCACCTTTCAAAGGTTATATTTTTGATGACAGAGAACTTAAAGTAACAATATAGGACTTACGCAAGTGTCATATTTTTCGTGCAGTGCTTGTCCAGAGTCCAAAGTCCAATTTTTGACCCTTGACTCTGGACTTTTGACTCCCAGCCCTGAATATTCTCTGTCTACTCCATACTGAGTAATAAAAATTGAAAAATTGTGATTATACCCTGGGATAGCTGAAAAAGTCTCGCAGTAGAGTTAGGCTGTGCCAGTAAGGGTTGAGTTTTATACTCTGAACAGTCGTTAAGCGATCGCTTCCCCAGTAATACACAAAAATTAATCGATCATCGATAGGTCTGGGTAAACGCAATTCAGCGTCCGGACTTCAGGGTGTTTAGCTAGAGGTTTATTATCAATGCTTCAAGAAAAAAGCACCGATGCAGTCCGCATCAATGCCAGAAAAACCGACGTATTCGATATTTTCAAGTTCAAGCATTACATGGGCCCCAACCCCTATTTAGAAGTAGGGGCGCTAGTATTCAACTTTGTGCTAACCGAGTATAGAAAACCTCTACCCATTGAGGACTTAGTTTCAATTATTAGCGATCGCTATCCCGCTTTAGCCAATCAAGAATATGAATCCTATGCCCATCTGTTTGCCAAAACTCTATCGGAAGTGGGCAAGCTGGAGATGGGTTTGCACCTCACCAGGTGGAATGTCCAACCAAATTCCAATTCTGTGTATATCGCTATCCAATCTCTACATGAACGCACAACTAGAGGGGTAGTCTACTTTGTTTGGGATTGGTTTGAGGCTATCAACCGAGATGCAGATTTCTTGTTTGAGGATGAGTTAGCACGCTTACAAAATAGATTTAGACAATCTGTCTACGGTGGCCCTACAGTCTACGCCTTATTGCGAACAGCTTACGAAAAAGCTATTCCCACTTTTTATCTCTGGGAAGAAGGACTGACGCAGTACGGCTATGGTAAAAAACATATTCGCGGTATTGCGACGACTTTTGACTGCGATAGCCATATAGATTCTGACTTTACTACTCGCAAAGATGACTGTAAGGCTTTCTTAAAAACCTTGGGTTTCCCTGTACCGGAAGGCGATATTGTCAATACTGAAAAGGATGCTTTAGCAGTAGCCAGAGAAATTGGCTATCCAGTAGCTGTGAAGCCTGTAGTCGGACACAAAGGAATTGGTGTGACAGCGGAAGTCCAAGACTCGGAAGAACTAGAATCTGCCTATAGTAGGGCGTTGGCGGCGATTCCTGAAGAACAATCTACAAGGATCATTGTAGAAAAAAGCATATCTGGCGCAGATTTTCGCTTGCTATGTGTCAATGGCAAATTTGTCGCCGCTACGGAACGCCGTCCCGCTTCAGTTGTTGGTGATGGTGATTCCACTATTGATGAGTTAATTCGCGAAGAAAACCGCAAACCTGCACGCTGGGATACACCAACTTCTCCTATGAGTAAAATCCAGCGTGATGAAGCAATGGAATTGTACTTAAGAGAACAGCATTTGACATTAGATAGTGTGCTGGAAAAAGACCGCACTGTTTATCTTCGCAAAGTAGCTAATCTCTCGGCTGGCGGTATGAGTATTAATGCCACACATACCGTTCACCATGACAACATTATTTTGGCACAGGATATTGCCCAACACTTCCGGTTAACTTGTCTTGGTATTGATGTGATTACCAAAAGTCTCTCGGAATCTTGGAAGGATGGTAACTTTGCCATCTTAGAAATCAACGCCGCACCTGGTATTTTGATGCATTTAAACCCAGCAGTTGGTGATAGTGTGGATGTACCTTCTCATATTTTAGGAACATTTTTTGAGTCAGGTGCAGAGGCAAGAATCCCAATTATTACCTTTAATAAAATCTCAGTTCAAGAGTTGCAAGAAACGATAGACCATATTCTTTTACAACACCCTGATTGGACAGTAGGTGCTGTTTGTCGTGATGGGCTTTTTGTGAATCGGTCGAGAAAGATTTTAAGCAAAAATTACAACAGCAATCTTCAAAGTTTGTTACGCAATCCCAAACTCGATTTACTCATTGCTGAGTATGAAGCTGAGATTTTAGAAGAGGATGGGATGTTCTACCAAGGTAGTAACATGGTTGTTCTCGATAATCCCAACGAGACTGAAATGATGTTAGCGCGAGATGTCTTAGAAGGCTCGACTGTAGTAATTAAGAAAGGAGACAATATTTCAATTAGCCGTAAAGGGTTAATTGAAGATTACAGCTTAGGCGAGGATGAACCATTTACAAGGGTTTATTTAAAAGAAGTCGGCACAATTTTGTAAGTTTCATCAATGTAGTGGCGTGACCAGGCTAAAATGTTGCAATATTTTTTCTTGTGGGGTGGACATCTTGTCCGCCCCGGACGGGTGAGACACCCATCCCACAAGAGTTTTTTTTATGCACTATTTAGTCTTGTCAGTCCACTAGATTAATCACTATTTCAGCTTGTCGTAGGCTGCTAAAATAATTCTTTCTGTTTCCTCCCAGCCGATACATTTGTCTGTTACAGAAACACCATATTTTAATTCTGATTTCTGGCAATTGACTGGTTGACTACCTTCAAATAAATTAGATTCCAGCATCATACCGACAATTGAAGTATTGCCATCAACTACTTGTTGAATTACATCTTCTAAAACCGCAGATTGTAATCTGTAATCTTTATTAGTATTACCATGACTACAATCAATCACAATTCTAGGTGGTAATTTTGACTCTTTCAATTTTTCTTCTACGATTTTGACGCTAGCTGCATCAAAATTAGGTTGATTTCCACCTCGTAAAATCACGTGCCCGTATGCGTTTCCTCTGGTTTGAAATACACTCACCTGTCCATCTTGATTAATGCCGAGGAAATTGTGAGGCATTCTTGCAGATTGTAAGGCATTTAGAGCTACTTGGATATTACCATCTGTACCATTTTTAAAACCTACAGGCATGGAAAGTCCACTTGCCATTTCACGGTGAGTTTGTGATTCTGTTGTGCGTGCGCCAATGGCAGACCAAGCTATTAGTTCACTAATATATTGAGGGATGATTGGGTCAAGTGCTTCTGTAGCTGCTGGTAAACCTAATTCGGCAATTTGTAACAGTAATTCTCGCGCAATTAATAAACCATTTTCTACATGAAAAGAATCATCCATTTCGGGATCGTTGATTAATCCTTTCCAGCCTACTGTGGTTCTGGGTTTCTCAAAGTAAACCCGCATCACTAATAATATTTTATCCTTGACTTTCTCTGCCAAGTTTTTCAATTTTTGCGAATATTCTAGTGCTGCTTTGGGGTCATGAATCGAACAAGGCCCCACAACTATAAATTTTCTTCTGTCTTGAAAATCTAGAATTTGTTCTAGTTCTTCGCGATATTTCAAAACAGTTTCTTCGGCTGATTTAGTTAATGGTAATTTTGATTTTACTTCGTTAGGAGTTAGTAAGACGTGAGAGTTCTCAATGTTGGCGTTGAATAATATATGGTGCATGGAGCGGAAATTGTGATTTATGCTACTAAATTGAGACTTAAAAATTATACACATTTATAGTCAAAAAATACACCAAAATATCATAGAACGCTCAAATTACCAAGGCTTATAGCTGACTAATTTTTGACTCAAGTGTATTTTATTAGACCTAATAAATCATACTCATAACTCAGGTAATCAAGCTAAAGAAAAAGGGGGGCAATATTTCCCCCCTTTTATTAGGATTTGGAGCGTTTTCTCAGTACCAGTGTAATCAATTACTGCCAAACAAAGACTTTAGCTTCATAGGGGCCGATATCGGTGATGATACCATCGTCGCCAGCTTCCACATCATAATTAGCTGTCCACTCGTGCCATGTACCACCATTGGGGAAATTAGGAACATGATAACCAGAGAGGAAGTTCTCGGAGAAATTTGCCACAACTACTACACGAGAACCTTCGTCATTCCAACGGCTATAAGCTAGTACTTTGGCTTCGGGATTTTCGTGAATAAAATCGATATTTTCTGTGTAGAGTGCATGGCTATTTTTCCGCAGATTAACTAGGCCCTTATAGTAATCAAACAAACTAGAATTTAGTTCATTACCTAATAATGTCCAGTCGATTTTAGCTGATTCCGGTTGTTTGGGTTTATACTCTCCGAACTCCTCACCCATCCAAATTAAAGGCACACCAACAGCGGTAAATAGGATAGCAACTCCTAATTTAACTCTTCTAAATGCTTCTTCATCAAAAATATTGCGATCGCCTAAGTCCACCATCAAGTGGTTATGGTCGTGGTTAGTTAGATAATTTACCACATTGGTAGCACCCATAAAACCTTGACGCTTACAATCAATCACGTCTTTGAGGTTTTCTAAATCAAAGGTGTCGCCATAAATATGTGCAGTCACAGTATGATAAAAACTATCATGCCAGCAACCATCCATAGGGCCATCAACGTTGGTAATGCTGGTAGTTTCGGGAATATGTTCGGCAATATTATAGAAAGGTTTGGAACCAGCCGCGTTTTTCGCTTCCTGTACAATCCAATGCATGAAATCGTAGTTAGCAATTTGGCGCGCTGCATCATAGCGAATACCATCTATATGATATTCTTCAATCCAATATCTTACTGTATCACCAGTAAATTTGCGTGCAGGATAAGTTTCTAAATTTTCATCATAATGTTCATAGTTAAACTCAGGCCCCCAACTATTATCAGGGTCACGTGGCGCATGGTGATACCAATAATCGTGGTCAATTTGTGTTAATGGGCTAGAAGCTTCTGAATGGTTATAGATACCATCCATAATCACGCGAATACCTCTAGCATGGCATTCATCAATTAATTTTTTTAGTCCTTCTGTAGCACCATAACTAGATTCTGGTGCAAAGAAATGACGAGGGTTATAGCCCCAACTATAATCACCAGGATATTCTTTAACTGGCATCAACTCAATGGCGTTAATTCCTAATTCACACAGATAATCTAATTTTTCAACAACATGTTTATACTTTCCGCGTGCATAGGGATCATCTTCTCCACCGGAAAAGTCACCAACATGTAATTCATATATGACTAATTCATGGTCAGCAGGCAAATGTTTATCATCATGTTGCCAAACGTAGGTATCAACAATTCTTTCACCATCTTTAATTTTGACGATACCGTTATCTTGACCACTTAATTCATCAATATCAGTTGCATAAGGGTCTGTAACATCAACCCATTGTTCTGGTTCTAGAAACCATGAATTTGATTGGACACGGAATTTATATTGATAAACGCCATCTTCTAATTCAACAGAAGTGCGGAAATAACCATCGTCACCTTTTTCCATTGGAATATCTTCCCAATTAGAAAAAGAACCGATTAATGCTGCTCCTTTGTTGTAAGGTGCAAACAGATTAAATTCAATTTTCGCCATATAATTGCATCAGGAGTAGAAAATGTTGGTAAATATATTTTCTGCTCTCCACTTATATTTAGCCAATCGCCCAGGGGAAATAATTAACTCATGATTTCCTCTACCTGTGGGAATAAATTTAATATTTATTGCATATTAAATTGAATATTAGGTTTAAATTTATTATTTGAATATTGAGGAAATAATTATATTTTTTGGCAGAGTTAGTCAAGAGTCACGGAGACGCGATTATTCACGGTCTCCGTGACTCTTGACCCTTGACCCTTGACCCGTGACTCTTTTTAAACTGACTCTAAATTGCTGCTAACAGGATTCATATAACTATATAACCAATTCGCAGCAGTAGCTCTACGAGTTTGCCGAGGGCCAAATTCACCAATTTTGTAACCTTTAAAACCCAACTTTTCCTTGAGAATTTGTTTGTTTTCTTTCGGTATAGAACGAGTCAATTTGACAGTGGCGGGGCGACTTTCAATAAAATCTGGTGGTTGTGGGTACTCATCCCGCCATTCTGCTGCAACTTCGCTATTGTCCCATTCTCCAGTTGATGAGTTGTAGCGATAACCTAAGCAATGCCATACCAATTGGTTGACTGTTGCATCATCAATGGTTTCGTTGAGAACTGCCCAAATAGTATCTGTGTTGAGTGGTGGCAAATTAGACATAAGCGAGTTGAACTTCCAAGTTGACGCGTTGAATAATTGGTAATTGTGGCGAATCAAGAATGCGATCGCACTCCTAGTGCAAAGCACTCTATCACTATATAATCCAATAAACTGCCAAATCTAGTGATGATTTGATGCCTGTCTACATTTTCGGATAAAGTCATCAGCCAAAATTCGGTAGATTAGAAATTGTCAACCATTGACCAGTCAATGCAAAATTCTACTCCACTGTCAAAACTCATCCGTGCTCATGTTTTCATTTCTGGTCGCGTCCAAGGCGTTGGCTATCGCTACGCTACCGTAGATACAGCAAGCCAGTTGGGATTAACTGGCTGGGTGCGAAATCTTCCCGATAGTCGAGTGGAAGCAGTTTTTGAAGGGGTGCGAGAAGTGGTAGAAGAGATGGTGCGCTGGTGTCATAACGGCCCTCCAGCAGCTATTGTCAAAAATGTTGCAGTTGACTACGAAGAACCGGAAGGTTTGCGAGGATTTGACGTGAGGCGTTGAAGCGAAATCTTTGATTCTTGCTGATTTATCATGCAATTTGAGGTCTAAGTTTTACTATGCTTATTAATAAAGCTTTTAAACAATAAAATATGCATTTAAGAGTTTATCTGTAGATAATGTTTACGTAAATAATTTACCTTGCGAACACTGAGAAAAGAGTCAAGTAACCTGCTAGATTTTTTCACTAGGTAAACTTTAGTTTAGACTATGCTTTTACAGCGGCACTCATAAAAATTGTAGCTATATTTGTAATATACCTAGCCGCTAACAAAGGTGATAACTATAAAGGATAAATACTCATCACTAAGAGGCTATCTATAAAGTAAATATTAGGTAGGATGTGTTACGGCTGTGCAAGGATTATCGGAAAATAAAAAATTGAGAATTAGCCATAACGCATCATCCATGCGGCGGTGCGTTACGCTATCGCTAACACACTCTACTTTATAAATCATCTCTAATTAGCAGTTAATTTTAATAGCTAAGTTTTTTATTCAGTTATGTTAATGTCCTCCAAGGATAACAATCAAAGAATTTGGAGTTTGACTAGACTGGCAATAGTAGGATTCAGTCTAGTATCTTTAAATTTAGCTACAACAAGTATAATTTATGCTCAGTCAGCAGTAGCACAGACAAGACATGAGCTAGCTAAAGCTGCTGCGGAATTACCAGTTGTTAAATCAGCCGCTTTGGGTACAAATATGGATGTACCTTGGTCAAAGCCCGTCAAAATTGAAGACCCTTTTGAAGGAAATTATGTCGGAATTTTTGACCGCAATTATTTCTGGAGTAATTTTGTAAATAATAATGCTAGGGTTGTAGTAATTAGCCTTTGGAGTCGCAATTCTATACGTGTGCTTTTAGGTTATAGCACTCGCAATTGTGCCTATCGCTCATACTATCATGCGCTGCTAGCAGCACCAGAGTGTTTGATTTCTAACAACACATTAAAGATTAGTAACCTCTATATCAAAATAGGCGAACAGGTATTTCGATTAGCAGGCAACAACGGTACATTTAAAGTCACTGATGAGTTAGCAACTGCTCTTAAAAAGTCACCAGTTCAAAATGTAACTATTAGGCTTTTATCAGAAAGTGGAGAATCTGTTGATAGCCAAATAGGTAAACGAACTGTAGAAGCTTGGAAAGCTGTTTACTAAAAATTACAATCTCAATAATTTAAATTGAGAAAGTTAAGGGTAGATTTGGGAAGATAGAAATTATTACCCTAATTTTTAAGGTAAAATTCTATAGATCGTACTCCGATTTATTATTGACCTTAGCGCATTTAAGATACTGTCCATGCAGCTACTTCAAACAACCGACAAAGATTTTTCTACCCAATTTAAAGCACTTGTAAACGATCGCCGGGAAGCAACTGTTGATGTTAGCGGGACAGTAAGAGAGATTCTGGCTGATGTAAAAGGGCGTGGTGATGCGGCAGTCCATGACTATACTAGCCGCTTTGACCATTATCATCCCGAGTCTTTGCGTCTAAGTGAGACATTTATTACCGAACTTGCAGCCAAATGTCCAAAAGATGTGACAGCAGCCTTAGAATTGGCAGCAGAGAGAATAGCCGCATTTCACGAAAAACAACTGCCTCAAGATATCGGCTATACCGATACAGTTGGTGTCAGGCTGGGATTAAATTGGGTAGCACTGTCAAAGGTGGGAATTTATGTACCTGGCGGACGTGCTAGTTATCCTAGTTCGGTATTAATGAATGCCCTACCAGCAAAAATTGCTGGTGTGGATCGCATTGTAATGACAGTGCCAATGCCGCGCGGTGAGATTAATCCCGCAGTACTCGCAGCCGCTAAAATTGCTGGTGTCACAGAAATATATGGTATTGGTGGAGCACAAGCGATCGCATCTCTAGCATACGGTACAGAAACGATTGCCCCTGTTGATAAAATTGTTGGGCCTGGTAATGCCTATGTTGCCGAAGCCAAACGCCAAGTATTCGGCACAGTGGGAATTGACAGTATTGCTGGCCCTTCTGAAATTCTGGTAGTTGCGGATGCTCAAAATAATCCCGAATGGATTGCTTGGGATTTGCTATCGCAAGCAGAACACGATCCTAGCGCCCAATCTATTTTAATTAGCGATTCAGCAGAATTCGCGCAAAATGCGATCGCATCAGTTGAACAAGTCTTAAACAAATTGGCTACCAAAGCAGTAGCTACCGCCAGTTGGGAAAAACATGGGGCTGTAATTATTGTCAACGATTTAGCAGAAAGTATTCCCCTGATCAACCAGCTAGCACCAGAACACATAGAATTGTGTATCGATAATCCTCAATTACTAGCTAGCGAAATCAAATGTGCTGGTAGCCTATTTTTAGGACGCTATACACCAGAAGCCATTGGCGATTATTTAGGCGGCCCCAACCATGTACTCCCAACCTCTCGTTCCGCCCGTTTTGCCTCCGGCTTAAGCGTTTACGACTTCTTAAAACGCATCACCTACTTAGAATGCAATCAACAAGCATTACAGCAAATCGGCCCAGCCGCAGTCACCCTAGCACAAGCAGAAGGCTTACCAGCGCACGGTGGTAGTGTAGCCATACGGTTGCAAGAATAGGGATTGGGGATTGGGTACTGGGGATTAGGGATGAGGTAGAAAATACCAAATGACAACAGACAAACCCCAATTACCAATTACTCATTACCAATTACCAATTACCCATTACTCATTACCAATTACCAATTACCCATTACTCATTACTCATTACTCATTACTCATTACTCATTACTCATTACCCATTACCAATTACTCATTACTCATTACCCATTACCCATTACCCATTACCAAACCCCAAACAAAAAAACCAGGTAACTACACGCTACCCGGTTCATGTCTCTTAAAATCACAATTTCCAGACTGATAGGAGCAAAGCCCTGCTATGCTCCTAATGATTTTTCAACCAAATTAGACTTTAGCAGCTGCCTTGGTGATCATTTTGAGTTCGCCTTTAGCGTACTTAGCAGCAAAATCTTCCAGAGAAATTTGCTTAATCTTGCTAGCGTTACCAGCAGTACCAAATTGCTGATAGCGTTCTGCACAAACCTTCTGCATATAGGTGATAGAAGGCTTGAGGAAGTGACGGGGGTCAAATTCCTTGGGATTTTTTGCCAAAGCTTCACGTACCGCAGCAGTAATTGCCAAACGGTTATCGGTGTCAATGTTTACCTTACGAACACCGCTCTTGATACCTTTTTGAATTTCTTCTACAGGTACGCCGTAGGTTTCAGGAATTGCTCCACCATACTCGTTAATTACAGCAATTAAATCTTCAGGTACGGAGGAGGAACCGTGCATTACCAAGTGGGTGTTAGGCAGACGGCGGTGAATTTCTTCAATGCGGCTGATTGCCAAAATTTCGCCAGTTGGCTTGCGGGTAAACTTGTAAGCACCGTGGCTTGTACCGATAGCAACAGCCAAAGCATCTACTTGAGTTTGTTCTACGAAGCTAACAGCTTCGTCGGGGTCGGTCAACAATTGAGAGTGATCGAGTGTACCTTCAAAACCGTGACCATCTTCAGCTTCACCAGCACCAGTTTCTAGAGAACCTAAGCAACCGAGTTCGCCTTCAACGCTGACACCCAAAGAATGAGCTACATTTACAACTTCGCTGGTAACACGGACGTTGTACTCGAAGCTTGCTGGGGTCTTAGCATCAGCTTCCAGCGAACCGTCCATCATGACGCTGGTAAAGTTGTTCTTAATTGCTGAGTAGCAGGTAGAAGGAGCATTACCATGATCTTGGTGCATGACAATGGGAATATGAGGATAGGTTTCTACCGCAGCCAAAATCAAATGGCGTAGGAAGTTTTCTCCTGCATAGTTACGAGCGCCACGAGAAGCTTGTAAAATTACGGGGCTATCTGTCTCAGCAGCAGCCTTCAGGATTGCCTGAATTTGTTCCAAGTTGTTAACGTTGAAAGCTGGGATGCCGTAACCGTTTTCAGCCGCGTGATCCAACAACAGCCGTAAGGGTACAAGCGCCATAGATAGTCCTCCTAATGTGGTTGTCAGCTAGTCGGGGTGAGAGAAGCGTAATTATTTACTATTAATGTAATTGTTACGCTAATCTTAAGAGTTTTTTCAACATATAGGAAATTATAACTATTGATGAGTGTTTATGTTGAAAAAGTTTACGCTACAACTCATAAATGTGCCCTATATTCACAATAGCTGACTGTACAGTCTGCTACGCTACAGTTTGAGGCTTTGGTAGTCTTGTATCCAATACGATCAACTAAAGCCGATTTTTACAACTGCCTATGCTAACGCAGTTATAGTTAGGACTTACGCAATAACTCTCTCAAACCCTCTCTACTTTGTGTTCTTTGCGTGCTTCGTGGTTCGTTTTTTCATGATTTTGCGTAAGTCCTGATAGTTTTGAAACTCAATCAAGGTGCTAATTGCTGGATAAATGCTGCGTGTTCAGGAGATTGCAAGCCTGTTTGTAAAACAGCTAAGACTGACCGCATATTCCCTGCTAATATTTCTGCTACTGCTAACCACAATCCTGGGAAAACTTGACTTCGCAGAATTCCATGCTCATCAGGTATTAATTCCAGATACTCACCCTGTTCTAAATAAAACCAACTCAATTTTTGCTCCAGAACTTGCCAGACAAGGTATTCTTTTACACCATTGCGGCGATAAGCTTGTTTTTTAGCATGAAGGTCAATAGCTGCGCTACTAGCAGCAATTTCGACAATTAACTCTGGCGCACCTTCAATATAATCATCTTCACTTAGTCGTGCTTGGCCTCCTGCCTCTGGATTGATCAGCAGAACTACATCTGGTTGAGGTTCGTTATCTAAGTCTAAGCGTACAGTTGGTTCAACCCCCAAAGCTACACCAGGCGTAGCTGCTTCATAAGTACCAAGCCATGTAAGAATCCAAGCATGAGGTTGACCATGACTTCTAAAACGCAAAGCAGCAGGCATAGTATAGACAATTCCCTCAATTAATTCGGCTTTTTTCAAATTGGGCATAGCGTTGTAGCGACGCTCAAATTCATAGCGGGTAAGTTTGTCGCCATTTTCCAAAAAGGGAATTATCCGATGCTGGGGAGGGGTTTTCACCATAACGTCTAATATTTGGGTTAGCCTAAGCCTATCCTACCGAAATGCGAAAATTTATTGTCAACAGAGTGCGATCGCCTATTCTCAAGGGTGAGCATTTCCCAAAAATAGCGATCGCACTCTTTGCGCCAAAATCAGCAGTGTTTATGTATTTGCCTGGTCTGTTAAACCATCATTCACCGATAATTGTTTAAAATCTGTTTTTCCTTCTCAACAGACTGCAAAAGTTTTTTCGCTAAAACTGGTGCTTGCTGTAATGCTTGCTCAATTGAAGGTGCCGCTAAAATGTTCCTTGAAACTTGATTGTATGTGTCTTCTGCCGCTTTCAAATACTGCTGACAAACATGATTGAGAGCTGCCCATTCCGATAAATTGGTGACAGCAAGCAGCATAAAGTCTTCACCAGAGTAGTACTCAATGCGTTTTGCTTTCTCAAATTCTTGCAGATCCTTAACATAGTTCAAGAACTCTGAGGTTTTCATCCGCTTACAGTATTTTTCGATTGAACGCCAGAACATTGCTGTCTGATTTAATGACACCACAATTCCACTCAGAGATTTAACTGCATAGTGGAGAGTATCAACAGCTGCACCTGCATGAGAGATATTGATTTGGGAATTGGAAATTTGTGCTGCAAATACTGCCAATTCTTCCAAATTTCTGCGGGATTGAGCCGCAATCTGTTCCTTATACTGGTAAGCTAACGCCTTATATTGCCTCGCAGCTTCTAAAGGATCTTGTGACAGAGGTTTTCCTCTAAAAAACGAACTAAAAGCAGAAGCTGTTCTCGCGGGACAAGAATTATAGCGATCGTACTCAATCCGTTCTTGCTCAACAGCTCTTAAATAGTCTTGTTGGGCAATATCATATTCTCTTTCCAGCTGCCTTTGATTTTCAAGAGCTTTTGTCTGCTGGGCCTTTAAATCATTTAACTTCTGGTTCATCTCTTCTCTCTTTTTGTACTCTAGACCCTCTTCTCTGATGGAATCTTCAAGTACAGATTGAGACTTATTATCTACATCTTTAAAACTTTCTGCTAATTTTTGAGCTGCATTAGCCATTTCCCCTGCAATCTCTCCACAAAACTTGAGTTCGATTACAGCTAAATTTTCTTTACTCTCAAATAACCATCTGTAGATTTTGATTGCAGATTCGAGAACTTCTTGAGACTGAACTACAAAAGCATCAACTGTTGCTACACAGTCACCAGAAACATCTAGCAGCGACTTCTGCAATGCTGACATTTTAGACTGGACTTTTGTCCCTGCTAAGGCGTTGTATGCCAGAAACATTAAATCAGCAGCATTGGTTAAGTTCGATACTATAGAATTGATAGATAAATTCTGTAAAATCTCTTTTTCACAGGCTAGTACTAACTGAGAGTTAAAAGCAGGTTTAACATTCAGAGAATATGTTTCTTCTCGACCTTCTATGTTGAGGTTGATAGAGCGTTGTTGTGAGTCATTTTTAACAATGGTTATGCTACTCATTTCCTGACCTTGATTTTGAATTTGTTACCGTATCAAGACCTACAATACACATCATAAATAGCTGTTGTAGGCATAAATGTTTGGATGTACTGGACTGCTTGAAGCTTCTCAAGTTTTTACTGGCGTTTTATTGTAATAACTGCACAGTATTCATAACTTGGGCTATAGAGTTGGATAACGCATTTTTCTCATTTAACAAATCGGGTTCATTAAAAGAACTAAATTCTGCTAAAAACTCTTTAAATTTTCCCGTCTTATTTTTTGCCAAGTTAATTTTTTGTTCAATCTTGTTAAAGAACAAGGATGCTTGGCTGCCTAATGTTATGTCATTAGCTAATATCTGATTAGTTTTCTGTAAATCATTTTGCTTTTGTTGATATGTAATCAAAAGATTCTTGGATCTTTGCACAACCTCTTGCGCTCTTAATACCTCTTGACGTTCTGGACTAGATTCAATTATTTGATTATGTTGGTTAACAACAATACAAACAGGATGTCCTGAAGCTATTGAAGGAGCACCTAAAGCAGTGGTCATAGCAACAAGTTGTGTGCAAGATTGGCCAAATGCATCTCTAATAAATATAGCGGGTGCTAGATTTGTTCTGAATCTTGTCTCGGCTCGTACTACTTCCTGTTCAGCTTTTTGTACTTCCTGCTGCTGATTTTGTTGCGCTATATATAGGCTGTTGATTTCATCAAGGCGGTTTTCGTATTCTACCTGTGCTTGATCACTCAGTTGTTTAAATTCTTTAGCACGTTTATTTGCATCACTTTTAAGTTGTTGTAATTTATTCTCTATCTCAGGTATCGTTTTTTTACTATTCTCGTAAGATAGGTTAGGAAGTTCTGTAATCGATTTTTGGATGCTATCGAATTCTGGCTTAACACTTGATATATATGATTGTAAAGTCTCACCATAATTCAATGCTAAGGCTGGTGCTGGTGCGAACAGCATTGTAGACAAGATTAAAGCTACTAATGTTGTCCACACAAATTTTACTTTACTGTATATATGTTGATTGATAGACAAGCTCATTTTCATACTCTCACAGACGAATTAACTCAATATTTTTGGTGATAAAACAGCGAAATAATTACTATCCTTGTCTTGCAGATGTTAGTAAATCAACCGCTTTAATAGCTTGAGCTATAGAATCATATAGCGCATTTTTCTCATTTAATAAATCTGGTTCATTGAAAGAATTAAATTCAGACATAAACTCTCTCAATTTCCCCGCTCTATTTTTTGCGGAGTTGATTTTTTGCTCCAGCTTATTAAACACTAAAGAAGTTTGGCTTGCTGATGTGATGCCCTCTGTGAGATTCTGTTTTTTACTTTCTAAACTGCTAATAGCTTGCTCAAATTCATATTTACTACCTGGAGAACTTGTATACTTGAGTTCTCCATTGATATTTTCAATACCTTTGATGGTGGTACTGGTGGAGATAAAATCACCATTGTTTGTTTGACAATCGCCTTCTATTTCATCACGAAAGACATCAATATTTCTACAGGTAAGGTAAAACTCAGCATCTTTTTGAGGGTTAATTACAACCAAATTACCATCAATATTTTCAATTCCTTTTAATCTAATCGAGGTGTCATAAGAGGATTGATTTCTAGTTAAGCAAGTAGCTGATAGTACATTTCCTTGCAGAGATATCCGGAAGCAGCTTTTTTGATAACTACTAGGATATGACGCAACATATTGCTGCTGATTTTTTTGTGCTGTATATAGCTGATTGATGCGATCCAGAAGTTTGTTATACTCTGTTTGTTCTCTTTCGCTCAATTGCTGAAATTCTTGGGCGCGATCGCTAGCCTCAGTTTTAAGTTGTTGTAATTTATTTTCTATATCTGGCAGAGCTTTTTGCCCATGCTCATAAGATAAGTTAGGAAGTTCAGCAATTGATTTTTGGATGCCATCCAACTCTGACTTAACGTTGGATATATATGATTGTACTGTCTCACTATAGTTCAATGCTAGAGCTGGTGCTGGCACAGAAAGCAGTGTAGACAGGATAAATACTAATAATATTTTCCACACAAACTGGAATTTACTTTGGATGCTTGTATGAGAAAATAAGCAAATTTTTCTGTTGCTATTTGTCTTGATATTCATGAATCACTCGGGAGTTTATTGCTTAAATTGGAGATGGCTATGCAATATTGCTTGGCAATTCTGCTGCGTTATATACACTCAACAGAATTGCCACACAAACTGACCAGTATTTTTTGCTCAAGAATGCTTGTGCTAAACTTTAAGCCGCCTGTGGTGTAACGTCTAAAACTTGCATTTCCTGACGTACAGATTCCAGAATCTTTTTAGCTAAAATAGGTGCTTGCTTTTGTGCTTCCTTAATTGAAAGTGCGGTAGCATGGTTTTTTCCTACTTGAGCGTAGGTTTCATTGACAGCTTTCAAATATTGCTGACAAACGCTATTCAAAGCCACCCATTTCGATAAATTGATCACACAACCTAGAATGAAGTCTGGCTCAGAGTAGTACGCAAGTCGCTGATCTTTGTCCATATCTTCTTGAAGATCCTTAACTTCGTTTAAGAACTCAGATTTTTGCAGTCGCTTACAGTATGCTGACATTGAGCGCCAGAATAATGCTGCTTGATTCAGAGCAACCACAATTTGACTGAGTGCTTGAACTGCATAGTGAAGAGTTTCAACGGCTGCAGCAGCATTATTGAGATCAACTTGGCCGTTTGCAGCTCTTACTGCGTATTCTTCCAGCGCTGCTAGAGTTTTGCGATTTTCTGCAGCTAGATTGTTCTTTTGCTGGAAGAATTCCATTTTCTGTTTAGATGCAAGTTCCGCGTTTGAATGAGCCTGGTTTCCTAAGTTGCTCAAGTTACCAGATAAATCTTTTAGCCCACTAGAAATTTTATCGATCGCTTGAGTTGCAGCCTCTAATTTAACTTTGAGTTCCTCACGTTTTTTCAGGCTTTCTTGGAGTTCTTTTTCTTTGTTAACTTTAGTTTGTTGATTTGTTGTTTCGTTGATAATGCCTTCAGCTTCTTTGATTTTGGCTTCATTTTCCTGGGTTTCTTTTTCCAGTTTGCTCTTTTCTGCTTGTGCTTCTTCAGCCCTTTTCACTAAGTCGTTATTTTGTCCGTTTTGTGCCAAATTGTTACTAGCTTGAGAATTGGCTGCTTGTCCTGCGGCCATTTGTGCCATAGCTTTTGGGCCAGCAGTCGCTGGATGTACAGAGGTAACAATTTGAGCTGCTGAACCTAGACCCGCGGCTAACCCTCCAAAAATTGCTCCTACTAGTCCCATAGTAAAAGCACGTTCGGACTCAACTTTTTCTCGCTCTCTGGCTTCTTCATATTGTTTTTGAACTTCATCTAAAGCTATTTGAAGTTCCTGTTGTAGCTTTTGGGCATTTACCTGATTAGCTTTCAACTCATTCAATTTCTGTATCATCTCAAGACGCTTATGCTCTTGAAGACCCTCTTCTTTAATTGAATCTTCAAGTACAAGCTGGGATTTATCACCAAGTTCTTTAAAACGTTCTGCTAATTTTTGAGCTTCATCAGCCATTTTGCCAGCAATTTCTCCACAACGTACTAGTTGGGTTACAGCTAGCTTTTCATTACCGTCAAACAGCCATTTATAGCTTTTCATGGTGTAGGTAATGACTTCCTGGGAGCAAGATTCAAAACCTTGAACAGTTGTAATACAATCACCAGTTAGATCAAGCAGCGATTTCTGCAATCCTGACATTTTTGCTTGGAGTTTTCCACCATCTGCTCCTGCTAAAGCGTTGTATGCTACAAAAATCAAATCGGCGGCATTTTTCAAGTTTGATATTACCGAACTAAGAGATAAATCTTGCAAAATCTCCTTCTCAGATGCACGTACTAATTTAGAAGTGAATGCTGGTTGAATCTTCAGAGAATATGTTTCTTCTTGACCTTCTACTTTGAGTTTGATCGAGCGGTCGGTGGGGATATTTTGAAGAACTGTGATGTTACTCATTTTCACTTACCTGTAAACGAATTTATTTGTTGTCATCTTATTGAAAGCATAAGCATCTTCTTTTAGCTTCAAAAGCTAAATTTTTCAGATTTTTGATGCTGTATCTATAAGACGATATCAGAGATTAATTTCTGATTTTTTTGAGTTAGCAGCAATTTTTTTTGCTAACTTTTTGCATCCAAATCACGCAACATCAAATAATAGACTGCTGATGAAATATTGCAGGCGATCGCACAAATTTTCCTCTCTCATCAGTCCAAAGTTCGGCTGCAATTTTTTAAATGCCAAACTGCGCTTTCAATGCTTTATTATCAGTAGAACTAAACCACTCTGGTGTTGCTAAATCCGCTGTTTGCAAGTTAGGGATATATAGCTGAAAAGCATCAGGCCAACCGCCTAAAGCTTCAGGATAGTACACACCATCATATAGAGTTTGATAGATGGGATTTTTGGATACAGGTTGTGGCGCATACCGACCCCAAAAGGCTTCTTTCTCGTTCAGAAGCCTTGTTTCCATATAATAAGTGAGGCTATTCCACTCAATAGTTACTGCAGACCGATCTCGAACATAAGCTAAAAAGATTTGACTTTTAGCAACTGCATCTTTGAATACACCTTTTACTCCCTTTTGATCGTTCATAAATGGGTCATAATTAGACCACCAAGGAGTAATCGGAGGCGTAAAACGATGAATATTAGGATTTCTAGAAGGCTTATAACCAGTAAGTTTCCATAATTTCATCCCTTTAGGCAGTATGACTAAATCTGCTTTTTGGTCTAGGAAGGCTTGCCTTACATGATCTGGCTGTTGATTCCATTGAAGTGGCATTTAAAACCTCTCTTTTTTGCATGAGCAGAGTGTTGAATTTAGCACTTTGATACTATTAAGACGATTTCAATTGTCGATTTCGGAATTTTTGGAGTTAGGAGCATTTTTTCTATTTCAATCTACTGCCTAAAACCATATAAAATCACAAAAAACTTTGAGCAACATCAATCATGCTCAAATTCTGCAAAATGCCATTTGCATTCACAATCAGCCAACAACAACCCAATAAAACTTTTAATTAATCTCGCCAATTTGTCTATTATCCAGACGCTCTCAGTTACCAATTTCTGAATTTTTGGAGTTAGAGGTCTTTTTTTGCCAAAAAATGCCACGTATTTAACTAGCCCAAAATCCGAGAATCCTTCCGCAGCATTGTTTGCAACCGTTTTAAACTCGCCTCAACTTCCCCACGCACTGGATAGAGTAAATGCTGACTCAAAGCACTTCGATAAGCTGCGATCGCACCTTTGACATCTCCTAACCCCTCTAATGCTCTCCCTAGCCAGTAATCAGCTCTAGCTGGATTCAACAACCTTAGTTGTTGACTTTGCTCACAAGCCTCTTCCCACCATTTCTGACTCGCCGCATCATCTCCTAGTAATCGGTAACTCTCTCCCAGCCACACTGCAGCAGATACAGATTGCAAATAACCTTTTGCTGTTGGTAATAACTGCCATCCTTGCTGTAGCACTACTAATGCTTCCTGGTGTTTATTGGCTAAAGCCAACACCCGCCCATGACGAAACCAAGCATCCGGTAACTGGGGTTGAAGTTGTGTCCCTTGCCAAGAAACACTACACCCCCTCTCAATATCTTGAAAAGTTTCTACTAGCACTCGTCCCGCAGTTGCCCAAACACTCCAACGTTCAGGAAACCGCTTCAGCATTTCTTCTACTATCAAAGCTAGGTTAATATTACCGTTTTCATCAGATATGGGATGAGGTTGAACAGGTAAAATCTCACACAATGCCCGATAGATTTCACAATCATTGGGATAGAGACGGTAAGCTTTGAGCATCACCAGCGCCGCCGCTTGATATTCCCCTGTGTAGAACAAGCACCGCCCATAGTAATACCAACCACTAGGATGATTAGGATGTTGTTCTGTAAACTCTGCTAATACCCCAACTCCTTGCAACCAATCCCCTCGGAAAATATGATAATTTGCTAGAGATTTGTAGGCTTGGGCAGTATTAGGAGTCTGTTGCAGAATCGAATTAATCAGTTTTTTAGTCTGCTTACCCTCTTCACCAGATACCAATCTCATCCCACAACGCTCATCTAACTGTCGTTGCAGTACCCGCAAATCATCTGGAGCAAGAGCGATCGCTCTATTTAACCTTCTTCTAGCTTCTTGAAAATTCCCCACTGCCATCAGCGCATCATAGCTGTGAATCAAGGCCAAAATATCATTTGGGTTGAGTAACAAAACCCGATCAAAGGCGCTTAACGCCTCAAGAGGGTTTTCTCTCTCCATCTGCACTTGTCCCAATGCTAACCAGTGAACTATTTTTTGCGGTTGTAAAGTTGCTGCAGAATCAAAAACTCTGATTGCTTTGTGAGTGTCACCTCTACAAATTGCAATCAATCCGCCTATATGGTGTTGATTCGCATCATTGCCAGATAATGCTAAGGCCTTCTCATATACCTCTATAGCTTCTGTCCGTTTTCCTATCAGCTGCAAAATTTTTCCTAGTTGCAGCCACACATTAATTAATTGTGGTTGTCGTTCAACCACTTGGCGGTATTCCTCAACCGCTTGTTGCCAATTGCCTATTGAGTAGAGCAAATCAGCCAACTCCAGGCGTTTCTTCCATCCTTGAGGATACTGCTGGACGTATTTACTTAAGGTTTTGAGTTTTTGGTCTTGTCTAGTTGGCTTTGACTCTAAAACCAAGTGAGCATTCAGTGCCACTCCAGAGGGCTGGGAGAACTGTACCAAGTGTGTGATAAGCTTTCTAGACATATTCCAGTTACTTGATAGTTAATTTCCTCAATGATGCTTCCTGTGAATAGCGAAGCATCCAAATTAGATAGGAGTTTGAGGTTGCAGATTTCACCCTTTTCCGTAACAAAATTTGCCTGGGAGTCTGGAGACTTTGTATATAAAGTCTCTAGCTGATGAAGTTTTTCCTGACAGGAAAGGAGAATCGCTTGGGAAAAGTGTGTGGAAGTCACATTTTTTAAAGAGGGAGAATCTAAAGCCGTCTGATCTTCTCCCGCTAGATACTTCTTCACCTGCTTTTTGAGAATGCTTTGCGCCTGTTTAACCCGTTTCCAAACCGTATCTTCTGAAAGGGCGAGTTGCTGGGCAATTTCTCTATATGATTTCTGTAGACAGCAGCGCCGGATAAAAGGATCGCGCAGTCTAGGTGGTAAGCATTCAATTTTGTAGCGGAGATATGCCCCTAGTTCACGACGTAAAAGTTCGGAATCCGGAAATTCTAACTGGGAATTGATCGTTGTATCTTGTTTAATTTGACTCTCTCGCTGGCGTTGTCGATGTAAATCTACACTCAGGTTATGGATCAGCCGACTTAACCAAGCTTTAGGATTGGCGATTTTTCCGGCATAATCTGACCATTGATTCCAAGCTTTGAGCATTGCTCGACTGAGCAAATCTTCAGCATCATGAATATTACCGCCCATCCACTTGAGGCAACGATGATAAAAATAATTTTGATACTGTTCCCACAACTGCCAAAAGTTGGTGCGGCTTTGAGGTAAATCGCAAAAGATTCGGTCTGTTCCTAAGTTCTCAATTTCCAGCCCTATTGAGGAAATACAGGCTTTTTGCTGCAAAGTTGCCCACATCTTTCACTTTCAGTAGAAAAACTAAAACTCATGATTTCAAGATAAATGCCTACCAGTATATAATTTGGATTTTTGTAATTATTCGTGACATTTCTCTTAAGTACATATTCTATTTTTAAAGTATTTTTTTTGTCAACTAGTTGTTAAGTGTGTTTTATCTAAAAGCTAAATATGATAAGCATATATGGTAATAATTAACTGAATTAGCCTAGTAATTATTTAAACTTATTTTTATAACATCATGAATTACTAGGAGCTATCGCAACTCAAAATAAATCTTAAATAAAAGTAAATTATTATACTAAATTGCTTGCTAATCTCCGCGATTCCCAAGAGGAGACGCGATTAATCGCGTCTCTACAAGTTTTGCCGTTTAAGACAGCGATCGCACTCACAAATCCCCTATCAACAATTAAGCTCGCCTCTACTTTGATTTCTCAAGCATCAGCGAGCATTTTTCTTTTATATGGGTCGCCCGGGATTCGAACCCGGAACTAATCGGTTAAAAGCCGAGTACTCTACCGTTGAGTTAGCGACCCGTTAAGTTGTGTATCGCAACTTTGCAATTATAGCACAAACATCTGTAGATTTGTAAAGGGGTTTCTAGAAGAAATTTGCCGTTAGGCGTACAGATGCTTGGTAACTCTCTCCTGGGGCTAACACAATCAGATGCTCGCCAGTATTCAGGGAATTACGAGGCGCACTCCAAGGCTCTAGACAATAGAATTCTTTGCCCTTAAGCGTCCAAAACACCAAGATGGGATATTCATTACCATACGCTAGGGAGACCCTTAGCTTTCTGCTGTTGTCAACCACAGAGGCAGATTGACTGGTGAGTTCCTTAAAGGCAACGTCAATTTCATCCTGACTAAAATCAAAATTACCATGAAATGGATAAATTTCTTTAGTTGTTTGATTTTGATATTCACCTGAAGGGATGGCAAACTCTAATTGATTTTTGTCACCTAGCTGAAAGTAGGGATGAAAACCCATAGAAAAAGGTAATGGAGTCGATGACAAATTCTGATACTGCTGCTTAATCTCTAAGGTATTGCCTTGCAGTTCGTAGGTAAACACTAGCTGGAAATCAAAAGGATAAACAGCTTTTGTTTGCTCGTTGCTGTTGAGAACTATAGTGAGGCTAACTTGATCATGGGTTACTTGATCAGTCACTTGCCAAGGTAAATCACGGGCAAAGCCATGCTGTTTCAGAGAATAATTCTTACCATCTACGGTGTAAGTATTATCAGGCAAGTTACCGCAGATGGGAAACAAAATCGGAATTCCACCCCTAACACTTAAATCGGGATTGGCAAACCTTTCCGCATCTAAATAAAGAATTTCTTCTCCTTGAATGCACCAACGGGTAATAATACCGCCCCGTTCTGGAACAACTTCCAATTGCGAACCTGCGCTTTCATCAGAAAGAATATAGGTTTTGTATTGCTGCTGTTGAATTGCTATAGAAAACACAAATTTACTCCTCATTGCTTATTGGGCATAGGGCAGTACTGAGTGCTGAGTGCTGAGTTCTGAGTCATGACATGGAAATTCCTCCTTGTTCCCAGTTCCCAGTCCCCAGTCCCCAGTCCCCAGTCCCTTGTCCCCAATCCTCAACTTACTCGTCTTCTGCAAACACAAAGCGATATAACTCGCTAGGATCTGGTTCAGGGCTACTTTCGGCGAATTTCACTGCATCGTCGATAACACCCTGAATTTTGCGATCGATGCCTTTGAGTTCTTCTTGATCTGACAAATTATGTTCAACTAAATAAGCTGCCAGCTTCTTAATTGGATCACGGGCAAACCAGAATTCTTTCTCGGCTTTGCTGCGTAGTTCATCTGGATCTGCTAGGGAGTGACCGCGGAAACGGTAAGTTAAGGCTTCAATTACAGTCGGGCCTTCGCCAGCACGGGCGCGGGCGACAGCTTCTTGAGCAACTGCACGCACAGCTAGCACATCCATACCGTCTACTTCTACACCCGCCATGTTAAAAGCACTGGCTTTTTTGTAAATTTCTGGATCAGAAGTAGCGCGATCGTGAGCCATCCCAATTGCCCACTTGTTATTTTCGATCACAAACAGAATTGGCAGTTTCCATAAAGCTGCCATATTCAAAGTCTCAAAGAACTGACCGTTATTAGCAGCACCATCGCCAAAAAAGCAAGCTGTAACTTGGTCAGCACTTTGATCGCCCAATACCTCGCGGCGGTATTTGCTTTGAAAAGCTGCACCAGCTGCTACAGGGATACCTTCAGCCACAAAAGCATAACCACCTAGTAAGCGATGTTCTGCAGAGAACATATGCATGGAACCACCACGGCCTTTGCTACAACCTGTGGATTTGCCAAATAACTCTGCCATCACTTCTCTGGCTGGAACTCCCGCACTTAAAGCGTGGACGTGGTCGCGATAGGTACTGGAAACATAATCTTCTCCTGGTCGCATCGCCCCTTGAATTACGCCAGTGGAAACGGCTTCTTGACCGTTGTACAAATGGACAAAACCAAACATTTTGCCTCTATAGTACATTTCAGCGCATTTGTCTTCAAAAAAGCGCCCTAAGACCATGTCCTCATACAACCGCAAGCCTTCTTCTTTGGTGATCTTGACATTAGCGGCATTAAAGGTGGGTAACGTGCGTTCTTGAACCATTATTTGTATAGTATCCCTGTCGCGTCAAACTGCAATTTACGATTTTTAACTGAGTCAACAATCAAAATTTTTGTACCAAAAATCACATTTGTAAATGAGTGATTTTTGATTTTTAATTTTTGATTTTCAATTTTATGGCCCATTTACTAGGCGGCTATTACCATCAAAGCAAAAGCCATCCTAAGAGTTAAATCCACACCCCTTTATAGGCTATCAATCAGGATAGCTTGCTTTCTGCATATCCATTAACAATTTGGCAAAAATCAAGACGCTAAATCCTGCTCTAGCTAAATACTTAGTTAGATAATTGTAATTCCAGTCTAGGAATGATATGATTTCTTTCTCTAGCTATCAATAGGGAAATCTACCAAGCGGTGATTTTATTACCGTATTATTAGACCTGTTAGTGATAGATTCTTAAAAAAAATCTAAGACTAACTTGCGTGAACACAAAAAAATATCCTTGTCTACCTTCAAGGCAAGTTTCAATCAGCAATAGCTTTGTTTTAGTGGACATTTGGTAGCAGCTGAAAATTAACACATCTGTGTTGACATATCATCATCAGTAATGTTATGTGAGTTTATTTAAGGTTTCTAGACCCTAAATATACCTCAAGATACAAGACAGCAATAGTCAAAATTTGGGAAGTCAATTATAAATATGACGGTTGTCTTCATGGTGCCAACCGTACACTTGGGGTAAGTTAGCATCGCTATGATTGCTAACTCTTGCTTTATACTCATCTACAAGTATGAGTATAAAGTATTGATACATCTACCATATAAGTAGGATATATCAAGCTAGCCGATTTTACCAAGAAGATAATTACTAGAATACACGGAGACTCAAATGTTTTTAAAATTACAACTCTTGTACTAATTAGAAAAGCGGAATTTGTAGTTTATAGTATCCAAGGCTCATAGCCTGTGGTAAAAAATCAAAATACTAAGAATTAAAACAAAAAGCTGACCCTTTCTAGGCGAAGGCAAAATATAGGTACTAGAATATGACTCAAATTTCGGGAGGATACAAAACAAGTTGTTGCAATATACACTTGTGGTGTAAAGTCAACACGGTAATATTATGGCACGGTTTTACATGCCTGGGACGCTTTAAGTGAATTATGTTGATCGCGGTGCAGGGGAAGTAGGCTGTGCGAATTCCGCTAGATTACTACCGAATTTTAGGACTACCGTTAGCGGCAAGTGAAGAACAATTGCGGCAAGCATACAGCGATCGCATTGTACAGTTGCCGCGACGAGAGTATTCTCAAGCAGCAATTTCTTCGCGCAAACAACTTATAGAAGAAGCTTACGTGGTTTTATCAGATCCCAAAGAACGTAGCAGTTACGATCAGCTGTATCTTGCCCATGCTTATGACCCTGATGGTAATGCTTCTGCGTCCGTAGCAGTTGAAAATCGCTCCGGACAAACAAATGGTGCAATTGACAACCAAAGTCTAAGTATTGAAATTTCTCAGGAGGAGTTAGTTGGTGCTTTACTAATTTTGCAGGACTTAGGCGAGTACGAAATAGTACTCAAATTAGGAAAGCCATATTTAGTCCATAAAAATAATGGAGGAGAAGGCAAAACAGGCAATAATTTAGCCGACGCAGAAGCCAGAGAAAGCGATCGCCCGGATGTAGTTCTCACCATTGCTTTAGCCTGCTTAGAATTGGGGCGGGAGCAATGGCAGCAAGGCCATTACGAAAACGCCGCCAATTCTTTAGAAACTGGTCTGGAAGTTCTATCTCGCGAAGAGTTATTTCCCACCGTACAGGCGGAAATTCAAGCAGATCTTTATAAATTGCGACCATATCGGATTCTGGAATTACTAGCTTTACCAGAAACCAACGTCACCGAACGTCGCCAAGGTCTAGAATTATTGCAAAACATCCTAGACGATCGCGGTGGCATTGATGGCAATGGTCATGATGAATCAGGTCTGAACATTGATGACTTTTTGCGATTTATCCAGCAGTTACGTAACCACTTAACCGTCGCAGAACAGCACAAGTTATTTGAAGCAGAAAGCAAACGTCCTTCTGCTGTCGCTACCTATTTGGCTGTTTATGCCTTGATAGCACGGGGTTTTGTGCAACGTCAACCAGCGTTGATTCGCCAAGCCAAGCAAATGCTGATGCGTTTGGGCAAGCGCCAAGATGTACATTTAGAACAATCACTTTGTGCGCTGCTACTAGGTCAGACGGAAGAAGCTACCCGAGTTTTAGAACTCAGCCAAGAATATGAGGCTTTAGCTTTTATTCGCGAAAAATCTCAAGATTCTCCAGACTTGTTACCTGGTTTGTGTCTCTACGGAGAACAGTGGTTACAACATGAAGTGTTTCCCCACTTCCGAGATTTAAACAAGCAGACGGCTTCTTTAAAGAGTTACTTTGCTCAACCACAGGTACAAGCCTACTTAGAAGTTCTGCCTTCGGATGCGGAAACAACTGATGAATCGGCTGTCATTAACCGTCAACCTTTATCGCCACCACCAAATAACAATACCCAGAACCGTAACAACGTTCCGGGAAATTCTCGACAATTCCGTCATAGCCGACCTCCTGACCCAGATTTACCAGAAACGCCTAGATGGAGACCCTCAACTCCCATATCTGGTGGCTATCGCACATCAGATACGCCAGTAACGCAGTTTTCATCTGCCGAACGCACAGCTAAAGAACCCCAGCAAAACTTAAATGGTGCGGCTAGAGTTTCCCCACCAGAGCAAACTTCTGGGCGCAGGCGGCGCAAGCCAACTCCAACTACTAGCCGAGAACGTGCATTAGATCCGCGACAACGTTATCCGCAAAGACGGCGTAATTTTGCCAATTCCCTAGAAGGCAAAACCCGCCTCGTATGGACTGTGTTGGTTTCTTTGATTGTCATAGTTGTTTTTTGGTTGATCGTTTCCACAACCTTTGGATTTGTCAGAAGTCTGTTTCATCCGTCGCCAAGGTTAGAAGGCGAACAATTATCAATAGAAATTAATCAACCTGTTATCCAGATTCCTGACCCCAACAGCAAACCACAATCGCCAGACGGGCCTTTAACAACTACGACAGCCGAGGAAATCATTGGGAGTTGGTTATCTACCAAAGCGGCGGCTTTAGGGCCAAATCATGAGGTTGATAATTTACAACAAATTCTCACTGGTTCATCTTTATTGCAATGGCGCTCAATTGCCCTGCAAGATAAATCTGAGAATCGTTATCGGAAATACGAGCATAGCCACAAGGTAGAATCTGTAGAGAAAATTGATAACGATAGCGATCGCACAGCCGTGGAAGCTACAGTCAAGGAAATCACTCAGTTCTATCAACATGGTCAACTGAAGAAGGCTTCTGATGAAACTTTGCGTGTTAAATATAACTTGGTTCGTCAAGAAGGTATTTGGCGCATTCAAAGTATGTCAGTTATCAACAAAATTACTATGAACTTTTAAGCGGTTGAATGTTTTAGTTGTATGTTCCCTAAAAATAGAACTCTTCTGGAGTCAGGTTTACAACCCACTCTGGTTATACAAATTACAAGTAAATTAGCTAAACACAGGCACTTAGGCTAACGATTAGTATTTTTACTCTTGTACAAACGCGATTAATCGAGTCTCTCCAACTCAGCAATCTTTCTAGCCCAGATATGTCGTAGGGACACAAGCAATACCTGTGTCCCTACGACTTTTTTTAGGGCAAACCAATTGTCATGAAATCTTGATATTACTGCTTATTACCCCTGAGTCCAACAAATCAAATGTCAAGATTTCATAACATGATGATCCCCAAAGGGCTGATAGATTCGTGAAATAGCCGAAAAAGCGTCTTCAGACCCCTTGATCCCAACCCAGGGTTACTGCTTAATATTTATTAAACAACTCCACTTGATCCCAAAAAGATGCTGATTTTGGCATGAGTAAGGAATTGAAAGGGAGTGACTCTCAATTTAATAACCATTTAACAAACTACAACACTGGGCAATACCAGAAGTCAGGAATAAGAAATTCATCTGGAGTTGGATGAAATGTTACTTAGCATTCTGTAACCCGGAGAAATCATTTACCTTTCAAACTACTGGAGGCCAAATTAATGGCAAAAGAACGCCCGCCGCTAGAGGAGATGACACTGCGGCAATTACGCAAAGTAGCGAGTGAATATGGCATTTCTCGTTACAGCCGGATGCGTAAATCACAATTACTAGCATCTATTCAAGAAGTTCAGCGCAGCAAGTTTTCGCTTAGTCCATCTCGTTCACTGGAGGCACAGGAAACCGTGGAAGCAGCAAAATTCGAGTTAGGTCAAGAAGATCGCAATGGTGGTTTGCTCATTGATGTTGATGAGGAACTAGGAGATCTACCTGCTGGTTACGGTGAAAGCCGGATTGTACTTTTACCACGCGATCCTCAGTGGGCTTACACCTACTGGGATGTTCCCAATGAACACAAAGAAGAACTGCGGAGACAAGGGGGACAACAGCTAGCGCTGCGGATTTATGATGTTACCGACATCAATATTGATTTCCAAAGTCCCCACAGCCTGCAAGAATATCCCGCTGATGAATTGGCTAGAGAATGGTATCTACCAATTCCTGTGAGCGATCGCGACTATGTAATTGATATTGGCTATCGTGCTGTTGACGGACGCTGGTTAGTTCTAGCGCGTTCTGCACGTGTACATATTCCTCCTGTCTATCCTTCAGATTGGATTGAAGATGTATTCGTCACCGTCAACTTTGAAGAAGACTTGCGTGGTAAGACTGTTTACGAATTGGTTCCCCCAGCCAAGAAAATTGCTACCACAGCCTATGCTAACGGTAACCCCATTTACGACCAAATCTTTGGTATGGCGGAATCTGCCGAAGCACAACGGGTTGCAGGTTCTCTTTTTGGTTCCATGCAACACGTACCTGGTTCTGTAACCCCAGAACAAGCTATCAGCTCCTACATTTTCCCATCCGGTGTAGGTATGTGGGCAGTTCCCACCACCTCTGGTTTAAATATGTCTGGTGTGGGAATGTCTGGCGTTGGCTTCTCCGCCTCCGCTGTACCAGTACGTCCTCGCAAGTTCTGGTTAATTGCTGATGCTGAATTAATTGTCTACGGTGCAACTGAACCAGATGCTACCGTGACAATTGGCGGTCGTCCAATTAAGCTGAATCCAGATGGTACATTCCGCTTCCAGATGTCCTTCCAAGATGGTTTAATCGACTATCCTATTTTGGCTGTTGCTGCTGATGGCGAGCAAACCCGCTCAATTCACATGAAGTTTAATCGTGAAACACCATCCCGCAATACCAATACCAAAGACGAAGCCGTTTTAGAATGGCTGTCTTAGAAATTTTGCATTGACTCCAGATTGAATAAATTTTTACCCGCTATAGTAATTCTGTAGCGGGTTTTTGTATTTAAAGGGTAATGGGTAATGGGTAATTGGTAATTGGTCATGAAAAACACCAAATACCAATACCAAACACCAAATACCAAACAGCAACGAACAAATGAAAAAATTATTTTTATTATCTATTGTTGTAATCACGCTCAATCTATTATCTGGCTGTAAAGATAATACATCCAATGCAGCCCAAGAATTAGCCAAGACTACTTGTATTGGCAAAAATGCTAATTTTAGCATTGAATTTTTCAAAGCTAATAATCTAGGGAAAAAATTTGATAGAGGGATAAATCATGTGATTGTTTTTAACCCTCGCTCAGAAAAATTAGATTTTAAGGTAAATGTTGGACTAGCTCATAAACTTTACGCCAAAAATAGTCAAGGAAAATTGCGTAAGGAATATGTACCCAAAATCTTTCGAGAAATCATTACGGATGAAAATTCTAAATTAAACGGACAAACTCCCATAGCAGCAATTAATGCTGATTATATAGGCACTGATAACAAACCACAGGGGTTAAATATTTCTCGCGGATTCGATTATTCTGGCGACTTTAAAAATAAACGTTCTTCTTTTGGGGTATCTGGAGGTAACCCAAAAAATAGAAAAGCTACTATCCAGGCTGGTAGAAGAAAAGAGGAAATTCTTAATTACAACCTTGTAGGCGGTAATGGGCGATTTTATCGGAGTGGTCAATTTAAAGATATTTGTAATGATTTGGGAGCATTTGCTTGTAAACAAGCAACGAATCGTTCTTTAGCTGCAATCACCAATCAAGGATATGTAATTTTGCTAGTGAATGATGCTAAAGCTAATTCTAATATTGAATTTTCCCAAAATAATCAAGAATTATTACCAGATAAATTTGATGATGTTCTAGAAGGTATTGCTAATAATAATTGTTTGGGCAAAATTCAAGAAGGAATATTATTTGATGGTGGGATGTCTCCCGGCTTATTTTACAATAATAAAATATATGTAGAAAATGCAGGGCCGATAGGTTCAGTATTTTTAATATATAAAAAATAAAAGACTTACAGATAATCGTAGAGGCATAATATTTTGTTTTTTGTTTATCGTTATTTAGTTACAGTTTCTCTAGGTAAATAAGTTACAGGGTATCGCCGTTCATAAATTCAAGAGATGCTGATTTAGAGGGTGGAAATCTACAAGGAGTAAACTTGCTGGGTGTTGATTTAGAAGGTGCAGCTATATGGGATGAACATCATGGTTGGAAGAATATCCTGAATAATTTACGTCTTATTGTTCAACCTTTTATCCTTTTCAATCTGATAAAACCTTGGCTCAGGGTATTTTATATTCCTCAACTTTTTACAAGATTTTCTTACCTTATTAGCCTCATGAATACCTTGCACAATCATCTATTTTTATCACTTTGAGCAGACTTATTTGCTTTTTACTCTACCTAGAGTGACACAAGAAAGATAGATATGAATCAGCAAAATTTTCATTCTTGGTCGGTAATAAACCAAATCAGAAAAAAAGAAATCAGTAAAATTATTAATGAGATGATTTCATGAATCATTTGTCAAAGGGAACAGGGAACAGCAAAAATTGAATTGGAAAGCAGCATCATTTTGAATTTGTAATTCTTTAGTCCCTAATCTCCATTAACTATGAGTCATGTAACTCCAGGCGAACATAACTGCAATCGTCACCCTGGGTTAGATATCCATATTTTGAAACATTTAATGACTCAACTACTGTGAAGATGAGGTTTTTATTCAGCTAAATTTCTTACCTCACAGCTATTTGTACCAGATATTATATCCTGACAAGAATTAATCTCAGTTTATTTACTAACAGTATTTAATACCTATGTCTTTTGATAATGACATAGAATACTTTGACAATCAACTCCAGTACAAAGTTTTTAACTATACAGATAGGGTTGCAAACTATTATCCAGCAAGCATCTCACAAAGATGGCTACGGCTATACCAAGTGGCGAAAAGCTTGATATAGATAGATTTCTGCTCTGGACAATGCTGTAAATCAAAAAAATATTGGCTTGAGTGTTATCGTCAAGCAATAAAGATGATATGATTTGCTTAATATACTGTAAATCAATCAATTTTAAGTATTTTATACTTATCCGCTTACATAAAATCAATATGGCTGCTGCTTTAACTGTCAAGAAATGAACTTGTCCTTAAAGAGCTTATGTGACGAAGTAGAGAATTGGTAGGGAGATCAAGGGAATAACAAAGCTGGATAGAAATACCAAACACAAAGGCAAAATGCGTAAGTCTTAAGCCCAACAGTCAAATCTCAAATCTGGAATTTTATGACTCATACAACTATTCTCGAATCATTAATAACAGACGAATGGTTTATTGATAGTCCTGACTTACATGAGTTTGTGGCGATCGCCAAAGAAATTGTCTCTAACACAACTCGCGATCGCCAAGAAACGCTCAATACTCTGAAACCTTATTTTGCCGCACTCTTGGAAAAACAAGATTGGTTACCAGTACAATTCGCTCAACCTAATCACCATAGCGGTTTGGGAGATGGAATTGGGCAATGGTTGCTGTACCGTTCGAGCGATCGCTCGCTGACTATCTTTAGTTTGGTAATTCCGCCTAATTCTATTACTCCCGTCCATGATCATTTATCTTGGGGACTTGTGGGTTTATATAAAGGTAGACAAGAAGAAACTGTCTATCGTCGCTTAGATAAAGGTGATGTAGAAGGACGGGCGCAGTTACAAAATCTTGGTGTCTATAAAGTAAAAAGTGGTGATATTTACCGTTTATTACCACCAGATGGAGACATTCATGCTGTAAAAGCTACAACAGTATTTACTCCTTCCATCTCCATTCATGTCATGGGAAATGATACTGGTAATATTTTGCGAAACCAATATTTCCCAGAACAAGGAATTGTTAGGTCTTTTCGTTCGGGATATTCTAATACACTTTATAAATAATTAATTGTGCAAAATTAAATTTATAGGTGTAGAAAATGAGCAGGGAACAGAGAGCTACTTTCTATCCCTGCAACAGTTCTTCAAATGCTTATACCAAATCAAATAATGTTTGCGACACATCAATATATTCTAGAGGGCAAGGCAGTGCCTTGCCCCTACAATCTGTCGCATTCTTGTTTCAAATTGGTATTAGATATAGCCCATCGTAGACATCGCATATTTTTCTACTGCTGGCAAAAACTCACAAGGATGAACATGATGTTTCATGGCATAGAACAAGAATTTTCCGACGGAGAACCTTGGTCATTTAGGCAATGTTCCCAGTTACCGCCTCATCTTAAGTTAGTAGTAGAACACGAACAGGGACAGCGAGATATTTGGGAATTTCAAAATGAAAAATTGGAGAGTAATACTAATTCTCCAAAATTAAGCAACAGATTCAAACTCAGAAATTATTTTGCTCTCTGGTTTTCTTAACTTTGAATTGGAATAGTGTGCTTGAGTTATAGGGGTGAGCGAAAAAAGGTGTGGGAGGAGTGGGGAGTGTGGGGAGTGTGGAGGGTAATTTTTTGGATACTTAGCTAGAAATCCCACACAAAATTTCGTTCACCCGAGTTATAGAAATCATATTTGATTTTTGAAATTCTCGTAGGGTTTGTTAGTGATAGCGTAACGCAACGGTAGCGTTGCTGAGATTTTTTCATAAATCAAATCGGATTGCTACATATAGCAGACAAAATCTTATAACTGTAATTCTAAAAACCACTCATAACCTGCTTTCAACATCGGTTTAGCATTTTGTACAATTATGCTGCCATGCGCCATAATAATTCGTTCAAAATTCCAAGACAGAATTTGTTGAATTGAATGCTGGACTTTGATTTTATTTTGAGTTGCCATTTTTTCCAATAATGATGGACGGAGTTGCTTATAAGAGCCTAAAAGTTGAGCTATTAACTTTGTTTTTAGTGAAAATTTCTCATCAAAATGAAAAACTATATCAGTGACAATCAAAGTCTGGCTTTTGTTATGAAAAAAGACGCATTCATTCAGCGGTGAAATTCCATTTAAATCGAATGTGTTAAATCCTGCTACTAATACATACTCAACGCAACCAATCTGATGAATGCTATCATTGCTAATAATTTGGTCAATCTGTAAATCGGGTCGTTTGTCCTGCATTCCAGATACTGCCCATAGTTTTGCATGGGGGTAATAGCGCTGAAATTCTGCAACAAACAGATGATGATATAAGTTAGGAACAACAATGTAAATTACTTCACCCAATTGATTGAGCGCATTGATAGTTGCGTTATCTATCTTAATTGGGGAGATAATCATTAATTGATTGTTGCTCAGACGAATTACCGTCATCCTCGTTCCTACTTCCAAGCCAAAATATTTTAAGGGTTGTTCCGCAACCCAAAGGTCATTATCAATCGCTTTCAGCATGATAATTTTTCAGTGAGAATTGTTGCTGGAATATCAAAATTGCTTCACGCTGTAGTAAATACAAGCCAAACTACCGACTAGATAAACTAACCAAGTACCAAAAAAGCCAATTGCTCTACCTGGTGAAGGGCCATAAGTCTGTATTAATCCCCAAGTATGAGCAATCCGTGCAACTATTAATAGAGTCCCTAGCATCCACAACAATACCCTTTCAGCCTGCATCAACTCGAGGGCAATCAGAAACATCAAACTCAGGGGCACGTATTCTGTAAAGTTACCATGCGCTCGAATAGTGCGTTGTAATACTCCATCTTCAATATTTTTGGTGACAATAGACTGTTGTGTGATTTTTTCTACAAACTCAGCCCAAGCATTAGGATGATTTAAGTAATTGGGCTGTGATGCAACTTCACCTGGAGACGCACCATGCCAAATTCGAGTCCGGGTGCGTTCTATTGCTACTAAATATGACAACAATAAAGCAAGTAGCCCATGACAGCCAATAAAGAAGGTTGAAATAGGAATGAGAACCAGCATTGATAATTACTTGTGGCAAAATCTTAATTTTGAAAATACTTGGCGGCAATTGTGATTGTCTTTTCAATTCTTGCGGAATATGGAAATCTGCTTTTGAGACAATTACAGCTAAACCATTAAAATTGCGGTTATATGAGTTTGTTGAAAGAGTTTTTATTCAATCCCCCAGAACGCAAAATTCCCTTAGATCAGCCACCGCTAGAAACTTTACCGCAGTGGGGACATTGGCTAGAAACATCAGAGATGATGGTAGCCATCATTCCGCCAGGACATTTGGAAGTCAATATTCGTTCACCGCTGAACCTTGTAGTTACTAGTTTTGGGGAAACTCGAGGAATTGCTGCTTTCAATAGCGATCACCTACAACCTTACCAAGCGCTACCAGGAGGTTTTGATATTGTGCCCAATGGTACTACCTATAGTTCAGTCGAAGATGCTGCTTGTTTTGTAGTGTTTGGCTATTCCCAATCTTTTCTGGAGCGCATAGTCCAAGTTGAAGCCGAGGGACAGACAATTGAATTACAGCCGGGGCAAATTTCTAGAACTCATTGGGGATTAAGTGCTGCGATCGCAATCCAAGAGTTCTTTGATAATGGACAAATTGGTGGTGCGTTTTATTTAGAATCAGTGGCTACGGCAGTTTTAGCACAAATAATTTACCGACGTTCTAACCTATCAGGATGCTTCAAACGCTCACCAGAATTTTTAGAACCAAGCTTACTCAAGGTTGTTTTGGAATATATTAGAGCGCATCTATCCCAAGAAATAAATCTCAACCAAATTGCTGCCACAATCGGGTTTAGTCCCTATCATTTTGCACGTGCATTTAAAGTCACAACTGGATTGTCTCCTTATCAGTATGTGCTCCGGTGTCGGTTGGAGTTTGCCCAACAACTGTTACACAATCCCCAGCTATCTTTAGCATATGTAGCAGCCGAAGCCGGATTTGGCAATCAGAGTCATATGACATCTGTGTTTCAACGAATGCTACATATCACTCCTAAGCGTTATCAGCAAGAGATCACGGGTGCTCTAGCAAAAGAATTTTCCAGTCAAATTTAACCTAATTATCAGGAATTATTGCTAAAATTCCCGAACCAAATACCCGATGCATTTTTACATATTTCAGATGAACACACCCAATATTACAGTGACAAGACATTATGATTTTTTACCACAAATTATTACTCATATTTTTTAGTAGATTTTCGCAAACATATTAATAGTTATCTTTAAAAAGCCTGCAATTGCTCACAAGATTAATAATTTAGTGGTTATTATCCTTGAAATATTAAATCTTTTAAAATCTGGTGTTACCAATATTTTCTATTATTGCAAGGTTTATTTAATATAACTTAACAGTATTCTTTGTAAAATTTTGATATTTTCTTTTTTAGACAACTTAATTGAACAATTAACTCGAGTAATCCCAAATTACTTGTGAAAGAGTATTATTTAATTGAACTAAAGAGCCGCAAAACCGTCTAGAGATTAGACAGATGTACTGAAACAAATGATTTAGGATTACTTCCTTTGCATACTTACAGAAATTTGTTATGAAAAAGAGACAACAGGTTTTTGGTGGTATTATCTTGTGGTTATTACTGGCATTCCTAGGTGTCGCTCTCCAATATTTCTACAACGTATTACAATATATTTTCTTTCTCCGAGTACCTATAATTGTTGGTTTAATACTGTTGTTTTTGCCTAAGGTTTCTGTTGACACTGGTCTATCACCAATGTTGAAAAACTTGTTTGTCATGCGTGCTAATAATCAGTTGATTTTAGTAATTGGAGGTGCAGTATTAGCAGGACTTTCGGCAATTCAAGTTTTGGATGTAATCTGGTACAATTCTCAGATTCGTTTTGATGTACCTCGGTTACCGGAAATTACAGCAATTCCAGAAATTATCCAATATCTATGCGCTATCATCTTGAGTCTTCCTATTATTATCAAAGCAATTCAGCTTTCTAAAAAAGAAATAGAAACAGGAAAGGAAAGCCAGCAAGGTTGGAGACTTATATTCGACCAAGGGTGGGAAGGTTGGGGAATTATATTTGGCATAGTTTTAGGGATTTTGGTGATAGTCACAGACTACTTTGCCAAGATTTTCTTTAAATATAATCAATTTTTAAAGCAGTTACTATTGGCATTAATTGATTTTTTACCGGAAAGGATACAAAAAGGTTATATAGATGAACCTGGGGTTTTATCTTATGGCATTGCAGAAATGGTAGGATTTTCCTTTCTGATACTAATGATTTATGGCTTTGGTTATATTCTCTTTAAACCTCGTCCAGTTCCTAACAGATTAGAAATCCCTGCGCTTTTTTATATCACTTTGATTTTGTCGTTGATGGTCGTATGGCTAGGAGGAATTTCTTTCTTTAATGATGTGTCTCGCATTCCCACATTCTTATTATTCTGTGTTATCTCATCTGCATCTTATAAAATTTTTCAAGTAGATCATTTTTACAAAATATACCAATTAAATAATAAATGGCCAAAACCGACAGATGAAAAATGGATTAATGCTATCGAAAAACGACTGGAAAATCAACAAAGTAATGAAAAAACTTTAGTAGTAGTTTGTGCCAGTGGTGGTGGTATTCAAGCATCTGGATGGACAACTCAAGTTTTAATAGGTTTACAAGAAGAAATTGGAACTAAATTTACCAAAGCAATTGGTTGGATCAGTGCAGTTTCTGGTGGTTCTGTGGGCACAATGTTTTATTTGGATAAATTTGGAGCGCAAGGTTATCCAAAGATATGTAAATTAGAAGAAATTTTTAAAAGCGCTACAGAAGATAGTTTGGATGCTACAGGATGGGGGTTAGCTTATCCCGATTTACTTCGTTTTATTGGGTTACCTTTTGTTGTGCCAAAAGAAAAGGATAAGAATGATCATGCCGAAACTGAGCAAGACCGCGGTACAGCTATCGAAATAGACTGGAAAGGAGAAATGGACAATCCAGATGAAAGTTTAGGTAGCTGGAGAAAGAAAATTGACGAAGGAATCATTCCTATTCCTATTTTTAATGCAACTTTAGTTGAAGATGGACGGCGTTTTTTAGTGAGTCCCATGAGTTTGAGTAAGGAAAGTCAGAAAGGAAATCGCACTTCTATAGACTTTAACAAGCTCTACCCAGACTATGACATTGATGTGACTACAGCTGCTCGATTATCCGCTACTTTTCCTTATATTTCTCCTGTGTGCTGTCCAAGTCAAGAAACTGATTGGAATTATCATGTAGCTGATGGTGGCTACTTCGACAATTTTGGTGTAGTTACTAGTATCGAATTACTGGATCAACTTTTAGAATCATCATCAAATACAAGAATCAAAAAAGTTATTTTATTACAAATAAATGCGTTTCCTGACGGTGATTTACCAAAACAAGAAGAAGGCGCTCCTGGATGGCAGATGGAAGTTATTGGTTCATTACTCGCTTTATTAAACGTGCGTAGTTCTACACAAAATGGCAGTAATTCATTAAATATCAAACTTTTAAAAGACAAATATGAATGTGGTTACAATCATGCTGATACCGAGAGCAAGCTGCAATTTTTGAAGGATAAATCTTGTAAAAAAGGGATAGAAATCGAACATTATACCATTGCATTTCCCCCGGGTAAAACCAGTCCCCCACTTTCTTGGCAGCTAACTCAAGAACAAAAAGAAGCTATTCAAAAGTCATGGGATGATTGGACGAAAGATGAAAAGAACTGTGATGTAATTAGAAAAATACATGAAGCTATCCCATCAGTAAAGGGTATTGATTGAGAACATGATTTAGAGTCGTCCAAAAAAGGATTGTGGTAATACCAAATCAAATCATCTTTGCGACACATCAATATATTCTAGAGGGCAGGGCATTGCCCGTGCCCCTACAATCTCTCACATTCTTTTTTTAAATTGGTATAAGCTGTTAACGAAAAAAGACAGAGGACAAGAGGAAGAAAATACATTTTTGCCCTCCGCCATCGAGTTTAAAACCCACGGCAGTTGACGGCAATAGTTGGATTTATTCCAGCGACTTACTTAGCTTTCAAGATAGATGTTGGGTTGCGCTTTGCTTAACCCAACCTACATCTGCTATGTGTGCTGCTTGTGAGAAATACAGGTTATAAATTCGCGATGGAAAAGGTCAAATTTGCTCATCGAATCGGCTGCGAAAGCCTCCGTATTTTATCCAATATTGTTTTAAATTGTGGCAGGGTGTATGTAAACTTGCTCTTGCCTGATAAAGAATAACTTTACGATGAGCGCCCATCCAAATTTTGTCAATTGGCTCAACCGAAATCACAGTGCCTCCTAATGCTCCTACACATTGGGAAAAGCGTTCAATAGCACTATAATCTACAGTTTCAAAAACAAAGAAATTACCCGAACAAATTAAATGCCGACTGCGAATCCAGCACTGCATTTTCTTCTGTGCTTCTGGAGGTAGCATATTTGCTTTTATGGGCAGATTCGGCAGGGAAAGATCATAGGATATTTGGGACTTCATCTGCAAAACTCTCCCGCTTTTCAAACCGTAATGGCCCAAAGGTAGATCCCCAGACTTGTTGATGTGTATTCACATCCATGCCTTTATCTAGGCTTACCCAAGTGGTTTCTGTAATTTCAACGTAACTATCTAGATAGGTCTGGCAGCCATTTTTCTCAATTAAACATAGGTTTCCAGGTTCAACACCGCCGATAAATTTATCTCCCTCGCGTTTAAAAATCATCGAGCAATGATATCGGCGTTCAATACAATTTGGGGTAATAGTTTTGAGAATATTTAAATCTCGCGCTGCACCTGCGTAATAAAGTGCTTGTTTTAAGCTGTAATTTTCGATATAAATTTCATTGCCCTGATCAATAAGACGATGGACTCCCTGGCGATAAGGTCGCCACAAATCATAGTCATATACTTGTTCTGAATAAAGCCCAATTCCTGAGAAGAATTCAAACGGTAATGGGCGAAAGAAAACATGAATATGGGCGTAATCTTTAGAATTTTCAAATGCCTGTTGATAGTTACTGAAATCACCTGCCATCCAACGAGCCAGGGTGATTAAATTAGGCGATACAGTGTCAGAAATTTTTGGTAATGAAGAGGTCATAACTAGATGAGGATAAATAAACAATCCCAAAATCTTCTTGTCAAGTTGCTCCTCTTGGACAAAGTCCAAGAGCATACTTTCGGCAAAATTCAAAATGATGACCTGAATACCAATTCTCTAAAATTGAACACCAGATCCAAGCTCAGAAATTCTGTTGATATCTGGCTTTCCTAATTTTGAATTGGTATAACCTATGACACCAGTGTCTATGAAAAAATGACATGGCAAAGCTCACGCGATCGCGTTTATATATAGACTGCACGCTCTGAGGTTGTATCTATATGACTTGAAATATGGTCAGATATAGTTTATTTCTGAATATCCTGGCGGATTTCCGAAGAAAATGAGGCAGTAACAACTCCTGAACCAGCGCTGGTTTTAATTAGGGAAACGCGACAACGAACATTGGGGTTAACAAACCAGATTTTCTCTTCAGCGGCGGCGCGATCATAAGCGGTGACTAACACAAATGTGCCGTCTTCCGTAAAGTAATAGTCGCCAGCGGCGGCGATTGTTTCTGCATAGCCTTGATCGCGCAAGAGTTTACCGCGATGGGGATGCTCTGGATCGGGGATGGGAACTAGGACACAGGTGCCTTTGATTTCACTATCATCCCAATCTGATTGGCCCTCCCAAGTCATACGAAATGGGGAAACCACAGTTTGAGGATCGATATTATAGCTTTTACATAAGTCAATCACTGCTGGATCATCATCTGGAAGAGCAATGATATCTATCTCAGACTGTACAGCTTCAAAGTGACCGAATGCTAAATGATGGGCACTGCGTTGCGATCGCCAATGCCCTATAGAATTTGCCACAAACTTTGTAATATTCATCAACACTTTGGTTTCTATTTTTAGCTATTTGCTTTGGAATAGGAGAATGTTCCATTTCCCCTATAAATCTATACGGTTCAGTTAAGGACATTTAGTGGGTTAGGCAGGGGATGCAGGGGGAGAAAAAGAGGCTTATCTGAACCCTATTGTCATAGCTGGGCTATTGACAAAATTTTAGAGGTTAGGAACTTCTCCATTGGTAGCGTTAAGCTATTTCTGCAATACTAATAATCTTGCCTCCTGTTTTCTGGATACTCTGAATTTTCTGAGCTAGCTGGTTGTATCCCACTTCAAAGGTGGCTACGCTCTTAGTCACCCTGGCACCAAAATTGGCTTTGGATACAGAGATCCGAAACCTCTTACCTGTATTGCTAGCAGCACCAGAACCACCAGCGGGGGCAACAATTTTGGTTGCGAGATTAGAGCCAATATCGCTAATCAATTTTGCCGATTTACCTAGATCGTTGGCAGCAAATCCCCGCATTAACGCGAAGGTACGGTTAAAACCGACATTCTTAATCCCAGCTTGGGTACGATTACCACGGGCAGAGGGCACAATATGGTCGCCAAAACTCCGGATATATTCATCACTATCAATGTAGGAGTTGATTTCTGCTGTGTAACCTTGTGTGTTGTAAATTTGCACGTGTTCTGCAATTTCCGCCTGATCTTGGGGGGCGCGACCAAGCAAATGTTTAAAGTTCAATTCGATAAAACGATAGGGAGAAGAAGTTTCAAAAAACAATGAACGATATAGGTCTGATTGAGCTACAGCTCTGACGAAACCAGAAACCGTGATATGACCGTTCCGCAATTGCGACTCGGCATTGGTCAGCCGTTGATTTTCAAATATATGAGCATTGCCCAAAACTTGGCGATATACGGCTCTGATCATTGCTTGTAGATCCTCTTCAGTGGCGTTGGGGCGTAATTCAACGGACTCGGTTTCTATCCAAAGTGCCATATCTATGCCTCCTAAATTTAGGATTTTCGTGGTTTTTTTTGAAAAATTGCAAATTAAAAAAGTTAATCATCATTACTAATTCGTAATTCGTAATTCGTAATTCATAATTCGTAATTAAACTGAGGGTTCGAGTCCCTGAATTCTATAAATCTTGCTGTTATAGGTGGGATTTAAATTCCCATCCATAACGTAATTACGAATTAGTAACTACGAATTACGAGTTGTTAATACTAATCGGTTCAACATTTAGAACAGACAAGTATTGCTGCCCACCCTGTTAAAGGTTAAACAATTTCAGTAATGCTGACGATTTTGCCAGAAGTACGATTAATCCGCTGAATTTGTGGAGTCATCTTACTAGCTGGAACAATGTACTCAGTGGTACTGATGCGTCGGGGACTGTCGAATTTGGAACCTTGCACCAAGATTTTGAATCGTTTTTCAGTTCCGGAGCCAATGACCGTGGATGAAGAGGCTTTAATCGCGTTAGCGCTGTTAGTAGCAACAGCATAGACCAATTGAGCAGATTTAACTGCACTATCAATTTGGGCAGGGCCGCGATCGAGGGCAAATATCCGGTTGTAGCCTACTTGCTTGGAGTTGGCTTCGCTACTTCTACCACGATAGTAAGGCACTACGTTTTCGCCAAAGGCCGCCTCATATTCACTGCTATCGATATAGGAGTCAATTTCAGCATCGTAGCCTTCAGCTACAGTACGAACGATATGTTCGGAAACTTCTCTTTGATCCTGGGGTGCACGACCTAGCAAATGCAAGAAGTTAAGTTCTACAAATCGGTAGGGAGCGCAGGATTGGAAGTAGCGGTTGCGATAAAAATCAGACTTGGCAACGCTGCGGACAAATTCCCGCACGGTGATGGAGCGATCGCATAATTGTGATTCTGCTGTCACCAACCGCTCACTCTCCATAACATGAGGGTTGCCTAAAACTTGTTTGTAAACTGCACGGATAATAGTTTGAACTTCCTCTAAGCTACTAGAAGGCCAAAGTTCAAGAATTGTCTGGGATGCCATTAAAATTTCTGCTCCTCAATTTTTTCAGTTTGCACCTAATTTATACAGGAGTGATACTTGCGATCACGCCGCCTTGCTGGTGAATCCGTTGATACTCTTGAGAGAGCTTTTCGTAGGGTACCAAAAAGACTTGGTTGGAGCGGCGAAACTTGGAAATATTATTGAAGGTTTTGGCACGATAACCTGTAACTTCAATGCGGTAAACTTTACCACCAGAACTAGCATCGACTCCAAGACGGGTACGCGCACCAGTAGGTGGTGTAGAGAAGGTTGCTCCAGCACTAGCAGGTGAAATTACTGCTGTTGGTGTGCTTTGAATCACTAATGCATTTAGCTTAGGAGCCTTGCCAGACAAGTCACCCTTCAGGCTGCTGCTAGAAGCACCTCGTACCAGTTGGAAGGTATGAGTAAATTGCACCATGCTCTGAAGCGCTTCGGTTTTATAGCCTCTGATGTAAGGCACAATGTTCTCGCCAAAAGTAGATTGATACTCATCACTATCGATATAAGAATCAATCTCAGCTTCAAACCCTTGAGTATCAAGGATTGTGCTGTGGGAGCGCATTTCTTCCAAATCTAGAGGTGGACGACCCAACAGATGGCGGAAGTTGAGTTCAATGGCTCGGTAGCGCGCACAACTGGTGAAAAAGCGAGAACGATATAGTTCAGATTTAGCTACTGCTCTGACAAACTCGCGGACGCTCAACTCACCCCGCTTAAACTGGGATTCGGGGACAGCAAGCCGCTCACTTTCCATCACATAGGCATTGCCTAATACTTGCCGATAGACTGCCCGAATAATTGTTTCTGCTTCTTCTTGTGAGCGACCTGGTACCCACTCAACGGGAGGAGTTTCATCAAACAGGCTGACTCCCAAGCGTGAAGCTGGTCCAAATGGCATTAATTGTTTCTCCTGTTAACGAAAGTTAAAGAAATTTGTTTCGATTTGTAAATAAATTTCAGATTGCTCACCCAGGCTCATCAATTCTCTGGATTGATTTATGACAACCCAAATTACCAGCTTCCATAAGCATGAAAGCTGTGATTTCCTAGATGCTCAAGGATTTAGGCGTTTTATACGCTTTGTTATGATCATTTTCTTATGAGCGCGGAAAGATGTACATCAAGATTTGTAAATCTTGATGAAATGAGAGAATTTTGCACTCAGTTTGCACAAACGATTTGTATTGGGCATTGGGCATTGGGCATTGGGCATTGGGCATTGGGAAATTGGTAATTGGTAATGGTTATTTCCCCTAATCCCCAGTCCCTAATCCCCAGTCCCCAGTCCCCACTTCACTCCGTCGCCCCTGCTTTGATTAATAAATCTACTGCTTGAGCAGATCTAAACGAATTACGGGCTTCACTCAATGCTGTCGCACCCCAGCGATTCTTGGGGCGGAAGTCTGCGCCATGTGCTAACAAAATCGTCATAGTTTCTAAATCGCCTCTGGCTGCTGCCATCATGAGAGGAGTCCAACCACCGATGTTGGCAGTATTGACCTCAGCACCCAGTTCAATCAATGCTTTCACTGTATAGGTATGCCCATTGTCGGCTGCTAAGTATAATGCTGTGTCACCGATTTTATTAATGGCATTCACCTCAGCACCCATCTTCACTAGACGTTGCACAATCTCTGTTTGACCACGCCGTGCCATTGTCATTAGCACAGTCTCCTCGTAGGAGTTGCGATCGCCTATCTCAGCACCACAATCCAGCAGCAAGGAAACAATTTGCGAGCGATCGCTTTCTGCAGCGAACATTAAAGCTGTGTAGCCTGCGGGATTTTTCACATTCACATCAGCATTATGAGCCAGCAGTAACTCCACGATATCGAAATAACCCTCTGTAGCTGCCCACATCAATGCTGTATTACTGGCTCCCAAAGCTGTAACACCCCCGGTAGTATTAGCATCTGCGCCCTGTGCTAGTAAGCTTTTGACAGCAGCAGTGTCACCTTTAACGATCGCGCGGATCAAATCTTCGTTGAGAGAAGCCATTGTTTAAGTAATTCGTAATTGATAATTCTTAATACCCCGTGGGAAGACGCTATGCGTCTACGTAGTTACAACGTTACCTTATTGTGCAGTTCAAGAAGCATCACTCATCTTGGCTCGGTAGGTTGTTTGTACTAATTTTAATTACGAATTACGAACTACGAATTACGAACTACAAATTATTTTCTCAAGCTGTCTTTATTTCCACTTTGAATACACTGTCTGCTGCTTTCTGAGCAATAGTAGTATCCCAAGCTATATTCTGCAAAAATGCTTGACCAGAGCGAGTTTCTACCACATCGACACCCCAGTTTCCTGGTTGTAAAGCATCGGGAGAATCGCTAGTGGGAGGAGTTGTTTTGATACCACCTAAAACCAGAATTTCTGGAATAGTTTCTGCACTTAATTGTTGCGATCGCCGTTTTTTTGCTAGAGCCTTAGCACAGAGTTCGCCAACTTGCTGCGGCGAAAATTCGTCGGTAGGGAACAAAATTTCTACAGTCCAATGAGGATGATTCACCAACCTGCATTGTAGTTGTTCATAGACACTCAAGCTCGATTTAAATACTTCAGCAAATTCTTCCCGACTGAGGGCTGGTACTGTGTCAGGACTAACATCAAAGTTATGAGAGAGCAGCATTCGCCCTTGAAATTGATTCAACATTTGGGTTCAGCATAATTACAGCTAGGGTTTTAGTGGCTTGAGACTTATCAGCTATTTTTGAGGATTGGTATTACATCTTGCTCTGGGGAGGTTGGTAGAACACTCAAGCCATTCCTATTTTCTAACCATAGTAGGGTTAATCATCTCAAGAGGATTCGTTAAGTTTAGTAACTTTATAAATCAGCGCTGAACCCAAAATCTAAAATTTGCACCGTTAAGAAACAAGCCTCAGCCCCAACAAACCTGCAATAATCAAGCCAATACAAAAAAAGCGCTTCATCTCAGCAGGTTCTCCAAACAGAACTACACCCAGCAAAGCCGTACCTACTGCTCCGATACCTGTCCAAATTGCATAAGCGGTACCCACTGGTAAAGTGCGGAGTGCTTTTGATAGCAACACAAAACTCAGTATCATACAAGCAACAGTAAGTATGCTAGGAGCCAGCTTGGTAAATCCTTGTGTATACTTCAGACCGATTGCCCATCCCATCTCTAGCAAACCAGCAATCAGAAGGTAAATCCAAGCCATTGTTTTTTCCCTTACGCACCCAAATCAGACACAATTCTATTCTGATTGAATTATTACAGGGAAGAGGTAATCAGCCTGTCTTTCATAAGGAAGAATATTTTCTGTTATCCTAAACTCAAGTTTTTAGCAGCAGTTTTTTAGCAAATCAAGGATAAAGTCAATACTTGTTGGTTAAGGGCAAAAGGGGAAGGGGAAAAGGGGCAAGAAAAAACCTTATCCCTAATAGGGATTTAAACGTCTTGCTCTGGGGAAAGTCCTTTTCTGAACTCAGTTGAAATTTCACTTAATCCCTAATAGGGATTGAAACAATCATGATTACGCCAATCGACGTAACTTTGCGCGTTGAAATTTCACTTAATCCCTATTAGGGATTGAAACGCCTTGATTCCTCGACTAATTAGTTTGATACACGTTGAAATTTCAAATAATCCCTATGAGGGATTGAAACGAGGGAAAATTTTTTGATAGTGAGATGAATGCATTTGGTTGAAATTTCATGGTTCTCTCTGTTTCCCCTGTTATTAACATTAACTAGTAAAATAGCAACTCGTTCAGGAGTTGCTATTTTAGAGACTATTTATAAAGTAAATCTTAAGTAGAGGAGCCACTGCGTTGCGCGGGTTCCCCGCGTTGTAGCAAGTGGCGTTGTGTTACGGCTATGAAAGGATTTTGGACACAGAGACAATGATATTTAGCCGTAACGCTCCGTCGCGTAGATGGTGCGTTAGGCGCTAGGATAGTGATTTCGTGACAAATTATATTGAAACTCAGCGCCTAACACAACGCCAGTTCGCTCAAGTCGAGCCTGCGGGGGTTCCCCCCGTTGTGCGGACTGGCGTGGGAGACCCGCCCACGCGACTGGCTCCCCTACAGTAATTTTATTTTTACTTTATAAATAACCTCTTACTTAGGGAGCTAGATTTACACTTTATTCCGAATTAATGGTTCAATTTATCATGTTCGTCTTGGGTAACCCGGTAAACTTCCCTATCTACCATATGAATTTCATATACTGCATCTTTGCCTGGGAAAAATAAAAATCCTGGTTCTTTTTCTTCTACCTCTACTATTTCGGAAATTGCATTAGGATTGATCTCAACATGAATGCCATCTGTTGTTGTTAAATCTACAGGTTTCATGTCTACCTCCTTGCTATCTAGCAAGCTGTATCTCTAATGTCTTCAATTTAATCCTAATACAATGACATTTAGATGAATCAATGAAGCAAAAATACTTAACCTTTTATGAGATGAAACTTTAAGATTTAAAAACCATAAAATAGGTTGGCTAAAAATTAAGCACGCATTTTTTTCATTATCATTACTGTGAATATTCTTAGGTCTTAATATCTGTTGTTGCTGATAACTGATACTTGACATTACTGAATTTAGCAATAGTTAGATTGCCGACTTTTTGCAAAAGTTGGTATTTTGGGCATATTTTTTGCTGAAATTATAGTTTATATACGCAGGTTAACCTATTTTAAATACTCTAATTAAGCAATTTATTTTTAATAAATTAAAAGCTAAAAATACTACTCAAATCTATACAAATTAGAAAGTAAATTGTCAGTATGGGAGCTACTGCATTGCGCGGGCTGAGTTGCGTTGTGTTAAGACTATGAAAGAATTTGCAGCTTAGAGGCAATGATATTTTGTGTCATGCACCAGAATTATGCGACGGTGCGTTAGGCTCTAGAATAGTCGCTGCGTGATGAATCATATCGATAATATGCGCCTAATACACCCTAAATTTGATGGGTTTAGACTTGACAACTATCGATTGCTAAAGAAAATTAGCGATCGCCTATCACCAGTCATACTATTGCTGGTATTCTGAAAGCGGCAAGGCCATTACCAGAAAATTGACAAAGCAAAAGAAAAATAATGGAAGTCGCTACAACCAGAGTTCCCCGTTGGTTCGTTCGCAGAGATATTGATGGTTTATTTGGGCTGGCGCTGGATAATTTTATTCAAATTTTATTGATTGTAAGTTTGTGCCAAACAGTGCTGGGCTTTCCGGCTGAGTTAGTTTATGGGCGGATTTTGCCTGGAGTAGCAATCAGTTTGATTGTGGGCAACTTCTATTATGCTAGGTTAGCCAAAGAGCAAGGTAAACGCGAACAGCGCGATGATATTACAGCTTTGCCCTATGGAATTAATACCGTCAGTCTTTTTGCTTATATTTTTCTGGTAATGTTGCCTGTAAAATTGGCAGCAATTGCGGGTGGTGCATCTGGGGAACAAGCGGCTGAATTAGCTTGGCAAGCAGGTTTGGTGGCTTGCTTTGGTTCTGGGTTAATAGAATTTGCTGGGGCTGGGATTGGCGATCGCCTCCGTCGTTTGGCTCCCCGTGCAGCACTTCTTTCTACTTTGGGCGGGATTGCAATCACTTTTATTGCCATTGGCTTTCTCTTTCGTACCTTTGCTAATCCTGTAGTTGGCTTGGTACCGCTGGGTGTAATTCTGGTAACTTATTTTGGGCGAGTACGATTTGGCATACCCGGCGGCTTATTGGCTGTGATTTTAGGAATCGCCCTGGCTTGGGGAACAGGTTTAGTCAGTTGGGATCATGCCAAATTTGCCGCTACTCTACAACCAATCAAGTTCTATCTACCTTCTTTATGGTTAGGAGAATTATGGAATAGTCGTTCAGTCTTTTTGGAATATTTCAGTATTATTCTCCCAATGGGGCTATTTAATCTAGTTGGTAGCATCCAGAATTTAGAAAGTGCAGAAGCGGCGGGTGATAACTATCCTGCTGCGCCCTGTTTGGCGGTGAATGGGATTGGGACTTTGGCGGCTGCTATTTGTGGTTCCTGTTTTCCCACTACTATTTATATTGGTCATCCAGGGTGGAAAGCTTTAGGTGCAAGGATTGGTTACTCAGTTCTTAATGGCATCATCATGGGCTTGCTTTGCTTGACTGGAACTGTGGCGATGCTGGCTTACTTTGTCCCTGTGGAAGCGGGGATGGCGATTGTATTATGGATTGGGATTGTGATTGTTGCTCAAAGCTTTACAGCTACGCCATCGCACCATGCACCTGCTGTAGTTGTTGGTTTGTTACCGGGAATTGCTGGTTGGGGCGCACTCATCGCCAAGAATGCACTGCGCGCCGCAGGTTTAGGTACGGTGGAAAAACCTTTTACCCCATCCCTGATTGAGCAGTTTAAGTTGAGCGATACATATATTGATGGCGCTTTTGCTCTTGAGCAGGGGTTTATTTTTTCTGCCATGATTTTAGCGGGCATTACGGTTTACATTATTGAACGCAAGTTTCGCTACGCTGCCTATTGGTCTATCATCGCAGCTATTATTTCTTGGGTTGGGTTAATGCACAGTTATCGTTGGACTGTTGCAGATACAGTTGTGAATTTTGGCGCTGGAACAGGTGCGCCTTGGGCGATTGGCTATCTTTTGCTGGCTATTCTGTTTTTCTATGTCGATTGGCAAGAAAGACGGAGAAATTAGCGATTTATCGTCATTTCTAAGCATAGGTTTTGCTTGCTTTCATCTACAATAACAGCGGTTGAACTTGCATATCCTTGAGGGTAATCGTAAAATTTTGCTGTTGTGCGATCGCAATGAAGGAAATTACCGCTTCACAAGCCACCGCAACGGTTAACATTACCAAGTTGCGCGCCAAGGGATAATCGCAAATATCATCATTCACATCAGAAGGAACGCGATAAACTTCATTCCAAATTACCTCGGCATAATCGGCTGATAGCCCAACATGAAGACAAGGAATATGGAATTTCTCTGCATAATCCTTGACTGTTTGACGGGCAATACTATTATCAAAAGCATCGATAATTAACTGACTATCTTTGAGGAGTTGATTTGTATTTGCTGATGTCAACTCTTTAGTTTTGCTATCAATTTTTGTACCAATAGCGCGATATAAATTATTCGCTAAAATCTTCGCCTTAAACGCTCCCACATCGGAACGGTAATAAGGCTGAGTGGAAAGATTACGTTCCTCAATGCGATCGCAATCTATAACAGTCAGTTTATCAAAACCAGACCGAGCCAAGTTTTCTATGATGTTCGCTCCCAATGCGCCAGCACCACAGATAGTAACAGGATAATCCTTCAGCTTTTTCATTACAGCATGGCTGCGGTAAAGCTGTTCGTGAAAAAAAATAGACATAATTCGTAATTCGTAATTCGTAGTTAATCAATTCACCATTCTTGTTGTTCGATGACACCCACTAAGGATTGCAAATCAAAATCGCGATCGCGTCCACTCAAACAAATACCGGAACTAATGACAGTCAAATCAGTTTTGGCGATCGCACTTGTATGGCGAATCCCATCCGCAGTACGCCAATTCACTGTCCAGTAATCACCATGATCTTGGAATTGGCTTAACTCACCACCGCCTTGCTGTAAGGCTTTACGCAATCGCTTTTCATCCTGTTGGGGTTGATTAAATTCCGCAATTTGCTCAGTAGCTAATTCATAAACTGTACGCATTTCTGGAGTCATACCCTTAAATTGGAATTCCGCAACTGGAGTTAATTCCTTAATCGCTGATTGCAGAGTTTCCGCAATTGTGGGATCGGTGCGGCGATCAATTTCCTCAAACCAGCAAGACTGTCCATGACAACGGCTAATGATTTGCTCAAAAGCCACACCCTCAGTTACTAAATTAACTGCGATCGGCTTTACCACCTTCAACCGTTGACGCATATCTACTTCATTCACAGGATATGCTAACCAAGTTTGTCCCCGCAGTTGGTATGCTAACCGCAGCCTGATTTGGGGAAAATGTTGCAAGTATTCTGCAATTTGGGGTAAATCTGCTTCTTCTATAACCCTTGCTGTCTTTGCATCCACAGGCTGAAATATACCCCAACCTGCAAATTGACGCGGCTTTGGTGTGAAGGTGTAAAGCATTCCCGCTACCTTTGTGCGAACTCGTCCACCTTTAACACAAGGTGCAAGGAATTGAGTAGCAGACAACTGTGCTTCTGCTTCCGCAATTTGACTGATTAGCTTACGGATGTCAGACATAAATCATACTAATTTATAGGATGCAAACCTAGATAATACTTTTGCAGAATCAATTACTCTGTGTTCTCTGTGTCTCTGTGGTTAGATTAATTATTTTTGAACCGTAGAGAACGCAGAGAAAAAATAGATTTAACGACGAATTACGAACTACGAATTATGAATTAATCTGCGTGCAAGTTGGTGGAGCATTGCGTGTTCTCAGCTACTAGAGGGACTCCGCTGGTGAGTTGTTACACACTCTTTCAAAGATGGCTACTTTTAAGCCCACTTTCCAGGTTCTTTGTACTCCCCGTTCACACACGCCCACTGCATTTGACAGTGTTACCTTCCTCTCGTACTAGTATGTAGGCTCCACAAGTTAGGGCACGCAAGAAATATATTACATTATACTACAACAAAAATTTGCTATTTTCCAGAATATATTTTGGTAGTTGATTTACTCTTGATGCAAATAAAATATTGAGAAGTACAATATAAATGTATTCGTCTTCTTGCTAATTAGAGTAATAATCAATATGTTCACCGAACAAATACTGCATAAATTGGAATCTTTAAATGCAGATGAACAAGAAAAAGTTTTAGTATTTATTGATTCAATTGAACGTCAAAAGCAGCAGCTAAAGTCTAGCTCTAAGCTAGGTAAAAAATTAAGACAAATTCGTCAATAAATTATTGATTCTGGTCTTCCTTTGTTAACGACTGAAGAAGCAGATAGAGAAAAAGCAGAACGTCGGGGTGGCTATGGAGAAGACCAGATATGATTCGTACTTTTATTGATACTGGTGTTTTATTTTATGCTGCTCGTTCTCAAGGTAATATAGCGGAAAAAGCCTTACAAATTTTGGAGGATGAAAACCGAGAATTTGCTTCTAGTATTTTTCTCAAATTAGAAGTATTGCCAAAAGCAATTTACAATCAACAAAAAAGCGAAGTTAAGTTTTATGAGGCTTTTTTTGATGAAGTTACCTATTGGACAAATGATATAAATCCAGAATAGTTGTTGTAATTAAGACTCATCATGAAAAGGAAAATTTTTGTAGGCAAGACTGTGCCTACTATAACCAATTTCATCCTCAATTTTTATTCTTCTGGACTCAATGTAAACACCTTGGTAATTAACTATTGAGAGAATTAAACGCACTATCAGATTTCCAAGTTTACGAAGTTCTGGTGCAATATCTAAGCCCCCGAAGCCTTCATGAATAATTTTGTCTCTAATTTTTATGAATTCAAGTTCTGGAAATAAGTCTTTGTAGGGAACTTTATAAAATTCTAGCATTTGTTTGAGACTTGTTCTGAGACTACCTACTTGATTGAATGAGCCATTCTCAAATGATTTTTCTACTTTGGTTTTAAATATATGATACTTTTCTAAAAGATTTTCATCATCAATACCTTTTTCGTATTGACTTATAACACTCAAAATTTCTCTGCGAATCTCTTTATACATAGGCTTAGGAATCAGTCTACTGCTAACATTAGATGAATGATGTTTATTTAGTGTTTCTAAAACAGTACATAGTAGCATAAATTCTACCGAAACTGTGTTGCTAGTAAATGCCTCAACATACCAACGTAAGGCAGAGCCTAGTCCTTTATCACCGAAGTTAACCGGGGTGACTTTTGAAGCACATTGCTTAATGAACAAATGTAAATCAGGCTGCTGGATTACAGCAATTCCACGACCTTTTATAAATGTTTGAGATCCAGACCAAAATTCTATTTTTTTCTGACCCCCAATCCCCTGAAATCTTTCAATTTTATAAATATTTTTTATACATTTACCAGTCGCAAATGAAATTAATAGTTCAAACCAAGCGAAATATGTGTCATATGATATTTCTTCAGTATTATCTTCATCTATCACTCTAAAGTTCATTTCAGCACTTAAAATTTCAGCTTCCTTATTGCCTCTAGATGAAGAGATAATATTGAGTTCATTTTTAGAATCCAGAAAATTAGTTGAAAAATTGTATATTACTTCTAAATTAGAAACACCATAAATAGATTCTAATATTTGTGCTCTGACAACTTGAGGATTATAATCGATATGAAGATTACTTAATCTAACTAAATATCTTTGATTATTCTCTCCTGTCTCTTGCTTATCAATGGTTCGGAATTTAACGGTAAAATTAGCATCTGCAATGGTTGCTTTTATACCGTATTGTTCAAACGTTTTTCCTTCGATTATGTATTCACCTTCATAAGGAGTCTGAACTAACTCTTTCTCAAATTTATCAAGTTGAAACAAAAAAGAGTCTAATGTCTCCTTGTTTATATTTAAAGATGTTTTAACTTTATATATTGGTGCAGATTCATAAAATTTTTTATTATTTAATTTTTCATGTATATCTGAATCAATCTCAAGAAAAATATCACCATTTGTATAACAGTTAATAATAGCAATGAAATTTTCAATTGGTTGGTCATCTTTTTCATGCAGCTTCTTCAAATTACCAAAAAAGCTAAACTGTTTCTGGATTTCCATATTTTTGCCTTTTTCATTTGAAGTGTTATCTACTGAATTAGCATTGCTCATCAGACTTAAATAATGAGCAATGCCATATTCTAACCTTACTTATCATCTCGCACAGGTAACGGCAGATCCATAATCTCCATCAGCAAATCCAGGCGAGAGGGACGCGCTAGGAGTGGGACAAGGTTCGGTAAGCTGTAGTAGTCACCCGCGAAAGTAAAGGTTTCTACAGGTGCTTGCTGCTGCTTCAGTTGACTTTCCAGCCAGTTGTAATGAGTACCTACACGGACAATCACTACATTGGGGATTACCGCCAATTCTCGGCAGTAGGTCTTGTAGACTTCACTGAAGTAAGGTGTAGCATTTTCACCTTCATCAGTCACCAAGATGATTTGGTCAACTACCTGCTTTTTCTTCCGCATTGCTTCCAATGCACAGCCGATACTAGTGCTACCACCTGCCCTAATGTGCTGGAAAGCACGCTCCCAGTCAGTTAACTCTTTACCCTGAGCGGTAATAGCGTAAGGCATGGTATCAAAAGCGTAGACATATAATTCTGCTTGAGCGATACCAGAGATCAGGGCAGCTAGTTGCTTACCAACTGCGATCGCATTTTCCATTGAGCCAGATTTATCTACTAGTAAAGCAGTAGAACGAGCGATCGCACCACGCCGTTTCACCTGCTCGTTGGTGACTTTTTCCAATTTCGCAACAGTGTCTGCGTCAAAATCTGCACCATCTGCGGCAATCTGGGCTTTGAAAGCTGCTACACGTCCACTTTTAGATGCTTCCTCCAGTTTGGCATCAATCAGCTGCTTGACTTCTGGATGATCCATTGCACCTTTCGCCTGGAGAGACTTGAGGTTGTTGATTACTTCCTGGGGAGTCATGCTGTTGATTAACGCCACCAAGACAACTGGTGTTAGTTGCTTGATTGCACCGATGGCGATCGTGTAGGGAATATTAAATTCCACAATTAATTGCGCTTGTTCTACCGGAGTTTCCGCTTTGGCAAGTTGCTTCAGCACATAAGCTAAAGAGCCTTCTGGTGGAGTATCACGGAAGAGAATCGCATTTGCCCGTTCATTGGGCTTAATGTGCAGTGAAGCATACAAGTGCTTCATCGCCTTACGTCCTCGCAAAGCCGCGCGATCGAATAGTGCAGGATTGCTTTCTCTTGCTTTAAGGTAACGCCGCACCGCAGTCCGCGCTGAACGAGGTAGTTTATTTTGTTGCTGCTTCATAAAATCCACTACACGAGCCACCTGATAAGGCGGAAACTCTTGCAGCATCATAAATCCAGCATCTCGGTGTTCGGTTAAATTGCTATTTAATAAGTGAGCAACAAATACTTCTTTATGATCGCGGACATCACCATTGCGTTGATACCAAACTGCTAGGTGTCCGTAGAACAGGGGATCTAATTCAACAATTAACTTATGCACTTCTGCGACTTGCTCAAGTTTGCGGTGAGGTGTTGTGAGCAAACTATTGAGCATTTCCAAGCGCAAATCGCGTTCTGCGGTATTCATGAGAACCTCCTCTAATTGTGATTAATGAGGAGGCAGATGTTGCACGCGGGGCGATAAATTCACCGCGCAAGTTGTAGAAGCTTTGTGTATAACTGTATCAGAGTTATGTAAGCTTCTGCGATCGGGGCGCGGCAACAACTGCCAATTAATAAAGTTAGAAACTCTCTATTTCTTCTATTTCTTCCCTTCGCGCTCTTTGCGTCCTTTGTGGTTAGTTTAAAAAAGAATCTCACGCAGAGACACAGAGGAGGACACTTGCGTGGGCGGCTTTGCCGACTTGAGCAAAGTGTCCGTCGCGCAGAGAGGAAAAAAAAGTGAATAAATCCAAGTATGTGAGAAAACGTAAATAGGCTTTCAACACTTACCAATGACAAATGACAAATGACCAATAACAGCCCTTCACCATTTATCTTTAATTGCACCGTTTTATGTCAAAGAAACAACGGCTCCTGTTTCTTCTAGCTGTTGCTTGAGAACTTGGGCTGTTTCTTGGTTTAATCCTGTCTGCACCACTTTAGGAAGAGAGTCTACAAAATCCTTCGCTTCCTTCAATCCCAAACCAGTTACCGTCCGAATGACCTTGAGTAAGGCAATCTTTTTCTCTGGCGGAACCGATACCAATAACACATCAAATTCCGTCTGAACTTGTAATTGAACCTCATCTTCATCTCTTCGTTCAATTTGAATCAGCTTCGGTGTGGAAATATCAACATTGAAGGTTGCTTCAATCTGCTTGACTAGTTGAGAAGTTTCATTGAAAGTTAAAGATTTGATTTGTTCTAAAATTTCTAAGGTTTTTACAGACATAGCAACCTCCAATGAGTTGCAGTTAACTCATAATTGATAATGAATAAAGGCACTTCGTGCAAGTTAAAAAAGCTGTTGATTCACACACGGGGCTTGAACCCGTAATAGCTTGATTATCAGTCAAGTGCCTGTTCCAATTCGGCTAGTATGTAAGCTTTTTCGGTTAGGGCACGAAGTGAAAATTTTATTTTTTAGAAAGTAGTTTTAAAATAACTCGAAGCTCTTTCTTGTTACATTGTCGTTTACTCACAGCATAAGATGGTATGCCGCAGTAATAACGATGCCAAAGAATATGGGTTAAACCTTTTGAACTATCCTTTGTATCATGATTTGACTGTTGGGGAAAATTTCCAAAGGTAATGAGATACCAAATATCATTCAGTTTTTGGTATTCATGATAATCATCAATGATGATGAAATCAGTTTCTTGCTTCCTTTGCCACGGCTTGCTAGGTACTTTCTCAACTGCACAAAGAATACCAGTTTCCGGATGGATATAGAAGCGATCGCGGTAACCCCAACCAAACGGAGTTCGATAACCTCGGTAAGGCTTCCGATAAACGACACCATCAATGATTTCTACATGACGTTCAACGTAATCCCATATATGACCGATAACGTGCTGTCCTGCCATTGTATTGTGGTCTAATCGTTGGCAGAGTTCGCTGTAAACTGTGTTCCAAGGCTGTCCGACTTTGGAACGCAACAGCCGACGCAGAGGGCCAAGATGATCTGAAAGATACTTTGATTTATATCTAGTTTTAATCAAGTAATGATTAAATAATCCATCTTCAGTTGCATCTTGAGTGAGTTTGTATAGTTGCTTTTTATAGCCTGTCTGCTTTTTTAGAGGAATTCTTGCTCCACTCCGAGGACGCTCAATCACAATTTCGCTCAAACGATGTTCGCTCATAACTTATGTAGTTGAAAGATTTGTAGTTGAAAGATAGGTTTACAGATTGATTTGTTAGGCTACATAAGTTTGCGGACATCATTGAATTCACCTCCATATATGTGATTGAGTTCAGGTAATTTATTAATACAATTGGCATAATGAGAATTCCGCACAAGTTAGCAAAGCAGTTTTGCACAGTTGCCTTTACCATTTTGGCTACGCTCCCATAAGCGGGAGCGACAGGAATTGAACCTGTATTCCGTTTCCGGATAGTGTGTGTATGCTTCACAAGTTAGGGCGCGGAATAAAGCTAATAATTCGTAATTAATACCAATTTAATATGAAGTTGCATATATCTAGATCCCCCTAAATCCCCCTTTTTAAGGGGGACTTTGATTCTAGTTCCCCCCTTTTTTCAAGGGGGGTTAGGGGGGATCGAATTTTATGCAGCCTCATAAAGAATTGGTATAAGAAAGCTAGATTTAATTTGGCTTTTGGGAGAAATTACTCCATGCAAGTTGAAGAAGCTTTTTACAAATACGGTCGCTCTTACCAAATATTGGCAGTGGGCACGCATATTAAATCTGCGAGAGACTTAATCATGCTTCGCTAGTTCGATCGCTCAAATTTTACTACCTTAGGGCCGTTATCAATGTGTATGTATGCTTTTTATGTTTGGGCACGGATGATTCAATTTTCCCGGGACTTTTTACCCATAAACCGCTTCAGGACGAACAATTAAATCACCACTAGGACGGCGATCAATTATGTAAGCTTCTAGGCGATCGCTATTTACATCCAAATGACGAGCCACCTGTTCCTTTACTGCAACATCATTCATCCCAGCGTTAATTCCTAGCTGTGTTTCTGTCACATCAACAGAATGCCCTTCAAATCTAATATGTACCATTGTCATCACCTCCCTTTTAATTACGAATTACAAATTACGAATTACAAATTATTGAAGTGGATCTGATCGGGATTGAACCGATACCCTCCCTGTGAGAGTTACACTCACACCTCATGCGAGTTGAAAAAGCTGTGGTTACAAACGCAGGAGTCGCACCTGCAACTTATCGTTTTAGAGACGATCGCTCTACTATTGAGCTAGTATGTAAGCTTTTTCTGTTAGGGCACAAGTGACATCCAGGAACTCTACCGTTAGAGCTGCAGACCCAAGGAAAGTATGTTTGCAATGCTCTAATTCAAGCGATCGCAACTTGAATTTAAGCTCAAGCAAGTAAAAACGTTAGGAACTTTTAGTTTTGCCTTTGCTCGAAACTTTAGTGTTCATATTACATTTGTACTACGAACACTACAGGATGTCAAGGGCATACTACAAATTTTTAGGACTTACGCAACGCCGATAATGTCATTGCGACCGAAACTAAGTGTAGAGAAGCAATCCCAGCGTCAAGGGAGATTACTTCTCTTTACTACACAATGCTATCGCTCGTAATGACGGAGTTACGTTATTTTTTTGTAAGGGACTTCCAGAAAATAAATTATCCAATATAATCCGAGAATATTTTTATTCTCCCCCTGCTCCCTGTCCCCCTGCCAAGAAAGCGATAGTATATTTTTTTATTTGGAAATCCCTTAATCACCTGGAGGCTCATACCAAACTTGAAGTTTATCAAGTTTTTCTCCAACAATATTTCTATATAATTCAAGTGAACGGTAAATCTGATCTACGCTAGGTTTTCCATGAGCGAACACTGCACCGTAAAAGTTTTGAATTTCTTGATGACTGATTGTACCGTCTTTAATAGACTGCTCAATCATGATTTTCAATTTTTCAAGTTCTAGAGCTTCTTCTGCTGTAGGTTCTTGAGATAATGGTCGTTCAATTTTCATAATATAAACCCATCTTGGATGCGATTTTTACCACAGAACATGGCACGATTCTTATCTATCTAAAAAATTCATTTCCCTCTAACAATTAGCTTCTTATTGATGTTATGCAACAAAGTTGAGGAATTTGTGAGGAGTAGATACTTAAGTCGAATCCAGTAACCCAGGCTCTTGTCGGAGTAGTCTGGGTTACTTACGATTCCACAACTCACAGCCAAATGTTGTAAGCACTGCACTAAGCGACTTCCAATTTCAAAAATATACTATCGTTTTAGCGAGCGTAGATGTAGATGTAGGTTGGATTAAGCGCAGCACAACCCAACATGGATCTTGTAAGCTCAACCTATGTTTCGGTGTTGGGTTCCCTTACGTCAACCCGATCTACGAATCTAGTGAGAAATCCAGGTTTTATCCCTAATTCAATAAATAGATATAATTTTTGTGAATTATTGAGTAGAAAAATGACAGATAAATTCAACTTTTTTCAGCAGTGGTATCCTCTCTCACCAGTCGAAGATTTAGCTTTAGACCAACCAACTGCAGTAACACTTTTGGGAATGCGTTTAGTTATCTGGAAACCTAAATCATCTCAAAGTTTCCGGGTATTTTTAGATCAATGTCCCCACCGCCTTGCTCCCCTAAGTGAAGGACGCATTGATGACAAAACAGGGAATTTAATGTGTAGCTATCATGGTTGGCAATTTGATGAGCAAGGAATTTGTACTCATATTCCCCAAGCGGAAAATCCAGAATTGGTAAGTAAGAATAAAGAAAATTTCTGCACTGTATCACTACCAGTTCGTCAGCAACAGGATTTACTGTGGGTGTGGCCAGATGCACAATCCAGGGAACAAGCAGCTAACACGCCTTTACCTTTATCACCGCAAATAGATGCGGCTAAAGGCTTTGTGTGGTCTTCTTATGTACGAGATTTAGAATATGACTGGCAAACCTTGGTGGAAAATGTGGCAGATCCGAGTCATGTACCTTTTTCTCATCACGGCGTACAGGGCGATCGCGCTAAAGCAAGACCAATACCCATTAAAATTGTACAATCAACACCACATTTAATTGAAGCGTCTTCAGACACACGCTTTCCCACAACCATCACTTTTGAACCACCTTGTCGTTTGGAGTATGCAATCCAGTTTGGTAACGCTGAAAAGCAGGTGGGACTGGTAACTTATTGCATACCAGTATCTCCTGGTAAATCTCGGATTGTCGCTCAGTTCCCTCGTAACTTTGCCAAAACCTTCCATCGTCTTCGACCCCGTTGGTGGGATCATATTAGCGAACGCAATGAAGTACTTGATGGCGATATGGTGCTGTTACAGCAGCAAGAGTATTTTCTACAACAGACACAATCATCCCAAAGCTGGAAAACTTCCTTTCAACTACCTACAAGTGCAGATAGGCTAGTGATTGAGTATCGGAATTGGTTTGATAAATATTGTCAAGGACAGTTACCCTGGAGTCAATTAGGGATAAGTATTCCAGAAATTAGGCAAATAAATGAAAATCGCGAACAAGTTTTGGATCGCTATAAACAGCATACACAGCATTGTAGTAGCTGTCGCCAGACGCTAAAAGTTATGCAACGGTTGCAGGTAGGACTTTTGGCATACTTTGCTATTACTGTTTGCACTGTTGCTTTGCTTAGCGATGCATCACGAGTTCAGCTAGGTTTACCTTTAATTGTGACAGCACTACTAAGTTTAGGAATTTACGCTTGGTTGAAATTCAAGCTGATTCCGAAGTTTTACTTTGTAGACTATATCCACGCACAGAGATAGGGATTGCAGGTAAGTAGAGCAGTGCAATTAAAGATAGTTGGTAAGGGCTGTCATTAGTCATTAGTTAGGGTTTCAATACCCCGCATTCTGCTAGTCAGTCCATTAGGGTGCGTTACGAATAGCGCTAACGCACCTCTTCCAACTTAAATTTTTCGGAATTCAAATCGGATTGCTATATTTTTTAAGAATTATACTAATTTGAGAAATTATGGCGATAGATAGATTACCAAAAACTCAATTAATCTTTCTCAATTTAAAATATAAAACCATAAATTATATTAAACAATCATTCTCATGATTTATTATGAATAATTACCAACTAAACTCAATATCTGAATTATGGCTCAATCAAATAATACTGGAATACTGGAAAAGTTTGTCAATACAGTTATGGGGGTAAAAACAGAAAATCAACAACAGTCTCCCGATACATCAATCGCTACTACGCAAGCGCTGGATATCAGAGCAGTTTTAGTTTACAAACTAGGGACTATCTTACAAATAGCAGCCATGATGCTTGCTTTACTGGGAATGGAAAAATTAGTCATGCTGATTGATAAAACTTCTCACCTGCCTAGTTGGTTTAGCACTTTATTAGCTGTATTATTTTTTGCTTTATTAAGTATTCGTTCGCGAATTTTTTCACCTTTAGATAATACCCGTTCTCGTAAGACCTATGACCAGGTAATCAGACCAAGATGGGCACCTCCACCTTTAGTATTTCCGATAGTTTGGATGATAATTGCAGTTTTGCGGGTAATTTCTTCTGTATTAATTTGGCAGCAAATGAATCACCAATTTTTAGCACTGCCTTTAATTTTATTTGTGGTGCATCTGGCTTTCGGAGATACTTGGAATACGATTTTTACTGTAGAACGAAGATTAGGTGCGGCTGTTCCTGTGGTTATTTTAGGCCCTTGGTTATCTGCTCTAATAGTGACGGCAATTTATTGGCAAACTAATCCTGTGGCGGGAATGATTTTCTCTTTTTCTTGTATCTGGCTAACTGTAGCTGCTGTATTAGTATTTAGAATTTGGCAATTAAACGGTTCAGAGCCATTGTATCCTTTAAAACTCACCCCAGTGGAGAAATAAATACTCAAAATTAATTTTGACATCAATAACGGTAGATAAATTAGCAATCTACCGTTTTTTTAAACTTTTTAATTCCATGCATAAATCTATAGATAGATTGACAGAATTCCGATACACAGAGAAATCCAAAATTTGTCTTGAAAAGGTTGCTATGGAGGTAAATCCTCCTTAAAACTTTCCGCAAAATCTAAAATCTAAAATTCAAATTGGCATGAGATATCTGCAATCTCCCAAAAGTGTGATGCACAATTGGCTGATGATGTTAAATTTCCACCCAGGCTTACCACCAATTGGTAGAGGACTCAAAGCCCTACTTTGTCATAGTTTTGAGACATCTGGAACAAGGTTCAGCAGGACAAGTGCGATCGCACATCTGTTACCGGGAAAGTGTTTTGTCGTTAATCCCCATGAGTAACATGATAGGGGTTTATTCGCTATCGTCTAAAACTGTCCACTTGTCAAGTAGGCGTAACTTTTGTTAACCTTAATTCCAGGAAATAGATCAAACTAATGTTGCAAAACACCGGAGAGTAAACATAATGGATATCCCAATGGAGCTGAACTTAGAGCAGAAATTCAACCTCAAACTTTACGAAGAGCAAATTAAGAACTTAAACCAGGAAGAATCGCAAAAATTGCTTTTAGAAGTAATGCGCCAGTTAATGGTCAAAGACAACATGATTAAGCATCTTCTCAAGCAGGCGTAGCTAACTGGGAATATTTGTGAGTTTCCCACAGCACAAATAGGAACAAAAAGATATGCAAAGGCTTGTCTAGATTAGACTGCAAGCCTACTCTTTTCTCTAGTGGTATTTATAAATAGTTCGTTTTAGTGCAGCTCATCCGTAAGGAAGCTCACCTCATAACATTAATTACAACTTATTTCTTATTCACTCCCAATCCCCAATCCCCAGTCCCCAACCCTGACTGGGGATTGTTTGTTAAGGATTGTTACTTAGTTTCTCATAACTGAGACTGAGATAGCTTTCATCTTTTATGTTCTATATTGTCTTGTTCAGGGAACAGGCAATCAAGTTTCAGAGAAAACCGAATTTTTAAGGAGAGCGAAATGCTTGATGCTTTTTCTAGAGCTGTAGTTTCAGCAGATGCTAGCACTTCTACCGTATCTGATATTGCTGCTCTGAGAGCCTTCGTTGCTAGTGGTAACAGACGTTTGGATGCTGTAAATGCGATCGCAAGCAACGCCAGCTGCATGGTTTCTGATGCTGTTGCTGGAATGATCTGCGAAAACCAAGGTTTAATCCAAGCTGGGGGTAACTGCTATCCTAACCGTCGTATGGCTGCTTGCTTACGCGATGCAGAAATCATCTTACGCTATGTAACCTACGCTCTATTAGCTGGTGACGCTTCAGTTCTAGATGATCGCTGTTTGAATGGTTTGAAAGAAACCTATGCTGCTCTAGGCGTACCCACCACCTCTACAGTACGTGCCGTTCAAATCATGAAGGCTCAAGCTGCTGCTCACATTCAAGACAACCCCAGCGAGGCTCGTGCTGGTGCCAAATTACGTAAGATGGGAACCCCTGTTGTAGAAGATCGTTGCGCTAGCTTAGTTGCTGAAGCTTCTAGCTACTTCGATCGCGTAATCTCTGCTTTGAGCTAATTGATTGCTAATCGCAATTCACTCAACAGATTGACATCCAACACAGTTTAAATAAAAGCCTTTTGGGAGATTTAAGAAATGAAATCAGTTGTTACCACCGTTATTGCATCTGCTGATGCTGCAGGTCGTTTCCCCAGCACCTCTGATTTAGAATCCGTACAAGGTTCTATCCAACGTGCATCTGCTCGTTTAGAAGCTGCTGAAAAGCTAGCTAACAACATTGATGCAGTAGCAACCGAAGCTTACAACGCTTGTATCAAGAAGTATCCCTACTTGAACAACGCTGGTGAAGCTAACTCCACCGATACCTTCAAGGCTAAGTGTGCTCGTGACATCAAGCACTACCTGCGCCTAATCCAATACTGCTTGGTTGTTGGTGGTACTGGCCCATTGGATGAGTGGGGTATTGCTGGACAACGTGAAGTTTATCGCGCTTTAGGCTTGCCTACTGCTCCTTATGTTGAAGCTTTAAGCTTTGCTCGTAACCGTGGTTGTGCACCTCGTGATATGTCTGCTCAAGCATTGACTGAGTACAATGCTTTACTAGACTACGCTATTAACTCTCTCTCCTAGTTAGTTGCCACTCTTGTTATTGAGTAACGAGGGTATGTTATGACCCTACAAACCTGGAGGTTCTTCGCTCTTTGCTTTGCCTGATAAGGTTGAGTAATGGTAAAGAATCTCTGGGTTTGTTTTGTCATTTGTTATTGGTCATTGGTCATTGGTCATTGGTCATTGGTCATTGGTCATTAGTTATTGGTGATTTATATCAAGTCTGGCTAATTACTTACGATATGGTTGGTCTTATTAAATATTGAGAATTGGTAATTGTTAAACTGTATTTTTCTTTCCCCATCCCCAATCCCCAGTCCCCAATCCCCAGTCCCCAATCCCCAGTCCCCAATCCCCAGTCCCTAATCCCCAGTCCCCTCAAACTAAAGAATATTTGCTGAAGGCTGAACCACTAACAGCTAACATTTATATATTATGGATAAACGCTTTTTTAATTTATTTAATCTCACAGAAGACCAGGCGATCGCTCTTTTGGATACGCCTCAAGACCAATTGAGCGAGAACGATTCGCGCTATATTGCTGCTTCTCATTTAGTCAACTTTCCTACAGAACGCTCAATCAACGCCCTAATGCGGGCGGTGCAGCAAACTGATCCCTCGTTGGATAATCGGATTGTCCGTCGCAAATCGGTAGAGACTTTAGGACGACTCAAAGCCACAACAGCTTTGCCAGTTATCCGTACCTGTCTGTTTGATGAAGACTGCTATACTGTGGAAAATGCGGCTTGGGCAATTGGGGAAATAGGGACTCAAGACCTCGATATCTTAGAGGATGTGGCGCAATTACTGGAGAAGCCAGGGCAAACATATCGGGTAATTATCCATACATTAACCAAGTTTAATTATCAACCTGCCCTAAAACGCATTCGCAAGTTTGTGAATGACAGTGATCCGCCTACAGCTAGTGCGGCGATCGCCGCAGTGTGTCGCTTAACTGGCGACTATTCCCAAATGGCAAAAGTAGTGCAGATATTGCAGCATCCAAATGTTTTAGGGCGGCGTTTGTCTATCCAAGATTTGATGGATGCACGTTACTATGATGCAATTCCTGATATTGCCAAATGTCCTGTATCCTTGGTGTTTCGGCTGCGAGGCATTCGCACATTAGCAGAAGCGGGAATCTCTGCAGGGGCAATTACTTTTGCTAAAATTCAACCCTATTTAGAGCAGACATTATACGACCATCCCCAGAATTTGAATTTAGTCCATAGTTATGATCGCCTCCCGACACTGGAAATTTTAATTCGTGGCTTGTACGAAACTGACTTTGGACGCTGTTATTTAGCAACTAAAACCATTTTGGAGCATTACGCCGATGCTGCTCCTGAGGCTCTATTTGCTACTTACGCTGCAGAAGCAAATAATGATTATGGCGCTCATTTTCATGTAATTAAGTTGTTTGGTTGGTTAAAACATGCCCCAGCTTACGATTTAATAGTGGAAGGCTTGCATAACAAACAACCACAATTTCAAAAATCACGAGCAGCAGCTGCGATCGCACTTGCTGAACTGGGAGATCCAAAAGCGATTCCTGAACTCAAAGCCTGTCTAGAAACTAAAATTTGGGATTTGAAGTATGCAGCGTTGATGGCGCTAGAAAAACTGGGTGATATCAGCGGACATAAACAAGCAGCACAAGATAGTGATTGGCTAATTGCCGCCAAAGCCTCAAGCACCCTGAAAAATCAAGAAATCACAGCCTAATTTTTCTTTTAAAAACAATGCCGACAACAGAAGAACTATTCCAACAACTAAAACACCCCAACCCTCACCTCCGCGACCAAGCAATGTGGGAATTAGCGGAAAATCCTGATGAAACGACTATTCCCAGGTTGATGAGTATTCTCGATGAAGAGGATACCACCTATCGACGGGCTGCTGTGAAAGCTTTAGGTGCGATCGGCCCTGATGCGGTGACACCTTTAGTAGAAGCCTTACTTAATAGTGATAATGTTACCGTTCGCGGCAGTGCCGCCAAAGCACTGGCGCAAGTTGCTATTAATCATCCTGATGTTCCCTTTGCTGCTGAAGGCGTACAGGGTTTAAAAACTGCTCTTGATGACCCCAATCCCGTAGTACATATTGCTGCTGTGATGGCGTTGGGTGAAATTGGTTCTCCCGTAGTAGATGTGTTGATTGAAGCATTGCAAACTACAGACAACCCAGCGCTAGGAATCTCGATTGTGAATGCTCTTGGCTCAATTGGCGATAGTCGAGGTGTGGAGGTTTTACAATCCCTAATTGAGAATGAATCAACCGATTCCTATGTGCGTGAGTCCGCTACTAGTGCATTATCTCGCTTAGAAATGACTATGAAATTTCAGCGGGGAGAAAAATAATACCAATTGGATTTTGCGGAAAGTTAAGCCACTGCGTTGGACGGGTTTCCCGACTTGTAGCAACTGCCATCGGGAGCATCTCAGCTTTGTTAGAACAGATGAACTAGCAAGTGGGGATGAAAATCAGCGAAGATAAAGGAAGAAATTAACCCCCACTCAATCAAAAATGGAACCAGCTAATCCGAAAAAACTCTAGGAGCATCTACAAGCCATAGCCAAAATTCTATATCAAGAAACAGAAACTGAAGAATTAGAGAGCCTAGTACTCCACCACATTAATTCTGATGGGTACACGCCAGAGCGATCGTATACTAGTATAAGCTGGATAATTAAGGCATTAGTAAGTTGGATATAAAAATTTATTCATCATGGCTATCAAACATCAAGTCAACTTAACCATTGAGGATAAAGAACAACTTGAACAAATTACTAAAAAAGGAAAAATTCAGGCAAGAAAACTAAAACGGGTGCAGATACTATTAATGTCATCTGCTGGATATAAAGATGAAGAGATAGCCAACATAATAGGTGTGAGTGTAGCAACTATAGAGCGAATTCGGAAAAAATTTGTATCGTCAGGATTGGAGTCAGCCTTAAATGAAAAACCCCGTCCAGGTAAAGTAAGAAAGTTAAATGGGACAGCAGAGGCTTTTTTAGTTGCTACCGCATGTAGTAATCCACCTTCAGGGCGAGAATGTTGGACAATGGAATTACTAGCTAATAAATTAGTACAACTTGAAATTGTAGATAATATTAGCGATGAAACTGTACGTCGAACTTTAAAAAAAACGAAATCAAGCCGTGGCTAGTAGAGCAATGGTGTATTCCAACAGTCAGTCCGGAGTTCGTGTGGCGAATGGAAGATGTCTTAGATTTATATGCTCAAACAGATGATCCAAAACGTCCGAGAGTTTGTTTTGACGAGCGTCCGGTACAATTACTTGGTGATACAAAAGTTCCCATACCGGCAAAACCAGGACAAGCAAGACGCGTTGATTACGAGTATGAGCGCTTGGGCAATTGTAATTTATTCACGTTTATAGAACCAACAAAAGGTTGGCGACACATTAAAGTTACAGATAGAAGAACTGCGGTAGATTTTGCTCATTGTATGAAAGATTTGGTAGACATTCATTATCCAAAAGCTGAGTTAATTAGGATTATTATGGACAACCTAAATACTCATACGCCATCTGCTTTATACCAAGCTTTTCATCCCGAAGAAGCTAGAAGAATTTTGAAAAAACTAGAGTTTCATTATACTCCTAAACATGGTAGTTGGTTGAATATGGCAGAAATTGAATTGTCAGTTCTTTCTCGCCAATGTTTAAATCGACGCATCCCAAATCAGAAAATTTTAAAATCTGAAATCGCTGCTTGGGAGCAGACAAGAAATCAAGAAAAAGCAACTATTACCTGGCGGTTTACAAATGATGATGCTCGTGTCAAGTTGCAAAAATTATATCCAAAAACACAGGAATCTGACGAAATTAAAAATCTTCAACAGCCAATGTGTGATTGTGCGATCGCTCTAGCGTGTACCCATCAGAATTAATGTGGTGGAGTACTAGTAGTCTGGCAACTCAACTTTGCTGGGTGAAGAAACGAACCACGAAGACACGAAGTACTCAAAGAAAGAGGAAAAGAAGAGAACTAGAAAATTTAATGCACCTAGCATAGTTCCCTTGTCAGACTACTAGGGGGAATTGAAAAAACAATTAGAGATTAAAGATAACGCTGGGGGGCATATCTGCACTTGATTGAGATAGCTAAGAGTCGTCACAGCCGCTTCTCGTAGTTGAGGATGTTCTGATTCAAAAAAGGATAGTACCGCCGGGAGTGACTGAGCGTCATGTATCTTTCGCAACAGAATTAACACATTTAGTTGCAGGTTAATATCTGGTTGCTGTAACGCATCTAGCAACAGCAGCAAATCTTCTGAAGATACCAACTCACCTAAAGCTGAAAGCGCCTCACTGCGAACCTCTGCATCTGGTGAAGCTAAACATGGTAATAAGGCGGGGATAGCCACAGGATCGGCAATTTCCCATAGTGCGGTGACAGTGATTTTTTGTACGGCGGTGCTTTCGTCTTGCAGCGCTACAATTAGCGCATCAATCGCCGCCTCATCTCCCAAATATTGTAGGGTTTTCACCGCCACTAAGCGATCGCAAACGTAATAAGTAGTGTCAGTGCCATTGTGCTTGAGATGATGATGTGCCACAGACAGGAGTACCTAAACACTGCTTCTCAAAAATTCGTTAGTTGTTTAATTGGCAACCCTGTCGCCGTTTAAGTACAGGCAGTTTGCTCTCCTTAACAGCTACAAGGCAACCTTTAGTTGCATTTATTAACCCCTAATTGCACAATTTTGGTTTCTGTTAAACACAGTAATTCAGCCAAATTACAGCCAAATACTTTACATAGAAAAAGCGGTAATTGTTCGTTTAATAGTACTGTTTAGCAAGAAAGGCAGAAGGTTGTGTAAGAGCAGGAATTCCGCCCCCTAATTGTAGTAGAGCGCGAAAATCTACCTAATGAGGAATTTTCATGTTCAGTAAATTGAATTAAATTGCACAAAATGAACCGATTTGTCGCTGCAACCAGATGGATACCAACCCTCAGCCCCAACCGCCCTTCCACGAAACCAATGAAAACACCCCAGAAATTGGCGGTGGGTTGCCTGTAATTGAGTATTGGGCAAAGCACACACTGTCACCGGAAGGGCCACATCTGTGGAAGACCCTGTTTCACAAAAGTGCTTGCTTGTCCTGCTCCTGGGGGACTGGTGGACAAAAAGGAGGATTCACCAATGAAGAAGGTGAAAAACTACAACGCTGCATGAAAAGTGTAGAAGCAATTTCAGCCGAAATCCAACCTCCGGTTCCAGTCCACTTCTTTGATTCCCACAAGATTGCTGACCTACAACAGCTATCCTCTATGGAAGCGGATAGATTGGGAAGACTCAGCTTCCCAGTGATTCGACGAGCTGGTAGCGACCATTATGAGCGCATCTCTTGGAAGGAAATTTATGCGATCGCCACGGCTGCGTTTAAGAAACCACCAGAGCGAGTTGCATCCTACAGTTCCGGCCGCGGCTCCAACGAAGCGGCATTTTTACTACAGCTGCTGCTGCGAACCCTTGGTTCCAATAATTTGGCAGATTGTTCAGATCTGTGCCATGCTCCTTCCACAACCGCACTCAAAGAGATGTTTGGCACAAACACCTCAATCGTCAGCCTGGAAAGCTTGAAGCAGGCAGATTGTGTAGTGTTAGCAGGGTCAAATTCTGCTTATAACCATCCACGTTTGATGAATGAGTTGATCAAACTGCGAGACAAAGGTGGCAAAGTGATTGTGATCAATCCTGTGATGGAAATTGGATTGGTGAAATTTGGCTCTCCGGCATTCCCTGTTAAGTCTCTGATTCCAGGTTCTGATATTGCTTCGCTATATCTCCAACCGATTCCGGGTAGTGATGTGGCGCTGTTTGTGGGCATTCAGAAAGCGTTAATTGAACAGGGGTTTGTGCATTATGACTTTTTGCAAGCATATACCCAAGGGTGGGAAGCGGTATTAGAACAGGCGCGATCGCTTTCTTGGGAAACCATCACGACTACCTGCGGCGTGTCCAAACCAGAAATCGCAGCCGCCGCAACCATCATCGGCACATCAAAAGCTGTGGTCTTTGGTTGGGCAATGGGAATTACCCAACAGACAAATGGTGTCGATAATGTCTATAGCATCGCCAATACAGCGTTAATTAGCGGTCAGATTGGCAAACTGGGAGCCGGAGTCATGCCTGTACGGGGACATTCCAACGTCCAGGGCTTTGGCTCAATGGGTGTAACTGTGAAGCTCAAAGAAGAAATTAAGCAAGCGTTAGAGCAGTTATTGGGGCGATCGCTCTCTTTACCTAAGGGTTACCACACTCGTGACTTAATCGAAGCAGCCCAAGCGGGCAAAGTAGATAGTCTCATGTGTGTAGGTGGTAATATCTATGGAGCTAATCCTGACTCAGCACAGGCAAAACGGGCATTGGGTAACATCGATACCATCATCTATCTCGCTACTAAACCCAACATTGGGCACTTTCACGGATTAGCGAAAACTCACACAATCATCATTCCCGTCCTCAACCGATTTGAAAACCCCCACAAAACCACCGTTGAATCGGGTAACAACTTTGTGCGCCTCAATGATCAAGGCAAAACTCACCTTAAGGATGCAGATTTAATTTCCGAAGTTGAGTTTTTAACTGAACTAGCTCATCGGCTGCTGGGTAATTATCCTGTCGAATGGCGCAAACTACAAGATACTCGCTACGTGCGGCAACTGATTGCCACAACTATTCCTGGCTATGAAAAAATCGCGACGATTGACGACACCCAAGAAGAATTTACCATCTCTGGGCGCATCGTCACCGAACCCCATTTTAAAACGCCCTCAGGCAAGGCAAAAATGTTGACTACCCCACTGCCGAATCTGGCTCTACCTCAACCTCAAGACTTTGACATTAATGAGAGAGCTAATAGTCTCGTGCTGGCATTAATGACTGGACGCAGCTATTCTCAACACAACACGGTGGTTTACAAAATTGATGATCAGTATCGGGGAATGCCTCATCGCTACTGCATTTTGATGAATCGCATGGATGCAGAAAAAATTGGGTTAGCCGAACATGATCTCGTCACAGTACAGGGTGATGCCGACAAACTAGAGAACATAGAAGTGATTTACGGTGCTGTGCGAGAAGGTGCGGCGTTGATGTTTTATCCGGAAGTGAATGTTATTTTTAAAGCCAGAACAGAAACTCGCTGCGGTACCCCTGCTTACAAACGGGTGCCAGTGTTAGTGTATGGAAAATAGCGATCGCTACATTGATCTGCTTGGAGACCCTGTATTAATTAGCATCGAGCTATTATTCTGACTGGGGCGGATGTTAATAATCGATTCATCAGCTATCGATAGATGTCATTGCCCTTGCTCCCAATCTTTTATTCCTTTTTCTCTGTTCCCTGTTAAAAATTGCCACCTTCCAACTGTCGGGCTATTAAGCGAGAAAATAATCCTTCTTGGGTTATTAGTTGTGAAAAAGTACCTGCTTGCACAACTCGCCCCGCATCAATCACATATATGCGATCGGCATTGCGAATTGTGCTGAGGCGGTGGGCTATGACTATACGGGTAGCTTGCAATTGATTTAAACTGTTGCTAACAATGGCTTGGGTGCGGTTATCTAAAGCACTAGTGGCTTCGTCCATGAGGACAACTTTTGGTTTACCAACAAGCGATCGCGCAATCAATAATCTCTGTCTTTGTCCACCAGAAAGATTAGTTCCTCCCTCACTAATAATGGTGTGCATTCCCATTGGCATTTGCTCGATGTCATCTGCTAAACCTGCCATACGTGCGGCTTCCCAGGCTTCATCAATTGTGACTAATGCACCAGCAGTAATATTCTCAAAAATCGAGCCTGTCCCAATTTTGCCATTTTGCAGTACTACGCCTAACGACCTGCGTAAACTTTGCAGATCTAAATTTGCTAAATCTTTACCGTCGTAGTACACTCCCCCACTCAAGGGAGTTTCAAAGCCCAGCAATAAGCGGAAAATTGTGGATTTACCGCTTCCCGATAAACCAACTATGGCGATAAATTCTCCGGGATTGGCGTATAAGCTGACATCATTGAGAATTAACGGGCCATTTTCCGAGTAGCGAAAGCTGAGGTTTTCTAATGCTACACGACCAGTTAATTTACCAGGATGAATTTTATGAGCATCAGCTTCGACTGGTGCTTGCAAAATTGGCTGCGCCCGTTCCCACAAAGGTATAATTGCCCAAATTTCTGTAATAGTATTGCTGAGGTCTGTTACACCCTTGATAAAAATTCCCAAAGCATAACTAAAAGCAATAAACGTACCCAGGGAAAGCTGGGTTTGCATCATTGATGTTCCCAAGCCAAACAACAGTATAGAACTGATTAACGGCAAAGCTTCATTAAACACAGCTACAAAATCGCTGATTTGTTGCGAACTGGCTTTGAGTCTGATTCTTTGGCTGTATTTCTTTGCCCAAGCTGCAAAAGCTCGTTCTTCTGCCATTGCTACGCGTAACTTAGCAACGCCATTAATTAGTTGCACAGTTAGCCCATTAATTGCACCATCGAGTTGTTGCTGTTGTCGGGATTTCTTCACCAAAAACAAGCTAGAAACGCTGGTAATTACTCCAGCGACTAATGCTAAACCGACTCCCACACAGGCAAGTTGCCAGCTGTAAACAAACATTAGCACTAAATTTAGTAAAGCGAAGACTCCACTAAACAAAGTGCGTTGGGTAACACCAGTGAATTTCTGATGAATTCGCCTGACTGCTAATACGCGATTCACCAAATCGCCAGCCGTATACTGACGGAAAAAAGTTGGACTTAATCTCAGCAACCGATCCCAGATTGCTGGCTGCAAGTTATTTTCAGTCAAGCTTTCTAGTCTGAGATTAACAATGCTTTGGGCAATTTGAAAGACTAACTGAGCAATCGCCACCGCCAACAATACCAATCCAATTTGCCATAACAAAATGCGATCGCTCTCAGGAATGGCATGATTGATTAATATTGCTGTGGCTTGGGGTGCAATCATTCCTAGTACTGTTGCCACTACACCCAAAAGCACAATGCTCAGGATATCTTTCTCGCTGGTGTTGGTGGCAAACTTCAACAAATCAAGGGCATTGTTGACTACTGGGGGTAAAGGTTGATAAAGCACATAAGCTTCTGCTGCTAATGTCTGCGCTACTGTCTCATTAACTGGGGTGCGAGTCTGGGATTGGGGATCGAATAACACATAACCTTTGCTTTTGACAGGTAACAAAGCTACTGGTTGCTTTTCTATGACAGTAGAAGCCAATAAAGGGCCATGTTCCTTGCGCCACCAGCCAGCTGCTAACCGTACACGCCGCACGCGAATCTGTGATGCTTGGGCGATCGCAATTACTGGATCTTTTTCTCTGCTTTCTTCTGCTATGGGTGGACGAATTGTTAATTTTAACACCCTGCCGATGGCTCCCATTGCCATTAACAGGGCGGAACTCTGCTGAAAAAATCCAAATTCTTCCTGTGGTTGCAATACAGTTGCTAGTTCTCCCAATGCACCCTTGATGGCTTGGCGATTAACTTGCTCTGTTTTCTGAAATTTCCGAAATTCAGCTTCAGTTTCTTGATGCAGCCGTAAACTTAAGTAGTCAAAAAAGTAACTATGCAAACTCGCCAAACCCGCCAGCAATTGAGTTGGTGCTAATTCTGCCGTTGGTAATATGATTCCTGTAGTTGTATCTCCGGATTCTAAGTACATAGCCGTTGTCAACGGAAATACTGAAGAATTAGCATTCAGCGAGAGTTCATCGATACCCAACCAGCGAAGATTACCTTGATGCAACTTCACCCAAAACACTGTTTTTTGCCAAACTTGTAGCGCTTCACCATTGTATAAAGAAAAATTTCCCAAATCTGCTAACACTGGTTTGAATGGCGGCGTGACAATAGGTTGGGGATTGTTGAATGTGCGATCAATGTTATATATCCAATCTTCTATAAGAGCGATCGCTCTCATTTCACCATTTGCTACTCGCTTCAGCAAATCGGTAATTGGCTGTTGGGATAACTGCGTTGGTTCAATAGCTACAGCCACAAACGCCCATTGTCCCGGTGCGATCGCTTCCGGTAATAAAGCCGTCCCAAATAACGCCTCACCAGTGCTGACATGAAACAAAAAGCGGCGATGTCCCTCAGGCGAACCATTTCTGATTCTGGTTGCATACAACGCCAGCTTTCCCGACTCCACTATCCACAAAGTTTCTGGGTGATTGAGGATAACTCGCTGATTAACTTTCATGCTGTATGGCTCAACAGAATAATTCACCTGAGTAAAAAACATTACTAATCTACGCCTCCTCTGTTTGAATTAAACGGGCATATATACCGCCCAAATCCCATAACTCTTGATGAGTTCCCCGTTCTGCAATTTTTCCTCTATCAAGTACAATAATTTCATGGCAATCGCGAATTGTACTGAGGCGATGGGCGATCACCATGCAAGAACAACCACGCCGCCGTAGATTTTGGTCTATGATTAACTCTGTTTCTGCATCTAAGGCGCTAGTTGCTTCATCGAGGACTAATACCTGGGGATTTTTGATTAAAGCGCGAGCAATTTCTAAGCGTTGACGTTGTCCCCCGCTGATATTCATCCCGCCTTCGATTAACTCTGCATCAAATTTATTGGGCAAAGATAAAATTAAATCGTTAATTGCTGCATCTTCACAAGCTTGGATTAAATCAACTTCTGGTACAGTTGCATCCCAAAGCGTTAAATTCTCGCGGATTGTCCCAGCAAATAAAAAGATATCCTGCTCAACCATTGCTACAGAGTTAGCAAGTACAGAACGCGGTATTTGTTGGCGAGGAATTCCATCAAAATAAATTTCTCCCTCCCAAGGTTCGTAAAGTCCGCAAATTAATTTTGCAATTGTGGATTTACCAGAACCACTTTTTCCTACAAAAGCGATTCTTTCTCCTGGCTTCACTGTCAAGCTGAGATTTTCAATTAAAGGAGGTTCTAAACGGTTATAACCGAAGGTGACATTTCGTAATTCAATATAACCATGCAATTTAGGGGAGTATAAAATTGGGGAAATGTCAGCTTTGAAAGGTGAAACTTGAGCCTTTGAGGGTGAAATTTGGACTTCCGAAGGCGAAGTGTGAGCCTTTGAGGGTGAAACTTGAGCCTTTGAAGGTGAACCGTCAGCCTTTGAAGGTGAAACTTGAGCCTTTAAGGGTGAAGCGTCAGCCTTTGAGGGTAAAGCTTGAGCCTTTGAGGGTGAAACTTGAGCCTTTAAGGGTGAAGCGTCAGCCTTTGAGGGTAAAGCTTGAGCCTTTGAAGGTGAAGCTTGAGCCTTTAAGGGTGAAACTTGAGCCTCTGAGGGTGAAACGTCAGCCTTTGAAGCTGAAGTGTGAACTTCTTCCCATCTTCTTATCTGCTGATTTCTTAATTTATCCTGCTCAACTTGCGGATCAATGGGATTTTGCAAGACATCATCAAGCCGATTTAAACTAGCTTCTAAATCTTGGAGTGTACTGCCAAAATTGAGGAGACTATTAACGGGTTCTAAGAAACTCAATGTTAAACTTTGATAGGCAACTAGCATCCCGATACTCAGTTTGCCGTTCATTACTTCTAATCCGCCGACAACTAAAATAGAAGCTGTAGTGAGAGCAGTTAAAATAGTTGGTAATGTGGTGAGAATTTGAGTTTGTAAACCCAATTCTTGTTGAGCATTTAGAGCTTTGGCGTAGTAACCAGCAAACTTAGCAAATAAATCAGACTCTAATCCCGATGCTTTTACAGTTTCGATAGTCTGAATACCACTAACCGCCACCCCAAAAACTTTGCCATATTCCTGTGCTAGCCGGAAATTAGCATCAACACGAGTTTGAGAAATCAATTGCAGAGCCAGAATATTAATCACCGCAAAACCGACTGCGATCGCACTCAGTAATGAATTGTACTGAATCATAATCAGCAGGTAAAAAACCATCATCACCGCATCAATTACTGTTGTGGCTAACCTTCCTGAAAGTATCTCTGCAACTGTGTCATTAATTTGCACGCGACTGCTAATTTCTCCCGCGTAGCGTTGAGCATAAAACCCCACTGGTAAACGCAAAATATGCCAAAGAAAATTTCCTGACATACTCACAGATAGCTTCACCATTAATCGCCGTAAATAAGTCAGCCGCAGTTTAGCAAGTAACGCCCTTAATACCGCAGTTAATAACATTCCTAAGAGTAAAGGACGTAACCATTCTTGGCGTTCTTGAATTAAAATTTCATCAACAAATACCTGAGAAAAACCGGGTACAGCCAATCGAGGAATTGTCAGCAATAAACCCGCAAGTAAGCAAAATAGAATAGTACCCCATGAGTTTTTAAGACGACTAATTAAAGCCGAAATAATATTAGTTCTCTTACCACCTTTGTGAAAATTCTCTCCTGGCTCCATCCTCAAGACTACACCAGTGTATGCTTTATTAAATTCATCCAGGGAAATACTTCTACGTCCTGTAGCCGGATCATTAAGATAAACACGCTTTTTCCCAATACCTTCTACAACTAAAAAATGATTAAAATTCCAAAAAATAATGTAAGGGAAATGCAAGGTTTGCAGTTTTTCTAAAGGTAATTTTAAACCTTTAGCATTTAAACCATAACTTCTGGCAACTTGAATAATATTAAAAGCTTTACTACCATCTCGCGAGATACTACATTCTTCCCGAAGTTTAGCTAAAGGCACAATCCGCCCATAATAACTAAGAATAATCCCCAGAGAAGCCGCACCACATTCCACCGCTTCCATTTGTAATATTATGGGAGTGCGAACTTTATTCCTTTGTAGTAAAAGCTGAGAGAAAATCATAAGTTTGTCAATAAATTAGAGAATTAAAAAAATAAATTACCCTAATGGTCTGTCTCAAAATTCTTGATAAGTAAATTAATTTTTACATTTATCTTCTTTTCCTTCTTCCTTTGTGTACTTTGTGTCTTTGCGGTTTGTTCTTTTAACACTCATAAATTTTGCAATTAAGCACTATTTTATGAAAGTAATATAACTATTTTTCCCTCTGCCTCCTGCCTAAATGCAATAGTATATTTATTAAATTGCCAGTCCCTTAATAGAGACCAGCCCAAGAGCGAAGTATGGGGATAATATAAGAAATCGGTGCAGTTTCACCTACTTTTACTTGTACAGTTGTAGTAGTACCAGAAGTTAATTTTACAGATGGGCCTTTGGAAGATGACCATTGATAACCACTAACCGTAGTTGCATCTTCTTTAAGTTCTACAAAAGCTTGAACCTTACCTTCTCCTTTACCTGCAAGACTAGCTGCAATTTCTGCATTACCAACTAGCGTTGTAATATCTTGTGTAGTCACAGGGAAAGAAGAAATATTGGCGATCGCACCCACAATTCCACCATCACGTTCGCGTTTGGCAAAGCTGGGGGTTACTTGTACATACATCCCCGGCTGGATTTGTTTCCCATCTTTATTAGCAAAATATACCAGGCTGACAAGTTTTGTATGGGAGTCTTCAGCTTCAATTGTTCCCAGGCGACTACCAGAATTAATAATTTGCCCTGGTACAATACTTACTTCCAGAACTTGTCCATCATATTTACTAATAATGCGGCTTTCTTGAGCTAATTGCAGTTGTAATTTAGCAATTCGCTGTTTGATTTCACGAAGTTGATTTATCTTTTCAATAGATTGTTGAAAATCTTGTGTCAGTAATTTAGTTTTTTGAGTTTTAACGTCTTTAACTTGAGTTCTAATCTCGTCAATTTTATTTAAATTTTGCAAATACTCTCTTTGAGTATTAGTAGCTTGAATATCCAGTTCTTTTAATTCTGTTTCAATATCTAAAAGCTGAGTTTGAGTAGTAAAATATTCTCTCTCAGCCTGGACTAACAAATCTTGGCTGATAGCGTGTTGCTGAAACAAACTGCGTCGATTATTAACCCCTGTTTGCAAAGTTTTGAGCAAGTATTGAACTTGTTGCTTTCTCACGCCCAAATTTTTCCGCTTCTGCGCGATCGCAGTCAGTGTTTGATCGCGCAACATGGGTGTCACTTGCTCTCGCTCTAAGCTATTTTCTAAATCCTGTTGCTGCTGCTGCAACATACTCACTTGTTGAGCAATCAGCTGCTTTTGTAACCGTTCAATTTCTTGATTTTGAGTTTGCAACTGCTGTAACTTCGTTTGTTCTTGCTGTAATTGCTGTTTGAGCGCCGACTGATCGATAATCCCTAAAATATCGCCAGTCTTCACTCTATCCCCTGGCTTCACCTTCAGAGTCAGCAATTGCCCAGAACTAGGAGATTGAAATTGCACCACATGGCGCGGACGAATCAGAATTCCTTGCCCTGTTACAGTTAAAGGAACACGCCCCAATACACTCCACACAGCAGTCACAGCCACCAAAAAAGCTGCACCAGATAAAGTCAACCAAGCTTGGGGTTTAACAACTTGTATGGCTTTATCAAGTTCTTCTGGCGCAGACAGGTTATCGAGTGCTTCTTGGCGAAAAATTTTGTGCTGTTTTAGTTTGAGTTGCATTCTCCCCCCTCCTTGAGACTTTTAAGCTTAGAGGAAAATCGGGGAGAAGTAGGGGAGGGAGGGGGACAGGGGGAAAGGGAGCAGGGAGCAGGGGGAAAGGTGAGGTTTATAACTCAGAATTTTGAGTAAAAATGTGGAATGATTGCCTTCCAAACTGGAATTGTCCCCTTCAGAACTCAAATTATCGGGTTTTATCTCCCCCTGCCCCCTGCTCCCTGCCCCTCTGCCGAAAAAGCAATAGTATATTTTTAGTTGGAAGTCCCTTACTCCCACAACAACACACAGGGTAAGTCATTGTTGGCTAAACGTAACAACTCGTAGCCAATACCAGCAGTTCCTTGGAAAAAGCCAGGGTTAAATACGGAACTTGGCAAGTTAGCAAATAATTGATAAGCGCCATTTTGTTTAGCTCTAGCTACAATATTTGTGGCATTTTGTAGCGCAATTTGCTGCCAATCGGAGCGATCGCAATGTTGTGCGCCAAATAGTAACACCTCAACTCTACCCATGTTGCCACAGCACAGATGATCGATGGCTTCTAAGCCAAAGTTCTCGGTGGTTCGCAAGGCAATTTCAATTTCTTGTTGAATTTCTGCTGTATTTAAAATTTCTAAACTACCCAACCGCGCCAAGCCAATTCCGGTTGCACCATGACACCACTGGCTAGGAAAGGTAACTTTTCCTCCTGTTCGCTCTGCTTTGTGAGAAACTGGCCAGTTACCCTTAGACGCACAAAACAAAGTACGTTCATAGTCAATACCTTCTTTAGCTGCTGCCAAATAAGCTGAATCTTGGGTAAATTTGTAGAGTTGCAATAGAGCATAAGCAATTCCTGCGGCTCCATGAGAAAAACCTGCCAAGGGGATTTTACCAAGGGTTTGCCAGGCTCTTGTCGTACCTGCCTCACTGTAGCGATTATTGATTAAATGTTGTCCGCAGGCGATCGCATTCAACAAAATATTTTCGTTCCCTGTGGCTCGATAAAGGGACAATAACCCTAAAATTGCTCCAGCAGATCCGGCAATGACATCTAATTTTTTATCCCCAGCAATCAGTTGTGGTGTAATCCAACTAGCTAATTCTTCAGCATCTTGTAATAGCGCGTCTTCACCCAGAAATTGACTAATTTTCACTAACGCATAGATCATGGAACCCAAGCCAGTTGCACCACCGATTCCTACGAAGCGAGCCATTCTTTGCCGAGATTCCAAATCCAAGCTTTGAATTTGCTGACGCAAGGGTTGTAAACTTCTTAATGCCAACTCACGTGAGCGTGAATCGCCAGTTACTTGAGCAAGTGCTGCCAAGAACAGCGCCACCCCAGAACGCCCTTCATACAGATTGTAGTCCAACACTTGTAACCGGAATCGCTCTGCTTCTGGCACAGAGACTAAGCCAATCCAGTTGATACTACCATCGAAATCTTTAATAGCTCTGGTTTCTAGTTGAGTAGCGATCGCTTTTGCTTCTGCAATTAGTTGTGCTTTTGTGAGTAACGGTAGTGACTCGGCTTGCCATTTCTCACGTTCTCCAGTTGAGGTTTGAGCTAACTTGGCATAGAAGGAACCTTGAATTATTGCCACTTGTCGCGCCAAGTCGGTTTCATCCATAGCCTGTAACTGAGCGATAGTTTGTTGATAACTAGGTTGCTTAAAATACCCAGGAATCGATATCTGCTCTGCCAAATTCAACTCATCACTAGCAGCACTAGCACTAAAGTAAGGAATATCCAACTGTTGCATCGCTCGTACTTCTGCATTGAATATAGGCCATGCATCCGGTTTTTCTTGAGCCACCAAAAATGCGCGGCTGAGTTGTTCTAGTTCAATGCTGTAGTCAACCCCAGACTTGAGATAATCTGGTATCAATAGTTTTTGCAAAATTGTGCCATACAGCCGAGTGTGGCGGAAAACAAAACGCACCTGCTGTTGCTGCATCGCTACTAGTGGACTATTTGCCGCTAGTAAAACCTGTTTGTGCGCCATCAAAAAGCGATACATCTGCTCAAACCCGGCAACAATTTGCGCCTGATAATCATCGGGAGATAAGACAGTATCACCTATGCGGGGAACATTTTTCTCCACAGGTAAAGTGACAGGCTCATAGCGCAAGTACATATCATCAGTATTAATTAGCTGCCAACGAGGAGCCTTTCGGGGTGACTGCTGGAGCGCTGTACTACCCAAACCACTAATATCGTAAGCAACAGTGCGATCGCCACTAAATTCCCATCGTGGTAAAAGTCCTGTGCGGAGTACGGAGTTCCAAAACTGCTGCATGGCATTTGTTTCCCACTCTTGAGCATCGGGTGAATTTTCAATCGCCTTAGCTTCATGGTGGAGCAAAGTTTCCATGTCAAGTAACACCAGATGTTCCCCACTAGCAATTAAGTTTTCGTAGTGGCAATCTGTTCCCCTTAAAACATAAATTACACACAACAACATTCCGGCTCGTTGATAAAACCTCGCAGCGGCGGCTTCATCATCACAGGGTTGATGCTCGACATATTCTACCCAACCGTAATTATCTCGGTTTAGAACTTGAATGATTTTGAAATTTAATAATTGGCTATGCTGATTGCACCAAGTCAAAAACTTATTAAAGGCTGCTTCTAGTTGTAAATCTTTGGGTTTGTAGACTAGTTTCAGCCCAGATTCAAAAGTCAGCAAAATAACGCTTCGTCCTCGGTTGTGAGGATCGGAAAGAGAAGTTTGGACAGCAGCAACTTTGCCATTAGCTGATGTTGAGCCAAAAATTTCTTGAATATCTCTGCCATCTTTAGCTAGGCGTTCGATAAATTCGGCAGTTGATTCTACCCAAAAATTTACAGCCGTTGCGACTAACCGACCAAGGACGGCATACTTTTGGAAGAATGTCTGCAATCCATCTTGGAGCAATTGATTAACAAACTTAGTGTACTGTGTATTTTTATTGCCATTCTTTGTTTTCAGATCCAACAAATTCAACAAGTTTCTACCAAACGATCGCACCTGGGAAAATTCAAAATCCAGTGTCTTACTACAAAGTTTTGCTAGTTGTTGCAGTAAGCTGCGTTCCAAAGATTGGTAAGCTGCTTCCGTAAAAATCGCTAAAGGTAGAGAGTCATGTGTAAGTTTTACACAACCCAGACGAGACAATAATTTCTGCCTAGCCACCAAAATAGCTGGCAACAGCAGGTCTTCAAAGGGGATAGGATGTTGTGAATAGATTGGTAAAAATGTTTCTTCTGCTGGGATGAATTCTTTAGCGGTTTGCATAATTTGCTGCAAAGTTTCTGCCCAATCTGGCAAGAATTGCTGAGTAAGTTGCACACTTCCCAATTGGAGACGAATCTTCTCAAGCTCTAAACCCTCCCACTGTAAGCGTTTGTGCAACATCTCCCAGTTACCTTGTGCCACAACTTGACACCAACGCTCTAGCCTATGGTTAATTTCTTGTTCATTGATGCGATCGCCATCAATCACAAATTTTTCTGTCTTGAGGCGTTCTTCGAGAAAGCTGGCATTGGCAACAATAATTGCTAGCTCTTGAGGTGCAATCTGCTGAGATGGAGCAATTTCTTCGGCTATGGTTAAATTTATCATAGTAGTGGCGAAACAGAAGCAGAAACGATTTTGATGGCAGCTAATATTCGTTGAAATAAGCCTGAATTTAAATGTCAATAAATACTTGCCAAATTTATATGGATTGCATATAAATGCAAATCCCCCCAACCCCTCTTGCAGAGAGTAAGGAAGGGGGGAATTGTTACCAGGCACCTCTATTTATTTAGTCTGGATGCAAGGTAATTATCTACTTTTATTAAGAAGGACAAGCTGCTGTACAGTGCCAATCAATATCTTTATCGGTATGATTAGCAGACATCATAGCTCCACTAACACTGAGCAATTCTTCCTCGCTCAACTCGTAGGATTCTACAGAATTTAAATCTGTCAGCATTTGAGAAATAGCTTCAGTAGTGAAGTTGTAACCTTTTTCAGCACCCGCAGCTATGATTAACTTAATTGATTCTGCTAGGTTCGTTGCTTCTTCAATCTTTTGTTGCAGTTGAACATTTGCAAGTACTTCTTTAATTTGTGATAACATAGGGGTAATTTCCTTTTTTGTTGACTTAGTATTTTGCTACATCTCAATTGATGTAGACAGTTACAGCAGAGAATTTGCATTTGTCCGGTGCAGCTTTCTCTGCTGAACTGTTTTTAATGTAGAAATAAATCGGGGAGAACTAGGGGAGATAAAACTTCTAACTAAAAAAATATCTTGTCACTGTTTCAGTAAGGGAGGTGGAATCTGTTCATCGTTTTCGCCCTTAAACACTGAATGATTTAATTGCTGAAATTCCTCAATCCCTCAATCTACTCTGGCGCGCACTTGGAATGAGCAATGCTGGTTAAGCCATTGAAGACGCGATCGCATCTAAATCGGCGATCGTTTGCGGTGGCAGTTCCAGCTCTGCGGCTTTGAGATTCTCGCGCAGATGCTCAAGCGATGACGTTCCGGGAATCAGCAAGATATTGGGAGAGCGTTGAAGCAGCCATGCGAGCGCCACCTGCATTGGGGTAGCATTCAGAGCGGTGGCGGTACCATTGAGGACGGATGATTGTAGCGGCGAGAATCCGCTATACAGCTAAATTAAATAGTCCGATCCCATCCCCTTTATTGCACCTCACTCCCTGATAAAATTTAGACATTCCTGGTTTAAATCCCAGATTTTTCAGTCTAAACAGAGATTTTCCCAAGTTAACTTAGATGATGCAATTTCCCCACTGCGCCGCAACAAAGACCGAATTCTGGCTAGCAATGCTTCCGGGTGATAAGGCTTGATCACATAATCATCTGCTCCCGCATCTAAACCTGTCACCACATCTACATTGCTATTCTTGGCGTTCAGTAACAGAATCGGTTTACTATAACCTTGCGATCGCAGTTGCTGACACAGACTAATCCCATCCAATTGCGGAATTTGCCAATCCAGCAAAATCAAGTCATATTCCGCTGATAAGCTGTTACGCATTTAAATTGTATATTTCGCGCTCAGATTGTCAAAGGTCAAGAGTCTAGGGTCAAAGGCTAGCTTGGACTCTTGACTCTTGACCCTTGACAGTTCTAACGCCAGAATATTTGATCTAGGCGCGTACCAGCTTAGTGCTAGGTCTAACCCAGTTTGCCCATTATTAGCTAAGTCTATAGTGTAATTATTTGCACTTAATAACTCTACTACCGCCTGAGCGAGTAATATGTCATCCTCTACCAGCAAAATTTTCATGCTTCTGCATCCAAGGTTGGCTCAAATCACTACCAAGAGTATGCGAATATTTTACTTTTAAGCGAGGCGATCGCTCCTCAGGGTGATGATTAGGAATGTAGTGTTTTTCTTTGTATCTAGAATTATCTGGCGATCGCTTTGCTGGAGAATGGCATCAGTGGCAGAGCAAATCCCACAAAAGCCAACTCTTTCAGAAATTGAGCAAATTGCATCTGTAATTCTCCACATTCAAGAAGCAGTAGTTACTCTAGAACATTTTCTGAAAGATGATGAGTTTCCTCGGCTTTCCGCAGGCACTAATTGGTTTTATCAGGGACAAGACGTAAAGAAACATGATTAAGTTGATAATTTAATTTCTTCTTCTTTTTTTAACACCTTTGGGTTTGGTAAATGAACGCATGATGCGATTAATCAGATTAGAAGGCTGCTTGCGGTAAGAAGATATTCTCGGCGGATTAGTACTGCTATCTTGCATACTTGAATTAGTAGAACTCTCATTATTGAGAGGTACAGCGTGTTTAGTAGGGATAATTCCACTGCCATATTTTCTGGCGTAAACTTGGGTAAACTCAGCACCAAAAAAGAGAATTTGAGCAGCGTAGTAAATCCACGCGAGAATCACTACCAGCGAACCAGCTGCACCATAGGTTGAGCCAAAACTACCATTACCTAAATATTGTCCTAACAAAAATCGACCGATGGAAAACAAAAGTGAGGTAATAGAAGCACCTATTAAAACATCACCCCAAGTAATTTTCACATCTGGTAAAACTTTGAAAATGAGTCCAAATAGTACTGTAGTAATAGCAAAACCTAGAAGAAAGTTAACAATTTGCCAGAGAAAATCAACACCCGGTACTAGGTTACTAAAGAAAGTTACTATTGCACTCAAACCTGCACTAATTACTAAAGAAACTAATAGTAAAAAGCCAATTCCTAACACCATCGTGAATGATAAAACACGCTGGCGAACCATAGTGTTCACGCCTCTTCCTGGTTTTGGCTTTACTTCCCAAATGGTGTTGAGTGCGTCTTGTAACTCTGTAAATAAACCTGTAGCACCCAATAACAGAACTAGGATACTAATAAGAGAAGCGATAGTTCCTGTTGTTGGTTGGTTGGCATTTTGAATAGCTGTTTCAATAAATTTTGCACCTTGTGTACCAACTAAACCTTGAATTTGGCGAAAAATTTCACCTCTGGCGGCTTCTTCGCCAAATACTGCGCCGACGACGGCAATAACAATAATTAGTAATGGTGCAATGGAAAATATTGTGTAATAAGCTAAAGCTGCTGCTAACCGTGAGGCTTTATCCTCACTCCATTCTTTAAAAGTCTCTTGGAATAACCCCAAAATTGCTCGCCAACTCATGCCATCAGTCTCCTTATCCCAGCATATTACTCGCCTCTGATATATTGGATACTGATTCACTAGTGAGTGTCATCTGCCTCAAGATGTTGGTATAGCGTCCTTGAGGATGAATCTTAATTATTTTGGTGAAGGGGGAAAGGGGAAAGGGAAAAGGGATAAAAACGGTTTGTTTAAGAATTTTTCGTCATAATTTTGACCTTGTAGAGACGCGATTCATCGCGTCTCCCCTGATGAATCGCGTCTCTACAGGATTTAAAAATAAATCGATTTCTATTATCAGAACCGTACTACTTCCCTACCTAGTTTTTCACATTTTTTTTCAAATTCGTGTGAAAGCTGAAATAAAATTCTTTTGACTTTTGCATAGCGGTATTAGCGTCGTAAACTGCGAGGGTCGAGTGCATCTCTTAGACCATCACCTAGTAAATTGAAAGCTAATACTGTGAGGATAATTAGCACTGCTGGCGGCCAGATTAGCCAAGGCTGTAGTACAAGAATTGAAGCATTACTGGCTAAAGAAAGCATATTTCCCCAAGAGGGGTCTGGTTGTTGAATTCCTAAACCAATGAGACTTAAGACAGCTTCGGCGCTGATAAAGCTAGGAACAGATAAAGTGGCGGAGATAATTATATAGGTGGCAGTTTGTGGCAAGACGTGACGGAGGATAATATACATTGGTTTACCTCCCATTGCTCTTGCAGCTTGTACAAATTCTCGCTCTTTAATTGATAGTACTTGTCCGCGAATTACTCTTGCTAATCCTGCCCAACTAATTACGGAAGTAATGACTACAATCAATAAAAAGCGTTGAGTACTACTTAAACCAGGTGGTAATACTGCGCCTAATGTTACTAACAAATAAATGCTGGGGAAAGTCATCAGCACTTCTGCAAGGCGCATAATTAAGGTATCAATTTTACCGCCAAAATAACCAGAAATACCGCCGATGAGTAAACCCAGGGGATAGGTGATAATCACACCAAATATCCCAATAAATAAGCTGATGCGACCTCCATGCACTAAACGGCTAAATTGGTCACGTCCTTGGTCGTCAGTACCTAAGATGTTAAACTTTGCTTCTCCTGTACTACCAAACAAATGCCAATTTAAAGGAATACCAGGGATAATGGTAACTTCGTCCCATTTAGGTGGTAGGGGTAAACTGACTTGAAACAGGCGGTATTCTGCCCCGGAGACAAATAAACGTAGAGGTGAGGGCTGTTTGAAGTCTACAATGAGTTTGCGATCGCCTGTTTCTAAATTAGTATCTCCTTGAGTTGTGGGATAAACATGAGGCCCAATCGCTTGTCCTGATGGTGAAGTCCAATAAATTTTTGTGGGTGGTAGCAGCGAACCATTTGGCTGGGAAGCATAAGGATCGTAAGGGGCGATGAAATCTGCTGCAATTACTGCTATATAAAATATCAACAGCAAAATTGCCCCAAATCTTGCCAAAGGGTTCTTTTTCAGTCGTTGCCACCAATCCATAGTTTTGATATATAGTCAAGGTTTAATAGTTAATAGTCCGGGGTCAAGGGTTAATAGTCAAGCCCTGGGGGAAAGTCAAATGTTGCAGAGACGGGATGAATCGCGTCTGTACAAAAGTTAAAATTCTCAGTTAACTATGATAAATTTTGCCCTTAACCCCTGCCTGTTGACTCTTGATATATTTTAGATTTTCGATTGCAGATTTTCAAAATGTCAAATCCAAAATTTTGACCTTTGACCTTTGACCGTTGATTAAAGACGCGATGAATCGCGTCTCTACAAGTGTTGACTAATGACTGTTAGCCATTAACCGTAATTCTTCTTGTTGTTTTTCATGCTCAACAACAAATACATTTGAGTAAAGATTCGCTAATATTTGTTTACCTTGTTGTGTTAACGCTAGATAACGTAATGCGTCTTTAACATAAGGATAAACACCATTCCAGTAAAACTTGGCGTAATTCTTACGTAAATCACCTGGGTTTTGATAGCCTAAGATTTTATTCATCCCAGTTTCTTCAAATTCATAAAATAAAGAAGTGATTTTCTTTAAATAACGCGGATCGCTGAGTTGTCCAATTAAGTCGGCGGCGCGGACTAAGCCAGCATAGTTATGTGTATCTTGATGGTCTTCTGCTTTGGGGACGGGGAACCTAGTTAATTCAATATTCGACTTAATTACTGCCGCATCAATTAATTTATGTCCACCAAAACGTTCATCAATAAATAGTTTGCCTCTATCAACATGATAGGGGATGAGGCTAGCATCAGAAGCACCCGGAGCTAAAGAAATCATTTGCCCATCTTTACCTGTAGCATATAAGCCTTCTGTCTCTTGGTCTTGCCGACAAACTCCTTTGACATAGCCAATATCATGACAAGCTAAGGAGATAATCACATGCAACCAATCATCACTAGAAACGCCACCCTCGCGTATATGTTTACCTCTTAAAATTTCCTGTCCTACTAAAGTTACGAGAATTGTGTGTTCGACGTTGTGATATAAAGCATCGCTATTGGCAATATTTTCTAAAGCCATGCTCCCAGCCCAGGCAATGATATCTTGATAATCATGTTTTAAAGCGCCATAGGTGCGTTGATAACCTTCTCGAATTTGATTAACAAAAGCATCAATTAAAATTTCTGTTGCATTGAACATTGGTTTTGACTCACTGGGATAAGAATTTATTAACAATTCGTAATTCGTAGTTACGCGCTTCGTAATTAGGTTAAAGATTGGGATTTAGACCCTACTCGTAAAGGCACGACTTATAAAAGTTGGGGATTCTAACCCTCTGTTTAATTACGAATTACGACTTACGAATTAGTAATTAAGTTGATTATGGTTATTGGGTAAGTATTCGGCAAAAATTTCTCACCCATCAACAGGCTAGTCAATTTTGCAAAATACGTTAAATTTCATCTTGAAAATGACAGCAATGCAGATTTCCTCCTTTGTTACTGGTTTAGAGTTTTAGTACTATCTATTTTGATATTTTTCCCACAGAACAGGCTATCCTTTCATTAGCCTGCAAATAACAGGTTAGAAGCTTCGGTATTGCTGCTTTATTCAGTTATAGTTTTTAGCTAAAACTAGTAGTTCCCTACAGGAATTTGCATGGTTTCGTAGTCAAGGTTCAAATTCCCAAGTAGAGGATTAAAGTCTTGGCTAGGAATATGTTTGTTTTCCCCATGCTCAAATTCAGCGATGGAGAGAAATATCCTGCATTGAAAGCCTAAGTACTGTTTTAGGCATCAGCACTGATGACTTTCAAGGTGCTACTGTCTTTGTCAGATACATTGCCACAAATTATTCGGTTTTGTATAGATGTGCCTTAGCCCTATCTGGTTTTTTACTTCTATTATTTACGTATCAACCATCTAGATTGACGAGAGTTAGATACTAAAAAATCACAATAACTGCAACCTGATAAATAATTCTATAATTAGAAATTTCTCGAAAATTTGAGCCATATTCATCTTCTATACCCAGAAAAAGTAATAGTAGTTAAAATTTACTCAGTCTGTTTGTCAGACTGAAACTTTGGAAAAATTTGGATTATCTGCACCTGTATTCACTTCCTTGCATTATAAATGCTAGTCAATATAATTTTAATACTAAAAATATGACAGTAATTCAGTGCAAATACTCATTGACAATATTTTGATTAGCTAAATATATTGCAAATATTCTTCTACTGTAATAAAAGTACAACCTGTATCATGTTTCTATGCTGGGAATCGTGATAGTCAGAGCCTCAAAAAATGAGCTATATTTCATACAAGTTAATAAATTTAAACTTTTATTAAAAAATACCAGTAATTATTCATATTACAGGAGCTAGAGGTATGACTGTGGGTGATGAAAGTTCATCAAAAGTCGAAATTGAAGACTCTTTGAGGGCTGAAGATGCTGATTTAGGACAAAAACTACAGGATCGGCAAACTCGCCTATGGTTGATGCCACTGTTACTGGGTACAGGTTTGGGATTAGCGATCGCTTTTGGCAGTATGGGTATCTTAAACCATCGTCCTACTGGTCAACAAAATGCTGTAGCCAAACCACCAGCAAAGTTGAAACCATCAATGACAGTTACCGTTGCAACTGTAGAGACTGCAAGTGTAGCACGGACTCTCAATACCACGGGTACTGTCGCCGCCTCCGATTTGATTCCTGTACTTCCCCAAACCAACGGACTGCAAATTAAAAAAATTCCTGACAACATCCAAGAAGGTGCTTTCGTCAACAAAGGCGATGTTTTGGCAGTTTTAGATGATTCCGTACTGCAAACTCAAATTAGCCAAGCTAAAGCAGATATGGAATCGAAGCAAGCAGATATGGCATCGAAACAAGCCGATGTCACATCGAAACAAGCCAGTGTGTCATCCAATGTGGCGATTGTTAAGCAAAGACAAGCCGATTTAGCCCAAGCCCAAGCGCGCTTAGAAGAAGCTGAAAAGAACTATCAGCGATATCAACAACTGGCGGCTTCTGGTGCTATTAGTCAACAAGAACTGGATACTCGTTCCTATACGGTGAAAACTGCCAGAGAAACTGTGCGCGTTGCTGAAGAAAATGTTCGTAGCGCCCAAGCAAACGTTGGTGGTGGTCAAGCAAATATCAGTATTGCCCGAGCAAATGTCAACAAAGCCAAAGCCGATGTTCGCAATAGTGCCGCGAAAATAGGACAACTACAAGCCCAATTAGCACAAACCCTAGTTGTTGCGCCTGTATCGGGAATTATTGCCGAAAAACTGGCGAGAGTGGGGGATATGACAGGTGTACCACCGCAAACCCAAGTAGGAAATGTGATTGGTGGGACGCAAAAGCTATTTTCGATTATTCGGGATGGGAAATTACAATTGCAAGCAAAAGTTCCTGAAATTCAACTCCCCCTAGTGAAAGTGGGTGCAACAGTAGAAGTAACTTCCGATTTAGACCGCCTTGTCGAACTGCAAGGACGAGTCAGAGAGATAGAACCGATGGTAAACGACCAAAGACGAGAAGCCACAGTCAAAATTGACCTACCACCAACAAAATTGCTCAAACCTGGAATGTTTGCCCGCGCCGCCATTACCACCTCATCAACCCTAGGCATGACAGTACCCCAAAAAGCCGTACAAACCCAACCTGATGGCAGTGTAATTGTATTCATGCTATCGGGTGAAGACATTGTCCGCGCCCAGAAAGTAGAACTAGGAGAACCTCTAAACGGTAACAGAGTGGAAATCAAAAGCGGATTGAAATTAGGCGATCGCGTGGTTGTGAAAGGTGCAGGTTATCTCAAAGATGGCGACAAAGTCCTAGTAGCCACTGAAGGATGAAGTGTAAAGGATGAAGTCTGAAAGTTCCCTAATTTTGAATTTTGAATTTTGAATTAATTTATGTCCTTCAATATCTCTGCTTGGTCGATTAAAAAACCTGTTCCCACGATAGTTTTATTCTTGATTTTGACGATAGTTGGTTGGTTTTCGTTCATTTCCTTAGGAATAGACACCAACCCTAACGTTGATATTCCCGCAGTGACAGTGACAGTTACCCAACCAGGTGCAGGCCCAGCAGAACTGGAATCGCAAGTGACCAAGAAAATTGAAGATGCTGTCGCGGGTTTGGGCAATATCGACAACATGATATCGAAGGTCAGTGATGGTAATTCTACAACCACGATCAATTTTATATTAGGGACAAACAGCGATCGCGCTACCAATGACGTGCGTAATGCGATCGCCCAAATTCGCCAAAGTTTACCCCAAGACATCAACGATCCAATTGTCCAACGTCTAGACTTTGCTGGCGGGCCGATCATGACCTATGTTGTCAAATCTGATCGCCTTTCTGTGGAAGAGTTAAGCAACCTCACAGACCAAACAATTAGCCGCGCCTTGTTAGCAGTCAAAGGTGTCGCCCAAATTAAACGTGTGGGTGGGGTTGACCGAGAAATCAGAGTCAACCTCGACCCCAATCGCTTGCAATCTCTAGGTATCACCGCCACCCAGGTAAACGACCAAATCCGCGCGTTGAATATTAACTTACCTGGTGGACGCGCAGAATTAGGTGGTAGCGAACAAAGTATCCGCACATTAGGTAGCGCCGCCAGTGTGGATGTATTGAAAACCTACGAAATTATCCTCCCCGGAGGCGGTTCCGTACCTCTTTCTAGCCTAGGAACCGTCGAGGATCAGTTTGGTGACATCCGACAAACTGCAAGCTTGAATAACAAACCTGTAGTAGCGTTTCAGGTTCTCCGCAGCACTGGTAGCGTCATGGTAACAGTGGAATCGGGAGTCAAAGCCGCAGTTAAGGAACTGGAAAAAACCCTCCCTCCAGATGTGAAGCTGGATTTAGTATTTACCAGGGCTGATGTAGTTCGCCAATCCTATGAAAGCACCATCGATGAATTGATTCAGGCTTCCATACTGGCGGTGATCGTCATTATGCTATTTTTACGGGACTGGCGAGCAACATTAATTACTGCCGTTGCTTTGCCTCTCTCAATGATTCCCACCTTTGCCGTACAGCAAGCATTAGGTTACACCCTCAACAACATGACATTGCTAGCCTTAGCCCTAGCAGTCGGTAACCTAGTCGATGATGCCGTTGTGGAAATTGAAAACATGGAACGGCACATGGCGATGGGGAAATCGCCTTTACAAGCTGCTTACGATTCCTCCGATGAAGTGGGATTAGCTGTAATGGCTTCTTCCGCAACGATTATTGCTGTATTTCTGCCCGTAGCTTTTATGGGTGGCATTCCCGGACAATTTTTCCAACCCTTTGGCTTTACGGTTGCCATTTCCACAATTTTTTCAACCTTAGTCGCCCGCATGGTTACCCCCATGATGGGAGCTTATTTACTCAAGGATAAAGCCCATACCCACAGTAAAGAAATACAGGATCAAAATCAGCCACAATTTATCCGATTATTCAATTTTAAATTTAAACTACCAACAACCAACAAAAAAACTACAAAACTTACCACTCTTAAGCCTCGCACTTTCCAGCCCTATAAGTCATTGTTGCAATTAGCACTACGCCATAAATTAACAACAATAGCGATCGCGATCGCTTTCTTCATGGCTAGTCTAATGCTAGTTCCCATGATTCCCAAGGGTTTCGTTGATGATGGCGACTACGGACTTTCTAGTATTTCTATAGAAATTCCCCCTGGTTCCACCTTGGCAGACATGAATCAGGTAGTTACACAAACAACTAACATTCTCCTGAAAAACCCTCATGTTGCTCAGGTAGTAGCTACAGAAGATTTGAGTACAGCTACCCTTGCTGTCAACCTTAAACCCAAAGAAGAACGCAAGATTTCCCAAAAACAATTTGAGGAAGAAATCCGCCCCCTATTCCAACAAATACCAGGAGCAAGAATCAGTTTCCAAAGCCAAGTACCAGGTGATAGCCGTAAAGGTTTATCAATCGTTCTCCGCAGCGAAAATCCCGAAGCCTTAAGTCAAGCTGCATCAGACCTAGAAAAGCAGATGCGAACCATACCCGGATTAGTAGAAGTCTCTTCTAGCGCCAGTTTGGTAAAACCAGAAATTCTCGTCATACCCGATCCCCAACGCGCCGCCGATTTAGGTGTGACAGTGCAAGCGATCGCCCGTACAGCCTCCTTAGCTACCATTGGTGATAACGATGCCAACTTAGCCAAATATAATTTAAGCGATCGGCAAATCCCCATTCGTGTGCAAATCGATCCCAAAGCCCGCGCAGACATCAACAATATCAAAAATCTCCAAGTTCCCAGTCAAAATGGTAGCTTAGTTCCCCTCCTCGCCGTTGCAGATATCCGCTTTGGTAGCGGCCCTGCAACCATCAACCGCTACGATCGCGCCCGTCAAGTTGCAGTAGAAGCCAACTTGCAAGGTGTTGCACTTGGAGAAGCAGTCCAAGCAGTTAATAAACTACCCATCATGCAAAACTTGCCCCCAGGAGTTATGCAGCAACCCTCCGGCGGTGCAAAAATTATGCAGGACATCTTTAGAGGTTTTGGTAGTGCCTTGGGATTAGCAATTCTCTGCATCTATGCAATTCTCGTCTTGCTATATAACAACTTCCTGCATCCGCTATCGATTATGGCAGCCTTACCCTTTTGCTTAGGCGGCGCACTAGTAGCCCTAATGGTAATGCAAAAACCTTTGGGACTCTACGCCTTAATTGGGATTGTACTGCTGTTGGGAATTGTCACCAAAAACTCAATTCTGTTAGTGGATTACACAATCATCAACATGCAAGAAGGCAAAAGCCAACGTCAAGCACTCATTGAAGCTGGCGTGTCACGCTTGCGCCCAATTATGATGACTTCCCTTGCAACTATCGCCGGTACTCTACCCTTAGCATTAGGAATTGGTGTCGGTTCCGAAGTCCGCCAACCGATGGGAATCGCCATTATGGGTGGCTTCACAACTTCCACACTGCTGACATTGGTGGTAGTACCCGTAATATTTAGCTATATTGATAACTTCCAACGCTGGATTATGAATACCTTGCGCTACGGCTTCGGCAAAAAACCGCCCCGCCCAGCATCCAGTGAACATGAAGTCATCAACCTACCATCAGAGCGCGAAAAATCCGCTTCTTAAATACAACCTTGGCAAATTGTAGTATAATAGCAGCTAGCTATAGCTTAATGGCTAGCTGCTGTTTGCGGGTGTAATTCAGTGGTAGAATGTCATCTTCCCATGGTGAACGTCGTGGGTTCGAGTCCCATCGCCCGCTTTTTGTTGGTGTAGATTAACTAATTATTTGTCCGTGGTGAAACATTATTTGTCATCATATTTCCAGAGATAATTTTATAATTGAAGTCGTATTATAAAGATGGTGTCACAAAGTTTTAGATTGTGCCTACTTAAATAATATCTATTCAAAAGTTTCCTAAAACCTCTAATGTAATTTAGATAATGTAATTGCAGGGTTTGAATTATTAACACTATAAGACATAGTAAATTGCCGTCAACAAAAAGATCAGCAGGAGAAAATATCCATAGGCTGGGTCAGGAAAGACACCAGTCTGCATTGTTGCGCTATACTCTAGCAGTAGCTTTCCTTATTGGTACGGTTCTTTTATTTGTAACTAATAGTACTTCTTATTTAGGATGGTTGCTCTCACTAGCAGGATTCGCAAGCTCCTACTATTTGTACCGCAGTGGACGACATTTAACAAAACGAGCAGGAGATGCTCAACGTGGTGCTAAAGCTGAAAAGGATGTAGCCGCTTTATTACGACCCTTGCAGCGTCAAGGATGGTACATCGAATACAACTTAAAAATCAGGAGATGGGGAGATGCAGATTTAGTATTGCACTCCCCTAAAGGCAATTGGTATGTAATTGATGTCAAATCCCACGGAGGTACTAAAGTTTACGAAAACGGTTGTCTACGAAAGCGTTATGGCAGAAATATTTATGATTTTGAAGAAGGAGATTTGATCGGGAAAGTGAAAGGTCAAGCTCAGGAAGTGAAGAGTATAAAAGGTGCGCGATGGGTAACTGCGATGCTTTGCTTTACAAAGGGTGATGTCGATATTTCTCTCAATGAGATTACAGGTGTTTATATTGTGAACACTACCAATTTGATCAGTATTTTGTCGCAGTTGGAGCAGTAAATGGAAATAAGTTGTTGAATGTTTGATTATCAAATCTGATATTTAAGCGAAATGGGATAGCAGATAGTCTATGTACAAATAAAATATTTACTCATAGCCAATTATCCTAAGTATTCAGGTAAACTATTTTACAAAAAACACCAATATTGGGTGCAGTAACTCGGAGGTAGTTTTGAAAGCGACCAGAAAAATAGATGCTATTCTTAACGCTTGGTTTGACTACATTGCTTTGGATGATTACAGTAACGCCAGGGTTGAAGCTACTAACAATCAAAAGATTGTAAAACAACCTGGTGTCAGGCTGTTAGGTAACCATGTATTAATAGATAGAGATATATTTTCAGAACTACAAAAAAAAACACCCAGAGGGCAACAAAATCAACAAGAATCTCTGTGGGTTTTATCATTTCCACAGGTTGTAAATGTTGAAAATGGAAAATCTTATTTTTGTCCTCTATTTTGCTTAGATATTACATCCATCTTTCAGGGAGCGTATCAAGAACAAGGGTGGAATCTGGATTCCTTAACACTAATAGAAGCTGGGGAAAACTTAGCTACTTTCCTGAAACTGGATGATGAACAGTGCGAGCAGTTGATTACTCAAGACGGTTTGCAGCGCTTTCTTGAAACGACCTTTGGCGTTGAGTTTCAAACATACGAACAGTGGATGCAGCAGATTGTCATTCCTCCTTACCAAATCAAAAAACAACCATACTTATTTGAGTTTACAGGAGCTATATACTCTAGAAATCTCAAGCAAGACCTAAAAGAAATCAAATCAAGCTCGAAAAAATGGACAGAAGGAGATCCGGCTTATGAATATTTGTTTGGTGTACCTCAACTTCCAAAGCACGAAGTTACTTATATGGGTGCTTTCCCAATTCATGCACCCACTAATTCACAATCAACGGCATTAAAACACGCTCAAACACAACCTTTAACTGCTGTACAGGGTCCTCCAGGTTCAGGAAAAACAACTCTTATTCTTCACGTTATTGCTCAACAAGTAGTTAATCGGGCACTTGATTTAATTGAGAAAGAGAAAAATATTAATAATTTGACAGTTGTCACTAGTACAAATAACCAAGCTGTTGACAATGTTATTGAGAAACTGGATAAGTGGTTAAACAACGCATCTTTAGAACATAAATTTATTTATTTAAAAGGAGGAAGTAAAAATAATATTCAATCACCTGGGGGTGCTGTAGAATATTTACAAAATGCAATTAATTATTTACAGCAAAATTCCTTTGATGAATCTCGCTATAATTCACTAAAAGAGAAGATTAAGCAAATTAAATATAATTTTTTAGCTGAAGAATCTAATTATTTAGAAGCACGTCAACAAAGGTTATTGGATGAACAGCAACTAGCCAAACTTCAAAATAAAATACAAACATTTCGCCAAGATTTAGATGAAAACTTAGAAAATAGAGCTAACTTTCAGAGACGAGCGTCTGATTTGGCTGAGTATGAGCAGCTTCCAATCGAAGCATATCGCAAAATTAACTTGCGTTTTGAAAATGCATTGCGACAGCTACCGGAAGGAAGATTATCTTGGTGGGTTCGTTTATGGCGGTGGATAACTAGAAATACAGAAAAAAATATTATCACAAAAGCAGTATTAGCTTGTGAATCAGCTATCGAAAATACGTTTAGTACTGCTTTCCGTGTAGGGAACCCCACAACTCGTAGTGAGTTAGTTATAGAAACAAGGTTGGTTAGGGAAAGATTAGATAAAGCGGATGAACTGGAAAGTCTACAAGCCAGATTACAAGAAATTTCAACAAATATACTTTATACAGAGGAGCAAATAAATAAAGCAAGTAGTAATTTGACAACATTAGAAAATAGATTAGCAAACTCACTGGAAGATTTTTACACTACATTCCCTAACAACTTTCATGACACACATCAGGAGATTTTTCTATTATCGCGGGAATTTCTAACCCAGCAAGCACTCCAATCGAAAAATGAAGTAAAAAAGACTTTAGAACTGTATTCAAGCTTTCTTTCAGATTCAAAAAATTGGAAATATAAATATACGATAGCGGAAAATTTAGATGAACATCTTAAAAATTTAAGTTTAATATTTCCTGTCGTTACAAGTACATTGCTTTCAATCCGCAATATGCTCCCGTGGATTTCCGAATGCATTGACCGCACCATTGTAGATGAAGCAGGAATGATTGACCTACACAAAACTTTTCCAGTGTTGGTGCGATCGCGTAAAGCAATTATTGTCGGTGATCCTCTACAAATTGAGCCAATCATAACACTAAGTAACCAGACACGCGAGAATTATCGTCAAACATCTTTTTTAGATAAAGGGTTAACAGAAATTGATTACCACCGTTACAGTCCAGAAGAAGAATATAGCGCCACTACCTATCATCGCGCTGCTGGAGCAAGTGGAGAAGATAACGATAAGGGTCAAGGAATTTGTTTAATTGAGCATTATCGCTGTCAACCTAGTATTATTAAATATTGTGATACTATTGCTGGTTATGGATTAGAAGTAAAAACGGAACTAGTTGATTCAAAGTTAGAGTCAAACTTAATTGCTTATCATGTGGAGGGAAATAGCCACAATAAAGTTAATTATGAGGAAGTTATTGCTGTATGCGATATAATCCAGCATTTACTTAAACAAGATTATTTATTAGAAGACATTGGTGTGATTTCCCCTTTTAAAGTTCACGCTAATGCTCTTAAAGATGCAATAACAAGAAAACATCCAAATTTTAACAAAAAATCAGTTGGGACAATTCACACTTTCCAAGGTTCCGAAAAGAAAGTAATTATCCTGTCTACAAAAGTCTGCCAAACACAAGATAATGTTAATTGGATAAACCAACGACCAAATCTGTTGAACGTTGCTGTATCGAGAGCAAAAGAATTATTTATTTTGGTTGGTAATCTTTATCGGCTAGAAAAAGGGAGCCTAACCCGTCAGCTTGTTGAACATATCCGAGAAAATGGATTAATTTTAGAGTATAAGACTGAGGCAGAAATTTCTCAATATTCTGAGCCTAAACTGGGAACTACTACGGTTTATGATTGTGACCATTTAAGAATTTTTAGAGAAGCTTTTGAACAATCTGAAAAAGAATTAATTATTATCACACCTTGGATTCGAGGAAGTGAATCAAGACGATTTATCAATGATGTAGTCTCTGTTTTAGAAAGAGGAGTTATAGTTGCAGTAATCTACGGTAAACAAGACAAAGAAGGGGGAGAAGATGATAATAATGATAGAGCAATCGAGAACAATTTGAGAGAATTATTTTCTCAGTATCCTGATTCGTGTTTTACTCGCTTAGGACAAGATGTACATAGTGAAAGTGATGGAACTAATGAAAAAATCTTGGTTTGTGATACCAAATTTGCTGTTGTAGGAAGTTGGAATTGGCTCTCTCACCCTTACAGACAGTCTTGTAGGAAATTGTCAATCAATCCCAAAGCTCCAATTCGCCGGGAAACTAGTATACAAATTTTTGAACCCTCTTCTATTGAAGATATCAAAACTAGAATTTATCAATTGATTAGATAGTAAACTGCACATTTTATGTTTCAGAAAAAACGACCCGAAAACCGACTTCTTTTTTAGGAACACTTGGATTTCCAGAAAAGCGAGATGCTGAACGACACAAATTAGGAGAAGAATCCCAGGAACCACCACGCAAGATTCGATATTCCTCATTTCCATCATTTATCCATGCACTACCATCAGATGGTGCGTCTAGGTAATCTTCATGTTCGTAGTCTTCGCACCACTCCCAGACCAAACCATGCATATCACATAGCCCGAAATTATTAGCAGGAAAAATACCAACATTTGTTGTTTTTTGGTGATAAATGCCATTAATATTGTTACTTTGACTGCAATAATTGACTAAATTCGTTGTAATTGTTTTTCCAAAATGAAAAGGAGTTGAAGTTCTAGCACGACAAGCGTATTCCCATTCAGCTTCAGTCGGTAAACGATATTTTCTGCCTGTTTTTTGCAATAAACGTTCACAAAATTCCTGTGCATGATACCAAGAAACTCGCTCTACTGGTAAATTATCTCCTTGAAAATAAGATGGTTCCGATTCAAGATAGCGATTATTTTGTGGAAGGTTTGCAACAACTCTCCACTGTGCTTGAGTAATCGGATATCTACCTATAAAAAAAGATTTAATATTAACTATATGTTGAGGTCGTTCATCTTCTTGAGACATTTCTTCGTCTATAGACGCACCCATTGTAAATTTACCTTTTGGGATATAAACCATTTCCAGCCCAATACGATTAGTCAAATTTTCTATGAAATACTCAGCTTGTTTACTGCTACGGTTTTCTCTTCCTTGAGCATCGATTGTTACTACTTCAAACTCAAAATTTTTAGTTTTTGGGGGTGATTGTGCTTTTGAATTGTTTGTTATAAAAATCCTCCTACTACTATCTTGAGATGACAAGCTAGACTGATAAGAAGTGTGGGGATTTTGCGTGAATGATTTTTCTATATCTATGCTGCTGATGATTTCTGGTAATATTTCTCGAATAGCTGCCTTGATTGTTTCTGCATCTGTACCATAGTAGGTGCGATCGCCTATCTGAATATTCTGACCTTCAGCAATGTTGACATTGTATTTACCTATTTGAATATAACTCTGACCCTCACGGGCATTTAACAATTTCCGCAGAGTTTGCATATCACCTTCGGTTTCTTCACCTTTAGCAATGCGATCAAAAATTATATTTAAGTTTGGATTATAAATCATTTATCTCTATGTTTTTACTGTAGTCAAAATTGGTATTTTTAAGTCAGCATTGATTATCGAATGAGCAAAATTACTTATTATAAACATCACCAATGTGAATACCCTGAGCTTCACTAATATTAGTAATAAACTTTCCATGCTGATTTATGACATCAGCAATTTTATTAATCTTTTGAGTTGCTTCCGATTTAATTTCATCCCATCCCTTATTTGGTAACCCTTTACCACCTCGTAATTGGGCGATTGCAAAATCTCCTCCTGTCATATCAAATTGTGGAATTTGTTCTTGCTTGTATTGAATTTGCACGCTATTTGGTACAGTTTTACCAACATGATTCATAATATTAGAAACCCTAACTTCTATATCTCCTGGTTTATTGCCAGCACCTTGTAAAGCTTCCAGAAAATGATAGGTGTAAACACTGATTGAATCATCCTTTATCCAAGATTTTTGCTCACCTTCGGAAGAAGCAAAAATAACTCTCCCTTTACCTTGTTTCAACTCATCAATCAAGCCTTTGGATGGAGAAACCCGAATAAAATCATCAAATTCTTCTGATAATTCTAAATCTGCTTCTTTAGAGGTTGCCATTCCCGCAGCGTGGCAGCTATCAATCACAACTAATATACGTTCAGCTGGAATTTGTCGCAATCCATCGGTGAAAGCCTCTGCTGATAATGCAGAACTAGCGAGTTTACTAGGTTTGATATCATGTTGGATTAAATAATAATTATTTGTATTTGTATCTACCCAGCCATGACCTGAATAGTAAATAAAAATTGTTGCATTCTGGTCAGATTTAGCTTTATCTTTTAACCAATTTAATCCTTCTAAAATCGCGACTTTTGACGCTTCTTTATTATTTAAAACCTGAATATGCTCTTTATTATCAGGATAAGCACATAATTCTGGATCAATTAAAGCTGCATAAATCGCTTGTGTATCTTTGACTGTTACAGGTAGCGATAATTTACTATATGCCGACTCTCCCACACCAATTAAAAGTGCATATCCATGAGTAAATTTATTGCTCATTGCTATTTTTCCTAAATTTTAGGTATAATTTGCTGCTGCAATAACTTTTAATCTTTAGCCGCTTACATGGTCTAATAACACCAGAATTATAGTATTTTTCATAATCAATACTAAATATCCACAGCATTGTTTCAGATTTTCTACGTCTTTTTTCAGTAATACTATCCAGTCATAATGGAATAAAGAGTTTCTCAACACAGGAGCGAGCGCCCTTGTAGTAAATCTATTGTTTCTCAGACAGTTGGCATCCTGGTACCGCTAAAAGTTTTATGTTATTACGGGGATCTACTGTGAAGTCTTGATCACAACTCTTGCATCGCTTATCAACGCTTTCAACTAAATGTTATAGCAGATGTGAATGGAGAGATTGTCGTACCTAAATCACCACAAATATCCAAAGCTAGTGTAATCGTCACGATTCTTTCAGATACCACCTCTCAAGTATCACGCCGTACTCCCCCTACGGCGATCGCTCCATGTTTGTTGACTGTTGACTGTTAATTGTGAAAGGTCAACAACTATAAACAGAACAATTTATTTTTTGGTATTGTATTGTTACTAAAACCGGATGATTGCGCTAATTTTACCAATTACGTTGGTAAAAGTCTATAAATTTAATCAGAAAAATTCTTCATCCTCGCCAATTGGAGGTTTGCAGCCTTAGCGCAAAAATTTTTTCCTTTAGCCAGTAAATTGGCAAAAGTTTATGATATTTTTAAATAGAGGGAATCAAAAACGCAAAAACGCGCAGGCTACTATACACAAAGATATACTCTGAATCAGAGGCCGCGCTTTTGCTTTGGCAAATACAGTTAAATCCGCGACGGCTTTTTATAACTGAAAAAAAAGAAGCCAATGAAGCAGGATAATAACCTCCGCAATAACTTGAAGTCAATCAGAACCCGCTTGGGCATGAGCCAGCAGGATTTAGCTAATATTGCGGGAGTTACCCGTCAAACCATTAGTGGTGTAGAGTCGGGACAATATGCTCCTTCAGTGGCAATTACACTGCGCTTGGCTAAAGCCTTGGGATGTCAAGTTGAGGATCTATTCTGGTTAGAGCAGGATTTACCTGAAATTGAAGCAGTTTTGACAAAAGAAGTCCCTTTAAATCAGCAATTTAGGCTGAGTTTGGCAAGGGTAGGAGGTCAATGGATAGCTTATCCTTTAATTGGCAAAGATGCTTTTCGCCAAGATATGATTCCGGCTGACGGTGAGACAGTTGCGGTGGACGGGTTCCCCGGCATAAGCAAACTGTCGAACCCGAAGGGAGAAGGTATAAGTCAGGAAGCGACAGATAAAGTGAGAGTCCGGTTGTTAGATGATAATATCGCCGCACTTCATAACACTGTCGTGATTGCTGGCTGTTCTCCGGTGATTTCATTATGGGCCAGAGCAACTGAACGTTGGCATCCACAACTGCGAGTCCAATATAACTTCGCAAATAGCATGGCAGCATTGCACAGCTTATGCCGAGGTGAAGCTCACATTGCAGGAATGCATCTATATGATCCGGAAACTGGGGAGTATAACATTCCCTTTGTGCGTGAAGTATTAGCCGGAAGAGAAGCAGTGATGATTACTCTAGGAGTTTGGGAAGAAGGACTATTAGTGCAGTCTGGAAATCCCAAAGGTATCACATCAGTTACCAACTTAGTAGAAACCCAAGCAACTATTGTCAACCGCGAACTAGGTTCTGGAAGTCGGATGCTGTTAGAGCAAACACTGCAAAAGGAACAAGTGCCATTTGATGCGATTCATGGGTTTGAGCAGATTGTGAGAAGCCACCAGGATGTTGCGGAAGCTGTAGCATCAGGAATGGCTGATGCAGGTATCAGTACGGCATCGGTAGCTACTGCGTTTGGTCTAGGATTTGTGCCCATGCATCAATCACGCTACGATTTAGTAATTCTCAAAGAATATTTAGAAGAAGCACCAGTACAGCAGTTGCTCAATACTTTGGGACATAAGTTTGTGCATTCACAACTAGAAGTTCTCGGTGGTTATGACACCAGCAATATCGGTGCAGTTGTAGCAACGATTGGTAATTGATTGCAAAAGTTTGGATTGGGTGTTTTAGGATAACCTCTGCGTAATACCGATTTAGCAATTTTAGATTTTGGATTGGATAATTAACCAAATTGCGATCGCATCACAGGTAGTATTTGCATTCGCAACATTAGTTGTGCGATCGCAAGCAACTATATCAAAAATCAGCCCTTAGTCAGGTCGCAGCATTAATGACTAGTGGTGAAAGCAAACTTGTCACAACTTGAATATGTTTAGGATTTTAACTGCTTTTGCTGTAGAGCGATCGCCTCCGGTGGGCACTTAGTGCCAACGCCTCCAACGACGTTCTATATCCAATCACTGTTGGCCTTCCACAGTGAACACTCATCAAGAAATCGACCCAGTAAGTAAACCATTGCAGGTAATCAATCATGTCAGACGAAAAGATTAGACAAATAGCTTTCTACGGTAAAGGTGGTATTGGTAAATCTACTACCTCTCAAAATACCCTAGCTGCAATGGCAGAAGTGGGTCAACGGATTCTGATTGTGGGTTGTGATCCTAAAGCTGACTCCACCCGTTTGATTCTACATACTAAAGCTCAAACCACCGTACTACATTTGGCTGCTGAAAGAGGCGCAGTAGAAGACCTAGAACTTGATGAAGTCGTACTTCAAGGCTTCCGAGGTATTAAATGTGTAGAATCTGGTGGCCCAGAACCTGGTGTAGGTTGCGCTGGTCGGGGTATTATTACCGCTATTAACTTTTTGGAAGAAAACGGTGCTTACCAAGATGTTGACTTCGTATCCTATGACGTATTAGGTGACGTTGTGTGCGGTGGTTTCGCAATGCCAATTCGGGAAGGTAAAGCACAAGAAATCTACATTGTGACTTCCGGTGAAATGATGGCGATGTACGCTGCTAACAACATCGCTCGTGGTATTTTGAAATATGCTCACTCTGGTGGTGTACGCTTGGGTGGTTTGATTTGTAACAGCCGCAAAACAGATCGGGAAGACGAATTAATTACCACCCTCGCAAACAGACTCAGCACCCAAATGATTCACTTCGTCCCTCGTGACAACATCGTACAACACGCTGAGTTGCGCCGGATGACAGTCAACGAGTATGCACCTGATAGTAATCAAGCGAATGAATACCGGATATTAGCCGACAAGGTTATCAACAATCAAAATATGGCTATTCCTACACCCATCGAAATGGATGAGCTAGAAGCATTGTTGATTGAATTCGGTATTCTCGAAAGTGACGAAGAAAAAGAAAAATTAGTTGGTGTCAGCAAAGCTCAAGAAGAAGTTGCCAAAAAGCAAGAAGATGCTCAAGGTGAAGCACTCGAAGCAGTCAAAAAAGGTAACGTAGAAATCGTTTCCGGTAGAGACAAAAAGTAAGCTTTGTATTGACTCTCACAAAGTAGATTTTATGTAGCCATGAGGTGGGCTAAAATAGCCCATCTTTTCCTCAAATGTTGTTCAGGCTGTGGAGGTTCAAAGATTATTGAGCTTTTATTGTATTAGCGCAAAGCTGTTAATGTTTGCATAGCTAAAAATTTACGTTAGTTGAGGTTTTGTTTTCTCCTTCTCTGTTGGTTGATTATTTACTCCATAAGGGATGGCATATTATTACCATCCCTTATTTTTTAGATAAATTGAGGTTTATATTTAATAATTTCAATGTATAGTGTGTTGTTGCGTAGTGCAATGCACATTTACTCATTCCACTGTATTCACTGTATTGGTGCGTTAGCCTACGGCATAACACACCCTACATTAAATAAAAATCTCTTTCATTATGCATACTTTGCCCTTGAAAATCTACCCTTCAAAAGAGCAATGAAAACTAGTAAAGAAGAAATCAACGACCAGCTTTATAAATCAGAAACCGAACAAAATAATCAGTCTTGTACACAATTATCTCAGCTTGGAGATAATTGCGATTGTGCCTTTGATGGTGCCATGATTACTCTAGTTCCTATTACTGATGCGGCTCATTTAGTTCACGGGCCAAACGGCTGCATAGGTAACTATTGGGGTGGTCGTGATAGTCTCTCCTCTGGTTCTCTAATGTACAAGAATTGCTTTACTTCTGATATGGATGAGAGCGATATCATTTTTGGTGGTGCAAAGAAGCTGTACAGAGCAATTTTAGAATTGCAAAGACGTTACAAACCCGCAGCGATATTTGTCTACTCCACTTGCGTTTCTGCTCTCATTGGTGACGATATTAATGGAGCTTGCAGAGAGGCTGCTGAAATAACAGGAACACCAGTTATTCCTGTAGATGCGCCTGGATTTGTTGGGCATCGGAATCAAGGTATTCGGTTAGCAAATGAAGCTTTGTTAGAATATGTAATTGGTACTGCTGAACCTAATACAACAACTCTTTATGATATCAATTTGATTGGTGAATATAACATTGGTGGTGATATTTGGAATATCTTACCTATGTTAGAAGAATTAGGTATTCGAGTACTCGCCAAAATTACAGGTGATGCACGTTATCAAGAAATATGTTACGCCCATCGTGCCAAGCTGAATGTTGTTAATAGTTCTGCTAAGGCTATGTTAAAAATGGCAAGGCAGATGGAAGAGCGTTTTCATATTCCTTACATCACAGAGTCTTTTTATGGTGTAGAAAATCTCAATCGTTGTCTCAGGAATATTGCAGCTAAGTTAGGTGACACAGAATTACAAGTACGCACAGAGAATTTAATTAATTCAGAAACTACGTCTTTAAATAATCAACTTGATTTTTATCTTCCTAGTCTCCAAGGCAAGCGAATTTTAATTGATATTACCAATCTCAATAATTGGGCAATTGTTTCAGCTATTCAATATCTAGAAATGGAAGTTATTCTTACTAGTACAAACAAGATAACTCAAGATAATCAACGCAAAATCAAAGGTTTATTCGGTGAAAATACCAAAATTTTAGAGATAGAGATTAGTCAGTTAATTACTGAATTTAAACCTGATTTATTAATTGCCACCAATCACTATCAAGCCACAGCTATGAAAACCAAGATTCCTTTTTTAGACATAAATCAGGAACGCAAAAATGCATATACAGGCTATGCAGGAATCATCAGTGTGGCACAAGAATTATATACAACTCTCCACAGTCCTGTATGGGAGCAAGTGCGTCGGCCTGCACCTTGGGAGTAATAGAATTTTAGATTTTAGATTTTGGATTCTGGATTGTGAAAGATTGATTGACCAAGCTTTTAGGCAATCAATCTTTCACAATCATTTTTCATTACTTCCTCTGTTCTCTCACAGGTTAAATTATGGCGATTATTAGCATCACAAGTACATCAGTTGCAGTCAATCCTCTGAAGCAAAGCCAACCAGTAGGCGCAACCTTAGCTTTTTTAGGCTTGCAAGGTATGATGCCAATGTTACATGGTTCTCCTGGCTGTAGTGCTTTTACCAAGGTCGTTTTAACCAAGCATCTGGGTAAGGTATTTCCCCTTTCTAGTACTGCTATGACAGAGGTTTCTACTATTTTAGGTGGTGAGGAAAATATTGAAAAGGCGATCGCAAAATTGGTGCAGATATCTCAACCCAAAATGATTGGTCTGTGTACCACTGGATTAATGGAAACCAGAGGGGATGACATGGGAAGACTGCTCAAAGATATGCGTCAACGTTATTCGGAACTAACTCAAGTACCGATTTACTTAGTCTCAACACCAGATTTTAAGGGTACTTTACAAGATGGTTTTGCTGCAGCTGTAGAAAGTATCGTCAAGGAAATTCCGCAAACGACTGACAGACAAAATTGTTGTCCCAAGCAAATCACAATTTTGGCTAGTTCTGCTTTTACTCCTGGTGACTTGCAAGAAATTAAAGAAATTGTCTCTGCTTTTGGTTTGCAGCCTATCGTTGTCCCTGACATATCTGCTTTACTGAATATTCGCGCATTAGATGATCGGCATAGTTTGGTAACATCTGGTGGTACTAGCTTGCCACAATTAAGAGCTATTCCTCATTCTGTATTCACAGTTGCATTAGGTGAGAGTATGCGCGGTGCAGCGCGAATCTTATCTCAAAAGTTCTGTACACCTTACGAAGTGTTTGACACAGTTTCAGGTTTAGAAGCTGCTGATAAATTTCTCCAAGCATTAGCAGATATCAGCGGTATCCCTGTACCAGTGAAATATCGTTACCAACGCTTGCAGCTACAAGATGCAATGCTAGATGCTCACTTTTACTTTGGTGGTAAACGAGTTTCCTTAGCATTGGAACCGGATTTACTTTGGTCAACAGTTTCTTTCTTACAGTCGATGGGAGTGCAAATTCACGCGGCTGTGACTACAGCACGTTCCCCTCTGCTGGAAAAACTTCCAATCACCAGCGTGACTATCGGCGATTTAGAAGACTTTGAGCAACTAGCAGTTGGCTCAGATTTACTCATTAGTAATTCTCATGCAGTTACCATTTCTCAACGGCTAACAATCCCAATCTATCGCCAGGGAATACCCATCTACAACCGTTTAGGGCATAATCAGTCCACCAAAGTAGGCTACCGAGGCACTATGGAGCTGTTATTTGATATTGGTAATCTGCTTTATGAGCAAAAAGAGGCGAAAGTTTAGCGTTTATAGATTTTCTAAAGCAAGAATTCTGTCTATTCGCAAGTTATTTGGCAATATATATGCTATGATTTATATATAGGGAATCAAAAGAGCAAAAGCAAAAAGATTTTCCATAGGGATTAGGTAGAAACCCAAGTAAAAAACTCTGCTTTTGTGTCAGCAAATCCAATTAATTCCGATGTAGCGTTTGGTAACTAAATATTTGGGATGCGCCTATATAAACCCAAAACAAGATATTATCATCTTCCCTTGGTATGTGAGGCTTTAGCTGAATAGGGAATATTGATAACTCTTCGGATTTGGGAATGGATTCTGAGGCTAGGTTTGCAACCTAAATAGCAATAGAAAAGTTATCAAATCAGTTGCATTTGGAACAACCTTTGTGAATCACGAACAATTTGTTGGCTAACATTCGTCTGGCTCTGGTAAAGAAACAAAATCCCCTTTGTGGGTGAACCAATGATTTGATGAACTGATGATCTAATTCTACAATGTTCTGGAGGTATTGTGGCGTTAATAGATTGGTAGCAGTTCTAGCGTTCTGGGGAGACATAGATCTGCTTGCAGTTCATCAATCATCTTGGTTTTTTAGATTATTATTCACTCACAATGCTAACTTTTGTCTATTCATCAATTGCGCTATTTATAGCTTTAATCTGTTTAAGCATTGCAATCAAAATAACTAATCATTTTTTGCAAATAATAGCTATATTATTTGCAATGTTTTGGTTTTGTTGCAGTCTGTTCTTTTCTTTAATACCGATAGAGATTCTAATGGCGATCGCTCTTTTTTACCTCACACCCAAATTACATTTTTGGTATCGCATCAAGTAGCTCTTTTAGTCATAAATCATGCGTTGCAATTTAGACCCCCGACTTCTCAAAGAAGTCGGGGGTCTGAACCATGTAAATCAAAAAACATCAATAATTTAAATTATTTATTTTTGAAATATAGGAATCCTATTTGATTTTTGAAAAAGATTACGAGAAAATACGGTTAAGTATACAAGTGTAAGAGTAGACAATGAGAAATCAGCATCTACAAACTGCATCACTGCCACTGGGAGTGGCAACTGCGATCGCAGAACTACAAGACTTTATCGCAGTTTGTCGCGATGCCCGTGAGGCAAGAAAAGCCTTGGCAGTCAAGTTGGTTTACCAAGATTACTTATACGAAGAGATTCAAGCAATTTTAGATGTCTCTTTAGGGTCGATAACAGGTTGGAAGCAAGCTTACGAGCAGGAAGGAATCAATGGACTCAGGCTGAACTACAAAGGACGAAAAAGCCACCTGAGTCACGAACAGCGAGAAGAAGTGTTGAGTTGGTTACAAACGAAGGACTATTGGGAACTGGGCGAACTGGAGTATAAACTAGCCTTTGAGTACGACATCGTTTATGAGTCAAAACAAAGTTACTACGACTTATTTGATGCAGCTGCCATCAGTTGGAAGAAAACCACAAAGCTAAACCCCAAAGCCAATCCAGATGCTGTTGCAGAAAAAAAAAAGAGATTGAAACATTGTTGGCAAGCAACCGCTCCGAAATCGAAGCCGGAAAATTGAGAGTATTGTTAATTGATGAGTGTCATTTAATGTGGGGAGACTTAAGCGGTTATGTGTGGGGGAGAACTGACCAGGAAATCACGGTTCCAGTCGTAAATGAGCGAGAGAAGCAAACATATTACGGAGCAGTTGACTATCTTGAACGAAAATTACTGCTGAAAGCTTACGACAGGGGAAATTCAAAAAATACTATCGATTACCTGCAATATCTGCTAACTGAGTCAGGCGACCAGCGATTGCTGATTTTTTGGGATGGTGCTACTTACCACCGTTCCAAAGAAATCCAAAGCTTTTTAGACGAACTTAACCAAGGTTTACCACCAGAAAAATGGAAAATTCACTGCGTTCGTTTTGCTCCTAATTGTCCAGAGCAAAATCCTATTGAAGATATCTGGTTGCAGGCTAAAACATGGGTTCGACGTTTTTGTGCTTTGATTCCAACATTCTCTCATTTAAAGTGGATGTTTGAGTGGTTTATTCGACACACTACCTTTGATTTCACAACTCTTCAGATGTACGGAGTTTTTTCAAAAATCAAATAGGAGTCCTATATATGCATATATGTAGGATGCGTTAGCGCTAGCGTAACGCATCTCTTCTCCTCTGAAATTACAACATCTTTCCCAAATATGTTGATGTGTTATGCGTAAGCCGTAACACATCCTACATCATCTTTTCAGTTTTGACAGTCAACAGTTAACAGTTAACAACCAACAAACTATTCTTCATCATGAGAATATGCGAAGTCATTTTCTTCCTGTAGCAAAGCCTTACGCAAAAGAGGCGGTGCATCCCCATTGCAACTTTTAACTAACATATGCAAAATATCAGGGACTCTATCATATTCTTGCGCTCTTACAAGAGTTACACCTTGCTTAGTTAATTTGTTGCCTACTGGCGTACCAATAGCTTTCACATATACAATTTTGCAATCAATAATTGCTTCCATTTTGGGTGTAATCTTATCCTCATGCTCGGCTGCTTCTAAGTCACCCTCAAAAGTTAAAGTCTCAACAAAATTAAACCCATCTTTAGATACTTCATACACATCAATTTCTTTTGCAACTCCAAAATGAGTGTCAATATGGGTTCCGTCACTTGTCGTAAAAGCTACTTTCATTTATGGCTCTCCTTCAGGAAAAGTAATTGTTGTTTTTACACGAAAACGATGTAGATCCCCACAAGTTGGCTTGACCAGGCAAGGATTAAGATAGGAATTAGTACAAGCCGATAGGTGTAAAGCACGGATTGTTTCTGATTCATACAAAATCCTCCGATATTCTGGTTAATTTCATCACTGATAGTTTTTAGTTCATCAGCTATCTCTCATACAACTGCTTCATTTTTCCTATTAACAGTTAATAGTTAACTGTCAACAAACCTCATATATCTTTGTGCAATTAATTAAGAGTAATCTCTTCAGCCAAATCGCCAATTTTCTGTTCCCAAGGAGCAGGTTTTCTTACTTGCTGCCACACAGGACTATACAAGGCTTCATATAATTCTCTTGCCATTTCTACCATGCCATCATAACCAGCATAGGCATGATGACGTTCATGGTTAATATCTAAGAAAGGAATACGTGCTTTTAGCGCTGTATATTGATTGCTAGCGCCAGCCACTAACATATCAGCTTTTGTATCTTTCAGGACTTGTAATAATGCTTTGGGGCTACCTTTAGACAGAACAATACCATCTTGTCCAAGCAGCTGCTTAATTTTTATTTTTTCATCTTCTGTACTTTTGCGATCGCTAGTAGCAACAACTTCCATTCCTAAATCTTTTGCTGCTAAAATAATCGACCAACTTTTGACACCACCACTATAAAGAACAATACGCTTTCCTTCTAACCGGGAACGGTAAGGAGCTAAAGCCATATCTAAGGCAGCGGTTTTTTTAGTAATCAAGCGTTCTGTGCGCTCTTTAAGATAGCGTGCAGCTGAACTATCGCCAAGTAATTTACCTAATGCTGCGGCAATATTCCGCAAACAACGGCTCATATTTTCTACGCCGTAGAAAGATTCTTCAATATAAGGAATGCCGTACAATTCCTGCATTTTTTGTGCTATTTTCAGTGAAACATTAGAGCAAATCACTACATTTAACTTGGCACGATGAGCATGGCAAATTTCTTCATAGCGGGCATCACCTGTAATTTTAGATAAAACACGAATACCCAAGCTCTTGAATAGTGGTAAAACATTCCATATTTCACCAGCAACATTGTAATCACCAATGATATTGATATCAAATGGTGTAGTAAATTCTGGCGATGCAGTACCAACTACGTACTTTAATAAAGCGTCACCTCCAATACGATTACCTAAATTCTTACTACCAATAAATCCAGGCGCATTTATATGAATAACAGGAATATCAATTTCTTCTGTAGCTGCTTTACAAATACTATCTATATCGTCACCAATTAAAGCAGTCACACAAGTAGCATAAACAAATATAGCCGCCGGATGATAGCGTTTAGCAATTTCTAGAATACTTTGATAAAGCTTCTTTTCTCCACCAAAAATAATATCTTGCTCACTCAAATCTGTACTAAAGCCGATTTGATAAAGTTTAGAGCCAGACGAGAGACTACCACGACTTCCCCAAGGGTTACGAGTACAAGAAACAGGGCCATGCACTAAATGAGCAACGTCAGTAATTGGGCCGAGAGCAACCATTGCACCTTCAAAAGGACAATTACCTTGGGCTGCTCCTGGTTGTGGTGGTTTTTTACAAGTAGGTTTTTTGTTATTATGAGATGTAGGTTGTTTATGTTCGCAAGTTGTATTGTTGAGTAAGTTATTGATTTCTTCTTGAGAGTTTTTCATGTCTTTCCTTATATCAGTTCGGATAGAGTGAAAAAATTAATCAGTAAAATACTTGAGTTAGCTGTAGCGCCATCTTTTTAAGAAGCCTGGTTAGGAAAGATAGAGGAGTGAGCAACTAACAGGATTAACCATAATCAACCTACGATGACGGTGTTATAGATAATATTAACTGCACATCCTCTATCTGTAATCCAACTCGCGGGAAAAGAAACTTTTCCCTGGTCGATGCACCATGTATGAAAACTTTATATTTGGTGAAAAAGCATCCAGCTAATTCGCTTCATTATGGTTACCAAAAATTTTCTGACTTACAGACAGCAACTATTAGTAATTTCAGTTGCATTCAAATGTCATGAATTTGCCAGATTCCAGAAGAATTGAAATCTATAGCGCTCCTATTTCAGTTGTGAAAAATATCGGTTTTGGCTGTTGACGGTTGACTGCTGACTGTCAACAGTTAACAGTTAACAACCCTTAAGATTAGATTTCACAAATCATTTAGGCTTGCTATATATCAAGGCTTAACTCTTGAGCGGGACATACAATCAATCCATGAAACTTAAAGCCTCAAGTCTATTTTTTACCTTTGACTTTTGACTTATAAGTACGCAATTAATCGTGTCTCTATGATTTTTTCCTAAGCAAGTATGCACAACAGGAAGTTTTTCATGGAGAAGCACTGTTAATGCATTTGCTATTCTTATTCCCTCTACTGCAAGAATAGCATACATCTTGCCAAAGTACTTGCCGAATTTTATTTTTATTCCCAAAATATCAGGGTTTCTCGACAAACAGCCAGCGTAATTGAATTATGAGGCAAGTTTATATGACATCATGCTAAAATAATTGCGTACAATATATGTTTTGTGTAGATGATCCCTAGTACAGACGCGCTGTGGCGCGTCTATACCTTCTCTGGTCTGATGTTAGCACCACAAACTGTCACCTTGTTTCCAACGCTCAACAATGTGACTACAGTTACCACGGGGTTTATAACTGGGAAACCATCGGTCAATTTTCATCAGTGTTTTACCAGACCATCCTTGCTCATAACCCAGCTGCACCATCTCACCCCATCTGATACCAATCTAAAAAGAAAATGCGACAGATATACAGCCCTAAAACCTTGTCCTATGTGGATTCTTAATTTTGAATTGGAATGAGTAGGGGCTGGTTGATGCATATCAAGATCATTTGTGAAACTTTCCCTACCTGTGCAAATGGTCTGTTTCAATTTTTATTAGGTTACCAACATTAACAAGTAGTTTGCTAACAGTAATATGCCAAGAAAAGAGCAGGGCTGGATTACATTTCAAGCATCAGATGAAGAGCGAAAACTGCTCGATAAATTATCTAAAAAGTTGCGCCGTACTAAAACAGAAATCCTGCGAGAAATGTTACGGGGTCTTGAGCATAGTTATACGCGATCGCCAAAATCAAAAGCTACTCCAAAGCCACAACAAAAAGAGCCGAATAGTCAGTTTATAGAAATTACTAATTCCCCAAAGCATCTCAAAATTAACTCACATAACATACTTCAAGGCATCATCACAGAAGTTTTGCGTACAGAAATAACTAGTCAAATCACTATTAAAGTGATTCAAGAAGTAGAGTTAACTTCAATTATTACCACTACCTCAGTAGATGAATTAGATTTATCCGAAGGTACAGAAGCTTACGTAGTGATTAACTCTAATAATATAGTGATAGCAAGAGAAGAATCTTCTGTACTGAATGCAGACAGTTGCGATAAAGTATAAAATTTAATTCTTTATTTTTAGCTTATATAAGTAATTTAATTGTAGCTTATTCAATGATTTACTTGATTTTTCCGGTTAAACAAAATCAAAAATTTCAATTAATTTATTGCGGAAATTAAACATTATATTGTCAGCCGATATTTCTAAGCATCAAGTTGATTATGCCTTTTTTATTTAATTATCAATATTGCAAGATAGTTAATTAATTTTGAAATATACAGAACTGTCTATCTATTTTTATGCATAGAATAATTTTAAAAATACTTCAAATTTCGTGATTAAAATTACTATTATTAACTATCAAGATTACTATTATTTAAAAAGAGCAGCGATAGAAAAAGATTTCTGGTAAGAGAACGGAAGTAAATAAGCTAATGCGCCTCTAAATTTCATAACTACTAATCAGGGCTGTTGACGGTTGACTGTTAACGGTCAACCGTCAATAGCCCTCACGATTGATTGTGTAACTTCAAAGCAGAATAGCTTCAATCTCTCTTCTTCTGTGGGTATTGCGTCAGGAGCAATCAAATATGCCATTGAAACTATTGAAATGCGACGAAACAATTCCCGAACGGGAAAAGCACGTTTATATCAAAGAAAAAGGCGAAGATACCACCCAATTCTTACCACTATCGAACATCGAAACCATACCTGGTTCACTCTCAGAAAGAGGCTGTAGCTATTGCGGCGCGAAACTCGTAATTGGTGGCGTACTCAAAGACACCATCCAAATAATACACGGCCCCATTGGCTGCGCCTACGACACCTGGCACACCAAACGCTATCCCAGCGACAACGGACATTTCCAACTCAAATATGTCTGGTCATCAGACATGAAAGAGTCACACATCGTCTTCGGTGGTGAAAAACAACTCAAAAAGTCTATCTTGGAAGCCTTTGCTGAATTTCCCGACATCAAACGGATGATTGTCTACACCACCTGCGCCACCGCCTTGATTGGTGATGACATTAGAGCAGTAGTCAAAAGTGCTCAAAAAGAACTCGGTGATGTCGATATCTTCTGTGTAGAATGTCCTGGATTTGCCGGGGTGAGCCAATCCAAAGGACACCACGTCTTAAACATCGCCTGGATTAACGAGAAAGTTGGGACATTTGAACCAGAAATCACCTCTCCTTACACCATCAACGTCATCGGTGACTACAACATCCAAGGTGACACCTTTGTACTAGAAAGGTACATGGAAAAAATGGGCGTGCAAATTATCGCCCACTTTACAGGGAACGGTACTTATGACGCGCTCAGAGGAATGCACAGAGCGCAACTTAATGTGACTAACTGTGCCCGGAGTGCTGGTTACATCGCCAACGAACTCAAGAAAAGATACGGCATCCCCCGGATGGACGTAGACACTTGGGGCTTTGACTATTGTCAAGAAGCATTACGGAAAATCGGTGCTTTCTTTGGTATTGAAGACAGAGCCGAAGCTGTGATAGCCGAAGAAGTCGCCAAATACCAAGACAGAATGAATTGGTACAAAGAAAGACTCAAAGGCAAAAAAGTCTGTATTTGGACAGGTGGCCCCAGATTGTGGCACTGGACAAAAGCATTGGAAGATGACTTAGGAATGCAAGTAGTATCCATGTCTTCCAAGTTTGGACACCAAGAAGACTTTGAAAAGGTGATTGCCAGAGGTCAAGAAGGCACAATCTATATTGATGATGGTAATGAACTAGAATTCTTTGAAGTTCTAGAGATGATTCGTCCCGATGTAGTGTTGACTGGCCCACGGGTGGGTGCGTTAGTCAAGAAATTGCACCTACCATACATCAATGGTCATGGTTACCACAATGGGCCATACATGGGATTTGAAGGTGCGGTGAATATGGCACGTGACTTATACAATGCCATTTACTCTCCTTTGATGAACTTGGCTGGTATTGATATCCGCGATGATGAGACTGAGCAAGCAACATCGAAAGATAATAGCGAGAGCCTAAAACAGCAATCTGAAGAAGTCACAGCCTATATCCAACAACGGACTGAAGAAATCACAACTTTCATTCAAGAGCGTTGTTTATGGCAGTTCCACTCTCGTTCTTGGGACAGAGAAGAGAACATCAATGGTGTGATTAATAAAGCGATCGCTATTGCTTCAGGAGAAAAGCTAGCTAATGAAACCCTGGCTGAAAAGCTTCATTATGCAGATGCCAAAATCCTTGTACTTGACCTGAAAAAGAAATTCTCATGGTTCGATAAAAGCGATAAGGCACACATCAAAGCAGTACTGGAGCTAGTTAAACAAAAGCTGATCGGTATCGTGATCACTGGTTCTCGCAATGGTGAATTGCACCATTCTCTCTACTAAAGAAAATGGGTGTTACTGAATCCGGGTATGAATTCAACTCACGCTCCAGGCGCATAGAAATAGAGAGTAAGGGACTTCCAACTAAAAAAATATACCATCGCTGCGTAGGCATGGGGGCAGGGAGCAGGGAGCAGGGGAGAAAGAAAAATATTATCTGAGTAAATTGGATAATTTATTTTCTGGAAGTCCCTAAGAGTTTGCCAGAGTTAATTATTAACTTTCATACTTGAATTCAGTAATCTGAAAAATTGCTAGTTCTCTTCAATCTTCTAGCAATTTATCTGATTCCCCAGTGTTCTTGAACTTACACCATTACTTACAAAGAACTCAGAACTAAAAACCGCAGAATTTAGGCGAAATTCAATTCTGGATAATAACACTAGTTCTGAGTTCTCTTCCCAAAAACTTTAGACTATTTAGGAGACAATAAGGATGACTTTAGCTGTCAGCAAAAAAGAACGTTCTGGGGTAATCAATCCTATCTTTACCTGTCAACCTGCGGGTGCTGAATATGCAACCATCGGTGTTAAAGATTGTATTCCCTTGGTGCATGGTGGACAAGGTTGCAGTATGTTTGTCCGCCTGATTTTTGCTCAACACTTGAAAGAAAACTTTGACATTGCATCTTCTTCACTCCACGAAGCAAGTGCTGTGTTTGGTGGGATGCCACGGATTGAAGAAGGTGTGAAAACCATAGTAGCACGGTATCCTGACGTGCGCTTGATTCCCATCATCACTACTTGTTCTACTGAAACCATTGGGGATGACGTAGAAGGAACAATCAACAAGGTCAACAAATTCTTAAAGAAAGAGTATCCCAATCGGGAAGTTAAATTGATTCCTGTGCATACTCCTAGCTACCGGGGTAGTCAGGTAACTGGGTATGATGCTGGGGTACAGTCCTTGGTGACTAACTTAGCCAAGAAAGGCGAACCAAATGGTAAGTTAAACATCATTACTGGTTGGGTTAACCCTGGTGATGTGACTGAAGTTAAGCACATCTTAGCTGAAATGGGTGTAGAAGGTAATATCCTACTGGATACCGAAACCTTCAATGCTCCCACCATGCCAGATATGAAAAGCTTTACCTTTGGTAATACCACCATTGAAGATATTGCTGGTTCTGCCAATGCGATCGGCACCATTGCTTTATGCAAATATGAAGGTGGTAACGCAGCTGAATTCTTGCAAAGAGAGTATGGTGTTCCCGCAATTGTCGGCCCTACACCAATTGGCATCAAAAACACCGATGCTTGGTTGCGAAATATCAAACAACTGACTGGTAAAGCTATCCCAGAATCCTTGGTAGTAGAAAGAGGTAAAGCTATTGACGCTTTAGCTGACTTAGCTCATATGTACTTTGCTAACAAGCGTGTAGCTATTTACGGCGACCCCGATTTAGTAATTGGCTTGGCAGAATTCTGTCAGGAAGTAGAATTAGAGCCAGTATTGCTGTTGTTGGGTGATGATAACCAAGCACCTTCCAAAGACCCCAGATTAGCTGAATTGGACAAGAAAGCTAACCACGCTGAATATAACATCGAAGTGATCTGGAATGCGGATTTGTGGGAACTAGAAAGCCGCGTTAAGGAAAGAGGCGACATCGACTTGATTTTAGGTCATTCCAAAGGTCGTTATATTGCGATTGATAACCAAATCCCAATGGTACGTGTAGGCTTCCCCACCTTTGACCGTGCAGGTATGTGGAAACACCCTGTAATTGGTTATCGTGGTGCGGAGTTTTTGGGAGATGCGATCGCTAACGCCTTGTTTGCAGATATGGAATACAAGCACGATCGCGAATGGATCTTAAACGTTTGGTAAGAAGATTCTAAACGCAAAGTTACGCGAAGTATAACGCAAAGGAGCGCAGAGTTTTAAAGAAAGTCCTCTGCGTGACTTTGCGCTCACCTTAGCGTACCTCTGCGTTAAAAAACTCACAAAACACGAGAGAGGGATTATGCCCACAAACATAGATGCTAACGTTGTATTTTACGGACATTTAAGCGAACTTTATCAGCTAGCAAAAGAAGGTAAAATTCAAACCACCTTACAAGGTAGTCATACTCGCCCCTGTAAATTCTGGACTGCAACCAAGATTTTAAGTGGGATTAAAGATGCGATCGTGATTTCTCACGGGCCGAGTGGCTGCGCTTATGGGGTGAAACGAGCATATAAGCTAACAAATAGCCGTAATAGTGGTTCCCCTTATGAAGCTGTTGTCACTACTAATATGAGTGAGAAAGCGGTGATTTTTGGGGGAGAAAAAGAACTACGCGGAGCAATTCGGGAAGTAGATCAAAAATACCATCCAGATGCGATCGTTGTCGCCACTAGTTGCGCTTCGGGGATTATTGGCGATTGCGTTGATGATGTGGTGAATAAAGCCCGCAGCGAAATCGACGCAGAAATCATGACGATACATTGCGAAGGCTTTGCTGGAGAGTATCGCAGTGGCTTTGATATCGTCTTTCGGCAAATTGTAGACTTTATGGAGCCGCCGACACCGGAACGCAAATCACAATTAGCCGATTCTGTCAATATTGTTGGTGCCAAGATGGGGCCAGAAAGGACAGAAGTAGAAGGTGATGTTAAGGAACTGAAACGCCTGATTAAAGGAATGGGGGCTAGGGTTCACAGTGTAATTGCTGGTGACTGTACATTAGATGAACTCAAACAAGCACCGAGTGCAGCAGTTAACTGTACCTTATGTTTGGATCTGGGCTATACCATCGGTAGAGCCATGTACGATAAGTTTGGTACTCCCTTAAATTCTACGATTCTTCCCTATGGTATTAGTGCTACAGAAAAATGGTTGCAAGGCGCGGCAAAATATTTAGGAATGGAAGCGCAAGCAGCTGCTTTGATGGAACGGGAATATGCAGCCATCAAGACTGAATTTGAGGAAGCCAAGCAATATATCGAAGGTAAGTTAGCCATCATCGAAGGACATGACGCTATTAAGTGCTTGTCCATTGCTCATATGTTAGAGCGTGATTTCGGGATGCGTGCGGTTATTTATAACTTCCATCCTTGGAGTACGGAAGCACGAGAAACCAGTGTAGATTACCTATTAGAAACGGGATTAGACCCAGAAATTTTGATTACCAAAGGGACTTTAGCTTTTGGTAAGTATGAGTCGATGAAACAAACAGAAGATGAATTACTAGAATTCATTGGTGGACTTGACGCAGATTCAGTAGTTTATTTTGGTTCTTCTTTGAGTTTCCCCCATATTCCCGTTGTCGATTTAAACGCCATCTTAAATCGTCCTAGATTTGGTTATCGCGGAGCCTTAAGGGTAGCTAAATGTATTAAAACTGCACTCCAATATGGCTTTAGACCTCGTAGTTCCTTAACCAAGCAAATGGTATTCCCGAAAAACTCAGGTTTAGCATCTGCGCGATCGCTTACCGGAAAATTAGCCCAAGACTTACCTGATTGTACCGTGTATGGAGGGAAGAAGCGGGGCAAATGTTTTAACGAGTAAGCTATTCTGCTTTTAAGTTGCACAATCCATCGTGAGGATTGTTGACTGTTGACTGTTGACTGTTGACTGTTGACTGTTGACAGCCCTTATTAGTAGTTATGCAATTTAGACACGTATTAGCTTAATAACTTAGCCGATTGTACCGTATATGCAAAGAAGAGAACAGGAAAATGCTGTCAGGAATAAAAAGCGAAAACTCTCAGGTACTCAATGTCATATCCTCTCAGAAAGAACAACTAACATTTGACAATTGCGATCACAGTAAAGATCCTATTGTCGGTTGTGCTTTGGAAGGCATCGCCAATATGGTAGCTGGTATTAAAGATGTCAGTATTGTAATTCATTCTCCCCAAGGTTGCGCCTCCACCGTAGCGGCTGGCTATGATAACCATGAGGTTGATTTTACTAAGCGCAAAGTAGGTTGTAGTCGTCTTTTTGAGTCAGATATCGTCATGGGAGCATCTGAAAAACTCAAAAATTTGATTAAGGAGGCGGATCAATCTTTTAAAGCGAAAGTGATGTTTGTCGTTGGTACTTGTGCGGCAGATATTATTGGTGAAGATATTCAGGGATTATGTCATAACCTTCAGCCACAGGTTAACGCCAAGCTTGTACCTTTATTGGCTGGTGGGTTTCGCGGTAATGCTTATGATGGTTTGGAAATGGGTTTAGAGGCTTTACTACCTTTCATCCACAAAAAACAGAAGCGGCGAGGCGGGAGAAAACCCAGAATTGTCAATATTATTGCACCCCAGGCAAATCTTAATCCTACTTGGTGGGCAGATTTGCAATGGATTAAAGAGACATTAAAGTATTTAAGGATTAGAGTCCAGACAGTAATTTCTCACGGTACATCTTTTGAAGAATTAGAACAAGCTGGTAACGCAACTGCTAATATTCTTCTCAGTCATGATGTGGGATATAAGTTTGCGCGAAAAATGCAAGAATCTCATAATATCCCCTTAATTCTGGAGGATATTCCTTTACCGATAGGTGTGAAAAATACTACGCGGTGGTTGCAAGCATTAGCAGCACATTTCAAGATAGACGAGAAAAGAGTAGAACCACTAATTAAAGAAGGTGAAAATAGAGTAGTAGAAACTCTTCGCAAGCGAGCATTGATGATTATTCCTCGATATCGTAACTGTAGAATTGCGGTATCTGCGGATGGAACCCTGGGAATTGGGTTAGTAAGAATGCTGTTTGAAGAGTTAGAAATGATTCCAGAAGTTTTGTTGTTCCGTTCAGCAATGCGTGAATCTCGTTCAATTTTGGAGCGAGAACTTAAAAGTATGGGTATTTCTCCTCGTGTAGCATTTGCGGCTGATGGTTATCAAATTAAGCAAGCCTTAACAGAGATTGATACTGATGCTGTAATTGGCTCGGCTTGGGAGAAATACATGGCGGAGGAATTGGGAATTAAAATTGCATTTGATGTTTTTAGCCCAACTAACAGAGAGACTTATCTTGATAAGCCATATTTTGGCTATGAAGGCATGATTAACATGATGGAGGTAATTGCTAACGATTGGGAAAGAGCTTTTCGTTCCAAACATATTCATTGGACTTAGAATTTGGCGATCGCTCTTGGGGAATGAAGAGGAGCGTAGGCTTTGCCCGCCGCAGGCATCGCTTTAGCATCTTGAACTGACTCAGAAGGATAAAATATGAAGAGTAGCGAAAAATGTAGCCATGAGTGTTGTTGTCCCTGATGAGATTTTAACTGCAACTCGCATGACAGAGGCGGAAATGCGTCAAGAAATAGCTGTCATGCTTTTTCAGCGAGAAAAACTTACCCTTGCTCAAGCCAGTCGATTTGCTGGGATACCTCGCGTTGCTTTTCAACACCTTCTCGCTAGTCGCCGGATTCCACTGCATTATGGTGTAGAAGATTTTGAACAGGATATTCAAAACTTACGGGAAATGGGTAGACTGTGATTATTGTTAGTGATACATCACCTATCAATAATTTAGCCGCGATTAACCAACTTCATCTCCTGCATCAACTATATGGAACGGTTTTCATCCCTGAAGCTGTTTATCGAGAACTAACTGACCCTAATTTTCCCGTTGCAGGTTCAACTGAAGTACAAACCTTTGATTGGATTCAAACTTGCTCTGTTAGCAATCTCACACTGGTTGAAGCATTAAGCAATGAACTTGATATTGGGGAAGCAGAAGCGATCGCTTTAGCAGTAGAGATGCAAGCTGATCGGGTATTGATTGATGAACGTCGGGGTCGGCTAGTAGCAAGCAGACTTAACCTTCGATACACAGGACTTTTAGGAATCTTGGTGGAAGCTAAAAGTCAAGGTTTGATTGCTCAGATTAAGCCTTTATTAGATGCTTTGGTCAATGATGCTGGATTTTGGGTTGCCGAGCCTTTATACAATAGTATTTTACGAACTGTGAATGAAACTGACTGACTATATTTTTCAGTTATGCTGAAGTGAACTGTATTGACTGACAATTTAGCGATCGCTCTTGGAAATGAGGAGAAGCGATCGCTTTATAATAGAATATGAAAAATAAATCTCCGTCATGTAAAAAATATGACACACTCTTCACCCGAAAGAATTGTCAGACGCGGTAGAGTATTCCCTGAAATTCAATGGACAGAAGCCCAAAAAGCCCAAGATAGAGCCAGAAGACAAGCATTTTATGAGCGTTGCTGGGTAATTTTTGAGCGTTTAAAACCAGAAATACTAGATAAATATTCTGGCTGGTACATTGCCATTGAACCAGATAGCGGTGATTATTTTATTGATGAGGATCAAGAAGTAGCTAGTAAAATGGCGAGAGAAAAACACCCTCAAGTGATTCATCATATTTTTGGCATTAACGAAACAGGGGTTAGTGGCAGAATATGATTGAGGGTAGGTTTGGAGATAAAGGCCAAGTTTACTTTGAAATAGATTTGATTGGTGGGGATGGCTTTAGTTTTCCTGTAGAAACAATGTTAGATACAGGATTTACTGAGTTTTTAGCCATGAAAAATAAGGCTGGGTTTCCTGTCGTCAACCCAGCCTACTGCAATAAGCGATCGATTGGCTCAAATTCTAGCTCAGTAAAATACTTTCATCACAAAGCAGATGATTAGTCAGTTTGAGGATGGTCTCCATTCATTTTGATAAGCTCTATTTCGCTTAACAAGAGCTGCAATAGATTCATTAGTGAAGTTGAGTTCTCTCATTAAACATATTTGTAGAATCACTTTCAGTGTATGAAAAAGTTGAAATAACTCTTGCCCTTTTGCTGCTTGTTCTCGCTTTTCTTTATCATGATGAGTCAGCGCATTCCTCGTATCAGCTGCTCTACGAGAAAATAATTCTCTATCATTTATGCCTCCTATAAAATCATCAGGTAATAAAGAAGAAACTTCACTCAATAGTTCTTTTAGTCTCGTCTGTAAAGTAAAGCGTGTTTGAGCTTTTAGTTTTCCCTTTAAAGCATTTCTAAACTCATCGCTAATCCCATTTTCTTTGTCAACACTCTCTCCAGGAAAATTATTTAAAATCTCTATAAATTGTTTGTATAATCCTTTTTCATAAACTTTCCTATCTTGGTATATCCCCTCATATTTATTTGTATGATAAGCTTCTAATGCTTGAATTATATTTATAAATCCATAATGCAGATAAAGATTTGGAGTATACATTGTAGTCATTAATAAGTCAAAAACAGATTCATATCTTTCCTGTTTATTGCTCCAAGTCTCCAAGATTTCACCAAAATTATTTTCTACATCTCTGAATAAAAATAACATATCATTAGTGGATATTTTTATCTGAGAGTTTTTTGCAGAATTCCATAAACTAAATAATATGATGACTTGAGTTTCTCGCAGTTCTTCTTCTAGCTTAATACTTCCATCTGCTTGACGTACAGGATTTGTATAATTGTTATCTGTTTTCCCTTTAATTTCTATTACTGAGGTTGGCTTTGTCATAGCAAAGCTAAGTAGATCCCGGAAAATCATTAGCATTTTAACGCATTCATCTAATGATAAATTAAAAGGATTTTTTATAGTTAAATAAGTTTTTTGTTCAATATTGGCTGTGTAATAGATAGCACCAAGGTAAAAGTCAAACGGATTAACATATATTTGAGAGAAGGTAATATCCAAATCCAAGTTGCAAATTTTCGTTAAATGGATATTCGACGGTGGTTGATAACTTATCCATAATTTATTTTCTTCGTTCGATACAAAAGCCTGTATTCCAGATTTGCCAATCCATTCTTTTAGGTAAGAGTATTGAACAGAAATAGATTTAAATTTTATGTCCTGTTCATTTGAAAAATGAATTTTTCTGAAAACATACTCAACATGAAATGATAGCTGAGTTCTTCCTTTTACGAACTCAAATTTTCCAATTCGTCCAGAACACCGATACAAGCTAATTTCTTCATGGTTATCTAACAAGCCAAGAATAATAGTTTCTTTAGGTTTAATAAATTCAAGTTCAACACCAGATGCCACATTAGACTCATGCTCATCAGGGAAAAGTTCATATGGCAAACTGATATTGTCTACCTCACCTATCTCCTGAAATTGTGAACTGTAAAATGAGCCAATCAATTCTAATGTTGCACCGCTCTCAGGTGAAAAGCTTAGTTTTCCGGGAACTACTACTTCTGGGTTATTAGGAAGCCACCACTTCCCCAGGCTCACAAATTCTTCAAGCATATGTGTTCATTATTTATTTAGCTTTGCTTACACTATGGCTATTAAGTATATTACACTTCTAAAATTAGCTGTAAACACATATTAATATAAACTAAGTATCATTGCACAGAATTCATTTTAAACCTAGAAGAAAGTAACGGAACGTTGAGCGCGGGAAACCCACGCTCAGAACTTTTCAAAGCAGAATTTCTCCTATTGAATGGATTTACAATAACTTGAAGCCGAAGTTATTGAGAGTTTCGCGTAAGTTCTGGCATCCTTTGAGATAGTCTAAGGTGGCGATTCTCTCGGCGGAATGTTCTGACCAATCACCAGCGACGTTCATTTTTTGTTCAGTGTAGAACTCTTTCATAATGTTGTTGTAGTGAGCGATCGCATCTTCTTGTTCTGCTAATTTATAGGTTTCTCGATGCAATACAGCTGGCTGGGGTAGACGCGGTTTAATGGCTGGTTTGACTTCTGGATTGGGATAACCTACACACATCCCAAATACAGGAAAAACAAAGGGTGGTAAATTTAGTAATGTGGCTACTTCTTGGGTATTTTTGCGGATTGCACCTATATAGATGGTTCCTAAACCCAAAGATTCAGCAGCGACGATCGCATTTTGTGCTGCTACAGAAGCATCAACTATGGCTTTAATCAATAATTCTATATAGTCTAGAGCAACATGAGGTAGTCCTCGACTCTCTGCAATGTAAGCCAAACGTCCTAAATCTGCTAACCATACCAAGAATAGAGGCGCTTGCTTGACATGAGCTTGGTTATTAGCCAATTTGTACAATTCCTCTTTGCGTTGTTCATCTTCAACAGCTACTACACTCCAAGTTTGCATATTAGCTGAACTGGCAGCAGATTGAGCAGCCGCTACAAGTAATTCTAGAGTTCCTGGTGGTAAGGAATCAGGTAAATAAGCGCGAACTGAACGGTGAGATAAAATCTTCTCTATAGAGTCATTCCAGGGAAGTTCATCATTGAAGGGAATTTCACCGTAGCGCGATCGCAGTAATTCAAGAGGATTAGTCATGGTTATTTTTTCACTCCAAACTAATGTGTGACAATTTTCAAAAGACTATTAACTAAGCAACATTCCGAAAGAACGCCACTCGTAAAGCTAATCGACTCTCAGATGCAGGAGTATTCAATGGCGTTACCATGTGCCAAGAATTTTCCGATCGCACAATGACCACAGATGAATGACTTAGAGGTAAGATATCTTTAAAGGCTGATTCTGGTCTGGAATTTTTGAGAATTCGCAAACAGCCGCCCCAATCTCTAGACCATTGTTGATTGAAAAATAGCAGATGAGTTAAGACTTTATTCGGTTCGTCTGTGTGGGGAAAATGTTGGTGTCCTGACTTATATTGCCGAAATCCAATATCCATCACACAGTCTTTGAGGTCTAACCCTGACATTTCTGCTAAGGCGGCGCGATAAGTATCAGTCCAGAGTCCTTGTATTAACTGTCGCCAGACATGACTCAGATGTCTCAAATCACTGGTAAGTCGTCCTTGTGCTAGGCGCTGTCGCCAGCGATCGTCTTTGAATTTGAGCATCAAAGGAATATCTTGACTAGGGGCGAGTATCTTTCCCCAGTAATAGCCGTATCCTTCTCCTGTTGACAATTGAAACTCTCGGTGGGGAAAACTTGCAGTTAGTTCTAAGCTAGCTTCTGGTGAAAGCAAATTTTTAACCAAAGCCCAGTTATATGGAACTGTTTGCATGACAGCAGTACAGATGAATTGAAGATTTAGCATGATTCCCAAGGATGTGACTCAATGAATAAACTGAAAACAAAGCGTAAATCTGTTTACGATCGCATTTTGCACACAGCGTCAGATTTGTTTTATCGGGAGGGGATTCGCAACGTTGGGATTGATAGGATCATTGCGGAATCTGGCGTGGCGAAGATGTCGCTGTACAATCATTTCAAGTCTAAAGATGCTTTGATTGAAGCATGGCTTCGCCAAGAACATGAACAATGGTGTCAATGGCTGAAAACCACCGTTGAACAACAAACTACCGATCCCGCTAAACGCTTGCTGGCTATATTTGATGCTTTACGAGAATGGTTTGAAGGGCCAGATTTTCGGGGTTGTGCTTTTATGAATGCCTCAATAGAATTAGCTAATCCTGACCATCCTGGCTATCGAGTTGCTTTAGAACATCAACAATCGATATACCAATATATTCTCCAACTTGCTCAAGCAGCAGAAGTTACATTACCAGAACAATTAGCTAGACAACTGCTGTTGCTCGTACAAGGTGCGATCGTTGTTGCTTTAATGGAAGGAAGCTGGTCAACTGCATCTCAGGCGAAAAAGGCGGCGGTAATGCTAATTCAGACAACATCAAAATCTTGAAAAGTGGCGTTCTCATCAGGTTTATCATGAAAAAAGGCTGTGAAATCGGGGTAAATCTATGCGAATTCATTACTTACAACATGTGCCATTTGAAGGACTTGCTAGTATTGCACAATGGGCGACACAGCAGGGTCATATTATTTCTGCAACTCAGTTTTATAACGGTGATAATTTACCATCTGTTGATGACCTAGATTGGTTAATAGTCATGGGTGGGCCGATGAATATTTATGAGTATGATCAATATCCTTGGTTGAAGGCAGAAAAACAGTTTATTGAAGCAGCAATTCAGCAAAATAAAGTAGTCATTGGTATTTGTCTAGGTTCGCAGTTAATCGCTGATGTTTTAGGTTCTAAAGTATATCAAGGTCGAGAGAAGGAAATAGGTTGGTATCCCATTACTCTGACTCCAGAAGCCCAGAATTATCCTGTCTTTGCATCATTTCCCCAGTCTTTTAATGTGTTTCATTGGCACGGGGATACTTTTGATTTACCTCCTGGTGCAGTACGAATAGCTTATAGTGAAGTCTGTGCGAATCAAGCTTTTATCTATGGTGATCAAGTATTAGGGTTACAATTTCACCTGGAATCAACAAAGGAAAGTGTTAGCCAAATTATTGAAAATTGTGCTTCTGAATTGGTGTCAGGTAAATATATTCAAAAAGCTGAGGAAATGCTCGCTAAGGATGAGGATTTTAGCAAAATAAACACTTTCATGTGTCAAATTTTAGATTATTTTGCTACCTCTATTAATCTGTAGGATGCGTTACGCCAAAGGCTAACGCATCCTACTGGCTGTTATGATAAATGAGATTTCCATTTGTCTGTAATTTTGGTTGGTGATTTTGATAACTTTTTATCTGAAAGTTTAGCAATATTAATCATAAAAATAGCTAGGAATAATCCTAAAAATACAGATGCAAGTCCATAAAATAGCTTTACTTGCATTGTTGATTGATGAGGATTAAATACATTTCCTATTAACAAAATATTGCCGATAATAATGATGCCAATCCATAATAAAATTATTAGGCATAACAGACCTACTGTTAGTAATAGCCATGTGCCGATATCAAAATAACTGGAAAAGTTTGATAAAATTGGTAATTTGCTAAATTTCATTTTTCACCCTAGATAGTCAATATTCAGAAGTTAATTTAAGTGTTTAGCAGCTAAACAAAATGCACATCTGTAGGGCTGAATGCCAGCTTAATTTTTCCATGACGATAGATATTTTCGGATGTATAACCCCGGCGTAATTTTGCAGTTAAAATTTGTTCTCCCAATTGAAAGCGAATAGTATCAGTGCCTATCCCACGTAAAATTCTCTCTACCCGTCCTTCTAGCCTTACGACTCCTGGCTGGTATGGAATTGAAGAATTTGTATGATCAAGATAGAAAGCATCGCTTGATAAACAACAGGCTGTGATAGTTGTTTTCAATTCACCGGGGTAGAAAAACTCTAGACTGTTTGCCAGCTTAATTAAATAACCGCGATCGCCTGGCTTAATCTTACAGGGAATAATATTATCCATCCCTACCAGTCTGGCAATTTGCTGATTAGCTGGTCGGCGGATCAGGTTTTCTAATTTATCATCCTGAATGATACAGCCATCAAATAGTGCGATCGCGCGATCGGCAAAATTCAAGATATCAGTAAAGTTGTGGCTAACTAATATCACAGCCGATCCTCTGTCTTGCGCCCATTGTCTAATTTTTTCGATAATTTGCGGACGGATTGCCACATCTAAGGAGGCTGAAGGCTCATCTAATAGCAGCAATTCGGAATCAGCTACTAAACCAGAAGCGATACAAACTCGTTTACCTTCGCCACCAGATAAAGAACGAGCTGACCGATGCGCCAAGTGTTCGCAACCAAAGGTTTCTAGTGCAGTATATACCCTTTGTTTAATCTGGTGTTTTGGAACTCTGCGAAACTGTAAGACTCTGGCAACATTATTAAACACTGTGTCATCTAATAGTAATGTCTCTTGAAACACCAGAGCCGAACGACGACGCAAGTTTGTTTGATTGGCATAACTCGCATCATGCCCAAACAATTGTATTTGTCCACGATAAGGCTGCAACATATTGATTGTTCTTAACATGGTGCTTTTGCCAGCACCATTGGGGCCAAGTACGGCGACTAGTTCCCCAGGACGGACAGCGAAATTATCAATTGTCAGGATATTTTTGCGGGTTTTACTATCGACTTTTACCTGATGCATATTCAGGACATACTCGTTTACACCCCCCAAATTTTTCTGTCGTCCTACAGCAGAGGCGACAAAGGACTTGAAACCAGTAATTTTCATCATAAAACTTTCTTTTCGTGCTGCAAGATAGTCAGCAATACAACAATGCTGTAGGTAACGATCAGGAGAATATATGCGATCGCCATTGCCACATCGAAATTACCTTTTTCGACTTCGGTGACAATCGCTGTAGTTAAAACTCTTGTCTGTCCTTTGATATTCCCGCCTACCATCATTGAGGCCCCAACCTCGGAGATGACACGACCAAAACCTGCAATTACTGCGGCTATTAATCCTAACTTTGCTTCCTTAATCAGCAATAAATTAGCTTGCCAAGGTGTCGCCCCCATTGATAGTAATTGCCAACGAAGTTTAGGATTAATACTGAGAATGGCTGCAAAACTAAAGCCAGCAACAATGGGGAAAGCAATCAATGCTTGGGCAACGATCATTGCTGCGGGTGTATACATCAGTTCCAAATCGCCCAAGGGGCCAGACCGCCACAAAAACAAGCTAACGACTAAGCCAACTACGACTGGTGGTAATCCCATACCAAAGTTAACCAAGCTATTTAATACTTGTTTCCCGAAAAACTCTGTTAAAGCTAACCACAATCCCAAGGGTACGCCTAGCAAAACGCTAATAGCTGTCGCTGTTCCAGATACTAATAATGTCATTATCATGACCTGGAGAACGTCGCGATCGCCCCTTGTTAATAGCTCAATAGCTCTGATTGCTCCTTCAATGATTGTATCCACAAGTTTGTTAAAAAACTGAAGTAATAATTCGTAGTTCGTAATTACAATATTTGAACAACTCACTAATGACAAATGACAAATGACAAATGACTAAAACCCATAATCTTTTTCTGTTTTACCTGCATCAACCAAAAATAGTGGTTGTCCAAATTCTTTTTTACCGTGGGCTGAAATTATTGTCTGTCCTTCCGGAGATAAAACGAAATTAATAAATGCTTTTGCTCCTGCACTATTGACCTTGGAGAATTTTTGTGAATTTACTTCCATCACATGGTAGAGATTCAACAATTTTTTGTCTCCTTCTACCATTACTTGCAAAGACGAAACATTTTTCTTTTGAAATATATATGTTGCCCGGTCTGTTAAGGTATATCCTAATTTTTGGTTAGCTACTTGCAAAGTTTTCGCCATCCCTGAACCTGTTTGTTGATACCAAGTACCAGCAGGGTTGACTTTAGCCTGTTGCCATAAATCTTTCTCAAGTTTATTAGTACCTGAATCATCACCTCTAGAAATAAATAAAGCTTGGTTTTTTGCAATCAGAGAGAATGCTTCAATAGCGTTCTTTTTATTTCTAATCTTTGCTTTATCAGCATTAGCTGGCCCCACAACCACAAAGTCATTGTGCATTACCAAATGCCGATTAGTCACAGCACCACCTTGCAAAACTTTGCGTTCAGCTTTCGGTGAATTAACAAATAGCGCATCAACTTCACCTTTTTCAGCTAAAGCTAAAGCCTGTCCAGTTCCAACTGCAACCTTTTTGAGTATATATCCTGTTCTCTTTTCAAAAGCTGGAACTAAATCATCTAGAAGACCACTATCTTCTATGCTGGTTGTCATAGCGACTATGACATTTTTCTTAGTTGAGGACTGGGCAATAGCTGGTTGTTGCCGAACTAATTTATTACCAAAATCAGCACTTATTAGTGCTACAACGCACAGTAACCCCCCGATAACAAGTCTTCTTTGAATCATAAAACATCCTAGAATTTACAGAGATTAAATATTGGATATGGGGCATAGGGAATGGGGCATGGGGCATTGATATTTTATTTATCAATGTAATATCAATTCCGGCTGATTACTTACGATATGGTTTGTCATTGGTAATTCTTAAACTGTATTTTTCACAATTACCCATTACCTATTACCCATTACCAACCTTCACAGATATGATAAATGTTCAACCGTACATGATATAAACTTATCTTTCTCATCTTCCTTATATCCTTGATATTGACAACCAAATTACTCACAAATTATGGGAAATATGATTGATATATATTTTTATAAAAATCTGAGTTTTTTTTACTAACTCAGGAAGTATTAGTAACAGGATTTATTCAGCCGATTTAGAGAATTTCATCACATAGCAAGTAGTGATAATTCTTCCTCTGCTCCCTTACTTCTGAGGAACTAAGCTGAGTAATTCTTCAACTGTGAGACTGCGTTTTGTTTGCACTGATTGATGTCGCACAGCATCTAATACTGATTGAATTTCTGTTTGACCGAGGTTGATGCCATGTTGTTGCAATACACTCAGCAATAAATGTCTGCCAGAATGTTTACCCACAACTAAACGGCGTTCCCAGCCTACATCTTCTGGTGCAAAAGGTTCGTAGGTGACAGGATTTTGCAACACACCATGAGCATGAATACCCGATTCATGTGCAAAGGTATTTTCGCCGACGATCGCTTTCCAAGGTGGTACGGGATAGTTGGTGGCTTTAGCTACTAACTGCGACATTTCTACTAGTCGTTTGGTATCAATACCTGTTTGAATTCCGTGGAGATGTTTGAGTCCCATCACTACTTCTTCTAGGGGTGCATTTCCTGCACGTTCGCCAATACCATTGACGGTGGTATTGACTGATACTGCTCCGGCTCTAACGCCAGCTAAGGTGTTTGCTAATGCTAGTCCAAAGTCATCATGCATATGCATTTCTATCGCAATTGATAGATGAGAGACTAAACGACTCACTTTGTTGTAAGTGCTAATGGGATCAAGAATTCCCACTGTGTCACAGAAGCGAAATCGAAAAGCGCCCCATTCTTGAGCAGAATAGGCGACAGACAAGAGAAAAGATTCATCGGCTCTAGAAGAATCTTCCCCACCCACAGATACAGATAAACCGCGATCGCGCGCAAAACTGATTGCATCTTTGAGGCGATCTAACACCAACCGTTTCCGTCCTTGAAACTTGGCATCAATTTGAATATCAGAAACGGGTACAGAAATATGCACTCGCTCTAAACCACAATCTATAGATGCTTGAATATCAGACAAGTTAGCCCGATTCCAGCCGAGCAATTTAGTATTTAATCCGAGATTGGCAATGGTTTTAATCGATTCTGCCTCTTCTTGCCCCATTGCGGGAATCCCAACTTCTAACTCTTGCACACCTATGGCATCAAGTAGAGTGGCGATCGCAATTTTCTCTTCCACAGTAAAGGCTATACCTGCGGCTTGTTCTCCATCTCGCAGGGTTGTATCGTTAATCTGAATAGCATGGTTGTTCATCATAAAATCGCAATCAATTGAGTGAGAGTAAACAAAACTCATGCAAAAAGCGTCATACCAATTCAAAATTCAAAATTCAAAATTCAAAATTAAGAAAGCCATATTTTTCAATGGGTTCTAAGTTTAGAGCTTTTGCTGAATTTTGGAGAATTGGTGTTACCAATTCTGTGCAAGGATTTGAGACTCATCCTTGCAGACATTCTCAGAATGCAATCAGAGGTAAAGGTTTAAAGCCAGACTTTGTTCCACTGCGCTGTACTAGTTTTTCCTATTCACAATGCCCAATGCCCAATGCCCTTCCATTAAATAGTTGCTACAACTTCCCCTATCTTGCTGATGTCATAGCCACCAAGTACTTCTAGTTGCGATTGCACCAGCCGATGTCCTAAGATGCCAAGGAACTGTTGTACGGGTGATTCTTCTAGATATTCTTTGAGAATTACCAAGTCATATCGCGCTTGATGCAAAGGAACAAATCCCAAACCAAAGGCCGCAGCTATAGATGAAGTACTCACACCTGCATCAGCTATTCCTGATGCTATAGCTAAAGCAACATCTTGATGGCTATGGACAATCCTCTCAGATCCTTTGAGCGTATCTAGTGAGATCTTTTCTTTGTTGAGTTGGCGTTCTAAAAGCATCCGACTCCCAGAACCAGGTTCGCGATTGATGATGGTTCCTCCTAATTCCACTAAATCAGCCAAATTTTTGATTTCCATTGGATTACCTGGTTGCACCATCAATCCTTCTTCCCAAATACCAAGGGTAATTAAAACTGCACTCCTATCAGCTAAAGCTTCACGAACAAAGGGAATATTATGTTCTTCAGTTTCAGGATCATATAAATGCATCCCTGCAATGTGAACTTCACCTCTATCCAGACTACGCAAGGCAGCCATGCTATTGGCAAAATGATAATGAACTCGCAGTTGAGGATACCAACGTTCAGTTGCCTTTGCTAAGAAGGAAATTACAGGTGTACAGCCAGCTATAACAACTGTATTGTGCAATTTATCTATATCATCAAGCAGCTGAACTTGAACTTTATTTGTAGTTGTTGGGATATGTGCCTTACCGTCAGCTGGGATCATTTCCATACGAAAAGCATCTTTCCCAATTAAGGGATAAGCTATCCATTGTCCCCCAATTTTTGCTAGGCTGACTCGCAATTGCTGTTCACTGGGAACTGGTTTAGTAAGAACTGCCTCAACTTCTGGTAAATCATCCTCTAACCAAAATAACTCTTCAACTTGGCAGCCCAGCGCTTTAGCTAGACGCAAGCTTATGGCAACCGAAGGAGCATATTGTCCCGATTCCACACTACTAATAGCCTGACGAGTTACGCCAGCTATATTAGCTAAATCTTGCTGACTCATGCCTAAGCGAGTTCTAATTGACTTCAGGTTGTTGCAAACATTAGCATCCAGCTTCATAAGGCTGTCTTCCTCCTGCAAGAACGGCTACCGCAGACAAACTTATACAATTTTGGATTTTGGATTTTGGATTTTGGATTTTGAATTTTGGATTGTAAAAGATTGATTAACCAAGCTTTTTGGCAATCCATCTATCGCAATCATTCTTCCCATAAATCGGTATTAATTTGTCTAGGCAATAGCAAGAAAGTCTTCTAGTTGATGCCTTTCCTGTTGGAAGACCTGTTAATACTCTCGGATGATTGCATACATCATATATATGGCTAAGATACTTACTGGGTTTCATTGTTGCAGTAGACAAACTAAACTTGTTGCTAGTTGATTTACTGCTGTTTGATTTCCCCTTAAGGCAACTATAACATACATTTCGCCAAAATAATTGCCAAAAAAACTTTTAATCTTCATTTTTTTTATAGTAATTATGTAGTAATAACTACAGAAAATTTGCAATTTATATTTAGTTGAATAGATATTCTAAGGCTAAGAATTGTTTTATCAGGATAGTCCTAAGAGTTAACTGGCGATCGCATTCATTTAACCCTGGTCAATATTGCTTTGTAACTACATAAAAATTCCTGAGTTTGTTGAAGAAATCAGGAATTTTCACCTATCTATGTTGATAGACTAGAATTAATGCTGGTTTATTAAGTAACTTGTTATATGCCTGCTGAAACTCTCTCACGCTACGTTACTCGCGATGCTCAGATTTTGAGTGGAGAGCCAATTATTATAGGCACTCGTACATCCGTTCGTGCCATTGTTGGTTTGTGGCGCTTAGGCATTATGCCTGAAGAAATTTTGAACCATCTACCCCATCTAACTTTGGCACAAGTTTTTGATGCATTGAGTTTCTATCTCGATAACCAACCAGAGATTAATGAGTATATTGAGCAAAACCGAATACCCGATGAATTAGTTCATCCATCTGTAAAAAAAGCATTGGGTAAATTGTGACAACTTTTGCACTACTTTATACAGATGAGGATATGTCAGCGTTAGTTGCTACATTGTTGAGATCGCGTGGTTTAGATGTCACCACCGTTCCTGAGCAAGCAACCATTGGCAAAACAGACATTGAACAACTGGAATTTGCAACTTCAGTTGGCAGATGTATCCTGACTCATAACCGAGTTGACTTTGAGCGGTTACATCTCCAATACATAGCAGAAGATAAACAACATTCTGGAATAATCATTGTGCCACAGAAAAACGCCTATGAAGTTGCACAAAGAATAGGGATTTTGGTGAATGCTCTAAATGTAGAGGAGATTAGGAATCAATTATTATATGCCTGAATTATTTCCAAAAAGCAATTGTCTATAATTTGGCGATCGCACGCAGAGCTAACAATGCGCTGCCTACTAACCGCCTGTATTGAAAGATATCAAATTAGATACTAATTGTTGTGTAATTCTTACATTTCGAGATGTTGTGCTGCTACCCATTGAAGTTCCAACCACAAAACAGGGTTGGTTTGTTTCAGGTTAGATCCAGGATCGCGGATAATGCGTGTAGCGTTCATACAGATAGCTTCTGATGTCCCCAAATCTTGGGCAATATCTCTAAAAACATCTCTGTATTCAATAATTGAGGTAAATAGCTGATGGGGGAAGTAAACAACAAAATATTGACAAAGTTTAGGATTTATCCCCCAGTAGAAACTGACAAGTTCAATATGACAGTACTGAAGTAAATCACTGATTTCTGGACAGCGTTCCTTAGCTACAGTAGTAAATTTTTGCACTAAGATTTCTTCGGTTAACATCATCGTTGTTCCTTCTAGTGAAAACAAACTTAGGTATTCTCAAGCACGCCAATTTTTGAGAGGATAATAGGCGGTCATTATTACATCACAGCAGAAATCAACATACCATTTTCAATCTGCAACACCACTTACAACATATTTACCCTTCACCTTTCACCCTTTACCCTTCTTGTCCTAGTCAAATAATCCAAACGTCATAAGCAGTTTTTCCAACTGCTGATTAGACAAAGGTTTTGGCATCACAAAATTTTGATTCTGATCTATCGCCCTTGCCAAATTACGATAGTGTTGTGCCTGTTTACAGTTCGGAGCATACTCAATCACGGTTTTACTGTAAAATTCTGCTCGTTGCACCATATTATCTCTAGGTATCGAGTAGAGCATTTGAGTACCCAGTTGCTCTGCTAAAGCCTGAATTAACTCTTCTTCGCGATCAACATTGCGAGAGTTGCAGATTAATCCACCCAAACGAACATCGCCTATCAGAGAATATTTCTGAATTCCTCGGCAAATGTTGTTAGCTGCATACATTGCCATAATTTCTCCAGAAGTGACAATGTAAATTTCTTGAGCTTTGCCTTCACGTATCGGCATGACAAAGCCACCACACACCACATTACCCAAACCATCATAGAAAGTGTAGTCAAGATTTAGCTTTTGATCATAAGCACCAAGTTGTTCAAGCAAACCAATTGATGTCAGAACGCCTCGCCCTGTACATCCTAAACCAGGTTCCGGCCCACCAGATTCTACACACAGCGTTTTCCCCCATCCTTCTTTGCGGAAGTCTGCTAGATTTAAATCTTCTTCTTCCTTACGCAGTGTGTCGAGTACAATATTTTGATGCAATCCCCCCAAAAGCAACCGTGTAGAATCAGCTTTTGAGTCACATCCCACAACCATTACTTTACAACCTATTTCGGTGAGTCCAGCCACTAGATTTTGAGTGGTTGTAGACTTACCAATTCCCCCTTTGCCATAAATAGCAATCTTCCGCATAAAATCTCTACTATCTTGTGTATTGATGTCTGGTGATACGAAGACAGAAGATTAGATCTGGTTCAGTTATGCGTTTTGAACCCAAAATTGGTTTTGGGGAAAAGGTGAAAGGTTTAGGGTTAAAGGTTTTTTCTTTCCCTTGAACCATTCCCCTTTTTCCCCTTAACCGACAAGTATTGGAGCAAAACCTAACCCATGATTTTCAATTTTCTCAACTGAACTCCTCAACAATTGAGCTTTTTACTCTCCATAATGGGGACTGATAACTTTACCTTGAAATACTCGGTAAAGATAGACATTATAAAGTAGTAAAAGCGGTACAAAAAAGCCAATGAAAGCAATCATGAAGGCTTGGGAGCTAAGGGAAGAAGATGCTTGATAAATAGTAACTTGGAAGGGAATAATGTAAGGAAACACCACGAAAGCCAAGGCAAGAATAGTGATTAGGAAAACCACTATTGACCAGATAAAAGGCATTTTTTCCTGACATAGGTTAATACTATTCATTAGTAGCCCTACTGCACCAGTTGCCAAAATGGGAATTGCTGCGAATATCCAAACTTCTGGCTGATGGAATAAGCGATCGCGCACTTGTTCGTAGAACATGGGTGTGGCAATTGTTAAGGCTAATGCACCAGAAAATGTAGTAAGAGCGCTAAATTTGGCAGTAATGTAGTGATATCTTTTTAATTCACCTTCGGTCTTGGCAATTAAGTAGGTAGAACCGATTAAAACGTACCCTTGCACTACAGTTAATGCTACTAATATTGATGGTAAATTCCACCAATCCCAAGTACCACCAATAAAGTTACCAGCTTCATCAACTTTAATTCCTGCAATCACACCACCTAAGATCAATCCTTGAGACAAAGCTACTAATAAACTACCTCCTCCAAAACCAATATTCCAAAAAGTTTTGTTGAGAGAATGTTCGCGAAACTCAAAGGAGACAGCGCGGAAGATAAACCCGATCACCATCAAAGTGATTGGAATATAAAGAGCATTGACGATAGTAGCGTAGGCGAGGGGAAATGCACCATACAATAATCCGCCTGTACATACCAACCAAGTTTCGTTGGCATCCCAAACTGTACTTAAGGTATTGATAATAATCCCTCGACGTTCTTCGTTAGCAGCAGTTAGCGTTAAAATTCCCACACCTAAATCAAAGCCATCTGTAATTAAGTACAAAGTAAGGAATAGGGCAACAAGTGCAAACCAAAGTAGTGGTAAGGTTGTGTTTATGGCTTCCATGAAATCTCCGGTGATGTTTGATTGATGGTGACCGCACAAGGCAAAAGTAAAAAGATAATTTTTACTTTTTACTTCTTAAGCTTTAGGTCAAACTTTCTGCTTTACTGCTTTTGAGTAAATCTGGATCCCAGACTCCGCACTTCAAATTGAAGTATAAATAGATTACAAACAGAAGAAAAGCGCAAAAATAAGAATGATTAAAGAATGAATATGTTTTCAAAAATCAATTAATAAAGTGTAATATATTTGACCATAAAATTGGTCATACAAACACTAGAAACTGAAGGAAGTATGAATGTTCCTTTATGTGTTGGTAAATTTTGATTTACTATAAAAATTTTGTCTTCTTAAGAAATAAAATAATATTTTTGACAAGATGATGGTAGACACTTCAAAATAAAATGACGTTCTGAATTTAAATTAATAATTTGACTAATGCTATCTAAATTTAAAAAATGAATACCTTGAAAGCATTGAAATATCCATCTTAATGTCGGATTCATGGTTAACTTACCTAATTGATTCTTGACTCCGAGATATAATCACTTTCTACATCTTCTCCTAACAATATCTCAATTGCTTTATCGTCAAAAAACTGGCTAAATAGATATAAAGGTCTTGAGACGAATCCTAATCCATTGATTAAAATCGCTTTGACTAATATTCCGGCTGCAATTTTTTCACGAGAGTCTATTCCTAATTTCTCATTAATTATTTCTACTATTCCTATTTCATCAATTAATCCGGCAACTATTCCTAAATGATCGATATTTTTAATTTTTACATTTTCGATTTGAGACATTTTTCTGACATTTTTTTGAGTTTTTTTGATTGTCTCACTTCAACTGAACCAATATATATTTAGTTTTATAAAAAGCTGGAAATCAGTTTTTTCTCAACACTTTAGTCTCAGTGGCTTCGCCACACAGGTTTATTTCTAAATGTCAGTTTACTGATTATTTTTTTGTATTATTATTTACTTCACATTGACGAACAACCATGTAGTTTTTTGTGCTTCATAATGAAGTGCGGAGTCTGGGCTGGATTGGGGATTGGAAGTCCTAAATTTGGCCCTTGGCGCACAATCCGACTACCAAAATATAAAGCGCAGCCAAGTAACATTAAATAGATACTGGTATAAGCAATCAGTGAGACTAGGACATTGCTAGCAGGAACTTGAGATACAGCGTCAGCAGTACGAATTTTGCCGTAAACAATCCAAGGTTGTCTCCCAACTTCTCGCACCATCCAGCCTGATTCCACAGCAAGATATCCCAAGGGTGCAGCAAATATCCAAGCTCGCATTAACCAAGTTTGGGCAGTAATATTTTCTACAGTCAGCTTACCGCGCAACCACTGCACAAGGCTGACTCCCATTAAACCCAGGAAAAAGAAGCCAATACCTACCATCATGCGGAAGGAATAAAATATCAGAGAAACTGCATGGGGACGATCTTCTGGTTTCCACTCATTTAAACCCAAGACAGGTTCATCAAGTTGAGGTTTCATGGACAAAACCATACCTAAACCACCTGGTACACTTAGTGACCAGTTATTCTTACTGTCTTGAACATTGGGTGCAACCAAAACATTCCAAGGTGCAGATTCTCCAGCAGGTACGGTGTCCCATAAAGCTTCGATCGCAGCTAATTTTGCAGGTTGGTTGTGGTATACTTCCTCACCACTGAAGTGACCAACAATAATTTGCAGAGGAGTGACAAGTATAGCTAATGCGATCGCAAGTTTGAAAGATTTGCTGAAAAATTCTTCATAGCGCTTGTTGAGGATATACCAAGCACTAATACCACCAATGACAAACAAGGCGGTTTCGAGAATTGCTAATACCATGTGAACCCAGCTACTTAAAGCCGCTGGGTTGAAAATCGCTTCTAGGTAACTGTGAACCAAAAATTTCCCATCCACCATTTCCCCACCCGCAGGGGTTTGCATCCATGAGTTAGCAACAATAATCCAGAAAGATGAGAGTGTAGCACCAATGGCGACCAACATAGTTGCTAGCAAGTGCATCAGCGGTGGAACACGATTCCAACCATAAATCATAATTCCCAGGAAAGCAGCTTCTAGCATAAATGCCATCGTGCCTTCAAAGCCCAGAATACTACCTAAAAAGTCACCAACAGCTAAAGAAAATGGTGCCCAATTTGCGCCAAATTCAAATTCAATGGCGACACCAGAAGCGACACCAAGCCCAAAATTAAGAATGTATATAGCAATCCTAAATGAGTTGTGAAAAAAATGAACCATACATAAATATTTTGGGAAAATTAAAAACTTGATGATTAGTAACGAGTTCAAATAATCTCTTGACCTGAGAAAAGGATTTACATAAGTGGTAAAACTCTCGAATAAATTTTTTAGCGTACAACCAGATGTCTTCTACAGGATTTTGCGTTGGGTCATTGGGTGCAAATCTCATACAAGTAACTTTCCATTCATCTTCACTTAATCCTTGATTCAGATTATCTAAGTAAGCTTTAAATTCAGCAGAACGATGATAACTAGCTCCATCCCAAATTAAAGCAATACGGCTTTTTGGATACTGGGAAATTAAATATTGTACAAAAGCAATCGCGTTGCTAGAATCACCTTTTTTACAAGGCTTAATTAGAAACTCTTGTGTGTAATAATTTAGAGCGCCAAAATAGGTTTGTCTTTGTCGTTCATTGATCACTGGAACTTCAATCCGTTCTTTCGTATTTCCCCAAATATAACCACAAATATCTCCCCATAATAGGTGACATTCATCTTCAAAAAAAACTATGAGTTCCCCAGATACTATCTCACGCTCATGTGCCGTCAGCCATGCGGTTATTTCTAGTTTTTTTTTAGCTACTAGTTCTGCGTCTTTTTTAGGATTCTTTTTTTGTGTTTTTTTCCAACTTATATTAGCGTCTTTAAAGAGATCGTAATAGCTTTGATTTGACTCAAATACAACATCAAAATTATCTTCTACGTACTCCTTTAATTCTGATAAATGCCAATAGTTTTTCTGTTGAAGCCAGTTTAATACTACTTGTCTTTGTGCAGAGTCAAGATAACTTTTTGACCCTTTGTATTTTAGCCTCAATCCGGTTATACCCTGTTCTATAAATATATATTTCCATTTGTTTACAAAACCAACAGACACTCCGAGAATATTTCCAATCTTTGAATGTTTATAGTTTTGCATCACCATTTGTACTGCCAGTGCCCGTTTTAGTTCTCTAGAGTCTGAGGTAGCCTGAATGAACTCTATCAACTCTTCCATTTGTGCTGCCATGCACCCTATCAATGACTTCTAATGTTCACCATATCAACAACTGTGATTTTTCACAAATGATTTAGGATTGCTATATTTGCTAAGACTTGATATGCATATTTAGAAAAATGCAAAAAACTAATATTTAATTTGCGTAAATTATCACGCAAATTAAATATTAAGTTTTCCATCCCAAAATTCTCATTTTTGCAAATCTCAAGCCTTTTAGCTCTTATACCAATTCTGCAATTACACCTTAAATTGTAGGGTGCGTTAGCGATAGCGTAACGCACCATCTTTCTTGGTGCTCTGTTAATCAATCTACTCTCTAAACAATTTCTTTTTGGAGAGAGTGAATTTTGCTAACTAATTCTTGACGAGCAGAAGCTTTGAGTAGATATCGAGAGATAAACCATCCTACATAACTAATACCAATCAACTCAAAAACGAATGGCAGTAATGGAATCTCATTGATTGCATTTAATAAAGCTATAACTAGCTTCACTGTAATTAGTACAGCAATCATCAAGACGATACCGAGAATTAGTGGCTGGTTTTGAGAAGAAAATTTAGCTATGTATTGAGGTAATTGTTTTAAAATTCCCCAAACTTTTCTGCTAACTAGCTGCCATTGAGATAATTGTAGTTTAGTTGGCGATGTCTGAGTTTCTAGTATTAAAGTTTCATCGCCTGCTCCCACATCGTCTAATGTCATATCCACAGATTTTGCTGATTGTACTTCGTTATCCATAAATCTCCTATTTTCTTCACTGACAAGAGTTCTGAGTCCTAAATTCCAGCCTTTAACTTCATGTGTAGGGAGAAATGAAGAGTTAGCCACAAGAATATTTCTATCTACACAAAGGCTTTGATGAGCAGGTGTTTCCACAACCACTTGGTCTGTAGTTGAGATATTGCTTGTTGTCTCAACTACAGGCCTTTCCTCGGCTTTGACATCCTCAGAGAATAAAAACTTCTTGGTTTCATCATCGCGGATATCAATACCAGCCAAGTTCATCAAAGGAGAGTAAATGGCATTGTATAAGTCACGTGCCATATTCACCGCACCTTCAAATCCCATGTATGGCCCATTGTGGTAACCATGACCGTTGATGTATGGTAAGTGCAATTTCTTGACTAATGCACCCACCCGTGGGCCAGTCAACACTACATCGGGACGAATCATCTCTAGAACTTCAAAAAATTCTAGTTCATTACCATCATCAATATAGATTGTGCCTTCTTGACCTCTGGCAATCACTTTCTCAAAGTCTTCTTGGTGTCCAAACTTGGAAGACATGGATACTACTTGCATTCCTAAGTCATCTTCCAATGCTTTTGTCCAGTGCCATAGTCTGGGGCCTCCTGTCCAAATACAGACCTTTTTGCCTTTGAGTCTTTCTTTATACCAATTCATTCTGTCTTGGTATTTGGCGACTTCTTCAGCAATCACAGCTTCGGCTCTGTCTTCAATGCCAAAGAAAGCACCGATTTTCCGTAATGCTTCTTGACAATAGTCAAAGCCCCAAGTGTCTACGTCCATCCGGGGAATGCCGTATCTTTTCTTGAGTTCGTTGGCAATATAACCAGCCGAACGCGCACAGTTGGTCACGTTGAGTTGCGCTCTGTGCATTCCTCTGAGCGCGTCATAAGTACCGTTCCCTGTAAAGTGGGCGATGATTTGCACGCCCATTTTTTCCATGTACCTTTCTAGTACAAAGGTGTCACCTTGGATGTTGTAGTCGCCGATGACGTTGATGGTGTAAGGAGAGGTGATTTCTGGTTCAAATGTCCCAACTTTCTCGTTAATCCAGGCGATGTTTAAGACGTGGTGTCCTTTGGATTGGCTCACCCCAGCAAATCCGGGACATTCTACACAGAAGATATCGACATCACCGAGTTCTTTTTGAGCACTTTTGACTACTGCTCTGATGTCATCACCAATCAAGGCGGTGGCGCAGGTGGTGTAGACAATCATCCGTTTGATGTCGGGAAATTCAGCAAAGGCTTCCAAGATAGACTTTTTGAGTTGCTTTTCACCACCGAAGACGATGTGTGACTCTTTCATGTCTGATGACCAGACATATTTGAGTTGAAAGTGTCCGTTGTCGCTGGGATAGCGTTTGGTGTGCCAGGTGTCGTAGGCGCAGCCAATGGGGCCGTGAATCATTTGAATGGTGTCTTTGAGTACACCACCAATTACGAGTTTCGCGCCGCAATAGCTACAGCCTCTTTCTGAGAGTGAGCCAGGTATGGTTTCGATGTTCGATAGTGGTAAGAATTGGGTGGTGTCTTCGCCAAATTCTTTGATATAAACGTGCTTTTCCCGTTCGGGAATTGTTTCGTCGCATTTCAATAGTTTCAATGGCATATTTGATTGCTCCTGACGCAATATCTATACAAGAAGAAAGTGCTTTTGTTTCTTTTCTCTGAGAAGAAATTTCCTTCTTGTTTTTATCTGTTTAGATAATAATAAATTTTTCAAATATTAAACAGTGATTTACACAACAAAACTTTAAAAAAATAAATCCGATATTGGTACTAAATTCTAGCCTTTTATATAGACAGTTCTGTATATTTTTTGTGGGTTAATATTGTGCTTATAACTATAAATATTAATTTTATATTAACATCATTTTCTTGCTATTTTTAACAGGCGCAATCATTTAGTTTGTCTTATATATAAATCCGATAATAGGCTATATATTAATATGGATAATATTGGATTTTTGCCAGTACATATATGAAAGAATCCGCTAGCCATCATATAGATTAGTTAGCTAATCTGTATTTAGCTAACATAACTATGTCAGGCAACTGCTGCCCTGCAAGGGTTTTATGAGATTTGAATATAAAAAATAAATATATTTTAGATAATTTCCCATGAGTAATACCCCTCTTCTTAAACAAGCGATGCGCTATATTTTCAGCGAAGAAGGGGTGAAGTTTTGATTGCGTTCAATCAATGTTCCTAGAATAAAGGAGTATCAAAATGGTATTTGGCTAAGATTTCTTGTCCCAAGGGTGAAAGGATATACATAGCCAGCATGACTACAGTACTACGAGAGTTGTTAATCAAGGTCATACCATAATTGGCTTTGACAGCTAAATTTTCTGGTAATTCTAATATTTGTAAATTTGGCGCTGCTAAACTTGCTAATCGAGCATCTGTACGATAGGTTAAAAGCATATCTACTTGTTGTGTTTCTAGGATGAAGTAAGCCAACTTATTCAGACCATGAGGAACAACAAAAGAGTTATAACCACCTCGTAAATCTATAACCTTGTTATTTAACTTTTCCCAACTCCCTGATTTTAATTTCTCGGCTTTCTGGAACAGTTGTTGTATGTAATCCCTAGACAGTTCGGAATTAAGTGTTGCTATGCCTACGCGAATATCAGAAGCTAGCATCAAGTCTAATAAATTATCTGGGGTTACCGTCAAACCAGGTTTAACTATGGCACATATTCTATTACTAACGAAATTGACTACAGGGCTACCTTTACTAACTTGCATCAGTGCATAAGGATTTTTCAGATCCGCAGCAGTAAAGATATCTGCTTTTTCGCTTTTTAAAATCCGTTCTCGCAACGAATCAGAATTGTCAAATTCAAGTTTTATAGGTATCTTATATTTCCTAGTAAAAGCTTGTGCAACTTCTGAAAGAGCGCCTTTTAAGCTATGAGATGCATATAATGTGACTGATAGGCGATCGTTGTCATCAAAAAGAACCAAATTACTTAATTCCATAGCTATGCCCATAAATTGTTACCTCACAATCATTTAGTAGGTGTTGAGAAATTAATTAGGACTTACGCAAGTGTCATATTTTTTTCGTTGAGGTTTGTCCAGGGTCAAATGTCAAGAGTCCAAAAACCTAAATTTTTGACCCTTGACTCTTGACTCTTGACTCTTATGCCAGAGGATCACTGTGCCAGTTGCGTAAGTCTTGTTAATTAGTGATTACGCCAGCAATAAAGTAGTTTTTTTAGCTGAAAAGAATGTCTCCCATGTCCTATAACAGCCAGGGAGTAGAGGAGAAACTATTTGGAGATTTTGCAATCAATACTACAAATGGAGCAATTGCCATATTCAATACTTGTCGGTTAAGGGGAAAAGGGGAAGGGGAAAATGGGCAATAAAAAACCTTTAACCCTTACCCTTTCACGTTTTCCCTAAACCAAATTAATAGTTTAAAATCCTTAACCGAGCAGTATTGTTACCATATTTTATTGCTGACTTTAACCCAGTCATTTACAAAAAATATGGTCACTCTTAGAGATAGCGATCGCTAATGTTAACTATGACAAAATTTCGCCACCCTTTAAGTAAATCTCACGGAAGTCCGAGGGTGACAATTACAAAACCTTCATCTGTTAGCTAGTTTGCAAGACTACTAAGTACAGACGCAATTAATCGCGTCTTTCTATCTTTTGACTGACTCGATAGCGGTATTCCTTTCTATAAAATGCAGTTGATTCCAAGTCGATTGATGAACTGCAAGCAGATGGAGGTATCCCCATAACTCCGAGTCTGCTACAAATCTATTGTTTCCACAATCCTCCAGAATGTTGTGGAACATGACCATCAGTTCATCAAACGATTGGTTAACTCACAAAATGTCGTCTCATCACATAACAAGCATGGAGATTCCAGTGCCTCTTCTAGAATCCATCTTTTGTGATTTACGCTCTTGATTCCCTATATGTAAAGCATAGCATACATCTTGCAATTTTACTTGCGTCAGTTAATTTTCAATGCAAAAACTTGCAGGGTTAGTAGTTATGAAGATTTTTACCAACTTAGCTGGTATAATTGGCACAACCGATACAATTTAAATAATCGATTTCAGCTTTGATAATTACTAGGCAACCAGTATATGCTCCTTGAGGGCTAATACCTAGCATTTGTATTCATTACAAAATTACTGCTTCTCTGCTGATGAATCCAGCACAGCCCAGAATAGTAACACTCAAAGCAAGCAGCCAGCACAGAAAGTTGCGTCAGCGCTTGCATCTCGCACCAACCATTGCAGCAAGACGATTTACTTTTCCAGTTCGCAATCCTTTGGGTTGGTATACCCTACAGCAGCACTGTTTAACTTGGTTCGAGGTAATTGGCTATACGGTGCTTTTGCAGTCAGATATTGGCTGTGTCAGACATCCAGCACAACGTTATAGTAATAGTGAAGTAATTTTGCGCGATCGCCTGTTGAAGGCTTTGCAGAGAATTAACCCGACAATACCATTGTCTGCGATCGCAAAAACTATCTCCGAGTTAACTGTCAAAAATAATTGTCTATTAATTGAAAATAACCATTGTTGCCATCAACTGTTAACCAATGGTATTATAGCGTTTCTCAGGCTAGTGGAGTACGCTTATAACTTAGACTGTAAGATTAAATCTGAGCATCTCCTCAAGTATAAAAATGAAACCATATTCCCTAGACTTTCGCCAAAAAATATTTGATACCTATAAGATAGGTGAAATATCACAACGTGATTTAGCCAAAAGATTTTGTGTCAGTTTAAGTTTTATTGAGAAACTACTAAAACAATATAGAGAAACAAACAATATTGCTCCAAAAACCAGAACTAAGCAAACTCCACCAAAGTTAAATGAGGAACAATTGGATGTTCTTTTTGAAATAGTAGAAGCCAAGAACGATGCCACTTTGGAAGAAATTCGTGAGAGCCTCTTTGATAAAATAGGGATAACGATTAGTATCGCTACAGTAGACCGAATGCTCAAAAAAATGGAAATCAGCGTCAAAAAAAAACATTGCACGCTGACGAAAAAGAGACTGAAAGAGTTCAATCATTAAGAGTAGAATTTTGGCTTAAAATTAATGGTATACCCACTGAAAACCTTATATTTCTTGACGAAGCAGGAGCTAATCTATCTTTAATAAGACATTCAGCCCGTGCCAAAAAGGGTAAAAGAGCGCATGGCTCACGACCTCAGAAGCGTAGTAAAAATGTCTCTATAATTGGTGCAATTGGTCTTTGTGGTTTGATTAGTCAATATAGCATTTTAGGTGCAACTGACGGGCTGACATTTGAAGCTTATATTTCTCAAAAATTAGTTCCAAAACTGTGGGAGGGTGCCTACGTAGTCATGGACAATTGCTCAATTCATAAAGGCAAAGAGGTTGAAAAACTAATCGAGTCCGCCGGAGCAAAATTGATTTATTTACCACCATATTCTCCTGATTTTTCGCCAATAGAAAATTGTTGGTCAAAAGTTAAAAATCTACTCCGTTCTATTGGAGCTAGAAGTTATCCAGATTTAGCAAAAGCGATTGAAACTGCTTTTAATCAAGTTTCATTGAATGATATTTATAATTGGTTTACCCATTGTTGCTACTGTACTTCACCAGACTGAGAAACGCTATAATATCACTTACTACAGAGATGGGCAAATAGTAAACGATCAACTCTGGCTGCTCGATCCATCAAATCTGCATAATAACGATTGGTTAGTCATACATCCATGTACTGTTGTTGAGGGCAATTATACTCACAATTTGGATGTGGTGGTCTTTATTAACGGAATACCTTTAGCAGTAATTGTCTGGACTGAACCCAACAATCAAAAAGCTAGCCTCAAGCAGGCTTATCAACGGTTGCAAGTTTACCAACAACAGATACCAAGACTGTTTACCTACAATGCATTTGTAGTTATTGCTTGTGGAAGTCAAGCAAGAGTAGGAACTTTAACCTCTAATTGGCAAGAGTTTTTACCCTGGCGCACTATTGATGGTGAAGATTTCCCCGCCACAGGAGAAACTGAACTAGAGATACTAATTCAAGGAATTTTTGACAAGCGGCGCTGCTTGGAATTAGTGAAGCATTTCATAGTATTTGAACAGAAGCAAGCTCATCTCAGTAAGAAATTGCTACGCCATCCTTTTTGTACTAAGTAGGTGGGCGCTAAAAAACACAACTAAATTAAGAAATGTAAATCGCTTAAAAGCTTATTTTTAAAAGGTTTTTGGCGCTTTACATACGTTAACATAGTTCGGTTTAATCGTGCCTACTTACTTAGACCAAACCGTTTCTGCTGTGATTAAAGGTATTTTTGGTACTGTGAATTTTCTCTTTTGAAGCTGCGCGAGCGGGGATTGAGTTCTTGTACTAATAAGCTAGATAAGATATAAATTATCACCCCAACCTGTAACCCTTCGACGTTACCTAAGAGCATAGCTAGTGGTGTCAATAAGTTACTACCTATCAACAATCCCAATAGAAAATTTTTGATAAATTTATCCATATAGTGAAATACAATAATTTGGGTTAATCAATAATATTAATTCAAAATTGAAAATTACTAAGGTCACAAGAAGCAGGGGAGCAGGGTGCAAGGGGGAAGACTTGGAACGGAGCTTGCACTCCTCCCCAGTAAGAGCCCCCTGCCCCTCCGCCTCTTTGGTCAACAGTTAAGCGTCAACAGTCAACAAAAAAGCTTACCAGCTTTCACCAATTATTGAGGATAGCAATCTGAAAATTAAGGCAAAATAAAGCCGTATTTTTGCAGTACTGCTTTAGCTTGACTGCTAGATAATAAATTGGCAAATTCTTTGGCAGCATCGGCATTTTTGCTGCTTTTCAAGACTGCGAATGGATAAATAATTGGAGAATGATATTTTTCGTCAGCCGCCACCACAATTTTGACTTGATCGGAGATTTTGGCATCAGTGATGTAAACTAACCCTGCATCAGCGTTACCACTTTCTACAGATGCTAATACTTGACGCACGTTTTTAGCCCACATTCCGCAGGTTCATTAGCAAAAAAGATAATATTTACGACAAGGAGCACCAAAGAACTTGAGAATGCAACAGCGTTCCTCGGTGAGGTTGGAAATCTGTTTCAAGGAGGCGATCGTTAATAGATGAACTGACATGAAACATTGAAACACCCAACGCAAAGTAGGAGTAGCAGTTGGTTTACCTAACTGATTTTGGATTGTTTGGGATGCGCGCTCTAAGGATTGACGTAATGTTCTCTGCCCCAAACTGTAAACCAGCAGGCACAAACCCATAACCATTGCCAAAGCTGCAACTCTTTTCCTTGAATTTAGAAACACAGTGGAAGTAAAAAACAATGGGTCTTTGAGAAAGCGAAAACCACGTTCTGTAGATTGTTGTGCCTTATATTCACGCAAAACATCTTCGTCGCTAAGTTCCTTGACATCAAGAATATTGGTGGCAAGAATAAACCTACCAGCCTGTTCTCTGGCAATGGTAATTGCAGTTTCTTTGGGTATAATTTCAGCTTGAATTTGGTAAATTAGGGTAGATTGAGAATCCTTGCGAGGTCTACCCCGTCCCTGATGTTGGGCATGTTCAATAACTTCAAGATTTGCGAGTTGATGAAATGGCAACTGATTCTCAAGTAGTTTGGCTGCTTTGAATGCATCGAGAGCACATGCAAATTTTTGTTGACACAATTTTCGTAGTTGGGATTGTGCCTGGGTATATTTTTTGGTGAGACGTTTTTCCAGTTGTTTTAAGTCAGATTCTTGACGGGCTTCACTTTCTACCACCAGCCACCGTTGTCGTACACCACCATAATCATTACAACATGGGGCAATACGATATCCTGGTATTTTAGTTAGTATAAATGCATCAATACTGATATTTTCTAACAGTTCTTTGGCAGCAGTTAGGGTTGCAGGAACTCGAGATACCCATTTTAGGTTGTATCCCCTCTCCCAATAAATGTTCCGTTGCAATCCCTTCAAAAAACTTCTCAAATAAATATAATGGCGCACTGATAAAGCCCAAACCATTGATAATCATTGCTTTGACTACTTGACCTGCGCTGATTATTTCTTGGGGATGAGTTCCAAGTAGTTGGTTAATTTGTTCAACTAACCCCATTTCATCAATAATCCCTGCTACTATGCCCAAGTGATCGATATCTTGTACTTTGATTTGTGATGCTGATATACTCATGCTTCAAAAATACAGCATTTTGCGATCGCACCTGCGGAATGTGGGCTTGCAAACCAAAGGCAATATTTTGCGCCACAGTCATGTGAGGAAAAAGAGCATAGTTTTGAAACAAAAAACCAATGCGGCGCTTGCGACTAGGAATATTAATTTTTCGTTGGCAATCAAATAAAGGGGAACGCAACTACTGTTGATGCAATCACAGTAGCCGGCCAGGAGAAGATGATGGTAATTCCCAGTTGCGTCAAAAATTTTCCTACAGGACTGTTAATACCAAACAGCAACAGCAGCAAAAAGCCTACTACGGTTGATGGTAGAACCAAAGGAAGAGTCAAGATACCATCAATAATTCCTCTGGCTTTGCCTTTGTACGGCTTTGTTGCATGAAAGGAAAAAATGACACACCAATCCGGCATGAGAGCAGAAGTTAGTTTTCCACTTTGTAACTGTCTGGCTTGCCCAACTGAATCATGCGATTAAGTGCGGCACATTGTAGGAATAACTCGACAGCCTTCTAGCTCAATCCCCATAAGCATAAACAGCGATTCTAAAAATCCTTCTGCTTGCCGCCCAGGTAAATGAAACACTGATTGAATTGTTCCCATTGTAGCGATCGCCGTATCTGAGTAATAATTCGATGCTCCTTTTTTCCCCGTTTTTTGCTGGTTGCGCCACTGCTCGATTACCTCTTCGTCCAGCCAGAAAGTTATACTGCCTCGTTGTTTGAGGGCTGTATCATAAGCATTCCAATTTTTAACTTTGTACTTGGCTTTCGTCTTCATCGTTGGGATAGGCAGCTAGGAAACATCGGCGATAAGTAAAATTTACCATTTTCCCTATTCACGCAACAACGCCATTTTCTACATAAATAACAACTCATCTATTGCTTTGAGCGAAAGATGGATAGTTACCGATGTGGCCAATGGTGATACCCTAACAGTTCGCCAAACTGATGGTAGCCAAATGCAAGTTCAGCTTTGTGGCATTGATGTTCTTGAAGTCAAACAGGATAAAGCTTCAGGACAAGCAGTAGGGAATGAAGCAAAACGTAAATTGCAATCTTTAGTTGCTGCTGCCGATAACGAAGTAATGATTATTCCAGTGCAAAAAGATAGTGAGGGGCGCACTATTGCAGAGGTGATGGCTTACGGTAAGAATGACATGGAAATTAGCTTTCAAGAAGAAATGCTCAAAAGTGGCTTGGCTAAAATACATGAGTCAGGGATAAAATGCCCAAATCATTCCGCTTTTGAACAGGCTCAAAAAATAGCGATCACATCCAAAGCGGGTATTTGGAAGCAGTCTAATTGAGAGAAGGCTTAAAGCTATCGGGGACAGGCTTGGAAGTAAAGCATTTTCAAGAGAGAACTAGAGAAGCTATCGCTATGCCCACTATAGGTAACACAGCACAAACCCCTAAAATGGCAGCATGAACAAGTTGCAGATCCAATCACTTTCAGTAATCAACGCCTGTACTTTGTTGGTATTTTACACTCCTGATAAGTGTTGGCAGTTTCGCGTGATTAGCTCCGATGGGTCAGTATTTGGTGAGTCGAAAATTTATTACACTGCTGAAGCTGCAAAAGTAGCTGGGGTTTAGTGGGTTGGTGGTAGAAACTAACAGAATTTACAGACTCCAAGTTTTGCCAGAATTAGAATTGTAAATTTTACAATAGGGCGATCACAGTCATCATGTTCTTAAAACCAAACTGCAACTATTACTAAAGTTTTATTTAAAACAGGTGAACTCTAAACAGCGATCGCCTTCGTATGTTAGCTTCCACAGCCGTTAAGGGAAGACAGTTGGCAAGCTATGTCTGTTTTTAATTGCCGACTGATTTTTTAGTTCCGAAATAACTTGATCTTTTGTTGTAGCTATTGTGTAACTATAATTTGTCAACTATAAGAATTGTATGAATGAGCCAAAATTTCACACAATAGACCCTGAAGTTATAAAAAATATTTCTATTGAGCAGATTCAATCTCAACATCATCAAGTTTTAGAAACTGCTGACTACACTATTGCTGTACCGACAACAAATCAAACTATCCTTCACTACAATGGTATACAGAATGGCTCACGTCCAATTCTTATACCCAAACTCGATGCTCCATATCGAGGTCGAATTGGTGGATGTTAATAATGAGAACAAGTACCTTACCACTTTACGCCAGAGGAAATTCAGCAGATATTAAAAGAGCGATTTAATCTGCGTTTGACTAAAAAAATGGTCTATCATAGAATACTTGCTCCACTTATCAAAGTGCTATTTTGCATCCTGGGAAAGCAGATATTTCCTGCAGAAGCAAGATAGATTAATCTTTTAAAAAAATATATTTATAATTGATTTAACTTGTAGTGACAGTTATATCTTAACTCAAGAATATCAAATAAAAATGCATAAATATACTTGGTTTATCCTCTGTTTAATCATAATCAATAGTATAATTGAACTGGATATTCAACAAGTACAAGCATCTAGTCTTTTTGTTAGACAAAATCAATTAACCAGTCAACCTTCAAAACCTCAACCTGTGACAAGTCCACTATTTCGTATTGTCAAAGGTGGCAAGTATGGTTTTATTGACAAAACTGGGAAGATAGTTATCGAGCCGCAGTTTGATTTAGCTTGGAGCTTTATCGACGAGCGAGCGCAGATTAAAATTAATGATAAATATGGGTATATCGAACCCACTGGCAAACTAATTATACCTCCACAATTTCGTTTAGCTTTTGCATTTTCTAATAGACTTGCCTTAGTTGTAGCTGAAGATAAATATGGCTACATTAATACCAAGGGAAAATTAGTAATTCCACCTCAATTTGAGGAAGCTTTAGCTTTTAAGAATGGGTTAGCAGCAGTTAAAATAGATGAGAAGTGGGGTTATATAGACTTGAGCGGTAAGTTAGTCATTCAGCCGCAGTATGAACAAGCGCTACATTTTAACGAAGGATTAGCAGCAGTAAAAATTAATAATAGATGGGGCTATATAAATTCTCAAGGACATATAGTTATACAACCCAAGTTGGAAGGAACTTTAAGATTTTCACAAGGATTAGCAGTAGTAAAAATTGGTGATAAATATGGTTATATTAATAGATATGGACAACTTTTTATTTTACCAAAATTTGATGAAGCCTGGGAATTTACTGAAAATTTAGCAGTAGTAAAAAGCGGTAATAAATGGGGTTATATTAATCCTCGTGGAGAGAGGATTATTGCTCCTAAATTTGATAGGGTAACCTCATTTGCTGAAGGATTAGCTGCTGTCAAACTTGATAATAAATATGGCTATATTAATACTCAAGGTAAAATAGTAATTCAGCCACAATTTGATTTAGCTCTGAGTTTTACAAATGAACTGGCTTTAGTATATCTTGATGGCAAGGCTGGCTATATTAATAAAAAAGGAGAGTTTATTTGGACTCCCAGCAATTAATCAAAGAACTTTTGGGTTCCCGAAAAAATAGACATTACTGGTGATGTAACAGATTACCTCAATCTCACGCCAGGAGAACGACGTGCATTTGATGGCATTCTCAGCTAACTGACTTTTCTCGATTCAGTACAAACCTGTAATGTGCCTGATATCAAAAACAGCATTACTGCACCAGAAATTGGATTGTGTATGGCAGAGGAAATTTCCCAAGAAGCAATGCAAAATCAATCGTATCAATACATCATTGAGACAGTGATTCCGAGCGCTCGCCGGACACAAGTTTATGATTTTTGGCGGAGCGATCGCATTCTAAAACTTCGATGTGAATTCATCGCTGGACTATACCGAAAATATGTTGATAATCTCACACCAGAGAATTATTTTGTATTACTGTTGGCGGATTATTTGTTAGCTTCTAGTATTGAAGTTTGGGATAATTCCTAAGAGAGGTTTATTATTGGTTTAGATGTAGAGTTAGTAGAAAAATGGGTTTTCAAGACTTGTTATGCTAAATAATTAGTTATTTCAGTAAAAACTAATCAACAAATGTATAAAAATTTGATGCAAATGAAGCTATTAGCTTTCTTCGACAAAACAGTGGTATCCTACAGCGAAGTGGCAGATATAGATGGCTTAATTGAAAGGATAGTTATTTTTGCTCACCGACATAAATATGAGAATAAGAAGGTAGATCGCCATACCTTAGTGATAAAGAAGTCAGGTTTATGGCTTATGCTAACTGGATTATCAGCAAGCCTAAGAATTTCAATATCAATTCAGCCAGACAAAACTGAAATAACCTTAAGTGATTATGTTAAAGAATTTAGGCTAAAACAATTTATTTTTTTAGCTACTTTTTTGATTAGCTCTCCACTATTTTTTTTGAGTAATTTTGCTGGCATTTTTCTCATTCTAATTGTCCCTGCCTATGGTGCATTTAGGCAATATAGGTTGATGGAGGACATGAAAGTAGAAATTGATGATTATTTTGCACAAAGATTGGCAAAGCCGAATATAGGGCGAAGGTAGTGTAGTGCGATTGCCCCTAAGGTAAAGCAGTGATGATTTGGGAGAGGTTGAGAAAAGTGTTATGAGGGGTGATTGCTATACAATGTTGGCTAACAACCCCAATCCCGGATTTCTCACAAGTCAGAAAAAAACGCTTAGGTTAGCCAAATTTAGGATAATTTAATTAATACATTATTAAAATACTCCAGAGCTTAGGGAACTCAAAGTAAAAGCCGAAGCATTTAAAGATATATAAAATACATAACAATTGCTCAATACTGATACAAAAAACTTTTAATAATCAAAATTCACATGACAATTGATGGGTTAAATCAAGGAAAATAACCCAAAAAATTAGTTATTAAAAATCAGATTCAGCTATTACTTGTGGATTAAATTAGGTCATTATTAACAATTGATTTGGTATTTGAGATAAACACTTGTAAACCGTTGCAAAACTCTCTTTATAAGGACAAGCACTACTAATCGCGATTAAAACTCGTCGTTTAGTAATAGTAATAACTGCTCCTAGCTTCAAGAGTTTGGTGCGGATAGTCTCAACAGTTGCATTTTTGAATTCCGTATTTACTAAACATTGCTCTCGCAGAAGATTCATCAAAACATAAGCGATAGATGCCAACCACAAACGTAATTGATTTCCTCCAAATGTATGAGTACTAGTCCTGTCACTTTTTAGCCCTAATTTTTGCTCTTTTAAGCAATTCTCCATGTTGCCTCTTGGGCAATATTTTTGAGTATAAAGTCGTCCTGGAGGGATTTTATTAATAGGCAGTGAAGTCACTACAAAGCGAGTATCAACTTCTTGGTGGCTATACTCAACTTTGGCGACAACACGACGATTACGACTCCAACTATCTAACGTTTGATAGTCTAGAGAACAATACCACACTGAGTTATCAACAAATGCTGCTGCGTCTTTCATTACATCTGCTGATGGAGAAAACAAGGTTTCAAAAAACTCTACTACAGGTTTAATTTTCCTTGAATATTCTTGGGATGCACGATACTGTATTGTCTTAGTTGCCTGGAGTAGTCGATTATTTGGTGCGAGTCCAAACACATAATCAATTTCAGTTTGAGATTCACACCATGCCATAATATCTTCTCTGGAATAAGCGCTATCTCCCCGAATAATAATTTTTACATTCTGCCAGCGTGAGCGGATTATTTTTATGACTCGTTGTAATTCTTCTAGTCCCCCTGATGCTGGGTCTACATTAGATGCGCGAAGTTTTGCTGCCAGTAAATTTTTACCACAAAAAATATAAAGTGGCGCATAACAATATCCTCTATAATAAGGATTAAAGAATGTTTCTTCTTGATGACCATGTACCGGGTCATCGGTAACATCTAAATCTAAAATTATTTGTCGTGGTGGTTTTCGATAGGATTCTAAAAATAGTTCAACTAAGAGTGTTTCTATAGCTGATGCATCATGTTCAATCCGGTGATATCTACTATCTACCCTTGAAGATACATCTTCTGGGCAATGCTCGATCCGATTTAAGGTACTTTTTCCGGCCAATCTAATTGATTCAGGTGAGGAATTAATTACTTTTCCCACACAGAGCGCAAATATCGCATCGTGACGTAGAGTTTCATGGTCATTTATATCTTCATAGCCCATGATTAAGCCGTATATTCTTTGTGCAATTAAGCTATTAACTCGATGCAGAATTTTATTTGGCTCTCGGTAATCTTTAAAACATGCTGCCAGCCGTGATGTTATTCCTCTTTTTCTATCTAGTTCCGCAATTAATGTTAATCCGGCATCAGATGTTACAGGCTCACCCTGGAAATTAACTACAACTGGACATGAATTTACTTGTTCAAATATAAACTGTTCCGGTATCAATACCTTTGCCAAAATAAGAGGGTAAACAAATTTTGGCAAAAATGGCTACTTGACCCATATATAAGCGTTCAGCTTACAAGGGAGGTTGTCAGATCAAACCCTTTATACTGCGACAATAGGCCAAAAAAATCCTTGTGGGAAACCTGGAGGGAATTTTTAGGACTTATTGTTTTTGCCAAACATTAGATAACAGCGAGTTAATGGTGAAAGCATCATCAACCCACCCTCGTAAATTGGCAACGGTATTGGGTATACAATCGTTTTTATTTGGGGTCATACTTCAAACTGCTGGAATTGTTGTCCAATATGCATTTTGGCAGTTTTTGACCCCTATTTCTTTAAGCTTTGTGAGAAATCCGGGATTAGTTAGCATCGGTGTTAACTTTTCTTCACAAGAAGTCCAAAGCGCTCTGGAAGCTGGCAGTTACGGGCTAGAGGATGCTTTAAGAAGTACGATTGATTACGTGCTGTGGTTGCATCAAAGTGAGAAACAAATTTTCCCAAATGCAATTTTGATTCGTGCTTTAGTTGAGCAGTGGAAGCCAAAAGCATGGCGTGATGATTATTTGGAACTACCAATGTTGGAATCGCCAGGGCAAAGATGGTGGAATGCCGCAGCATCCATGTGGGGGTATGATACAAGAAATCAACTTGTTGCTGATGTTTGCTATCTTGACGGTAGAGAATTCATCAAATTTACCAATGGCAAAGAAATAACGGTAGAGACTGCTTGGCGCTGGGAATGGGAGCGAGTTCTGAAATATGCAACTAGTTGAAAGCGTTGGCTTACTGCTTACTCTTTACAAGCAACAACGTAGTAAATTAATTCCTCATGCCATACACCCTACTCGGTTTCTAGGGCAGCGATCTCATCATCATAACTCGCTTGAATTTGGCTAATTTTTTCCGGTTTGAATTCCCGGAGCGGATTATCGGTATGTAGCCAGAATTGACCATTCCACCTGCTTTGAGCTGTTTCTAAGCTCAGATAAGTTCCCAGTTGTCGAGGATGAATTTCGATTTGAGTAAAATTGGCTTGAGTTAATAATTTCTGGAAGTCCGTTATTGCTGACTCCCACACTTAGAAGAGGGATATGTCTTATGAAAGTTCACTTCTATGTCTGCAATTTAGTTATGATTAATACGCTTAATAAACTCAGCGCAGCACTAATTAAAAACATAAATGTATATCCCATAGCATTGGCGATCGCACCACTCAGAACTGAAGCAGCAATTCCCCCAAGGTATACTACTGATACTTGAAGTGTATAATCAGTAGCGGCTGTTGCTGATTCGCATTTATCCATCATGCCGCTTAGTAATGCAGTATATGACATACTTTGGACTGCATTGACTGTGATACTAACAGCATAAAGCACAGGTAAACTACTGATACCAATTGCAGGTATGATGTACAAAAGTGTCATCATGCTGGCAGCAAAACCAAATAGAGTTAGAGAACGTAACCTTCCCAATTGGGTAATTAAAAATCCTGCAATCAAAGCACTAATAATACGGACACTGTAACTAACAATACCTAACATCAAGCCGATATCTGAAAGCGACAAACCTCTATCAACAAAAAGCGGACGCAGCATTGTCCCTGACATCATTTCGCATCCCATATATAGCAATATAACGAAAAGCCACGGTAATGCTTTGGGACGCGAGAGAAAGTTGATAAAAGGTTGAAAATAAGATTTAAAAAAGTTTGATTTCTGAGATTTATTACTAACTTGTTCTTTATACAATATTACTGGAATTAAAGTCAGTAATATTACAACTGACATAATTATTAAGCTATACCGCCAGCCGATTCTATCTAGTAGAATCAGCACTCCGCCCCCACCAATAATAGCGCCAAAAACATTTCCACCAGCTTGAATAGCATTTCCTAATCCTCTTTCTCGTGGTTCGAGTAAATTTACGGCTAAGGCATCAGTGGCAATATCTTGGCTGGCGGAGAATAAAAAAGCGAGAAACATACAAACAATTAAGATATTGAAATGCTCTCGAATATCAATAAATCCACATCCAAATGTTACAAGTACTAACAAAAGTTGAAAACAGATAATCCAACCGCGATAATGTCCTAACTTTGGCAAACTGTAGCGGTCAATAAAAGGCGACCACAGAAATTTTAACGCTGAGGGAAGAATGAGAAAACTTAACAACCCGATAGCATCCAGCGACATATTTTGTTGTCGCATAAAAACAGGTACAGTTTGAATAAAAAAGGTTGTCGGAATGAATTGAGTAGTATAAAGTGCGGCAAGTAGAATTAATTTAGCAAGCATGGCGATATGCGGAGGATAACAAATCAAAAATAGCGACAGAAAAGATAATTTTTCCCATCGCTATCACAATTAAATTAAAAATTAGCTTTAACTTGCACGCCATAGGTCACGGGATCGCCAAATCCTGCTGTTCCATCCGGTACTGGAAATAAGTATCCAGAGGTGATGTAACGAGTATCAAACAAGTTATTTGCATACAGATAAATGCCATATTTCTCAGCTTCGTAACCAATACGGGCATTTACTAAGGCGTATGGTTCTTGCTTGATTTGGTTCGCATCATCAAAATAAGTAATGCCATAACCGCGCAATTCTGCACGAGCAAATAAGCCTCCCGGACTGCGATATTGAGCAGCTAAATTGTAGGTAAATTGTGGGGAAAGGGGAACTTGATTATTGCTTAAGTCTACACCTGTATCGGAATTCAGGTAGTTTTTGTATATACTATCTACATAACCAACTGATGCAGTTAAATCAAAACCTTTAGCTGGTTTTGCTTTCAGTTCAAATTCTACTCCAGTGGCTTGGAGGTCAACATTGTTAACTCTGCCAAAAAAACCACTCTCATCATATTGCAAAACTTGATAATTATTTACATCGTTGTGAAAGATTGATAGGTTAGCAATTAAACGATTATCCAGCCAAGAAGATTTCAAACCCACTTCATAACTCCAGGTTTTTTCTTCTCCAAATCGCAGTTCTGCTTCGCTATTGGCTCGATAGTTTAATCCCCCCGGTCTATAACCTTGGGCAATGGTCGCGTATCCCATGAAATTAGGATTGAATTGATATTTCAAACCGAAGCGGGGAATCAAGGCATTATTACTGACTTTTTCATTGGTGAATGCTGGACGCAGTGGAGTTAGCGTTCCATTAGCGTTTACTGAGTCATAAGTACTATCTGAAGATGCATCACTAGATTCGTAACGTAAACCAGCAAATACAGTTAATGGTTCTATCAGCTGATAATCTACTTGTCCAAATACCGTGTAGGTTTGACGATAATCGTCTCCAGTACGTCTAAATCTGCCAAATCCAGGAAAGTCAGTTTGAGCATCGCCAACGTTAAAGTCACGAGATTCGTAGTAAGCACCTAACAACCATTGAAAACGCTTTGCCGTTTCTGGAGATTGGAAACGTAATTCCTGCGTCCATAATGTGGAGTCAATACCATCAATAATTTGTACCGCTCCTGTGCTTCCCGGCACAAGGTTTTCTTGATGGGTAAAACGACGTGCGGTGATAGATGTGGCTCGGAAGCCTCCACCGTTGTAACCGATTTTTAAAGCTTGGGTATTTGTATCTAGCTTATTGTATCCTTCTGTTTGTAAATTCACCTCGAATGGGTCAGCAGGATTGAGCTTGTTATAAGTCGGATTACCATCATCTGTAAAGCTGTTATAGCTATTAAAAGATACTGTCCAGTCGGGTGTGGGTGTCCACAAAAGTTGCGCTCTTGCAGCTAACCGCGATCGCTCGCCTATTTCATTACCTGTAGCTAAATTCTTAATAAATCCATCCTGTCCTCTGTAAGCTCCCGCAATTCGCAGTGATAGTTTATCGTCAACTAAAGCATCGTTGAGAGAAAATTGGAATTCGCGGCTGTTAAATCTACCGTAACTTGCACTAAGTCGTGTTTCTGGTTCTGGCGTTGCTTGACGAGAAATGATATTGACGACCCCACCAGAACTATTTCGTCCGTATAGGGTACTTTGCGGGCCTCTTAGCACTTCTATTTGTTCTAGATCGAGTAAAGCCAGGTCGAGAAAGCCGTTATAGTCAATGGGAACATCATCAATATAAAAAGCGACGCTATCCTGAGCAGTCAGGAAATTTTGATTGTTCAAACCCCGCAAACTGTAATTACTAAACTCAGTACCGCCGGAAGATGTGGGAAGAAAGTTAAAGTTGGGCGTTTGATTGGCAATATCAATCAAAGAATCGATTTGAGCATCTTCGATTTCCTGACGAGGTATTACCGTCACACTAATAGGTACATCCTGTGCGTCTTCCGGTCGTTTTTGTGCGGTAACGACTAGTTCAATATCTGGTTCATTAGGTTTTTGGCTATCGACTGATGGTTGAGTTTCAGGTGTTGTTGGTGTTACCCCTAAAACTAAACCTTCATCGCTGTCAAATAATTCGACTTTTGGGGTCTGAGTTGTTCCCACTACAGTAATCTGGATACTATTTGCATCTTGATTTACTGCCAATACTTCAGTAATTCCCGCAACTGGCTTTTCTTGACGGAAACTATTACCACTTGCTAAACGCAGTTGTGCATTAGGAATATTTGCAAGAAAGTTATTACCTTCTATTTTAGTTGTGACTTGCAGCTTGTCAGATGCAGATGTTTCTAAAATTACTTCTAACCCAGTAGCTGTTTGATTCAACTTTATCCCTGTTACTAGAATAGTAGACTGCTCCTGTTGAGCTAGCCACTCTTTAACGCTTGTATGAGGAAGCTGAATATCTGAAAGTTGCGGAATTTGATGATCTTCTTTTGTTACAGCTAAAGCTTGTTGATTGATAAATATGGCAAGTATGACAGCTAGTCCAAAATTTTCCAGTAAATATAGTTTCTTCATTCAATCCTCACACCAAAAAAACAACTCAAATTGTCAATAAAATTTGACAAAATTCGAGCCATTAGTAGCAAATCAATTCCAGGGTTTATCTACTAAATTGTTTGGCTTTTTGGTAACAGTGTCAAATGACAAACTGTCAAACTTCCTAAAATGCGTTCTAACTTGAAAAACAGTTTTAGGGATCTCCAAAAAATAAATTATTACGGTTCAGTTCGTTGAGATTTGACAATGTTCTAAAGCTAGCTTTTTATAATAATTTTTCTTAATTTAATGGCTGATTAGTTATTCTTATATTTGAAACCTGTTGATTGGTGTACTTGAAAAACTCTTAATAAACAAGCATTTTAGATTTCTTTGACTTATTGTCAAACAGCAAAAATTTTTTTTAATCAAATAAAAAGATATAAAATTAATCATCAATCAACTTACTTAAAAAAACAAGTGTTAATTGAGACTATCAATTTAATTTTTGGTATCTGTCAAAGCATAAAAACCGTCAATACCGTTATAAAGTATCTTGATTAAAGAGTATATTTTTTAACCTTGAATATATTCAAGGTTAAAAAATATATAGCAAAAGCTTATATGTGCTTTTTTATACTCTATGCAATTAATAGACTTTAGATTAACAATGCTCTAAAGTCTGTATTAACTTAGGCTTTCTGTTTTGCAGAGCTTATACTAGTTTTGGATAAAAGGCTTTTAGATTTTGGATTAAAAACCTTTTATAAGGGAACTCCAAAAAATTAATTGTTTCGGTTAGAGTGTTGACTGTTAACTGTGAACAGTCAATAGTATTCTATGAAATATTTTTTTACTTGGAAGTCCCTAAAGTTGTTCCAAAAATTTAAAATAATGCTTTTTTTACCAATTTTTTATTAGTTGAATATCTGAATAAAATCAAGCAAAATATTAATGTTTGGTAGCTGCTAGTAATAGATTCAGATAGCTTGTTAGGACTGCACTACAGAACCTGAGCAATTTTTCTGAGTAATTTCGATGATATATAACAGTGAAATAACAACGTTAGCAGATTTAGCACGCGTGCAAGCACGTCTATTTTCAGACACTAAGGCATTGATATTCAAAGATAAATCACTTACTTATTCACAATTAGAGCAAAGAAGTAATCAGGTCGCCAATTCATTATTATCCCAAGGGATTCAACCAGGTGCGCGAGTAGCACTTTTAGCGAAAGATTCACTGAAGAGTTATGAAATTTTATTTGCTTGTTGCAAAATAAAAGCTGTTTTTGTACCTATTAATTGGCGTTTAGCATCTGCTGAGATTAGCTATATTCTCAGGGATGCTAATGTGGAAATTCTGTTTGTTGGGGTGGAAGTTTATCAGTTAGTAGCAGCGATTAGAAATGAGATTGATGGTGTAAAAACCATTATTGGCTTAGAAGAAATTGACGGCGATTGTCTGAGTTATGATATTTGGTCTGAGGAACATAGTGATGAGCCACCAAATATCGCTGTTGCCGCCAAGGATGTAGCCGTACAAATGTATACTAGCGGGACTACAGGAAGACCCAAAGGTGTGCAATTAGGACATTATAGTTTTTTTGCGATCGCCAAAGAATTTGCTCAAGGAAATCAAACTTGGATCAATTGGAACGCAACTGATAAAAGTTTGCTGACTTTATCTTTATTCCATATCGGTAGTTTATGGTGGGCGATTCGTGGTTTAGTAGCCGGAGCCGAAAATATTGTCTTAGAAAATTTTATCGGTGATGAGGTTCTCGAAGCAATTGAAAAGTACCGCATCACTAAGACATTTATGGTTCCAGCCATGATTCAAGTTTTGTTGAATGAACCATTATGCCAAAAAACAGATTTTTCATCACTAGAATACGTTATTTATGGCGGTTCCCCCATAGCTGAATCATCGCTCAAAAGTGCGATCGCCACATTTAATTGTAATTTTGTGCAAATATATGGAATGACGGAAACTGGCAATTGTGCCGTCTCTTTACCTGCAAAAGACCATACATCTGCAAATAAAAACATCCTCAAAGCTGCGGGTAAACCCTTTCCTGGCGTATCGATAGCCATCGTTAATAGTGAAGGTAAAGAACTATCTTGCTTTGAAGTGGGTGAAGTTTGTATCAAATCTCCTGCCAATATGATTGGTTATTGGAAATTACCAGAAGCTACAGCAAAAACTTTAGTAGATGGCTGGATTCATACTGGTGATGCTGGTTATGTTGACAAAGAAGGCTACGTTTATATTTGCGATCGCTTTAAAGACATGATTCTTTATGGTGGTGAAAATGTCTATCCAGCAGAAATTGAAAATATTTTATACGAACATCCAGCCATCAGAGAGGCAGCAGTAATTGGCGTTCCAGATGAAGATTTTGGAGAAGCAATTAAAGCGATCGTGGTTTTGAAAACAGGCGTGAAAGCAACTGCATTAGATATTATTAATTTTGTTCGGGGTAAAATTGCTGATTTTAAGTTACCGAGAAGCGTTGAATTTACTGAATCTTTGCCAAGAACCCCTAGTGGTAAATTACAAAAGGCTAAGATTCGGGAGAAATATTGGCAAGGCTATGAACGTCGTGTGAATTGAAAATGGGGATTGGGGATTAGGGATCGGGGATTGGGGATCAAAGCCAATGACTAATAACTAATGACAAATTCTAAAATTCCGTTGTGGAAACCACTAACTGTACGCAACTTCTTACTTTTGTACATTGGTGAAACCGTTTCGCTTTTAGGTGACCAGTTTTACATTGTTGCATTGCCTTGGTTAACAATACAGTTAACTAACTCTGGGATCGCGTTAGGTACAGTGTTAATGAGTGCAGCAATTCCCCGTGCTGTTTTGATGCTGTTTGGTGGTGTGGTGAGCGATCGCTTTTCACCACGATTGGTAATGTTTGTTACTAATGCTTTGCGTGGTTTACTAGTCGTTTTATTTGCAACAATTGTTGCGCTGAAAATGACTCAACTATGGCATATTTACTTTTTTGCTGCTAGCTTCGGCATATTTGATGGCTTGTTTATACCTGCATCTAAATCGATTATTCCCAGTCTGGTATCAAAGGAACAGTTAATAGCAAGTAATACTTTAAGTCAAGGAACTTCCCAACTGATTTTGCTAATTGGGCCGGCTTTGGGTGGTTTGCTGATTGCAACTGCGGGGATTGAAGTAGCATTTGTCATTGATGGGATAACTTTTGCTATCACAACTATCACGCTTTTGCTGATGAAGGGAACAACAGTATTGCATGGCGAATTAAATCAAAATTCTGCTTCTACTAAAAAAACGATGAATTTGATTGCTGGTATGCGTGAGGGATTTGACTACGCATGGCGCAATCAGCCTTTGAGAATCTTTTTGCTGGTGATGGTAATCTTAAATTTTCTATTTATTGGGCCATTACAAGTTGGGATGACTTCACTAGCTCATAGTCGTTTTCCTGGTGGTGCGATAGCTTTAGGAATATTGCAATCAGCTTGGGGTGGTGGTGGATTAATTGGGACACTCACACCTCAATTTGTCAAAAATCTTCCCAACATCGGAGTTTTATTGTTAACTATTGCCAGTGTTCAAGGCTTTGGTTTATTTTTACTTGGCTTTATTGGCAATATAGCACTAGCTAGTATCACAATTGCCGTGCTGGGATTTTGCAGTTGTATTTTTACTGTGGTAGGAATTACTTGGATTCAGAAACAAACTCAACCAGAGATGTTAGGAAGAGTGATGAGTTTGGGGATGTTTTCTGCTTTTGGAATTGCTCCTATTTCTTTTGCTTTGGCTGGTATTTTAGTTAATTTAAATCTGACAATTATGTTTACTGTTGCAGGTAGCATTATGTTGATTACGAGTCTTTCTTTGGCGGCGAATTCATCAGTACGTAAGATTAGTTAATTAGAGAAATCTGGTTTGATTGATTAATTTTTCCGTTAAGAATGGGGAACAGGAAAGTTACCTAGCTTTGCCAAAATTAAATAATCAAATAAAAATCATATAGCAAGTGAGAAAACTATGAAAGTTCAATATCAAGATAATCAGCGAATGGGAGTTGTTGTTTATGACTTTCATCATAAAACTGCTTCAGATGGAGATATTGAGGATCTAAAGCAACTGATATATGAATACAAAATTGTTGTACTTAAGGAGCAAGATTTATCACCTGATGAGTATTGTGATTTTGGGTATCGTCTTGGGGAGGTAGAAAAATACTATCAGCCAATGTATCACCATCCAGAAAGGGAAGAGATTTTTGTTTCCTCTAATGTTTCTGAGAATGGTCAGCAAGTTGGAGTTCCAAAGACTGGTAAATTTTGGCACGCTGATTATGCGTTTATGCTAAGACCATTTGCATTTTCAATGGTATATCCTCAAATCATTCCTAGTAAGGAGCGTGGTACTTACTTTATTAATATGTCTAAAGTATACCAAAGTTTACCAGATGATCTGAAAGCGATCGCCAATCAGTCGAGTTGTTATCACAGTGTCAGACGTTTTTTTAAAATTCGTCCTCAAGATGTTTATCGTCCGATTTCGGAAATATTGGATGAGATTGAACGAGTCACTCCTCCTGTAAAGCATCCAACAACCTTTATTCATCCTATTACAGGAGAAACTATCCTCTACGTTACCGAAGGGTTTACCTATCGCATAGATGATTTAGAGGGAAAACCGCGAGATATAAATATTCTCCAAAAGTTGTTGAATCATTCCGGTCAGTTAGACAAAACTTTTCAATATCCATTCATCGAACATCATGAATTTGAATTAGGGGATGTGCGGATTTGGGATAATCGCTCTCTAGTTCATTGCGCTCACTATGCTGCAAATTCCGAACCAGCCGTCACATTTCGATTAACCGTAAACGATAGCTATCCATTTTATCAAATATAGTTATAACTTACGCAAAAACTCTCTTAAAATCTCATTTCTTTGCGCTCTTTGCGTCCTTTGTGGTTCTTAACTCTTTCTTCTCACCTCTAACTCTCTGCGACTCTGCGACTCTGCGTGATTTAAATCCACATCCTCCATCACCACCACCCACCAAAACAGTCATTCAACTAAGATAAAATATCATGTTAAAATTTCCAGATTCTAGTCAACAAAGCATCAAACAAAATAGCATCCACATCAATAATGATGATATCTTACTAACACAAGTCCTCAAACCTTATAAAGCTAATTGTCAATATCTGAAATCTGCTGAAGTAATTAAAGAGGGTGATCCTCAGCATGGGGGACGTGTAATCGGACGATGTGAGTTTTCGATTCCAGAATCATGTTATATCGATGACACTGGTCATTTTAATTCAGTGGAGTTTAATATTTGCTACAACCAAATGATGTATTATGTCATAGCTAAATCCGTGAAAGAGAGACTGATGGCATCATTTCAGTCGTGGACTATGGCAGATTATTGGAATAAACAGTTACCAGATATTTATATTGTAAATTTTGAAAGTTCTTTTCGCCGTGCTATGCGGTCTTCTCAGTTTTGGGGTGAAATCGAGTTTACTAATATTCGCAGTAGGTCGGGGATGATGTATATAGTTACCAACTGTCATTATTGGGATGATAAAGATGGTAATTGCAGTGGTAGTGTGAAGTTGGTTATTGTGAATTCTCTGGGATAGGTTAACTACAATTAATTTATTTTTTCACGCATACCGCCAAAGGCGGAACCCGCAGGTTAGGCGCAAAGGCGCAGAGAAGAGAAGAGAAGGCAAAGAGGGAGTTGATTTTGCTGGAATACTATGTCAAAGATTGCATTGTTTACAACTTATATTCAAGAGGAAATAGCTCAGGTAATTGGGATAGAGACATCTGATTTGGATGTGGAAATGTCTTTAAATTATTTGGGTCTGGATTCATTAATTGCTGTCAAACTGAGAAATAAGTTTAGAAAAGAGTTGTCAGTAGATGTTCCAGCAGTCAAGTTTTTAGAGGATACTAATGTTGCAAGTTTGGCAATATTAGTCGATGAATTGAGTGCAAAGGCTGAATCAAAAATAGATGATGATGAGTGGTTGGAAGGAGAATTATGAATTTAGTTGAGTTTCTCACACAACTCTCGCAACAGAATATAGAATTGTGGGTTGAAGAGGATAAATTGCGTTATCGCGGTCGCAAAGAAGGATTAAATTCTACAGTTTTAAATCAAATTAAGCAGCATAAAATAGAAATTATCGATTTGCTGCGCCAAGGGTTTCGTACTTCTAAATCCTATCCTCTGACTTATGGTCAGCAAGGGTTATGGTTTTTGTATAAACTTGCACCCACAAGTGCAGCTTATAATGTGGCTTTTACAGCTCGCATCCGCTCTCATTTAAATATCCCGGCTTTACAACGAGCGTTTCAACAGTTAGTAAATCGTCATCCGACTCTCCGCACAACATTTGCACAAAAGGATGGCGAACCTTTTCAAGAGGTTCATGAATACCAAGAAGTTGATTTTGAAAATATTGACGCTTCAGCTAAAAATGAAGATGAGTTGATAAGCCAAGTCATAGCAGCATATCAGCGTCCCTTTGATTTGGAAAAAGGCAATTTATTGCGGGTAAATTTATTTACTTGTTCTGAAGAAAATTATCTAATATTACTAACCATACATCACATTGTGATTGATGGTTTTTCCTTGGGAATTATTCTTGATGAGTTGCGATCGCTCTATGAAGCGGAAAATACAGGTCGAGTTATATCGTTACCTGCTATTAAATACCAATATCAAGACTTTGTACAGTGGCAAAGAAATATTTTAGCAAGTTCTGTGGGGGATGAATTATGGAATTACTGGCGTGAACAATTAGCGGGTGAGTTACCCATTTTAAAATTACCAACAGACCGACCGCGACCACCAATTCAAAGCTATCGGGGAGCTTCCCATACTTTTGAAGTTAATCAAGAGTTGACTTCTCAACTACGAGAAATGGCGAAAGCTCAAGGCGCAACTCTTTATATGACTTTGTTAACCGCCTTTCAAGTGTTGCTTTACCGCTTGTCTGGTCAGGAAGATATTATTGTCGGTGCGCCTATTGAGGGGAGAAGTCAGCCGCAATTTGCGGAAACTGTGGGTTTTTTCGTGAATATGCTGGCTTTGCGGGTGAATTTGGCTGGTAATTCCACATTTTCTCAGCTTTTAACTCAAGTCCGCCAGACTGTATTAGATGCGATCGCTCATCAAGATTATCCTTCTACTTTACTAATTGAGCGATCGCAACTCAACCGTGATCCAAGTCTTCCTGGTTTGTTTCGCGTTTCGTTTAATTTGTTAAAGCTCAGTGAAATTGCTCAAGATTATGAATTATCTGTATCCGAGAAAACTAAAGTTCGAGAAAATTGGGGCGGGTTAACTTTAGAACCTTTTGTGATTCCCCAGCAGGAAGGACAGAATGATTTAGTGTTCGATATGATGGAGACGACTGCATCATTAATTGGTATTTTCAGATACAACAGCGATTTATTTGATGCTACGACAATTACCAGGATAGCGAATCATTTTCAAACTTTACTCGCAGGAATTATTGCTAATCCCCAACAACAAATTGCTTTTTTACCTCTGCTAACGGAAGCTGAAACAAATCATTTGTTGTGGAAGTGGAACAACAACCAAGTTGATTATCCCCAAGATAGAGTCATTCATCAGTTGTTTGAGAACTGTGTGAATCAGCAACCAAACGCTGTTGCGGTGGTATTTGGAGAACAGCAACTAACTTATCAACAATTAAACAGCAAAGCCAATCAACTCGCACACTACCTGCGTTCTTTGGGAATAGGTAAAAATCAGCTTGTGGGAATTTGTGTGGAACGTTCCCTAGAAATGATTATTGCATTATTGGCAGTTCTGAAAGCAGGTGGAGGTTATCTACCTTTAGATCCTGCGTATCCCGAAGAACGTTTGAGCTTCATGCTGCGTGATTCTCAAGTATCGATATTGCTGACACAACAAAGATTAGTAGCTAGTTTAGCAATTGAGGAATTAGCTGTAGTTTGTTTAGATCGAGATTGGGAAGATATTTCCCAGGAAAGTGAAGATAATTTAGTAATCAATACTACATCTCAAGATTTAGCCTACGTGATTTACACATCAGGTTCTACAGGTAAATCTAAGGGAGTGGCGATCGCTCATCGCAGTTTAGTAAATGCGTTTTATGCTTGGGAAAAAGCTTATCAAATCCCATCTCTGACTAGTCATTTGCAAATGGCGAGTTTTGCTTTTGATGTGTTTTCAGGAGATGTAATTCGCGCTCTTTGTAGTGGTGCTAAGTTGGTTTTATGTCCCCGTGAGTGGCTGTTGGAACCGGATAAGTTGTATAAACTAATGCTTGTGGAGAAGATTGATAGCGCGGAGTTTGTTCCACCTGTGTTGAGAAACTTGGTGGAGTATTTGCAAAGAACTCAGCAAAATCTCCACTTTATGAAATTGTTGGTAGTCGGTTCCGATAGTTTGTATGTGCAAGAATATGAAGAATTTCAGCGTTTTTGTGGCGAACAGACACGTTTAATTAATTCCTATGGGGTAACGGAAGCTTGTATTGATAGCACATATTTTGAGTTGGGGACTGGGGACTGGGGACTGGGGACTGGGGATTGGGGATTGGGTAAATTAGGAAGTGGGTTGGTTCCTATTGGTCGTCCATTTGCGAACACGCAAGTTTATATTTTAGATAGATATCTGCAATTAGTTCCCATTGGGGTTGCGGGTGAATTATATATTGGTGGTGCTGGTTTAGCTCAAGGTTATTTAAATCGTCCTGATTTAACCAAAGAAAAATTTATCCCTAATCCCTTTGTACAGACGCGATTCATCGCGTCTCTCCACACCCCTATTTTATACAAAACTGGAGATTTAGCGCGTTATCTTCCTGATGGTAATGTTGAATTACTCGGTCGCATGGACGATCAAGTGAAGATTCGGGGTTTTAGAATTGAACTAGGGGAAATTGAAGCGGTTTTGAGTAGTCATCCCCAAGTTCAAGCAGCAGTGGTGATGCTTCGAGAACTGCAAACTGAGAATAAATCTATAGTTGCATATGTTGTTTCTGGAGAGCAATTATTAACAACTAGTGAATTGCGTAACTTTCTCAAACAGAAGTTACCTGATTATATGATTCCCAGTGCGATCGCTGTTCTGGAAACTTTACCTTTAACCCCCAACGGGAAAATAGATCGGCGTGCTTTACCAATTCCAGATATGGAACAGCATCGAGAAGTAGATTTTGTTCCACCGCGCACAGCAACAGAAGAAGCGATCGCTAATATTATCGCTGCTGTTTTGAAACTCAAACAAGTAGGTATTCACGATAACTTTTTTGAATTGGGGGGACATTCCCTACTAGCGACTCAAGTAATTGCGCGATTACAACAAACCTTAAATATTGAGTTACCGTTACGCTCTTTGTTAGCATCTCCTACGGTGGCTGGATTGAGTGCAGCAGTGACATCTTCAACAAAGACAGAATCTTCAGTTAATTTACCAACAATTGTCCCCAATCCACAAAAGTTATATCAACCTTTTCCCCTCACCGACATTCAGCAAGCTTATTGGTTAGGACGCAATGAAGCTTTTGAATTAGGGAATATTGCTGCTCATGGTTATTTAGAATTAGATTGCCATTATCTAGATTTAACAAGATTAAATCTAGCTTGGCAAAAACTTATTTTGCGTCACGATATGCTACGCGCTGTTATTTTATCAGATGGTCAACAGCAAATTCTCTCAACAGTTCCGGCTTATGAAATCGAAGTTTTGGATTTGCAAGATTTAGAGGTGATGCGTGAGCAAATGTCCCATGAAGTTTTACCTGCGGAACAATGGCCTTTATTTAGAATTCGAGCTACACCTATAGATGAACAGTGTACCAGACTCCACCTCAGTTTTGATGCTTTGATTGCTGATGCTTGGAGTGTGTTTTTGCTGATGCGGGAGTGGTTACATCTATATAATAATTCTGAATTTGTCTTACCATCCTTAGAACTTTCCTTCCGTGATTATGTGCTGGGAGAAGCAACTTTAAAAAATACACCCCAATATCAACGTTCTCAAGAATATTGGTTTAATCGATTAGATAGCTTACCACCAGCACCAGAATTACCTTTAGCAAAAAATCCCAATGGAATTGCTAATCCTCGGTTTCAACGTCGCAGTTCCCAACTGTCGCCAGAACAATGGCGCAAATTACAAAATCGCGCTCAACAATTTCACTTAACTCCTTCGGGAGTTTTGTTAGCTGCTTTTGCAGAAATCCTCAGTCAATGGAGCAGACATCCCAAGTTTACGATTAATCTCACATTATTTAAGCGTTTACCTTTACATCCCCAAGTAAATGAAATTGTCGGAGACTTCACCTCTTTGACACTTTTAGAAGTTGATTACTCAATTCCTCAAAGCTTTAGCAACCACGCTCAACAATTACAGCAACAACTATGGCAAGATTTAGATCACGGTTATATCAGTGGTTTGCAAGTACAACGAGAACTTAGCCGTCAACGTCAAAGTTATCAATTTATGCCGGTGGTATTTACTAGTACTCTAGGTTTAGAATCACTCGGTCAGGATACATCAATATTAAGTCAGTTAGGGGAGATTGTTTACAGTATTAGTCAAACCCCGCAAGTTTGGTTAGATAATCAAATCAGAGAGCAAAACGGAACTTTAATATTTAACTGGGATGCGGTGGAAGAACTTTTTCCCGCAGGTTTGCTGGATGAGATGTTTGCTGCTTATTGCGATTTGCTCCAACAACTAATTATCTCAGATACGGTTTGGAGTGAAAGTCAGGGAGAATTACAAAAACCCACAATTGCAAATTATCCCACCGCACCCATTTCTGAGGAAACTTTGCACAGTTTGTTTATCAAGCAAGTGCAAATCCAAGCTGATTCTCCAGCAGTCATTACTCCAGAGCGTACCCTCACTTATCAGGAATTATACCAACGCGCTCTGCAATTAGCATCTCAACTGCGAGAATTGGGAGCAAGTAGCGACAATGCGATCGCCGTTGTTATGGAAAAAGGTTGGGAGCAAGTTGTCGCTGTACTAGGAATTTTAATCGCCGGTGCGGCTTATCTTCCCATCGATTCCGAATTACCAGCAGAACGACAATGGTATTTGCTTACCCAAGGACAAGTTAAATTAATTGTCACTCAACCTCATCTTCACCTATCTTTACCATCAGGTGTTCAACAAGTATGTGTGGAAAGCCAACTCACACAAGATGAGAAAGATATCAAACTAGTCCAGAATCCCGATGATTTAGCTTATATCATCTACACTTCCGGTTCCACGGGTTTACCCAAAGGCGTGATGATTGATCATCGGGGTGCGGTAAATACCATTTTGGATATCAACCGCCGTTTTGGGGTTAAATCAGGCGATCGCATCTTAGCTTTATCAGCATTAAACTTCGACCTTTCAGTTTACGACATCTTCGGTATGTTAGCGGCGGGAGGAACGATAGTTATTCCCTCAGCAGAGCAAACCAAAGATCCCGCACACTGGTTAGAGTTAATCGTATCTCAACAAATTACCCTGTGGAACTCAGTTCCAGCTTTGATGCAAATGTTGGTAGAATATCTCCCCAACCAACCACAACAACTATCATCTCTGCGTCTAGCTTTGTTGAGTGGAGATTGGCTACCTCTCAATTTACCAAATCAAATCCAAAAATTGGGGACAAATATCCAAGTTGTGAGTTTAGGAGGAGCAACTGAAGCCTCCATTTGGTCAATTTACTATCCAATTACCCAAGTAGATCCTAACTGGAAAAGTATTCCCTACGGCAAACCACTCGATAATCAACAAGTATATGTATTCAATCACAATTTGCAGCAAACTCCTGTTTGGGTGACGGGACAACTATATATTGGCGGAGTCGGTTTAGCAAAAGGTTATTGGAAAGACGAAGAAAAGACAAACGCTAGTTTCATTATTCATCCAGTTACCAAAGAAAAATTGTATAAAACAGGCGACTTGGGATGCTATTTACCCGATGGGAATATAGAATTTTTAGGAAGAGAAGATTTTCAAGTCAAAATCAACGGTTATAGAATTGAACTCGGTGAAATCGAAGCCATATTAAAACAGCATCCCACCGTCAAAGAAGCAGTAGTCACCACAGTCGAGCAAACACAGCAATTAGTTGCTTATATTGTTAGCGATACACCAACACCAAATTTAGCAGAAGCTTATCAACCAACTCAACAACCAGGAGTATTAACCGATGCTGGAGAACGCATCGAATTTAAACTCCAGCAACCAGGAATCCGCAAATCGAAATCATCGCCAACTACTATTCACTTACCCAAATCTGAACTTGAGCAAACAGCTTATCTCCAACGCCAAAGTTACAGAAAATTTCTACCCCAACAAATCTCCCTAGAACAATTTAGTAAATTTCTCAACTGTCTCCAGCAAATGCAATTTGGTGATTATCCCCTCCCCAAATATCGCTATCCTTCAGCTGGAAGCCTTTATCCTGTACAAACTTACTTATTCATCAAACCTAACACCATCGAAACCCTTCCCGGAGGAATATATTATTATCATCCCAGCCAGCACAACTTAATCTTACTCCACAACACCGACGAATTAGACAGTAGCATTTACCGTGAGAATCAAGTACTTTTTCAACAATCCGCTTTTGCGATATATTTGATTGGGAAACTAAGTGCGATCGCACCGATGTATGGAGAACTCGCCAGAGACTTCTGTCTTTTAGAAGCAGGACACATCGGACAATTACTCATGGACAACGCACCAACCCAAGAAATTGGTCTTTGTCCCCTTGGCTATTTAGAATTTTCCCAAATTCAAGACTTATTTCAACTAGAAATCAATCAAATTCTCCTTTATAACTTTGTTGGTGGAAAGATAGATCCAATAGATTCTCAGCAATGGTCAATACTTAAAACTACCAAATCAAATACTACCCAATTTCGAGAATATTTACAGCAGAAACTTCCACAATACATGATACCTGCTGAATATATTTTCATTGACAACTTACCCCTAACCACCAACGGAAAAATAGATAGAAAAGCTTTACCAACTCCCAATCTCGCAACAGCCAAATCAGCAACCTTAGTTCCTCCGCAAACCCAAACCGAAAAAACCATCGCCGAATTCATCCAACAACTGCTGCAAATCGAGACAGTAGGAATACAGAATAACTTCTTTGAATTAGGAATAGACTCACTCAAACTTGTGCAGTTGAAAAATCACTTACAAAATCAACTCCAAGTCAACATTCCTATGCGTCAGCTATTAATCGAAACAACAAACATTCAACAACTAGCATTAGCCATTGACGAACAATTAATTATTGCCAAAATCACACACAACCCCCTATCCACAGAACAAGACGACGATAAAGAAATCATCCAAATTTGAATGTATTGATAGCTCACGCAGAGTCGCAGAGTCGCAGAGAGTAAGAGTTGATTTTTTAATTTGGATATCAAGTTCAGCAACGCCAACAGTATACATCTATATTATTAGACCCCTTGCAAAAGTATTTCTCCGTATTCTCTTCTCTGCGCCTCTGCGCCTCTGCGTGAAACAAAAAAATCTTTGAACACAAACATGATGAACAAAAACCAACTTTTAATCGAACTCGAAAAACGAGGAATCAAACTCTGGCTAGAAAACAACCTATTAAACATCGAAGCACCAAAAGGAACACTAACACCAGAACTACGCGATTCCCTCAAAGAACATAAACCAGAAATTATCAAACTCCTAAATCTCAACAACATCAAAACAACCTCCCTACCAATTATCAAACCAAATCCTCAACAACTTCACCAACCATTTCCCCTCACCGACATCCAACAGGCGCACTGGTTGGGACGCAATCAAGTATTTGAATTAAGCCATGTCAGCAATCATGTTTACATAGAATTTGAAACTACTAACTTAGACATATTGCGCCTAACAACAGCTTGGCAAAAACTCATTCAACGTCATGATATGCTCAAGGCGATAGTATTACCCACAGGAGAACAAAAAATCTTAGATAAAGTTCCCGATTATCAAATTACTATCCTAGACTTGCGAGAATTAGAAACCCCACAAATCGAAATTGAATTAACAGCAATCCGCGACAAACTATCTCAAAAAAACCTACCTTCGCACCAATGGCCTTGGTTTGATATTCGAGCCACTTATTTAAATCAACAACAAATTCGCCTGCATCTGAGCATGGATTTATTGCTGATAGATGCTGCAAGTATTCGGATTTTATTTCACGAATGGCATCAACTTTATCAAAATCCCGAATTATCATTACCACCATTAGAACTATCATTTCGAGATTACGTCATCGCTAAAAATTCTCTCCAAGACTCAGAATTAGTCAAGCGATCGCAAACTTATTGGTTCAATCGTTTAGATACTCTCCCACCAGCACCGGAACTACCCCTAGCTTGTTTTCCTAGTGAATTAAAAGAGTATACATTCAAACGCTATGCTGGAAAACTAGAACCCCATATATGGCAAAAATTAAAATATCGGGGTCAAAAAGCTGGTTTAACTCCTTCTATTATCTTGCTAACTGCTTTTGCAGAAGTTTTAACTTTTTGGAGTAAAAATTCTTCCTTTACCCTCAATTTAACTGTCCTGGAACGTCTACCCCTTCATCCGCAAATCAATCAAATTATTGGCGATTTTACTAATACAAATCTTTTGGCAATAGACAATTCATCAGCGAATACATTTACAAATTTAGCTCTAAAAATTCAACAACAATTACTCCCCGATTTAGATCATATCTATATTAGTGGAGTAGAAGTATTGCGGAAATTGCTCAATCAAAAGCAAACAGAATTGACCGCAGCTATGCCTATAGTATTTAGTAGTGTGTTAGGTTTGGGTAATTTTTCTCAAGCAGATTTAGAATATAACTTTTTAGGAGAAGTGGTGTATGGTATTAGCCAAACCCCGCAAGTTTCCTTAGAACATCAAGTTGCAGAACATAATGGAAGCTTAATTTTTAATTGGGATGCAGTAGAAGCACTCTTCCCTGTGTGTATGTTGGATGAAATGTTTACAGTTTACTGCAATTTGCTGGAGCGTTTATCCCTAGAAGATGAATTGTGGACAGAACCCATAGAATTATTACCATCAATCCCAATTCATCCTCATCCACCAATTTCACAAACAGCTTTACTCCACACTTTATTTTTTGCACAAGTATCTCAACGTCCACAACAACAAGCCATCATTAGCAGCGATCGCATTTTCACTTATCAAGAGTTAAGCGATCGCGTCACTGAATTAGCACAACAATTAGGCGATCGTTCTCAGGTAGTGATCGCCATCATTATGGAAAAAGGTTGGAAACAGGTTGTTGCTGCTTTGGCTATCCTTGCTGCTGGTGGTATCTATGTCCCCATCGATCCAGGATTACCACAGGAACGTATATGGTACTGCTTACAACAAGCAGAAGTCAAACTCATACTGACGGAAACTAGCCTTGTTCATAGTCTGGAATATCCACAGAACATCCCGACTTTGTCTATAGATTCATTACCAACTCCACCATCTCACCAGCCATACCAGCAAATCCCCAAACCCACAGACTTAGCCTATATCATCTACACCTCTGGTTCTACAGGAACACCCAAAGGTGTGATGATTACTCATGAAAGTGCAGTCAACACGATTTTAGATATTAACGAACGCTTTCGGATCAATTCAGGCGATCGCATCTTAGCTATTTCTGCTTTCAGTTTCGACCTCTCAGTTTACGACATCTTCGGCACCTTAGCAGCAGGAGGAACCATAGTCATTCCTGATGCTGCAAACAGTAAAGATCCATCTCATTGGAGTGAATTAATTACCAAACATCAAATCACAATTTGGAACTCAGTTCCAGCTTTCATGCAGATGTTAATTGAGTATAATTTCAATCATTCTCAAGTTACATTTAACACTCTCAGATTAGTTTTATTGAGTGGTGATTGGATACCCTTAAATTTACCAACACAAATCCAAACATTATCTCCACAAGCCGAAATCATTAGTTTAGGAGGAGCAACAGAAGCCGCCATTTGGTCAATTTATTATCCAATTACCCAAGTTCACCCCAACTGGAAAAGTATTCCCTACGGAAAACCACTGAAAAATCAATATATTTACGTGTTAAATACATCTCTGCAAAAATGTCCTGTTTGGGTAACAGGAGAATTATATATTGGGGGAATGGGATTAGCAAAAGGTTACTGGAAAGACGAAGAAAAAACAAAGGCTAGTTTCATTATTCATCCAGTTACCAAAGAAAAATTATATAAAACAGGCGACTTGGGACGCTATTTACCCGATGGAAATATTGAATTTTTAGGCAGAGAAGATTTTCAAGTTAAAATCAATGGTTATCGTATTGAACTCGGTGAAATTGAAGCCACATTACAACAGCATCCCACCGTTAAAGAAGTTGTAGTTACAACATTACAGAAAACACAACAAATAATCGCTTACATTGTTCCAAAACCAGAGTCAAACATCACCACTCAAGAAATACGTTCTTTTCTCCAAACTAAATTACCAGCATACATGATTCCCTCTACTTTCATGTTGTTAGCATCTTTCCCGCTCACAGCCAATGGTAAAGTAGATCGTCAAGCATTACCTATTACTGAAGGTACTCAACCAGAATTAACACAAACTTTTACCCCCCCTCGTAACCAAGTAGAAGAAATATTAATTACAAGTTGGAAGGAATTATTTCAACTTCCGCAAATCAGCATTTATGACAACTTCTTTGCATTAGGCGGACATTCATTTTTAGCACTACAATTAATCTCCAAAATTAATCAAAAATTTCACACCAATATACCTCTGAGTACACTTTTTCACTATCCAACGGTAGCCGAATTAGGAAATTTTCTCATCCAAAATCATCACGCTTCCCCAACACCTATATCTTTAGTTCCCATCCAACCACAAGGAACTAAACCACCATTATTTTGTATTCATCCCACAGGGGGACAAGTCATGGTGTATCAACATCTTGCCAACTGTTTAGGAACAAATCAACCTGTGTACGCTCTCCAGTCTCGCGCTCTTAAAAACTCACTGGATGAGCATAATAGCATTGAAAATATGGCTGTAGAATACGCCAAAATCATTCGCCAACATCAACCTGATGGTGCTTATCATCTTATGGGTTGGTCTATGGGTGGAGTCATTGCCGTTAGTATTACTAAAGAATTAGAACAACAAGGATGTCAAGTTGATTTTCTGGGACTTGTAGACGCGTTCTTATTTCCAACTTTGACACCTGATCCTTTATATGAATTAGCATTAGTGTTTGGTGGTACTTTTGTTGATGCTTTGATGAGCCTAGATACTGTTCAACAGCAACAACTACGAGAACAACTCATGAATTTAACTGCTATTGAACGTCTGCAATTAATCATGAATTGGGGACAATCACAAAATTTACTTTCAATAGAACTATCAGAAGTATCAATGGAAATATTGCAAAAACAACTAGAAATAACCGAAATTCACCAAAAAATCTTAAAAAACCACCAACCACCACAAATTAAAGCTCAAATCTGCATCTGGTGGGCTGCACAACAACTCACACCTCAATTACCCCGTACCAACTGGAGTCAATATACTATCAAAGCAACTCACACAAAAATCTTAGATAGCAACCATTTTACCATCATGCTTCCCCCCTGCAATAAAACGCTCGCCCAGCAATTACAAGAGTACATTTAATTACATACCAAAAGAATTCAAACGCTTACGTGGTAGTCATAAAGTTTGACAACTCAAACTGAACTCAACCAATGCTCAGGCTTATCTGAATCGGGGTATAGCTTACCATCAACTTGGTCACGAACCAGCGGCAATTGCAGACTTACAAAAAGCGGTTGAATACTTTGCCCAACAGGGTGAAACTATAACCTATGACAAAGCTTTCTTATTACTGAAAAATTTACAGCAACAACTCTCATCATTATCAGAAATTGCTCTAATCACCATAGACGCAAGGACTAAGGAATATGGAGTTACTTCTTGAACTGTCTAATTATTGTCACAAAGAACTCAAATACTCACCTAATTCCTCTAATGATGAAACGGAATCACTAGTAATGGCACAAGCACCAAAATTAACCACACCCAAGACCAAGATTTTGGTGTTCCCATAGAATTTGGTTGCTGCAAAAGCGCATCTATTCTCTGGCTGACATGATTGGTTGAGATATGCTGGGCAAAAGCTGCACAAAAATTTGACTCTACTAAAATTGGAGTATTGACAACCAATAGTAAAGCCTCTGCCAATAAAAGACTATCAACTTTCTGACTTGCCCAATAGTCAGCGCGTATTTCTCTTAAAAGTAACAACTCTTGCCATAAAGATTCGGTGTGAGGTAGCCACGATGTTAATTGACGTAGCCACCCCAAAAAGAAAAACCAACAGGTATCATGGTAATGGCGATGTCCATCTTCATGGGCTAGTACAGCTTTGACATGGGGGATATCTAAGGTATCTAATAATCGAATAGCACTAAGAAAAGCTGGAACACTTGTGGTTTAAGCAGTTTGTAATTGCTTGCGTAATTCACGCCGGGGTTTTGTCATCAAGGGGTAAGCTTTTGGGCGGCGTTTACGAACTCGTGGTTCACTTCTACCTGGGCGATAGCGAAGCGCTGCTGCTTTCAGCAGATCGCTCACAGTCTTGTGAACGATAACTTTTAGTAAAGTGCGATAAATTTCAAGACGTTTTGTGTTGTGAGCAGCTAACAATTGGGGAATAAAGTTATTTAAATGATGGCGAGTACCTTGTAAAGACAAGCGCAACGGAGGAGTACCGTAACTATTACCTGCCGACCACATCAAAAGGTTTTTTAATAACTTTTCTGGCAATCTAGACCGTGCTTGGCAGTAAGCACTTGTATCAGTTGTTCGCGGAGCGTCTCGAAGAGAAGGAATTTCTACTCCTTCTCCTGTTAAATAGGCGATTATTTTACTTACGGCATTGTGGCAACTTTTATCAGTATCTAAAACCTGAGATAAAAATGCCCATAGTGTTACAATTGGGTCAAACAATCGCTTCTTATATTTAATTTTTAACTCCCAAAGGGCTTTCTCAATTGCCGAGTATGGTAACAATTCTTGAAAAGGTAATCCCAGACTTTGGTTAAACTTATCCTTGAGGATTTGTACTCGCAGTGTCACAGTAGTAGTTATGCTATTGGCTTACTTGTATCAAAGAAAGTATTTCATGAACGAGTAAGCTTTTTCTACCTACAAAAATTTTTGCACATTCCCTACATACTTGTTTCATCCATTCCACTCTTCGAGCGCGATCGCCCTTCAGGGGCTACGCGATCGCTCTGCTGGTGGAGGCAAGCTATCATCACAAAGAAGGCTGACACAAAGCGATACCTGCGGCACACTTCATGAACGCGTCAAAAGAAACAGCATTAAGGATAATCTTCTGAGACATCCTTCCATTGTTCAATAGCTTTAAAAGCTGTGGAGCTTGTTGCGCATAGCTTATAGCTTTTCTTCGTGCCATTCAATTCATAGTCATTAAATAGCTCATGGTGATACTTGATGACGGCACGCCAACACATACTACCAATATAATTAGGCTTACCCTCGCCAAATAAAATTTCTCTAATTACAGAGTTAACGCCATCAGCACCAATCAGTAAATCTGCATATACCGATTTTTCGCCATCAAAACTAATTTTTACACCGTTTTCATCTTGCTCAAAGCCGATACAGCGATGATTAAGATGAATTATCTCAGATGGTAGTCTAGATGCTAAAACTTGCTGTAGACGATACCACCAAACAGTCACTAATGGCTGTCCATATTTTTCTTGGTATTTGCTTGCATTAGCCCGGATTGTTTCTCCTTGAATATTCTTTAAAACCGTATGGTGAACCTCACACCCTGAACCTTTGAGGGTTTCGACAATTCCCGGTGCGATTGCATCTAAAAAATTCAAGCCATTGGGAGCTAGTCCTAGCCCAGTTCCAGCCGGACGAAACTCTTGAGCTTTTTCGTATATTTGAACGTCTATCCCTTGGCTCCTCAGTGCTATAGCAGCAGCTAGACCGCCAGGGCCAGCACCAATAATGGCAACTTTTTCTACTAGAGGTGGGGATAATTTCTCAGTTGGGTTTATATTCATAATGTGAGGTTAACTGTCTGAGCTACAAAAAGTAATAATAGACTGTGGTGAAGTTGACTACTGTTCAGACTTATTTCTTCAGCCCCAAGCTTTTCCTATTGCCTCTTTACTCTTGCCCGCCAATGCAAATCAATTTTAAAATCAAAGCGGACTGCAAGATAAAATCCAATAAACATCTGAAAAACTATTAGTATCATCATTCAATATGGAAGAAAAGTTTTTAGATACACCAACTTCAAACTCTCTTACTCAAAAGTTGCAAATATTTTCTTCCGAAGAAGTAGAATTATCGCTGAACATCAATAATATCTCCTACTCAGTAAAACTAGAACCTCGCGTTACTTTACTGGATGCACTCCGAGAGAAGCTGGGTTTGATGGGCACTAAAAAAGCTTGCGATCGTGGTGAATGTGGAGCATGTACTATTCTAGTAAATGGTCGCCGAATTAACTCCTGTATGACTCTAGCAGTAATGCATATCGACGCTGAAATTACCACAATTGAGGGATTAGCACAAGATGGCCAACTCCACCCCATACAAACAGCTTTTATCAAACATGATGCTTTTCAATGTGGTTACTGCACATCGGGTCAAATTGTATCAGCCGTAGGAATGATATTAGAAGAAACACCAAAATCTGAAGCAGAAATTCGAGAAAAAATGAGTGGAAACCTTTGCCGTTGTGGAGCATATCCAAATATTATTGCAGCGATTCGGGATGTGCTAGAGGAAATGGAAAATGCAGCCATTTAGTTATGCTAAAGTTACTTCCCAAGATGCGGCGTTCGCTACAGTTGCACAAGACGAAACTGCTGCATTTATCGCTGGTGGCACGGATTTACTGGGATTAATGAAAGATGGAGTCCAAACAGCAAATATATTAATTGATATTAATAATTTGGCCTTAACAGATATTGTATCTGTTGCAAATGGAATCCGGATTGGTGCAATCTCTCGGATGAGTGATGTAGCTTTTCATCCCAAAATTCAGGAATGTTATCCATTAATTAGCCAAGCATTGTTACAAAGTGCTTCACCGCAACTACGAAATATGGCAACAGTGGGCGGTAATTTACTACAACGAGTCCGTTGTGGCTACTTTCGCGATCTGGTTTTTCCTTGTAATAAGCGCACCCCAGGTTTAGGTTGTGCCGCAATTACAGGCTACAATCGAATGCACGCTATTTTCGGAGCAAGTGAACATTGTATTGCCGTTCATCCTTCCGATTTAGCTGTAGCATTAACGGCATTAGATGCGATGATTTACATCCAAGGGGTAGAAAAAGAACGTCAAATTTCAATTCATGATTTTTATCTCTTACCAGGTAATACACCAGAAAAAGAAACTGTATTACAGCCTGGAGAATTAATCATTGCTATTGAAGTTCCAAATTCTGTATCTAAGTCCTATTATTTAAAAGTTAGAGATCGTAGTTCCTACCAATTTGCTCTCGTTTCTGTAGCTATTGCCGTAGAGTTAGAACAGGACATAATTCAATCAGCACGAATCGCTTTTGGTGGGGTAGCACCTAAACCTTGGCGTGCAAGGGATGCTGAGGAATTTCTCAAAGGTAAAGCAATTAACGAAGCTACCTTTAAAGCCGCAGGAGAAGCAGCTGTTAAAGAAGCAAAACCGCAAACACATAATGAATTCAAAATTGAATTAGTCAAAGGCGCTTTAGTACGTGCGCTTTCAGTTGTAACAACAAAATTATGACTAAAATTATCGGTAAACCATTCGATCGCGTTGATGGCAAACTCAAAGTTACCGGAGAAGCACCCTATACAGCCGATGTTGCTATAGAAAATTTAACTTATGGAGTGATTTTTCAAAGTGCGATCGCCAACGGTAAAATTATCCAAATAGATACATCCGCCGCCGCAGTTGTTCCTGGTGTGATAGATATCATTACTTACCAACAAACTCCATCTTTAATCAAAATCCCCTTGTTTTCGCCTCCACAACCTCAGCCAACCGCAAAAGACGATAATATTTACTACGACGGTCAACATTTGGGGATTGTAATTGCCCAAACTTTAGAACAAGCCGAAACCGCCGCCTCCTTAGTTAAAATTATCTACGAAGAAGCACCGCCTACAGTCACAATGGCAGATGCAGAGATATTTGAACCTGAATCAATATTTTTTGGCATTATGCCCGGTAAAATCACCAGAGGGGATGTTGAAGCTGCAAAAGCGCAAGCGGATGTCCTGGTGGAGCAGATTTATACCACACCAATGGAACATCATCATCCCCTTGAACCTTCTGCAACGATCGCAATCTGGGAAGGAGATAATTTGACGCTGTATGAAACTACTCAAGGCATTTCAGCAACCCAAAAAGCGATCGCATCTTTTCTGAATATTCCTCAAGAAAATGTCCGTGTGATCTCTAAATATTTAGGCGGAGGATTTGGTTGTAAGGCATTGTTGCGATCGCATACTATTTTAGCTGCGATCGCATCTCGTCAAGTAAAACGCCCTGTAAAAGTTGTACTAACGCGATCGCAAATGTACACTGCTTGCGGACATAGATCCCAAACTCAGCAGCAGCTAACGCTAGGTGCAACCACCGAAGGTAAACTAACCGTTATTCATCACATTGGCACATGCTTAACATCGCTATTTGATGACTTTGTAGAACCAGTTGGTGTAGCAACAACAATGATGTATGCCTGTCCAAATCTGGAAATTAAATACCGTTTAGCACGTATCAACGCTGCTACACCAACTTTTATGCGTGGTCCAGGAGAAGCAACAGGGATGTTTGCCCTAGAGTCAGCAATGGATGAACTAGCATACACCTTAAATATTGACCCAATTGAACTAAGACTAAAAAATCATGCAGATATCGATCCCCATAAAGGATTACCTTGGTCAAGTAAATTCCTCAAAGAATGTTACCAGAAAGGAGGAGAAATTTTTGGTTGGTGCCAACGCAACCCAATTCCCCGTTCCATGCGAGATGGTTATTTCCTAATTGGTTGGGGAATGGCTAGTGCGACATTTCCCACTAATGTTGGAACTGCATCAGTCAAAGTAGAAATTTTTGCCAGTGGAGAGGTGCGGCTACAAAGTGGAACCCAAGATATTGGTACAGGTACTTATACCGTAATGACGCAGGTGGCTGCTGAGGTATTGGGCTTACCAGTGAAGTTTGAACTAGGTGATAGCAATTTTCCGAAAGCACCCAATACGGGTAACTCAATTACAGTTGCTAGTGTTTCCCCAGCGGTGTATAAAGCTGCGAGCGCTGCAAGGGATAGAATAATCCAAATGGCGAGCAAAGATCCAAATTCTCCACTTTATCAATCTCAAGCAGAAGATATTACCGTCGAGTCAGGGCAGATATTTTTAAAACATGATCATTCCAGAAGAGACAGCTACACCGATATTCTGCGCCGTCACGAATTAGAAAGTTTAGAAGTCACAGAGCAAACCTCACCCAACCCAGAGGGTAAGCAATACGCTAAACACTCATTTGGTGCAATCTTTGTGGAAGTAGCAGTCGATGAAGTGTTGGGAGAAATCAAAGTTAGACGTTGCGTAGGAGTTTATGATGCAGGACGAATTCTCAACTTCAAGACAGCGCGAAGTCAGGTTCTCGGCGGGATTACATGGGGAATCGGTATGGCGCGGATGGAGAAAACTGTAATGGACACAAATCAGGGCAGAATAGTTAATGCTAACCTTTCTGATTACCTGATTCCCATTCATGCAGATATTCCAAATATAGAAGTACAATTTATTGAGGAACCAGATCCTTATGTGAATACTCTAGGAACAAAAAGCTTGGGTGAACTTCCGATTGTTGGGGTAGCAGCAGCTATATCCAATGCAGTGTATCATGCCACAGGTAAACGGATTCGCGACCTACCAATTACACTAGACAAGTTGTCTGAATCCGGAATTGATTAGAATTTCTAGATTATTAAAAAATATCATGGACTAAAACGATCATTTATTTGGGCATCACCGTGGTCGGGTAAGCTGTTACGCAGCTAAATTTAATAAACAGCATTACCTTTGTTTTTAATTTTGCGCTCCCATTTAATAATAAGACCTCCTTCATTTAGCAATTTATTTAATAATTCTTCTAGCTGTGATACGGACTCAAATAATCTATGAGCTATATATTCTTTTGCTGAATGCCAAACCAATTCAATTAAATTATAATCTGGACTATATGGCGGCAAAAATTCTAGAAGAATATTTGGCATTTCTGATTCAATTTTATCTAAAATGTCTTTCCTTTTATGGAAGCTAGCATTATCTAGGATAATAACTATTTTCGCCGAGCCGTCTTTAAATTCTTCAATTGGTCTTCCTTGATCTATCCATTCTTGTAATAGGAAATTGTTCAAAGATTTAATCTGTTCATAAAATACATCTGCATTTCCTTTTTTAATCACAAAGTTTATTCTCTTCTTGTCGTGATAACGTAGACCTCCCATGATATTTACTCTTCCTCTTCTCCTTTGCCCTGTGACTTGTTTCCTTTTACCTTTCTTACCCCAATTCTTTCTTCTTATCACTCTTAAACTGAATCCACTTTCGTCCCAAAACCATACCTGCAAACGTTCTGGAGTATCTTTAAGTTATTCTTAAATATTCTGATAATTTTTCTTTAAATGCCTTACGTTTTTCAGGATTCTGTTTGTCCTCTAGGCTGTACTTTGCCCTGCATGTTAACGTACTTTTTTCGCTATAATATTCTCCTGACTTGAGAGCCACTTAACTTAATTCTTGTTATCTCTTCGAAATATGTCGCTAGTCTTGCCGCTGTCCATCGACCAAATTCATATCCATATTCTACTGGTTCTTTCTCAATTACTTCTAATAGCAATTCCTCGTATTCTTTAGTGACTTTGCGGAAGTTACCTTCTCTTCTACCATCCAAAAAACTTTCTAAATTGTCTGGGTCTCCGTGAACTGCCCAATAAGCTACTGTTGGATATGCAACATCTAAAAAATTGCTAATTTCTTGATAGGTTTTTCCATCATTTATCAACAAAATAATCAGAATCTTCTCTCTTACATAAGGATTCTCATGTTCTTTTAGCGTTTTCAGTAGCCTTTCCTTCTGCTCTTGAGAAAGATGGTTTTTTGCTGGCATACGTCGCCGATAATAACTTAGTTACTTAAACCTCGTCTATGTTGAAACCCGTAGTTTTTCCTCGTCAGAGTCAAGGTGATTTTTCACCCACAAGCGATGCCTGCGGCGGGCTACGCCTACGCTAATTTCAAAGGGGTTGGAATTAATATCTTGCTCAAATAAATGAACCCGTTCAATCAGTTCTGTAGAAGATTGATAGCATGTATGGTAGGTCACATCTTCACGTAACCAGTGCCACAAGTGTTCAACAGGCATAAAATCAGGGCTATAAGCAGGTAAGGGTTCTAGGTTGATTTGTAAGACTGATAATGCTTCTTTGACCGCTTGTGCCCTGTGATAAGGAGCACCATCCCAAATCAGAGTAATGTCGCGCTCAGGAAACTCAGTGCGAAGATGTTTTAAAACATCAATCGTGTTGAATTGGTCAGCCTTGAGGTAAGGAAAAATCCTAACTTTGGCATAGTTGTAAACATAGATTCCATAGAACGAAACCTTCTCTTTTCCAGGAGAGCTAGAACTAACCCAAAAACGTTCACCTTTGATAGACCAACCATAACCTTCATCACTATCAAGATGAATGTGGGCTTCGTCAATGAAAATTAGTAAATGACCATTATGGAGAGCATCATCCAGTAAGCCTTGAAGTCTTGCTAGAAATTCAGCACGTTTTTTACTATTAGCTTTATTCAAAAGTTTACGTGCTTTTTTCCAGGAAAAACCTAAATTTTTCAGGGTTTTACGCACTGATTCACGACAACACTTGAGATTAAATTGCTTTTCTATCCAAGTTACTAACCGCTTCAATGTCCACCGTGGCAGTTGTGCTTAATTCTGTTGTCGGTGTTGAGGTGGTATTGCTGCCAATTCTAGCGCTTTGCGGATTTCGGAATCAAGTGCTTTGTCTATATGTGGTGAAAAAGGGGGGTATAACCACCTGTATGCCGATATTTGAGTGTTTCTATGCCTAAACGATTATAACGATGTACCCACTCCATTATGGTCTGAGGGTTACGTCCTGTTTCCTTACCTACTTGTGTCGCACTTTTTCCATTACATATCTCATACAGTGCCATTAAACGCTCACGAGTCCTAGCATGTTCTGCTTTTAAGGCTTTTTCTCTCAAGATTGAGGCACTCTCATAAAGAGCGATCGCATTCTACTTTGAGCATTCCTGTTTATTTTCTACCACACCCACTTATCTACAGTAATATGTTTTCTGCAAAAACTCCAGTTTTCAAGATGGATGAGGTTTAATCTTATATTATACAATCAAGCTGCGTAGCAGCTTACAGCACATGCCAAAGCAGACCTGGAAACGTACTTTGCACCTATTGTGGTATCTGATGCCGGAGCCTTCAATACTTATGTGAAGCTGATTCCACCCAGCTACCCACTGGCAGAGCGCCAGAAAATTCAAGCGTTTCCAAAAAGTAGCAGTATGGTGACGGTATATTTAGGGTTCAAAGAGAGTCCACAGCAACTGGGATTTCAAGGTGAGAACCATTGGATTTACACGACCTATAACCACGACGCAATTGCCCAAGATCCACCCATTCCTGTCGCTAAATTCTGCTATCTCTCATTTCCATCGCTTAAAGATCCATTATCTGAGGTGCATACGGCAGAAATCATTGCCCACGTTGACTATGATTTCTTTTCGCAGTGGCGGGAACAATCCTGGCGACGGCGAGGCGCGGACTACACTGAACTGAAAACCCAAATTACCCAATCCCTGATTCAGTTAGTGGAGCGCCACTACCCTGGCTTTCAGGATTTGATTGAGTATGCCGAACTCTCGACTCCACTGACGGTGGAACACTTTGATGCTAGCGATCGCGGTGCTATCTTCGGCATTCCCTGTATTCCTGAACGTCTGGATCAATCCTGGATCGGGGCTAGAACACCAATTAAAAATCTATACCTGACTGGAGCCGATACACTTTCACTCGGCATTATGGGAGCGATGATGGGTGGAGTGAAAACAGCAGGTGTTTTAAATGGAGGATTCGGCTTTTTTAAGATTATGACAACCATCATGAGAAGGTGACTGTCCACAGTAGTTAGCTTTATCCCCAACTTTCCATTGTCCATGATCCAGGCCGACACCATTTGTCACAAGTTAAGGTTGTGAGGCAGTTGTCAAGGGGATTTGAGAAGATGGCTGAAAGAAGAATTCAGGTGTACCTCGTTGTTGAGCAGGGAAGGGAGCAACGATCAGCTTCATGTTTGGTTTTCGTTGACGTTTAACAATAAGATGATAGTCTTGGCTGCAAATACGAGGAATCCCGGACGAAAAGATGAGATGATTTAGAATGTAAGTAAGCATAAGAATTTAATTTATCTGCATAAAATTCTTTTTGAAGCAAAGATTGATTTTTTAAAATCAATCTTCGTTTGCCTTCGCTAAGTCATAGCAGGCATTACTGTACCCAACCGGGTAAATTGTACGCTAAGACTGAAACTAAGATGGGATAAGCTTTTCAGCAATCGCTTTTTTCTGAAAAATTGGTTATAAAACTATGGTTATGGTGCTAATTTTAATCTAGTTTGAACGAAAAATCGTCGTTCCAGACACTTGAAAATTTCTTAGCGTACAAAAAACCTCTTATGGCACGGTGATGCCATTAAAATCGGAAAAAATTAGCCAAATTAAAGCGAGTTATGATGATAATATCGCTGCCCTAGAAACCGAGCAGGGTGTATGGCATGAGGAACTAATTTACTACGTTGTTGCTCGTAAAGAGTAAGCAGTAAGCCAAGGCTTTCAACTAGTTGCATAATTGAGAACTCTTTCCCATTCTCATGTTTTTCTGGTGTTGGTGGCTGTGTTGGCTCTATTTCCAGAGTTTACAGTTATATTGTCAGCACCAGTGGTAATTGCAGGTTTCAATGCCTTATTTGGTATGAGTATTGCTGTACCGATCATTCAATCGTTGGTTCGCCATACTCAAGCTGGTGGTTTTGGCAATGAAGCTGCTGAAACTTACAAGGGTTTATTTGGTGATTCTGCACCTACTTGACTTACAGAAATACTTTGTGGGGAAATAATCAAGCGTTCACGCAGTGTGCCGTAGGTATCGCTCTTCACAAGGTATCATTTATTCAACCACAATCTAAGCTTGGGCGATTCTAATTTCGTTGACTGGAAATTATTAAACTATTGTCTCTTTTTCAGTCGAGGAGTTAAGTGTTCTGGAATATTTTCTAATTGAATGGCGTTACAACCAAATTGATAAGCAGTCTCCACTGATTTACCTGCCCCAATAGCATCATAAAATCCTGTGGAAAATTTAATCGCAGCTTGGTCTCCAATAGCTTTACTCATACCAATTACATGATTAATATGCTCGACGATAGCATCTGCCTGTACCTCAGAATAACAAGCGTTGAGCAGAACACACTCAACATGATGAGCACATAATTCAAATAATATTTTTAAAGCTCCTGTACTGACAAGTTTTGAATTGCCATCTTCATCTTGGATTAATAGCCCATCTTCACCAGTTCCATGTCCACAAAAATGGACGATTTGTGGCTCGATATCTAGCAAAGCTCGACGTAAATCATCAGCTTTTACAGCCCATCTTTGCTCTAATTTGAATTGATGACGCTTCTCGGAACGGCGTAAACCTTCATCAATTTCATGCACCTCTTTGTCTAAACGCAGCCTTGCTTCATTAACTGGACTTGATGTCAGAATTAAAATTACCTTCATCGTTACATCCTGCTGCTTACACATCAGTGCCTGAATTTTAGCAATAAATTTTTTACTATCAAAATTTTGCTTACTAAAAAAAATAGCTCCATTCTCTGTAACTAAATCAGCAGAATCTTGAGTAGTTAAATGGGGCGTTCCGCTCACTGCTATTGCTGGTATTTGTCGTTCGCTAGCTAATTCGATTAATTGAGTTCCCAATTTTTGCGGCGAAATCGATGAATCACCTAAACCAATATCAGTAACTAATAAATCCCATTGGCTTTCGCCAAGATATTTATAAGCTTCAGCAAAAGTTTTCACAACTCTAATATCTAAGTTATTAGTATCTTGCAGAGCGCGACGAATCTTTTCTTGAAGAATACTCTGCCATTCTGATCCGTCTTCAACCAGAAGCACTTTCAAATATTTCATCTCAATTCCTGCACTTAATTTTGTAAATGTAGTTACTGCTACAAATTCATACCAATTTAAACAAGAATGCGATAGATGCGTAGTGGCGTGGCAAGCCTCTTGTGAGATGGGCATTTCGCACCTCTAGGGTGGACATCTTGTCCACCCCACAAGAAGTTCTCCAACTTACATTTGTAGCGATCATTCTTCAAATTGGTATCAGATACCCGATTTGTAAATTGGCAAGATTACAGAAAACTTTGTTCCTGCATCAAGGGTACTATTCACTAATAATTTTCCTCCTAATCGCTCAACATAAAATCTTGTCCACCATAATCCAAAACCCATGCCTCTTCTCGCATTTTTTGTTGAATAATCAGGCTGGAAAATCTTTTCTAAATTTTCTTGGGCAATACCTACACCAGAATCAGTAACACTGATTTTCACAAAACCTTCTTCGTCAGTTCTAGCATCAATTGATAACTCACCTCCTAGTGCATTTTTCATCAGTATGGCATCTACAGCATTTTGGATGAGGTTATCGAAAACATATATCAATTGCTGTTTACCTGCAAATACTTCCGGTAATCTGGCACAAATATGCAAATTTTGCTGAATATTTAAACTTATCTGCATTTGATTTATTGCTTGCATTACTACTTTTTTGACACGAAGAGGTTGACGTTGTTCTTGCAGCCAAATTTTCAAACATTCAGCATCCTCTAAAACCTTATTTGCTAAGGAAAAAATTTCAAATGCCTTGTGGCGATCGCCATCATCATTTTCATCAAGAATATCCTGCGCCCAGATACGAATAGCACCAACATAATTATTTATCTTATGAACTAACGGGCCTGCTAGTTCACCTAAGGTAGCTATTGCTTCTGTTTTCACAAGTTGCTCTTTAGTTTCTGCGTTTTGGATCGCAATAACCGCTAGATCTGCTAACACTTCTAACCTGCGTAAATCCCCTTGGTCAAATTCTTTGGGTTTACGTCCTTCTACGTTAAGTACACCAAGTACACCACGGTCTTTATCTAACAAAGGCACACATAATTCTGAGCGCACATTAGTAAAACAGGGTTGATAGCGGATATCGGACTGAACATCATTTACTAATGCAGGCTGACGATGAGTAGCAACCCAACCTGTAATTCCTTTGTCTAGAGTGCCGTATTTTGGAGCTTGAGTAGTTGGTATGCTTTCAGGATAACTAACCTTCGTAACTAGCAATTTATTCACAGAATCTAACAACCGAATAGTTCCTAATTCGGCTCCCGTGATTTGTACTGATTGCTGTACAATCAATTTCAACAGTTCATCTTCTTCTAATGTCGTAATAATCTGGCGGTCAATACTGCTTAATGTCTGTAACCATCGTTGATTTTTAATAGCAGTTGCAGCGGAGGAAGCTAAAGTATTAATAATTTGTTTCTCTTCGCCCGAAAAATCATGAGGTCGCCGATAATTAATGAACATAACTCCAACGATGTCTCGCTCTACCCTGAGTAAAACCCCAGCTACAGATTGAATTTTTTCTCGTTGACTAAAAGCTGAGTCTTTAAATATAGGCTCATTTGAGACTATTGAAGCATAGATATTTTCTCCATGTTTTATCAGTAAAAATGGTACATCTTGCTGATCAAGCTTTGTATCTTTCATTTTTTGCTCTTCTTTCAGACGACCTGCATAACTAACTTCAGGTAAAAAATCATCTTCGGTCTGAATATATGCATAAATAGTCACTACATCGGCTGCAAGGACATTTAAAGTGTTCCAGGCAATATGTCCTAATAAATCGGCATTTTCTGGTATCCGGCTGAGTGATTGAGCAACTGAATGAATCGTGGCTAATTGGCGCGCTTTATCAAGCATTTGTTGATAGGTGATTGCGTGCCAGATGGCATCAACTGCATGACGAGCAAACAGTTCTCCCAATTGCAACTTTTCTTGATTAAATTGATGTTCGCGCTGAAAGTGTACGTATAAAACTCCTACACCAATAGGCTCTAGTTGTCTTTGGCTAGTTTGATGTTGATGATTACCACTATCTCGATCAAGGGCAGTGATTTCCTCTATACTTGCGTTGCTACCATTGAGTAATAAGGGAAAAGCTGCATAAGTTCGAGAACCTTCTTTAACAGCTATGGGGTTAAAAGAACTTGGCTGTGAATTTTCGTCAGCTTTGGGTAAATCTGGTAAAAATTTAGGTTTACCCTCAATAATAGCTTGCCAGCCTAATCCATTTAAACTTGGGTTGCGCGGTGGAAAGTCTTTGAGAAGCTGATGGTCAATACAGCCTGCACAAACTTCGTAAATATAATGGTTTTTCTGTGGTTCCCACAAAAAGTGTAGTGTAGTGAAGTCAGCTTTTAAAATGTGCCTAGCATTTTCAGCAACAGTTTCTAATACGTAACGCAGACGTGCTTTACGAATATCTAGCGCTCTTTGAGCTACAAGTTTAGCTAATGCGATCGCTTGTTGATGGGTGATTTTGGTGTCACAATTCTCATAACCTGCTTCTACAGAGCCAATTACTTTCGGTGGAGTATAACCTGGTATTGGCTTCATACTGATAATAGTATGTTGCTTTTCAGTATCAATTTCTTGAGGAATGAAATTCTCTTCCCAATCATACTGTTCAAACCAATCCTCTAGAATTTTGCCGCTTTCATCTCGAATCAGAATAATCGGCGTAAAAATGCGGACAAGATTATGATGGTCGAATGTTTCAAAAATCCAACTATCAAAGCGTTCATTTTGTCCGGAGATAATCTCTGTGTGGCATTCTTTAACTATATCTGCTTGAATATCTCGTAATTCTGGATCGTCCTCCAGGTAATGTCTGGCTCGATTCACCCAATTTTTACCGATACCAATTCCATGTACTGCTTCAATAGTGTTTGATGCAGGCATGACTAAGGAGATATTGACAAAATCAAATCCCAACGAATCTTGAATTTCATGGCAAATGCGATCAAGAATTAATTCTAAGCGAAAGAGTTCAGTTGTGGCTTTGGCTATTTGATTTTCAGCTTGGAGAATTTGCTGTTCAAATGCTTTGAAATCTTCGGGAAAATGTTGAGAATTATGCATACAAATTTCCTGTGAGTGATGAATTACTAAAAGTTGGGTGGGTGTAGCGATCAGTGCTCGCTCCTTGATGGAGAACGCAGGGGATACCTACGCCAACCTCAAGGACGAACGCACTCCAGAACTGCTGATGCCGTTGGGTTTTGGGTCAAGCGATATTTAACGCCAAGATTCTAAAATGACCGTTATTGTGATTAAACACAACAAGATAATTCCCAGCTTAGAAAACCAATTGCTTGCAACCGGCAGTAGCATAACAACAGTATGTGAAGCGCCAAAACTAATGAATAAAATAGACATAATCGCAAAAGCGAATATTGCTAGCAAAAAATATTTGAGGAACTGAGCAGTGAATTGCAACAGCAAACTATAGTGTCTTGGTGTCATGGCTATAAACTCCAATCAGATTATTTATCATTCAATTTATTGGTCATGGACAGATGCTTAATTCACACCACAAATTTAGGCATTTTGGACTCTCCCAGATTTAATTAATTGGCATTATCTGTTAGCAATGGATATGCAAAGCTGCGACATCGATTTGGTGATTTATATCGATGTTTTGCGAATAAATATTTAATTCAATTGTTTGCAAATACTTTCATGAAGGCAATCCAGCCCAAAAATGCATGTGTTGGAGTTATGCTCTCATCACTTGCGAAATAAAGCTTAAATTTTGTGGGCTACTAATGGCGAATGCTGAAACCGTTTTACCTCTCGTATTAGATGATGCTGCATTTTAAAGCGCTAGGTTTGGTCACGGAATCAGGAAACTCTTCACATCCTCACAACAACACTCAACTTTGTCTTAGCCTTAACTCAGGCCCCATTGAATTTCTCTGAATCCAATTTGATTAATTTGTTTAAACCTAGCTATTTTCTTTTCACAGTGTTAAGAAAACTTTCTCCTGCTGAAGAAAGGAACATAATTGATTAGTAAACACCTATGTACATGTAAATCTTAAGCAAGAGTTCGCTGCCAAATTGTAGCTAAATATACAATATAAGAACTCTATATTGACGAAAAGCCTGTTTTAAATTACATGTCGTAGAAAAGATGCAAAATTAAGAAATTAGGTATAAGAGATTACAAATAACGAATGTATTTGAGGTTTACTGTAAATTAGATTGACAACTACTAGCTCTAGAATCAAGAGTATGAGTAAAGAAAGTATGGAAGACCAAGAAGAACTCAGGAAAATGCTTCACTTCTTCCTAGAAAAAATGGGAGCAACTCAGGTAGAACTCTCAAAAGGGATGGATGTGAGCCGACCGGTTGTGATTGAATTTCTCAATCAGGAAAAAAAAAGGTTACCAGTTAATCGCCAAGACTTAATCAAACTTTGCACAACTCTGCAAAACAATAAACCATCGAAAAGAAAATCAAAAGCAGAGGGTGAAAAAACCTCCCAAGATATCGAATCTCATCCTCATGCTAACGAACTACGAGAATTATTGGGAGAGATTGGGACTGATGAACTATTGGAGTCGGCTGGTTTTTTACCAAATAACGCTAGTATTATTAAGGTCAGCCCAGAAAGGTTTTTTCAAATTGCTCAAGTGGTTGCATTGCTTGAGTTTTTAGAGGTTGAAGACTTAGTACCTACGACTCAAGAGTTTTTAGCGATCGCAAATCACAAAATAGCAATTACTAACAAGGGACATTTCAAATATCAAGAGAACGACTATCTAACATCTCTGATTGATAATCTCTGGGAATCTCACCCAACACTTGGTTTAAAACTGAGACTGGAAGTAATTGACAAGCTAGAGCGGACTAGGGACAGGCTGAAAGCTGGAGGTAAGACAAAATTCACCCAGCAAGAAGCTATCAGATTATTCATCAGCATTGCGATCAAAGAGCAAATGCTAAAAAATCTTCCCAACCTTCACATTAGAGTCCAAAAGACAGAATTTCAAACTTTATCTCGATATGTTAATGCAGAAAAGGAATATAGTGATTTATACGCTCAATTCGTACAAATAGGTCATCAAGCAGAGTGTGCTCTGAAAACTCCAGGTTCATGCTGGACAATGCAACCACAAGCCAAGTCTCTTGATTCCCTCACTCCTGTGATTATGGCCTTAGTAACCTGTAGTTTTAGTTATGATGGCGAATCTCACGAGCTGATTGAATGGATGTACACTTCTGGCAATACAATCGTTGAGAATGCGATAGGTGCTTTGAGTTTACACATGGGCTTGGCAGAGCATGTAGCAAACGTCAGCATATCAACAAAAACCCTAGACAGTAGTATTGATTCTTTAGTTGAAACAACAGTAATTATCGGCAATAGACCACATTATCAAGGAATTTGGGTTGATCGCGACTCAATGATTACTATGCTACAAGCGATCGTCTATGCCGCTAAACAATGGATAGGCGATCAAAGTACATCTGGCAAACTGGATCTGCAAATCTATACTTCAGCCTGTAAAGCTCTCTCTGATGTGAGAAAGCGATTAACAAGAGCCAGGAGAGCTTTTCAAAAATTTCAGTTTCTTGATGAAGAATGTCAAACTGTTGAAATTAAGAAAATCGCTTATACCGCTAGGGAAGAATTGAAGAAAATTCCTAAAGAGGATATTTATTTCTCATATCGACTCAACTTTTATCGCTGCTATTTTCTGACAAAACGCTTGGAGCTAAGACAATCTAATTTTCAAGGAAACATCCGTAACGCCCAACTGCTCATTCAAGAAATGAACCAAGTCCTTGAGGAAGACCAAAAAGTTAAGCAAGAACTGGTTCCTATCCAAGCTCTTATTCGCTCAGAAGTCTACCTGTATGAGCTTTCTTGTGGGCACGAGCCGAACTTATTTGATAAAGCTAAAAGAAGTCAGTGGCTGAGATTAGAAATCTGGGACAGGGAAATTCGATCTGCAATTAAACCAGGATCTTGTTACAAAGATCCTGGTTGGGATGTGTATCTAGCATTATCGGAAATGTATGGTAATGTTGCCCGCATAGAGTTTTATCTTGCTGATGAGAAAAGCTCTCTTGTAGCCGCCGCAGAAAATTTTCTCAGAGCAGCTCACTACGCATTACGTATTGGTTTAGCTCAACGAGCTTCTCGATGGTTAGCATTTGCAGGCAGAGCCTGGATCAGGCTTGGAGAAGATAATTTGCCAAAACAGGCATCTAAGTTTGCTGATAAACTTGCTAAAACGGATTTAACTGCTGGTCACAGTAATAATTTTTGGCAAGCAGTGCTTTCAGAAATTTATTTACTTGATGGAGAATATTTATTATTAATTCAAGATGATGCTACCAATGCGTTGGAGATTTTTTTAAAGGCACTCAAAGGCGCTGTATATTTAAGCTTGAATAGACGGATTTGTGACGCACTTTTTAATATTTCCAGGTGTTCAGAAAAGATTAGCAATTTCAGTGTCAAAGAAGGACTGAGTAGAGTTTTTAGGGAAGAAGATAGCTTAACCAAATCCAACGAGAATAAATTAAACCCCATGAAAAATCTCACTTCTGAGAAAGTTTTAGATTTACTATGTAAACTCTGGAGTAGAGAAGATAATCCTAGTTGGTATCAAGTAGGGGGTGAGTTTTCTCAACTTGCCGCAAGTATTTGGCAGGAATGGCATCGTGATACTGAGCCTGGAGCCACAACTAAACATCCAATTGCTGAACTGATTGAAAAAAAAGTTTGGCTTGGGCGAGTTTAAGCTAATTGACCTCAGTTCGGGCATAGCCCGGTGCATTCAGTTTGAAGTGGATATGGGCTGCCCGCCAAGTGTGTCGTCCCAGGAGGTGCAATACCTGTCCACAGGGTCCACTGGCTGGGACGTTATACCCATTTGGCACAATCGTTTCAAAGTGGTAGTTGCCGTTGTTATCGGTGTGGAATTGCCCACGAAAGTTCCCGGCAGGTTGGGAGGAATCTTGAATGTCATACAGCCCTGTGGAACTAGGTTGCCAAACATCGACCACCGCATTGGTGATCGCTTGTCCGTTCACATCCAGCACACGACCTGAAAGGAACAGGGGATTACCCTCAAGATCAATGCCAAGGCGATCGCCCAAATTGCGTTGAGGGGAATTAGGCACGTAGGTGGGTCCTTGCAAATTTCCTTCGGTGCCACTGTTGGAGTCTTGCAGCAATTCCACTAACTCCGAAATGCTAAGTAAATCCGTCAACATGTGAATCTCCCCATCGGGAATTTCTTGCCTATGGCGGCTTGCTTGATTGAGGAAATCACGCCCCAACTGCAATTCAGGTTCGGTCAGCTTCACCTCGCGTACAAAGGCGTGAAGATGGTTTACTAAACTCGTGTAAATTTCGTACAGGCGTGGATGAGTTTTGCCACCGTCACCGTGGTTAATAACAGCCTGAGTAATCGTATCGATTGTGATGGGTTTCATGATAGTTCTCCGAAAAAGATGAATGATTGAAAGAGAGTTAATGATTGAACGCAAGAGTGTGGGGATTGTGATCTAAGCAACGTGTGAAAGGCCTACTCAATCAGCACCAGGAAATATAAGCCGTAATTCAAGCAGGGACATGGATTTAACCGAGGTAAGACGAACGGGTGGAACAGAGATTGCTGTTATCAGGCAGAACAATACGGCTGAAAGGGTTTCGATCAGTGCGACATACTGGATTTGGGTTGTGTGATACCAGTGTTGTTACCAGAGAATGCCAGCAATTTTGACCAGCATGATCGCAAAAGACAAGGCAGTGAATAACGATAGGATGCCAACTGCATACAGACGGAATACCAGAGCGGCAGCACCGACATGATAGAGAACTAGCCGTTGAATTGCATGGGGTGTCTTTGCAGGCATATACACAAACACACCCGGCAAACTTAGAATTCCGTCGTCATGTTCTCCATATCAAAATCTTTTGGTTTACGCTTTTTTGTAGCTTAATTTTCTTTGAGAAAATCCAGCAGCACAGGGTTGACCTGATCAGCATGAGTCCAGTTGATGGCGTGTGGTCCGCCAGGAATGACCACAAGTTGACTGTTTTTAATCAGCTTCGGGAGTCTTGCTGCGGTAGACTCAAGCGGCAACAGGCGATCAGCATCGCCATGAATAATCAGCGTTGGTACATCAATGCGGGGTAGATCGTCGCGGAAGTCAGTTAGCCAAGACGGTACACAATCCAGTGTTGCTTTAGCAGAAGCTCCTGCTGCCACATTCCAACTCATCTGGATAGCCTCGTGACTGATGCGATCACCGAGAAACACATCCACGTTGAAGAAATCTTTGAGGAATGTGGATAGATAGGCTGGACGGTCTTCAGCAATTGCTTTCATAATGCCATCAAAAATACTCTGAGGAACTCCCTCTGAGTTATCATCAGTCTTCAGCAGAAAGGGTGGCACTGGACCCATTAGCACTGCTTTACTGACACGTTCTGAACCGTATTTACCAAGATAGCGAGTTACTTCACCTGTTCCCATTGAAAAGCCGATCAGGACGGCATTACGCAAATCAAGTTTTGTCATCAGCGTGTCTAAATCCGCCGCAAAGGTATCGTAGTCGTAGCCAAACGAAGGCTGACTGGAATCACCAAATCCTCGGCGATCGTAAGTGATGACTCGGTAGCCTTCTTTTAGTAACACTCCAACCTGTTTTTCCCAGGAATGACCACTGAGCGGAAACCCATGAATCAACACCACAGGTTGACCTACTCCGAAATCTTCGTAGTAAATATCAATGCTGGCAGAATTTTCTTGACCGACAGTAACGTAAGGCATGAGAGTCTCCTTTTTTATGAATTGGTTTATTGTTTGATTTCGATAAGCACAAGAACAATCTCAGTCTTTATAAAAATTGGTTCCACGGACGGTTTCGACATCCCGTAAAAAACGTTCGAGTACCGGAGTAAATTCTTCCTGCGCTTCCCAGAAAGGGGCGTGCCCCAGCCCGCTCAGGCGATGACAGTGGTCCTCCCACAAATTGGCATACGCGACGGTATCGAAGTAATCAAGATAATACGCTGCCGGGTTGAGATACTCATGCGGCTATTCCTCCATGACACTTTTCATCTTCGGACAGTGGGCGGCTCAGCCAGCTACTTCCACCGCTTGGCAGGGCATCATCCGGTGCGCCTTCTTGAGGATGTCTGCTGCTCGTTCGCCGATGACGACGCAGGGGGCCATCGTATTTCCACTTGTGATCTCAGGCATGATGGAAGCATCCGCCACGCGTAGCTTATTGATGCCATAGACCTTCAGCTTGCCATCGACTACAGACATGGAATCTTGCCCCATTTTGGCAGTACAGGACTGATGCCAGTATGTAACCGCTGCGTTGCGGGCGAAATTTTCCATTTCGCTTCGACCTAGTTTGCCTGGCAGCGCTTCACGTTTCACTAGCTTCTCGAAGACGCTACTATTGCCGAGGTCACGGCAAAGTTCGATGTTGGTGAATGCGGCTTTCAGGTCATCGGGGTGTGACAGAGTGTTTGCATCGATTAGCACCGGATCGTTTACGTCGGGGCCGGAAAGCCTCACCGTACCCCGGCTTTTAGGGTGTGCCAGACCCGCAAACATCGTCCAACCGTGTGCTGGAACCCCAAGGTGAGCCGTATCTGCGCTGGGCACCGGAAACTCAACCTGGCAGTGAAACATATCGGGCTGCTTGAGGTTGGGATCACTAGTCCAGTAAAGAGTAGCTTCCGAGCCGCCATTGCCAATCTTCTGAGGCTCACGGTATTCAAAGATGCAGCCAAACGAAACGTGGTCTTGATGATTCTGTCCAACACCAGGCAGGTGCTGAACAACTGGTATTCCGTGCCTGCGAAGTTCCTCTTCCGGCCCGATTCCAGATTGAAGGAGAACCTTCGGCGTATTGATTGCGCCGAGAGAAAGTATGACCTCCTCCGAAGCGTAGTACTGATTGCGCCTGCCATCCTGGATCACCTCAACTCCAATGACAGACCTGCCATCAAAGATAAGCTTGCTGACAATGGTGTGAGTTAAGACCGATAAGTTCGGCTGATTCAGGAGAGGATAGACATACGACCGAAAGATGGAAGAGCGACGTCCGTTGCGGATAATTAGATCGTTTATAGCAGCACCTCCACGCCCTTCCATCATTTCGCCGTTGGGACTCTCGAAACACGGAATACCCATGCTGTTTGCAGCCTCAACCATGGCCTGTGCAATGTGCTGGGGATTGGCTGCGGATTCCACGTGAACGGGGCCGCCTGTTCCCCGACGCACAGGGTCACTCGCTCCCTGCCAGTTTTCGATGCGGCGATAGATCTCCAGGACGGATTCATACCCCCACGCCGGATCGCTGGAAGCCTCAGCGAAGTAGTTCCAATCATTTTTGTGTCCTCGTGCCCACACCATGACGTTAATACTTGAGCCGCCCCCAAGTACCTTGCCCATATTCAGTGGGATTGAGCGTCCGTTCAGATGCGGGTTGGGCTGTGCAACAAAAGCCCAGTCACGTTCTGATCCAAGATTCAACGGCCATTGTGCTGGAGTCATCACCTCTGGCACTTCATCAGTTCCACCTGCTTCGATTAGCAAAACATTAACTTGTTTGTCTTCGGCGAGCCTTGCCGCTACTACTGAACCCGCAGGGCCTGCACCGCAGACGATGAAGTCGTAGTGTTTGTTCACCATGAGAGAAGTACCTCCAAATTTCGTAATGTTGATTTGTTCTCGCTTGGGCATCAGACGGTCGGGATCGTGCCTCCGTCAATGACATATTCAGCGCCTGTGATGTAAGAGGCGCGATCGGACACCAGAAAAGCAACAAGCTCCGCGACCTCTTCGGGGCGACCTGGTCGTCCCATCGGGATTCCTCCGAGTGAGTCCATCAGCCCTTGGCGTTGAGTATCAAGGTCTGTGCCGGACTGCTGAGCTAATCTCTCGATAAGTCTCTCAGCCGCCTTCGTTTCGATGAAGCCGGGCGCGACGGTGTTGACACGCACTCCCTGGGGCGCAACTTCGTTTGACAGCCCTTTGCTGTAGGTTGCCAGCGCCGCTTTTACCGCCGCATACGCTAATGTCGCGTCGTAAAGTGGGAGCCGACTCTGGATCGACGAGATATGGATGATGACACCTGACTTCTGTTCAAGCATCCGGGGCAGAAACGCCCGATCCAAACGGACGGCAGCGAATAAATTGTCATTGACTGCTTGCTGCCAATCCCCATCTGTCAGGGCAAGCGCACCGCCGCTTGGTGCAGAGGAACCGCCGACATTATTAATTAGGATGTCCACACTGCCGAAACGAGCGAATACTTCCTGCACAAGTTTGTTTACCCCATCGGGCGTGCTGAGGTCAGTCCCTATGAACAAGTCAGGCGATTGAAGGTTTTCAGGAATTGAACGAGCGGTAGTTATGACCGTTGCACCGGCTTGCCTCAGTCGTGTAGCGATCGCTTCGCCTATGCCTTTTGTCCCGCCTGTTACCAAAACTTTTTTGCCGAGTAGTTCGGTGGAATCAATTCGTATGTTTGTAGTTGTATTTGTGTTCATGTTGAATATGTTTGTATTTGTGTTCATGTTGAGATTATCGAGCAGTGGTAACAGGCTGAAAATACTCATAATGAAGCCCAAAGGAGATAAAATTATCCCTAGCCTCTATATTCTTACTAAATTGCTGAAATCTCTAGTTCTTGTCGTTAATCATTTGCAGCAACAATGGCTGCCATTATCTGCTCAACAGTCAAGTGATCGCTATAGCGAATCCCATTAATAAACAGTGCTGGGGCAGCTGTTACTCCACTTTGATATCCACTCTCGATATCTTGATGGATGCGATCAATGTGAGCTTGTGTCGATATATCTTTCAGGAACTGAGAAATATCAAGTCCTAAACTATCGGCATACTCCACAAGAAAGCCATTTTCCAGGGCGTGTTGATGCGTAAACAGTAGGTCGTGCATTTGCCAAAACTGACCCTGTGCGGCGGCGGACTCTACAGCTTCCGCTACCTTTTGCGCGTGGGGATGGAGTGTATTCTCAATGAAATGACGAAATACCACACAAATCCGATTCTCCTCAGGAAAAACAGAAGTGAAATGCTGTTGAATGACCTGAATTAATCGATGCAGTTCTCCGCATTGAGAACATTCGTAGTTCCCATATTCCACAAGTACAACTGGGGCATTGAGCATTCCCTGGTAGCGATCGCGTTGGGAAGGTGGAACAAGGAGTTGGTTAGAATAGCTATCTTGGTTCATCGGACATTCTGACAAAATAGTTTCTCATGACATGAGTGACTGCCATGACTGATATTTATGATTCCTCCTACAATCATTGAACCTTCCAATACATCCTGATTAAGGAGAAAAGAGAAAAAAGAATGAAAAGCAATTTGTTTTATCTTTACCCTTTGTCCTTTCCCAAAATATTGGAACTTCGCTCCTTTATTTCAATAGCTTTAGCTTACAGAGTTGGCAATACTTTGTCGCCAACTCAGAGTTGAGTCTTGAAAAGAACGAAAGGATGGGCACTACCTATCTCTGCGGCTAATCAACAACCGAACTTAAGTTCAGTCACAACTTAGCAAGCCCTCGTTTCAATGCTGTAACCACCGCCTGAGTGCGATCGCTCACGCCCAATTTGCTCAAAATGCGATTGACGTGAAATTTTACCGTACTTTCAGTAATATTCAAAGCCACACCAATGTCATGATTGCTTAAACCATCGACCATGAGATGAATGACTTCTCGCTCGCGATCGCTCAACTCTGGGTTGTTCATGCGTTGCACCAGCTTGGCAGCAACTTCGGAAGGGATATATTGTTGCCCGCTATGAACGATATGGATGGCATTGAGGAGCGCTTCGGGTTCAGCATCCTTAAGTAGATAGCCTTTAGCGCCAGCGCGTAATGCACGATAAATATCTTCATCACCATCGTAAGTGGTTAGCACAATGATCCGGGCATGGGTAAATTCAGCGCAGATGGCGATGGTCGCATCTACACCGCTCATGTGGGGCATACGTAAGTCCATTAAGGTGATATCGGGCTGTAGCTGTCGATAACAGGCGATCGCCTCCTGCCCATTGCCTGCTTGTCCCACCACGGTCATATCTGGCTCATTCTCAATCATGGCGGCGAGTCCCTGGCGGACGATCGCGTGATCATCAACAAGTAAAACGCGAATGGTTGCGGACTGGCTCATACTGCTGCCTCCCGGTTCACCGTGACCAGCACTTCTGTTCCCTGCCCCAGTTGGCTTTCAATTGAGAGATGTGCCCCAATGTGCTCCGCTCGTTCAGTCATCCCCAGTAAGCCAAATCCCTGGCTGAGCGTGGTAGTGGTGACTTCAAACCCCTGTCCATTGTCTTTAATTCGTAAAAAGCATAAGGTTGGCTCATAAACCAACTCAACTCGAATTTCGCTTGCATAAGCGTACTTGATTGCGTTTGTAAAGGCTTCCTGCCCAATTCTCAGGAGATGATTCTCTGTTTCAGGCGGTAGCACATAGGGTGTGCCAATAATGTCGTAAATCAGGTGGGTTTCGGTTAAGGATGACATGGTGGATATAAATCGATCCAGTGCCGTCCACAGGTCGCCATCTTCTAGTAATTGGGGACGCAGTGCCGCAACCGATCGCCGAGCCTCTGTTAGCCCACTGCGAGCCAAATCTCGAACCGTATCAACCCATACTCCGCACTTCATAATGTAGTTTAAAAATATTACATAAAACTGCGTTAATACGAGTAAATAAAAATACTTGAAAGGTTTAAGTAAATGGGAGTGAAGTATAAAGTGGGTAAAAAGCTGATAAATGCTTGGTTTGAGGTATTTTACAAGAATAAAGATAGATTGTTTTGTGATACCAACTGAGGCGTGATGCTATCCGTGAGACAATCAAAAAAATCAAAAATATTTTAGAGGTATAAAAATTGTCTCCAACCTCAGAAACAAAAATTAAAAATATAGATCACTTAGGAATAGTAGCTGGGCTAATTGATGAAATAGGAATAGTTGAAATAATCAACTCGAAATTAGGAATAGATGTTCGGGAAAAAATTTCATCAGGAATATTAGTAAAAGCTATTTTGCTCAACGGATTAGGATTTGTATCAAGACCTTTATATTTATTTAGTCAATTTTTTGATGATAAAGGAATAGAGATATTATTGGGGAAAGATGTAGAAAAGGATTATATAAATGACGATAAAATTGGAAGAGTTATGGATAAATTATATAAATATGGATTAAATAATCTATTTATAGAAATTGGATTGTCAGTAATTAAGAAATTTAATATAGATACAAAATATGGTTCTTTAGTACCTGTTATGCCAAAAAGTTAAACTAAAAGCCAAAAAAATGTAATGAACTGTATCAAATTATTATCCTAACCCTTGCTGTACTTGACATAGAAAGAATATTTATTGTTCTCTGTAGATAGAACCAGAATCATTTTTATACATTTACATTCATGGTGAAGAAAAGAGCAATAAAAATTCTCACAGACATTTTGGATTTAAAAGATGTAAAAGTTATATCGCAACGTATCCATGAAGGAATCGGTATTATTTTACAAACTGAATCAGTTAAATCATATAGTGTTTGTCCTCATTGTGGGACAAAAAGCGAGAAATTACATCAAAATCATCGGCACATTGTTAAAGATTTACCTTTGGGAGAGAAACCAGTATTTTTAGAAATAAATAGACGACAATTCAAATGTGCTAAATGTAGAAAGCCTTTTAGTGAAGACCTAGAATTTGTAAGTAAGAAAAGAACATATACAAAGCGGCTAGCAGAAAAAACAATACAAGAAGTGATAGAAAACGATATCCATAGTGTTGCATCGAAGGGAATAGTCACGACAGAAGAAATAGAAAGAATGCTAAAAGATGCATCTGGTGAGTATGATGATTCAAAACCTTCGGGATTAAAAAGACTTGGAATTGATGAAATAGCTTTAGTAAAAGGAAAAGGTCATTACTGTGCTGTCTTAATAGATTTAGACACATCTAAACTTCTGGCAATTCTGAATGGGCGAACACAAGAAATAATCAAGGAAGTACTGACAGGATGGGGGTTTGAGGTTTTAAATCAAATAGAAGAGGTCAGTATTGATTTGTGGCAAGGTTATAAAAACTTAGTTACAGAATTAATGCCTAATGCTCAGGTGGTGGCAGATAGATTTCATGTGATGATGCAAATAAATAAAGAACTAGACACACAAAGGAAAAGAGAAAAGAGAAATATAGAGGAGCTCATTAAAAAAACAACCTTAGCAGGTAAAAAAGCTGAATATGAAATGATATTAGCGGGCTTGAAAAACAGTAAATATCCCTTACTGAAAAATAAAGATAATTTAAATGAAGAGCAGGTTCAAAAACTTATACAAGTTAAAAGCGTCTCGCCAACTTTGAAATTAATGCATGAGTTAAAAGAAAAAATTAGAAAAATTTTCAACTTCACAGGAGATTGGTATACGGGAGTCTTTAAACTAGGTATGTGGCTATCGAGAGCCAAAAAATATTTTCCTCAGAGCAACAATACTATGATTCGTTGGTTTGATGAAATTATTGCTTACTTTGATCATGGGACAACAAGTGGTGTTGTTGAAGGAATTAACAACAAATTGAAGCTTATTAAACGCTCTGCTTATGGATTTAGAAATTTTGAAAACTTTAGAGTTAGGTGTTTGCTAAACTGGACTTAATTTATTATTTTGGCATAACAAGTAATGAAGAACCCAAAATATTCACATCTAGATGCGACATCATTTCATCTACATGGTGAATATAAACGTGAAGAGAATCAGGAAAAAGAATCAGAAATAACCAAAGAAAGACCAATAAATATAACTAAAGGATATTCTCGTGACCACAGACCAGATTTGAAACAATGTGTTTTAGATTTAATAACGAGTAGTGATGGAGACATCCCATTATTAATGAGAGCGGGAGATGGTAATGAAGCTGATAAAGCCGTATTTGGTCAAATCTTAGCAGAATTTAAAAAGCAAATAGTTTTTGATAGTATTATGGTCTGCGATAGCGCATTATATAGCCAAGAAAACCTCAAAATAATTGAACATTTAAAATGGATAAGTAGAGTGCCGATGACAATAAAAAAAGCACAAGAGTTAGTTCAGTCTGTAGAGATAGAAGAGATAAATATAGAAGAAATAGAGAGAAGAGCCGCCCTAAATTTAGACGGATATAGGTGGAAATCAGAAATAGTAAGTTATGGTGGTATTAAACAGACTTGGCTAATAGTAGAAAGTCAAAAAAGAAAAAATAGTGATTTAGACAAGCTAGATAAAAAGCTAAAGAAAGAAAAAGATAAAGTTGAAAAGTTGCTGAAAGAATTAAAAAAAGAAAATTTTGAGACTCCGGAGCAAGCCCGATATAAATTAAAAGTCATCAACAAAAAATTGAAACTATTTGAAATTAAAGAAGTTAAGGTTATCAATAGTAAAACAAAAGATAATAAGACTATTTACAAAATATCAGGAGTGGGTAATGAAAAACCAGAAGAGATAGAAATACAAAGAAAATCAGCCGGAAGATTTATTTTGGCTACTAATTTAGTTGATGATGAAAAGTTAGAACCATCAGAAATTATTAGAAATTATAAAAATCAGCAGTCCTGTGAGAGAGGATTTAGATTTTTGAAAGACCCTTTATTTTTTGCTGATAGTTTCTTTGTTGAAAACCCTGAGAGAATAGAGACGATGTTATTTTTAATGTCTCTGTGCTTGTTAGTTTACAATCTCGGTCAGAGGGAACTGAGGAATAGCTTAAAAAGAATCAAAATCGGAATCAAAAATCAATTAGGAAAGTTAACTTTATCTCCTACCTTAAGATGGGTATTTCAATGTTTCCAAGGAATTCATCTTTTGATTTTAAATGGGGTTAATCAAATTATTAACTTAACTTCAGAACGCCATTTTATTTTAAATTGTCTGCCATCGTCTTGTCAAAAATATTATCTGCTTTCTTAATCCAAACAACGATGGGAGAATGAAGAACAATTTATTTATATCCGGAGGAACAGTAATTGCACCTCAAATTTTTATTGCTTACATAACCTATTTTATAGGTCAAATATTTTCTGTTGGATTATTTATCTTCATGCCTCAGATTCCTTCAGTATTATAAGTCTTAATTAGCCTGATTTTTTGCTTTTATCTTAGTTGTAATTTCTTTGTACTTCAAGTTGAAGTGCGGAATCTAGGGTATCAATATGGGTTTGTACGGCATCTGGGTTGGTTGCGACTAAGCGAGAGACGGCTCCCATATGAACCAGAATTCCTGTAAAGGCTTGCGCCAGCGTATCATGAATTTCTCGCGCCATGCGGTTGCGTTCCTCCAGAATAGAGGCGGCTTCGGCACGTTTGCGTTCTCGCAGTGCAGCGTTTCGCTGTTCGCTAATGTCGAAAGATACGCCCAACATTCGCACAGGCTGTCCGGCTTCGTTATAGATCCCTCGACCTCGACTCACGAGCCAGTGAATACTTCCATCTGGATAAATTATTCGATATTCCCCTTCATAATCAGTATGAGTTACCAGAGCAGTTGTCAGCGCTTGCTCAACCCGATCGACATCTTCTGGATGAACCCGATCCCACCACGCCCTATAGCTAACCTCAACTTCACCAGGCGCTACCCCCAGCAATCGAGTGTTGTTATCGTCCCAATGCACGGTATTGTCTAAGATGTTCCAATTCCAACTGCCGATGTAGGCAAAATTCATTGTCAGTCTGCGTTGCTCTTCGCTCTGTCGCAGGGCGTTTTCAACTTGTTGACGCTGTTCAATCTCTTGTGAAAGCAACAACGTTCGCTCAGTGACTTGTTGTTCTAAGGTTTGGTTGTAGTCGGCTAGCAGTTTCTCGGCTTGCTTACGCTCGGTAATGTCTTGAAAGGCGACGATCGCATAAGCCACCTTACCCTGTTCGTCAAAAACTGGAGTGCCCCATCCTTCAACGGGAATAATTGCGTTGTTTTGGTGAATCTCTACATCGTCAACCCTGGTGCATTCGCCGCTCAACGCTCGGATAATTGGCAGTCTCTCACTCGGATAAATTTGATCGGTTCCCGTTACATAAAATTGATAAACCTCTGAAAGTTGCTCCACTGTGGCGGCAGGATCAACGCCTTTACCCATCAGCTCAATGCCCCGCTGATTGACATAGTAAGGGCGACCCATCGCGTCAACAATACCAATGCCTACGGGAATCGCTTCGAGAAATTGAGCCATCTGACTTTCGCTAGCGCGGAGCTTTGAGTAGAGTTTGGCATTTTCGATCGCGATCGCTGCCTGGGTGGAGAGTAGATTCAGAACTTGGGTGCGATCGGGTGTAAAAACTCCAGCCGCTAATTGATTTTCTAGATACAACACGCCAACAAGCTTGCTCTGATTCAGCAGCGGCAAACAGAGCAGCGATTGAGTTTGATTATTCTGAATATAGGGATCATGGATGAAATGACCTTCACGCGTTGCGTCATTTAAGAGGACGGTTTCATGGGTTCGGATCACATATTGAATGATTGATTCAGGTAAGCGATTTGTGATTGGAGTCGATTGCAGTACTTGGGTTGTGCGGCCACTTTCACCTTCAACCAGCTCACAAGCAGCGTCGATTCTCCATTCGCCTGCGTTCTCTAAAAGCAAACATCCAGTTTGCGCCCCAGCATTCTCGATCAGGGTCTGCATTAACGAACTGAGCAACTGCTCCAGTTCAATCTCGCTTGAAATTGCCTGAGATGCTTTCATCACTGTTGTTAAATCGAAAGCAACCTGCGAGGTATTAGAGGTAGTTCCAGTTATGGTGAGAATTAAAGGAGCGTTCACACCCGACGACTGAGCAAAGAACTGGGGATAGCGCGTTTCCAAATCCTTGACTTTTGCGGTTGCCCCCCAACGTTCGTAACAATAATGAGCTTCTTTCAGGTAGAGTTGAGCAATCTTTTCTCGACCTCGCCCTAGATAGAACTTGGCAGCCAATTCATAGGCTAACGCTTCTTCTTGAATATATGCGTTTTCTCTAGCCCCTTGAATCGCTTGCTCGTAGAACTCTTCTGCCTCAAGCAACTGACCTAAGACTCGTGCTTTTTCTGCTTCAACTAAATGATATTTGTGCAAATAATTCATGGGTGCATAATGTGCCCATTGCTTCATCTTGTCCTGACTAACTGCAACTTTCTTGAGAATTTCCTTCTGCACTTGAGTACTGCTATCAAGATAGGTTGCGAGTCTTGCCAGAGAAGCATAGAAATAGTACAAAGGCTGAAGAAAGGCACCTGTTAGTCTGATTAAATGAGTTTCTGCTAGGGTTGCATTTTTAACGGCTTGAGTACATTGAGAAAAGAGGTAGCATAGGCAAAGTTTGTTGAAATGTACAGTAAAGATAGTACTTCCATCATTTGCTGATTCATATTTTGGCAGTTCATTTTCCTCGTTGTAGAATTCGCCGATGAGTTGAGTTGGGATAGTCGAGCGTCCCATTAAGTTTATGACAACCTGCCGAAAGATTTGATTCCAGGTTAGTGCCGTTTCCTGTTTGATTTTATGGATTGCTTCGCCATAGATCGCCATATCGCGTTCAACCTCTGCGAGTTCTTTTCCATTAGCGTAGGATTGAAAACAGTAGGTATAAGCGCAGTAGGCGGCAGACTCTAAATCGCCAGTTTCCAGCCCAATGTGATAGCCTTCCCGTAATGGCTTCAATAATTCTTTAGCATGTTCTTTCCAATGGATGATGAAGTTATTAACGGACAGCAATGTTCTAGCTTTGAGTGTGTGGGTACGAGACTGTGACAACAGCCGTAGAGCAAGCTGTCCAAATTGGTAGCCAGCCTCGATGTTTCCGATCGTTCCACAAAGAATTAACCCAAAGGTGGCATAGGCAAAGGGAGATACAGCAGCATTACCGTACTGAATTGATAAGCTGACTTGTTTAGTCACAAGCAGAGGCATTAAATTAGGAACCGCAACATAGGCGGCGATCGTAATGCTTGATAGGATTTTCATCGCCGCTAGCTTGTCCAGTTCAGTCATCTCTGGCAAATGGATCAAGCTCTCAACTTCTTTCTCATGGAAGAGATTGGTGATTGTCTCTAGTTCAAGGTGAATATCTAATTGACTAGGCGTTTTTGGGAAATTGATTTCCAATTGTTGCAAAACTTGCAATGCTGTATTGATTGCTTTTAGGGGTTGGTTCTGTGCAACATCGGTTTGAATTTTGACTTCGTAGGTTTTCACACTATTAAGAACCGTTTTAGCTTCTTGTACAACGATCGCTGCCCAGTATTCCACCTGTTCAAAATCACCACACAGGTACGCGACTTCTGTTGTTTCTTGATATAATTCTAAGGTGAGGTCATAGCTTGTTTGCCAACTAGAAGCGGTTAGCCATGCTCTTCCTGTAGCTAGATAGCTTTGAGCAGTACTGTAGGCAATCGCCCCTTTTGCTTTCTGCCCTGCCATTAAATTCAATTTAGCAATCTCATCTCGTTCGGGTCGAGATGTAACAAGCTCAATTCCATGATTTAAATGATCGACAATTTCAAATAATCGGTCTGGTTGGCGCTCTGGCAATGTCTTTTCAAGCAGAGTACGACCAATTTGAAGATGAACAATTTGCTTTTGCGACTCATCAATCAAGGCATAGGCAGCTTGCTGCACACGATCGTGCAAGAATTTATACTCTTGAACTAACAAATTCTCATCTAATTCAGAAAGAGGCTGAATCAATTCCGCTTGAATCGCTGCCAGCAAATCTAGAGAAATCGCTTGAGGGGATTGCTTACAAACGAGTGCCAACGTCTCTAAATCAAATTCTGCCCCGACACAAGCGGCTAAACGGAGTATTTGCTGAGTCCCCTCTGGTAGTTTCTGCAACTTGAGCAGTAGTAACTCCACCACATTATCAGTTATATTCTGGGCTTGGATCTGTCCGATGTTCCATTGCCAGCTTAAGCGTGTCGCATCAAAGGTCAATAGATTTTCGCGATGCAGCATTCGCAAAAATTCGTTGACAAAAAAAGGATTTCCCTTCGTTTTACGCAACACCAATTCAGCTAAGGAATGTACAGTCTCAGTGTTTTGATGCAGCGTTTGGGCGATCAACTGGCTTAATGGCTCTAGTGTTAAGGGTGCCAGATTAATTTCTTGAAGCACTGCTCCTTGTTTTCGCAATCGCTCCAACAGGACTGTCAATGGATGGGATGAAGTCACTTCATGATCGCGATATGCTCCAATCAGAAACAGGGATTGGGTTTGCTCGTCAAGCATGATTAGCTCAATTAATCTGAGTGTGGCTGAATCTGCCCACTGTAAGTCATCAAAAAAGATCACGAGTGGATGCTCTGTTGAACAGAATACTCGGATGAACTGCCCAAAGATGCGATTGAAGCGATTTTGAGCTTCCGTGGCTCCCACCTCTGGAACGGGTGGCTGCTTGCCGATAATCAGTTCTACTTCAGGAATTACATCAACGATGAGCTGTCCGTTGTTGCCCAAGGCTTTTAGTAGACGCGATCGCCATTGCTGCAATTGTTCTTCTGGTTCACCCAGCAGTTGTTGTAACAATTTTTGTAGAGCCTGGGCGATCGCGCTGTAGGGAATATTGCGCTGAAATTGATCGAATTTACCCGATGTGAAATAACCGCGCTTTTGGGTAATTGGTTTATAGATTTCTTGCACTAACGCAGATTTACCTACTCCCGCATAGCCAGATACCAACATCATTTCAACTTGGAGTTTTGGGTTGCCCGCTTGTTGGGTTTGGGAAGTTGTTTGGGAATTGTTTGGTAAAGCAGCGACGGGATTTGACTCTGGACACGCTACGCGATCAAAAGCCGCCAGTAACATTGCAACTTCCTTGTCCCGTCCATACAGTTTTTGGGGAATTTGAAACTGACCCGAAGCGTCTTGAAGCGCCAATTGAATGCTAGAGATTTGACCGATTTCTTTTAATTGTTCAGCACAGATTTCTAAATCCGCTTTGATGCCCCAGGCGCTTTGATAGCGATTTTCCGCATTTTTCGCCATTAGTTTGAGAATGAGATCTGAAACTGGCTTGGGAATTGTTGTATTTATTTCATGAGGCGCAATTGGATGTTTGGCAACATGACAATGGACTAGTTCCAGCACATCTGTGGTGGAAAATGGTAGTTGTCCAGTGAGCAGTTCGTAAAATGTCACACCAAGGGAGTAAAAATCGGTGCGGTAATCGAGTAAACGGTTCATCCGCCCGGTTTGCTCTGGAGATAGGTATGCGAGTGTCCCTTCTAAAACATGAGGACTTTTGAAAGTCGGATTCGTGCGGTTAAATTGGGTGGCAATTCCAAAGTCAATAATTTTGACAACACCAGTATCCAGATTAAGGACTATGTTTCCAGGGTTGATATCTTTATGAATGACATTGGCTGCATGGATTCTGCCCAGAATATCGGTGATGGCGATCGCCAGACCAACAAAAGTCGATAAAGGCATCGGGCAAAAAATATCTGGACGCTTGTGCATCCATTGCTCTAAGGACTCTCCCCCAAAATCTTCTAAGTGAATCACCAGAGTGCGTTGATAATCCTGCTGGTTGTATGCCTTGATAACTCCTTCCAAATTGAGGGAACAGGTAATTTTATATTCCTGTCTGTAGCGAGTCAGTTCTTGGAAAGAGGGATAATCAAGCTTTAGCATTTTAATGATCATCCCTACCCCATCGTTTCTTATACCTCGATACACAAGAGTATTAGAACTTTCGTATATCTTGTCTTGGATGGCGATACCAGGTAGAGAAATCATAAAGCAACGCTTGAGAGTATTGTCTGGCATACCTCAAACTATACATCAATTCTAATTATAATGCCGTTGACAATTTACGAGGATTCAAAGCCTGTAAAAACATCATTATTCTGCTGAAAGGGTGAGGAATCGTTCTCCTCGATCTTTGATACTTAAGTCTGGAATTGCAAAAACTACCAAAACAAGCAAGTGATGAAAGACGATCATCGACTAGAGATGCAAGATCCCCGGCAGCAATATCCTGCTCCACCCTTTCCTCAACAACCGCAGCCCGTACCAGGACTTGCTCAAAAGATGCAGCCCCAACCGGATCACGGTGAGCAAAGCTACATTGGATGTGGAAAGCTTGCAGGTCGCAAGGCATTGATCACGGGAGCCGATTCTGGGATCGGGCGCGCTGTGGCGATCGCATTTGCGCGAGAAGGTGCTGATGTCGCGATCGCCTATCTTCAAAGCGAGGAGGCTGATGCTCAAGAGGTCATCCAATTGATTGAAAAATCAGGGCGCAAAGCGGTTGCGCTTCCCGGTGACATCACTGACGAGCATTTTTGCCAAAAGCTGGTGACAGATGCAGTGCAATCTTTGAATGGTTTAGATATTCTGGTGAACAATGCTGGCGCACAGACATCTTACCCCTCAATTAGCGATATCACGACTGAGCATTTCGATAAAGTGATGAAGACAAACCTCTACGCGCTATTTTGGATTACCAAAGCAGCCGTTCCACATCTCAAACCCGGAGCATCGATTATTAACACCACTTCGATTCAGGCATATCAACCTTCAGCGAGTCTGCTTGACTATGCGATGACGAAAGCGGGCATTGAGAATTTCAGCAAATCTCTCGCAAAACAGATGATCAACAAGGGAGTGCGCGTTAATGCAGTCGCACCCGGCCCATTCTGGACACCGCTACAGCCGAGTGGTGGTCAGACCCAGGACAAGATCGAGAAATTTGGTTCTGAAGTTCCGCTCGGAAGACCCGGTCAGCCTGTGGAAATTGCTCCTGTGTATGTGTTGCTTGCTTCCCAAGAAGGTAGCTACATCACGGGAGAAGTTTATGGTGTAACAGGCGGCATCGGGATTGCCTAGTTCAAAATGTTGAAACGACTCTAGGAGAACTTTTATAACGTTCGGTCAGCAATGAATCGCACTCTGGAAGTCCCTAAGGCTAACCCAGCAACTCTCAAGGATTTACAAAGGGCTTGATTCTTGGTTTTTGTTGATTAATTTATTCTTTGGAAGTCCCTCAAAAAACGATAGCAACCAAATAAAGAAGTCAAATCCTCTTTCAGGCAGGAAAATAATATTCACATCCTGCCTTCTTTAGTCAAAAACAGCTTGGAATTTGTGCAGCAATTCTGCGGCTCTGATGGAAATTCCACTGAGCTTAGTAGGATAGATAGCACAATTTAGGCGATTAAATCCGCACTGCTGTTCCGTCTAAAAGAGGGACGGTCATCGAGAAATTCTCGCCATAGGTGAGCTTTTGTTCTTCTAGTATGCCGATCGCCACCTGTTCGCCCAAGCGGAACGATTCATAGTAGTCGCTGTAGTAGTGAACACCAGCCCAGTCCCGACCAATAGAAATATTAGCGGCAAGCTTATTCAATTCACCTTCCAAGGTCAGAGGTGCGAAATAACTGCTGACATCGGTCAGAGCAGAGCCGTCCGCCTTCGGGACATAAACAATGGGTTTGCCATTTTTGTCCTTCAGCTCCCAACCACTATCAAACCAGGCTTTGAGGATCGTGACGCAGGCGGCTGCAACTGTGGCATGGCCAGCACCGTAAGAAGGGTGGGTGGGAGAGCCTTCAGAAAAGGCCATCGGCAACAACCAGTTGCCTGCCATGCCATTCTTTGTGTCTAAGCGTGCGCCAATGCCGGAAGAGCCAGCAAAGGCCGCCTCCATATTTTCTAGTACAGCAAGCCTGGCTTTGACAGTTGCCGAGCCTTTGCGGCGCTGGTACATCCAGCCTCCCAGTGCCTCTGGGCGCAGCCGCCGATGGACGTTGAACTTCTGATAGCGTACAGCCTTCAATGCACGAGTCGCTACCTCTGTTACTAAACTCAGGATGTGCGGGCCACCGAATTGAGCAAAGCCTTGCTGTTTGTCGATGTAATCTGGAGAGCGGAATGGCAGTCCTGGATCGAAGGGCGCACCTGCCCCTAAGAGCCACAGACAGGCGTTGAGATAGGTTTGGTAGAGGGCATCGTAGTGGACGTAAGTTACGATATCACGCGGCGTAGCGATGAAGCGGTAACCGGAAGAATAAGTTTCTTGCCCACGCACGTCAGCACCGTTCTGCACATCCAGCCACTTTTCCCAGGTTTGCATATAGTCCTGATTCGGCGTAGCCACGCGCACTTGCTGATCGATGCGGATCGCCCCGTAAGCGATCGCGCCATCAGCCAATGTATTGGCGTTATCGTTGCCGTTGATGCCCGTATTGCCGATTAACAGAAACTGGGAGACATAAGGCCCTACCTCTGTCCCCAGTTCTACGCCACGAAACAGCTTCGAGAATGGCACAGGATCGCTGCCGTTTTCGCTGAGGATGCGCCGCCGAGCCAGGGACTCTGGCAGCACGTCAGTGTGACCATTCAGGTCTAGCGTTTTGTCGCGGCGAAACCACCAGAGACGCTTAAGTGAGTTGCGGGCGGCATCAATTAGTGGATCTGTCGTCCAGTTGGCAAAAGGCACGTCACGGCATAGCGCCATCCAGTACAATTCCCCCATCTCTGCGATTAACTCTTGGCTATCGAGGGAAGGACACGGCGGCATCGTGTTTGACTGTGCATCCGGCCCTTCGAGATCGAAAGTGAGTCCGGCACCTTGACTTTCCCAAGCACGCACACAAGGCCGCCCTCCTGGATAAGAAGCTTTCCAATTGAGTTTGATGGGACAACTAGGACTGTAGTCGGGATCTGTCGGATTCTGGTACTGGAAGTCCCCATTGGGTTGGAATGGCCCAGGGCCTAAACGAATGGTACGGAAATCCCGCGGATCGCCTGAATCGATGGAGTGAAGCCATTGTTCGTAATCGCGTGGCTCGATCAAAAAACCGTCGTCATCGTGGGGCAGGCACTTGGTAAAGTTGCCCACATAACTCGGCTTGCCGTCCTCACGATGTAGACGTTGCTCGTCCCCATTATTGTGGTGGCGTGGGTGAGGTCGCGCTGCGGCGAGTTCAGCTGCGTTGCGGCGGATTTCCTCTGATTGCTGTTTGCGGGATTTCATCATTTCTATTTATGTCCTTGATAGTTAAATCAGTCGAATGCATTAGTCCAGGGTAAAAGCCTGCTGATATTTTCTGGGGTTGTAGTTCTGGCGTGGAGGACTGCGTTGGACTAGTTTAAGCAAACCCGGTATTAGTTTCATTCCTTTTCTGAATAGCCTTTAAATTTTGTCAATCTTGTCGCAGCCTTCAAATTGTCAGGTAATTGCCAGAGTTTGACCGTCCCGCTGGCACTACCAATAGCTACCATCTGTCCGTTACTGCTGAAAACCACTGACCGCACAGCTTTGTCATCTCCCGTCAAGTTACCCACAAGTTGACCTTCAGGCAGTCTCCATAATTGGAGGTGGCGATTGTTAGTACCACTGGCTAACAGTTTGCCATCAGGACTGAAAGCTACTGACCAAACGGCTCCTGAATCTTCGGTGAGAGTATGGAGCAATTCACCTGTTGACTTTTGCCAGAGTTTGACCATTCCGTCAGCACTGCCACTAGCTAAGGTCAGTCCGTCGGGGCTAAAAGCCACCGATCGCACGGCTTGTTTATGGGCATTCAAAGTTTCCAGGACAGCACCATCTTTGAGCCGCCAAATTTTGATTGTGCCACCCTGATTGCCACTGGCTAAGATTTGTCCGTCGGGACTAAAAGCGACAGTCCTCACCCAATCTCCATCCCGGAATTGACGGATTTCTTCCCCCATTTGTAGGTTCCAGATGCGGATGGTTGTGTCAGCACTGCTACTAGCTAGCCATTTGCCATCAGGACTGATGGCAATTGCTTGTACATCATCTGAATGTCCGTTGAAGGTGCGAATCAGTTTCCCTGTCTCTAAATCCCACAATTTAATTCGGTTATCCCAGCTACCACTGGCTAGGAGTTTGCTATCGGGAGTAATAGCGAGGCTGACAACTGCATCACCGTGTCCTTTTAAAGTGTGGAGTAAAGTACCACTGGGCAGATGCCAAATTTGAATTTGTTTATCATAACTGCCACTAGCGAGGAAGCGGCCATCGGAACTTAGAGCGATCGCATAAATCCAAGTTGAATCTTTTTGGAGAGTCCGTAATTGTTGAGTAGTTGCAACAGAGATAGTAGTGACGTTAGTGGTTTGAGAGGGAGGGAAGATATGAGCATAAATACTACTACCAACCAAGATAGTTAAGGTGCTGATTGCTAATACCGTTGAGGATTTCCAAGCAATTTGTTTTGCTCTCATAACGAGATATTCCTCTGTATAATTCTTGTTGTAGTGCCTAAATTGAAGGTAGCTACATATTTACCATCAACACTCTTCCTTTAGCCTTTTGTTTTTTATGCTGATATTCAGTCCAATATCGCTTGAGAAATAAAGCGATTATAGTGACCATAGCTATTAGCTCAATAGGGGTGTAATAACTCCAGTGTTCTGACATTTTGTCCCAAACATGCCAAGTCAGCAGGAACATGGCTAAGTAAGTCAAGCTGTGCAATTTCTTCCAATTTTTTCTCAGTCTTTTGACACTCCAATCATTAGAAGTGATTGCCAGGAGCGTAAAAACTGTAAAGGTTGATATACCTTGGATATAAATCCAATAAGTACGGGGATCTAAAAAATCAAAGTCTCTCTTTTTGACTAAAAGGAACCCGTGAAGCAAAGCCAAGCAAAAAGCCAGAATACCAATGATTCGTCGATATTTTAACAACCATTTGGGAATGCTAGTCTGTTTAGTTTCAGGAAAAACAACTCTGAGATTCGTGGGTAATAAGGTGAAAATATAAGCTGCTAAAGCCAGAAATCCCAAGCTGTTAGCCAACGGTGCTGCATCGATTGTCATCATGAATAATCCTCTTGAGTTTTTCAACTAATATCTTTAAAAACCTTGCGTAAAACTTAGAATAAATTTTTAGGAATTATTGTTTTTGCCAAGACTCAGATAAAAGTGAATTAATATATCAATTCACCTTCGTAAATTATAATTTTACGAGTCTTATAGGCATTGAAGTAAAATTAGTTAACTTTTTAAATCCTTCCTAATATCAATACTATTTATTTTTAATTGAATTGCTAATTAACTATTTTTAGATATTATAAAAGTGATAATCAATTATTTTTCGCTATAAAAAAATTACACATTAAACAGCGATAAATATGGAGCAGTCACCTTCTCAGTTTGGATAATTTGTACCTATAAAAATGGTAAAAGGCGAGCGCAGGGGCGAGAGTTTTTTATTTATGCTATCTACATATATTCCCTAAGAAAACGGTATCATACACTACTATTCTTTAGCGATCGCAAAAATTTTCGGTCTACTGAATTTATTAAGTTACTCAAAAAATGCTATTCAAAACCAGAACCAAAAAATCATAGTGAAGAAAAAAGCCTTTATGAAAATTTTGAAGAAACTGGATTGATTAGCTGTTGTTCTGTAGAAGAAAATTTATCCACTAGCAATCTTACTGAGACTAAGCCTGCATCGTGATCAGCGTGAAGTAAGCTACAGCAATACCTGCCATAACTAGACTAGATCGCATCCCTTTTCGATTTCTCTGAGCAACGGTTGCAACCGCATGAGCAATAAAGCCGGCTGCCATGCCATCGGCGATCGAAAAAGTTAGGGGTGTAATTAAAATGACTAGGAATGCCGGAATTGCCTCTGCTAAATCATTCCAATTGATCAGACGCACATTACTCATCATTAAGACACCAATCATCAGCGGAATAGGAGCAGTAGCAAAAGCAGGAATCGCGGCAAATAAGGGCGTGAACAACGTAGAAATGAGAAAGAGTAACCCAACCACGATCGCGACGAATCCACTACGCCCGCCTTCAAAGATGCCAGAAGCAGCTACTAGATAGGGCATGATAGGAGTACTACCCACCATCGCACCAAAGACGGTTCCGAGTGCGTCGGATAATAAGGCTTGTTTAGAGCGGCATAGTTCACCGTCAGGCTGGATGCAGTCGATTTGTCGCCCTAACACATTGAAACTCATGGCATCGGATAGGGACATAAATAGCAGCACAAAGACGACTGCCACAAAATTTCCCAGTTGCGGCCCGGTGAAATATTGTACTCCAACGATCGCTTGTCCAATCAAGTCTTGAGGTAACTGGGGCAGGGCGAGAATGCTTTTAGGAAAGGGTGCTACTCCTGTCAGCCAACCGAGCGCAGCCGTGCCAAAAATCACGAACAGAAATGCGCCTTTGACCTGCCGCACCGTGAGCAGTATCGTCAATAAAATCCCAAAAATTGCAATCAGCGTAGCAGGCTGCTTCAGTGTTCCTAAACTAGTCAGCGTGGCAGTATTCGCGACGATGATCCCTGCACCGACCTGGGGAGAAGCTACTTTTCCCGACAGCGCAATAGATGAGAGAAACAGACCCAAGCCAATCACCATCGCCTGTTTTAGCGAATTGGGAATGGCATTATGCAGTTGGCGACGGAGTGGACTGACAGACAATGCTGTGAAGAGAATTCCTTCCACAAGGACAGCAGTTAGTGCCAATCGCCAATTCATTCCCATGCCTAGCACGATAGAGAAGGTAAATAGTGCAGCGGCTCCAGTAGCCGATCCCAGGACAAAAGGATAATTAGTTAGTAGTCCAATTAGGAAGCTAGATACCGCAGCACAAAGAGCAAGTGCTACTAAAATTTGCTCAAATAAATCTCCAGCCTGCTGTAGAAATATCGCATTTCCTAAAATATGAGCATTCACCACCAGAATCGGAACTGTGGTCATAAAGATAGTAAAGCCAGCTAGTAATTCTGTGCGGAAGTTCGTTCCCAACTGTTTAAACCGGAAGAATTGGCTAATGCGATCGCGCCAGGATGGGGGCTTGGAAAACGGGATTGCTTGTCTGTTCATAAAGCATTGAAGGGTTGGTGTAATGTCAAGCTGTTGCCTGACTTATGAAACGGTGTAATTTTGATAAGTGCTGAAATCAGTTTGATGCAAATTTTTTCAGGGGATTGACCGCATCTGAAGCCTGCATCAAAGGATTGGATGACTAAGGAAGGCGATAATTTTTGGGGTATAATCTTGTAGGTTGGGTGGAAAATACAAGAGATATTTGCAGCGATATGAAAAATTTAGATTTGCGTTGTAACCCAACATTTTATAACTTGTTTGAAGCGTCTTTTAATCGTTGAACTTATATAATTTTGTGATTTAGAGAATCTTTATTTCCCCAATATTATATGTTGGGGAAATAAAGCTTTTAACGTCACTTGCTATAACGAGGGGAAGCCTCACAACGCAGTGACTCCCCAACCTACGGGAGATTGCGATCGCACTTTATGATCGAGAGTAGAACGTGCTTAAGTTTTACTCTCGATCATAAAGTTTTTAAGGATGACTCATTAGTTTGCGAGCTGAGTTTGGGTTAGCGTTTTCCAAAGACTTGCGTCCAGTAATGTTTGTATTGATATCGACCTGGATCGTTCTCTAAATAGTAATGACCAACGCCAATTTCTGTATAGTTTGGATTAAGAATATTGGCGCGGTGTCCTGGGCTATTCAGCCACTGTTGCATTACAGCTTCTGGCGTAGGACTGCCTGCCGCAATATTCTCTGCAAGAAAGGAAGATGGATATCCTTGGTCTTTGGCACGTTTAACGAAATCACCATGCTCGAAGAAATCGCCGTGTGCCATGTTTTGAGAATACCCTTGTGCCGCTTTGAACAGTTGCTCATTCCATTGCAATGCTCCTAAACCATGTTTAGCACGTTCACTGTTTGTCAATGCAATAACTTGTTGTACAAGATCCATATCAAATTTTCTCCTTAGTTTTCAATGATTTACCGAATGAAAAGGTAGGAATTAGATGGTGCGTTAACGAAGTAACGCACCCTAAGAAAGCTTAGCGATCGCACTTTAATTGTGTCGAATTCGATGATTAGGGAGGACAGCAGCGAACTTTTTGTCCACTCCAGCAACCAGCTCCATCGCCATGACTGCTCGTCTCACATCTCCAACCGTCAGGGCACTGAGAGCAATGAGCATCACAGAAAGGCGCTGTACCGTACCATGAGGTGCATTCGAGCGGTGTCACTCCTCCGATTGCAACTGATGTACTCGTCTTTCTCAAAATAGGTTGTGCTTGGATTGGAAGTTTCATGATTGTTTATCCTATTTTCAAGGTTGAATTTCTATTATCAATCTGTCACCAAACAGATACTGCAGATTCATCACTATCCCAAACAGCGAGTCAAACAATCCACACATGCATCTTGACTTATCCGACACGCAGAGTTGCAATTACAATGATTCCATACAGAAGTAACTATGCCCGTGCTGATAATTTTTGCGGTGCTAACTTTTCTCATGATTGGTTGTGCTTGGATTGGAAGTTTCATGTTGTTTCTGTGTTTTAGTATTGAGTGTTCGTTCTATGAGGTGCAACCGAGAAAATCTCTCCCTCACAGGTCAAGTCGTGTCTTAATAACAGGCAGACACAGCCCAAAAGAATGGAATTATAAGCCGCTTTCATTTGAGAGGCTTTGAGGCTGATCGACCCCTACAAAATGTTCGTGATGAACATATACATAACGATTCCAATAGACCTACACATTCTGCAAATTCACAGTCAGGATTTGGCTGGCGTGGGTTAGCTAGCAACAGACCAAGAGCGGACTCTACCGATAGAGACAGGAATCGCATCGCTCACATCCACTGTGAATCGATAAACTTTTCCGGCTCTGCGGCTATCTTGTAGATTAAAAAACTGTAATTTCACATCGTAGCAATCGGAATCGGGGCGACAGATAGGACTCTTCTCCACCGTAATAGTGTCCAGTCCAACATCAGCAGCCGTACCAGTAGACATGACATCTGCAATCTGGAAAGCATTGGTCGCAGAGAAGTTGAGCGCCCGTTCCTGGGGTGTGACACCTAGATTGCGAAACTCATAATAGATCCGCTCCAGATATTCTCGAATCTTATTGCTATAGTCTTCTGCTGACGGCCCTGCTGGATAAGCTTGTGTTAAATTTTCAATTAATGCTGCAACCGACCATCCGTACATCCCTCGCACTTCTGGGATGATGGCAGGAACAGTTTGACCCGAAAGTAGTTTCACACTGCCCGCTATATATCCTGGAATTGAAACCCGCTCAATATTTTCGTCCCTTAGGAAGGATCGTAGTCGCTCGTAAGTAACATTGGCGTAGGGGCCAGAAGGCACGATCGCATAAATGGGCGTAGCATCGAGATTCAGCGTCCAAATCAGAGATTGTGCCTCCCAAGGGTTTTGCTCCAGATAGTCCAGCAGACTCATATCCCTGGGCTTGGCTTGGGTAAACGAATCTTGACGGGCTTGAGTCCCGAAATCATAACCTAACTCTCCTAAAGCATAAACTAACTGAATTTGCTTGCTACCACTACAAGAAGCACACTCAGACGGAGCTACTGAAGAATTTGCTTGGTTACTAGCAGTAATCATCATTGGGGTTTCTTTCATTGGCGTAGTTGTTGATTGATTCATTTCTGCAGTCTGAACACCGATCGCTGAAGAATGGGGAATCGGTTGTTTCAAATCAAATTCAATCACCTCACTCGGTTGCAGTTGTGCGATCGCATTGTCAACTTCAGTAGGTTGCATCATGATTTCCTCTAGTTTGTGGTTTGTCATGGGTTTAAATTTTCCTTTGGTAATGAGGGCGTATGCTCCAGAAATATTCAGGCTACCAACCAGACAGCGACGGCTATCTGACCCTTTCGACAGGTTGCAAGGTAAGGCACTTTGGAGAATGGCATCACGGATAGCATGGGGATCGAGCTTTTCCCCTCGTTGCAGTTGAATACTTAGCAACAAGGCAGCAATACCCGATACGATGGGAGTCGCAAAGCTTGTTCCCGTTTTCACCGCAGTCCCACCCCCAGGGACAGCACCCAAAATACTTTCACCGAGAGCGAGAATTCCTTGGTTTTGGTAAGCCTGACCCCAATTACTAAATCCAATCGGATTGCCTTGGGCATCCATTGCCCCTACTGCCAGTACAGACTCAAGGGCAGCTGGAACATGGAGGCAATCACAGCCATCGTTACCCGCAGCAGCCACAATCAGAACGTTGTGTTCTTGGCACAATTGAACTGCATTCGCCAGTAATCGATCAGATTCAGCCGATGCAGCCAACTGACCACCACTAATGTTGATCACATTGGCTCCCTGCTCCACTGCTTGCGTAATTGCCCGTGCAAGGTCTATTTGGGAACAAGGCGCAAGTCTTCCTTCTTTCCCATCAGTAAACACAGGTACAATTAAGCCTCGACAATGAGGTGCAATACCACGAACAGCACTGTTATGTTGACCAAAGATGATGCTAGCAACATGAGTTCCATGCTGGGATGCAAAACCTCGATCTGGGATACCAGAAACCAAGGTTGGAAGCTGAGTTAGATTAGCTCCGTCAAAGCAGGGGTGAGATTGGTCAACGGGCCCGTCAAGTACAGCAATGCATATACTAGGATGACCACTAACCTTGTCATCAGCGAAATTATTTATGTCAATCTCTAACACCATTGCGAGTCCTGTGTCTGTGCTGTATAGCTCAACATTTCTGTTTTCATCATTGTTAGTAAACCTTTTACCTACTACTATTAAGGTGAAAAAAGTTCTTAGCCGAATGTCATGCTCGAAAAGATAAACTTTTGCCAGGATAGGGTGCTGTGGATGTAGGAAATAATTTGCGAAAAATAGAAATAAGTACAGACACTAATTTTCCTAACTGCCTACTGCTGTGTCAATTCATTCTGAAATTGAATCACTATAGTTGAAATTTGCTGATGCTCTTTTGAGAGTCTTATAGGCATTAAAATAAAATCAGCTAACTCTTTAAGTCTTTCTTAATATCAATACTATTTCTTTTTAATTAAATTGCTAATTAACTATTTTTAGATATTATAAAAGTGATAATTAATTATTTGTAGGTAGCGTTGATTAACTCTACTTGCAAACAACGATCGCAGCACTTTTAGGTCTAGTGAAAGTGCGATCGCTTCCCAACAGATTGACTAACTATGCTTGCAAACAGCGATCGCAGAATTTTTCGGTCTACAGAAAGTGCGATCGCTTCCCAGCAGATGGATTAACTCTGGTTTGCAAACAGCGATCACAGAACTGTTAGGTCTAGTGAAAGTGCGATCGCTTCCCAGCAGATTGATTAACTCTGCTTGCAAACAGCGATCGCAGAACTGTTAGGTCTAGTGAAAGTAACTGCTACTTGCCAACTAACTTGGGCACATTGTCACACAAATGGCGATCGCTCTCATTAACATTGGGGTTATTCTCCAAATAGTCACGCACTTGATCGCAACCGCGTGCCATTAAATCATCAAGAGTTAATTTCGACAAAATTTCTAAATTCCACAAAACCACAGTTCCAGATGAACTTCCTGAAGCCAACAACTTCTCATCCGCGTTGAAACTGACACTATTGATATCAGTTCTGCCGTTTAGGATGTTAATTTGTTTACGGGTGGCAACATCCCAGAGTCTGATGGTGTGGTCGTTACTTGTAGAAGCCAACAGCTTTCCCGAGGGGCTAAAACTGACACTAGTGACCTGTAGCCGATGTCCAATGAGGGTAGCAATTTCTTTACGGGTAGCAATGTCCCAGAGTTTAACAGTGTTGTCACCACCCCCAGAAGCTAGCAGTCGTCCATTCGGGCTGAAGCTAACGCTATTAACCCCAACCCCAGAAATGTGTCCCGTGAGAGTGGCGATTTCTTTACGGGTAGCAACATCCCAGAGTTTAATGGTACTGTCCCCACTTCCAGACGCTAGCAATTGCCCATTCGGACTAAAATTTATACTGCGAACTACATCCTTATGCTTTTTTAGGGTAGGAATTTCTTGGACTCTCACCACATCCCAGAGTTTAATGATACCATCCCAACTTCCAGATGCCAGTAGTCGCCCATCCGGACTGAAATTGGCACTCATAACCCAATGACGATGTCCGCTCAGGGTATCAAGTTCTTGACGCTTGTCAACATCCCAAAGTTTAATATTATGATCCCAACTTCCAGATACCAGTAGTCGCCCATCCGGGCTGAAATTGACACTTTGAACCCAATAACGATGTCCGCTCAGGGTATCAAGTTCTTGACGCTTGTCAACATCCCAAAGTTTAATATTATGATCCCAACTTCCAGATGCCAGTAGTCGCCCATCCGGACTGAAACTAACGCTACTAACCTTGCCACTATGTCCCTTAAGGGGGGCAATTTCTTCACGGGCTGCAACATTCCAAAGTTTGATGGTACTGTCATAACTGGCGGAAGCCAGCACTTGCCCATCCGTGCTAAAACTGATGCCATTTACCTCAGCGCGATGCCCCGTAAGAGTGTCAATTTCTTTTTCTTTGTTGGTGGTAACATCCCAAAGTTTAATGGTACTGTCCGAACTTCCAGATGCCAGTAGCCGCCCATCCGGGCTAAAACTAGTACTTTGAACCCGCCCAGTATGCCCCTTGAGGGTAGTGATTTCTTTGCGGGTGGCTACGTCCCAAAGTTTGACGGTGCTATCATCACTACCAGAAGCTAGCAGTCGCCCATTTGGGCTAAATCTAACACTAAAAACCCAACCACGATGCCCTGAGAGAGTCTTAATTTCTTTGTGGGTGGCGACATCCCAGAGTTTAATAGTGTTATCAAAACTGCCGGAAGCTAGTAGTCGTCCATCTGGACTTAAACTAACGCTATTGATTCGATCTTTATGTCCGGTAAAGGTGGCGATTTCTTTGCGTGTACTGATATCCCAGAGTTTGATGATATTCCCTTCACTCGCTATCGCCAGCACTTGCTCCGAAGGATCAAAAGTGAGACCATTGCAGCCATTGCCATCCGCATTATACCCTGGAAGCGTAACTATTTCTTTGCCAGTAGCTACATCCCAAAGTTTAACGCTTTTCTCCGGCGAACTTGCAGAAACTAGCAGTCGCCCCGAAGGACTGAAAGTGACAAAATTTACTACATTCCCATGTCCATTGAAAGTTTTAATTTGTTTACCTGTAGTGGCATCCCAGAGTTTGATGTTTTTGTCAGCACTAGCAGAAGCTAGCAGTTGCCCATCCGGACTAAGACTAACACTATAAACCTCCGCTTTGTGCCCTTCCAAGCGGTTTCGCTCTTTAACCCAGAGAACTGCATTTTGCAACGCAACTTTAACCTGAAACTGCATATCGGAATTTACCCCGAATGCTTCTTGTTTGACTTGTTTGCCTGCATTTATGCTTGTCAGCAGAGCATCAAATTCTTTATTCGAGTCGAATAATTCTTGCGATCCATTTGTAAGAGCACCGATCGTTGAGACAAGTTGTTTTTGTGCATTTATCCATTGAATAAATGCAATGACTGCTGCTGCACTAATTGTTAATATTACTCCCTGAGCAATTCGCCAGCGCCAACTATGATTCTGGCGTTTTTGCAATAAGCTTTTCTGCACAAACTCAGTTTCTAGTTGGTTAAACCAGTTTTCATCAGAGTTAAGTTTTTCATCTAAAACATCAAGATAAGGATTTGTATCCCACAAAAACTCTGTGGATTTATTTCTCCGTTGTCCTTGCTGATTCTCAGAGCTTCGTAATCTTCGAGCTAAGTTTGCAGGAATTTGATTCACGAAGTTTTCAATAGGCAAGAGTATTCGATCTACAGCCACCAAAACAGGTGCAGCCTTGTCTAAAATTCCTTGTTGTTCTTTGTCTTGATTTTTAAAATTTGCCCACCTCTGTGCATCCGGAGTTAACTCTCGTTGTAGAAGTAAACTTGCTTCATCTTCTTGCTTCCACCCCAGCAGTTTTTGCCATCCCCGCACTAAAGCATCATGGGCAGGTTCTACATAATAATTACCTTCAGCATCTTCTCCTGTAACCAATAACCTTGCTTTGGTAAAACGCTCAATTACTTCTTTAACTAAATCATGTTTAGGAGGGGGATATTCTAGTTCTGATAGCGGTACTCGTCTGCGTGCTAATTCACCTCCACCAATAGCAACCATCCGCAGCATTACTTGACGGATAATTTGGTCATAAGCCGGATTTTGTTGAACTAAAACCTCATATTCTGCATCAGCCTTTTGAGTCAGCGATTGGATAACTCCCCCCAAATCTTGATAATCTGCTTGAGTCAGCGCCCGGTCAATTGTGATACCTCTATTTTTGGCATCTATTTGTCGCTGTAAATATCTGAGATAAAGTTCGCTCAAGGCGAAAGACAGCAAGGGTAATGCTCCTGGCATATCCGCTACTTCATCAATCAATTGTTCTACTAATTCGTGGGGCTGAAAATACATTACCCGTGCTTCTGCGGGTTTCTCAATCGCTTCGCGCAATTCTCCTCTTGTCATCGCTGGTACAATAAATCGTCCGCTGTACCAACGACTTTTAAGCTCAGTATTTCCCGCGTTATAGTTTGTGGGGACAAATTTTAAACCAGCATCTCTAATTTGGGGTTCAAAGTCAGAACGTAAGGATAAAACTACTCGTAATCTCTGGCGATGAACATTAATTGCTGTGAGTATTTGTTGGAAAAATTCCTTGCGCTCATCCTCGTTTTGACAGAGAGTAATAATTTCTTCGCTTTGGTCAATAAACAGTAATAACTTAGATTTAGGGTGATTTTTAGCCCAAGCATCAATACTCATTGCCAAGTTCTGCTCTGGGTTTTGGGCTGGTATTTCTGGTAATTGGGCATTTTTTAAAGCATTATTTAACGCTTGTAAGGGAGTCTCACCAGGACGGATAGGTTCTAAGATTTCCCATTTTTCAGTATGATCTTGGCGGAGTTGGGGAATTAATCCTGCTTTGACTAAACTAGATTTACCCGAACCAGAAGCACCTAAAACTACTGTCAAGGGATGACTTTTAACAAACTGATGTAATTTTTCTACCAGCTTACTTCTACCAAAAAACAGTTCCCTGTGTTCCTCATCATAAGATTCCAAACCTCGGTAGGGATTTTTTGAGGCATCTAAAGGTGGGGCAGGCGGTAAATTAAGTTCATGCCCTGGGTTAAGGAAAATATACTCGCCTTTATCATGCTTCTTCAAAGGCCAAATTCCAGGGGTTTGGCGTTGGCGATTTCCTTCCGTGGCTGGTTCAACTGCATCCCGTAAATATAAGTAGAGTTCGGTAGCAGTAATTACTCCATCTCCTGCGGATTTACCATTGGTAGAAGGAGGATAGGCATCGGCTTTACCTGCAAGTGCTTCTATTAATGCTGCTGCAAAGGGGGAATGATTGCCTACTTGACCTCGTTCCGATTTGAGTACAAAGGCATCTAAAGCTTTTTGGTCATAGGCAGCACTAGTAATTACTTGCCAAGCGGGATCGGTAATAAAACGGTCATAGCGTTCTTTATGGATGACTTCTGGTGTAGTTAATAAATCCCTGGTGCTTGACCAACGAAATGCTCCTGCAAAACAGCAGTCCAGAATTCCTAAGAAATGATGGCAAGGTAATTTCTCTAAGGATTCCTGCAATTTGGTCATAGGGAGATAAGTTTCAGTAGCGTTCAATTTGGCATCTTGGGGAATTAAATAACCTGTTGGGCCATCATCGCCATTTAAAGCTATCCCATGACCAGCAAAGTAAAACAGCAAGCGGTCATTTTCACTTACTTGTTCTGCTAATGTTTTTTCTAAAAGTTGATTTAAATTTTTCAGGGTAGCTACTTCGTCTAAACATACCCATACTTTATATTCATGTTTTTCTCGCAGTATTTCAACTAACTTTTTGGCATCATTGACAGCATTCTGTAAAGGAGAAATACCGTTTGTGTAATTATTGATGCCGACGATAAATGCTAGATTTCTAGAGAACTCAGACATAAGTGATTTTCTTAGTTATTTTTTCTATTTGTTGAAAATCTATATCGTATTTCAGTAAATAAGTTACGCGCTTCAGGACACGGCATTCATAATCTTTTCGTATATCAAATTATCTTACTGGTGCCGTGTCCCTACAAAGAATTTATTGCTCTAAGGTAGTTATCTAAAAACAGATGTCAGCTCATACCAATTCTTCATGAAGCTGCATAAAATTTGATCCCCCCTAGCCCCCCTTAAAAAAGGGGGAAAAAGAATCAAAGTCCCCCTTTTTAAGGGAGAAACCGGAATAAAACTCTCAAAGTCCCCCTTTTTAAGGGGGATTTAGGGGGAGCTAAATATGTGCAACTTCACATGAAATTGGTATCATGTGATATCCAAATAAAACTACCCTCCAGGGATAAGTTGAAAACGCAGATTAGGGACTTCTATAAATTAAATTATTTAATTAGCAAGGGCGAAGATATTGAGTAAAATTTTTTTCTCCCTCTGCACCCTTGCTTCCTCTGCTCCCCCTGCTTGCCAAAGCGATTTATTATTTTGAACTCCCTTATATCTTGGGGCGCACGGTAGTAATGTGGATTTGACTAGTAATCCAGTCATCATAAAGTTCTTCTTCTTCTGGTGCGGCTCTTAAGTCGCGAGATTGGACGCGCTTCATTAAACGGTTGAGGGTTCCGTTTCCCCGTCCTACTTCTCTTTCAGGAAAGAAAGGTAAATCCAGTTCATTTTGTTTGAGTAAGGTAGCATCAAATTCAGCAGTGCTAACAATTAGCTTGAGAATATCTTGGCTTTGAGTAATTCCTTGTTTCCAAAGTTTTTCTCGCACAGTCGGATAGATGTTTTCTCCTCTTAATGCCCAAGCTTCTTCTCCTGGTTTGAGCCAAACACCTCCAGTTTCTAATAATTCGGGACTAACTGCATAACTGTCTGTCAAATCTAGGAGGGCGCAAAATAGTTCTTGATTGCTATTATTTTTGAGCTTGAGTTTAAAAGCAGGGCCTTTCCACTTACCATTTTGCTGTTGATAATGCAAGTTAATTTGAGGATCTTTGAGTTCTTTGTCTTCTTGATAAATGACTATTTGCACTGCATCTGCGGGAATACTACTGGTAGCGGGGCTGGAGAGTTCAGCAATGTTTGTCCAACGAGTAATATGCTCTAATCGCTCAATTGCTTGCAAGGCATTTTGTTCTGTATAACCTTGAATTGGTGCAACTAATGGGCGATCGCCAGATGGGCGAGTAATTGTATATTGTCCATTACGTGCAAGTAACTTAAATTCGGCCTCTTCAGGGGTTGCAACTTCTTTTAAGTAGAGTGAGGGCTGGTTTCCAGCGCTAATTGTTTGTAAAGCGGTGCGGGCTAGTTCTACTCCTGCTGATTCACCAGTAATCACAACTCCTTTCGGTGGTAAAGGTAGACTAGCGATCGCACCTTTAAAAGTCATTCCTGGCTCTAAAGTTTCAATACCGCTAATTTGCACTAAACTCAGCTGTGGTTTGACTGCAATTACTTTCGCTTCACCTATAGCTGCGGACAATTTCTGCATCTGTTGTGGGGAGCTATCAAAGGGAAATAATGCTAATAAAGTTGTTTCTTCCCCTGAAGGTTGGGGGATTCCATGCACTGAACCTGCATCAATTACCCACTGATGCTCTTTGTGATAACTAACAGTTAGGTAGGGTTTGTGTTGGGCGATCGCTCCTCCTAAAAAGGGGTGTTCTATATCATCTAAGTCTGTTGCTTCTAATTGTGGGGATTGCGCTAAAACTTTACTCTGAACTAAAGCATAGGTACGTTTAAATAAATCTCTATAAGTTAAACTACCATTGGCTTTTTTCAAAGTATCTACTAGGAAGTAAGAAAATGCTCCCCGGCGTTGCCCATTGATAGTATATTCTTTTGCTGTTTCGCGATCGCGGCAAGCTGCTAGAAAAATATGTTTTGCTCGTGGTAAATTCCAACCTGTAGGTTCTTTTGCCAGACTGCGTTCAGTTAATAGTTGTTCGGCTTCTAAATGAGACACAATGTAGCTTTCTAATGGACGTTTTCTGCGATCGATAGGAGCTTTCCTCTCAGCGGTGTCTGCTTCAATATCTCCACGGGTGCCGGAACTGGAGTGGCAGCAGTCCATAATAATCGTAATGTGAGGGTTTTTCTGGGCAATCTCTGCAATCAGCTTTGCTATTTCCTTATCTGCCAAGCCCCATCCCCCCGGACTCATACTGTCGTAACAAATCAGTGTTTCGTTGAGTCTGTCTGGTTCTATAGTCCAATACTCTTGCGGGGCTTCTTCTTGAGAACCATGCCCTGCATAATAGAAAAACGCTACATCTCCACTTTCCGCTTGACACAGATGTTGGCGAAAACTATTAATGATCGCTTGCCGAGTAGCATCTTTATTTAACAGTGTACGTAAATGTAGCTGATATCCACCTGTATCTACTCGTCCTTCTAAATACTCTTTGATTGCAGTTATATCATTGACACAACCCTGCAATGGAGGAACAGGACTTACATATTCATCAATTCCAACAAGCAAAGCATATAAATTACGCGTCATAGTCTTTTCTTGACGATGTACTTCAATTAGTTAAATTGTCTAATGTCTGTTTTGAGTTGATTGACTCTACTCAAATCTGGCTAGCTCATAGTTAGCTACACAACCTATGAATAGTAGCTCCATACGTCTTAACTCGTATGCAACACAAATTTATATTGCTACTATTATTTTCCAGATGATACTTGTAGAAATCTATAGAACAGCAGTTAAAAGTATATTAACAGCATTAGCAAATTTACGATAGTAATTTCCCATAAGAAAATTTAATTTAAATAATTGCTATTCCAGAGTTACTGCACCCATAAGAATCGAGCTTATTACACCAGCGCTGCTGAAAGATGTAATGGCAGCAGCAGCACATCAAAATGATAAGCAAAACTTTACCTGTTTCCCACCGTTAATTTATTTATGGAGGTGAAGCTGCGAGTCTTTCTATTCTAAAAGCTGGCAATCGATGCCATTGGAGGGATTGAGGTTCTGGCAAAGTTGAGGAATAAAATTACTACTTTGACTAGCTACAAATTCCAAATTATCATTGATAATCATTATACAAGTGACACAGATTTTATTAATTGGCACGCTGACAATGAATCTCCAAGGTGGCTAAAACCATAGTAATTCCAAGCTTTTCGGCTAATATTGCATCCGTAACTTAGAGTCAGATCACATAATTTTGAAGACTAATCACCTACTCTACACAGAGATAGTTTTTCTTTCTTATATATGTAATAAAGCCTTGGTGGTTTATATATTTCACAGTAGATGACCTCAATTTATGCTTTTATTACGCAACTAAAAAATATTTTTTTCATATTATTGAAACCTCTTAGCTATTTGCTTTTGTATGAGTATTTAGATGAGATTCTTATGAGATTACTCAGCCAGAAAATTGCTAAATTCAAAAGTAAGCTCAAATTGTTGAGCTAAAAAATTGTTCAAGACTTTTCTTAACAAGGCTTGAAGAATTTACTAATTGAAGATTGCTTATGGTTTGTGCATCTAGTACCATCCCTCGACGAGCAACTGCAATCGAAGAGATTTAGCACTTGTTCGGGAAATCCACTCGAAGCAAGTGATAGCCAAAATTACCAAATAATCAAATCTATATTGTGAGGTTAACCATGAATATACAAGTTGTTCAGATCAAGAGTTCTAAAAGTAATGGCAAATCCCAAACTGGCGACATGGCTAGTCGGATTTACAACTACATGATGAAAAAAGGCTACACCGTATTTACCGAACGGCAGGAATACAACATCATCTATATAGAAGGAATGAATGTAGATCTGACACTCAACGACGATCGCCCCAACTATTTCAACGATCTGCGCTTGGTGCTGGAAATTCAAGAAGGCAAGCCTGTAATCTTAGACCAATGGGAGGGAACAACCGAACCAGGAGCAAGGTATACTAATACACCTGTAAATCGCAACGGCGCTGCCAGGATTAAGTTTGGACAGTATCGAGCTTGGCAGGTAGGAACACACCAAGCAGGCAAACCTACGGCACATGAGGCATTAGTGCAAACAGGCGGTGAGGTGAGCGTTCATAGAGACTTTGATAAAAACTTTTTGCGTACTAATGACAAAATTGATACTGGATTCTTCGGCATCAACCAGCATTGGGGATTTGACTTTCCCCAAAACGATATCAAGACAGCCAGTGCTGGTTGCTTAGTAGGACGCACGACAGCAGGACACAGACAATTTATGGAATTGGTGAAGCAAGATAAGCGCTATCGAGCAGATAAAAATTATGTATTCTATGCAACTGTAATTGCAGGTGATGACCTGATGAAGCCGGAAAATGATGTTACCATAAGTTAAAAAATTCTCGTCACAGCTTAAGGTAATCAAATCAACGCAGATATGGAGCGATCGCTCCATATCACCAGTGATGGTTGTTTATTTGAAATAGTAGGCGATCGCAGTGAAGCTTGAAGCAATACAATACTTGTCGGTTAAGAGGAAAAAGGGTAAGAAAAACCTTTAACGCTTAACCTTATTTGAACTATAAACCTCTAAATCAAAGGGGTTTTAAGTGATGAAATTTGATCGGGTGTTAACTCTATTAAATGTTAGATAATCAAATGACTAATATTTTAGTTATGAATGCAAATCACGAAACTAAAAACCTCTTACTTAAATGTTTAGAGACAGCAGGATTTGAGGTAATTAGTGCAGAAAATGGTTTTGTTCGTGTGCATTTAGGACAGAATAAATTATTTACTAATGAAGAATGTAAAAATATAAATAATTCTCAATCCATATTTCCATGCATCCCCCGGTTACGTAAAGTATTTGAATTTATAGAATCAAATTATCATCAACCTATTAGTTTGAAAGAAGTAGCCCGTGATGTTGGTTATTCCTCAGCTTACTTAACAGATTTAGTGCGAAGACTAACTGGAAAAACTGTCAATGACTGGATTATCGAACGTCGTATCAAGCAAGCATGTCATTTACTTCTAGAAACTAATTATTCCGTCAATCATATTGCTTTAAACGTAGGTTATCAAAATATCAATCATTTTTACTGCCAGTTTCGTAACTATCACCAAACCACCCCTCAAATCTGGAGAACAAAACAGCGAAGTTAAATACAGCAGTTTGCAACTAAATATAGCCACTGGCGTTCAAAAGTCCAAGCTAGCCTTTGACCAATGGTTCCTTGATGGTACAAGCCCCCAGATTTATCTGTGGAATCAATCCAAAATCCAAAATCTAAAATCCAAAATTGTATGACCTCACCCGCACGAAATATACAATTTAAATGCGTAAAACCTTGTCACCATTTCTGCCTATTCTTAACTCTCAGTAAAAGTACTAGAGTGAATATGAATTAACCAATTTAAAAGTCAGATTTAAATAAGGAGCAACCACATGCCTGAGTTCTCAAAGAATCTGGCATTGATCGTCGGCATTAACAACTATCACAACGGCATTTCTTCTCTACAAAACGCAGTTAACGATGCCAAAAAGTTGATAGAATCTCTACGTACTCAGCATAATTATCAGGTTTGGGTTTGCTTGGATGAGTTTGCAACCAAAAAAAACCTGCTCAAATTACTGGAAAAAACTCTCCCCCAAGAAATCAGCTGTGATGACCGACTGCTATTTTACTTTGCTGGGCATGGAATTGCTCTCAATAATGAAGATGGGCCTGCTGGTTATTTAATTCCTCAAGATGCTGTCTTGGGTGATATTAATACTTACCTAGCAATGACTACTTTACAACAATGCCTAGAAAAATTACCTTGCCGTCATTTCCTGGGCATATTAGATTGCTGTTTTGCTGGCGCTTTTCGTTGGTCGAGTACAAGAGATTTATTATCAGTTCCAGAAGTCATTCATCAAGAACGTTACGATCGCTTTATTTCTGACTCTGCTTGGCAGGTAATTACCTCTGCAGCCTATGATCAAAAAGCTTTAGATGCCTTTAGTATCAATAACAATCGTGGTCAAATTGGCAATCATTCACCCTTTGCGGCTGCCTTACTGGAAGCATTGGCAGGGAACGCAGATATCTATCCCCCGGCTGCTGTGGGTAAACCTTCCGGCGATGGAGTGATTACAGCAACTGAATTATATTTATATCTGCGCGATCGCATTGAACCAGCAACTGAAAAATATCAGCGACGACAAACCCCTGGAATTTGGCCTCTCAAGAAGCACGATAAAGGCGAGTATATTTTCCTGACTCCGGGGCATCCACTCAATTTACCACCAGCGCCACCTCTAGATGAATCCCAAAACCCCTACCGTGGCTTGCAGTCGTTTGACGAAGAACACAGCCATCTGTTTTTCGGTAGGCAAGTATTAACTGAACAGATGTATCAACATATCTCAACGCAACCATTAACAGTAGTACTAGGTGCTTCTGGTACTGGTAAATCCAGTTTAGTTAAGGCGGGATTGATTCCTTATATCAGGAATGTAAAGAAGTTGCAGGTAACATCTGTTTCTTGGCAAATTCTAGCTCCAATGCGTCCTGGTGAATCTCCATTACAGGCTTTAAATAATACACTGCAACAAGATAAATCAGCTATTTCTTCTATTAACAACCTGCCTTGGGAGCAAAAATTAGAAACCATTTTTATCAATCTAGCTACTTGGATGCGGTTAAATCCTCAGTCGAATTTGCTACTGATAGTTGACCAATTAGAAGAACTAATCACCCTTTGCCAGGATGAACAAGAGCGGGAAAAATTTCTTGGTGTTTTGGCAAAAGCAGTACATGATTACCCACAAAGATTGCGCTTAGTACTGACACTACGCTCAGATTTTGAACCTCAATTTAAAAACACGGTATTAGAACCACATTGGACAGCAGCTCGATTTATTGTACCAGCAATGACACGCTCGCAATTGCGCTCCTGCATAGAAGAACCCGCATCAGCCAAGGTAATGTATTTTACATCTGACGACCCCAATTATCCTTTGCTTGATCACCTAATTGATGAAGTGGCAGATATGCCTGGCACACTGCCTTTGTTATCTTTCACCCTGAGTGAGCTTTATCTCAAGTATCTAAAACGGCACAGAATCGCTCAACAACGGGGTGAAACGCTTGACAGAGCTATCACCGAGGCTGATTACAAAGAACTGGGTGGAGTAATGCGAAGCCTCACCCAAAGAGCTGATAGCGAGTATGAGGAATTAGCTAAACAGGATCAAGCTTACGAGCAGACTATCCGTCATGTGATGTTGCGAATGGTAGCAGTGGGCGGCAGTGAGTTGGCACGCAGACGAGTACCTTTGTCAGAATTAGAGTACCCAGAACCAGAATATACAAGGGTGAAAGAAGTAATTAGGCGGTTTTCGGCAGCACGCCTACTTATGGAAGGACAAGATGCACAAGGAAAACCATACGTAGAGCCAGCCCATGATGCTTTAGTGCGAGGATGGCCAAAACTGCTGATGTGGAAACAAGATGCAGAGGAAAATTTAATTCTGCAACGACGGCTCACTCCAGCAGCCCAAGAGTGGAAAATTATCAAAAGCAAGAAACAACCATCAGGTTTTCCAGCAAAGGTTGAACCTGCGCTAGATTGGCTGGATCAAAGTTTCTGCCTTGTCGAAAACTTGATTAACAAAATCAATGCTCAGTTTGTGCGATCGCAGCGACAAACATCGGATAATCAAGAGCGATCGCGTGACAAACCGCAACAGTTTCTGTGGAACGCTAATCCCTATCTAGATGTGTTGAATGAAAAACTCATCTCCAATGCAAATTGGTTCAACCAGTTAGAAGCTGAGTTTGTCCAGCAAAGTGTGAGGCAAAAACAAAGGAATATTCATCTGCGGTGGAGCATTGCGATCGGAGTAATCTTAGGTTTAAGCGGGTTGACTATTATTGCTGGGGTTAGTCAGAGACAGGCGCAAATAGATAAAACTCGTGCTTTTAGAGAAACAGCAGAAGGAAATTTGCGTTCTAACCTTGGGTTCGATGCCCTGCTATTTAGTTTACAGTCAGTAAAGTCCCTTGAACACCCACTTTTGCAGGTATTTAAGCCAGATAATGACTTACAAAATGAAGTCAGATTAACCCTGCAAAAGGCTATTTATCAGGTGAACGAGTTAAATCGTCTACAAGGACATGAAGGCAGTAGTATTCCCAGTGTCATTTTTAGTCCAGACGGCAAACTCCTCGCTAGCGGAGGAGATGATGGTACAGTCCGCTTGTGGGACTTAAAGGGTCAAGAAGTCAGAAAATGGAAAGCACATAAAGGTATAGTCAGGGGTATCAGCTTTAGCCCGGATGGACAATTACTAGCTAGCGGAGGAGAGGATGGTATAGTCCGCTTGTGGAACTTAAAGGGTCAAGAAAAGAAAAAATTTAAAGAGCATCAAGGTGAGGTCTTCAGTGTCAGTTTTAGCCTGGATGGACGACTATTAGCTAGTGCAGGGCGCGACAACACTGTTCATTTGTGGAACTTACAAAATCAACAAATGAAAAAATTCCAAGGGGATCAAGAAGGGAATAAAAAAGGTATCTGGAGAGTCAGTTTTAGTCCGAATAATCAACAAATAGCTACAGGAGGAGAGGATGGTACAGTCCGCTTATGGAACTTACAAGATCAACAGGTGAAAAAATTCAAAGAGCATCAAAACTCTATCTGGGGCATCAGTTTTAGCCCGGATGGACAGCTATTAGCTAGCGCAGGATATGACGGTATGGTTTGCTTGTGGAACTTGCAAAATTATCAAAAGTTAGAATGTAAAAAGCAAGAAAGCCCGGTTTGGAGCGTCAGTTTCAGTCCAGATGGAAAACGATTGGCTACTGGAGATGATCGAGGTACTGTCCGCTTGTGGGAATTGCAAAACAATCAACTTCAGCTATTGAAAGAATTAAAAGGACATGCAGGTGCGGTCTGGAGCATCAGTTTTAATCCGAATAGTCAAGGACAGACAAGACCAAAAGTAGACATGGCTACCTCAGGAAATGATGGTACCATCCGCTTTTGGAATTTACAGGATAAGCATATTGCTGAGTTCAAACAGGAGCAAGAGACAGTAAAAAGTATTAGTCTTAGCCCTAATGGACAGCAATTGGCTACTGGAGACAAACAAGGCATCATGCGTTTGTGGGATGTACAAAATCTGCGCTTGACACAAAAACTCAAAGACAATTCTGCCCTAATCGGCAGTATGTCTTTCAGCCCTGATGGAGGGCAGTTGGCTACCGGAGATGAACAAGGTATTGTCCGTTTATGGAACCTGCAAAAGATGGGCTTGATAAAAAAATTTAAAGGGTATTTTGCTCAAATCACAAGCCTAAGTTTCAGCCCCAATGGACAGCAGCTAGTTGCCGCAGGGAAAAGGGACTTCACAGCCCATTTGCGAAACTTACAGGGTGATAGGTTGAAAACATTTTCACACGAACGGCAGAATGTCAATGGTGTCAGCTTTAGTCCGGATGGACAGCAACTGGCTACTGTTGGCAATGACAAGACAGCCCGCTTGTGGAATTTACAGGGTCAAAGCTTGGCAACATTTCCACATCAAAGCTTCATTAATAGTGTCAGCTTTAATCCAAAGGGACAACAATTAGTAACTGGAGATGATGCGGGATTTGTCTACTTGTGGAATTTACAAAACAAGACGCTACAAAATAAATTTAAAGCCCATCCCACTAGTGCAGTTAAGGATGTCACTTTTAGTAAAGATGGGCAGTTATTGGCTACTGCGGGAAATGACGGTTACATTCGCCTATGGAACTTAAATTACCAGCAATTGGTAGAATTAATGGCACATTCAGATGGAACCTCAAAAGTGATTTTTAGTCCAAATGGAAAGCAATTAGTTACGTTGGGAAAAGATGGAACTACCAAGTTGTGGAATATTGAATCATTTGATGAATTAATTACAAAAGGTTGCACTTTGTTACAACACTATCTGGAAAGTCATCCATCGGTTGAAAAAGATAATAAATATCCGTGCCGATAATAGCCAAAAATAGTAGCCCGATACAAGGTGCATCTCCACTGACTATGGTTTTGTGCTACTGTCACTATCCTGCTTATTTGGATCTAGGTCGGGAATCTTAATTATTGTGCCTATTGGTATTTTTTTTGGGTCAATGCTCGGGTTTGCATGTTGAATATTAGGCCAAAATTTCTTATCTTTATAATAATGTTTAGCAAGCTTATCGTAAGTATCGCCGTCTTTTATCGTGTGTGTTTTCATGACTATTGTCCTTGTTTTTGTAAGTTTCTAAATGCCATTTCCATCCAGATTCAAATAATATTATTGTGTGGTTTCAAATTGGATGATATTTGAACTTGACAGAAATGATAAGTAAAAGGATAACTTGACTAATTGGGCGTTCCGAATAGGGGCTGTTTGCAATCATCTATCGACAAAACTTTACAAGCTGTTTGGGCTATCATCTCAGCATTTGGCATATCTTCTGATGAGTTATCTGAGTCTTTTTGTAGGCTCCATATCATTATTCCCGCAGCATCGTTATCAACAACTGCTTGTGCCAGATTGCGCGCTTTTGTTAGAGTGTAGTTATTATCACCCCAATCTTCTGGTGGTACTTGCACTCCCATAACTACTCTGCCTTTGAAATAATTTTGATAAGCTTTTAAGGCTTCTTGAGGGTCGTAAGTTTGACCTCCATTAAAAGACATAACATGCAGTTGGTCAATCATTTTAGCCTCACAAGAACGCAAGAAATCCAGCATTAGACCTGTCCTAGAGTTTTGAGGCGTGGCATCTGCCCAATCATCTTCTCCATAAGCACCAATACTCCATGCCGCAAAGGTAACTAAGTAAGGTCTAGGTAGAGCCTGACGAATTTCACTCACAACTTTACTCATAAGATCACTAAATTCTTTTCTCGTAGCGTTCTTAGGCTCATAATCAATATCAACCCCGTCAAAACCAAAGTCTTTGACTATATTGGCAATTGCTGTGGGATTGAGTTGAGCAAAATTTTTGTATTCCTCGTTGCCTCCCCCAACTGATACTAGCACCTTGGTACTGGGATTGCGTTCCTTCAATAAGGCGATCGCATCTCTCAACACTGTCCCGTCATTGTCTTGATTATTTGCCCAGAAACCTAACCCTGTACCTTCAAAATTGCAGTTACCACTGTAGGTACAATCTGGCTTTATAAAAGCTACAATTACCGTGTTCAAATAAGACGCTATATTTGCTAAACTTAGCTTCTCCGGCTCACGAGACCACTTCTCTGACCAACTCTCGAAGTAGCCAACCAAAGTTTTTTCACTCATAGATTCCTCCTTAAACTAGCTTCAGAAGTTATGTCTTGGCAATATGGAAATACTTTAATGTCTCTTGATTACATATTATGCTAAATCTCATTTTTAATAAACATAAAACCATTGCTAAACAATAAAAATAGGTATTATTTAATAACATTTTAGGTGGATTGCGGGGGTTGAAGTTATTTACCTATATTTTTCAAGCAAGTTTTGATGTTTAACTAATAATTTGGCATAACAGGTATGGAAGAAACTTGTTAATTGAATTCCTTTAATTAGAACATTAGCTTGGCTTCGTTGTTTGCACAAGATATAAATCTCATATAAAATCTCATATAAATTTTATGCAGTATATAGAAATAAATAATAGATAATTTAAATACGAGTAGAAGTTTATTGAACAGCAGAAAATAGTATAGATTTATATAATTACTATTAAAAATTCAAATAATGCAGTTATCTGGAAAGTTATAACCTGAACTTGTAGATTAGCGCATTCTGGCAAATCTCAAATTAATCAAACGAGTCAGTCGCATCTATGAATCTCGATTCTCTCCTTGAGTTGATTAACAACAAGCTGATTGAAAGCCAAAATCGCCCGCTCAATACTACTGAAGTGCTGGTTTTGCAGGGTATATGGCAGTATCAAACCTATAACCAAATTGCCCAAAAACAGGGTTATAGCCCTGGCTACTTTACTAATGTTGTGGCTCCAGAATTATGGCAACGCCTTTCTGGGCTAATTGGTAGGCGAGTAACTAAAAAAAACTGTCGAGCATTGCTAGAATTTTATGCTGCAAAAAGTGCATCAGAAACAAATATCTTTTCCCCTGCCGATCCCCAAGACATATCGCCCAGCTATCCCAGTGGTTCAGTACCTCTCAACTCACCTTTTTACATTCAGCACTCCACCATTGAGGCTCAAGCCTATGCAGAAATTACGAAACCAGGAGCCTTGGTGCGAATTAAAGCTCCCAGAGAAAGGGGTAAAACTTCACTACTGCTGAGGATGCTTGACTATGCCAACTCCCAAGGCTACCGCACAGTGAGCTTAAATCTAGAGCAAATTGATTACACAATTTTGAGCGATCTCAATCGGTTTTTACGCTGGTTATGTGCCAACGTTTCTCATCAGTTGCAGTTACAGCCTCAACTCAACGACTATTGGGATGATGATATCGGCAGCAAAGTTAGCTGTACCCTTTACTTTCGCAATTATTTACTGGAGCAACTTAACTCTCCTGTGGTTTTAGCATTGGATGAAGTGAACAAAATTTTTGAGCATCCGCAGGTAGCGAAAGATTTTTTCCCTATGTTGCGTTCGTGGTATGAAGAAGCTAAAAGGATACCCTCGTGGCAAAAGCTACGCCTAATTGTGGTACATTCAACAGAAGTCTATGTTCCTCTGCAACTGAACCAGTCTCCTTTTAATGTAGGGCTACCAATTCAGCTAAGTAAATTCAGTTTAGAGCAGGTGCAGCAGTTAGCTCAACGCTATGGACTGGATTGGAATGCACAAGAAGCTCACCAACTGATGGCTTTAATTGGAGGACATCCAGCACTCGTACATCTAGCACTTTATCACCTGAGCCGTGAAGATGTCAGTATGGCGCAACTGCTGCAATTTGCACCTACATCTACGGGGATTTACTCCCATCACTTACAGCGCCATTGGGCAGTTTTGGAACAACAGCCAGAATTAGCAGCAGCGCTTTATACCGTTATGGATGCTGCGGAACCAGTACAAATAGAACCTATTCTAGGTTACAAATTATCTAGTATGGGGCTAATTGAGTTATATGGGAACAAAGCAACACTCAGTTGCCAGCTATATCGACAGTATTTTGAAAATCAACAATCAAATTACAGGCGTGCTGAGAAGATATCTACGATGCAGCGCTAAAATCAAAGCTGCGAAGATATTCGATTCCTTTGGTAGAAGTGCGATCGCTCTTAAAAGTAAGATTTAATATTTTGAATGAGGAGGAATATTTAATATAGGCGATCGCACTTAACTAATAGCGAAATCCTCTATAGTCATATCATAACCACTGTATTCATCTAAATAGCGAATAATAGAAATGCTAAATTCATCATGGCATGATGGATGTTTAAGCAAAAGGTTTGCCATTCCATAAGGGCCGCGCAAGTGTGCAGCTGCGAGAATGCCAGAAAGAGTAATAGTAATTGTTTTTAACTCGCCACCATCATCAAAAGTCTTTTCCTGACTAAGGTAACTTTCTAGGGATTTTCCTTGTTTTTTCAGCGTTTTGTCAATCAGCTTCCAGTTGAGAGTAAAAGCTTCACGAATCGCGATTTCTTGAATCTCTGGGGATTGCAGAAATTTCTCTTTACTATCAATATCATGCTTTCCCGTCCACTTATCTTGCCAGTAATTCTTGTCAGATCCATGCCCATAATAAATATTGGTTTTGTAGTAGCCTAGCTCGATTAATATAGGTTCTCCAAACTGATACTTGCCGATAAAACCCAATATATTTTCAACCTGATATTGCTTGGGGTCTCCTATTGGTAGCCCTGATTGAAATGCTCCTAGAACTTCTAGCATCTCTAGAAAATTGCCTTTGCTTTGATGATTTCTCAAGAGTTCGGGGGAGATTTTTGGAATTTCCTGCAAAAGCTTATCTTTTTCGGTAAATTGGTTACTATCTTGATTCATAATCTCATTTTTAATATTTACAATCTCATCCAAAGTACTTCTTGCTTTTATCCTAAATAATGATATTTACGCATAAGTAGATGATAGTTTGTACTACTATAGCTACTATTCCAGCGATTGTTTTATAGAAATCTCATATAAATTCTCATATAAATTTTTATGATGATGCGTTATGAAAACGCATCCTACAATTTTTCATATCTTGAAAATGATATGAGATTTGTATGAGTTTTATGTGTTAACACGTGCTGAAATTCATTTTAAGATTTAGATGTCCGCCAAAATGCCCCTCTCTGGAATTTGGGCAAAGTAGCATAACTTAGCTCCTATTTTGCCTCTAATGTCAAGTATTTTCTAATTGCTCGTTGAGAGGCAATCAAAGTTGATAATTTTTCCATATTCAAGGATAAATATATGGTTCAGGCATCTCCCAAAGTCCCCCTATCGATTATGGATGCGAAGCGGAATGAACTCGCCGATCTGACAATGCAGATTGCTGAAGGAAAACTACCTAACGATCTACAGGGTCATGTTTTTCTGGTTGCACCAGTCGGCACTGTCGATTCAAACGGACTTCCCGACAAAAACGGAAATACTTTTTTGAATGGCGACGGTATGATTTATCGATTTGACTTCAATCAACCTGGTGAGGTGAGATGGAAGCAAAGGCTCGCCAAAACACCAGACTATAAAGCAGATGAGCACACTCAGAATATACGCAACCCCTTGGTGCGAGATTTGTTGCGATTCCACAACCACGGATTGATCAGATTTTCTTGGTTACTTGGTTCGCGCAATGAGTTAAATACAGGCTTCTTGGCAATGAAATTTCCTGGGGAATCAAACGAGCGTCTGCTAGTTACTTATGACGCAGGTCGTCCCTACGAAGTTGATACACAAACTCTGGAGTTAGTAACTCCAGTTGGAAAATTAAATGAATGGGAAGGAGCAATTGACTTTCCTATTTATCGCTATAAGGCAATTTTAAGCACTGCCCATCCTGTGTTTGATACCTACAAACACGAGATGTTTACAGTCAATTACGCCAGAACCCTAAGTCAATATTTAAAAGATATTATTCGTAAGTTAAATGCGGAAAAAGCAAAAGAACAAGGGCAAGAAAAACATCAACGGCTATCAGTAATTTGTGAATTACTGGAACAAGTATTGAATCGTAACTTATGGAATAATGATTTTGTCCATCTGATGCGTTGGGATGGTACAGGTGAATTGAAAAAATGGCAGCTGATTCACCCCAATGGTTCGCCAGTCACAATTAGGCAGAGTATGCATCAGATTGGGTTAACTGAAGATTATATCGTGCTGATGGATACAGCCTTTACGACTGGAATTGAGCAAATTTTGACTAATATTCCAGATATTCCCCTAATAGACGAAAGAAAATTACTCCGGATTGAGCCGTCACCGGACTCCACCATATATATTATTCGCCGCGACGATTTGCAAGAGGGCAAAGAAAAGGTTGTGGCGCAAAAGATAGTGATCCCGCTCGAAGCATCTCACTTTTTGCTGGACTATGAAAATCCTGGTAACAAAATTACACTTCATACTGCCCATATCTGCGCTTGGGATGTTGCTGAATGGTTGCGTAAAAGCGATCGCTCTCCTTATGATACATCTCAACCTGTTTCGCCTCTTTTGAGTGGCACCCAACAGAGTCCGCTGGATATCAGCCGTATGGGACGTTATGTCATAGATGTTAATAACTTGAAAGTTGAAGAAAACAAATTCAATCCTGATCATGTTATTAGCGATCGCGATTGTACTTGGGGAACGGGTTTATTCACTTATCTTGATAGACTACCATCATCAGGTATGACTCCCAAAAAACTAGATAATATTTATTGGGTGTCTTTTGGACTTTGGGAAGAACTGACAACTGAATCGATGCGCGAGCAATACGAGGACTATCCTTATAGAGAAGTGCCTCTGGATGAAGTGCTGCAACTTGCTAAAGAAGGCAAACCTTCCTGTTTATTCCGATTAAACACAGCATCAAATGAATCAATGCGGATAGAAGATTGCTACAAATTTCCTCGAGGTCATATAGCACTTTCACCCCAGTTTATCCCTCGCAGTGTCGGTGAAGAAAGTTCAACTAACGGTTATATCATGTGTACCGTTTTTACTCCAGAACGCGATGAAATTTGGATTTTTGATGCTAAAAATCTAAATCTAAATGACAAACAACCCTTATGTAAGCTGTATCATCCGCAACTCAACTTTGGGCTATCATTGCACACAACATGGTTGCAGAATCTCGGCCCTGCACAGGATAAGTATAGGGTTTCGGTTGCGGAAGATTATCCACGCTCGATATTAGAGGAGTTGCTTGACCGCATAGACAGCTTGTCCTCTCTTGACGATGCTCCTTTACCAAGGGGTGGTCAAGATCTCAAGACAGAGCTTAAGCAGGAAATTCAAAATCTATTTGAGTAATAGATTGATCAATAGTTTAAGAATACAGTAGGATGCGTTATCAACGCATCCTATTGCTGCTGAGGAAAGTTATTATGTTCGTGCTACCAGGATACGACGTAAGAGAAACTATTTACGAAAAATTAAAAACAACTATTTATCGAGGCATAGACGAGCGATCGCAACAGTCAGTTTTAATTAAAATTATTAAAACAGAATACCCTAACATTGAAGAAATTACTGGTTGGAAACAAGAGTATAAAATTACCCATAATTTAAATTGCCCAGGAGTTTTGAAAGCTGATAAACTAGAAAAATTCCAAAATAACTTAGCACTGATTTTAGAAGATATTGGCGGTCAACTTCTATCTCAGCTACTCCCAACAAATCAACTGTCGCTGACTGAGTTTCTTACTATTGCAATTTCTCTGGCTCAAACCTTAGTTAAACTGCATAGCTGTGCAATTATTCATAAAGATATAAAGCCTGATAATATTATTATCAATTTGGAAACAAATCAGGTAAAGCTTACTGGGTTTAATAGTGCTATTAACTTACCAAAAGAGCAACAAATAGTTAATAGCCCTAATTTAATAGAAGGCACGCTAACTTATATCTCACCGGAACAAACCGGGAGAATGAATCGTTCGCTTGACTACCGTACTGACTTTTACAGTTTAGGCATTACCTTTTATGAAATGCTGACTGGAGTTGTGCCATTTCCTAGCTCCGATCCAATGGAGTTGGTTTATTGCCATATAGCAAAGCAACCAGTACCACCTTCAGAAATCAGAAAAATTCCCGCAGCAATTTCACAGATTGTGATGAAACTTTTAGCCAAAAATGCTGACGACAGATACCAAAATGCTGCTGGACTAAAGTTTGATTTAGAAAACTGCTTACTTCAACTCCAAACTACGGGAAGCATTGAAAACTTTCCTCTAGGGAGACGCGATCGCGGCAGTCAACTTTTCATCCCGCAACAACTTTACGGACGCGAACAAGAAGTACAGCTGCTCTTGGATACTTTTGCTAGAGTTGCTCAGGGAGCAACTGAAATTGTGCTGGTTTCTGGTTACTCAGGTATTGGCAAAACTTCCATTGTGAATGAGGTTAATAAACCGATTGTAGAAGCACGGGGATATTTTATTGCTGGTAAATTTGACCAGTTTAAGCGCAATATTCCCTACGATGCTTTAATTCAGGCTTTTCGCGAATTAATTCGTCAGGTGCTAACAGAAAGCGAAGCACAAATTGCTGCTTGGAAACAGCAGCTTTTAGATGCTTTAGCGTCCAACGGACAGATTATTATTGACGTGATTCCAGAAGTAGAACTAATTATTGGAAAGCAACCAGAGGTAGCACAACTGGGGTTAACTGAGTCGCAAAATAGATTCAATCGAGTATTTCAGCAGTTTATTAATGCATTCTGCCAGCCAGAACATCCGCTTGTAATTTTCCTCGATGATTTACAGTGGGCAGATGCAGCATCTCTAAAATTAATTCAACTCTTGACTGCTGATGATAACAGTCAATATTTGTTTGTGATTGGAGCATATCGAGATAACGAAGTGGATCTGACTCACCCACTAGTTCAGACGATTGAGAAAATTAAGACAGATGGGACTGCGATCGCTAATCTCACTATTGCACCTTTAGCTTATATTCATGTAACTCAATTAATCGAAGATATCTTAGGAGAAAATGTCCAACCGGAGCAGTTGCAGCATTTATCGGAGTTAGTGTTTAATAAAACCCAAGGCAATCCCTTTTTTATTACCCAGTTCATCCAAACACTATATACAGAAAAATTACTAATTTATCGAGTAGATTCTGATTCCTGGTATTGGGACATAGAGCAAATCCAAGCTATTGGTATCCTTGATTGCAATATTGTTGAACTGATCGCTAGAAATATTCGCCAACTACCATCAGAAACTCAGAAAGTTTTAAAACTTGCTGCTTGCATTGGTAACTATTTTAATTTAAAAGTCCTGGCAATTGTCACGGAAGAATCAGAATTATCTACAGCTAGAAAACTTTGGCCAGCTCTGCAAGCTGGTTTAATTTTACCTCAATCCCATACATATAAAATTCCTCTAGTTTTCTCTGAGATAGACGCAATAGAATTGCCATTATATGATGTGCGAGTAGACTACAAGTTTTTGCATGACCGAGTGCAACAAGCTGCTTATTCTCTGATTCCCGCAGGCGAAAACCAATCAACTCATTATAAAATTGGTAAATTATTACTAAATAATATGTCTATTCAAGAGCAAAATGATAATATTTTTGCTCTTGTCAATCAGTTAAATTTTGGTGTCGCGCTACTCACTAATCAAGCCCAAAAAGATGAATTGGCTAACTTAAATTTTATTGCTGGACGGAAAGCGAAGGCAGCTATAGCATATGAAGCTGCGGTGAATTACTTAAATATAGGTTTAAATCTTTTAGGAACAGATAGCTGGAAATCTCAATATAATTTAACTTCAGACCTCTATTTAGAAACCTCAGAAGCGCAATATCTTAACTCTAATTTAGAACAAGCAGCAACATTATGTAATATTGCCTTTCAACATATCAAAACAGTAATAGAAAAAGTCAAAATCTACAAAATTAAAATTAAGCTGGCGCTTGCTCAAAATCAGATCGAACTAGCAATAGAGATAGGCTTGCAAGTGCTGGAAATGCTGGGAGTCGCTTTAGTGCGATCGCTACCACAAGAACTCGATATTGAGGAGATAGCTCAATTATCAAGCATGACTGCTCCCGATAAACTGGCAGCGATGGAAATTTTAATGCTCATACACGCACCTGCTTGTTTTGGAGAAAGCACGTTAGCGCTACCTATCATATATACAATGGTCGAACTATCCAGGCAATATGGAAATTCGCCACCATCTATTTATGCCTATGTTGTTTATGGCAATATTAGGATTTGGCTAGTACCAAATATAGATTTTGCGTATCAACTAGGTCAATTATCTCAGCTATTATTAGAGCGGTTGAATGCTAGAGAGTTTCAAGCTAAATCATTACTACCAATTTCTATTAATATTACTCATTGGAAGAGACACACCAGAGAAACTATAGAACCGTTGCTGCGGTCAATTCAAGACGCGTTAGAAGTTGGCGATATAGAATTTGCTTGCCATGCTGCTCATTTTTACTGCGGTCATTTATTCTTCAACGGCAATAACTTAGAATACGTGCAGGATAAGCAGAAACAATATATTAAGTTTATCCAAAAATTTAGGCAAGAACATCAGCTTTACTTGACAAGAATTGATGGGCAGTTAGTAGATAATTTAAGAGAGTGTTCTCCAGATAAATTAGTTTTAACTGGTGAGTATCTGAACGAGGAAGAAACCATAGCATATTTGCAACAACATAATAATTTAATCTCCTTGTTCAGCATCTACTTTGCCAAATCTATGGTTTGTTACTTATTTAAAAATTATGAAAAATCTCTAGAATCGGCCCAAAAAGGAGCCAGCTACTCTGGATATGTTCAAAGTGAAATTATTTTTGTGCAACATAATTTTTACTATTCTCTGGCACTGTTAGCTCACCATTTTCCTACAGGAGTACAGGTAGATTTAGGTAGCCAAAACGAGCAACACCAGTATTTAAGCCAAGTCTTAGAAAATCAAGAAAAAATGCAATATTGGGCGCAACATTGCCCCATGAATTATCAGCACAAGTACGAGTTGGTGGAGGCTGAAAAAGCCCGTGTCTTGGGGCAAACTCTGGTAGCGATGGAGTATTACGATCGCGCAATTCAAGGAGCTAGACAACAGGGCTATATTCAAGAAGAAGCCTTAGCTTATGAATTAGCAGCAGAATTCTATTTGTCTTTAGGTAGAAAAGAGATTGCTCAAAGCTACATGGGGAAAGCTCATTATTGCTATTTGCGTTGGGGAGCAACTGCGAAGGTAAAAGATTTAGAGTCAAGATATCCACAATTCGTTTTGCAGACATTTGCGTCAGAAACGAGCAATACTGGCGCTTTAGACTTGGCAACTACAATCAAAGCTTCACAAACACTGGCTAGTGAAATTGTTACCGACAAACTCCTCAATAAGCTCATGAAAATTGTGATGGAGAATGCTGGTGCTCAAGCCAGTTGTTTGATGTTAGAAAGAAATGGTCAATTGGTAGTAGAAGCCAGGGGTTTTATAGAAAAAGATGAATTTATTGTCTGTCGCTCGTCGTCAGTCAATATTGGTGATTGTCTCCCCTTATCTCTAATTAATTATGTCAAAAGAACAAAAGAATATGTAGTTTTAAATGATGCAACCCATGAGGGACGATTTATTAACGATCCTTATATTACAAGACATAAACCCAAATCTATCTTGTGCATCCCGATTATCCATCAAGGTCAGCTAATCGGTCTGCTGTATTTGAAAAATAATCTCACTACCAATGCTTTTACCTCCGAACGATTAGAGGTATTAAAAATACTCTCCTCTCAAGCAGCAATCTCGCTAAAAAACGCTCAACTTTATGCAGAGATGACTGCCTTAAATCTCAACTTGAAGCAAGAAATTGACAAACGCCAACAGGCAGAAGAGGCATTGCGTGAAAGTGAAAGAAGACTAGCTCAATTTCTGGAAGCTGTCCCTGTGGGTATATTCGTTGTTGATGCTCATGGCAAACCCTACTATGCTAATCAAACCGCACAACAGATACTTGGCAAAGGTATCCTCACCGAAGCTACAACTGCTGAATTAAGCGAGATATATCAAGTCTACGTAAGTGGAACTGAGCAGTTATATCCTACCGAACAGCAACCTATTGTCCAAGCATTGAGTGGCGATTGCATCACCATTGATAATATGGAGATTCGCCAAACAGATAAAATTTTCCCTCTAGAGGTATCTGCTACTCCTATTTTTGATGAAAAGAGTCAAATTACCTATGCCATAGCTGCCTTTACCGACATTAGCCAACGCAAACGAGCGGAAGCCGAGCGGATTCAGTTTACTCAAGAACTTGCCTTCAAAAATGTTGCCTTGGAACAAGCGACAAAAGCATTAGCTGAGTCCAACTCTTCTTTAGAACAAAAAGTTGAGGAGCGCACTCAAGAACTGTTACAAACATTAGAAATTCTCAAAGCTACCCAAGCCAAACTTGTATTTGAAAACGCTCTATTGCAAAGTGCCGCACAACCCTCAAACTACGATTATCAAGTTGGGGGTAGTTTGCCTATGGATGCGCTGACTTATGTAGTACGCTCTGCCGATCGCCAGCTCTACAAGGCATTGAAACGTGGAGAGTTTTGTTACATTCTCAATGCACGGCAGATGGGTAAATCAAGCCTGATGGTACGCATGATGCACCATTTTCAGCAAGAGGGGTTTCGCTGTGCTGCGATCGATATGACTCGCCTTGGTAGTGAAAATATCACTCCTGCTCAATGGTACAAAGGATTAGCGGTGGAGTTATGGCAGAGTTTTGACCTGCAACGATTGGTTAATCTCAAAGCTTGGTGGAATGAGCAAAAAGATTTGTCACCTATCCAATGCTTGAGTCAATTTATAGAAAATATCTTACTAGAGCAGGTTGAGAGTGAACAAATTTTTATATTTGTGGATGAAATTGATAGCATCTTGGGTTTAAATTTCCCCGTTAATGACTTTTTTACCCTGATTCGCTTCTGCTACAATCAGCGCAGTATTAATCCCAAGTATCGGCGTTTAACTTTTGCTTTATTTGGGGTAGCCACACCTTCAGATTTAATTAGTGACTACAAGAGAACACCATTTAACATTGGCCAAGCAATTCAACTAGAGGGATTTAAAGAACATGAAGCTCAACCGCTACTGCAAGGATTAATAGAAAAAGTGAGCAATCCTCAAGTAGTGCTGAAAGAAATATTAGCTTGGACAAATGGTCAGCCTTTTCTCACCCAAAAGCTTTGTCGCCTCATTCGTAATTCTTCGTTTTCCATTCCCACAAAAGGTGAAGCCGCATGGATAGAGAACCTGGTACAAACTCAGGTAATAGAAAATTGGGAATCCCAGGACGAGCCAGAGCATTTAAGAACGATTCGCGATCGCATTCTCAACAGCGAACTACAACCCGCTCGGTTATTAGAGATCTACAGACAAATTTTGCAACAAGGAGAAATTCCCGCCGTTGATACTCCACAAGCAAGGGAATTGCTTTTGTCAGGGTTGGTGGTTAAACAACAGGGTGCTCTCAAAGTTCATAACCGAATTTATAAATTGATTTTTGATAGCAGTTGGATGGAACAGCACATTCCTCTTTGAAGTTAAACATTGCCCCGCCCCAGTAGCCATTAACGCGTAAAAGTTTTAGGCGGTCGCACCCGCACCAAATGCTTGCGTGCCAAGGCTTTCAACTTTAATAAACGACTAATTTCTTAACTTTTTCTTACTCAAAAATTTGGTGCTGCGTATTTATCCAGTAATTCACACTCAGCCCTTAGAAATTGTGCTAAATGCTGGTGGTGTGTACCTCCATAGACTGATTTTCGATCCAGTTCAAAAAGTCAAACTACTGTCCTAAAATGGTTTCAGTGTCAGGTTTTGGGTTTGGTAAAAATGGATAAAGTCGAGCTTAGGCTTGATAACAGAAGATTCAAATACTTCTATAGAATTAATTCATTCTTCTAGGGCAACAATTGGACAAGAAAAATATAAACGTATTGAATTATTAGAATGGAACAATGAAGAATTAGATTGTGGTAAAATAATTAAAATTAAAGGCTTCCCAGCTAAGACAAAAGTGAAACTATTCCGGGTTACCCGGATTTCTCACAAAGCTTAAAGAAATAGGGGTCAAAAACTGCCAAAATGCATATTGGACAACAATTCCAGCAGTTTGAAGTATGACCCCAAATAAAAACGATTGTATACCGGAACAGTTTATATTTGAACAAGTAAATTCATGTCCAGTTGTAGTTAATTTCCAGGGTGAGCCTGTAACATCTGATGCCGGATTAACATTAATTGCGGAACTAGATAGAAAAAGAGGAATAACATCACGGCTGGCAGCATGTTTTAAAGATTACCGAGAGCCAAATAAAATTCTGCATCGAGTTAATAGCTTAATTGCACAAAGAATATACGGCTTAATCATGGGCTATGAAGATATAAATGACCATGAAACTCTACGTCACGATGCGATATTTGCGCTCTGTGTGGGAAAAGTAATTAATTCCTCACCTGAATCAATTAGATTGGCCGGAAAAAGTACCTTAAATCGGATCGAGCATTGCCCAGAAGATGTATCTTCAAGGGTAGATAGTAGATATCACCGGATTGAACATGATGCATCAGCTATAGAAACACTCTTAGTTGAACTATTTTTAGAATCCTATCGAAAACCACCACGACAAATAATTTTAGATTTAGATGTTACCGATGACCCGGTACATGGTCATCAAGAAGAAACATTCTTTAATCCTTATTATAGAGGATATTGTTATGCGCCACTTTATATTTTTTGTGGTAAAAATTTACTGGCAGCAAAACTTCGCGCATCTAATGTAGACCCAGCATCAGGGGGACTAGAAGAATTACAACGAGTCATAAAAATAATCCGCTCACGCTGGCAGAATGTAAAAATTATTATTCGGGGAGATAGCGCTTATTCCAGAGAAGATATTATGGCATGGTGTGAATCTCAAACTGAAATTGATTATGTGTTTGGACTCGCACCAAATAATCGACTACTCCAGGCAACTAAGACAATACAGTATCGTGCATCCCAAGAATATTCAAGGAAAATTAAACCTGTAGTAGAGTTTTTTGAAACCTTGTTTTCTCCATCAGCAGATGTAATGAAAGACGCAGCAGCATTTGTTGATAACTCAGTGTGGTATTGTTCTCTAGACTATCAAACGTTAGATAGTTGGAGTCGTAATCGTCGTGTTGTCGCCAAAGTTGAGTATAGCCACCAAGAAGTTGATACTCGCTTTGTAGTGACTTCACTGCCTATTAATAAAATCCCTCCAGGACGACTTTATACTCAAAAATATTGCCCAAGAGGCAACATGGAGAATTGCTTAAAAGAGCAAAAATTAGGGCTAAAAAGTGACAGGACTAGTACTCATACATTTGGAGGAAATCAATTACGTTTGTGGTTGGCATCTATCGCTTATGTTTTGATGAATCTTCTGCGAGAGCAATGTTTAGTAAATACGGAATTCAAAAATGCAACTGTTGAGACTATCCGCACCAAACTCTTGAAGCTAGGAGCAGTTATTACTATTACTAAACGACGAGTTTTAATCGCGATTAGTAGTGCTTGTCCTTATAAAGAGAGTTTTGCAACGGTTTACAAGTGTTTATCTCAAATACCAAATCAATTGTTAATAATGACCTAATTTAATCCACAAGTAATAGCTGAATCTGATTTTTAATAACTAATTTTTTGGGTTATTTTCCTTGATTTAACCCATCAATTGTCATGTGAATTTTGATTATTAAAAGTTTTTTGTATCAGTATTGAGCAATTGTTATGTATTTTATATATCTTTAAATGCTTCGGCTTTTACTTTGAGTTCCCTAAGCTCTGGAGTATTTTAATAATGTATTAATTAAATTATCCTAAATTTGGCTAACCTAAGCGTTTTTTTCTGACTTGTGAGAAATCCGGGGTTACTGTTTCTACCAACAGAACGGATGATATCGCTACTAACGATTTATCTCAAAGTTCCACGGATGTTGTACAAGAGGTGTGTAAAATCGGAGCGAAAATCGAGGAGTTTCACAGAGAAATTAAACAATTAACTGGCATTGAATCTTGTCAATGCCGTAAAGCTAGTAGTCTGCCAACCCAAAAATGTTAGGTGGAGGTTGGGTAAAGGTTAAAGGGAAAAGGGTAAGGGACAAAAACCTTTCACCTTTACCCTTTACCCCGCCAAGTTGCCTTGGCGTACTACTAGGCTTCAAAGAAATCATATTGCTTGTGCAATGTTAGTTTGGGTTAGGTTAAAGAATTTAGCCTATACCACTAGAGAGCCAGTCCACTAATATATGTTGACAAAATGTTAAGTATGTGAATTGGGACAAAACGCCTATTTTGGGCTAAACATTTAGGTCTGGTTTTTAGCGATCGCATTAAAACGGAGATCCTAAATGTTCAATTTAAACAACACCCATATTCTACATTTTATGTCAACTACTTCTACTGGACTGGCGCTCTAGGTAGCAGGGTTTAGCAATGCTAAACCCTTTACGAAAAATCTACCTGTGTCAGGATTTTTGTGAATTGGTATTACACAGCAACCGCGTATTTTTGAGTTGGAAGTTGCTAATTCACCTTCACTTTTTGCTTGTTAGATAAAGCAACTAGCTGATAGAGTTTTTCTTCAAACTTCTCCTGGCAAACTGACCAATCAAAGTCTAGTATCGAAGGGCGAGCGTTTTGAGTCATTGCTGTTTTCAGTTCGGGATTTTCTAAAATAGCAATGATTTTTTGGGCGAAATCTGCTGGATTGTTGGGTTCAGCCAGGAAGCCATTATGTCCGGGAATCACTTGTTCTGCGGTTGAGGGTGCTAAAGCTGCAACTACAGGAGTTCCGGAAGCCAGCGCTTCGTTATTGGTAGTGCAAAAGTTTTCGGTGACGGAGGGGTTAACAAAAACATCGGCTCTAGCAAACCAACCTAAAAGTTCTGTACCGTGAGATTCTCCCCAAATAGTAATTCCCGATTTAAATTTTTGAGCGCGTCTTTTGATTTGCTCATCTAAGGGGCCGCTACCAACAATTACTAAATGTACATCGGGAATTTTGTCAGCAATGTAAGGGAATGCATCTATTAATTGGGTAACATTCTTTTCGGCGGTGATGCGTCCAACGAAGAGGATAGTAGGTCTGCGATCGCCTGGTATGGGATCATAACAAATATTACGGGGATGAAATTTTTCGCAATTAATGCCTTGATAGGGCAAGTATTCTCCGCGTTGACATTGCAAGTTATTGTACTTAATTAGCTGTTCTCGCGAGGAAAATACATTGACGGTGTAAGCATTGCTGACTTGCTTGACTATTAAGGGAATAATTGGGCGCAGCAAGTTAAAGAAGAAGCTTCCTAAGTAATATTTGATATAGCCAACGATATCTGTATGGAAAACTGAAATAATCGGAGTCTTTGTTTGCTTGGCGTATTTAACTCCCACAGCGCGACCGTACCCTTGTAGGAAAGCTGAGTAAGCTCCTCTCATTTGGGCTGATTCTTCAACAACGATAATATCGGGTTGAAAGTTCAACAGTAATTTAGTATCACTCCAATGTTTGTAACTTAATGGTTGAGGTAGAGACTTATAGAAAATCAGTGGTTGAGTAGGGAATGCATAGGAAGAAAAGTTAGGAAATTTCTGTAACTCTTCTAATCCTGGCATTGGACGATTTCCAACTTGTTTGGGGTATTTATCATTAAATTCGGGATGGATGAGAAATACCTCATGTCCCTGCTCTAATAACCAACGAACTCGCTGATGTACTGCGACTGAAACCCCTGTAAGGAAGGGTGCATACAATCCTGTAAAGAGCGCAATCCGCAGAGGTTGGTTTGTCATAATAAAGGAGATATTTCATGAAAAAGCTGGTTTTGGTTTTAGGATTTACGCAGCGTAAATTTCATGAGAATGGGCATGGGGCATGGGGCATTGGTAATGGGTAATGGGTAATGAGTAATGAGTAATGAGTAATGAGTAATTGGAATATCTCCCAATCCCCAGTACCCAATCCCCAGTCCCCAATCCCCAATCCCCAATCCCCAATCAAAGAGAAAGTTTGCGATCGCTTGGTTGGTCTACGATTTTATAAGGGCGATAGTCGAGGAGGCGAATGTTCCAAGGGCCTTTGATATCGTAGGTGATTCCCCGCCACTTGACTTTTGACATCCACAGAGAGAGAAACATAGCACAACCATAAACCCACTGGGTAAAGGGAATCCCAATGAAAATTTTGAGGATGGTTGCTGGTGCGAGTTTTGTTATCGGTTCCCCATTACGGTGCAGGACTTGCTGTATCTCTTTTTCTAAAACAATGACCAGCAAGAGAAGTCCCAACATATAGCCAATGTAACAACTCAAGCAGAAAACTGCAGTGTTCCATTGTTGGGTAAATAATGCTGCTACGAACAATACAATTAGCAGAGTTGGCAATAATATAGTCAAAATCGTGTCGCCAACTACAGCCAACCACCAGGGATGATACAGCCGCGAAGATATTAATTGACGTTGTAGCCAGTATCTTAAGCTGGGTAAATCTGATTCTTCCCGATTTAGCATCAATAAGGAAGGTACAAATTTCACCCGTAATTTATTTTTGCCTAAGACACTACGCATCATAGTATCTTCGCCAAAAGCCTTACTCCACTTATCTAAAAGTCCTGTTTGACGCAGTACCTCTGTTTTGACAGCGAGAGTTCCACCCCAAGGAATGCCATATAAATACATCTGCACAACCGCAGATACATTCCAGATGTAGCGCACTAAAGAACCCCAATATTTACCAGTAGGTAAGTACCAACGGTTACCAGTTGTCGCGCCAACGTGGGGATTACTTAAAGGGCTAACTAATTCCCGCAGCCAATTAGGATGGACGATGGTATCAGCATCAACTAAAGCAACTACCTGATAAGAATCGTCTAAATCTGACGCTGCTTGCAGTAGAGAACTGCACTTCAGGCTACAGTTTTTGCGGATAATTCTCAAAGGGCTAATTTCAACATTAGTTGCTTTTAGCTCTTGGATAGCATCCGTTGCAATTTTCCAAGCGGGATCTTCTTGACGATCAACAATCAGCTTTAAATCATACTGGGGATAGTTCTGATTTAATAAAGCACGCAAACAATTAGGCAGAAAAGGATCTGCACCCCGCAAACAAAGAACGATTGCAGTTTTGGGTAACTTGTCATCTGGCAATAATTTCCCCTGATTAGAACGCAAATTCCACAAAAAAACAAGAATCAACAATACCTGAATGGCCAGCCATCCCAGTACAATCTGAGACAACAATCTCGCCAAATCGTTCATGCTTGATCACCTAGAAGATTCCATGAAAGTGCTGGTTTTAGGATTTACGCAGCAAAGATTTATGGAAAATTCTCAATCGAATGGGGCATGGGGCATTGGGCATTGGGCATGGGGAATTGGTAATGGGTAATGGGTAATGAGTAATGAGTAATGAGTAATGAGTAATTAGAATATCTCCCAGTCCCCAATCCCCAATCCCCAGTCCCCAATCCCCAATCCCCAATCTCCAGTCCCCAGTCCCCAGTCCCCAATCTCCAGTCCCCAATCCCCAATCCCCAGTCCCCAGTCCCCAGTCCCCAGTCCCCAGTCCCCAATCTCCCCTCACCGATACTTCCGGTACTCAACTAACCGAATATTCCAAGGGCCGGAAATGCGGTATGTGATACCACGCCAGTTAATTGTAGACATTCTCAACGAAGACAACATTCCTAACCCATAAAGCCATTGAGTTAGGGGGATGCCGATGAGAAGTTTAATGATAGTGGGAAATGAAATTGGTGTTGGTTTTTGATGGCGATCGCGAATTATTTGCTGTACTCCATGCTCTAAAATCAGCATGAGCCAAAGTAATCCAAAGGTATAGCTGCTATAACACGCCAGCAAAAAGACGAAATTATCCCATTGTGAAGTGAATAATGCCCATAGCAAACACATCAAGACAAGCGTCGGTTGCAAGATGCTGGAAAACGTATCACCAAAAATCGCTGAGGGTTGGGGATGATAAAGCCGAGAAAAAGTGAGTTGACGCTCAATCTGGTTTCTTAAGGTGGGTAAATCGCATTCTTCCCGATTCAGCATTAATAAGGAAGGTACAAATTTTACCCGCATCCTATGCTTGCGTAAGACACTACTAATCATGATGTCTTCGCTTAAAGCACGGCTCCATTTATCAAGCAGTCCCGTTTGCTGAATGACTTCAGTTTTAATAGCTAAAGTCCCGCCCCAAGGTATACCAAACAGATACATCTGTATAACTAAGGAGATGTTAGCTATATAAGGTACTAAAGACCACCAGTGTTTCCCTGTGGGTACATACCAACGGTTACCTGTGGTTGCTCCTACCTTGGGATGGGATAAGGGGTTAACTAATTCGCGCAGCCAATTAGGATGAACGACAGTATGACTATCCACTAAAGCGACTACTTTATAGGAATCATCCAATTCCGAGACTGCTTGGACTAAGGAACTACACTTGAGACTAGAATTGTTGTTTATTGCTCGCAAAGCGCTAATTTCAACGTTAACTGCGCCTAGTTCTTGGATGGTGTCAACAGCAATGTTCCAAGCTGGGTCTTCTTGATGATCGACAACAACCTTTAAATCATAGTTGGGGTAGTTCTGCTTGAGTAAAGCACGCAAACATTGTCTTAGATATGGATCTGCTCCACGTAGACAGAGAATCACCGCTGTTTTGGGTAACTGGTCATCTGGTAACAAGTTCTTCTGGCTTGGATTCAGAGACACCAAAAACACCAGGGTTAAACATACCTGAATCGCCAGCCAACCCAACAACGAGTTACACAGAAATTTGACCAAATCTGGCATTAATTGTAAAGCCTCCTCAAGAAGCGGTGATAAGCCATATCAATTTGTAATTCGTAATACCCTGCGGGAAGCGCAAAGCGCTACGTAATTCGTAATTACAAATTTTGTAGGGTGCGTTACGCCGAAGGCTAACGCACCGTGAATTGCTTAAGTGGGGTTTAGATCCCCGACTTCTTCAAGAAGTCGGGGATCTGCTGGGTAGTTTGTCCGCATGTGGTGCGTTGCGCTACGCGACAACACACCCTACGCCAGCTGTATTAGGGATCGAGGGAATATTTCACTGTGATGTTGACGGTGGTATTTTTGTTGACTGCAAAACTAGCATCGCGGAATTTGGGTGTTCCAGTTTGGATGGATACTGTGGGGTTGTTGGAAATACCAAATCCTTCAGTGGGAATACCGAAAAAGTCTTTGTTGACTTTGCGATCGCCATTTTGATCGTCAACGATGGCGACAGCGTAATTTCCAGGCTTCAAGCCTGTGAATTGGTGTTTTAAGGTGCTACCTGTAATTTTTTTGCAAACACCTTGCGATACATTGGAAGTATTGGAGGGAAATCCTTTCTCTTTGTCTTGAGAGTAAACTCCGATACAAATTTGTCCCTTTTGGTGTTTGATACCATTAACCACCACAGTTAGGGTTTGCGCTGGTGCAGCATTCACAAGCTGAATGGAGGTGAGGCTGGCGAAAGTTGCGATCGCTAAGGCTGTAATTTTAGATAGTTTTAACATCATGTATGAGTCTCCTCAAATGGTATGATTGGGAAGTAATTAACCGCCGCTCAAAACTGAGAAACGTTGATAAAAGTTTTGGCGGTTTTTCCATAGAGTTTGAGCAGCTAGCTGTAAGTCTTTAAGCAATAAATATTCAGTTCCTTGTAAACGTTTTGGCATTCCGAGCAAGCAAGATAATTTTTCCTGCCAATTTAAAGGTGACTGCCAAATTGACAGCAAAACTTCCCCTAAAATTCTCCAATGTGGGAAGATAATTTTTCCGGCATTTGCTGTATCAAACCACACAGCATAACCATAGAAATCTGGTAACACGCTGAGTAATTCTTTTTGATTATTGCTGTTAGCCAATAAGTAGTTTGGTAAAAACATACTCATTGATTGTTGGGGATGGCTACGAGCAAAAAAGAGATATTCGGGAATTTCATAAAAACGGCCAAGTAAGGCAATTCTTAATAAAAAAATTGCGTCTGCTGCTCCACATCCAATAATATATGGAGATTTTCTGATAGCATCGGCGCGAATTACACCATATATTTGATAACAGTAATGCTTGGTCAGCAACTCTTGAAAACGTTCTTGTGGTTTTGATGAATCAGTTTTAAATTTAATATCGTAGGTTTGGATAAATTTTCCCTGTTCATCAATGTAATATGTATGGGAATGACACAAAACTACTGTTGGGTCTTGGTCAAGTATTTCTATACATTTTTGAAGAAAATCTGGTGCGTGTAAATCGTCATAGGCTACCCATTTAAAATATTCACCTGTAGACAATTCAAAGGCGCGATTAAAGTTTCGAGCGCAACCAATATTTGTGGGGTTACGGTAATAGCGGATACGGTTATCTTTAGCAGCATACTCTCTACAAATTTCTTCTGTTTTATCTGTAGAGGCGTTATCAGAAATAATTAATTCAAAATCTTGGAATGTTTGATTCAGAATACAATCTATGGACTCACGGATAAATTTCTCGCCGTTGTATACAGGGAGTCCAATACTTAAGCGCCGCAGAGAATTACTCATAAGTTTTGGTAGTGCTAAGTGCTGAATGCTGAGTCCTGAAGGTTAAGGACTCAGCACTGTTAGACTATTTCATGAGGTTTTGTAGGTCTGTTTTTTCTAGCCATTCTTTGGTAATTTGTAAGCCTTCTTCTAAAGTAATTTTTGGTGCATAATTTAAAAGGCTTTGGGCTTTTTCAATTGAACAAGCATAGGGACGAGTCATAAAATCTATAGACTCTGGGAGAATATCGGCTTTTTTACGAAATAACTTTTGTCCTTGAGCACGCAATTTCAAAAATAATTTGATTTCGTCTTTACCAATAGACATGGGTTCAGGTGAACCAGATATTGCAGCTAAACGAGTAAAATACTCTTTCCAGGAAGTGTGTTGTCCGTCGGTGATATTGAAGATTTCGCCGTAGGTTTCTTTTTCGATAGATCGGAAAATAGCATCAATCAAATTATCAACATATACATGATTGATTACGCCATGTTCATCACTAGCATAGGCGAATAATTTTTGGCGCATAAAATGAACTGGACGCGCTACCCAAGGGATACATCCTGGCCCGTAAACATCGCCGGCACGAATTACAATTACACCAAAATCTGGCGGGTTATTGAGTGGTAATAATGCAACTTCTGCTTCGATTTTGGTTTGACAGTAGGGGTTACTTTCTTCAGCTAGCGGTTCAGATTCAGTGACGCGATCGCTATAATTAAACCCATACACCAATACGCTCGAAAGATGCACAAAAGTCTTGACACCAGAGCTTTTGGCTGCTTTCGCTATTGTGATGGTTCCGTCAACATTTACCTCACGAAAATCTTTGAGAGGGCCAGCTTCTTGAGCAAGTTGAGCGGTATGTAAAACGATGTCTACTCCTTCACAAGCTTTTTGAGCAGTTTTGGCATCGTTAATCTTACCAACAATCACCTCAACGCCTAAATTTTTTGCTTTTGTATCCTGAGTACCAGAACTTTGTAGTCCTTTGACTTTCATTCCCTTGGCTATGGCTAACTCAGCCGCACGATAGCCAATAAAATCGTCAATTCCGGTAATCAGAATCGTTTTATTTTCAAAGTTCATAAAGCAGAGATAATTGATGAAGGGAAGTAAAGAAAACTAATGATGTTGACTGTTAACTGTTAACTGTTGACTGACAACGGTCAACTACTTAACAAGGTGATTATGCAATGAATATCTGTTTTAGCTGACACCAATTTAATGTGAAGTTGCAAATATCTAGATCCCCCTAAATCCCCCTTAAAAAGGGGGACTTTGATATATTTTTTCTGGTTCCCCCCTTATTAAGGGGAGCTAGGGGGGATCGAATTCTATGCAGCTTCATAACAAATTAGTATGAGTGTCTATGTATTGAGAAAATAATGTATCTAGCACAGAGGAACAAAGACACCGACGAGAGTAATAGTTAGAAAATATCAGCCGGGTCTGCAGAACGCAGTTTGTTGATAGCTAAAGACCCTGAAGTTAAACACATTAATGTGGCTGAGACAAAGACTAATGCTGCATTATTAAATGTCATCACAATAGGCAGCTTTGTCGCTTTCATGGCAAAATCATATAGCAGCACGGAAAAGATAAATCCGGGTATATAACTTAAAACTGCCAATATCAAAGCTTGTTGAAAGACAACATTTAATAAATATCTATTGGCATAACCCATAGCTTTTAATGTTGCGTAAGCAACAAATTGTGTAGCAATGTTGCTGTAGAGAATTTGGTAAACAATTACTACACCGACCACAGAAGCCATTGTTAGCATTAAGCTGAGAATAAAACCGATTGGGGTTCTCACAGCCCAATATTGTTTCTCGAAATCAATGAAACCTTGGTATGTAAAAACTTGTACATCATTAGGTAAGGATGCTTGTAAATCTTTGAGAACCTTATTAGGGTCTGTACCAGGTTTTAAGGTAATTACACCCACATCAATCATTTCTGCGGGGCGGGTGTTGGGATTGATTCTGAGAAAAGTTGAATCGCTAACAATTAAGTTACCATCTACCCCAAAGGAAGGCCCCAAACTGAATAAGCCTGCAACTCTAACGCGATAACCAATTAAAGAGTTAAAGGGAAAGATTTCAACAGTTTGTTCTGTTTGTCCTTGATCAAATCTTTCTGGAATTGGCCCAAATTCGGAACGTGAATCTCTGTCAAACAGCATCATGTCCGTAATTTTGAGCTTGTCTAAATTCTCTTCAACCTCTGGGATATTTAAAACAGATCTGCCTGGATCAAACCCAATAACATAAATTGAATATTTCTCATTATTTACCGGGTTTTTCAACTTGGCAAATTGTACATACATGGGGCTAACAGACTCAACGCCATCAAACCCCAAAGCTTGATATAAACGAGTCCGAGAAAAGCTTTGATTGGAGGTCAAAGATTTGTATTGAGAACTAACTACAAACAAATCTCCTTTCAAGCTTTGATGTACTGCAGTAGCACTAGAATAAAGTGCATCTTGGAAACCTAGCTGAATAAACATCAGCAGTACAATAAAAGCAATCCCCGCTACAGCTACCAGAAAACGAACTTTTTGCTGGACTAATTGTAGCCATGCTAAAGGAATCTTAAAATTCATGAATTTTTGTCATTTGTCATTGGTCATTTGTCATTGGTCATTTGGGGTTTGGTAATGGGTAATTGGTAATTGGGGGTTTTTTTGAGTAGTTAACGATGCCCAATGCCCCATGCCCTATGCCCAATTCCCCATGCCAATGACTAAATATGAATCGCTACATCCACTTGTAAGTTAGTGAGGCGTGATACCTTGGCACTCTCTTTTGGATCGTCTATGCAGATTTTGACCTCGATAATTTTGCGATCGGTGTCGGAACTGGGGTTGAGGCTGAAGATACTTTGCTTCTCAACTTGCCAACCTACATTTTCTACGGTTCCTTGCAATTTTCCTACAATAGCTGGGCTGGTAATGGTCACTTTTTGACCTTTACGGACTTTTTGAATATCGGTTTGGTAGACTTCTGCAACTACGTACATTTGAGATATGTTACCTATCTCAGCAAAGCCTGATGTAGCAATTACTTCGCCGGTTCTGGCATGAATTTTTAAAATTGTGCCATCAATAGGAGATTTAATGTAGGTTAAATCAAGGTCGGCTTTTGCCTGTTTAACAGCCGTTGTAGCACTTCTAACTTGGGTTTGTGCTACTTCCACATCTACAGGACGTACTTCTTTGACACTGCTAAGTTGGGATTGTGCTTGTTTAATTTGGCTTTGTAGGGTGTCTTGAGTCCGTTTCTTGGTAGCTTTGGCTTCTTCAAGCTGCTGTTGTGCAGTTTTGAGTTGCAGTGCTTTGCTATCGCCTACGGAAGCTGCGATCGCACCTTGTTTGAACAATTGCTGATAGCGATCGTTCTCGGTTTTGGCATTTTCTACCTGCGCCTGGAGACGCGCAATTGTGGCTTCTTGCGCTGCTACATCTCCTTTTAATTGGGATTGTAAGCTGGCGATCGTTGCTTTTTGCGCGTCAATATCTCCAGTTTTCGCACCAGATTTTACCTGCGCTAGTTGGGCTTTGGCTACTTGCAGTTTATCTAAAGCTTGTTGCAAAGCAGCTGTCGCGCGATTGTAGTCTTCCAGGTAAGCTAAAACTTGTCCAGCCTGTACCTTGTCTCCTTCCTTAACCAAGAGTTTTTCAACTCGGACACCGTTAATAGAATTAGGTGCAGACAAATAAGTAATTTCGCCTTCCGGCTGTAAACGTCCTAAAGCCGTAATTGCAACTTTTGCAGGCGCAGGTTTTGTGGGGGTATTAGTTGGGCGAGTGTAAAGATTAGAGCGAAAAAATAATGTTGATAAACCGTAAAAAGATGCTAACCCAGTAGCTAAGATGACAGAAACTCCTAAAACAATTTGCCACCGATGAATAGGTTTAGAGAATAACGGATTTTCCTTGTTTGCTGTCATATTTTTATTCCAGTTGTGCTGTGTCGGGGGAATAATTTAAAGGTCTATCTCACTTGATTACATTCGACTTATCCCACTTTATGCTGTTTAAACTCAGTCTAAAAGTTCAGGATGATATGAAGTAAATTAATTGGTAACCTAGTTATCTTATTTGAGATAAAATCAGCTTTTGAAATACTAATTTGTATCTCATCTCAAGATTCATCCTTCATCCTTTATCCGACTGTAAAACATGAGATAAGTCTGATTAGTTGTAGGTAATTTTTTTACGCTTTTATGCTTAGAAAGATTATTCGTTACAAGCCGATATTCTCCCTGTAGAAGCACTAAATATGAATTAAAGCAACGCCAATAATGCCTATAAACCTAGCAAGATACAAGGATTAATGAAGTATACCCGTCAGAGTACGGCACTGCCCAGAGGTGTAAACTTAAGCTAAAAGCTAGGGCGGGTGTTGTACAAATCCCTCGCCCTCATCCCCTAACCCCTTCTCCCTGGGGGAGAAGGGGAATTGAATCTCTTGCTTGCTCCCCTCTCCCTCAGGAGAAGGGGAATTGAATCTCTTGCTCCCTTATCCCCCAGGAGAAGGGGAATTAAATCTCTTGCTCCCCTCTCCCTGAGGGAGAGGGGCTGGGGGTGAGGGCGAAACCTTGCAACCAAGCGGGTTTCACATTAAGTTGACACAGGTGAGCACTACCGCCTCTACACCTCTCGATATAATTTTGTACTCTTGCATCTGTTGCTGAATGGTGTTGATTCCTCAAAACCTTAAATCAACTGGTTTTATATTCAGCACTTGGCTATAGATATGCAAACTAAATGTGGTTTAGCTTAATTGCTAATTACGCTACTACTAAGCATCCTTAATTTTATCTTCTACAGTCAACAAATCCCGTAACTTAAGAATTAAGTAGCGCTAGCAACAAAAAAATCTCCCAAATAATGTAGCGCTGATTGATATGACTAGAAAACTAGGATAAAGCTTTGTTAAAGTATTGCAAAAACACTTTAGCTTGTCAATCAGTTTTCACTGTCTATTTTGTTATTGAATCTCCATAATATATAGAACAAATGACGAGGAAACTATTAATATATACTAAGTAATTTTCCTCATTTCGCTCTCAGATATTAAGGCTAATCAACTCACATTAATATTATCAATCAATTACTGTTAATTCATTTGTGTACCATTAGACAGTCTGGGAAATTGGGGATTGGGGACTGGGGACTGGGGATTGGGGACTGGGGACTGGGGAGGCAGAGGGGCAGGGGGCAGGGGGCAGGGAGCAGGGGGGAATTCCAATTACCCATTACCCATTACCCATTACTCATTACTCATTACTCATTACTCATTACTCATTACTCATTACCCATGCCCCTTGACTATTGATATCTTAATGCTATGGTTGGTGTTTTGACTGGCTGCACTGAAGAACAGTAGTTATGCCTATTGTGCCAATAAATCAGATTCTCGTTGGTTGCAATCGTCGCCCAATTAAGGGTGATAAGGTGAATGAGTTAAAGGAATCAATTAAGGCTAATGGTCTGTTGAATCCGATTACGGTGGATCAAAAGCTCAATTTGATTGCGGGATTGCATCGGTTGACGGCTTGTAAGCTGTTGGGGTTAGATGCGATCGCGTGTAATATTGTGACTTACCAAGGGCCAGATCAAGCGCGGTTGGCAGAAATTGATGAGAATTTAATCCGCAATGAGCTAGAACCCCTAGAACGCTCGGAATTATGGTTAGAGCGCGATCGCATTTTGGAACGTATGGGATTGCGGGCGAAGGCGGGAGATAATCAACATACTCTCAAAGGTGGTGAAATGATTTCACTACCTCCGAAGCGAACTGTGGAGTTAGCGAAGGAAGCTGGCTACTCTGAGCGCACTTTTCAGCATGGAAAGCAGATTGCAAAAGGGATTCACCCTGATGTCAAACAGATGATTAAAGGGACTGCGATCGCAGAAAGTCCCACGGCTTTATTAAAAATAGCTAGAGCAGGTAGTCAGGAACGCGCTTTAGCAGAAGCCGCACAACAGGCGCTGGAATTAGCCCAGACGCAAGGAGATATACAAGCAGCACAAAAACAAGCAAAATTGCTAGCTGAGGCGCAAAATCAGCAAAAAGATTTACAGATTTTAGCCTACAACAGTGCTTTGGCAGAGAAACAAGCAAAGTTACTGCTCAAGAAAAACCCGCGTCCCTCTGAAGAGTCAGGCGAGAAATTAGCGAACTCAGCTATTAAGGTGACAGCAGGCGAGGAATGGGTGCTGGGGCGACATTTGGTATATTGTGGCGATACTTCCAAGCAGGATTTCATGAACCTGCTGCCCTCCGATGCAGCATTAGCGATCGCAACTGTTTCCTCAACTTGGAACCATAATTACTTGGCTGGGGAAGCGCGGGTTGTAGCGGTATTGCGATCGCAAGGGCAAATTTACGAATTTTATAGGCACAATCAAATGCCTTTTCAATACGAATTACTGTTAGGAAATATCTATGTAGGGATTTTCTCTCATCAATCTCTATCCCAGCCACAAACAGCAATTAATCTTGAAGGTGTAGAAGCCATCGTCAATTACTTAATTAATTTATATACCAGTCCTAATAATTTTGTAATTGCGCCTTTCATGGGGAATGGCGAAGTTTTGATTGCTTGCGAAAGGATGGGGCGAATTTGTTTTATTGGTGACGAGCAACCGGAGTTAATCAGCCGGGGAATTGGGCGCTGGGAGAAGTGGACAGGAAAGCGATGTCAGAAAATGGGATGATAAAAGACGCACAGACAGCAGCAGTTTTCAGCTATTTCAAAAACATCTGTCATCAGAGTCTACCATTGCTCAGTTCCCCTTCTCCCTGAGGGAGAAGGGGTTAGGGGATGAGGGCTTGAGCAATTGTATGCAAAACCAACTCAATATCATTAAATATTTGCTCATTACTAAAGCGAATCACAGTAAATTGATGAGATAGCAACCAGTTTTCTCTAATATAGTCTTCCGTTTGCTGACTTGCATGAATGCTACCATCCACCTCGATAATTAGTAATTTTTCGTGACAATAAAAATCAACAATATATCTATCAATATTCTGTTGTCTGCGGAATTTTTTATTTAATAAACGTCGATTTCTTAAACATTCCCACAATATTGTTTCTGCTGGTGTTTGTTGTTTTCTTAATTCGCGAGCGCGTTCTAATAATACATCGGGAATTTGTCGGTTGCTACCTGCTAATTCTGCAATTTCTGCCCTCACCCCTAGCCCCTCTCCCTCAGGGAGAGGGGGATAAGAGTTATTTTTATATTTTTGTTGATTTTCTTGTTCCTGTTCTTTTTCTTTTTCTTTACTCCCTCTCCCAGAGGGAGAGGGTAGGGGTGAGGGTTCATATTCCATAATAAAATCAACTCTCATTCTATGCGCTAATACTCGCGCTTTTACTATTATTATCTGATGCTTGTTGTGCAACATTTTTTAAGCGGCTCGACCTCATTTTGCGGACGCGATCGCTATCTCGAACACCACCTGCTGTTTCATATTGGGGGCTATCTGTGCCGTACTTAATAGCAATTAGCATTAGCATTTTTTGAGAAAGTTTATTCAAATTTTTCTCCATCTCTTCAACTTCAGTTAAAGAAGAATCAGCTAAAGCCAGAGCATTATTATGAACCTCAAGTTTATTACGTAAATTTTCCATTGACTCCAGCAGTTTATCCAGACTATAATCATCATCCAGTTTCAGAGTTGGATCGATCAATTTCATTCCATCTGCTCTTGACTTAACTTTTTCTAAAACGCTGGATTTACGTTTTTTGCGGCTCATAAATTTGCCCTGTTTAAATAATTCTAAACATAGCTTGCCTCAATTAAATCGAAATCTGGTTCAGCATAAATAGCAGTTTTTGAACGTACAATTTTCAGCTAATATTCAGTAATATTTCGGTGTCTAATACCAATTTAAATAATGTTTGCGACACATCAATATAAGAGGGCAAGGCATTGCCTTGCCCCTACAATCTGTCGCATTCTTTTGTCAAATTGGTATAATTACTCATCTTAAAAAGGCAAGAGGCAAAAACAAGAGGTAGGAAATATTAGGAAAGCCGCTATTGAGTTGAGGATAGCCGCTATTGAGTTGAGGATAGCCACTATTGAGTTGAGAATAGCCACTATTGAGTTGAGCAAAGCCACTATTGAGTTAAGCAAAGCCACTACTGAGTTGAGCAAAGCCACTATTGAGTTGAGAATAGCCACTATTGAGTTGAGAATAGCCACTACTGAGTTGAGAATAGCCACTACTGAGTTGAGAATAGCCGCTATTGAGTTGAGCAAAGCCACTATTGAGTTGAGAATAGCCACTACTGACTTAACGATAGTGGCTTCTGTTATTGGCGGGCGTTGTACAAATACCTCGCGCCCTCATCCCCTAACCCCTTCTCCCCCAGGGAGAAGGGGAACTAAATCTCTTGCCCCCCTCTCCCTGAGGGAGAGGGGCTGGGGGTGAGGGCAAAACCTTCCAACCAAGCGCTTTTCACGTTCAATTAACCCCACTGGCTACTGCCATGCCCTCTAGAATATAACGAAACGCGATCGCCTAGCATTTTTACGGAATTTAGGCTAAAAAGTTTGTATTATCTCAAATAACCTGCCACGCCCACACAGCCGACTATGGAATTAAATCTCCGCTTCCCAGAGAATCATCAAGTCATTGTAACATTTGATGGGCAAGAAACTGAGCGGCTGGATTTTGCCTCACCGTTGAGTGCAGCAGACAGAGAAGAGATTCGCTGGTACTTAGAAACTTATGCAGCACATTACACCACGGATGTAGACGATAAACGGGCGGAAGGGATAGCAAAAAAATTCCGGCAATGGGGCGAAGATTTATTTAATGCAGTTTTTCAAAATCGGGCTGCTCAACGGCTGTTTAATTATTTTCAAGATGAAAATCAACCAGGACGCTTATTAACAATCAGCGCCAGTCATCCAGCAATTTTATCGCTGCCTTGGGAATTGTTATGCGACCCAGAAGGTACTTATTTGTTTCACGAAAATCCCCGCATTTCGATTCGTCGCCGCTTGGCTGGTGCAGGGGGTGGACGCAGACCGTTTAAAGTGCAAGTCAAGGATCGTTTGCGGTTATTGTTTGTTATCAGTCGTCCCAGTGATGCGGGATTTATTGACCCCCGTGGTGAAGCAATGGCAGTTTTGAATGCCATTCAACAAGCAGCAGCCGGACGAGTTGAGGTAGAATTCTTGCGTCCAGCAACCTTGGATAATTTAGTAGCGCGGTTAGAAGACTCGCGCCAACCCCCTGTTGATATTGTGCATTTTGACGGTCATGGCGTATTTGATTTAGATGGGCGTTTCCAAGAACAGGCTAAACATAGCGACCCCGTGGGACTAACTAAAGGCGGAAATGAGAACGGCGGCAATATAGGTTACTTGTTATTTGAGGATAAAGAAGGGAAAAAAGCCCTGATTACTGCCGAAACCTTGGGTGATATGCTGAATCGGCAAAAAGTGGGGTTAATTGTTTTGTCTGCCTGTCAGTCGGCGGCGATGGGTGGCGAAGATGGAGAAGATGCAATGGGTAGTGTAGCCGCTAGGTTAACCCATGCAGGTATTCCCACTGTCTTGGCAATGACTTATTCGGTATTAGTGACAACTACCAATCAACTGTTTGCCAAGTTTTATCAGGGTTTAGTATCTGGTGCTGGTATGGGTGAAGCATTAGATAATGCGCGGCGAGACTTGTATCTCAACCAACAACGGGGAGAACGGCAACGGGGTGAGAACCGGGTGCAGTTAAAATTGCAAGATTGGTTTTTACCTGCCTTGTATCAAGCAGCTGGCGATACGCCGTTATTGCAGCAAGACTTGAACAACCAAGAAAGCGGCGAGACACCAAAATGGGGAAACTTGCCGGATTTACAAGAAGCTGGATTCTTCGGTCGTAGCCGGGAATTGTGGCAGATAGAACGCTGGTTTGTGCAGGGAACGCGCCGCCTCACAGTATCGGGTTTTGGTGGACAGGGAAAAACCTATCTTGTCCAGGAAGCAGGACGCTGGTTACACCGCACGGGGATGTTTGAGAAAGTTTGTTTTGTTGATTATGCTGCCTTTGGTGGTGTGGATGCTGTAGGCTGGGCAGTTAGCACCCTGGCGACAGTGTTAGACGAGAGTTTAATTGATGGGGCGGCGGCAACTCAGGCGTTGCGTAAGCAAGCCACTCTGCTGATTTTAGATAACTTAGAAACCTTGCCAGCAGAAACCCTACGGGAACTGTTAACCGTAGCAAAACAGTGGTCTGAGGTGGGGGAATGTCGGGTATTACTCACCACTCGCACCCCAGATTTTCACCATCCCGATTATCCCACACAAGGCAGTCGCAAACATATCTCCTTACCTTTGCGAGGTTTGGGACAAGAAGATGCCCTAGCGTATTTCCAGAGTTTAATTAAACTGACGCTAGCACCCAAATTTGACCCACCTAAACGCGAGGTGTTGTTGGAATTATTTAAACTGGTGGATTTTCATCCCCTCTCCATTGGTTTGTTAGCGAAACAGTTGGAAAGTCGCCGTCCAGCAGAGTTGGGACAACGCTTAGAAGCTTTGATTGCCCAAACACCAGATAATCCCCTATTGGCATCTTTGAATTTATCTTTAGAACGGTTGGATGCTGAAGCAATGCAGTTGTTGCCTCGTTTAGGCGTGTTTCAGGGCGGGGCGTTAGAAGGTTACTTGCTGGAAATTACAGAAATTTCTGAGTCACAGTGGCAAACTTTGCGCCCAGCATTAGAAGGCACTGGTTTAATTCAAGTTGATGGGCCTTTTCTCAAATTTCACCCCACCTTAGCCCCTGCCTTGTGGCCGCGCTTATCCCCAGAAGCACAGACACAACTGCTTGCCCGTTATCAACATTGTTATTATCTACTTTCTTACTATTTGTATACTGAAGATAGCAAAAACCCTCATGGAGTTCGTACCATTGCCGAACGGGAATTACCGAATTTACTTTATGCAGTTGATGGTGCGTTGAATGCAGGTGCAGAATGGGCAGTAGAGTTTGTTGACAATGTAAACTTGTTTCTTGGCTACTTTGGACTTAACCGCGATCGCACTAGACTAAATCAAAGGATTGCTCAGTTGACTGGGGAAGTAGGTTCCGACACATGGTATCTCAGCCGTACTATTTCAGGCGAGCAATTATACAATGCTGGTCGCCATCAACAAGCAGCGCAGGTGTTTAGTGAGATACTGGCAGAGTTGGGCGAGCAACCAAGTTATAACCGCTGTGTTACTTTGGGTAGGCTGGGGCGGTGCTTAGAGAAACAAAGACAAACAGCACAAGCAGCAGAAATTTACCGTCAGGGGTTAGCAGTGGCGCAGCAGTTGGAACAGTCTAATGATGTAAAGAATCTGATGGGAACGTTGCAGACTGGCTTGGCAGATGCGCTGAGTAAGATGGGGAATTATGGTGAGGCACGCATTGCTTATGAAGCAGGATTAGCTATTTATAAAGAAATTAGCGACCTTAGTGGGGCTGCGGCATCAAATTTTCAACTCGGCATTCTAGCTAGGCGGCAAGGCAACCTCCCAGAAGCAGAACAGCGTTACCTTGAAGCACTGACTACTTTCCAGCAACTCAACGAACCAGCATCAGAAGCCGCAGCTTGGCATCAACTGGGTATAGTGTACGAAGAAGACAAGCAATGGGACGCTGCGGAAAATGCTTACCGAGAAGCAGCACGGATTAATGAATCTCAAGGAAATCTGGCAGATGCAGCAAGTACTTGGGGTCAATTAGGCAACCTTAATTTATCTGTTGGCAAACCGGGGGAGGCAGAGGCTTGGTATCGCAAGGCTTTGAAGCAATATCAAAAATTAGAAAATCAAGCAAATGCATCTCTAGTATTAAATAACCTCGCTAACCTACTAGAAAACCAACCCCACCGCCTCAGCGAAGCCCGACAATTGGCAGAAGAAGCATTAGCCATCCGCAAAACCTTAGACCCAGGTGCGGCTGAGATATGGATAATCTATGACATCTTGGCAGATATTGCCGACAAGCAGGGCGACAGCACCCAAGCTAAAGAATATCGTCGCCAAGCAAGGCAAGCAAAAGCAGCGTTTGCAGGGACACAGTATGAGTTGCGGCAATATGGGCAGTTGATTGCACAGGTAGTAGCTGCTGTGGATGATGCAGAAATCAGGGAACAGCTAGAAATTGAGATGGAGAATCGTGCAGAAGATTTGCCAAATTTCGTTGCTGCCATTCGTCGCATCTTAGCCGGCGAGCGAGATGAGAATATACTGTGCGAGCCGTTAAATTTGGAAAATTCTATGATTATCTCCGCTATCCTGCGGGGTATCGCTGACCCTCAATCCCTTGAAGCGTTATTAAATAATTCGTAATTCGTAATACCCTACGGGAAGCGCAAAGCGCTACGTAATTCGTAATTTGCAGTAGGGTGTGTTGTCGCGCAGCGCAACGCACCGCCAAGAATCTAATACCAAGTCAAAAATAGCGCTTGTGGTGTTAGATGCAAAACAAAATTATATCGTCGCCTGTAGGGGCATCGGCACTGCCGTGCCCTTAAGACTGTATGGACTCAACCGATAACCCCTATAATGTTTGCCACACATCAATTATTCTAAAGGCAAGAGGGCAAGGCAATGCCTTGCCCCTACCAGCTGTCGCATTTTTTTTCAAATTGGTATCAGGTGCGTTAGCCTACGGCATAACACACCCTACTAGACTGTCATTGCGAGCGAAACGGAGTGTAGCGAAGCAATCGCAAAATCTTGCAACTACGAGCGAGTCTATGCGATTGCTTCATTCCGCTTCGCTGCATTCGCAATGACAATTGGGCATTTTTTACTTCGAGTAATCTTACTCTCTGCGCCTCCGCGCCTCTGCGTGATGCCAAATTCATTTATTATCCACTTCCGCAGAATAATCTTCACAAAAAGCCTTCAACCCAATGTGAATAATAATCACCGTTACCGCCACAACTAAAGGAGATAACACATCCCCCGAAAAACCCATCCCTACCAACACCCCACCCAAGCGTTCCACAGCATCCTTATTATCCAAATCCCCCCATTTCTGCCACTGCTTATTCAGCATTCCCCCTTCTTCGCATAAATCACTTTTAGCAGCGCGTCCAAATTTCTGCAAAAAACTCCGAGAATTTTCTTGTGTAACTTGTGTAATTGCTGCGGTTTGTTTTACCAGCAACTTTTCATCTGATATTTTATCCTCTCCTTGTTTTTGCGCTGAATCTGGAGCAGAGCGCAGTTCTATTAACTGGCGGTCAATTTCCGCAGAGAGGGCAGTAATTTCTTCAGGGGTAAAGATGCTGTTCATTACTGATTTTCAAGAGAATTCTGTTGAGAATAATCATAAAGTAGTATATGCCATGCACGCAAAAACCGCTGTATAAGTTGTCCCTGAATCATTCAACCCAATCAAAGCTCTACATTAAGCTACAACACATCTAATTTGCATATTAAATTTCATCTAACTCTTGTAGGATGGGCATCTTGCCCGTCCAAAATTTAGGGCGGGCAAGATGCCCACCCCACAAAATGGATAATTTATCAACTCTCCGTATCAACCTTCTGGCTTTCACCCATAAACTCAATTCTAAAATTGTATTTCTCACGTCAAATAGTTAAAGAAATTCAAAAATAGTTATTACCAATTACCAATTACCAATTACCAATTACCAGTCCCCATTACCTATTCCCCAACCCCCAATATGTTTATTATGCACTTTTATCAAAACTAAGCTTTGCGTTACAAAACACTTATTATTTGTTTAAGTTGAATTATCTTGATAAAACATCAAAAAATTTTGGGTAAATATGATGTTATGTTGAAAAAAATACGGTTAAGGCTTCATATAAACTTTGTACCAATAACAACGTACTCTATCTAACTTATTTATTACGGTGATTATTGTAATTGTTATTTAATCAATATCTAGCCAATCAGCAAGTAAATATGAAGTTGATCAACAAGGCTAAAGCTGACACTCGTGCTTTAGCCTTAATCAAATCTTTTTGTCAGCAACACTCAATTTTTTTTCTTAAATTCCTTTAAACCGATGCTTCGTGCGATGCAAATTGTGCTAGTGTTTGTATTAATTCAAGTCTTTCAAAGCGGCAGGTAAATCAGTTATTTTCTTGGGAGTATGAAAGAAATAACTAAAGCCAGCGGCATTGTTACCACCTTAACGAAGGCTCGATTAATGTTTAAATTACTGCATCTATTCGGAGTGAAATTGAGGTTTTTTCTGTAACGAACTTGTCAACTTCTATCGGGCGAATTGCATAAAATACATTATCCTGGAAGCTGAAACTGGCTATGACATTTATCAAGATACAGAACGTTGTCATTAACACCAGCTATGTGGCTGCAATCAACTTAGATAGTCAAACTAGTTTGGGAGAAAAGAGCGTTTCTGTCCTAATAGCTACTCCTAAGTTTCCCTTGCTTCAGTGGGATGCAGTTGCCCAAAATATCTATCATTACGAATGGCTAGAATTCACAGGTCAAGCTGCTACAGCGCTTCAAGACTATTTTAGTAACTTCAACAACGTCATTGACTTGCTACCACAATATCAAGAGTCGGGCGTTGTCTAGGATTTTCAAAATCACTGCTTGATCAAGTGTGTAGGTTGAAGTGTGAAATATGATTCACCCTCAATACTTGTCGGTTAAGGGGAAAACGGGAAATGGGAAAAGGGAAAAAATCAACCTTTAACCCTTAACCTTTAACCTTTTACCAAAACTAATTTCGGGTTCAAAACACTTAACCGAATAGTATGAGATTCACCCTTTAGCCTTTAGCCTTTATCCTTCATCCTTTACTTATTGTGTGTGGTGTTAATTCCAAAAAAAGCATTTAGCTTTTGCAGATAGGATAGCTAGCTGCTCGTCAAACAGATAGCTTTCATTATTGTACAGCAACAGAAATTTCTGTGGCTTTGCAATTCAAAGTCCTTCAGATTCGTTATGTCCTATGTCTGCTAATTCCATTGATGCTGCCTTGGCTGATTTAGAAGCCCAGATTAACAGTTGTGAAAAGACTTTGGTTAAGTTTATAGAGGAGAAAAAAGTGAAGTCGGATAAGCCAATTTCCATTAACAAGATTAACAGACAATTACAACAAAATCCTATAGCCATTATTGGGATGGCATCTTTATTTCCTAAGTCACGGAATTTACGGGAATATTGGCGCAATATTATTAGCAAAGCCGACTGTATTACAGATGTTCCTGAAACTCACTGGAGCGTTAAAGATTACTACGATCCAAATCCCAGAACACCTGAAGATAAAACCTATTGCAAACGCGGCGGGTTTATTCCTGAGGTTGATTTTAACCCAATGGAATTCGGTATTCCCCCCAGCATTTTAGAAGTTACCGACGTATCGCAACTATTAAGTTTAGTGGTTGCGAAGGAAGCAATGGAAGATGCTGGCTACGGTGAAGCGCGTGATTATAACCGCGAAATGGTAGGGGTAATTCTCGGCGTGGCGATGGCGAAGCAATTAGGTATGCCACTTTCCGCCAGGTTAGAATATCCAGTTTGGGAAAAGGCGCTGAAAAGCAGTGGTTTATCTGATGAAGATACCGCCCAAATTATCGAAAAAATCAAAAGCGCTTACGTCAAGTGGGATGAGAATGCATTCCCTGGGATGTTAGCTAACGTTGTCGCTGGGAGAATCGCCAACCGTCTGAATTTTGGCGGGATGAACTGTGTAGTTGACGCAGCTTGTGCTAGTTCCTTCGGCGCTTTGAAAATGGCGATTAGCGAACTAGTGGAGTATCGCAGCGACATGATGCTGACTGGTGGTGTAGATACCGACAACACCATCATGGCATACATCTCCTTCAGCAAAACCCCGGCTGTTTCTCCTAGCGAGAATGTCAAACCTTTCGATGCTAAATCCGATGGGATGATGCTGGGTGAAGGTATCGGGATGATTGTCCTCAAGCGTTTAGAAGATGCGGAACGGGACAACGATAAAATCTATGCAGTGATCAAAGGTATTGGTACTTCTAGCGATGGGCGCTATAAGAGTATTTATGCTCCCCGCAAAGAAGGTCAAGTTAAAGCCTTAGAACGTGCTTACGAAGATGCTGGCTTCTCTCCCGCTACTGTTGGCTTAATGGAAGCGCACGGCACAGGGACAATGGCTGGCGACCCCACAGAATTCGGTTCTTTGCGCGATTTCTTTGCCGAACATGATTCCAAGAAGCAGCACATTGCGCTGGGTAGTGTGAAGTCCCAAATTGGACATACAAAAGCAGCAGCAGGTGCAGCAAGTTTAATTAAAACTGCTTTGGCATTACATCACAAGATATTGCCACCAACCATTAACATTACTGAGCCAAACCCCAAACTCAACATTAAAAATTCCTCATTTTATTTGAATACCGAAACCAGACCTTGGATTCGCGCCGAAGGTGACGCGCCAAGACGTGCTGGTGTGAGTTCCTTTGGTTTTGGCGGCACAAATTACCACGTAGTTTTAGAAGAATACGAAGCTGAACAAGAAAAGCCTTACCGCTTACATAATGCACCTGCGGAAATTCTGCTGTTTGCTGGGACTTCTGCTCAACTAATTTCCAAGTGCGAAGAAACCTTGGCGAATTTGCAGTCTAAGGACGGCGAAAGACATTATGCTCAGTTGATGCAAGATTCTACAGCGCAAGAAATTCCCCAAACATCTGCGAGAGTTGGCTTTGTAGCTGAGAATCTGCAAGAAGCTTGCAAGTTATTGCAAATTAGTTTGGATTGGCTGAAGCACAAAGGCGCAGCTATTTCTTGGGAGCATCCCCAAGGTATTTATTTCCGTTCTTCGGGAATGAATTTGGCTGGTAAAGTTGTGGCGCTGTTCTCTGGTCAAGGTTCTCAATATTTAGAGATGGGCCGGGAATTGGTGATGAACTTCCCCCAAATGCGCCGTCTTTACAGCAAGATGGACAGTTTGTTGCTGAAAGATAATTTGCGCTCATTGTCGGAAATTGTCTTCCCCAACCCAGCATTTGAAGAATCAGAAAAGAATGCTCAAGTAGCCGCCTTACAGCGCACAGAATATGCTCAACCCGCAATTGGGGTATTGAGTGCTGGGCTGTATAAAATTCTGCAACAAGCTGGTTTCAAATCCGATTTCGTTGCAGGACACAGCTTTGGCGAACTGACAGCTTTATGGGCTGCGGGTGTATTAAGCGAAGAAGATTACTTGTTCCTGGTAAAAGCACGCGGTCAAGCAATGGCGGCTCCTGAAGACCCAGACCACGATCGCGGTAGTATGTTGGCAGTCAAAGAAGACATTGCCAAGGTAGAAGCGATTGTTAGACATTACCCTCAGGTGTTAATTGCTAATATCAATTCTCCTACCCAAGTGGTGTTAGCTGGCCCCACCGCCGAAATCGCCAAAGTTCGCCAAGTATTGCATGACAAAGGTTGTGCGGCTGTATTACTACCTGTATCCGCAGCCTTCCACACCCCATTGATTGCTTTTGCTCAGAAATCCTTTGCGATCGCAACTAAGTCTGTCAAGTTCCAAATTCCTCAACTCCCAGTTTTCAGCAACGTTACTGGACAAAAGTACCCCCAAGAAGCACCTGCAATTCAAAAAGTTCTGGAAAGTCACCTTTCCAACTCGGTGCTGTTTAAGCAAGAGATTGAGAATATCTACGCTGCTGGTGGTTACTGCTTTGTAGAATTTGGCCCCCGCAGAATACTCAGCAACTTAGTCAAAGATATTTTAGGCGATCGCCCACACCTGACCATTTCCTTAAACCCCAGCACCCAAAAGAACAGCGATCGCTCTTTGCGTGAAGCTGCTGTACAGTTGCGTGTAGTGGGGATGAATTTGCAAAATCTCGATCCTTATCAACTACCTCCTGTACTCCCTGCACCCGAAAACGAGAAGAAAAAAGCGTTAACGGTGAAGTTAAACGGCATTAATTTTGTGTCGGAAAAAACCAAAAACGCCTTCCCGCAAGCTTTACAAAACGGGCATAAAGTCAAGCTAGCTGCACCCGCATCTGAAGTTACCGTTACTCCCGCAGTATCTGCACCTGTATCTGAAGTTACCGTTACTCCCGCAGTATCTGCACCTGTATCTGAAGTTACCATCACCCCCGCAATCTCTGCACCCGCACCTGCACCTGTGAACATAGAACCTGTAAGTCCTACACCCATTCACACTAACGGACATAAGAAAACTGCCCCTACCCCAGTCATGAATGGCGCTGCTTATGCTCCACAACCCAAGCCTCAAATGAATCCTGCGACCCTTTTACAAACTCCCGCCCAGGAATCAAAGATGCAAACACCTGAAAAACCTGTAAATTATCAAAGAGTTCTCGAAAGTTTAGAATATCTCCTGGCTCAATTTCAGAACAATCAAAGCGAAAATTTACAAGTTCACGAACAATATCTTAATCATCAGATGGAATATGCCAAAACATTTTTCCAACTGATGCAACAACAAAACGCTTTACTCGCGGAAGCTAAAACTTCTGGGGAAACCGCCAAGCTCAAGCAAGTTGTCATGGAAAGCTTAGAGCGTAGCATGATGCAGTTTCATTCCCAACAGGGTGACACTCTACGCATCCATGAGCAATATCTCCAAGAGCAAATTGCATATACCAAAAACTTTTTCCAACTAATTCAGCAAGAGTATTCTCACCTGGTTGCTGGTGAAGAAATCACCCTACCTCAAGTAACATTACCCTTCGTTAGCGAAGCTGTTACCGAAGCACCCGTTCCACCAACCGCCAAAATTGTTGAAACTTTTACTGCACCTGTAGTTGAGGCAAAAGTCGAGCCTGTAGCCAAAAATGGCTCCGCTCCCAAAATTGTTGAACCTCAGCCTGAGCCTGTAGCAGAAATTCCTGCGCCTCCAGTTGTGGAAATTCCTCCTCAGCCTGTAGTTGAGATTCCCGCACCTGTAGCAGAAACAGTTGCGTTCATTCCCGAACCCGCACCTGTAGCAGCACCCGCACCCGCATCCAGCACCGTCGATTTATCTGAGTTGGGTAATAACCTGTTAACCATCACCAGTGAAAAGACAGGCTACCCCATCGAAATGTTAGAGATGGACATGGACATGGAGGCAGACTTAGGTATCGACTCCATCAAACGGGTAGAAATCTTAGGCGGATTGCAAGAATTATACCCCGACCTACCCAAGCCCAACTTGGAAGAATTAGCGGAAAAACGCACCATTGGCCAAGTTGTAGAATATCTGCAAAACCACGCTGCTGGTAACGTAGCTGTAGCTGCTCCCGTACCAGAAGTTGCAGAGATTCCCCCAGTAGTCGCCCCAGTTGCAACCGTAGTCACTGCACCTGAACCAGTCGCCCAAGTTGCAGTAGTCGCCCCCGTAGAAACTGTAGTAGCTGCACCGGAACCAGTAGTTCCCCTCAGCGAAGTAGTCTCCTTCGCCCCCGAAGTAGAAACCACAACTGAAACTACCAGCGCTGACTACGCAGACATCGGTCAAACCCTACTCAACATTACCAGTGAAAAAACTGGTTACCCAGTAGAGATGCTGGAAATGGAAATGGACATGGAAGCCGACTTAGGGATTGACTCCATCAAACGAGTAGAAATCCTGGGTGCGATGCAAGAAATGTACCCCGACTTACCCAAACCAAATATCGAAGAACTTGGCGACCTCCGCACCATCGGTCAAATAGTTGATTATCTCCAGAAGCTGGCTGGAGGTGAAAAAAAAAAGCATGAATTTGAGTTTGACAACGAGCCGATAATAGATGTAGAGCATAACGTTCAACGTCTACCCATCAAACTCAAATACCTTCCCCAACCCGATTACTTAGACTTCAACTTACCAGAGGGACACATCGCCTTAGTCACCGATGATGGTTCCCTCACCACCTCGGTGGTAGTGCAATCCTTAGTGGATCAAGGCTGGAAAGTTGTAGTTCTCAGCTTCCCCCAAGCGGTAATTCCCCAACAAGCACTTTTACCCCCAGGCGTTACCCGCATCACCCTAGTAGATTTCAGCGAACAACTACTGCAAGATAAATTATCTGCTATTACAAGTAACATCGGCAGCATTGGGGCATTCATCCATATTCACCCAGTCTTCCAAGTCAGTCACACAAAGACACTTCCTTACATTGAACAAGAAAAGGCGATCGTCAAACACGTCTTCTTCATGGCGAAACACCTGAAAAAATCCCTCAATGAAGCCGCACGTTACGGACGCAGTTGTTTTCTCACAGTAGCTCGTTTAGATGGAGCCTTCGGGTTTGAGCATAACACCAACTTTGGAGTCATCGGAGCCGGTTTAGCTGGTTTAACCAAGACAATGAGATGGGAATGGCCTAAAGTATACACCAGAGCAGTTGATATTAGTCCCGCTCTCGATGCTCAACAATCAGCACAGCACATCATTGCTGAACTGCACGACTCTAATCTTTATCTCAGTGAAGTTGGCTACGGCGCTCAGGGAAGAGTTACCCTAATTACTTCATCTGATAAGTAAACAAATCAGGGAGATCAGGAATAATTTCACCTCATCTCCCTTTCTCTAAAACTTTTCTTCCTTTGTGTTCTTCGCGCCTTCGTGGTTCGTTTAAAAATCTTTTTTCTCACGCAGAGACGCAGAGGCGCAGAGGAGAGAAAACAAGAGTAAAGACTATCAGTAATTATCAGCGTTTATCGGCGGTTAAAAAATCCAAAATTGAAACATGGCAACACAAACACCTATTCGTCCCTCATCAGTTTTTCTAGTTAGCGGCGGCGCTAAAGGTATCACCGCCGAATGCACAATTGAACTTGCCAAAAAACAACCTTGTAAATTCATCCTCCTGGGACGTTCCGAACTATTAGAAACCGAACCAGAATACGCCCAAAATTGCTTTGAAGAACCCGCATTAAAAAAACGCATCATGGAAAATCTTCTCGCTCAAGGTGAGAAGCCTACACCCATGAGTGTACAAAAAATCTATAACAAAATTCACTCCAGCCGGGAAATTAAAAAAACCCTCTCCGCTATTCAACAAACAGGCGCTACCGCCGAATATTTAAGCGTTGATGTTACAGATACCGAAGGGTTAAAAGCAAACTTGGCGGCTGTAGTTAACCGCATGGGGCCAATTACTGGCATCATACATGGTGCAGGAAATTTAGCTGATAAATTAATAGAAAAGAAAACCGAACAGGATTTTGAAAAGGTTTATACCGCCAAAGTTCAAGGATTAGAAAACCTGTTAGATTGCGTTAGCGCCGAACAACTCCAGCATTTAGTGTTGTTCTCCTCCGTCACTGGATTTTACGGCAATATCGGTCAATCCGATTATGCGATCGCTAACGAAATCCTCAACAAATCCGCCCACGTAATGAAGCAGTATTACCCCAACTGTCACGTCGTGGCGATTAACTGGGGTGGTTGGGATAGCGGAATGGTTACGCCAGAACTCAAAAAAGCCTTTGCAGAACGGGGAATTGATATTATCCCTGTGGAAGTGGGAACCAAAATGTTAGTTAAAGAACTCAACCCTAAGCATAACGACACTACTCAACTGGTAATTGGTAGTCCCCTCATTCCCCCACCTGCACCTTTAGATTCTGAACTGAAAACTCATTTTATTCGTCGTCGCATCACAGTTGCAGCCAATCCATTTTTAATGGATCATGTGATTGCTGGTTATCCAGTTGTTCCCGCTACCTGTGCAATGTCATGGATGATTAATGGCTGTGAAGAAGCTTACCCAGGTTATAGATATTTCAGTTGCAAAGATTTTAAAGTTTTAAAGGGAATTACCTTTAATGACTCCGTAGCCAGCGAACATATTTTGCAACTCAAAGAAATTGCCAAATCTGACGGCGAGTTTATCGAATTCCAAACAACTATCTTCAGCAAAACTCCTGCTGGTAAAACTCACTATCATTTCACTTCTACTATTAAACTGGTGCGAGAATTACCTGATGCACCTATATATGATGCAGTGAATTTGACAGAAGATGGCATTATTACCGCTAGGGGTAAAGATTTATATCAAAATGGCCCATCGACATTATTTCATGGCCCATGTTTTCAACAAATACAAAGGGTTTTAAATATTAGCCCCGAGAAAATTACTACAGAATGCTATTGGGCGCAAATCACTCCCCAACAACAAGGACAATTTCCGATTCACTGGCACAATCCTTATGCAACTGACTTGAGTACCCAACCTTTATGGGTGTGGTTGAGTCATTATCATAATGAAGTTTGCTTACCTGGACAGTTAACAACTTCTGAACAGTATCGAGCAATACCAGTTGATGAAATATTTTATGTTTCTTGTGATATTAAGGAGAAAAAAGCTACTGGGTTAACTGCCGATTTTATTCTGCACGATCGCGCAGGTAAATTATACTCACGCATCCTGGGAGCAAAGGCTGTGGTTGCGCCAATGAGTTTGCTGCAAGCTAAGTAATGAATTCGTGATATTTATAGCATTTCTTTATTGATGAAATACAAATTTAGATGTATTATAATCAATTCTGAAATGCTATAACTGCCATTTGATTTAGTTTGTTTAACGGCGTAAATCTTACCATCTCGGGGAATCCAATTTATGCGGTTGTTATCTAGCTTTCCTATTTGATTTGTGAAAGTTATTTTTTTAACAAACCGCCCATAAAGTCAAGGGGAGAATATTTAAAAAAGCGAGCATATCCCCCTTTTGTTTAATACCCCAATGAGGATATCAGCAGTGGAGAAAATAGCGATTATCGGGTTATCTTGCCTCTTTCCTGATGCCAACAATCCTGAGCAGTTTTGGCAAAACCTGACAAATGAGAAAGATGCAACTTCAGCTACTACTGTTGCAGATTTGGGTGTAGATCCCACAATATTTTACGATCCAATTAAAGGAAAACCGGAAAAAATTTATTTTCTCCAAGGTGGATTTATTCGCAATTTCCCATTTGACCCCAGCGAATACAATTTACCTGCGGAGTTGGTAGAAAGTTTGGATGATTCCATGAAATGGTCGCTGTATGCAGCTAAACAAGCGATTCAGCACAGCGGCTATTGGGGAAATCGTCAAGTTCTCTCAAAATGTGGGGTAATTCTAGGGACTTTATCCTTACCCACCAAAAAGTCTAATCAATTGTTTGCACCAATTTACCAGCAAACAATTAACCCTGCGATCGCAGAACTTGTACAAGATGAAAATTTCCGGTTGGCTGCGTTACCAACAAAAACCAAGGCTTCCCCATATAATGCGATGATAACCGGCTTTCCTGCCGCCCTTGTCTCCCAAGCATTTGCTTTATCCGGTAATCACTTTTGTATAGACGCGGCTTGCTCGTCCTCATTTTATGCCATTAAGCTAGCCTCTTACTATTTGCGATCGCGCAAAGCTGATGTCATGTTAGCAGGGGCGATGAGTTGTGTCGATCCACTATTTTTACGAATGCTATTTTCGGGTATTCAAGGTTATCCCGAAAATGGTATTAGCCGTCCTTTAGATAAGTCTTCTCGCGGCTTAATTACATCCGATGGGATTGGGATGGTAATGCTGAAACGCTACAACGATGCTGTGAGAGATGGTGATAAAATTCTGGCCACAATTGCGGGTAATGGACTTTCTAATGATGGTAAAGGTAAGCATTTATTAAGTCCCAATTCAAGAGGACAAATTCTCGCTTTTGAACGGGCATATCAAGAAGCACAAATCAGCCCGAAAGACATTGATTACATAGAATGTCATGCGACAGGCACATTATTAGGAGATACCACAGAATTTAACTCTGTAGAAACCTTCTTTGGCGAACATCAAGCATCGCCTTTAATCGGTTCTGCAAAATCGAATGTCGGTCATTTATTAGTAGCGGCTGGTATGGTTGGTTTGGCAAAGACTATTCATAGCATGAATGCGGGTGTAATTCCAGCCACGATTAATGTTAATGAACCGATGGGGACGGAAAATAGTGTCATTTCTAGCAACAATATTGTGAGAACGGCGACGAAATGGCCTAATAATTCTTCTGTGAAACGTGCGGCTTTAAGTGCTTTTGGTTTTGGCGGAACCAATTCACATTTGATTTTGGAAAAGCAGGATGAAGTGTAAGAAGATTTAACCGCCAATGTAAGAAGTTTAGATTTTCTTCTTTCTTTCCTTTCTTCGTGTACTTCGCGTCTTTGCGGTTCGTTATGAATTTATAAAATAAACCACGAAGGCACGAAGGTCACAAAGGAAAGAGGACTATAGAGGGATTTTACATCTATTGTCTGAGATTTATAGGGCAGAGAAATCAATCTCTTTAAAATACTTCATCCTTTATTCTTTGTTATTTACTGTAAATAAACAATGTTTGAACAAGAAATACAATCAGGCAAAATTGCTATTGTGGGCATGGATGCCTTTTTTGGTGAATGTCAAGATTTAGATGCTTTTGAACGTAGTATTTATGACGGCAAACAGCATTTTGTTCCCCTACCTTCTCAAAGATGGTATGGCATCGACGAGAAAGCAGATTTACTCAAAGAATACGGTTTACCCGATGGTAAAGCACCAGTAGGCGGATATATCCAAGATTTTGCCATCGATACTTTAGCTTACAAAATCCCTCCCAACGAAGTAGAACAACTCAATCCTCAACAACTGTTACTGTTAACAGTCGCAGATGGGGCGTTGAAAGATGCAGGGATTCAAGAAGGGGCAAATGTTGCAGTTGTGATTGCGGCTGAAGCAGATTTATCTGTACATCAACTGCAACAACGCTGGAATTTATCGTGGCAGATAAAAGACGGTTTGAATGCTGCGGAAATTGCTTTACCACCAGATAAAATTGCTCAGTTAGAAACAATAGTTAAAGACAGCGTTCACCATCAAGTAGAGATTGGAGAATATCTGAGTTACATCGCCAATATTATGGCGAGTCGGATTTCTTCACTGTGGAATTTTACCGGGCCATCTTTTACGATGACGGCGGTAGAAACCTCTGCTTTCAAAGCTTTGGAAGTAGCACAAATGCTACTGATAAATGAGGAAGTAGACGCAGTTGTGGTTGGTGCTGTGGATTTGGCTGGCGGGATTGAAAATGTCTTACTGCGTAGCCAATGGGGAACGGTAAATACTGGCGCTAATACCTTAAGCTACGACCAAAATGCTAACGGTTGGACAGTGGGCGAAGGTGCAGGCGCAGTTGTTCTCAAGCGTTATGATACGGCGAAACAAAATGGCGATCGCATTTATGCGGTGATTGATGCTGTTAGTATCGGTCAAGCTGCTTCTACTGCTGTAGATGCGGATACCATTAACCAAGTCTGTCAATCGGCTTTCCAAATGGCGGGAATTCAGCCATCAGAGGTTAACTATGTAGAAGTGGTTGCTAGTGGTTTCCCAGCGGAAGATGAGGCGGAAATTGCGGGGATGCTTCAAGCTTATCCCTCTGTAGGTGATGGTCTACATTGTGCCATTGGTAGTGTGAAGGCCAATATCGGACACACCTATGTAGCATCGGGAATTGCTAGCTTAATTAAGACAGCTTTGTGTCTCTATCACAACTATATTCCCGCTACTCCCAACTGGTCTGGGGTGAAAACTCCGGAGGTTTGGCAAGGTAGTCCTTTCTTTGTAGCAACGGAATCTAGACCTTGGTTCCTCCATAAAGATAGTACCCATAGAATCGCCGCTATCAATGGTATCGGTTGTGATGGGACTTGCGCCCATGTCATCTTGTCGGATGAACCAGACCAAGTTAATCACAGTAGTAGGTATTTACAACAACGGCCTTTTTACCTGTTCCCATTAGCAGCTGATGACCGTTCGGCTTTATTCAATCTTTTAGATACCCTACAACAAGAGATTGAAAAATCTGAGTCTCTATCTCATACCGCTAGCCAGAACTTCGTCAAATTCCAGCAGAATCAAACAGCAAAATACGTCCTAGCCATTACCGGACGCAACAAAAAGGAATTACTCAAAGAAATCGCCTCAGCACACAAAGGGATAAATACTGCCTTTGAAAAGGGTAGTGATTGGCAAACACCAATAGGTAGTTATTTCACCTCTAAACCTTTGGGTAAAGAGGGTGAGGTTGCCTATGTGTATCCGGCTGCGGTCAATTCCTATGTCGGTATTGGTCGGACTCTCTTCCGCCTCTTCCCCAACCTGCAAGCTGAACCTTTCGTCAAGAGTCTGTATAAACGAGTCTCGGATGTGGAGAAACTCGTATTCCCCAGAAGCTTGCATAAGCTGTCTACAAGAGAACTAGAAACCCTAGAGAAGAAGTTGCTAGATGATTCCCTAGCAATGTTTGAAGCGGAAATGTTCTTTACTAGACTCATTACTACCGTGATTCGCGATCGCTTTCAAGTCAAACCCAAATATGTGTTTGGCTATAGCCTGGGCGAAACCAGCATGATGGTATCCCAAGGGGTTTGGAGTGATTTCTTTGCTGGTAGTAACAGCTTTAACTCCTCAGCTTTATTTGGCGACAGGTTATCAGGGCCGAAAAATGCAGTGCGGGAATATTGGGGATTACCTCCAGCCACCGACGCTTCAGATAATAACTTCTGGGCTAACTATGTACTCATGACTACCCCAGATAAAGTTAGAGAATGTCTGAAAAATGAAAGTCGCGTATATTTGACACAAATTAATACACCAGAGGAAGTATTAATTGCCGGTGAACCTGCAGCTTGTCAGCGCATGATTAAAGCTTTAGGTTGCAATGCTTTCCCCGCGCCATTCGACCATGTCATCCATTGTGAAGCAATGCGTTCTGAGTACGCAGAGTTAGTTAAACTCAATACCCTGCCAACTCAGGATATTCCCGGTATCACCTTCTATTCTGCGGCTGGCTATAAACCCATATCCCTGAACAGTGAAGTAGTAGCCCACAGTATCGCCACCGGACTTAGTCAACAACTAGATTTTCCGCGCTTAGTGAACCGCGTTTACGCCGATGGAGTCAAAATCTTTGTCGAAGCTGGTGCTGGCGGTGTTTGTTCTCGCTGGGTAAGCAAAATTCTCGAAGGAAAAGAACATATCACCGTCTCCCTCAATCGTCGAGGTATGGATGACCATACTACGATAGTCAAAGCCCTAGCTAAATTACTCAGTCATCAAGTTGAGTTAGATATTTCATCTCTTTACGACCTCACCCAAGAAACTGGGAAGCAAAATAAATTAACCCAACGAAATATTACCTTAGGTGGTAAGTCAATTACAGCTACTATCTTAAGCGAAGAAAATCGCCAAATCTTCCAAAATTTAGCTAGCAAAACCCCAACTAACACCGCCGCAGTTGATTATCAAAAAGTAAATCCAGTATTCAATTCACTGAATACTCCAGTGGTAATTGCTACCAATAATCAACCCGTTGATGATATTTTCCTCCCTACAAATCAGCCAGCAGAAATCGCCGAGAAAAATATCATGGAACACGGTTTAGTCTCAACGGAACAATTACAATCCTTTGAGATAACTACCACTCTAGAAAAACCAACACAGCCCAGCTTTACCCCATCAAATATAACTCGTAAACCCGGCCAAACTATCCGTATGCTCGATTTAAATAAGACTCAATATCAAAAGCTCAATGCTAACAATGCCAATTTGACTAAATCTCATACTGCTTTCTTAAAATCTCGACAAGATTTTAGTCAGCAAATGAGCGAAATCATTCAATTGCAATTAGCTTGCGCTCAAAACTTACTGAAGGAAGAAGCTTAATTAGGGATTGGGGACTGGGGACTGGGGACTGGGATTTTGACCCAGTACCTCAGTCTTCTAAAAGTAAGTCGGTGAAAATAAATCAAACTATGCTAAGAAAAGTAAATAGGCTTGAAATCCTTACTAATGACAAATGACCTAGACGCTTTAGCGGCTACTCTAACGAGAACGCCTAAAGGCGAACCCACAGGGTAGGACGAATGACAGCCTCAGCCAGTTATCTTTAATTTCGCCGACCTACTTAATACCAATTTTCACCTCTATCATTTCTCTACTCTCTGCGTTCTCTGCGTCCTCTGCGGTTCGACCTAAAAAAACTTCTGCACTCCACTATTATTTAACGAACTTTACAAAACACAGTAACGCTCAAGATAGAAAAAATTGGTATTACCTCTTTTTCACACTTTACCCTTCATCCTTTAGAAACCTTTGCTTATAAATCGAGGGATAACTAGCGTGACTACTGTAGATGCGCCACTAAGTCAACACGAAAATGGACTAGGATTTACCTGCTATTCCTATGGACAAAACCTCATTTGGAAAGGTTCCCCAGATTGCATTTCTTTTGATCAACCAGGAATAGTAGTTAAATTTCTCAACTTAGACCAACCCTGTTATATTGTTAACGCCGGCGGCAGAATTGGTGTTACCAATGTGGGATATTTATGCCCGCTGGATGGGACTGTAACTGCACCCGTAGAACTTTTAGCATCCATTCCCCCAATTAAAATTCAACAACTAGGCGACCCCTCTTTTCTCTCCTTTTATGGAGTGAAATATGCCTATACAACTGGGGCAATGGCTGGCGCTATTGCTTCCGAAGAAATGGTAATTGCCCTAGGAAAAGAGAAAATTTTAAGTTCTTTTGGTGCTGGTGGTTTAAGCCCAGAAAACTTAGAAGCTGCTATCAACAAAATTCAACAAGCCTTACCCCAAGGCCCCTATGCTTTTAATTTAATTCACAGCCCTAATGAACCAACAATTGAACGCCGTGCTGTGGATTTATTCCTCAAATATGGCGTGAGAGTTGTTGAAGCTTCAGCATTTTTGGACTTAACTCCCAACATTGTTTATTATCGGGCTGCGGGATTAAGTTTGAATGCCGCTAATCAAATTGAAATCAAAAATAAAGTCATTGCTAAAATTTCTCGTAGAGAAGTAGCTAGCAAATTTCTGCAACCAGCACCAGCTAAAATCCTCAAGGAACTTGTACAACAAGGGTTAATCACCGAGTTACAAGCAACTCTAGCAGCGCAAGTTCCAATGGCGGATGATATTACCGTGGAAGCTGATTCTGGCGGACATACAGATAATCGTCCTCTGGTTTGTCTGCTACCTTCCATCATGGCTTTGAGAGATGAAATTCAAGCACAATATCATTACTCTCAACCTATTCGGATTGGGGTAGCGGGTGGAATTGCCACACCACAATCAGCTTTAGCTGCTTTTATGATGGGTGCAGCTTATGTAGTCACAGGTTCGATTAATCAAGCTTGTGTAGAATCTGGCGCGTGTGAACATACTAAAAAGTTACTCGCCCAAGCAGAAATGGCTGATGTGATGATGGCTCCGGCTGCTGATATGTTTGAAATGGGAGTCAAATTACAAGTTCTCAAACGCGGCACAATGTTCCCCATGCGGGCGCAAAAGTTGTATGAGTTATACCGCGCTTATGACTCCATTGAAGAAATTCCTCTAGCTGAAAGAGAGAAATTAGAAAAACAAGTTTTCCGCAAAACTATTGCAGAAGTTTGGGAAGGAACTGCAGCTTATTTATCCCAAAAAAATCCGGAAAAATTGGGCAAGGCAGTTAATAATCCTAAATTAAAAATGGCATTAATTTTCCGGTGGTATTTAGGATTATCTTCCCGTTGGTCTAGTTCTGGCGAAAAAGGACGAGAAGTTGATTATCAAATTTGGTGCGGCCCGGCAATGGGTAGCTTTAACGACTGGGTGCGCGGTACTTATTTAGCTGAACCTCAAAACCGCAAAGTTGTTGATGTTGCTAATCATATTATGACCGGAGCAGCATTTTTATATCGCATCCAAAGTTTGAGATTTCAAGGCTTACAAATTCCCGATTACTACAGTCAATATCGCCCAGCTAGTTCTACATTGGAGATGTAAAAAAATGAATTCAAAACATTCTTATAGTGCAGCAGATATTCAAGCCTGGCTGGTTGCTAATCTGGCTGAGTTACTAGGGGTAGAAACTGACGAGATAGATGTCAACGAACATTTAGAAAACTACGGTTTGGATTCAGCCCAAGCAATGATTTTGGTCAGCAAATTAGAGAAAATGCTGGGCTTCCAACCTTCGCCGTTGCTGTTGTGGCATTATCCCAATATTGCTGCTCTTTCTCAGCGTTTAGCAGAAGATTTACCCGAAGATGCAGTTATTCAAGATACAACTACTGCACCTGCTAATGCTCCTATCCCGGCTTTAGATTTAAACGCCGAGGTAGTTCTTGACCCCACCATTCGCCCGGATGCTTTACCTCCAGTTGCAATTACTGAACCAAAAAACATCTTTTTAACTGGTGGTACAGGTTATTTAGGTGCATTTATTATTCGGGAACTGTTACAGCAAACTAATGCCAATATATATTGCTTAGTGCGGGCTGCTAACGCTCAAGAAGGTCAGAGCAAATTAGTAAAAAATCTCGAATCTTACGCAATTTGGGATGAAAAATATAAATCGAGAATTATCCCAATTGTGGGCGATTTAGCTCTCCCATTGTTGGGTATGGGCGCAGAACAGTTCCAAATTTTAGCTGCTAATATTGACACCATTTATCATAGCGGTGCTTTGCTGAATTATGTTTTCCCCTATTCAGCATTGAAAGCAGCCAATGTGTTAGGAACTCAAGAAGTATTGAGATTAGCTAGCCAAATCAAACTCAAGCCTGTACATTATGTTTCTAGCGTGGCGGTGTTTGAATCACCTGCTTATGCTGGTAAGGTAGTGAAAGAGCAAGATGACTTCGCGCATTGGGAAGGAATTTTCCTTGGTTATTCCCAAACAAAATGGGTAGCTGAGAAGTTAGTGAAAATTGCCCGTGACAGAGGTTTACCTGTCACTATCCACCGACCACCATTAATTTCTGGAGATAGCCAAACAGGTATTTGTAACACCCATGACTTTATCAATTTGATGGTCAAAGGCTGTCTGCAAATGGGATATTTCCCAGATGTGGAATATATGATGGATATGTCTCCTGTAGATTATGTTAGTAAAGCCATTGTTTATCTCTCAATGCAGCCTTCATCTATAGGTAAAGCATTCCATTTGCAACATCCCCAACCAGCGCCTTTAAGCACCTTAATTAAGTGGGTACAATCCTTCGGTTATCCAGTTAAAGCGATTCCTTACGATCAATGGCAAGCAGAGTTAATCAATAATGTCTCTTCTACGGACAATCCTTTATATACTCTACGGCCATTTTTGTTAGAACGCTGGTCTGATGAGCAATTAACAATTCCAGATTTGTATTTGCAAGCAAGAAGACCTCATATTAGCTGCGAAGAAACTCTCAAAGCATTAGAAGGTAGTTCTATCGTTTGTCCGCCAATCAGTTCGGAAATGTTTATGACCTATACTGCTTATTTGATTCAGACTGGTTTTCTGAATGTTGCATAAGGTAATAGACAAGTTGTAGAGTTTTGGAATCAATAAAAAGCCCGCTTTTGCGGGCTTTTTTTATAGCGTTCAGCTTCATTTTTATCATCCGTGCTTGCTTGGAACCAAAAGGTTTTAATCGCGTAGCGCGACGCACCAAAGCTGCTAAATGTGAATAATTTACTCTTCAGCTGCGCGTTGCTTTTTCCAATTCACTAACCAAGCTGCGCCACCGGATATTAATAAAAAAGGTGTTAACCAATCACCCCAACGCACATATAAAGTCTGTGTTTGCCGTTTATATATTGTTTCGGCGTGAATTTCGTAAGTATTATATCCAGATATCCACAAGGTTTTACCATGAGGGTCAATAAACCCTGAATATCCTGTATTTGTTGCCCGCACAGACCATCTATCGGTTTCAATTGCCCGCATGATATCTTGTGCATGGTGCTGGAATGGCATAGCAGCAGTGTAATGGGCATCGTTGGAGGAACTAAGGATAAATTGCCCACCCGCAGCCGCTTGACGACGAAATTGAGCAGAAAAAGCGGAGTCGTAACAAATTCCTGCGATCGCACGCCCAAATGGTGTATCAAATATTTGATTGGGTGAACCATGCACTTGATGTTCATCCAATGGTGACAACCGCTGAATCAGTTTACCTAAAATCTCTTCAAAGGGGATATATTCACCCAGGGGTACGAGTTTGGTTTTGTCGTAGCGGCTGACAACTTCACCGTTACCTGTATAGGTAAATAAACTATTGGTGTAGCTGCGTCCTTGTTCGCCAAAAGCACCAATCCAAGCTACCACACCTTTTTCCTTGATGGCTGAGATGATGGGAGTTGCGCCTAAGTCACGCTGAAAAAACGGTAAAGCCCCTTCTGGAGTTAGGACAGCATCCACACCCTGGTCTGCTAAAGTTAAATAGCCATTGGTGTAACCTGCGATCGCTCTTCGCAATCCTTCGGGTTTAAGTTTAATAATGTTGCGAATGTTACCTTGAACAATCCCTACTTTTAAAGCCTTATCTGCAGGTTTACTCAGGGGAATGCTGTATAAGCTAAAACCGATAAGATGTAGAGTAATGAATAATCCAGTAGCGATCGCTAAATATTGATTCGCGTAAATCTTCTTGTCTTGACGGTGTATCCAAGCTTCAGCAATTAAGCCATTTACTGCGACAATTGCTGCTGTAACAGCACTGGGCCCAGCTAGTTGTCCCAGATGTAAAATTACCAAATTATGCGGACTTTGTGTGTAAGAAAGCGAACTCCACCACAAATCGCCAGCGCTCCAAATGCCTTCTAAAACACACCAAATAGCTGTACCAATCAGCACACGTAAAAGCGGCTTTTTGCCTGCGAAACGCACCATCAAAGCCGCCCATACAACTACTATTGCTGCCCCCCAAAGGGTAACGAATGTCAAACAGAAGATGGTAATTGCCAAACTCGCTAGCCAAGGAACACCCAACCAATTCATTGGATGAATGCCTGTAATCCAGAATAAAGCTAATCCGTGATAGCCAATACCCCAAAATAAAGGTAAAAGGAGAAATTTTCGCGTTTTACCTGCTAATTGCGTAGTTTCTTTGTTAATTAAAATCCACAGAGGAGCAAGGGCTATCCAAGCGAGGAACCATGCGCCCACAGGAGCCACAGTTAGCCCCATTAATACCCCACTAACAAAGGCTAAAGTGTAAAGGCTAAAGGATAAAAATAGCTTTTTTGTTTGATATTTCACAACTACCCCAATTCTTGCAAAATCACCTCAACAGTTGCCTTTAATTGAGGCAAATTCTGCTCAATCACGCCCCAAATTCGATTTAAATTTACTTTTAAATAATCATGAATCAGCACATCTCTAAAACCAGCTACTTGCTGCCAAGGTATATCTGGATAAGCTGCTCGGATTTCGGGAGATAATCTCTTTGTTGCCTCCCCAATAATTTCAAAATTTCTAATTACTGCATCTTGAATTATTGTAGTCTGCAAAAAGGTTTCTTTTCCATCACGAGTATAAGACTCAATGCGCTCAATACATTCTTTAATGTTACTCAGGTAGAGGCGGTCATCTCTCATAACATCACAGCTTCCCGCAATACTTTATCTCTAATTAATTCATGTAAATTTTCAGGTTCAGTTATATCAACTTTACGTCCAAGTAATGCTTCCAAGGACTGCTGCAAAGCAATCTGGTCTAATAAGGTTCGTTGTGGTTCAAGTTCCACCAGAAAATCTACATCGCTATCTGGTTTTGCTTCTCCCCTTGCAACTGAACCAAATACTCGCACATTATAAGCTCCGTATTTAGCAGCAATTTGCAGAATTTCCTCACTGTAAGCTTTAAGTATTTCATCAATGCCCATAGCTTAATACCAATTCAAAATTCCAAATTAATAAACTTATACTAAATCCAATAATCTTTGCGACACATGAATAATATTCTAGAGGGCAAGGCACTGCCTTGCCCTCTAGAATTTGTAGCATTCTTTTTTCAAATTGGTATTAATATTTTGGTTTAGGTTTTGAAGTTTGTACCTGTTGTTTGATTTTGGATAACTAGTATAAATAACTGTCATAAATTAGTACCGCTTGGTAGTTGTTCAGCATTAAGTTTACCTTGCTGCCACATCATCCAAGCGGTTTTATAGCTTACAACTATTGATTTGGTTCTGTCTTCTTAACTTAGTACGTAAGTCAAAATTGATTAACACTTGGATAAACTCTTGTGCAAGTTTATCCAATATGTCATTGTTCATTCCGCCTCTTCTAATTCGCCTGTTTCACCACTGTCGGGAGGAACTATCGCTACTCCGGTGATCGCATCATCGTCATCTAAGCGCTGTACTCTTACGCCTGTTGCCGATCGCGATTGTACAGAAATGGCATTGACAGCTTGACGAATAATAATACCGCGATTGGTAACCATCATGATTTCATCATCGCTGTTGACAATCTGTAAGGTAGCTAATTGGTCTTTGGTTTTGCGGTTTTTAAATTTGGTTGCCATTAAACCTTGACCTGCCCGATTTTGCAAGCGGAATTGGGCTACAGGTACACGTTTGCCATATCCACCCATTGTAATTACCAACACCCAAGGGCCAGGACTACCATTAGCTGGTACTTCTGTGGTTTCTTCGGTTTCGATTTCTTCGGTTTCGATGATTTCTTCGATTTCGGCTTCAGTATCCGCCTCTGTACTCAAGGTATCGAGAATTGCTGCGGGGAGGATATCCATACCCACCAGTTCGTCACCTGCTTTGAGTTTCATCGATTTCACACCACGCGTCGCCCTACCTAAAGGACGCAATTGTTCGTGGTTACATCTAAAGTGAATCGCCATCCCATGACGAGAACCAACAATCACGCTATCTTCTACCCTCGCACGACGTACCCAGCGCAGTTGATCGCCTTCTTCTAAGGAAATGGCGATTAAACCATTGGCCCGGATGTTACTAAATGCTGCTAATTCGGTTTTCTTAATGTTGCCACCTTTGGTCAGCATCACCAAGAATTCTTCACTGGTAAACTCATCAACTGGGACAATGGAGGTGATTTTTTCTTCCTTGGGAATTGGTAACAGTTGCACAATGGGAGTACCCCGGCTAGTACGAGAACCCACAGGAATTTGATAAGTTTTTAGACAGTAAACGACACCGCGATCGCTAAAGAATAAAACGCTGTCGTGATCGCAGCAAGTTAAGAAATGTTCGATGGTGTCATCATCTTTAACTTTGGCTGCGGCTTTCCCTCTGGTTGCACGACTTTGGGCTTCAAAGGTATTAACTGGCATCCGTTTGATGTAACCTTGCTCTGTTAGCAAAATGATCACTTTTTCATTTGCGATCAAGTCAAGGTCATCGATTTCTCCCTCTGCATGGGTAATGACTGTGCGTCGGGGTGTGGCGTAGCTAGTTTTAATTTGTGAAACTTCGTCTTCAATGATTGACAGCACTCTTTCCCGGCGTGCCAAAATATCTTGCAGGTCGGCAATTTGCGCTTGTAAATCTTCGTGTTCTTGACGAATTTTATCTGCTTCTAGGGCTGTTAACCGCCGCAGTTGCATTTGTAAAATTGCATCAGCTTGGACTTCCGATAGCCCATAGGTGGTAATTAGTTCGCCTTTGGCTGTGGGTGCATCAGATGCATGGCGAATTAAGTTAATAATGGCATCTAAATGCGCTAGAGCAATTAATAAACCTTGTAAGATATGGTCGCGTTCTTCCGCTTTCCGCAGTTCATATCTGGTGCGGCGATTAATTGATTCAATGCGGAAATCGAGGAATACTTCTAAGAACTGCTTGAGTGTGAGGGTTTGGGGTTCCCCATTCACCAACGCCAGCATATTCGCCCCAAAGTTGGCTTGCAGTGGGGTCTGTTTGTAGAGGTTATTCAGTACTACTCTGGGATAAGCATCGCGCTTGAGTTCGATGACGATTCGCATCCCATCGCGATCGCTTTCATCGCGGATATCTGCAATTCCCTCGATGCGTTTTTCATTCACCAACTCGGCAATTTTTTCAATTAATGCAGCTTTGTTGGTTTGATAAGGCAATTCGGTGATGATAATTGCTTCTCTTTCTGGTCTTCCCCGTTGCTCAATAGTTTCGATGTTGGCTACACCACGCATGGTAATGGAACCTCGCCCGGTGGTGTAAGCTTCTTTAATTGCTGATGTTCCTAACACCTGTGCCCCTGTGGGAAAGTCGGGGCCGGGGATAAATTGCATTAACTGCAGATTGGTGATTTCTGGATTGTGAATTAATGCTACTAATCCATCAATCAATTCGCCCAAATTGTGCGGTGGGATATTAGTCGCCATCCCCACAGCAATCCCAGAGGAACCATTTAATAGCAACTGGGGAATACGTGCTGGTAGAACTGTGGGTTCTTGTTGGGAACCGTCGAAGTTATCAATAAAATCTACGGTTTCGGACTCAATGTCGTGGAGTAAAGCTGTGCCAGTTAAAGCTTGCAAGCGACATTCTGTGTATCGCATTGCTGCTGGCGGATCGTTGTCTACGGAACCGAAGTTACCATGCCCATTGATTAAAGGCGATCGCATGGAAAAATCCTGTGCCATCCGCACCAACGCATCATACACCGCCGTATCACCGTGGGGATGATATTTACCTAAAACTTCCCCAACTACACGGGCGCATTTACGAAACGGGCGATCGTGCGTCAAACCTAGCTCGTGCATTGCGTAGAGGATGCGACGATGCACAGGTTTCAGACCATCCCTGGCATCTGGTAGCGCCCGACCCACAATCACACTCATGGCGTATTCCAGATAAGACCGGGACATCTCGTTCCGCAGATCTGTCGGGATAATCCTCTCCTGTGAGGTTGTCATAACCTAAAAAACTCCAAAAATCGCAGATTTTAGCCCTTGTTCTTGACAAAATGCAAAATTATTCCAAATTACTCTTGAATAATTGCCATATTTTGGTACAATTCTAGCACATATTGCTTTTTCTTGCCGGGAGAGCGGATTCAGGCAAGTAAGGAGGCTACTGATTAGGAGATGGTCAATGACTGTCCCACACAGGCTTTTGCTGAAGAGTTAAGGGCAGTTAACTAAAAAGCCGCAAACATATAAGCAATTTAAAATTCAACATCAAAAACTCTAATACACAAGGAGTTCTATGATTGCCATAAAATTAGATGCTAATCTAACTATCGACAGAACTGGGTAAATGTAGGATAACGGTATTGACTATTGGTAATCTTTAAGACTTTATATAATCATTAATTTTTTGAGAGACGCTAAAGCTACTATGATTTTTCAACAACTACACATTGGCGATTACTTTCGTATACCTGGTATTAGTTTTTCTTGCGTTTATAGAAAGGCTAGCAGCTCATCTTGCACTCTGGATATGGTTTTACGGCCTATCCGACGCAGCGCAATAGTTATACCATTGAATCGAGTAGAGTTGAGTAGATATATTGCCAAAAAGAAAGAACTTATTCAAGACTTAGAGGAGTGAATAAATAATTAAGATACAAGCCTAGAAATTGATTTACTCACCAGAAAAAATCTGAAATAACATTTATTCAAGCCCTCTGATTTATTCTTGGGGTTATTATTTTGAATTTTGCCTTTCCTAGAGGGGAATTATACCAAGTTGTAATCAAATTTAGTATCTGTCATTGCGACCGGAACGCAGTGTAGGGAAGCAATATCATTAATTTCAAGCTACTACAACAGACCACTATTTAGTATTAATAGTTCTCCTATTCTCAAACAATACTGCCTTTACTCATCTAGCAAAGTCGTGTGTTGGGTTAACAATAAATTGTCACATCTTCACCAAGTTCATCAGCTAAATAACTTAAAGCGCGGAAACGTAGCTCAACAAACTGTTCGTAGAAAGGGTTGAGTTTACAGAGGGGAGGAATATGAACTAGAGTGCGATCGCAGAATTTAATTTCTCGCTCAAAAGGACAACTTGCAGGAATCATTGTGCAGATGAAGCGTGCTAATCGGCAATTTTCTATTTTTAAGGATGTCAGGCGTTGACGTAGTGGTTGTAGTAAAACCTGAGCAAAATTGATAGAAGCGGACTGATTGGTAGACATCATACTGTTAGGGAAGGGATTTGTTGAGATTCTTGGGGAATTACTAAAACTTTTTCCATGAAGAGGCTGTCAGAGTCGGAAACATCAGCCATAATTGCTTTTTTGGTTTGTTCATGCATCAAGATTTTACCTTGAGCATCAAAACTAAAGTCTTGGCTAGGAATAAATCCTTTGCTAATAAGTTTTTTTAGAGTAAATCTGGTAACTTCTACTAATAAATGCACGTAAGGTTTCCAAGCACATAAGTTATCTAAAACCCAGTGGAATGTTTTAGTATCCGTCAAAGATAATTCCAAGACTGCTGCTGTGAGAAAAGATTCTGTATCTTGAACTCCCATACTAGTATTTAGTTGAGTTACCCAACATTCAGCTAGTTTTTTATCACGGAACTTTAAGATATAAAGGGCTCTTTCTAGATGGAAGTGGAACATTTCTAAATCTTTCATATTCACCAAATAAAATACAGCAACAACAACTTGAATACTTTTCGGTTAAGGGGAAAAAGGGGAATGGGAAAAGGGAAATAAAAACCTTTAACCTTTAACCTTTTCCCCAAAACCAATTTTGAGTTCAAAACGCTTAACCAAGTATTATTGACAACAACTTAGCCACTAGCTACTAAATCGAGAACTTAACTTTCCACATCGTTGAAGGAGAGGAAATGGGGTAGAGGAGAGTTGTTGCTCTACCCCGTTAAGGTGTTACCGAGTTAGTGGTTTTTCTAGTTGCTTTTAACTGTAAAACTCAAAAATGCAGAAATTGTGGAGATGAAAGAAATTTAGAAAGAATTTTTCTTAGCTACCAGTTGAGAGCGCTGGCTATTTGCCCAGGTAATTTCATGGCTTTAAACGGCTTAGTAATAATTGCTTGCACTCCCAGTTCCGCAAATCGGCGCTGTTCGGTAGCTTGAGCCTTTGCTGTTAGCAAAATCACAGGAATTGGCTTCGTGCTGGGATTCGCTTGTAAGGCTTGAAAGGTAGCGATTCCATCCATATCAGGCATCATCACATCCAACAGGATCAAATCTGGTTGTTCGGCAATTGCTTTAGCCAATCCCTCACTCCCAGAAGCTGCAGTGGAAACTTCCCAACCGCCTACAGTTTTCAAGGCGAGTTCAGCTACAGCCCGAATATCATATTCATCATCAACGATGAGAATGTGTTTCGTAGTCATGTTAAATCTACCTGTACATTAGCGTGAAAAAGCATTACCAATTACCCATTACCCTGATTAACTATTTGCTACCAATCATACGGTTGAGTAAGTTAATCACTCGCTGTTCAAATTCTTGGGGAGAAATGCGCCCTTTGGTGAGGAAGAGGGTTTGCCCTAACTTTAAGCGATCGCGATCGCTATCATCTAAATCGCGTGCTGTGTACACAACTAAGGGCACGTGACATAGGCGTTGATGTTGTCGTAGCCAATCAACTACAGCAAAACCGTCATTTTCTGGTAATCCCAAATCTAGTACCAACAAGTCAGGGATGATATTCTGGCTGACTTGAATAGCTTCTTTTCCGGTTTGGGCATAAAAGGTGAGGATGTTGTGACGATTGAATAAAGCAATCAATACCTGTGCCAAATCTGTGTCGTCTTCAATAATCAAGACTTTGATTGATTGATTTTGGCTAGCGGTAGCTTTTTCTAAGGCTTGGTACAACAACTTGCTAGTGGGAGGTTTGACAATCCAGTCGCTAATGTTGTGTGGCAGATTTTTATGAGCATCGGGTAACAAACCACTAAGAATAATCACCGGGATGTTTTGGGTGTGTGGCTGTTGTTTGAGAATCGCTAGGGTTTCCCAACCATCCATATCTGGCATCATCAAGTTGAGAATAATTGCATCAGGATGGTGCAATTTTGCCTGTTCTACAGCTTCTTGTCCTGATGCAGCTGCCAAGACGCGGTAACCCTGTCGTTCTAGCATGGTTTGGACGACAACCCGCACCGAAGGGTCATCGTCACACTCAATTACTAAAGGGAGCGCAGCCAACGTATTTTCTTTTGGAAGTAAAGATGGATTGGTATTTTCGCGATCGCCTGTGTTTTCTGGTTCTATAGTTTCTGTGTCATCTTCTGAGGCGATAGGTAAGGTAAATATGAAAGTGCTGCCTTCTCCTAAGGTACTTTCAACCCAAATTTGCCCTTGATGATGCTGCAAAATACTGCGACAAATAGCTAAACCTAAACCCGTACCACCTTTTTGGCGGGAGTCTGAGGCATCAACTTGTCCAAAACGCTCAAAAATCGATTCTAGTTTCTCTGCTGGGATACCTCGACCTTGGTCTTTAACTTTGAACAAAATTTGTTTGCTGAAGGGTGCTGCTTTCTCTGCTGTAATTTCCGCACTCAATGAAACCGTAGAACCCTCAGGGGAAAACTTAATTGCATTACTGAGTAAGTTGGTGAAAACTTGAATGATACGGTCGGGATCAGCCCAAAGAGGCGCGGATAGGGGAGAAACTGCTAATTTTACCCCTGCTGGCTCTGCCATTTCCTCTACAGTTTCTATTGATTGATTCATCAAATCGGCAGCATCGCAGCTTTCCGGAGTCATCTGCACCTTACCAGACTCGATGCGCTCGATATCGAGGATGTCATTAATTAAACGTACTAGCCTATCTGTATTACTCGCCGCAATATTTAACATCCGTTGCGCTTCTTCTGGCTGGGTTTGCAGCACTCCACCCGCTAATAAATCTAATGCACCAGAAATAGAAGTGAGGGGTGTTCGCAATTCGTGGCTAACTATCGAGACAAATTCATCTTTGAGGCGATCAATTTCGCGGCGATCGCTAATGTCTTTCATAAAGCAATAATGGCCGATGAATTGCTGTTGGCGATCATAGGCTGTGACCATGACTACTTGTTTATCAAAAACTGTTTTATCTTTCCGCACGCCTCTAGCTTCCGCTTCCACCTTGCCATTAATTAGCATTTGTTGGTACGCAACGCTCAATTTCTCTACATCTTCTGGATGAACAGTCAACACCCAGTCCATACCAATCATTTCCTCTGGCTGATAACCAGCCATGTTGGCATAAGCGGGATTGACTTTGATATAACGTCCTTCCTGATCTAACTGTGATATACCTTCTACTGCGCTTGTTAGTGCTGTACTGAGGTGGCGAAGTTCTTCTTCAGCGCGTTTGCGTTCGGTAATATCGTTATTAATCTTCAGAGTTTTTTGGGGTCTACCTTGTTCGTCGCGCTGCAATGCCCAACGGCTGAACACAATAACAGGAGTACCATCACGTTTAGTTTGTACGAGTTCGCCTGACCAACGCCCTGTTTGCAAAAGTTCGGCTTCAATTTCAGCTAGCGGTTGGGGAAATTGAGTTTGCAAGAATTCATGAGAAATTTTGCCGATCGCTTCTTGTTTCGTCCAGCCATACATCTGTTCTGCACCGCGATTCCAAAAGTCAATCTCACCTTTGGAGTTGCGAACCATGATGGTGTCGTAAGTCAGGTCAAGGAGAAATGCTTGTTTCTTTAATTCTTCTTCTGATTCTTTGCGATCGCTTATGTCTTCAACTACATAAGAAAATCGTTGACGACCACTGCAATCGCTATTAATTGCTGAAACTGTTGCTGACAGCCATTTCTTAGCGGTGGGAGTTTCGTGAGTATATTCAAAGCGAACGGGAGCATGGGTGCGTTCAGCTTCCCGATATTTCTCAATCCATTGGTTGATATACTGTTGCGGCGCGCCCATTTCGCTGGCTAGCCGATTCTGCATTGCACCTGGTGTTAGCCCATAAAAGTTCGCGGCTGCTAAGTTATCAGAAATATGCAAGACATCATTATCCACAATTTCCACAATTCCCATCAGCATTGAGGCGCTGTTAAAGAAACTGCGGAGGGTGGCTTCACTTTGACTTAGGGCTTCTTCAGTGCGTTTGCGTTCACTAATATCTGTGATCGTGCCAATAAAATCTGTAAATTCTCCTTGACTTCCTACCTCTGGTACTGCTTGAGTTAATACCCAAACAGTTTTACCCTGGGGATTGCGAAAACGATGCTCACATTTAAAGGGTAAGTTTTGCTGTGTAGTTTCTTGCCATTGCCTAATCACGCGATCGCGGTCTTCTGGATGCAATGATTCTATCCAGCCTTTTCCCAGCGCCTTTTCCAAAGAAGCACCCATAATCTGACAGGCTAGCTCATTCATAAAAGTGCAGTTTCCAGCAGCATCGGTACGGAAAATGCCCACTGGTGCAGTTTGAGCTAAAGTTACATACTGATATTCGCTTTGGCGCAAAGCCTCCTCAAGCCTTTGATATTCGCTGATTTGCTGCTGTAATTTTTGATTAGCTGCTTCTAACTCAGGTTTACTAGGTTTTTCTAGGGCTTTGGGCAATATTTTTAATAGCACCACAAAAGTATAAATTGAAACTATAGCCGTAATTGCTTTTAGAACCCCAAATACCCAATAATTTGCATCCCAAACTATCCAAACTCCCATCAAATGAGTTGTGCCACAAGCAACTAAAAACGCTCCAAACAAAAGCAACAGATTTTTAGCAGGCGAATCTTGGCGCTGATTCCCGAAATAGAGCAATATCGCAGAAATCGCATAATAAGCCAGAGTAATTAAGCAATCAAATAACAGATGTAACCACATCAACCCTTGATTACCGAGATAGTGATTTTGCGGTAAAATCAAGGTTATTAATGTAAAAAAGTTATATAGTAATCCAGACATATAGCATCCTACCTTAAAAATAAGGGGAGATGAGGGGACAAGGGGACAAGGGGAAATAACAAACACCCAATTACCCATTACCCATTACCCATTACCCCTTCCCCAAAACCCGATCCGCCGCCTGATAAAGCGCTTGCAGATTAGTCCCATCTTGAGGATACTCAACCACGGCTATACGGAAGGTAACGTGAAACTTTTGACCATTAGCACCCGTAAATTCAATTTGGCGTAGCCTTTTGAGCAGTTCTAAAAGTCGCCGTGTTCCATCGGTTTTGGTCATTCCTGCCATTCCCACCACAAATTCTGTACCTCCCCAACGACCAACTACATCTTGAGTGTGGAAAGTTTGTCGTAATAGTTCCCCTAATTGGGATAACACGCGATCGCCTACTGCATGACCATGCTGATGATTAATTTCTTTGAGGCTGTCCAGCTCCACAATAGCGAAGCAGAGGGGTTGTTGGTGGCGATCGCTTAATTGCAAATACCAGTTTAAATCCTGAGTTGATTTACGCCGATTCGCTACCTGGGTTAGTCCATCCAGTTCTGCGAGATTGCGTAGCCAGCGCGATCGCTCTAAACGATTTAGTATCCTCGTAATTAGTTCTGGTTCAACAATTGGTTTACTGATGTAGTCGTCGGCACCTGCGGCGAATACCTGCTGCCTAGTTTTGGTATCGTTATGAGCTGTCAAAAACAAGATGGGTAGCCCGCTCCATTGGGGATCGTTCCTAACTACTTGGCATAGTTCTATACCGCTGATTTCTGGGATTTCCACATCTAGAATTAACAGATCTGGTTGAGCAGCTGCGATCGCTTCCAAAAACCGCAAGGGGTTCTCTAAGGTGTAAACCTTCATTCCCCAAGGCACGAGTAAGGTTTGCAGAGCAGCTAAGATATGGGGATCGTCATCGACAACCATCACTTTTGCGGCTGTAGGGCGAGTGCGCTGTAATATTTGATTCACTGTTTCAAAAATTTGGGTAGGGGAAACAGGCTTTTGTAAAATCCCACTACCACCCAAGCGCGCCACTTTGACCCGGTCAAGCAAACTATCTTTATCTGTTAAAACTATTACTGGTATTGAGGAGTTACTAGCATTGAGTTCTGCTAGTAAAGCGAGATTAGTTTCTGAGGTGTCAGTGCTGCCAAGGTCGAGTAATACGACATCCGGGGAATATTCAGCAATCAATTCTCTAGCGGAGGAAATAGGCGATCGCGCAGTCTGTACGAAGCGTAGTTGTATCCCCCAAATATCAGTTTCCTTGGCTAAAGCTTCAGCTAATTTGCGATCGCGGTTAACAACCAACAGCAAGGGGCGTTGATTAAAAGCGGCGGGAAACTCCATTCCTTTGTGGGTGGAAAGAGACAATCGCCCCGCCGCTTCGGGCATAGGGGATGGGGCATTGGTAACTTCTTCGCCATGTCCAAAAACACCATTTCCTTGTGCGTGGAGTTTTGTATCCACCACTTGATTTTCTGGCTGCGACTCCTCCTGATACTCAGAATTTAACAGTTGCAATTCTTGACGCAACGCCGCCACCAATTGCGATAGCTGCTGTATTACTTGCGGTTCAAGCGGAGTCTGAATTTCCCACAGAGATTCTATTTCTCGCGCTAACCGAGAACCTTCATCAGAACCAAACATCCCCATTGAACCAGCTAGCTTATGAGCTTCCATCTTCGCGCTAGCTCGCATTTCCTCCCTAAGTTGACCTTGTTGCAACAGCGTTAAGGCTTGCTCATTCGTCGCCACTCGTTCTTCCAGTTTCTGCGCTACTGCTTCCCAGACTTTGCTCACCCCAGTCGTTATTTGATTTTGTTGTGGTATGGGTGAGGGGGGTGTGGGAGATGTAGACGCGATAGCGGCTTCCCGTAGGGTGGGAGATGAGGGAGATGAGGAGGTTAATTTGGTTTTTCCTAATCCCTTGGCTTTTTTATCTTGGTCTACATTCTTTTGTTCTGGTTTGAGTTTATAGCCAATGCCATAAACTGTCTCAATGGGCTCGTCTGCAACTCCCGCTGCTTTTAGTTTTTGCCGTAAACCTTTGATGTGGGATCTGACAGTATCATCTGTAGGGGGTTCTTCAAATGACCATTGATGATCTATCAAGGCGCTACAGCTAAAAATTCGCTGACTGTTACGAAGAAAAAGTTCAAGCAAGCCGTATTCTTTGGGAGTCAAATGCACGAGTTTGCCATCACAAGTGACTTCGCAACTGCTGGGATCTAAGCGCAAATTTTTCCATTCTAAAAGCGGCGGTAAAGTAGAACCACCCCGACGTAATAAAGCACGAATACGGGCTAATAATTCCTGAAAGTCAAAAGGTTTGGCAACATAATCATCTGCACCTGCATCCAAACCCATGACCTTATTTACACTATTATCTTGGGCGGTTAATAAAAGAACAGGTGTTTGATTACCGTTTGCACGTAACCTCTGACAGAAATTAATGCCGTTCAGCTTGGGTAACATCACATCTAGCAGAATTAAGTCATAGGTAAATAACTCTGCCAAATCCCAACCTTCTTGCCCATCTTTGGCAATATCAACAGCATAATGTTGATTTGTCAAAGATTTAGCAAGTGGTTCTGCGATCGCTTCATCATCTTCAACTAATAAAATTCTCATAGCGGTGCATAACCGCAAATTATAGTAACGCACGAAAAGCTTTGGCGCTGATGCGTTACGCTATCGCTAACGCATCCTACCTGAAATTCAAATCAAATATGAGTCCTATATTAAAAATGAAAAACTATATAGCAATACTTGTAGGAGTTGTAAAATTACTTGTTGAGTTAGGGAACAGGAAATAATAATTTATAAACCTAGTCTATTTTGTACAACTGATTTAGAACTGCTATATAAACCGCCTTAACCTGAAAAACAGTAGTTTATTGTAATTTAGATTAATTTTCTGAACTCATGCCGCGACAAGCTAATCTACTGCAATCACAAATTACAGGTTCAAAAAGCTATCGGTTTAAAAGTTTTTCAAAATGGATACTGTCAGCCTAGCTTAATTTAAACTGTGTTTTGAGTTGTTTTGATAAATATCAACATTACTCCTTTTGCGAATAAATACTTTTAACAGCTTATGTGCTAAAAAATCTAGATGTGTGTGATTATTGGCATAAATAATAAGATTATCTGCCAAAAATAAATCTATTTTTAGCACTTATTATCAGAATATTGATATTGGTATCGCAAATACTTCAGCCAAAAGATAGATTTTGATTCTTAATTCATTGTTAAAAATCAAAAAATAATAAAAACTGTAAATAATAAGATTCAGATTTTGTGCTGGTAGCGGCTGTCTTGAATGTCAAGTGCATCGCTTGACTTTTAAGACAGTCGCCACAATTATCTTTAACACCAAGTTTATTCAATTTTGAGGGAGCATCGCCTTCATAACTCCATCATTCCACCTCAGAACAGGAAACTTCGAGCTAAAAACAGCAACGTTCTCGTTTGGAACATGAAACTTTGAGTTCTGAACATGGAACTTGAAGCTAAAAACAGCAACGTTCTCGTTTGGAACATGAAACTTCGAGTTAAAAACAGGAACGTTCTCGTTTGGAACATGAAACTTCGAGTTAAAAACAGGAACGTTCTCGTTTGGAACATGAAACTTTGAGTTCAGAACATGAAACTTGGGGATAAAAGCTTGATTGATAAGGTTGAAAACTAGAATTTTACTGCTCTGAGGTGAGTTGGGCACGAAGATATGCTAAATTTTTACGAAAATTGACAGTATCAGAATGATTCACCCCTAAAGTTTGCTCACAAAGTTCTAAAGCTTGTAGCAAAAAGGATTGGGCTTCGCTATATCTCCTTTGAGAGTAGTAGAATCCTGCCAGGTTGCTGAGGCTAGTAGCAATATCTGGATGTTCCTCTCCCAATAGGCGTTGCTCAAGTGCCAAAGCTTGTAGATACAGAAATTCAGCTTCGCTATATCTTCCTTGAGATTCATAAAGTCCAGCTAAATTGTGAAGGTTGGTGGCAACATCTAGATGTTCCTTTCCCAACTGGGATTGTCTTATTTCCAAACCTTTAATGTACAGGGGTTCGGCTTCGCTGTATCTTCCTTGGGATTCGTAGAGTAAAGCCAGACAGTTGAGACTAGTAGCAACATCGGAATGCTCTTCTCCCAACAAGTGTCGTCTTAATTCCAAAGCTTGGAGGTAAAGGGGTTCGGCTTGAGTATATTTTTCCTGAGATTTGTAGAATCCCGCCAGATTGTGCAGACTGGTAGCAACAGATGGATGTTTTTCTCCCAGCAGGCATCGCCTTAGCTTCAAAACTTGGAGATACAGAAGTTCGGCTTCATTGTATTTTTCTTGAGAGTCGTATAGTAATGCCAGGTTGTTGAGGTTAGTAGCAATAGATGGATGTTCGTCTCCCACCAGATGTCGCCACAGTTCCAAAGCCTGTAGATAAAGGGGTTCGGCTTCACTGTATCTTTCTTGGGAACGATAGAGTTCTGCCAAGTTGTTAATGGTGGTGGCAACAGATGGATGTTCTTCTCCCAGTAAGCAACGCCACAATGCCAAAGCTTGTAGATAAAATGATTCTGCTTCCTTATATCTTTTTTGGGAGTGGTAGAGTGCCGCCAAGTTGTTGATGCTGGTAGCAACAGAGAAATTCTCTTCTCCTAGTAGGCATTGCTCAATTGCCAAAGCTTGTAAATAAAGGGGTTCGGCTTGACTGTATCTTCCTTGGGAATAGTAGAGTGTTGCTAGGTTGTTGAGGCTAGTAGCAAAATCAGGATGTTCCTCTCCCAAGGTTTTTTGGGTAATTGTTCGGCACTGCTCAAGCCAAGGTAAAGCCTGATTATATAATCCTTGACCATTGTAGAACCAAGCGCTACCGATAAAAGGCCAAGTTAAATCTTGAACGCTGAGGTATTGTATGAGATTGTTTGCTACTTCAGCCAGATGTGGTATTGCAGGGGAGACAGCAGTAATTTGCTGAAGAGTGGGAGTATAAGAAATCTTCTTGGCAACTGCTACCATTACCCTGCAAAAAGAACGCTTAAATTCCTCTGCTTTATCTAACCTTGTCAACTTATATTGAAAAAACTCCCGCAATAGTGGATGTAGTTGGTAAACTCCCTCACCTTTTCGCTGGAGTAAATGCAAATTCAACAACTTATCATCTCTAATTTCTTCTAAATCTTCCCTGTCTTCCTCTGGTAAACACTGTTCCACCAACGCCCAAGGTATAAGTGCGGCTGCAAATAAACTCAATAAACAGCCCAGTTGTTGATCATTTTTCTCTAATTCCTGCCAACTCAACTCAATGGCTGCTAACACTCCCCGTTGTGCTGTCATGTCGGCTTCTGGTTTATTAAGCGCGGGTTGTTCTAGTCGCTTTTTCTCCAACCGTCGCTGCATTTCTGCAAATGATAAATCTGGTTTCCGCGCCAGATACCGCCCCACCAACTCTAAACCCAAGGGCAAATATCCCAGCCACTCACATAACTGTAATGCTACTTGGGGGTGGCGTTGATTTTCCCGCTCAAACCTTTCTCCCCCAATAATTGACTTTAATAATTCCAGCGCCGCCTCTGGTTGGAGCACATCTAAGGGTAATTCTGCTATCCGTCCCCAGTGCTGGCGAGTAGTAATCAGGATTTTGAACCGAGAAGATAGCGACACAAAGTAAGGTTTAACTTCCTGGTAATCAGCAACATCATCCAACACCAGCAACACCTCACCCTCACGCCAACGCCGCCAGCAAAATTGCACTTGCGCGGGTAAATCTACATCTGTTGGCGGGTTTAAATCAAGCTGCGTCCTCGCAAACTGGACAATTTGCACCCCAATATCCCCAGATTTGGGCAACAACCAGCAAATTCCACCTTGATAATTGTTGCAGTACTCAATGGCATATTGCAACGCCAGTTCTGTTTTGCCAACACCACCCATCCCCGCAATAGCAGCAATGGCTACTTGTTGATTTTGCTGCAACATTTGCTGGAGTGTTTGCAATTCTTCCCCACGCCCAACAAATTCCACCACCCCACTCAGGGGCAAATTTTGCGGTATTTCGTTATTGGGATTTAACTTTACCTGTTCCCGTTCAGGCGACTTTAGTCAATCAGGGGAATTATTATAGGTAATATTAATAGTGTGATTACTACCCCCTTGAATCGTGGGAGCCTTAGCATCATTAGACTGAAAAGCCTCGCCACCGTAAACATTCTGGACATTCTTGCCTTCCACCTTACCAATATTAATTTCTTGGTGAATTTCTGTGGCAAGGGTTTTCACTTCATCCGCAAATTTGGGGTCTCTGTCCATCGCCTCTTGCAAATAAGCAGCCACCACATTTAAATCTTCCTGTGAGCCTTGCTGCACTTTTACTAATGCTGCTTCTACCCTGGGCGTACCCTTGAATTTCTGCAAAATCTTCTGGCGAAGCTGTTCCAATTTTTTCAGAACACTTTCTGTTGCTTTTTCTATAGTGGTTTCAAAAGCTTTGGTAAACACTAGGGTGGCGATTCCCGCAGCAGTGAGTGTTACAGGCTCCATATTTTCGGCAATAAATACGAGATTATGCTGATGGAGATTGTAATTTAGCTCAACTGTTTTGGGAAGAAATCATCCAAATCAATTAATATTTACTCGCTCCCTGCCCCCTGCCCCCTGCCCCTATGCCAAAATTAATTAGCTACCTCTGTTTGATGCTTCAATTGAGATGCAATCAAGGGAACTTTTGGAGCGAGGAAAAATCCCATTAAACTGGCAAAGAGTATTGGTGTGAAGGGACTGAAGTTAGTAAGTTTTGATAGCAGCAAAGTTGTGCTAATAGGTGTGCGTGTTACGGCTGCATTAATCGCCGCCATTGTACAAATCATTGCTAAAGCCGGATGAACTCCGGGAATTAAGAGTGCTACGGCTTTACCTATACAAGCGCCAGTAAAAAATAAGGGGATGATAAATCCACCTCGCCAACCGCCTGTTACTGTCATGCTGATAGCAGCCATTTTACCCAAGGCTAATATCAACAAAAACATCGCCGGAATATTAGTATTAACGACAGATTCTAATTCTTCATGGCCAAAATACCGAGTAAGCGGTAAAACAACAGCTAAAGCGCCTAATCCTAAACCTGCTAATGTAGTACGAAAATAGATAGGGCCAGGAATACGGGAAAAAGCGCGATCGCAAAAACGAAAAATCGCTATAAAAATCCATCCCGCAACTGCACCTAGAATACCAAAGGCGATCGCTAAAGCAAAATCATCAATGTTGGCTAAGTTGTATTGAGGGAAATTCCAGGTAGGTGCAATTCCTAAATGTGTAATTGCAGCAAATACCAAGTAGCTAGCGCAACTCGCAACAATCGCTGGCATCAAAGCTTCGTAATATTCCACAATATGCTGATGATGCAAAATCTCTAAAGCGAACATTGCACCGCCCAAAGGAGAACCAAACAAAGCAGTAAAGCCAGCTGCCATTGCTGCTAAACTCATAGATCTCAAATCTTCTCCTTGAAGTTTAAAGCGATCGGCTACCCACGTACCAAAAGAACCAGTTACTTGCACTAGAGGCGCTTCTGGCCCAGCACTACCACCAGCTGAGATACTAACTAAGGAAGCGAGAATCATTGAGGGATTTTTTCGACTATCCAGCCTTCCGCCGCGAAAGTGGATATTATCGACAATCACCGCAATTTCCCCCGGATTTCCTAGAAAATGAATCACCAAGCCGACTAATAAACCACATAGTGGCATTACTAACAGCAGACTCAAACCCTCAAAGCGTTGGAGTTTGTGAATAATTAGTTCTAGAACATTCCAATACAAACCAGCAAATATACCACTTGCAGTCCCCACAGCCGCCCAACAGAGAACCCACCTAGAAATCATGAGTGGATTGCGCCTTCCCAAGCCAAAAAGTTGAGACAATGTCCAACGTTGAGTTTGATTCCCCCCTGGGGGCTTATTTGGTAGCACTGCTGAATTTCCTGTTTTGAAACGAAATATACAGAACCTTTACGTCTTCTATAGTAAAGGCTATTGGCTGCGCCCAATCATTGCTAATCCTAAACTGTAGAGTAAGCACCAGTTATCATCATGGCGTTTTTAATCTTGTACAGACGCGATTAATCGCGTCTCTCCAACTCAGCACTTTCAACCTAAAAATAATTTAAGTCTCCAGATAGTGTGTGCCTAGTAACTAGAAAATCTAAGCTTGGCGTATAAATTTGGGGAAATATTCATGAATAAAGAAACTGTTCCTAGCCAAGCCGAAAAGATGAATCCAGAGACTGATGCATCAGAATTAAGTCCAGAAGTATTGGATAAAATTAAGCACCCAGCAAAAATGGATGATGTGATTCGAGAACAATCAGCAGAAGAACGTAGATCTAACCCTGCTTTAGTACCAGAAATGCTGGATGAACCAACTGATGAAATGATTGGGTTTACTAAAGAGTAGACAAATAAATTCTTGTAGGGGCACGGCACCAGTAAGATAATTTGATATACCAAAAGATTATGGATGCCGTGCCCTACTACTTATACCAATTCAAATAATGTTTGCGACACATCAAATAAGAGGGCAAGGCAATGCCTTGCCCCTACAATCTGTCGCATTCTTTTTTCAAATTGGTATTACCTACCAATCTCATATTTGATGTTTAAAGTTCATGTAAGATGCGTTAGCGATAGCGTAACGCATCAATACCAAAGCTGAGATTTTTGCAGAAATGAAATTGGATTGCTATATAACCACAATTATACAGTTTTGATGTGTTACGGCTTACGCCTAACACATCCTACATGATATATATATCTTATTAAATTTAAATCGAATTACTATACTTTTTCTGGTAATTGCGGCGGCTTGATATTAAACCATTTTTGATAAATTTGTTGATAAGTGCCATTGGATAGCAAAATACTTATCCCTTGATTAATTGTTGCCAAATAAGGAGAATCTTTAGGTGTAGCAATTCCGTAGAATTCTTCTGTGAGTAAATTGGTAACCACTTTAATACCTTTAAGATTACCGTTTTTAATTGCATATAAAGTAGCAAAGGCATCGCCAACTACCGCATCAACATTACCATTAAGTAAATCTTGAAAGAAATCAGGGCCGGAATTATATGTACTAATTTTGGCATTAGGGATTGTTTTAGCAAAATCTGCACCCGTTGAGCCAATTTGTACGCCAATCTTTTTACCTTTGAGGCTGTTTAAATCTTTGATATCTTGGTTGTTTTCTCGAACTGCGATCGCAAGTCCAGCTTTAAAATAAGGTCGGGAAAAGTCAATGGTTTTCAGGCGTTCCGCAGTAATTGTAATACCGTTAATGGCTGCATCTACTCTTTTGGCTTGCAAAGTAGATATCATTCCGTCAAAAGGTAAGGTTTCCCATTGAACTTGTAAACCGACTACCTGTGCGATCGCATTCATCAAATCAATGTCAAACCCTTCTAAATTCCCATTGGCATTTTTCATCTCAAAGGGTACAAATGTAGGGTCTGTAGCCACTTTCAGAGTTTTTAATTCTAACTTTGGGCTTGTGGTGCTTGTAGGTTGCAATCCATTACAAGCAATTATGAGTAACAGGCAACTTAAGCCCAAAATTAGTTTACGCCATTTCCTGTTCAGTAATTTCACTTGCGATCAAATGCTCAGGGCGTAGAATTGATCTTGATGATGAGTTAAATATGATTTTTATTCTGGCATATTGAAATATGCATTGCAAGAATTGAAATGCATAATTTAACCAAGCATAAGATTTTATTTTCACTACATAAACAATTTTCGCATAAAGCGAAGTACATAAACAATATATTCTACCTGCGATTGAGTTTGAGCATTTGACTTGATTTCCTGCAATATTTTTTGCATTTCAGCTATATTAGCCGGATTAATCCCGATAATTGTAGCTCTAATAATTGCTGCTCTAACACTGTTGAGTGTGTCTTTACATTCTCGCACTGCTTCTCTTAACTTATTGACTTGTTGCCAATTCTTTTCTTCTTGAGCATTGAGCAGTGCAAACTGAAGCTGCGGTAAAATATTTTGTAAATCTTGCTCTATACTCTCTAGATTTGACACATCTATATGATTGTTAGGAACTGCTTTTAATTGCAAAACTATATCTCGCAATTGTTCTAAAATATCATTACTTTCTGTAATTACAGAATCATCCAAATTGTCTAAATTTTTCATATCTGATAAATTTTTATTAGTTTTGACATAATTGAGATTTTAAAGGTTGCGAACGTAAATTATTTTGAGATACTTCTTGGAAAAACCCTTGCAAAGTTTTATCTTCATTTATCGATTGCTCGATACTATTAATTCTCGATAAAACTGAACTGTAGTCTCTACCAGTGACGGTGTTAGCTACCCCAACAATTTTAGTAATTCGAGTTGCGATCGCTTCAAAACTTAAAGAAGGGTATTCATCAATAAGTTTTGAGAGTTTTCTGCCTGTATCTGCTGCTATTAACAGCCTAGATATGGATTCATTTAGTATTTGCTGTTCGGTAGCATTAACTTTTAACCATGCATCTATTTGTTCAGCAACTTGACGCTTAATTTCTTCTGGGCCGATTTGGGAATATGTATTAGGATTATTATACTTTCTCTGAAGCTGTTGTAGTTTTAAACCAATTAGCACCCGTTGCGGATTGTTTGGTTTTGGTGGCTTTTGCTGAATTTGTTTAGCTAAAAGTAGCATTTTAACTGTTAAACATCGTGCTGGTTGAGCAGTTTGAGCTACTATTTTGGCACTGCCGTAGTCGATTGTTTCTAAATTGTTAAAAATCTCTATAGCTGTGTCATATTCTGATTGCAAAGCATCAAGTTCTCGCTCTAAATCTGATGGCTGATTATTTGATTGATTTTCTCCCGTAATAATTTTATCTACTTCCCTCGGATCGCCAAAATTAATTCTGCGATCGCTAAGTAATTGCTCAACTACAAAATCACGAGAAATCTCAGCATCTAGAGGTAATTCGTTCAGTTGGTAGACTTTTTTTACTGATGCGATCGCCTCAACCGCCTGATTACGAAAAGTCTCTGCGGTTAATCGCAACATAGTTCTTTTTTCTGGCGTACAACTGCTAAGAGTAGTACTCAAAGTCAAAGCTATGATGAAAATTTTGGATAAAGATGATTTGTGACTGATTTTGTCTTTCATATTGATATAGTAGGATGTGTTAATAACACATCCCCCAAGCTTTTGATAAATATAAATTTTTGTATGACTTTAGTCATGGGTAGATTCGTGACTTTTGTCTGAATCATTTTTGAGAAAAACCAGCTTTAATAATAACTTGAATCTACCACTTGAGATGAAATCAGTTACTACAGAGCAGATATGGAAGAGTAGTAACTATCAATTTGCCTCTGAAAGCTTAAGGTGTACTCTACTCGATTCTATTCGCAACCATAGCTAAACTCAAGGCAACAGATAAGTCAACAGCAATTAGTGTTCATGTTCCTTATGTTCTTAGAAGCTACTCGTTAGTGGCTTCTTTTTCTTCCATTAACTTTACATTTCATTCAAGGATTTTCTTTATGAAAAGGATTCTTGCATCCGGTGTATTAGGTGTTGTGCTAGCTTCAAGTGTGTTAGCAAAACCAGCTTCGGCTCAAATTCAAGTAATTCTTGGAGGTAATGAACGACATGACTGGCGGGAACAGCAATTAGAACGCGATCGCCAACACAGACTAGAACTCGAACGCGATCGCCAACATAGGCTAGAACTCGAACGCGATCGCCAGCATAGACTAGAACTCGAACGTGAACGTCAACGCAGGCTAGAAATAGAACGCGATCGTCAACGTCGATTAGAAGAAGAACGCCGACACCGCGATCGCTTCTAAAAATTGTTCATGTAGTATTTCAAAAATTACAACAAGGGAGGCTAAAAACCTCCCTTTTTCTCACTATTTATGGGTTTGTGTATTTTCCCTGACGGCAAAATCAAGTATGTAAAGTTAAGATTTAGAGTAATATTTATTACTGAATATAGAAGATGGATCTACCACTTCTCTTAATTCTTTGTACTGGTAATTCTTGTCGTAGCCAAATAGCTGAAGGGTTATTGAAAGAGTTAGCTGATGATTTATTCACAACTCAAAGTGCAGGAATGAACCCAGCTAAAGAAGTACATCCTTTAGCTATAAAAGTGATGCAAGAGATAGGGATAGATATTTCCAAAAATTATTGTAAACATATCAATCTTTTTCTTGACCAAAAAATTGATACTGTCATTACAGTTTGCGATCATGCAGACCAAAGTTGTCCTACTTTACTATCATCTATTAAACGTCATCACTTTAGCTTTCCTGATCCAGCAGAAGCCACAGGTACAGAAATAGAAAAACTGCAAATATTTCGTCAGGTGCGTGACGATATTAGTAAGCTGCTTTTGGCATACGTAGCAGGGAGACGTGATGCGGTTTCAGCATAGTTACAGGAGTTATGGGAATGTTAGTTGATTCACAAAATTTACCTTTAACTATGTTTAATGCCTTAGCTAACCGCAACGATTTATTTATGGCATTAACAGATAGATCTGGACGTATAGAGTGGGTCAATGAAGCATTAGTACAATGCACAGAAATACCAGCAGAAATCTTAATAGGAAAAAAGTTTTTATCTGTACTGGCTGCTCATGAAAAAACTAATATTCAACAAGCTTATATCCGTGAACAATTACTAAAAGGCGAAAGCTTTAAATTTGAGTTTTCTTATATATCAAATAATCAGCAAGAACATTGGCTATTTGTCGATGGTCAGGCTATCTCGAATGGCGAAGGTCTCACTACTAACTATGCTATTATCGCCCATGATATTACATTACGTAAGCTGACAGAAAAAGACTTAGAGCAAACTCGCCAACGTCTCAAGCGACTGGTAGAAAATGTTAAATTAGTACCTTGGGAAGCAGAAGCTAGCACTCATCAGTTTACTTATGTAGGGCCACAAGCAATTGATTTATTTGGTTATGAATCAGAAGAATGGTATCAACCGCAATTCTGGCGATCGCACATTCATCCTGAAGATTTACCCCATGTGTTAGAACATCAGCAAGTTACCGCACTCCAAGAAGATGATTACATAGTTGAGTATCGGTTTTTAGCTGCTGATGGTAACTGGATTTGGGTAAAAGATATTGTTAATGTGGTACGTTACCAAGGTGAAATCACCCAATTAATAGGCTTTATTATAGATATTAATCAACCCAAAAATACAGAGCTATCATTACAAGAAGCCTTAAGCAAATTAGCACAAGCAAATCAAGAATTAGAACATCGTGTACAGCGACGTACATCTGATTTAATTCAAGAAAAAGAAAAACTCCAACAAACTCTACAGCAACTACAGCAAGCTCAAGCGCAACTTATTCATCGAGAAAAAATGTCTAGCTTGGGTCAACTTGTAGCTGGTATCGCTCATGAAATAAATAATCCTATTAACTTTATCTATGGGAACCTGAATCCAGCTACCAAATATGTTGAAGATATACTATATGTATTGCAATTATATCAACAGCAATATCCTCAAGCTGATACGACCTTGCAAGCAGCAATAGAAGAGGCCGATCTCGATTTCTTGATAGAAGATTTACCCAATCTATTAAACTCTATGAAACTGGGTGCTAACCGCATTCGGGAAATAGTACTCTCTCTGCGGAATTTTTCTCGCCTTGATGAAGCGGAAATTAAGCACGTAAATATTCATGATGGGTTAGATAGTACTTTAATGATTTTGCAGAACCGTCTCAAATCTAAAACTGGTTGTCCCCAAATTCAAGTTATCAAAGAATATAGCCAATTACCGCTAGTAGAGTGTTATGCAGGACAACTCAATCAAGTATTTCTCAACATTATTGCTAATGCTATAGATTCTTTGGAAGAGTACGATCGTCAGCGTTCGCCTCAAGAAATGTTAGAAAATCCCAGCCAAATCAAAATTTGCACAGAATTAAACAAAGGTGACCCTACTATTGAAGGTAGAGAGGAATTTTATCATAAACCCTACAATATGCAGTCTGCACCGGCAGTTGTAATTCGGATTATAGACAATGGGCCTGGTATTAGCGAAGCCGTTCGCCAACGTTTGTTTGACCCCTTCTTTACTACCAAAGGTATTGGCAAAGGTACAGGATTAGGCTTATCTATTAGTTATCAAATTGTCGTTGAAAAGCATCAAGGACAACTGGAATGTCATTCTTATCCTGGTCATACAGAATTTGCGATCGTGATTCCCCAGGAAAGAATTAAAACAAACTATGCATAACCTAAGGTAGGATAGAAAAGAATAATTTTTATATTTAATTTTCTAGTTTTCTACATTATATTAATTTGAAAAAAGAATGCGCCAGGTTGTAGGGGCAAGGCAGTGCCTTGCCCTCTAGAATATTATTGAGGTGTCGCAAACATTATTTTATTTGGTATTATTTGGTTGCCAACTCTTGTAATTACTAATTTTTGACAAATCCAAAATCTAAAATCTAAAATTTCTTGACAACCTGTTTTTCTAAGATACCTAGACTATGACGAAATATTTCCGTTCCAATGTTGATGCAATGGCTAGCTATGTCCCTGGTGAACAGCCACCAAGAGGGACAAAAATTATTAAACTCAATAGCAATGAAAATCCTTATCCACCCTCACCCGCAGCATTAGAAGTACTGCGGAATATTGATGGTGAGTGGTTACGGCGCTATCCTGAACCATTTGGGGGAGAATTTCGCCAAGCTGCTAGTAAAGTTTTAGGCGTTCCTAGCGATTGGATTATTGTTGGTAATGGTAGTGACGAAATTTTAAGCATCATTATTCGTGCTTGTACTGAACCAGGACGTAAGGTAGTTTATCCTATGCCAACTTATGTGTTATATCGCACATTAGTTGAGATGCAAGCAGCAGATGTTTTAGAGATCCCTTACCCAGAAAATTATAGTTTGCCTTTAAAAGAATTAATTGCTGCTGATGGTTCAGTCACATTTATTGCATCTCCTAATAGTCCATCAGGTCATGTAGTTCCAAATAATGATCTGCGAAAATTAGCCAGTCAATTATCTGGGATTTTAGTAATTGATGAAGCCTATGTAGATTTTACAGAATCAAGTGCTTTAGATTTAGTACATGAATATGAGAATGTCATAATTATTCGCACTCTTTCTAAAGGGTATTCTTTAGCAGGATTACGCTTAGGTTTTGGCATAGCAAAACCTAAGTTATTAGATGGATTATTTAAAGTCAAAGATAGCTATAACATTGATGCGATCGCCTGTGCTGTAGCGACAGCCGCTATCACCGATCAAGCCTATAAAAACGCTTGTGTCGCCAAAATTAAAGCATCACGAAATCACCTAGCATCAGACTTGAAAAAATTAGGTTTTCTAGTTTGGAATTCCCAAACAAATTTTTTACTAGTCCAGCCTCCCCAAGGAAATGCAGAATACCTCTATCAAAAACTCAAAGAACAGAAAATTTTAATTCGCTATTTTAAACAACCACAATTGGATAATAAATTACGCATTACCATTGGTACTGATGAACAAAATCAAACCTTGGTACAAGCATTGACTGATTTGCTGAATAGTCAACATAAAGAGTAGGGTTAAAATTAGCGATCGCACAATATCATGCAGGTTGATTATCATCAGTTTGAGCTTGTAATTGTTCAACTTGCTCAACCGTTAAACCAGTAACGCGAGCAATTAATGCGATCGCCATTCCCTCATTGAGCATATTTTTGGCAACCTCTTGCGCTTTTTGCTCAATACCCTGTACTATACCTTGCTCTATTCCTTCTTTAAGCCCTTCTTGTAAAATATCTTGATAGATTACAGATTCGCGCATAATATCACTCCGCAAAATTCTATTAATCACGTCTTTATTTAATGCTAGCCCAGCTAACACCGCTGTTGACGCAGCAACATTGCTTCGGATTCGGGTATCATTGATTGCTTTAATAGCTTCAGCAACTTGTTCTAAGGTTCGTGTTTGATTGTTAGTTTGACTTAAAGTTGCAAAAGGTAACAAACCTGGAGAACTCAAAAATAGTTCTGTTGGCTGTTCCCAAAGTCGAATAACTTCAAATCGATGAAAAGTGTTTTCTAAGGCAAATTCCGTTTGATAAACTAGCTCAGAATCGCTAGGTTGTAAATAAATGACAACCTGACGCATTTGCTTATGAGGAAACCTGCGATACACCCGTAAGCGGTAATCACACATCCGAAAGGGAATATCGGCTTTAGGCTTAGTTTGGAATTCGAGATGGAGGACAATTTCCTCTGACTGCAACAAAATTAGTGCATCCGCACGGATAGGTTCGAGGGATAATTCTGATGGACTAAGTTTGGTGAGTGCAACTGGTTCATTGAGTAGCCAAGTTGCAAAATCACTGGAAAATGATTCGGCGAGAAATTTGCAGACATTATCAAACATAGTCTGCAATTATATCAATAGTATCGTGCGTTCTTAACTTAGGAACGAATCACTTAATTTTTTACTCTTAACTATATAGCTTTCAACTGTTCACTATTAACTCATGACTCCAGTAGATATTCTCATTCTCTCCAATGGCCCAGGGGAAGTAACAACTTGGGTACGTCCAGTAGTGAAAGCATTGCGGGAACAACTGGGTAATGATCGCTCTACTGTGAGGATTTCTGTAATTTTATCTCCTTGTCCCAATGCTAGTGGCAAAGAAGCCGCGATCGCTCTTTCTTACCCAGAAGTTGATAGAGTTCAGGGAGCAGAGTATTTTTGGCAATTTTTACTCTGGGGAAAAACTGTTGAAAATTGGGATTGGAGAAGTCGCGGAGTCGTAGTGTTTCTGGGTGGCGATCAATTTTTTCCCGTTGTCATTGGTAAAAAACTCGGATACAAAACAGTAATTTACGCCGAATGGGATGCTCGTTGGTACAGCTTTATTGATAGCTTTGGTGTGATGACACCGAAAGTTGCTGGACGTATTCCTCAGAAATATGCTCACAAATTTACTGTTGTGGGTGATTTGATGTTAGAAGCGCAGAGTTCACTTCACACTCAAGACTCAGGAGTCAGTACTGAAATCATTGGTTTATTACCGGGTTCAAAAGCTGCAAAGTTAGCGCAAGGAGTACCATTAACATTAGCGATCGCAGAATACATCCACGCAAAAAGACCCCAAACTAAGTTTGTTATTCCCGTAGCACCTACTTTAGATTTACAAACTTTAGCTAGCTTTGCTGATGCTCAAAAAAATCCTTTTATAAAAACCTTTGGCTTTTCTGGTGCTTCCTTAATCGTCCCAGAAGATAGCCAACATCATCCTCTACTCAAAACCGCTAACGGCTTAACTATAGAACTTTCACAAGCAACGCCAGCTTATCAATTATTATCTCAATGTCGTATTTGTTTAACTACTGTAGGAGCAAATACCGCCGAACTCGGTGCTTTAGCTGTGCCGATGATTGTTTTACTCCCCACCCAACAGCTTGATGCTATGCGTTCTTGGGATGGTTTACCAGGTTTGCTGGCTAATTTACCAGGATTGGGTTCGACCTTTGCCAAAGTTATCAACTGGCTATTTCTTAGACGCAAAGGTTTATTAGCCTGGCCGAATATTTGGGCACAGTCAGAGATAGTACCTGAACTTGTAGGACATCTCCAAGCGCCAGAAATTGGAGAAATGGTCTTAGATTTATTGACTCATCCTGAAAAATTACAGGAAATGCAACTCAAGCTACGCAATGTCCGGGGTGAAGCAGGCGCAGCACAAAAATTAGCCAATTTGGTAACAGCAGCGATTGAGCTTGTGTAAATAAATATTAACTTTTACAAAAATGTTTGTGATCTAGCTGGACTCTCTACCCGACTAGAGACTTTAGGATAACGTATGGAATTGATCCGGCAAATGATTCCTCACCATGAATCATCTGTAATGATGGCACAGATGGTAGGCGATCGCGCTAACCATACACAAATTCTTGACCTCGCTCAAGCTATCATCAAAGCGCAAACTGCTGAAATTTAGCAAATGCAGCAATGGTATCAAGCCTGGTCTTGATTAATTATTTCTTCAACATTTGAAACTTATGACACTTCAACTCACTGTTCCCAACATGGCTTGTTCGGCTTGTGCAAACAATATTACCAATGCACTTAAAGCCGTCGATGCCAATGCAAATATTCAAGCAGATCCTCAAACTAAGCTTGTCAGTATAGATACTCAAGCTTCTGAAACAGCAATTAAAGAAGCATTAGCTGCTGCTGGCTATCCAGCTACCTAATTTTTCGGAAATACTGACATCAAGTAATTCAGGGGGAAAGGTTAAAGGTTTTTCCTTTCCCTTTTCCCATTCCCTTTTTCCCCTTAACCAAAAAGTACTTACCAAGAAATTTTAGTAAAAAACAGTTTTAGGAATGGTAGAACCCCGGATAATGAATGATAATTAACCTCTATAGCTAAAAGCCATCAGCCACAGGCCACAAGCTGAAATGCTGAAGGATAAAGGCTGTCGATTCAACTCTACAAATTGACTATGAATCCAGAACAAGTCAAAAGTTCTCTAAATATTTCACCAGCGATACGTGTAGGAGTACTGGGTTTCGGTGGACTCGGACAAGCAGCCGCCAAGGTACTGGCTGGTAAACGGGAAATGATTTTAGTCGCAGCAGCAGATCAAAAGGGTTACGCCTATGCTGCTGAGGGTTTAAAAACAGATGCTTGTATTAAAACCTACCAAGCTCAAGGTTCTTTAGGTTATTTAGAGCCTGTAGGCACTTTAACAAACAATAGTATTCAAGATTTAATCGCCAGCGCTCAACCTGTAGATGGTTATTTTCTAGCTTTACCCAACCTGCCTAATGATTTTATTCCCTCAGTAGCCAAAGAATTTATTAAATCTGGCTGGCGGGGTGTATTAGTGGATGCAATTAAGCGTACCACTGCCGTAGAACAACTGCTATCTATGAAAGCAGAACTAGAAGCTGCGGGAATTACTTACATGACAGGGTGTGGTGCAACACCAGGACTATTAACAGCCGCCGCCGCCTTAGCCGCCCAAAGCTATGCCGAAATTCACAAAGTGGAAATTACCTTTGGTGTGGGAATTGCTAATTGGGAAGCTTATCGCGCCACCGTTCGCGAAGATATTGGTCATATGCCTGGTTATACAGTAGAAACAGCCAGAATGATGACCGATGCAGAAGTAGAAGCCTTACTAGATAAAACCAATGGCGTGCTGACCTTAGAGAATATGGAACACGCCGATGATGTAATGTTAGAGTTTGCTGGCATAGTAGGGCGCGATCGCGTTACTGTTGGGGGTGTAGTCGATACACGTAATCCCAAAAAACCCCTCAGCACCAACGTTAAAGTTACAGGGCGTACTTTTGAAGGTAAAATTTCTACCCATACCTTTACCCTAGGGGATGAAACCAGCATGGCAGCCAACGTCTGCGGCCCAGCTTTTGGCTATCTCAAAGCAGGTAAACAATTGCATCAACGTGGCATCTATGGCATCTTTACCGCCGCAGAAATTATGCCTCAATTTGTGAAGTAATGGGATTTGTCTGTGATTTCTCGGTTTTCATCTAATGAATCCTAAACATCTCTAAAAATAATTTAGGGGCGAACAGCTGTTCACCCCTAGCAAAGATTTTGTGCAAGACAGAATTAATTTTCACGCCACTCTAGTTCCTAATCCATAATCTCTAAACCCTCTTCATTCCTGCTTTCTTCTTCAATATGACATTGGGGTTTTTGGATGATAAATGGCAGTTCTGCTCCTAAAAGACCTCGCTGAATGCGTTCTGAAGTCTCACTAAAAAGTAAAAATAGAGGATATACAGTATTAGCTCCTTCACTCAAAATATGACTGTGGCGTTCAGGCATCAGCCACTCATAATCTGTGTCTAAGAGAACTTGAGTTTGTCGCCAACGTCCCAATAATTCCGAAAAGTCTTCATGGGGACGATGAATAAAAATTAAAATCTCGGCTCCCGTTTTCACTTTCCACTCTGGATCGCACATCAGAATTGCCACATCGCAAGGTAAGCAAGTTGTGTGGGTGGCTGTTGTTTCAATTTGCCGCAGACGCACAATAGGCAAAGGAATGGCGATCACACTTTCATCTGGACGGCGCAGGCTAGGAATCATCTCTAAGTAAGGTCGATGCTGTTTTAATAAAGCGATCGCACTGAGATGATGACTATACTCCGCCAAGCTAGCTTCGTAATCAGATTTTTGCACAGGCATATTTCTGTGAAAGATGAACTATAAAATATGAATTAGAAAATGTTAGGTCTAAGGATGAAATATGACTTATGAGATAATTTCATCCTTTAGCCTTGAGACATTATTAGCCCATCTTTTCAAATACCTTGAACATAGGCAGATACATTGCTAACAAAATTGTACCGACCATACCCCCTAAAACCACAATCATTAGTGGTTCTAAAACACTAGTTAATGCTTTAACGGATTGCTCAACTTCATCTTCATAAAAGTCAGCAACTTTCATTAACATCCCATCTAATTCCCCAGTTTCTTCGCCAATACTAATCATCTGAATTGCCATAGCTGGAAACACTGCTTCTTTTTGCAAAGCAACGCTAATCATGCCCCCTTGTTGAATTTCTATGCGGGCTGCATCTATGGCATTAGCAACAATTTGATTTCCGGAAGTATCTCGGACAATTTCTAAACAAGTCAGGATAGGTACACCAGAACGAGTTAATGAGCCAAAAGTCCGGCTAAAACGGGCAACTGATGATTTTTGAATCAAATCACCAAACAAAGGCACCTTTAGAGAAATACGGTCGATAGTTTGTTTACCAACATCAGTTTTGTAATACTGCTTATAGGCAATTGATAAACCGATAAATCCAGCAATAATTACGACAGACCATAAACTGCGTAATATTGCACTACAATCCATCAAAAACTGTGTTAGAGGAGGTAATTCTATACCGATGTCTTTAAAGATTTTGGCAAAAATTGGAATCAAAAAAACAGTCATCCCGACAAAGATTGATGTTGCTAAAAAACCAACAACCACAGGATAAGACAACGCAGCTTTGATTTGATTTTGTAAGCGTGCGACATCCTCTAACAACTTTGCTAAACGATTTAATACGTCGTCTAGCACCCCACCAATTTCGCCAGCTTGCACCATACTTACATACAAATTATCAAAGCAATCAGGATGCTTCCGCATGGCATCTGAAAGATTTGTCCCACTTTGCACATCATTACTAATGTCATTCAAAGCTACTTTTAATTTAGGATTGCTACACTGCTCGGAAAGTACTCCTAAACTTCTAACAATCGCTACACCTGCATTCGTTAAAACTGCAAATTGACGAGAAAAAACTGCTTTATCTTTAACAGAAACTTTGACCATTGATGTCTGAAATTTCTGTAAGTCAAAGTTAAATCCGCCTTTGGATTCTTTTAAATCTTGGACAACTAAACCTTGGTCTCTCAGATTAGTACGGGCTTGAGCTAAAGATTCAGCAGTAAATTTTTCAGTTCTGGATTTTCCTTTTGAGTCCCGCACACGGGCAACATAAGTAGGCATAGATTAATCAATTTAAAATAGTCAAAGGTTCAAAGGTCAAAGGTCAAGGGTCAAGGTTCAAAATTAATTAGTTATTTATCTTGTTCTCTTGTTCTCCCTTGCACCTTAATTTTTGCTGTTCATTAATGAGCTTTAGCAACGCCAGCAGATGGTTTTGCACCTGCTGCTTGTGGTGCGCCACCGATGAGACGTTGAATTTCATCAGGCTTAGAAGTTTTAGACATAGCAGCTTCAAAGGAGATAGTTCCCGCTTTATACAAATCAGCTAAAACTTTTTCCAGGGTTTGCATACCCAATTTACCCCCAGTCTGAATTGCTGAGTAAATTTGAGATGTTTTCCCTTCTCGAATCAAGTTAGAAATAGCGGGAGTGATCACCATAATTTCTTGAGCCATCACCCGACCATATTCACCTGGTTTGGGGTTCTTCTTTGGTACCAAAGTTTGGCTAAATACTGCTACTAAAGAGTTGGAAAGTTGCACCCGTACCTGGGTTTGTCTTTCATGGGGAAAAACGTCAATAATCCGGTCAACAGTCTGTGCTGCTGAACTGGTGTGCAAAGTTCCAAATACTAAGTGACCTGTTTCCGCCGCAGAAATCGCCAAGGAAATCGTTTCCAAATCCCGCATTTCCCCAACCAGAATAATATCTGGATCTTCCCGCAAAGCTGCTTTCAAAGCATTAGCAAAACTCTTAGTATCTTCACCAAGTTGTCGCTGGTGAACCAAGCTTTTAATTGGTTCATACACAAATTCAATTGGATCTTCTACTGTCAAAATATGCTCTGCCTTGGTGCGATTAATCAAGTCAATCATTGCTGCCAAGGTAGTAGTTTTACCAGAACCGGTAGGCCCTGTCACCAAAATCAGTCCTCTGGGCTTTTCTGTCATTTCCCGGACTACATCAGGCAACCCTAATTTTTCAAAGTTGGGAATTTTGGAGCTGAGGGCGCGTAAACAAGCAGCGTAGGAACCACGATCCTTATAAACATTGACGCGGAAACGCGCCAAGCCTTTAACGCCATAAGAACAATCCAGTTCCCAGGTCTGCTCTAAAGTTTTACGCTGAGTATTGTTGAGCATACTAAAGATCAGCCTTTGACACTGATCCGCAGTCAATACATGGTCGCCGATGGGGGTGAGTTTGCCACTAATTCGGAAATAGGGTGGTAACCCAGCGGATAAATGCAGATCTGAACCCCCCATTTCAATCATCTGCTCCATCAAATCTTCAATCATCATCTCCATAGTTTTGTCTCCCTAGTTGTTTGTGATTTAACTTTTGATGTTTGACTAATCAGTAAAGCGAGGTGTCAGACAGTAGGGACAATCTAGCCATTCCGGTTGTAATGTGGCATCACAAGTACGGCAGGTCAGACCACTCTTGCGTTTAGCTTTTAATTCCGCTTCCAAACCGGTATCAGTAAAGGTGACTCGCTCAACTTCTTCTAGGGTGGTGGAACCTTGACGTACTAAATCTAGGCTGTACGCCAGCAAGGTTTTCATCCCTTCTTCTACTGCGACTTCCTTAATCCGTTCCGTTGGCGCTTCTTCGTTGATGAGAGTTTGCAAGTTTTCGGTGATTCGCATCACTTCATAAACACCACAACGCCCTTTATAGCCAACGCCATTACAAGTGGAGCATACTTGTTGACCGCTGGCTTTCGCTTCCGCTTGGGTTTCGTTGGGCAAGGAATTAGCTTTGTAGAAAGTGACATTCACTTCTTGAGAAGCAGACATACCATAACGAGCCAGTTCTTCGGTTGTAGGAGTATAGGGAATACGACAATCGGGACAAACACGCCGAACCAACCGTTGTGCTAACACACCAATCAAAGAACTAGAAACCATGAAAGGTTCAATACCCATTTCTCCCAAACGCGCGATCGCACCTGGGGCATCATTGGTGTGTAAGGTAGTTAATACTAAGTGACCTGTTAAGGCTGCTTCAATCGCAGTTTTGGCAGTTTCCTTGTCTCTAGTTTCACCAACTAGTAACACATCTGGGTCTTGCCGCAAAAAAGCCCGCAAAGCGGTAGCAAAATCTAGTCCTTTTTCCCGAATTACCTGTACTTGAGTAATGCCTGGCAAACTGTACTCAATTGGGTCTTCTACTGTACTGATGTTGACTCCAGGATCGTTCTTTTCTGCCAATGCTGAATACAGCGAGGTGGTTTTACCAGAACCAGTTGGGCCTGTAACTAGAATCAACCCAAAGGGACGGCTGACCATGTCCTTAACAATATCTAAGGTTTCCTGGTCGGTAATCAGCTTATGTAATCCGAGTTGAGTGGAGGAGTTATCTAAAATCCGCAGACAAATCTTTTCCCCGTAGCGGCTGGGTAAGGTGTTGACGCGGAAATCCACTTTACGTCCCTCAAACATCCGCCGGATACGTCCGTCTTGAGGTAACCGTCTCTCAGCAATGTCCAAGTTAGAAATGATTTTAAATCTAGCTGTCACCGCCGCCACAATTTTTTTCGGTAGGGGGTCAAAGGCTTGACGTAGCACCCCATCCTTACGAAAGCGAATGCGGAGATTTTCTTCCTGCGGTTCAATGTGAATATCCGAAACCTTTTCATGCAAGGCTTTAGCCAGAATTCTATTCACGAGATTAATGACTGGTGCATCTTCTGCACCCTTCATCGCTGCTCCTAAATCAGCCTCCATATCTTCAGGAGCATCATCCAAATCAAGATTATTCAGGTTTTCTAAATCTTGATTGATATCTGTAAACTTCTCTTGTTCTAGATGTTTTTGCCTAATTGCGAGTTCATCTAGGTATTGATTAATTAGCTGTTGGTAATCTTCTTGGGTAATTACCATGCGCTGCAAAGCTAAACCTTGTGGGCGCAAGATGCGGTTGAGGTCATCCGAAGCTTCCAAGTTATCCGGATCGACCATCGCCACCAAAACGCAAGGTGGGGTTTGGTCGTCATGTTTTGATAGTGGAATTAGGCGATGGCGACGACAAATGTCTACGGGAATGAGGGTTTCAATTAACCTCCCCACCATCGTATTAGCAAGTTGGTTGACTTCCGGATCGAGGAATTCAACCCCGTATAGTATTTTTAGTTCAAATAACTGCTGTTTTTTGTATTGTCTAACTAATTCAGGTGAGAGTTGCCGCCCAGTAATTGACTCTAGTACTTCCGTTAAAGGTGTACCAGTTTTGCGGCTTTCAATCAGCGCCTGTCTCATCTGTTCGTTATTAACATAGCCAGTCTGTACTAGCTTGTTGCCAAAGGGCGAAAACTCTGTTTTTGTAGTTAGAGCGGTACTGCGCCGTTGCGGTGACGAGTAAGTCATATATGAGCAATGGGTAGGGAAAACCTCTGAATAAAGTATTCCCAGGCTGCGCCCCAGAATTCTCATTTACAGTGAGTAAATTATCACTAAATATTTTTCACGCTGAGGGATGGGGACTGGGTAATGGGTAATGGGTAATTGGTAATTGGGAGAATCACCAAATGACAAACGCTCCACACTCATGCTCAGTATGGTAAAAAAAATGACTTCTAATTAAAATAATTGAGGTGAAAGGCGATCGCATCTCACTCCAGCAAAGACGTTCGGGTTACCGCCCTAGCAGCATATACGCTAATACGTTCACCATTTGTCACAATAAGATGACGATGACATCACTTCCAGGAAAAGTATGAGCAAGAAAACCCCACAAATTAAGGTGGTGAAATCTTGCCGTAAATAGTATCTGGGATGAGTGGACAATGATAGACGAAAATAAACAGGTAAACAATACAAGCCAGCAATTGGGTGAACCAATAGAGGTAAAGCAAGCAATGATGAGCGACTCCGCAGCCCAAATCAACTTTAACGAATCTGGCAGCGAGGTGACTGAGCCAGTAGCAGCCACAACAAATGTATCAGGAGATACATCTGCCACACCTGACAATGGTGTTGCAGCGTCTGATAAAACTGAAGAACAAGCAGCAGCTTTAGCAGCATTAACTCAACAAATTGAGTCTCTCAAAGGACAACTCGAAGAGCGCAGCACTCAATATCTGCGAATTGCGGCAGATTTTGAGAATTACCGCAAACGCAACCAAAAAGAAAAAGAAGATTTAGAAGCACAGGTGAAGCGGAATACAATTACGGAATTGCTGCCAGTAGTCGATAATTTTGAGCGGGCGCGATCGCACCTCAAACCCCAAACTGATAGCGAAATGACAATTCATAAAAGCTATCAAGGCGTTTACAAGCAATTAGTAGACTGCTTAAAGCGCTTAGGTGTATCGCCAATGCGTCCCGAAGGTCAAGAATTCGATCCTAATCTGCATGAAGCCGTAATGCGCGAACCTACGGATGAACATCCAGAAGGAACAGTGTTAGAAGAGTTAGTACGCGGATATTACTTGGGTGAACGCGTACTGCGCCATGCAATGGTGAAGGTAGCTGCTCCCAAGGAAGATACATCACCTGCACAAGATAATCAGTCGAGTTCTGACAACTCTTAATCTGTAGTTGCTCGCCTCACTGACCAAAAGTGCCTTGGTTGTTGCGAGGGCGAGCATCACAGATCTTGATCGAGGTAGGTCTGTTGACCGTTAACAGAAGTTTAGCAAGCCGTCATTTGCTGGTGCTCTCACACAAGGTGCGGCTCTGTGACCAGAAGCCGCCCCAAAGTCAAAGTAACCACTTACCGATCCAATGCTGTAACTTCTTGCTTACCCCCAGTAACCAGATTGTCTTAAGCGGTGTCGTGAGTGTTAGCCTGTAGCAAAAAAATAACATAAGATAGTCCGCAAAGCCTCACGGCAGCATAAGTACGTAAATATACTGAACAGTATGGGAAAAGTTATTGGGATCGACTTAGGTACTACGAACAGTTGCGTTGCAGTTTTAGAAGGCGGTCAACCGGTGGTGATCGCTAATTCCGAAGGTGGACGCACTACTCCTAGTATTGTGGGATTTGGCAAGGGGGGCGATCGCTTGGTTGGGCAGCTGGCTAAACGACAAGCCGTCACAAATGCCGAAAACACAGTATTTAGTATTAAAAGGTTTATTGGTCGTCGCTGGGAAGAAACCGCAGCCGAACGCGAGCGATCGCCTTATCAATGTGTGAAAGGGCGCGATGATACTGTTGATGTGCAAATTCGCGGACGGAACTATACACCGCAAGAAATATCTGCCATGATTCTGCAGAAACTCAAACAAGATGCAGAAAATTTCTTAGGTGAAACTGTTACTCAGGCAGTAATTACCGTACCAGCATACTTCACAGATGCCCAAAGACAAGCTACCAAAGATGCAGGTACTATTGCTGGGTTAGAAGTCCTCCGGATCATTAATGAACCTACCGCTGCTGCACTAGCCTTTGGTTTAGATAAGCACAACGAAGAACAGTTAATTTTAGTCTTTGACCTGGGAGGCGGTACCTTTGATGTATCCATCTTGCAACTAGGAGATGGAGTTTTTGAAGTCAAAGCCACCAATGGGAATAATCAATTGGGTGGTGATGACTTTGATGACTGTGTGATTCGCTGGATTATCGAACGCTTCCAGCAACAGGAAAACATTGACCTGGCTCAAGACAAGATGGCGCTGCAACGCCTCAGAGAAGCAGCGGAAAAGGCAAAAATTGAACTTTCTAGCATGGCTAGCACCTCGATTAACTTACCTTTTATTACTGCTGATGAAACAGGGCCGAAGCATCTGGAACTAGAACTCAGTCGCTCAAAATTTGAAGAACTCACCACCCATTTGATTGAAGCGACTATAGAACCGATGATTCAAGCGCTTAAAGATGCTGATCATAAAGCGCAAGATATAGATCGAATCATTTTAGTTGGTGGTTCGACTCGCATTCCGGCTGTGCAAAACGCCCTCATCAAGTTTTTCAATGGTAAAACACCTGATCGCTCTGTTAACCCTGATGAAGCAGTTGCCTTAGGTGCGGCTGTGCAAGCGGGTGTGATTGGTGGCGAAGTCGATAATCTCTTGCTATTGGACGTAATTCCCCTGTCTTTAGGAATTGAAACTTTAGGAGAAGTTTTTACCAAAATCATTGAACGTAATACAACAATTCCTACTAGCAGATCCCAGGTGTTTTCCACCGCAGTGGATGGGCAAACCTCAGTAGAAATTCATGTTCTGCAAGGTGAACGCGCAATGGCGCGGGATAACAAAAGTCTTGGTAAATTCCTATTAGCAGGAATTCCTCCAGCCCCTCGTGGTGTGCCACAAATTGAAGTATCTTTTGAAATTGATGTTAATGGCATTCTCAAGGTTGGTGCCCAAGATAAAGGTACTGGTAGAGAGCAAAGTATTCGCATTACCAATACAGGTGGCTTGAGTACCCAAGAAGTAGAGAGAATGAGGCAAGCAGCTGAAGCTTTTGCCGACGAAGATAAACGGCGTAAAGAATTGGTAGAACTGAAAAATCAAGCCGAGAATTTATTCTTCAGTTACGATTCGACTATTAGAGATAATGGCGACTTAATTGGCGAAGATATGAAAGTTTTAGCCAATGAAAAAGTCAAGCAACTGCAAGCGGCAATGACTAATCCCAGTATTTCTGTACAGGAATTTCAGCAGTCTTTAGATGACTTCCAGAAAACTTTATTTGCCATTGGTGCGAATGTCTACAATCGTGCTAACAACCAACTTGAGGAGGGGCAAGAAGTTTCCGAAGAACTGTTTACCTCACAACCAGAGCAACCAATTAGTGGCACACTAATACCAGAATTTAACTTTGATTTTGATGAGGAAAATACTGCACAGGCTGATTATGAGGCCATAGATTAGGGATTGGATACTGGGTACTGGGGATTGGCGACAGGGAATTGACTATAGAAAAAAGGCGACAGACTATTAAGTACTAAATCTGAGAAATTAAGCATGAACGTTTAATGCGAATTTAGCCTTGAAAGCTGGTAGTTTTGTAGATAGAAACAAAAATAACATTTGAGGCTAACTTAGAAACTCTTATGTCATCATAGGCGTTTCTAAATTCATATTAAGCGCAATTAAATATTGAGTATGAGAAATTGGCTATTAAGTAATGGGTATTGATATCAGCAGTTAATGAAAGTATTTCCCTGCTCCTAATCCCTCTGACAGCAAGGTATAAATAATACCAATTCAAATAATGTTTGCGAAACATCAATATATTCTAGAGGGCAAGGCATTGCCTTGCCCCTATTATCTGTCGATTCTTTTTTTAAATTGGTATAAACTACGATTTCAAACCAAAGAAAAGCTAAGGCTGTATACCTACTTTAATTTTGAATTCCAAGGTAGCAGTACTAGTCCCTAATGCCAAATTTTGCTAGATTGTAGAAGCGAATTGCCGTGGGCTAGAAGGTGTCCCAGCACAGATACCAAAATGCAGCTGGTGGGTTTTCCACACCTATGAGTGCGGGTAGCCCCTCTGGTAGATGGCGGGGTTTTTCCTACCTAGGTAGCACAATTGTAAAAGAGACAGCCTCAGGCAATGAGAAAAGAGAGCAGAAATTTGCTTTGCTCATCATTTCCGTAGCTTTGATCGTCTTCCACGATAAAAGCACCTGTTGCTAAATATATGCTGGTGATTTTTGTAAAGGGGAAAAGGTAAAATCAATTATTAACAAAAATTAACTTCTACCTTTCGCCCTCTTGCTTCTACCATGCCATATGCTAACCTGCGGGAATGCCTCCGGCAAACCAGCCAGGAAACCCGTTTACAGCATAGGCTCTTCTGCTTTCTTCCTTCTAACTTTTACCTTTGCTATATGGCCCGCGACTATTATGAAATTCTGGGTGTCTCTCGTGACGCCGACAAAGAAGAAATTAAACAAGCCTACCGCCGCCTAGCCCGGAAGTATCACCCAGACGTGAACAAAGAACCGGGAGCAGAGGAGCGGTTTAAGGAAATTAATCATGCTTATGAAGTACTTTCTGAGCCAGAAATCAGAGAACGTTATAACCGTTTTGGTGAAGCTGGAGTCTCTGGTGCAGGTGCTGGCTACCAAGATGTAAGTGAAGGCTTTGCCGATATCTTTGAAAGCATTTTCAGCGGCTTTGCTGGTGGAATGGGTGGTCAAACACAAAGAAGACGCAGTGGGCCTGTACGAGGTGATGACCTGCGCTTAGACCTAAAGTTAGATTTTAGAGAAGCGGTATTTGGCGGAGAAAAAGAAATTCGCATTTCTCATCTAGAAACCTGTGATATCTGTAGTGGTTCTGGTGCAAAACCAGGAACTCGGCCGAGGACTTGTTCGACTTGTAGTGGTTCTGGTCAAGTACGTCGTGTAACTAGAACACCTTTTGGCAGTTTCACCCAAGTTTCAACTTGTCCTACCTGTAATGGTACGGGGATGGTGATTGAAGATAAATGTGAAGCTTGTGATGGGAAAGGCACAAATCAAATCACCAAGAAACTCAAAATTACCATTCCCGCTGGTGTGGATAATGGTACGCGCTTGCGAATCTCTCAAGAAGGAGATGCAGGACAAAGAGGAGGCCCCCCAGGAGATTTATACGTCTACTTATTCGTGAATGAAGACGAAGAATTTCATCGGGATGGCATTAACATTCTTTCGGAAATTAAAGTTAGTTACCTGCAAGCAATTTTAGGTTGCCGTTTGGAGGTAGATACGGTAGATGGGCCAGTGGAATTAATTATTCCCCCTGGAACTCAGCCGAATACAGTGATGAAGTTAGAAAATCGTGGTGTCCCACGCTTGGGTAATCCTGTGAGTCGGGGTGACCATCTGCTAACGGTACTAATTGATATTCCTACCAAGGTAACCCCAGAGGAGAGAGAATTGTTAGAGAAGCTCGCTAAAATTAAGGGAGACCGCACTGGTAAAGGTGGTCTAGAAGGATTCTTGGGTAATCTATTTAAGTAATGCAGCTATCTTCTCTCTCATCTCCTGATGCTCAACTTGATTTACGCGGGACTCCTTGCCCGATTAATTTTGTGCGGACAAAATTACGTTTGGAAAAAATGCCACCTGGAGGTTTGCTAGAAGTCTGGCTAGACCCTGGGGAGCCAATTGAGCAAGTGCCTGATAGCTTGGTAATGGCGGGCTATCAGGTGGAACAAATTGCAGATTGTGCTGGTTATTTTTCCTTGTTGGTACGCCGTCCGGCGATCGCCCAATGACAGGAGAAGTTAATTTTGCTACTGGACAGTTACTCGGTACAGTGTTAGCTGTACAGGCAAATTTTTATCAAGTACAGCTGGATGCAGGGGACAAGGAGGAAAAAGCAGATGAACATTTCACTGATTCCCCCTCTCCCCAAATGCTTCTCTGTACCAGGAGAACGCGCTTGAAAAAAATTGGTCAACAGGTGATGGTGGGCGATCGCGTTGTCGTTGAAGAACCCGATTGGGCTGGGGGACGTGGGGCGATAGCGGATGTGCTACCCCGTCAAACTGAGTTAGACCGTCCACCAATTGCTAATGCCAACCAAATTTTGCTGGTATTTGCTGTCGCCGATCCGCCTTTGGAACCCTATCAGTTAAGTCGCTTTTTGGTGAAAGGGGAATCTACTAACTTAGATGTGCTTTTATGCCTGAATAAAAGTGATTTAGTTTCACCACAGATGCAGCAGGAGATTCGCGATCGCTTAGTTGCTTGGGGTTATCAGCCAATATTCATTAGTGTAAAAAATGGTATAAATATTGACCATTTATCGGAATATCTAAATAATAAAATTACTGTAATCGCTGGCCCATCTGGGGTAGGGAAATCAAGTTTAATCAACTTACTGGTGCCTAATGTAAGCTTACGCGTCGGTGAAGTTTCGGGCAAATTAGCTCGCGGTCGCCACACTACCCGCCACGTAGAGTTATTTGAATTGCCCACTCAAGGGTTACTGGCGGATACTCCCGGTTTTAACCAACCTGACCTTGATTGTACTCCCGAAGAATTAGTGCATTACTTCCCCGAAGCCAGAGCGCGGTTAGCTACAGGTAACTGTCGGTTTAGTGATTGTCTGCATAGAGAAGAACCTGATTGCGCCGTCCGGGGAGATTGGGAACGCTATCCACATTATTTGGAATTTTTGTCTGATGCGATCGCCTATCAAACTCAGCGTCAACAACAAGCAGACCCCGAATCAACACTGAAGTTGAAAACTAAAGGCAAAGGTCAGGCTCAGTACGAACCAAAATTAGAAAGTAAAAAATATCGTCGTGTGGCTCGCAAGACACAACTGCAAGCTTTACAGGATTTATACCAAGATAGTGAAGAATGAAGCGCATAAACGCGCAATAGCTTATCTATAAATGCTGTAACGAAATTTGATGACGTGATCCTAACATCAGAAAACCTACAAAGTAAAGACTTTGTAGGCAAGATTTACATTATAGGATAGCTTTATGCTAACACTTGCCTAATGCAACTACTTGCTTGATAGGAAAAATATACGAACTTGATCTAATCGATAAACTTTTTAAATAAATGCGTAAATAACTTTAAAGCTATACAGTTTTATTTTAATTGTACATTTTCATCAAACCATAAAATTTATTTATTAATTGTCAAACTCAAGTCTTACAGGTGATGAAACATATCAGTATTTAGCTCTAAGAGAGTCTGGCATCTTGAAGACTGAATATGCTTTGATGCAGGCAATATTTAATATATAGTTAGCAGTTTGACATGAGGGCTAGAACTTGTAATTCTCAGCCAGAATTATTAATTCCACATCATTAGGATTTGGCGGAATGAGGCAGGAAGCGAACAGTCTCTCACCACTACAAAACATAATTTTTGGTAGAGATAGCGATTATTTTTTTGTGCAACGATATTTTATAGAGAAAAAATCATTAATTAATGTCACAACTCCAATAAAGTCTTAAAATATTGTTAATTTCTGCTAAACCCCTCGACCTTCAATTTCCACGTACCACCCCAGAATAATTATGGCTATAGGCTACGTCGCGCTTGTTCTCCACGCACATCTACCCTTCGTTCGTCACCCAGAAAGTGATTATGTGTTGGAGGAAGAATGGCTATATGAAGCCATTACTGAAACTTATATTCCCTTATTGAAAGTATTTGAAGGACTAAAGCGAGACGGTATCGACTTTAAAATCACGATGAGCATGACACCACCTTTGGTATCAATGCTCCGCGATCCTCTCTTACAAGAACGTTATGATGCACACTTAGCCCAACTAGAAGAACTGATCGAACTAGAAGCTGAGCGTAATATTCACAATGGACATTTGAAGTATTTAGCAGAACATTACGCTACTGAGTTTAATGAAGCGCGTCAGATCTGGGAACGCTATAAGGGTGATTTGGTAACTGCTTTTAAGGAGTACCAAGATACAAATAACCTGGAAATTATTACTTGTGGTGCTACTCACGGCTATTTCCCACTCATGAAAATGTATCCACAGGCAGTGTGGGCACAAATTCAAGTAGCTTGTGAACACTATGAGGAAACTTTTGGTAAACCACCTAGAGGCATTTGGTTGCCTGAGTGTGCTTACTATGAAGGTGTCGAACGGATGCTGGCAGATGCAGGGTTGCGCTACTTCCTCACCGATGGTCATGGTATTCTTTATGCCCGTCCCCGTCCTCGGTTTGGTACCTATGCCCCCATCTTTACCGAAACTGGTGTGGCGGCTTTTGGACGCGATCATGAGTCTTCTCAACAGGTATGGTCTTCTGAGGTGGGCTATCCTGGTGCAGCAGAATACCGCGAGTTTTACAAAGATTTGGGCTGGGAAGCAGAATATGAGTATATTAAGCCCTACATCATGCCCAATGGTCAGCGTAAAAATACGGGCATCAAGTATCACAAAATTACTGGGCGTGGCTTAGGTCTTTCCGATAAAGCACTTTATGACCCTTACTGGGCAAGGGAAAAAGCAGCAGAACACGCTGCCAACTTTATGTATAATCGAGAACGGCAAGCTGAACATTTACATGGGATAATGCAGCGTCCGCCGATTATCGTTTCGCCCTATGATGCAGAGTTATTTGGCCATTGGTGGTATGAAGGCCCCTGGTTCATTGACTACCTGTTCCGTAAATCATGGTATGACCAAAAAACCTATGCCATGACGCACTTAGCAGATTATTTGCGCGAACAGCCAACTCAACAAGTTTGTCGTCCTTCGCAATCGAGTTGGGGTTACAAGGGATTCCATGAATATTGGTTAAACGATACTAATGCATGGATTTATCCCCATCTGCACAAAGCGGCGGAACGGATGATTGAAATCTCGCACTTGGAACCAGAAGATGAATTGCAGTGGAAAGCTTTAAACCAAGCAGCGCGGGAATTATTATTAGCACAATCTTCTGACTGGGCATTTATCATGCGGACAGGAACAATGGTTCCTTATGCGGTGAGAAGAACGCGATCGCACTTGATGCGCTTCAATAAAATCTACGATGACGTAAAAATTGGCAAAGTTGATAGTGGTTGGTTAGAAAAAGTCGAATTGATGGATAATATCTTCCCGAGTATTAACTATCGCGTTTATCGTCCGTTGTAGGTAGGGATTGGGGATTGGGGACTGGGGACTGGGGACTGGGGAATACAGTTCGGTTAAGGAGGAAAGGGAAAAAGGGAAAAGGATTGAATTCACCCTTACCCTTTTCCCATTACCCTTTTCCCAAATCACGAGGGAGATGCAAAATACTTATCCGAACTTTATTGGGGGACTGGGAATTTTATTCTGAACGGGTGGTGATACGCCCGTTAGATGCTTCCAAATAAATATATATACTGAAAAATTAGGGTGGGCATTGCCTATCCTAATTTTTTTGGCGAAGTGGTGGGGCGATCGCTGTCATTTTCTCAATTACCAATTACCAATTCCCTATCTGAAAAATTGCTGAGAAAATGGTGAAAACTAAATCGGAAATTCCATTGAATTTCTCAGTCAAGCTTTAGCTGTTCATAACTTAAGGGTTGCTAGGTAACTTGATACTGAAAGCAGTTCACTCACAGCAACTCATAAACTTATGCAGCAAGCATCTCAAGCTACAGTCATCTTGGGTGGTGGCTTTGCTGGATTGTTTACAGCTTTACACCTTAGCCAGCGAAATTATTCCCATCCGATAATTTTAATTGAACAGCGCGATCGCTTCAGTTTTAAACCGTTGTTGTATGAACTACTCAGCGGTGAACTACATAGCGCTCAAGTTTACCCTCGCTATAACGAACTACTAGCAAGTAGTAGTGTCACTTTTGTGCAAGATACGGTGAAATCAATTCATCTAGAGCAAAGCCAAGTCACTGTAGCATCAGGTAGGATTTTTAACTACAGAAACTTAGTATTAGCACTTGGTAGCAAAACAACCTACTTTAATACTCCTGGTGCGGCAGAATATACCATGCCTTTTACATCTGGAGAACAGGCGATCGCACTGAGAAAACACTTACGTCACCGTTTGCATCAAGCAATTCAAACTCCAGATCCAGCAAGGCGGCGGCTACTGCTGACTGTTGCTATTATCGGGGCGGGGCCGGCTGGGATTGAATTAGCTTGTACCTTAGCAGATTTGTTGCCCATCTGGTACGACGAGTTAGGCGGCGATGCGGCGGAAATTCGGGTGGTGCTAATTAACCGCAGTAAAGAAATTCTCAAAGGAGATGTCAATAGCCATTTGCGTTGTACAGCTCAACGTGCGTTGAAAGGGCGTATAGTTCCCGTTGATTTTCTCTTTGACGCAGCTGTCAGCAAAATTCAAGCTGATGGTGTTGAGTATCAACAACACAACAAAACGCAGATTTTGCAAGCGGGAACCATCGCTTGGACGGCGGGAACAACTGCGAATCCGTTGTTGATGAATTTACCAGTTGCAAATAATCGCGGGCGGTTGTTGGTGACACCGACATTGCAACTTCCTGATTTTCCCGAAGTCTTTGCTGCTGGAGACTGTGCTGCAGATAGCGATGATCCGCAACCACCTACTGCACAGGTAGCTTATCAACAAGGAATTGCGATCGCGCAAAATATCCAGCGTCAGCGCGAAGGTAAATCGCCTATTCCTGTAGAAATCAAAATGCGCGGGACTTTGATGAAACTGGGACTTAATGAAGGTGTGGCGAACTTGTTCAACAAAGTCCAGATTCCAGGACAACCCGGCCATCTAATTCGCGAAGCCACATACTTACAACTATTACCAAACGCCGCTCACAATCGCAAAATTACAACTGAGTGGCTTACCGATGAATTATTCCAGCGTCATCGTCCTGCTTCTTATATGCAGCTAGGGCAAACGCCTTGGCTATCTGGAGTTGCAACCTTAGCAGCAGGAGTGATTTTCGCTACTCCTTTAGTATGGCGCGCTGCTCAACCTACGCAATTTCAGCAAAATCTGCATTGGACAGGGGTACCAACTCTACTCAATCAACTTGCACCTCGTCCTCAATAAGCTTTTTTCTCTGCTTGAAATCACCCTTATTTTATCTTCAGGAGTACATCAATGAAATACTTACTTAACCTGCGGACTGCTGTTAGTTTCAATCGCATTATAATGGGCCTTTTCTTTTTCGTTTCTGGGATTGCTAATTATCTCAACTTTAATGTTGCTAACGGTTTCTATCAAACTGTTATTACTCAAAAACTACAAATAATTGGCCCAGGAATTCCTCCGGGATGGGAAGGTATAGGGCCGCTACCTTCATTAATAGCAATTCCCTATGCTTGGTTATTACCTTTAGCAGAAATTTTATTAGGTGCATTGTTTGCACTTAACTATTGGGTGCGGTGGACAGGGTTACTACTAATTCTCATGACTTTTAGCATTATTTTGGCATTTGGTATTATCCCTGCTGGCACTTTATTTCCTAATGGCGCAGAGAGTTTTAACAAAAATATTCTCTTCATGACATTGATTTGGATATGTATTGCCTACGATGCTTATGAACAGAAAATGAGCCGCCGCCGCACTGAAGCAATGGCTAATTATGCTGTGACTAATTCGATGGATGATATGTGATGGGATGGGGAATTGGTAATTGGTAATTGGTAATTGGTGATGATGATTTGAGTCCGACTACTAATTACGAATTACGAACTACGAACTACGAATTACGAATTAGTAATTATTTCTCTCTTTTACTGGAATAAAACTCATGGCTACTGCACATTACGATGTCATCATTATTGGTACTGGCGCAGGTGGGGGTACACTTGCTTATCGTTTAGCACCCACTGGTAAAAAAATTCTAATTCTGGAACGTGGTGCTTTTTTACCGCGTGAGAAAGCTAACTGGGATACGGTGGAAGTGGTGCAAAAAGACCGCTATCATACTAACGAAGTTTGGTATGACCAAAAAGGAAATGCTATTCATCCGGGTACAGGGTATTTTGTAGGCGGTAACACTAAAGTTTATGGTGGTGCGCTATTTCGTTGGCGGGAACAAGACTTTGAGCAAGTGATTCATAAGGGTGGAATTTCGCCGGAATGGCCTTTAAAATATCGCGATTTTGCACCTTATTATACTGAGGCGGAAAAGCTTTACGAAGTTCACGGTAAGCGGGGTTTAGATCCAACTGAACCAGGCGCAACTGAAGATTATCCCTATCCTGCTATTCAACATGAACCACGGATTCAAGAAATACATGATTCGCTCAAAATAGAAGGATATCATCCGTTTTATTTACCACTTGCTATTAAGTTAAATGAAGTGAATCGTCGTTTAAGTAATTGCATTCGTTGCAATACTTGTGATGGATTTCCTTGTTTAGTAGATGCGAAAGCTGATGCAGATGTTAATTGTGTGCGTCCAGCAGAAAAGTATGATAATGTCACCCTGATCACAGAAGCTAAGGTAAACCGATTACATACAACTTCTTCTGGGAGAGAAGTTAATGCTGTGGAAACAGAAATTAATGGGGAAATTCACTTTTTCTCTAGTGATATTGTCGTTGTTGCTTGCGGTGCAATTAATTCTGCAGCTTTGTTGTTACGTTCAGCTAACGATCAGCATCCCAATGGATTGGCGAATAGTTCCGATCAGGTGGGACGCAACTTCATGAAGCATCAAAATGGGGCAATTATTGGAGTCAGTTTAAAATCCAATCCTACGTCTTTTCAAAAAACCCTAGCAATTAATGATTTTTACTGGGGTGATGAAGATTATGATTATCCAATGGGTCATGTGCAATTACTCGGTAAAGTCAATGCTGATATGATTGCTCAAGAATCGCCATCGGTTTTAGGGCTTTCGTTTCGAGAACGACATACATTTGAAGCGATCGCAACTCATTCGGTAGACTGGTGGCTGACTGCTGAAGATTTACCCGATCCTAACAATCGCGTCACGCTGAGAAATGATTCTGTACAGTTAAATTACACCGAAAACAACACCGAAGCCTACAACCGACTGCTCAAGCGCTGGACACAAGTACTAAAAATGATTGGTTGCGGTGAACGGATTATTCCCGCCTCCTTCTATTTCCGCAAAAAACTACCACTGCAAGGCGTGGCGCACCAATGCGGAACTTGTCGCTTTGGTGAAGATCCCAAAACTTCAGTATTAGATATTAATTGCCGCACCCATGACGTTGATAATTTATATGTAGTTGATGGCAGTTTCTTCCGTTCCAGCGCTGCTGTGAACCCTACTCTGACAATTATCGCCAATGCTTTACGTGTAGGCGATCGCCTCATTGAACGTCTGACTTAAAGATTTACAACCTTTGTAATTCTTAGTTACGAATTACGAATTACGAATTACCAATTACCGATGTCTTGTTTGCGCGATCGCCTGATGCCATGAATCGAGTAAGCTTAAGCGATGATCGGTGCTAATTTTTGGCTCAAACCATTGTTCAGCTTGCCATTGCTGCAAAATTTCGGCTTCGCTTTCCCAATAACCAATCGCTAAACCTGCTAAATAGGCGGCTCCCAAGGCTGTAGTTTCGGTAATTTTGGGACGCACAACAGGTACACCTAAAATATCTGCCTGAAATTGCATTAATAGATTATTGCGAGATGCACCGCCATCTACCCGCAGTTCTCGCAGATGTAGCTGGGAATCTTGGCGCATCGCCTCAATTACGTCAGCCGTTTGATAGGCTATGCTTTCTAAGGCTGCACGGGCAATATGGGCGCTGGTGGAACCGCGAGTCAAACCAGTAATCGTACCGCGAGCGTAACTATCCCAATAAGGTGCGCCTAAACCGACGAATGCAGGTACAAAATACACGCCACCAGTATCAGGAACGCTACCAGCTAAGGCTTCTACATCCTCACTATGCTTAATGATTTCCAGTCCATCACGCAACCATTGCACAACCGCCCCAGCAATAAATACGCTGCCTTCTAAAGCGTAGTCAGTACGTCCATTGATGCGCCAGGCGATCGTGGTTAGCAATTTGTGGTGAGATTGCATGGGCTGATTACCTGTATTTAGCAGTATAAAACATCCTGTACCATACGTATTTTTCGCCATACCAGATTGCAATGATGCTTGCCCAAAGGTCGCAGCTTGTTGGTCTCCAGCAATACCTGCAATGGGAATGCGGCTACCAAAAATACCTTCTGAGGTATATCCATACACCTCTGACGAACTCCGTACTTCTGGCAGCAGGGAACGGGGAATATTGAGAATCGATAGCAATTCATCATCCCATTGCTGAGTATGAATATTGAACAACAAGGTTCTGCAAGCATTAGTGACATCTGTGATGTGGAGTTCTCCCTGAGTGAGTTTCCACATTAACCAGCTATCAACGGTGCCAAATGCTAGCTCTCCGCGTTCAGCTTTTTCGCGGGCGTAAGGTACATTATCAAGTAACCATTTAACTTTAGTGCCGCTAAAGTAAGCATCGATTACTAATCCTGTTTTTTGCTGAAAAGTTGTCTCAAGTCCCTCTGCTTTCAGTCGATCGCAGTCAGCAGCAGTGCGACGATCCTGCCAAACGATCGCATTGTAAATCGGCTTACCTGTTTTACGATCCCAGACTATAGTAGTTTCTCGTTGATTGGTAATGCCAATAGCTGCAATATCACTGGCTTTAATACCAATACGCGCTAAGGCTTCATTAGCCACACCAACTTGCGAAGACCAAATTTCATCAGCATCATGCTCTACCCAGCCAGGTTGCGGAAAGATTTGTGTAAACTCTTTCTGAGCAACCGTCAGCATATCGCCATCACGGTTAAATATAATAGAGCGCGAGCTAGTAGTACCTTGGTCAAACGCCAGAATATATTTAGTCATAGGATTAGCATGAATTGATTCATTCCCAGGTGGGTGAACTGCACACAGCGCATCTCAAAATATAGCGCGATCGCACTCCTCCTCAAGTTGCCAATTTTGAAACTTTTAAGTTACTAGTTCGCTAAGGAAACTTGGCTGTTTTTATCCCTTACCCTTTTCCCTTTCCCCTTTCCCCAGAATTTTTAGGGAAGTTCTTGAGCGTTCTCTGTACTAGGGTAGTAGACTTCACAATAGTCTTTCGATAAAAATACTATAAATCGACAGCCATAGTGTACTTAAGATGGAAGGGACAAATAAAGCTAATCCAGAAGGTTTTTGGCCGCTGAATTTTCTCAAAAAGCTGCTTATAGCTCATTGGCGTTCTTTATTAATCCTGTTAATAGGAGTTTATTTACCTTTTCAGCTATTTGAACTTTTGGCAGTTAAGGTATGGCAGAATGAAGGCGGTTTTCCTTGGGATGTGCCGATATTGCTGGCAATTCATTCTCAAGCCATACCACAATTAGATGTCATAGCAGTTATCTTGACAAAGTGTGGATCTTTTTGGACTGCATTGCCGATATTTACTGCGATCGCCATTGTATTCTGGCAAAGACGCTGGTGGCGATCGCTAACTTATTTACTCACCACCGCATTCGGAAGTCTGATCATCAACCGCACTGCTAAAGAATTAATGCATCGAGTCCGTCCGCAACTATGGGTGTCTGGTGCGCCGGAATTTGATTATGCATTTCCCAGCGGTCATGCGATGACGAGTATGACTTTGGTAATAGTTTTAGTAATTTTGAGCAAGGATAAACCTTGGCGCTGGTTAGTAATGCTTTTTGGCGCTTTATATGTCTTGGCGATCGCTTGGACAAGGCTTTATTTAGGGGTTCACTTCCCCAGTGATATTTTGGCAGGTTGGATGGTTGCGATCGCCTGGTCAATCGGAGTTAGTTTAATTATCAAACCTCACTTGATTGCAGCTAACCCCTTAAATAAGGTTCAACCTGTAGAAGAAACTTCTTTATTACCAAAGGAAAAACAAGTTTTAGCAGAAGATTGATCAGCTGTTACAAACAGGACTTACGCAACTGCTACACTCTTCTTCTGGTTTAAGAGTCAAGAGTCAAGGGGAGCCACTGCGGTCTTGGGGTTTCCCCAAGTAGAGCAAGTGGCGTTCAAATGTCCAAAATTAAGGTTTTTTAGACTTTGCACTTTTGAATGCCAGTTCACTCAACGGAGGGAATATCGGCACGTGACTGGCTTCCCTGGACAGCCTAAACAAGAAAATGTGCAATATATAATAAGTCAGCATAGCAATTATGCTTACTAGAAAACTTAGATACTGTAAATCAGTGTTAATTTATACGATTTCGAGTTTTTAGAATGGTTATACTCGTTTCTAGGTTCTACCTGGGAATTACGAAGTGGCTTGTGCCACTTCTTTTTATGTAAATGGTAGCCTAAAAAATAATTAAAAACAAAAATGCAAACTATAAAGGTAAATCAAATTACATTTATTTTTGCTCTTATAGATTCTTATCTAATATTTGGAGGAAAAGGGGAATGGGAATAGGGAAAGAAAAAACCTTTAACCCTTAACCTTGAACCTTTTCCCCAAAACCGAGAAAGTTTATTTTGCGGTATTAGCTAATAGCTAGTCATTCAAATCATCTCGCCATTTATCGCGATTGTCTCTCATTTGTGTATCACGAAGCGATCGCGCTGGTTGCCAAGTTCCCCAACACAGTGCAGTTTGCCTTTCTAGGTGGTTGACAAACTGCATAATTGGCTGATCTATTTTGAGTGGAGTTTTTAAATCAAACTTAATTGTCTCAAAAATTTTAGAATCATCGTTAAAAAAATCTCGACCCAAAATATTAACTAGCCATAGCATAAATCGATTGTACAACTTACCAAAAATTCCCTTACGTTTCTGTATCATTAATATCGTTCGCCCTTCAGCCTTTCCTCCGTCAAGTAGGCGTAAAGTAAACATAATATAAAAGTGCAAAAAATCGGGGCCAATTGTAACTATGCTGGTGCTACCGTACCAATAGCAAATACTATAGGTAATGGCATGTTTGTAGAAAGGACGAATCAGCTTGATTAGCCAGGAATCTTCCTTACCTCTTGTAGTATTGCTAAAAGTAATCGCATTTTGATTGAGTTCTTCTTTTTCAAAGACTATTTCTATTGGTAGCTTATGAACTGTATTGAAATGTTGAGTATCAATGGCATTAATTATCACCACGTTAGGATGACATTTAGCTACGAAGTGACACACCATTGCTACATCACATTCCTTGTGTTCTAACTCAGGAATAAAAGGTAGAGGCTGTAGCGAAATTTCTCCAGTCCACACCCAAATCATGCCGTATTTTTCGGCGGTAGGCCAAGCATTTAACTTTATAGGAAGCGGTTCGTCTAAACAAGGTATATCAACACAAAAACCTTCTCGCTCAAACTTCCAATGGTGAAAAAAACAGCGCAGTTCATTACCTTCAACTTTACCCTCAGCTAAATGAGCCCCTAAATGAGGACAATAGGCATCAAAGGTAATTGCTTTTTTGTCTTTTCCTCGATAAATTACTAGTTCTCTGCCTAGTAAAGTGATAGCTTTTACTTCACCTACCCGCAGATGATGAGAAGGAATTGCCCAATACCACCCCTCTATAAAACGTTCTGGGTTATTAAAATTTTTAGACTTACGCTTTGAGCTAACATTCTGCGAGTTAAAGTTCATTTTAGATTTCACTGACAGTGAAGGTCTGCATTATATAGTTCCTAATTCAGCAGCTATAAAAATGTAATCAGAGTTACTATCAGCATTTCCTCACAAAATAAACTGCAATTTTATCAGCCTAGTAAATTACATATATTGCATTTTAGATACCAGCGTTAAATGTTGATTATTCTGAAATCTTCTTCCTAAAATTATTTGCCAAGCAGTTGCGTAAACTGCCAAGAAAATCTGTGTCTGTTTTTTCCAAAAAATTTCAGTAAACTCAATTTATTCCTGAAACGAAAGAGAAAAAAGTAATTTTTACCTAAGCGCAATTGGATATATTAGGTATTATTACCCCTACTATGCTGATGTTGAATTTTGGAATACAGGTAGGAGGCGTTAGCGTTAGCGTAACGCATCTGTATCAATGCTGATTTAAGGAAATGTTGTAGTAAATAATCTGCTAGAAAGATGATGCATTCTTTTAGCTGAATTTCCCTAAGTTACTTCTAGAAATTAAATTATTCAGTTAAAAAAGCGAAGGTGATAATTGTATTTTTCCTCCTCGGCTTCCTCTGCTTCCTCTACTCCCATGCTCAAGGGAGCAATGGTATATTTTTTCAGTGGCAGCCCCTAATGTTGTGGATGGAACAAATCAACCGATTTAGCTATCCTTGAGTAGGAGCGATAATGTTTGATAATCTGCAAAAAATTCTCGTAAACATCACTGAAAAGTTATCAAAATTGTGTTAAGTCCTAAATATTACAGGCAAACTACACTTCGGGGTAAGCAATCCTATCTGAAAAACCGACTGTTTACTGCTGGGATGTTAGTGTTGGTTGTAATATCTCTCTCCAGTGGGTTAGGCTACCGTTTTTATAATCAACCAAAACTGGATGTGGGAAAGGTAGCGCCTCAAACTCTCACCGCGCCTAATTCAGCCCATGTTGAAGATGTAAAAACGACAGCGGAAAAACGCCGAGAAGCGCGTAGCGGTGCATTGGCGGTGTGGGTTGTCGATTCACAGGTGAATGAGCAAATTAAACAACATCTTGAGCAATTATTAGCAACAGGTGACCAAATCCGCGATAAGTTGGGAAAATTTCCTATTATTAGAACTGCAATTTTGTCCACAGCCACGCAAACTTATTTGCGACAAGCACCAGAAACTCAATGGCAAACAGTATTGCAAACCTTGGCGAAAAATAGCAATTTGACTGGCTTAAATTCTGCTCAACAGCAAGCAGTCAAGAATTTGCGAAGTTATCGAGAGTCTAACTCTTCTGTGGCTTTATCTCAAGTTTTAAAAGCGATCGCTCAAGCTCGTCAGCGCTATACTACCGCCCTTAATTCCCTGAGCGAAAATACTAGCACTCAGCCTCAAACCCTTTACGATGCTACTTTTTTGAATTTGTCTGATGCAGATTGGCAACAGGCTAAAATCCAAATTCATCAGACTTTAGAGCGGATGTTAGCACAGGGTATCTATCCTGGTTTATCTTCTCATAACCTGAACTCTGCAATCGCGATGCAGGTAAGTGTATCTGTTCCCAAAACAACGCAACCTTTAGCAAACCGACTGCTATCAACGGTAATTATTCCCAACCTGATTAAAGATATTGAGCAAACTAAGGTAATTGCAGAAAAAGCAGCACAAGCTGTAGAACCAACAACAGTCAGCATTCAAAAAGGTGAGGCGATTGTCAAGGCGGGAGAAAAAATTACTCAGGCTGATTTTGTACTATTAGACTACTTTCGCTTGAGCCAACGCAGCATCGACTGGGTGGAACTAACGCGTTTCACAGCCATAGTAGGGTTAGCGGTAGCTGTGTTTAGGGTAGTAGAAAGACGATTTTATGCCAAGTTAAGAAGTAGCGATTATACCTTAATAATTCTCCTCATTCTCAGTGCGCCGTTGCTGATATTTTTGACCAAATCATTTACAGGTTTACCAGCCATAGGTTTACTGCTGGGTAGCTTTTACGGTTCGGCAATTGGCGGTACTGTGATGGGGTTACTAGGAATATTACTTTCAATTGGCACAGAACTGAGCTGGCATGATTTAATACCAAGTGCCACCAGTGGAATTCTGGGTGGATTAATGGCGGGACAATGGCGATTTCCTGGCAGAGAAGCACCGCGAACGCGAGAAGAATTAGCTACCTTGGGAATTTTAATTGGGTTGACCCAAGGAGGTGTTTACTTATTGGTGAATACTGCGATCGCACCTCTTTGGTATGCTGTTCTGGGTACAGCCATGCTCAATGGTTTGGCTGGGTTACTTTGGAGCATCTTAGCCCTAGGAATTAGCCCTTACCTAGAAACTGCATTTGATTTAGTCACACCAATTCGTTTAGCTGAATTGTCCAATCCCAACAGGCCTTTATTAAAACGCCTCGCCCATGAAACTCCAGGGACTTTTCAGCATACTCTTTTTGTAGCCACCCTAGCAGAAGCAGCAGCCAGAGCATTACATTGTCATGTAGAACTGGTAAGGGCTGGAGTTCTCTATCACGACATTGGGAAAATGCACGATCCCCTAGGGTTTATTGAAAATCAAATGGCAGGCCCGAATAAACACGATGCGATTAACGATCCCTGGAAAAGCGCGGAAATCATTAAAAAGCACGTGAGTGAAGGGCTAGTTATGGCTCGTCAGTATAAGCTACCTAGTGCTATTCAGGCTTTTATTCCCGAACACCAAGGCACGATTTTAATTGCATATTTCTATAATGAAGCACAGAAACAGCAGCAATATCATCCTGATATAGTGTTGCACGAGTCAGATTTTCGCTATGACGGCCCGATTCCCCAATCCAAAGAAACCGGAATTGCCATGCTAGCTGACGCTTGTGAAGCCGCATTGCGATCGCTCAAAGATGCAACCCCAGAAGCAGCACTAGCAATGGTCAATAAAATCCTGAAAGCACGTTGGCAGGATCATCAGTTAATAGATTCAGGATTAACCAGGGAAGAAATGTCTCAAATTGCTTATATTTTTGTTCAAGTTTGGCAGCAATTTCATCACAAACGCATCCCTTATTCTAAATCCTAGACATTGGCTAAGGATGCTCCGGGCAATAATTCCACAGGTAAACAACTTTTTGCAAAAGTCGGGTATTTAAATATCGCCAAAGTAAGTGGCATTAATCATTGGGTTAAAAAAATATATAGTATTTCCTATTCTTTAAAATTATTTTGTTAGAGCAGTAAATTGTTGATTATTTATATTATTTACCCACAAATTTGATGCTTGCTATAGACAATCTCATCTGTATGATTATTTCTGCTTGCTTTTAGCGCTGATAATTTGATTTTATTCTACCCCTGATCACAAAAGCTCCAGGAATGCGAGAATAAAGTGTGGGGTTAAGCCTCTGCAATCAATAGTCGAGTCTGATTAACTTATACAAATTAAAGCTCAATTCTATAGTATGGTTATTGCCGTACTGCTTTAATAAACAAAATATCTATATGATTATGGGTGGTTTTGATTTGATATTCAAGATGCGATCACTTAAATTTTTTCGCTTCAATATCCGGGAACTACTTGTGCGCGATCATCGTGATTAATATCTATACTTTATCAGTACTGGCGGTAATATTTTTGTTCGCCAACTATTTTTCTCTAAAATTCACCTGGCTGCTCTTGCTCACAATCTAGACCTTGGTGTAGTCTGAGGTTCTTATTATCCTTGAGCAAATCTTTGCTTAGTTGTCTCTATAGATACAATAACTATGCTATTCTAGTCAACTTCATATAGACATCAGGGCTATTAACCATCTAATATTGGCTGTTCATTACTGGAAAACTGTGCAGTTAATTGCCTAATTTTCAGCATAATAGTTCATCTTTACAGGAAAAGTTGATGATAGCTATACCATTCCATATACTATGCATTTTTGTCACTAAATGCCTATATACTAGACTAGACTTTGAACAATTTGAGATTTTTGTTAATTGTGATACCAGCAACTATTAATTTTTAGAGGAAATACTAGCAAAAATACATTTTTTAAGGTTTAGTAAAAACTAGATCCAGTATCATCAAACAACCCAAAACTTCATGTGGTGTGATAATCAAGAGAGGAGTGAAAACATGGATTTACGTCAAGACGCACTGCAAATCCTGAAGGAAACTAGTCGAACTTTTTATATACCAATTAGCATTTTACCATCGGGATTACAAGAAGCAGTAGCGTCAGCATACTTGTGTATGCGAGCTATTGATGAAATTGAAGATCATCCAGAACTGGATAACCAAACTAAAGCGCAGCTATTAAGAACAATTAGCTTGACATTACAAGCAGGCGTAGATGGCTTTGCGGTTGATGCTTTCTCCTCAGGATTGAGTGGTTACGAGAATACTTTAGCAGAAGTTACCCTCGGAATTAGAGAATGGTCAATATTAGCACCTGAATCGATCGCACCGCGAATTTGGGATGCAACCGCTGCAATGGCAGACCGCATGGCGTACTGGGCCGAACAAAATTGGCAGATTAAAACAGAATCCGATTTAGATCGTTATACATTTGGGGTTGCAGGGGCGGTGGGGTTATTGCTATCAGATTTATGGGCTTGGTATGACAGCACAGAAACTAACCGTACTCAAGCTATAGGTTTTGGACGTGGCTTACAAGCAGTGAATATCCTACGTAATCACGCGGAAGATTTGAAACGGGGTGTAGACTTTTATCCTGAAGGTTGGACTGCCGCAAATATGCATGAATACGCACGCCGCAATTTAGCCTTGGCTGATGCTTACACTAAACATCTGCCACCCGGCCCGGCTTTAGACTTTTGCCAAATTCCCCTCACTTTGGCACATGGAACCCTAGATGCCTTAGCTAACGGTAAAGAAAAACTCAGCCGTAACGACGTTTTGGCACTCCTGAAGAAATTTATAGATGTGAATATGAAAGCTAGCTGATGAGGGACTGGGGACTGGGGACTGGGGATTGGGGACTGGGGACTGGGGACTGGGGACTGGGGACTGGGGACAAGGAGAAATCTCTATTACCCATTACTCATTACTTATTACCCATTACTCATTACTCATTACTTATTACTCATTACTCATTACCCATTACCCATTACCCATTACCCATTACCCATTACCAATTACCCTTAACTAAAGGAGAGCTATATTGCAATGAAGAAAACTTTGTTCCTCAGTCCTCCTTCTTTTGATGGATTTGACGGTGGTGCAGGTTCGCGATACCAAGCTAAACGCGAAATTACTTCCTTTTGGTATCCCACATGGCTAGCGCAACCAGCGGCTTTAGTGCCAGGTAGTAAGCTTGTGGATGCACCACCGCATGGACAGACTGTGGATGATGTGCTGAAAATCGCTAAAGATTACGAATTGGTAATCATGCACACCAGTACGCCTTCATTAGCGAATGATGTGAAGTGTGCTGAAGCCATTAAAGCCCAAAATCCAGACGTGCAGATTGGTTTTGTTGGGGCCCATGTGGCAGTATTGCCAGAGCAAACACTGCAGGATTATCCAGTTATCGACTTTGTTTGTCGTAATGAATTTGACTATACCTGCAAAGAATTAGCTGAAGGTCTACCTTGGGAAGACATTAAAGGTCTTAGCTATCGCGATCAGCATTCTAATATCCGCCACAACGAAGAGCGGGCATTAATTCATGACTGGGATGCTATGCCCAGTGTGCTTCCTACCTATGCCCGCGACTTAGATATTACCAAATACTTCATTGGCTACCTACTGCATCCCTACATTTCCTTTTACACCGGGCGCGGCTGTCCAGCAAAATGCACCTTCTGCCTTTGGCCGCAGACAATTGGCGGTCACCTCTACCGTCATAAAAGCCCAGAAGTTGTAGGAAGGGAGATGGAAGAAGCCAAAGCCATCTTCGGTGACAAGGTGCGGGAGTATATGTTTGATGATGATACCTTTACCATCGACAAACATCGCGCGATCGCAATTAGCGAACACATGAAGCGGCTCAAACTCACTTGGAGTTGTAACGCTCGTGCCAATTTAGATTACGATACCCTGAAAACTCTACGTGACAACGGTTTGCGCTTGCTGCTTGTTGGTTTTGAATCTGGTAACCAAGATATTCTCAACCGCATTAAAAAAGGCATCAAGCTAGAAGTAGCGCGGGAATTTATGAAAAACTGCCATAAGCTAGGGATTACTGTGCATGGCACTTTCATTATTGGTTTACCAATTGAAACTCAAGAAACCGTAGAAGAGACTATTCGCTTCGCTTGCGAACTCAGTCCCCATACAATTCAAGTCTCAATTGCTGCACCTTACCCCGGTACAGAACTTTACGAACAAGCTCAAGCTAACGGCTGGTTTACTAACCAATCTTTAGTAGCTAACTCCGGTATTCAAACCTCAACATTGCAATATCCTACGCTTTCCAGTGAAGAAATCGAAGATGCAGTTGAGCGTATGTATCGGAAATTCTACTTCCGCCCTAAAGCAATTATCCCCATTGTCAAGGAAATGCTCACAGACCGTCAGATGATGGTACGTCGCCTGCGCGAAGGCGGAGAGTTCTTCTCCTACCTGAGAGAACGCCGCAATCAGCAGACTGCTGCACATGCGGGTGTTGGGGAGTAGGGACTGGGGATTGGGGACTGGGGACTGGGGACTGGGGAGATGAGGAAGCAGGGGAGCAGGGGGAGAATAAATTACCCATTACCCAATAACAAATGACCAATGACCAATGACCAATGACCAATGACTAATGACTAATGCCCGCCATGTAATTATTAATGCTGATGACTTTGGCTTTTCTGCTGGAGTCAATCAAGCAATTATCCAAGCTTATGAACAGGGTGTATTAACTAGTACCAGTTTGATGGTAACTGGAGACGCTGCCGAAGATGCGATCGCATTGGCACGTAATCACCCTAATTTAGCTATGGGCTTGCATTTAGTTTTGGTATGCGGTCGTTCTGTTCTCCCACCCTCTCAAATTCCCCATTTGGTAGACTCTCAGGGTATTTTCTCCGATAGTCCTTTTAAAGCTGGCTTACGCTATCAATTCCATGCAGCTGCGCGTGAGGAATTGCGGCAAGAAATCCGCGCCCAGTTAACAAAATTCCGCGACTCTGGGCTGACCCTTTCTCATGTAGATGGGCATTTACATTTACATACCCATCCCGTAGTAATGCGGATATTAGTGGAATTAGCCGAGGAATTTAATATTCGCGTCATCCGTCTGCCATCGGAAGAACTAGCAATGACTCTAAAGCTTGACCGTACTGGGCTATTTAATAAATTAGTGTGGTCAGGAGTATTTGGCAGACTCCGCAGCTATGGTGAAAGTTTACTCAAATCAAACGGTATTAAATACGCCGATCGCGTTTATGGATTGCTGCAAACTGGAAAGATGAGTGAGGAATACTTGCTTGGTTTAATCCCGCAAATTCAAGCAGACTTAGTAGAGATTTATTCCCATCCCGCAGTCATTCAACCAGGCGAACCACTAAACGGCCCATCAGGAGCCGGTGAAGTAGAACTTGCAGCTTTATTAAGTCAGCAGGTGCGCCAAACACTAACAGCTAGCGGTTTTGAATTAACTAACTATTATCAAATTTAAAATATGCCTTGTTTAAGGTGTTTGGTGTTTGGTGTTTGTTACTATTACCCATTCCCTATTACCAATTACCCATTACCAATTACCCCCCTAAAGCGTGTTTTTTCATCTCGTCTAAATTACAGACTTCCAAGGCTCTAGAATGGGTTGCTGCAAGTACAACTGGGGGAGCAACGCCAGCTTCTAGCGCTTCTTGCCAACGAGCCGCACATAAACACCAGTGATCGCCTGGCTTCAATCCGGGAAAATTAAATTGGGGAACAGGTGTGCTGAGGTCGTTTCCTTGAGATTTAGTAAATTCTAAAAATTCTGCTGTCATTTGAGCACATACAACGTGCATCCCAAAATCTTGTCCGCCTGTATTGCACAACCCATCACGGTAATAACCAGTCATCGGAGAAGTGCAGCAAATCTCCAGATTGGTTCCTAGTACATTTTTAGCTTCTCCCATAAACACCTCACCTGAAGTTAGTTCATTCTGTTATTAAGGTAATACCAAATAGAGCGGCATGGGGCATGGGGCATTGGGCATGGGGCATCGGTAATTGGGTGTTTGGTAATTGGTAATTGGTAATGGAGATTTCTCCCATTGTCCCCTCATCTCCCCAATCCCCAGTCCCTAGTCCCCAGTCCCAAATTCAAGGTTCTAATCTACACAGCAAAGATGTAAGCAATTAACATTAGTTAAAGATGTAGGCTCTGCCATGTAAGGAATAAATTGAATACTCTAAAGGCTTATCTCTTAAGGAATAGGTGATTTTGTACTTTACAATTACGTATTTTTACTGTAGCAACACAGTGTAACACCCGTGTAATCTGGAGCGCAATGTCTTTTCATTATCTCAACCATTGTGAAATCCATCCTACAGACCTATTTAGAACAAGAAATCTGGGTATTAATCAGAGATAAATGGTATTTCGCCACAGTTATCGGAGTTTGGGATGATTTGTTGTGGTTCAAGCACAGAACTTACAACAAAGAGACAGAGGAGGATACTCTGTGGGAAATGATCGTCAAAATCAGTGAAGTAGTTGCGATTGATAAAGTTCAGTCTGTTGTTAGCAGAAAACCAGACGTATTTATTTCTCGTCTACTGGAAACCGACAAAAATGTAACTAATCCTCAAGAACATGAAAGCTAGCGCTTGATATGTTAAGGGGAAAGGGGTCATGGGGAAGGCGTAAAGACGATTTCGTAATTTCTTCCTTGTCTTCTAAATATCAATATCCGGAATTGATCAACTTAACTTGAAGTGTTAATTGTCTTTTTCATACCTTGTGTATGGCAACGCACCCAGGAATTCGTTTAGAATTTCTGGGTGCGCTTAGTAGGATTTTAGACATCCTATCCTAGGTTGTATTTTCCTGGTCGCTAAGAAAACTAGTTGAATAAAAATTAAGTAGTGTGAAATTTAGGAGGACTTAAATGGGACTGAGCGAAGAACTCTTGAACCCAACCAAAAAAGACTTGCTTGTGGATGACTGCTGCACGATGATCGAAGAACAGATTGCTTCAAAGTCAGGTCTAAGTGGCATAGCACTAAAAACTGCCTTTGCTGCACTTAAAGGGGTGAAGCCAGGATATATCCCTCATGTTGTTGAGCAGCTGCTACCACAATGCTTCACAGCAATCGATCCGATCTGGAGTGAAGGTGTAGAGAAGGGCAATCCGGTAGATTACTTGGTTGAGAGTCGCTCTCGTGCAGCTGATGCACTGCTAAGTGTTACCGATCAGAGGGTACAAAAGAGTAGTCGCTCCATTGTTCGCGGAACTTATGACAAGTTTCGCGGTTCTGCCAAGCAATATGTTGAGGACGCAGTGCCGGATTTTGCCAAGGTAATAGGTAAGCACTCTCAAAACTAAGGAAATAATTAGTAATTCGTAGTTTGTAATTCGTAATTAAATTAACTACTGGCTTACCTAAATGGGATTGGGCATTGGTATTCATTCCTCTGCCCTATACCCACAAATTTTAAGTCTTATGAGAATACCCTCGGCAAACTAGTAAGTCTGATCCCTCAAGAACTCATAAAAAATATGTGGCATATTATACATAAACCCACAGCCTTAATAAGGCTGTGGGTTTATTTAATTAAGTGCAAATTTTCAGATATGCCCCATTTCCTGTTCCCTGCTTAAAAGATTAACGTTCTTGTGGCAAAGTTTGCCAGCCATACCAGTGCTGTACTGCTAGCCAAACTGCGGAAAGTAAAGCAGCTAGGCTGAGGGTAAGTCCGCTAAATGGTACTAACAATCCAAATATAGGTATGACTGCACCTGCAATTGTGCAAATAATAGCGGCTAAAGCAGCACGACGATTTGACCCTAATCCCCACATTAAACTTAAGAAGACAAGGGAAATCATTGTCCATACTAATGGGGGATTAATTAACCTGCCTAAATAGGTTAAAGTCAATAGACAAGCAAAGAAAATTCCACCTGCGATCGCCACATTTTTAAGATGCATGGGTAGCGATAAATATAGTAATAATATCCACCACAAAAATATGGCTGGTGCTAACAATAATAACCGGGGAATAATGCCAGTATTGCGAACAGGTGCAGTGTTAGTAAACACGCCAAAAGGATTTTTGACGGAAACATTCTCATCAAATGCCCAAGTAAATTGGGTGCTATCTCCTTCAACTTTGGTATTGCTAGGTATCACACCACTAGCAAATTCAACTGGGCTAAAGTTAGCAATGGTGGTGAGGCGAAATTTAGACAGCAACTGTCCGGTGGCGTTATAAACCCAACGCGGCCCACCTTGGGCTTTATAGCTAACTTTAAAGGTAGTTTCTGCGCCTGGTTCTAAACGAAAAGGAAAAGCATAATCACCAGGATTAGTTGGTGTTAACCGAGTACTATCTCGTTCTACTTTGTAAGCATCTAGCAGTGAATAACCATCAAGTGGTGGTGCTTCAAAAAAGAAACTATTAATCTTGGAAAGCTTATTAATAACTTTGTATTCAGCAGTATAATCTACCAAATATATAACGCTGCGTCCGTTAACATCTACGCTTTGCTTTAGCTTTACCTGAATTTGCGATCCAGCTAGTGCTAAATAACGATTTACTTTTTGCGTATCATTTACTTTAACTACTTTGTCTTTAACTTGAGTTGTGTAGGTGTATGGTTCTTCAGCGACGTAGCGTACTTGAGGCGCAGTTTGTTCTAGCTTATCACCAGCAACGCTTTCAGCTACTTGAGCGACTCTCGCTTGTTCCCAATGATGGTAGCGATTGCTTAAGGTTGTACATAGAAAAAACCCGACAACTACTAAAACTAAAATTAAAGCTAAATGCTGTAGACCTTTTAACAGTTGAGAATAGCGAATCGACCATTCACCAAAGAAAACGGATTGTTCTAGAGAACTTCGCCGCAGAGAAACACTAACTAGTGCGATCGCAATTCCTAAAGCTATAACTAAAAATACAAATAACAGTGAACCTTTAAGTGCTTGGGTGCCAAATTGCACCAACTCATGAGGATGTGTTAAATCAGGTAATCCGGGAATACCTTGAGCAGCAGGATTCATGGAGGGATATTTGGATACTGTGAATCACCAGACCGATGTATCCTAACAAAAGTTTCTGCTACTTCATCAAAATATTCACAGAAAAAACCGAATTTATCACTAAAAATCAAGGTAATTCTGCAATTGCAGAATTACCCTAACTGTTGTGAATATAAATAACTAAGTGTAACTTTGCGTAAAATAGCAAGCTGCCATTTTGGGTGGATGCTCTATGGGAATGAAAAGTGTTCTCTCTCACATAATCGACCTTTTCAATTTCTACATACTTCTAAAACTCCCAGCACTAAAATGCTGACGACTAGTGCAGTAAACAATGATTTGAATGCAAAATCGAGAATTTTATGAACCCCTAGGTACTGGCTTTAAAAATAGCCATGCTACAAAGAACGTAGCTGCTGTAAATAGTTGCGTTAAATCCAATGCAGATAAATAACCATCTGCAAATGAAGCAATGCTGCGATCTGTAATCCCAAACAGCCAAGATGAAAGGCCAAACAGCCAAATTCCATTCTTGAGATATCCCAGAACATCTTTAGAGTCGGATGGTTTCTGGTCGTTCATTGTCTTCTACTCCGTTGGTGAAGAATTGAGTGATTGATACAAAATCACGTTCAGAGATTTTTTCACTCTTAACGGTGAAATCTATATTCTATATTAATAAATATTTCAGGTTATTGACTAAACCGCCAAAAGATACATATGCAATCTCTGACATTCTACCTTGCGATTTGTTACTCAGTAGTATTTTTACTAAAGCTATATATAGGCTGAATGAGATTTTTAGCCTTATAACTCTCATATAGCAATACCTTATGCCTAATAAACCTTAGCTATGGGCAAGTGTTTATAAGGAAATATATAGTATAAATTAAGTCGCTATGCCCATTGATGTATTAACTACATCTGCTTAAACCTACAAATATGATTAACTCAATAGGCTTCGTTTTACTGACTCACACGAAACCTCAGCAGATTTATCGATTAATAGTAAAGTTAAACAGTATTAGATTATCTAGTTGTGCAAAATTAAAAGCATTCCTTGCCAGATGCAACAGGGAACAAACAAATAATGTGTGTAAATAATTCTGTTTAGGCACTTATTTTATTACCAAATACCAAATACCAATTATCAATTACCCAATCCCTAATCCCTAATCCCCAATCCCCTATCGTCTAATACCTGAGCAATCTGCCAAAATTGCTATATTCCTAGCTCAGTTTTTAGTAGTTCTCTTGCAAAAGATACTTTTGTCAACAGTGGGGATTAAGGTAAAGGTTATGGAGAAAGGGAAATTTCATTCCTTTAATTCTTCCTGCTTCCTCTTGATCCTACTTCTACATGAAGTAAGACTACCAATTCAATTGAGCAGGAGTACAAACCTTTTTCAGGTGGACTCAGTATGTCCCTCTACCCACAGATAAAACAATTTCTACTCGGTAAATCATTACCAACCAGCGCTCATAGTGAAGAGCGATTGAGTAATGCGGCGGCTTTGGCGGTTCTTTCTTCGGATGCACTCTCCTCTGTGGCTTATGCAACAGAAGAAATCTTGTTAGTTTTAGTCGCCGCTGGAAGCGGCGCACTTGGTTTGTCTCTACCGATTGCGATCGCAATTATTCTCCTGCTGTGCATCGTTGTACTATCTTATCGGCAAACTATTCGCGCTTATCCTAAAGGCGGTGGTTCTTATATTGTTGCTAGAGAAAACTTGGGTCTTTATCCCGGTCTAGTAGCAGGGGGTTCACTGATGATTGACTATATATTGACAGTCACCGTCAGTATATCTGCGGGTACAGCCGCTCTTACATCAGCCGTTCCAGCGCTTAGGCCTTTCACTGTCAGTTTGTGCTTAATTTTCATTTTCTTGTTGATGCTGGCAAATCTCCGAGGTGTAAAGGAATCAGGCAGAATATTTATGATTCCTACCTATGGGTTTATTGTGAGTATTTTTGTGCTGATTGCAATTGGCTTGTTCAAGCAATTTACTGGACAAGCGATCGCAGAATATCCTCCCATTCCCGTGCAAGAAGGACTGAGTTTGTTCTTTATTTTGCGAGCCTTTTCGGCTGGATGTACAGCACTCACAGGAGTAGAAGCAATTTCTGATGGTGTTTTAGCATTTAAGGAACCAGAGTGGAAAAACGCCCGCATTACCTTGCTTTATTTGGGTGGTATTCTTGGCTTGATGTTTATTGGGATCACATATTTATCAAATGTGTACCATGTTGTACCAGAAGAGGGACAAACAGTAGTATCTCTTTTAGGTAGAGAGATTTTAGGGAATAATGCATTTTATTATTTTGTGCAAATTGTCACCTTGCTAGTTTTACTATTAGCCGCAAATACCAGTTATGCAGATTTCCCCAGACTTTGTTACTTCTTGGCACGAGATGGTTTTTTACCCCGACAATTAGCCTTATTAGGCGATCGCTTAGTCTACTCTAATGGGATTATTCTCCTGAGCTTGTGTGCAGGAATTTTAGTAATTATCTTCAAAGGACAAGTTAACGCCGTTATTCCCCTATATGCGGTAGGTGTATTTACCTCCTTTACGCTGTCGCAAGCTGGGATGGTGCGTCATTGGTTCCAATCGCGGGAACCGAATTGGCGTGCTAGCGCTTTTATGAATGGGTTAGGTGCGATCGCAACATTGGTGGTGCTAATAGTTATTGTTTCTACAAAGTTTCTTTTAGGAGCTTGGTTAGTCGTAGTGGCTATTCCTGTAGTAGTAGGGCTATTTTCTAGCATTCACCGTCACTATCAATACGTAGCCGAACGCCTGAGCATTCAAGGAATCGCACCTCGCAGTTATATTCCTCGCCCAAAACCAGCAGTAGTCACTCACCCAGCTGTAGTTGTGGTAGGACATCTAAATCGCGGGACAGTAGAAGCCTTAGATTATGCACGCACCATTGCAGATGAAATTGTCGCAGTCCATGTAGATATTAACGGTTCTACAGACCGCGAGAAACTGCAAGAAAAATGGCGACAATTAGAGTCCGATATTCCTTTAGAAATTATCGACTCCCCTTACCGTTCTGTAATTACTCCCATTGTCGATTTTGTGGCTCAGTTTGAAGAACGCCATCCCGATGTTTTCACGACAATTGTGATTCCCGCTTTTGTAACTCGCAACTGGTGGGATAGCATTTTACATAACCAAACAACCTTGTTCTTAAAAACAGCTTTAAGAGCTAAAAAAAGTCGCGTTATCTCTACTGTTAGGTATTACCTATAAGTACATAGAGTTTTCTTGGTATCTTTGCTGTTTGCAATAAATCATATTGCCACACAAAGATACCAAGGCTCTAAATATAGCAATCCTAATGTCAATCAATTTTGGATTCAATCTAAAATCCATCTTGAAAAGTTTGACGGCAGTTGCTACAAGTCGGGGAACCCGCCCAACGCACTGCCTCCTCAACGGGGGAAACCCCCGCACGCAACTTTTCGCAAAATCTAAAATTCGGTCATTGTTTGATGGGAATTTCAATCACAAACTCTGTACCTTGTCCAGGTTGGGAAGAACATCTAAGCTGACCGTGATGTTTTTCAACTACTATTTGATAGCTGATAGATAACCCTAAGCCTGTACCTTTCCCTACTTCTTTTGTAGTAAAGAATGGTTCAAAAATACGAGTTCTCACTTCTTCGGGTATGCCTAAGCCATTATCAGCTATTTTAATGACAATGTGGCTATTTAAGGTTTGCGTACTAATCCAAATATTTAAAGGAGTATTTGGAGGTTCTATTGATGAATGTAAATACCTTTTATTTATGTTTTTAAATTTTTCTTCTAAAGCATCAACGCTATTACTCAAGAGATTCATTAGCACTTGATTGATTTGAGCAGGATAGCATTCAACTAAAGGTAAAATGCCATATTCTTTCACAATAGAAATTGGTGGGCGCTCTTTATGATTTTTAAAGCGATGTCCTAAGATGAGCAAAGTACTATCTAAACCTTCATGAATATCGACTAACTTCAATTCACCTTCATCTGTACGCGAGAAGTTTCGCAGTGATAGTACAATCTGGTCGATTCTGTCGGTGCCTATCTTCATTGAATCGATAGTTTTGGGTAAATCTTTGATGATAAATTCCAACTCTTTGCGATTAATTTGTTTCTGAATTTCTGGAAATAATGAATCATGTTGCCAATAAAGATTGACAACTTTCAAGAGTTCGTCAGTATATTCATTTAAATGTACAAGGTTACCGGAAATAAAAGTTACAGGATTGTTGATTTCATGAGCAACTCCAGCAATTAGTTGCCCTAAACCAGCCATTTTTTCGCCTTGAATTAAACGCGATTGAGTTTGTTTTAATTCTTGTAGAGCTTGAGTCAATTCTAAGGTTTGACGTTTAGTTTGCTCAAGTAATTCTCCTTGTTGAAGTGCAATTCCTAATTGCACGCCTACTTGCGCCAGTAAATTAATTTCTTCATCTTTCCAATAGCGGGGTTGGGAATTTTGATAAGCAACTAATAATCCCCATAATTTTTCTCCTTGACGAATCGGCACAAAAGTTTCGTTACGAGGAAGTTCATTATCGTCATCAGTACTGGCAAAGTTTTCGATGATCATTGGTTGGGCTTGTGTCATTGGTTTCCAACCATCCTTGAAAGAATCGGCTACAAATTTACCGCTCCAATCTGAGTTAAAGCGGTAGATAGCAATCCGCTCAACTTCTAGTAGCTCGAGAACTGCTTGAGTAGTCGTTTTAAAAATAGTTTGAATATCGAGAGATTGCCGAATTTTATCAATAGTTGCAGCCAGCAGTTTTTGCCGTTCCATAGCTTTTTCTCGTTCTTTTGCTTCTGCTAGCTGAACTGCTTGCATTTGAAACTGCTTTAAATAAGAATCTTGTTTTAAGGCTACTCCTAATTGTTCGGCTATTTGACTAACAAATTCAATTTCTGAAGTTTGCCAATTGCGAGGTGCGTCACATTGATGAATGCAAAGTAATCCCCAGAGTTCACCTTGCTTTAATAGAGGCGCAACCATATTGGCACGCACTTGGAATCTGGCTAAGATTTTAATATAGCAGTCTTTAAATTTTTCTTGATAAATATCTGCAACTGTATTCACTCGACCTTGGGCGTAAAGGGGAGCAAATTGTTCGCTAAAACAATGGTCATAAACTTTTTCTTTGATTGCGGAAATAAAATCGGAAGCTACATCTTCGTAGATAAATTCTCCTGCCCAATCTGATAAAGGATCGAAGCGAAAAACACCAACTCGGCTAACTTTCAGCAGTTGTCGCACTTCGCTAACAGAAGTTTGAAAGATTTTCTCTAAATCTAAAGATTCACGAATTCTGGCAATTACACCAGTTAATGTTTTTTGCTGTTCTGTTTGGTATCTTGCTTCTAATAAAAGTTCATTGTGTCGTAAAGCGACTCCTAAATTCTCCCCAATTTGGCTAACAAATTCAATTTCTGAAGATTGCCAATTGCGCGGATTATTACATTGATGAACACACAGTAAGCCCCATAAAGTGCCTCGTTTTAGTAAAGGAACTACCAGCTGAGCGCGAACCTGAAATTTGCTGAGAATTGCTAGATGAGCTTCACTTAATTCCTCTGTGAAAATATCCGCGATCGCTTTGACTTTTCCTTGTTGATAATAAGCTGCAAACTGTTCGCCAAAGGAATTTTCTGGAGTTTTGGCTGCAATTATTGATTCCCAGTTCGGTGCAACATCCTCAGAAATAAATTCTCCTTGGGAATCTTTTTGCAAATCAAAACAAAAGACTGCTACTCTATCTGCTTGCAGCATTTGCCGCACTTGTGTAACTGTCGTCTGGAAGATGACATCTAAATCCAAAGATTCGCGAATGCGGGTAATGACGCTGGTTAATGTTTTTTGTTGCTCTGCTTGATATTGAGCTTGGGCAAATAACTGATGGTGTCGTAAGGCTAACCCAATTTGTGTGCTGATTTTGGTTAGTGATTCGATTTCATAAGATTGCCACTTTCTCGGTGAGGAATTTTGATAAGCGCCAATGATTCCCCATAGTTTATCTCCTTGGAGAATGGGCGCAGTGGCAAAAGCTTTTGCTTGAAATTGTTCTAATAGCGCAACGTGACAGTCGGATAATCCTGCTTGATAAATATCATTAATGGTAAATGTTTCGTTGTTAATGTAGCGTCCGCCTTGATTTTGTTGTAAATAAGTATCTGCGATCGCAGTTTCTACACCCACTAAAGGTATCCAGCCTTCCGCAAATGATTCCGCCACAAATTTACCACTCCAATCGGCATGGAAGCGAAAGATTGCCACTCTGTCAGCTTGCAGGAGTTGGCGAATTTCTAGTGTTGTCATTGCAAAGATGCTTTCGATATCCAAGGGGGAACGAATTTTATCGACAATCTGAGCAATTACCTGATCGCGTTGGGCTGCTTGCGCTAATTTTGCAGCTTGTAATTGTGCTTCATGCAAGTGTTTTGCTTGCTGAATTGCAACAGTTAAATGATTCGCAATTTGGCAGATAAATTCAATGTCCGATTCTTTCCAGTGACGAGGCTCATTGCACTGATGAATACAAAGCAAGCCCCACACTTCTTGCTCCTGTAATAACGGCACAACTAGGTTAGCGCGTACCTGAAATTGACTAAAAATTTCTACATAGCAATGATTGAGTCCGGCATCATAAATATCAGTAACGGCTTGCACCTGTCCTTGTTGATACTGAGTAGCAAATTGTTCTCCAAAACAACTGCTATGCACCTTAGTTCCGATTACCGAGTCCCAGCCAGGTGCGATCGCTTCACAAACAAATTCACCTTCCCACTCTATTTGATGATTAAACTGGAATACTGCTACACGGTCTGCACTCAGTAATTGCAGCACTGCTGTCACAGTGGTTTGAAAAATTGTTTCTAAGTCAAGAGACTCCCGAATTCGCACAATGACATTGGCTAAGGCTTTTTGTTGCTCTAGTTGTTCTTGCAGTTCAGTACTTGACAATAGAATTTCATTTTCCGTGGAAGTTGAATTAAGTGTCATGGCTCTGATTTTGGGAATTTTGATAACAAAATTTTTTCTCCCAAACTTCTCGAGAATGAACAACTGCAAAATTGTTAATAGTTGCCAATTCTTAGCCCCCTATTTCAGGGTCTAATTATTTTTGAGAAGATGGTCATTGTATATAGTTCCCTTTTATTGATGAAATTAACGCCAAACACTCAAACTTCTGAGATTTTTACTCAATAAAATAATTGCTTTTTTTGTCATCTAGCTGAGGTATGATTTTTCCTAGTAATAGCTTAAATATTATTAAGCAGGCTAATACTAATTCAAATAAAGTTTGCAACAGATAAATTATTCTTAAGGACACAACTTTGGGGAACTCCAAAAAATAAATTGTTCCCTTCAAAGCGTTGACAGTTCACTGTCAAAGGTCAACATTATTCAACAGACTGGTTGCAGAAGTCGGCAAAAGGAGGAACGGTTTTGTATTTTCCCTTTCCCCTTTAACCTTTTCCCTTTGCCCACCTGTTAAATTACAAACGGGTCAAATTGACTATTAAACCAATAGTCACCAACACGCTCTGCTACTAATGGTTTGACGGTAAATTTAAGTGGAGTGCCATTATGAACATCAATCCGCACACATGAATAAGGTAACCGCTTTTGCGAACTGTAGCCAGTGCGTCCTACATATAATAACGAATCAGCAACTTTGCGGGTTGAACTACCACAACTGTCAGTAAAAGTCTCCTCTAGTTCAGTTCCCTCTGAGCGCTGGCGGCGGGGACGACGACCGCTACCACCAGAGATAATGTAGTTAATATGAGAGTCAGCGTAACCAGTGTCAACGGTGCGGAGATATTCTAGACAGTGAGCATGACCACTGAGGATTAAATCTACTAGCGGACGCTCTTTAACTAAAGAACCAAGGCTTTGGGCTACTTGTTCAAATACCCAACGTAGCCGATGACGTACTGCTAAGGTTTGGGCTTGATGCCACTTAGTAGCTTCTGTTACATATGGGGGATGGTGGAGATAAATGATCCGTCCGCGCACCTCGGGGTTATTCCAAGATTCAATCAGCCGACTACGCAACCAGTCTAGTTGTTCAAAGTCAATCTTAGGTGCGCTGTGGGAGGAAAGTTGTTTTTCAATGTCAATTTTGACTTCATTGATTTGGTCTAATTTAGCACTAAGGTCGTCTAATTGTTCCGCTTCCTCAGGGTTATCTGGATTGAGGCGATCGCTCATTTCCAAAATCTGCACTTCTTCTTGATCAATTTGCTGGCGACGCTTCTGTAATTCCCGGCGATAAAGTTCCCCTTCTTGGGTGGGAGGTAGAGGCGAAGGTTCGTTAAAGGTGTTGGAATCGAGTGCAAAAAAATCTATACCGCCATATCTATAAGTGTAATAGCGGTTGGGTATGCGGGTAAAAACGCCTGGTTGATAACGCAAACATCGCCCATTGTCGGTTTTAGCAGTATAGTGACTGTCTAAGTGCTGCGTTAATTCCTCCGGAGAAGCGACTGCCGCGAGATAATCAAGAAAAGCCCGTGAGAATGCATCACCTTGATTGGAACCATGCCAACCAATTTCAAAATCTTTGTAACGTAGCATCCGCCGTAGCCGTAATGTGCTACCTGTCAGCAGACGGTACATCAAAGGCACATCATAGTAATCGTGATTGCCTAGTACTGGTAAAAATGGCAGATTAAACACCATGCGATCGTAGGCAATTTTCTCGGGATTTTCTCCACCTACCAAAAATTCCCGATAAGGTTCGATAAAATTTGTCGGGTAATATTCATGGGAACCCACCACATAAATTACATCACCAGTGTGTAGCACAAAACGGCAATCATCCTTATGAGCAAGCATCAGTTCAGCTACTTGTCGTTGAGGATGGTATCCAAAATGGGATTTTGTACCACTATCACCGATAACCATAAAAGAAAATTCTGGATTCTCATTCTGGTTATCGTCTACAACCATACTCGTTTGGTCGATTCCTCGTTGCACAATCTGGGGATGAAGCCAACGCACCCGTTCCTGCATTTTTTGAATTTTTACGGGAATTGGTGGTTCGGATATCAATCTCATGTTGGAATGTCTAACGCCTAACCTTGATTGTAACGAGCTTCTGTTTTCTTGGCGATTTTACAGTGATAATCTACGATAAAGGCAGTTTTTTAGCTCTGCCTCTAGAATGATATGACCAAGTGCCTTAATTACAATATCTTGTCAAAAAAGTCTTCTTGCTTATAGTTTACTTTTTATTGTCAAGCAGCTTCAGCAGATAGTAGATGATTTAAACTTGATTTTGCATTCACAGAATCATTCAACCAATGCTATTACAGCAGTTTTCTGGGGTATAAATTATACAGCTAAGAGCACAACATTGTTGTGCTTTAAGAAGCATCTGTAAACAAAAATTTGTCATTTACTGTAGATTAACTGACAACATAATTCTATTTCATATAATTCCTCAATCTTTAAACTCATGATTAATAGCTGGTGGAAATTTATCAGTTTGATAATATGTATATTATTTCTAGCAATTGCTTGCAATGAAACTAAAGTAGTTAACAACAATGCCATTGCCAACTCCCCAAATCAACCAAATCAAGTAATATCGCCTAGCGCCTCGCCAACTCCAGAAACAGATTTAAATGAGCAAACTGCCATCACAGCAGCAGATGCAAGGCTAGTTGATATTCAATCAATTAATAAAAATATTGCGCTGGATATTCGTTATGCCACACCCAATAACTTTTTGAAAAAGAAATTATATCCTGAAGCTAGATGTGTATTACGCTATGGAGCAGCGAAACAACTCTCATTAGTACAACAAGATTTAGCTAAAAATAAATTAAGTTTAAAAGTTTATGATTGCTATAGACCACTTTCCGTACAAAAAGAAATGTGGAAAATCTTACCTGATGAAAGATATGTAGGTAATCCTGCTAAAGGTTCTCGACATAATCGCGGTGCAGCAGTGGATTTAACATTAATTGATAGCAATAGCAAAGAATTAGAAATGCCTAGCGCTTTTGATGCTTTTACACCAGCTTCCCATAGAGATTATAGTGGCGGCAGCGTTCAATCTCGCAAAAATCGTCAAATACTAGAAGATGCAATGCGAAAGCGAGGATTTACAGGTTTAGCAACAGAATGGTGGCACTTTGATGCACCAGATTGGGACAAATATGCTGTGATGGATGCGCCGTTTAATAAGATTCCAAGAAAATAGGGCATGGGGCATGGGGCATGGGGCATGGGGCATTGGGTAATTGATAATTGGTAATTGGTAATTGTGTTTGTCATTAATTATTTCTCCCCTGCTCCCTGCTCCCTTGCCTCTTCTCCTACTGATACCCGGCTGCTTGTAATAAAAACAGCTTCGCATACTGTCCGCCAGTGGCTAATAATTCTTCGTGAGTTCCTTGTTCTACAACTTTTCCACTTTCGATAACCATAATATTATCTGCCATGCGAACTGTGGAAAACCTATGAGAAATTAAAAATACCATTTGATTTTTGGTGACAGTGCGAAAATGATTGAAAATCTCATATTCAGCTTGAGCATCCATCGCTGATGTGGGTTCGTCTAATACCAAAATATCAGCGCGACTTCGCATAAAAGCACGGGAGAGAGCAATTTTTTGCCACTGTCCCCCGGATAATTCTTGCCCTCCTTTAAACCAACGCCCTAGTTGAGTTTGAAAACTGTTAGGTAATTGGTGAATAAAAGGTTGTGCCATGCCTTTTTGAGCAGCTTTTTGCCAGCGATTTGTGTCTTCTAAATATTCCACATCACCGACACCAATATTTTCTCCGACGGTGAATTGGTAGCGGACAAAGTTCTGGAAAATCACACCAATCCGACGACGCAATACTTCTACATCCCATTCTTGTAAATCTAAACCATCAAGGGTAATTCTGCCAGAATCTGGGGTGTAAAGTCGGGTGAGTAATTTAATTAAAGTAGTCTTACCAGAACCATTCTCACCAACAATTGCTAATTTTTCTCCTGGTTTTAAATGTAGAGAAATATTCTGCAATGCAGGTTTTAAATTCCCTGGATAAGTAAAAGATACATTCTCAAATCTGATTCCATCTTTGGGATTTATACCTTTGGTAGCTGTACCCCAAGGTTGTGGTGTTTGCTCTTCTAAAAAATCATAAAGGTTGGAAAGATAAAGATTATCTTCGTACATTCCACCAATGGAAGTTAAAGCAGCAGAAAAAGTTGATTGTCCTTGGCGAAAAACTGTGAGATACATCGTCATATCTCCCAAGGAAATTTTACCTAATACTGTTTCAATAACAATCCAACCGTATGCTAAATAAAAGGCCGTTGTACTTACCAAACTCAAAAGATAACCCCACCATCCCCTCCGCAAAGTTAAATTACGGTCTTCACCATAAAGGTTATTAAATAGCTGGCGGTATCTTCCGAGCAGCATTTCTCCTAATTGATAAAGTTTAACTTCAGTAACAAAATCTTCTCTCGCCAAAAGATTTTCTAAATAATGTTGTTGACGAGTTTCTGGCGCACGCCAACTAAATAAGCGAAAGGCTTCACCAGCAAATTTTGTTTCGCCAATAAATGCAGGCATAGCTGCTAAAATTAGCACTATTACCGCCCACACAGAAAACTTCACCAGCAAGATACCGTAAGTTACCAGCGAAAGAGCATTTTGTACCAACCCAAAGGTGCGGTTAACTAAAGAAAGCGGTCGAACAGAAGCTTCTCGCCGCGCATTCAGTAGCTTGTCATAAAATTCCGAATCTTCAAAATACTTTAAATCGAGAGTCAGAGACTTTTCTAAAATCAGTAAATTTACTCGCTGCCCTAGTAGCGCCCGCAACAGCGATTGACAAATAGTCAAACCCCGTTGACTACCAGCTAAGATAATGACTGCGATCGCTTCTAATCCTACATACAATAAAGGACGAGAAATATCACCATCTGCACCAGCTTGGGCAGATAATACCACCGCATCCACAATTAACTTACCAATGTAAGCGATCGCAGCTGGTAAAAGACCAGCGACTAAAGTTAAAGTAGCAAGAATAATGGTCAAAGCACGGCTAGTAGTCCAAACCAAGCCAATAGCTCGTCCGCTATAACGGAAAACTGCCAGTGATTGCCGCAGAGTGTTTCGGTTCTTTTTGGTCTTCATTATTCTTTTTATAGCGTGAAAACACCTGCGATCGCTCACCAATATTGCCTAGATACCAGGAGACTAAGGGTTACAAAATATTGAGCGATTTACCACTCAACACTCTTGTACAGACGCGATTCATCGCGTCTCTCCTACTCAGCACTCATTTCCTTCCCCTCTACGTGAATAATTACTACAATAAAGTCACACACCTGACTCTGGAGTGTTGGCCGTGGGCTTATTTGATGATTTAAGTCGGTTTCTCGAAAACCGTTTAGAAGAATTCTTGCGTAATAATCCTCATTTGGAATTAGAAGCGCTGTTAGAACAGTTACGCGAACAAGAGGAAGATACTTTAAAGCTAGTTGCAGATTTACAATTACAAGAGAAGCGATCGCAAGAGGAAATTTTAGCTACAGCTCAAGAAATCCAGCGTTGGCATATCCGTGTGCAAAAGGCGAAATCTGCTGGTAGAGAAGATTTAGCGGCGGCGGCGCAAGAGAGAGAAGCCGCTTTATTGCGCGAAGGTAACCAGCGCTGGGGACATATGCAAGGGTTAAAAGAACGCATTAACCAATCTAAGGAACTACTACAAAAAATACAGGTGCGAAGGCAAGAAGTACAAGCCAAGGCAACCGAAGCACAGACAGTACGCGCAAAAGCACAATCCCAACAGCGCTTAGAAACCAATGGTTGGTCAAATTCAACTAGTAGTTATTCCAGTAGTTTTGATGACTTAGAAGAAAAATTTCGTCGTTGGGAAACTCAAGATGAGTTAGAAAAATTGAAACGTCAGATGGGGAAATAAGCAATTTATAACAACAAATATCCCATGTTTGTATAGGCAAGGGGACAGAGGAGAAATAAAAATATGATCTGAGTAAATTGGATAATTTATTTTTGGATCTGAAAGTCCCTAAATTAATATTTGTAGGATGCGTTAGCGATAGCGTAACGCATCATCCAAGCCTAGCAAAAATTTATATGTATCAGAATTTTTGAGAATTGGTTTTAGGGACTTCCAGAAATTAAATTATTCAATCAGCAAAGGCGAAGATATTGAGCAGATTCTTTCTCTCCCCCTGCTCCTCTGCTTCCTCTGCTCTCTCTGCTACCCTAGCGACAGTATATTTTTTTAGTTGGAAGTCCCTGAGGAGGCGCAAAGTCTTGCACCCCCTAAGAATATACCTTATATCAGTTTTGATATATCTAATTATTGAGTGCTGGGCTTAAACCTAATTTGACTTGCTTCTAGGTAAATTACCTGGTTTCTTAGTCCTTGAGCTTCAGTAGCCGTTAAACCCTTCCACTGCTGCTGTGCTTGTTTGACACTGGGCACTAGTTTAAGCACACCTGCTAAATCTACGGTTTGGCCTGCTTTCACAACAACTTTATTTTCAGCACTTCCCGCATCTAGATTGGGAGCCAAAACCACAAATACTCGTTGAGCATTGCTGGAACCAACCCAGAAAGTGCGATCGCCTACTACACTTTGAACATTGACATTTGTAAACTGCACAGGTCTATTTACAAGTGTCTGTTTATTGGCGTTGGTAATTACTAATACATCTGTTATTGGTTGAGTTTGAACAATAGTTGTTGGTTGTGGCGTAGGGGTGACAACCACAGTAGTTGTTACTTGTGGTGTGGCGGTGACAGTAACCGTTGCTTGTGGTGTTGGAACGACAACAACATCAGGTTGCTTTGGTTCGGTAGCACAAGCTGTCATCCCAGTTACAAGCAGCGTTAAAAGCGTTGCTTTACTTAGCCATGACTTTTTACTGACCAGATTACCATCATTTTGGATGTTGCTTAAAGTGCAATTTTGCTTATACATTTGACTATGAATATACTTAATATTGAGTTATTTAAACACTCATTCTTTTTGGTTTTGAGGCTAATAAAAGTCTCGCACCAAGAACTTTATGGTGACCAAAAAAAGGTATTAGTGCCTCAATAGTGGTACTTTAAGTGATTAGAAGATAATTTAGCTTCTACCTAATGGAATAATATATGGTAGAGGCGATCGCACTAAGTATTCTAAAGCTCAAGTGTCCATAGGGGCACAAAGATTTGTAGTGTAGATTCTATATTGCCCATATTATTTTTTCGACATCCTCTGAGTTTACTTATAAATTAAAAATGAAATTTAGAGTAATAATCAAATTATGTAGGATATGTTACTGCACTATCAATGAATAAATTTTTGCTATAGTACACAGTCTAACTTTGTGTATTTATTCCTAAAATCGAAATCATTCAAATTGTATTTAATTTATTAAAATTGATTGTACTTTTTGTTAAAATAAATTTAATCAGACTATCACACCTTGCTATTTCCGTCCATTCAATATTTTTTTTTGCAATTGCCGCAGTATTCCCTAAACTTGGCAAATGAGCACTGAGGCATGGAACACAATATATTTTTAGATGTTTTATCTAGCCTACAAAGATTATTTGTAGGTTACATTCCTGCTGCTATTTTAGGTGGTTTCATAGGCTACTTAATTGGTATCAATGGCACCATTTATCAGATATGCAGGCGGATATTTCAGATACCCCATAGTATCCCCCCTATAGCCTTACTACCTATTGCGCTCATTCTCTTTCAAGAAAGTGAAGCCGCTACGGCAATAGTAATTTTTTTGGCTAGTCTTTGGTCAATGATTGTGAATACTGCAATTGGAATGCGCCATTTCTACAGGCAGAATAATCAATTTCGGGCTGCTATTTTTCATACATTTCATGCCTTAAAAGTTAGCATTTGGGTTGCATGGTTTACAGTAATTGCCATAGAAATGTTAGTAGGTACAAAGGGTTTAGGCTCGCTAGTTTGGGATGCTTATAAAGCTGGCAATGCTAATTACATTATTCAGTCAATCATCTATATTGGTGTGATTGGCTGTTTATTAGATCAGTTATTGGATCTGAGTGGATATCTTTTGGTACAGTTTGTTTCAGCAGGTAAGAAATCTGCTCAAGAGAATAATAAAAAATAAATTTTATGTTTGCTTAAATACTGGTACTGTCGCGTAGGTTGGTAATTGGTAATTGGTAATGGGAAAAACTAAATTTCCTAGAGCGTCAACAATTAACCAAATTTGATATAACATACCATAGTTATTCAGATAGTGATGCGTTACGGCTTTCCGCGTAACACATCCTACAAATACTCAAAAATATTTTAGGGAATTTTTAAGGGACTCCCAAAAACTAAATTATCCAATTTCTGAGAGAAAATATTGTCTTTATCCCCCCTGCTCCCTGCCCCCTTGCGAAAAAAGCGATAGTATATTTTTTTAGTTGGAAGTCCCTAATTATTCCTACCTGTAGTTGATAGTCCGTCAACTATGAGAGAGGGTGTATAACATGAGCCGTTCCAATCAGCATCACCACCGAGGGTTACTAATTGTTTCAAAGCTGCGTAAATGTTACCGGCAACCATTGTATCTTTAACACGCCCGATAACTTCCCCATTTTGCACGCGGTAGCCCAATTCAATATTGATGGAAAAGTCGCCGGAAATACCGCCACCTCCACCCAGCATTTGATCGACAATCAAACCATCATCTATTTGTTGAATCAAATCTTGTAGGGATAGAGAACTGGGTTGAACTAAAAAATTAAATAATCCAGGGGTGGGATAGCTACCCAAACTAGGGCGAAAACCATTACCTGTACTACTCATACCTAATTGTCGTGCGGTAGTGCGATCGCTATAAAAATGCTGTAGGATTCCATTTTGAATAAAAACAATTGTATTGGTAGGGCAGCCTTCATCATCAAAAGGACAACTATAAGGCCCTGCTTCTGGTTCTTGATACAGGGTAAGGCTGGGTGCAAGGACTGGTTTGCCTAAACGGTCGGCCCAAGGCGAAGCTTTTTCTAGTACGCGTTTGCCGTTTAATGCTGCTTGCACTGTACCCCAAAGCATATCAGCAGCTTTGGATGTAAATAAAACTGGTACGCGACCGCTAGGGGGTGAGACGTTTTCTCGCGCCCAAATTAGCCTTTGTAAAATTTGTTCAGCGAGTTTCTCCGGGTCGAGTTCATCTCTTTGGGTTTGACCGTCGGAAATGCTTAAAAAATCGTCGCCCCTGACCCATTCAGCCGACATATAGCAGCTAAGAGTTGTGTCTGTGTAGTAGCAATCTAGACCTTCAGTATTGATAAGTCTAGTATTTTCCACATCACATTCCCAATCACTGTGGCAAAGTACATCAGGATATTCATCTCGAACCAAAGCGATCGCTTCTTTACCCCAGTTAACCAAATGCTCTATAGGCACACTTTTTCCTAAGTCTGGGTAAGATGGTTTAAAGTTGCGCCCCAATTCTATTGGTTCCGGTTGATTGAGTTTACTCAACGCTAGAGAGCGTTCTACCATCGCTTGCGGTTCCACAGTACCGTAAGCCACAGTCAGACCCGGACGGCCATTGCGCCATAGCCGCAGTGCTGTCCCTTCAGACTGGCTAGTTTCGAGTTGCTTTAGGCGATTAGCCTCAAAAAACACTGGTCGAGAAAGCGATCGCGACTGATACACTTCAGCGGCTTCTGCTCCAGACTTAATTGCTAGTTCCAGCAGATGTTCTGCTAGCGTATCTTGTGACAAATTTTCAGAACCCATGACCCTTGGTAAATTATGGATTGTGGATTTTGAACCGCGAATAGATAAAGCAGTGCATTCGGTCGCCAGACTTATTGCCTAACGTCTCCACTTCTCCCTATGGGAGAAGCTACTGCCGCGCAGATCATTATCCCAAATCATCAACATCTATCAGCCGTTGCCCTTGTGGATGATTCATTGATGATTAGCTCGGTAATGAATAATCATTCGGCAAAAGTTTTATGGCTTTTTCCTTGATCCTCATACCGATTCCCCTCATGACTATGCCATGAATTTACGGCAGATTGACTTCTTGCAACAGCCAAAATCCAGCAAACGATTCTGCTTGAGGATCTGACTGCACACCGATAAAATGTACTCCATTGGCTTGTTGCTTGGCTTCTTCAAACCCTTTGGCTTCTGCCAATGTTTGAGGATTTTTGATATTTGCCAAAATCCAGCTTTCTGTCACACCAGTTTCTAACAGTAATCTTGTGCCGTCACTCGTGTCAAATCTTAGATAAGCTAAATCTAAACCAGACATCCAGCCTGCGATCGGCAATGCCCTGGGTGAGAAAATCAAAATCCCAGGAATACGGGTTTGGGGTGATACTTGCGCTAATTCTAAAGGAAAAGCTTCACCAAAACCAATGTCCCATTCTGGCATATCCATTAAATCAGCAGCTTCTAAAGAAACAAATACCCATTTTTTCCCTTCCAATGCATCAGGTAACCGTTGGGGTAAAGGACTTTCCAGACGCACCGAGGGATTAGTACCCCCTTGATAACCTGGTTCATGAGGATACACCTCCTCAATTCGCTGTTTTAGCCATTGGTTCAGCATCAAAGTCCGACGGCTAGATTGAGCTGGAATACTTAGATCCTCGCAGGCTTTAGTAATCATATTATTCATTTGGCGGCGGAAAAAGCGGATTTTAATTGGTGCTTCTCCAGCTTCGGCAATAGCCTCTTGCAACGCCGTCCGCAACCAACCCGAATTTACCTGCGTACTGGGACAGTATTTAGCATAACGAAACAGAGAATCTGTTTTGGCGCGGACATCTAAGGGACTTTCGCAAACTAATACTTCCCAAACTTTTTTCTGATTGTCGTCCAAAATCGGACGGGAGTAAAAATCAATTTCCCAAATACTGCCCATGTTTTTCGGTAAAAATCTGGCTGTTATTATGTTCCTGATATTCTGATCATACGAGTCTTGGGGCAGCAACAGACATCAAGAAGTTAAAACAAAAGTTGCAGAGACGCGATTAATCGCGTCTGTACAAAAGTCAAGAGCCATTTATTTCTCTTGTCCTCGCAGTCCCTAGTCCCTAGTCCCTAATCCCCAATCCCCAGTCCCCAATCCCCAATCCCCAATCAATCCCCAAAAAACAAAACCTGCTCTAATTGTTTATATACTCCTAGCCTTAAGGTTCTTGTCCTATGATTGGGAGCTGCTAATGCTAATTAATAATTAAGTTATTTAGGTACTTTTGCATGGCGCTGGATATTTCCACTTTGCCTTTGGCATTACAATTTACTTCTCCTGGCCCGATTCTGTGGAGAATAGGGCCAATCACAATCCGTTGGTATGGCTTATTAATCGCCACAGCAGTTTTAATCGGAGTCAGCCTTTCTCAGTATTTGGCCAAGCGCCGTAACGTTAACCCAGACTTACTTAGCGACTTGTCAATTTGGCTAGTAATTGGCGCAATTCCCGCCGCCCGATTATATTACGTTTTATTTCAATGGCCAGAGTATGCCCAGCACCCAGACCGCATAATTGCCATTTGGCAAGGTGGAATTGCCATTCATGGAGCGATTCTAGGTGGACTAGTAGCTGCGCTTATCTTTGCCAAACTTAAGCAAGTTTCTTTTTGGCAATTAGCAGATTTAGTAGCACCTTCGCTGATTTTAGGGCAAGCGATCGGACGTTGGGGTAATTTCTTCAACTCAGAAGCTTTTGGCGATCCTACCAATTTACCTTGGAAATTATATATTCCACCCGATCGCCGTCCCCCAGAGTTAATTAATTTTGAGTACTTTCACCCCACTTTTCTCTACGAATCTCTCTGGGATTTAATGGTGTTCGCCCTGTTACTAGCCCTCTTTTTCCGGAGTTTGCAAGGTAAACCACGCCTCAAAATAGGTACGCTATTTCTCAGTTACTTAGCAGCCTACAGTCTGGGACGCTTATGGATAGAAGGTTTTCGTACTGATAGCCTAATGCTAGGGCCCCTCAGAATGGCTCAAGTCGTGAGCTTAATCGGAATTATTGTTGGATTAGCTGGATTAGCTTGGCTTTACATAGCTAAACGCCCTTTACCAGATGTCATTTCTACCCCCAGGGGTAATGGGGCGATAGAGAGGTGAGGGGTTGGGGATTGGGGACTGGGGATTGGGGAGATGAGAGGGACAAGGGAAGAAATTCCTACTAGCAATTACCAATTACCAATTACCAATTACCCAAAAATAAAAAATGCCCTAGAGGAGTTCTCCAGGGCTTAACCAGGGTGCATCTACCATTACTCTCTACTAGGGAATTAGAGGTTATCCGGAAAGACACGGAAAAATTATCAAAATTTTTTTTTAGAAATTCTCTTTTGTGCTGCAATGAGTGAATATACAGAAGAAATATGTGACAAAAAATTGTTATCCGCTATAGAACCAAAGGTCTATATTGTGGGTGCAGGGCCGGGAGACCCAGATTTATTAACGGTTAAAGCACAAAAGCTGCTGGCTGTAGCAGATGTAATATTATTTGCCGACTCTTTAGTACCCGAGCAAATATTGCATCTTTGTCGCCCAGAAGCAGAAATTATTCGGACTGCCAATAAGACTTTAGAAGAGATTGTGCCGCTAATGATAGAAAGAGTGCGATCGCATAAATCTGTCGTTCGTCTCCATTCTGGCGATCCTAGTCTCTACAGCGCTACCCAAGAGCAAATGCAGCTGTTAAAAGCAGCAGAAATCCCCTTTGAAGTCATCCCAGGTGTCAGCGCCTTTCAAGCCGCAGCCGCCAAACTGCAAGTAGAATTAACTGTTCCCAACTTAGTACAAACGATTATTTTGACGCGCATTAGCGGCCGTACAGAAGTCCCCGCCACTGAAGAATTAGCAACCCTAGCAGCACACCAAGCTAGTTTGTGCTTATATTTGAGTGCGCGCCATATAGAAACAGCCCAAGCCAAATTATTAGAACACTATCCAGCCGACACCCCAGTAGCGATTTGCTTTCGCATCGGCTGGCCAGATGAAAAAATTCGGGTTGTTCCCCTCACCGAGATGGCTGACTGTACCCAGAAAGAACAGTTGATTCGTACCACACTTTATGTAATTAGTCCAGCACTCTTACAAGCAACAGCGCGATCGCGTTTATATCATCCTGAACATAATCATCTATTTCGCTCATCGCATTAATAGCTATTGGGCATGGGGCATGGGGCATTGGGCATTGCTAATGAGTCATAGGAATCTCTCCCTCATCCCCCTCATCTCCCTCATCTCTCTTCCCAGGTCTACGCTTCGGTAAAATTAATCTGGAAATTGCCAACTTTCTTTTTTGCCTCTTGTACAGACGCGATGAATCGCGTCTCTCGCGTCTCTCCGTCTCTTTGACCTTTAACTAATTTCAATCTGAAATTTTTGACTATGCCATTAATTAAAGTACAAACTTCTGTTGCTGCACCGCAAAGAACTGAAATTGAAAGCTTGCTGAAAAGTCTATCTGCTAAGTTAGCCAAGCATTTAGGTAAACCGGAATCCTATGTAATGACAGCTTTTGAGCCAGATGTGCCTATGACTTTTGCTGGTACAACAGATCCAGTTTGTTACATTGAAATTAAAAGTATCGGTACTATGAAACCTGACCAAACTGAGACTATGAGTCAGGATTTCTGTCAGCAGATTAACCAAGTTTTAGGTGTAGCAAAAAATCGGATTTATATAGAATTTGCTGATGCTAAAGGTGCAATGTGGGGTTGGAATGGTTCAACCTTTGGCTAAGGTTTTTTAGGGGAAGGGGGAAAGGGGAATGGGTAGTTGGTAATTGGAATTTCTTCCCTTGCTCCTCATCTCCCTTATCTCTCCCACTTCCTCATCAGGGAATATTAACAGAGCGCAACAATCGCTCAACAACCGTTCTGGCGCTGCGTCCTCCTCTGGGGATGAGGCGATGGCAAAGAACGTGAGGAACGAGAAATTTCACATCATCAGGAATGGCGTAATCTCGTCCTAAAATAAAAGCAAGGGCTTGGGTAGCTTTTTGTAAAGCTACTGTACCGCGAGGGCTGACACCAAGAGAAATTTCTTCATCCTGTCTTGTCGCCCTCACCAAGTCAAGAATGTATTGTTGTAAAGGCGCTTCCACTCTTACCTGAGAACAGAGTTGCCGTAATTGAGCTATTTCTTCCAAGGTAACGCAAGGTTGTAAATCAGCTACCTTGATACCATCCGTCAGGTTTTGCAACATTTGGAGTTCTTCTGTCTCTGAGGGATAGCCTAAACTCAAAGACAGCATAAACCTATCCATTTGGGCTTCTGGTAGCGGAAAAGTCCCTTGGTACTCAACTGGGTTTTGGGTAGCAATTACAAAGAAAGGTGTGGGAACAGCGCGAGAAACACCATCAACTGTTACCTGATGTTCTTCCATCACTTCTAACAAAGCTGACTGAGTGCGAGGTGTAGCACGGTTGATTTCGTCAGCTAGCAGGATATTGGCAAATATAGGCCCAGGAAGAAAGGTAAATTCGCCGCTTTTGGGGTTCCAAATGTTTGTACCAGTAATATCAGTAGGTAATAAATCGGGGGTACATTGTAGCCTTTGAAACTTACCATCAAGCGATCGCGCTAATGATTTAGCTAGCAGAGTCTTACCAACACCAGGAACATCTTCTAATAAAGCATGACCACCGCCAAGGATGGCGACTAGTACCAAACGGATTGCTTCGGTTTTACCAACGATGGTACGAGATAGATTATGTGTTAAAGCCTCAAGTTGTTCTCTCATGCACCAGGGGATTGGGGATTAGGGGTTGGGGATTGGGGATTGGGGATTGGGCACTGAGAATTGATTAGTTACCTGTGATAGTCTTACTTTTGCTTCTTTGCCTTCCCAGTCCCTAGTATTCCCACCCAGCCATCACAACTCAATATTCCGAGAGCAAAACTTCTTTCGCCACATTACAATCGAGCTGAATTTGTGTTTTTAAGGCTTCGAGAGAGGAAAATTTTTGTTCTGGTCGCAAAAATTCTACTAGCTGTACAGCCAGCTTTTTGCCGTACAAATCTCCAGACCAATCAAATAAATGGACTTCCACTGATATATGAGTACCATCAACCGTGGGGCGATTACCTATATTCATTACGCCTAATATTGTTGGTGTTTGAGTATCTGGTGTCTCATCAATTATCAACACGCGGACAGCATAAACACCTAGGCGAGGTAAAAACTTGTCTTTTGGTAATTGCAAGTTAGCGGTAGGAAAACCAATCGTTCTGCCCAGTTTTTGACCTTGAATTACCACACCAAAAAGAGTGTATGGTCTGCCCAAAAAGAAATTCGCGCTTTTGACATCGCCATTTTCTAGGGTCTGGCGAATTAATGAAGTACTAATTGGTGGTGCTTGGGTAGGAGGATGACTAGGACAATTACTTTCTGCTGTCAATTGATCGCTACCTACATAGGTTTCTAAGGTAACGATTGTGACAGGAATATTGTATTTAGCGGTGAGTAATTTTAAATCCTCAGCTGTGCCAGCGCGTTGTTTACCAAAACAAAAATCTTGTCCCACGCTAAGTTGCTGGCATCGCAGTTTTTGTACGAGAATTTTTTCTACAAACTCTTCTGGAGACAGAGACGATAATTCTTTATCAAAGGGCAATAGTACCAGCTGTTCTATTCCTAGCGATCGCAATTGTTCCACTTTTTCATCAAGTGGAGTTAACAAAGCACGGGGTTGACCTGAGAAAAATTCCTGTGGATGGGGATGAAATGTGACAACAGTAGAGTATATATGCTCATTTGTTGTAGTTGTGGGGTTTCCTGGTTGGGATGCAGGATTTGTGAAATCATGAAGTGAGCGTTCTGGTAAATTGCCCTCATCTTGCACAAACTTTTGATCGCACGCAGTCCCTGTAACTGCTCTTTTTGCTTGCTGCAAAACTGGTTGGATGACTCTTTGATGACCAAGGTGCATACCATCAAATTTGCCAAGCGCAACAGCAGTTGGTGTTAGCAGTTCTTCACTCGAAGAACCAACCCACACGGAACACCCATTTTGAGACAAATTTAGCACGTGGATTCTGGGATTTTAGGTTTATTGAGCTATCAGCTACAAGTTCCCCTATAGGTACGAGTTCCCCTATGGGTAACTGCCTGGGAGGGCACCCTTGACGCACATCCCGCGACTCCACAGAGTTTTCATCTGGAGCATTTTCGCTCTGACTTTAACATATTGTGGTAGCAGCCACGGCGTTAATACCACCCTTTTGGCTAATAGCCAAAGCATACCCCAAAGGCAGCCGCTATTGAGGGTGCGTTGTGCTTTCTCTCAGCTTGATTTATCTTGGCTGAGTCTAGAGAACCCTACACCACAGTTAAAGAGGCTTTAGCTAAACTTTTGGGTTTTAGCAAGTATTGTACCTGCTCGTCCCTTGAGGCAGCTAGTCTATGGGCATTTGTGCTTCCCTGGTTAGCTCGCCAAGCGTGTTCTCCAGTTTTTGCAGTTTACCGCAAGAGTCACCTCTCCTGCTGAGAGCTTCTCTTCACCAATCTAATACCATTTTGGGTTTTAGATTTTAGATTTTGCGGAAAGTTGCGTGGGCGGGTTCCCCGACTTGAGCAAACTTTCCTTGGCGTAGCCTCTCCCTTTGGGAGAAGACGGATTGAGAATTTGTGCATCCATCTGTCGCTATTATTTGTCCAAGGGGGAAAATTGCAGATTTTGCGATCGCTTCGACTACAAACTTTACGCAGATAAATTCCCGACAGGGCAAGATTCTGATATAGCCGCAGAAATAGGAACATGAAGTACCATACCTTCTCGTGCCATCACTGCACCCGCAAATTCCTCACCCGCTTGATTTCCGACATTATCTAGAAATTCATCGTTATGTGCCGGGTCATGGTGGAAAATCGCTAGGGTTTTGACATGAGCAGCCTTGGCTATTTTCACCGCTTCTTGCCAAGTGGAATGTCCCCAGCCAATTCTCGGCGATGTTGGTGAATGGTACTCTTCATCTGTATAGGTACAATCGTATATTAAGATATCCGCATTACGCGCTAGCCAAAGGACGTTTTCGTCTAATCTGTCAGGAAAATGTTCAGTATCAGTAATATAAGCAGCAGCGCCATCACGCCAGTTAACTCGATATCCCACGGCTTCACCAGGGTGATTTAATGGTGCTGTTTCTACAGTAATGTCATTAATGTGTATTGGTTGCCCCGCAGTAATGTCACAAAAATTTAAATTTGCCTGCATAATTTGCAAAGGCACAGGAAAATTTGGATGGAGCATTTGGTCATTCAGGCGCTGTTCGATAGTGGAACCATCGGGAGCAATTGCGCCATAAATCTTAAAATGGTTTCCCTTGATAAAACCTGGTGCAAAGAACGGAAATCCTTGCATGTGATCCCAGTGGGAATGGGTAAAAAATAGATGACCTTCTAACGGCATTTGGCGCAACAAAGATTGCCCCAAAACATGAAGTCCTGTTCCACCATCGAAAATTAAGCGTTTACCGCCCACTTGCATTTCTACGCAAGGGGTATTACCGCCATAACGCACTGTGTGTGGCCCTGGACTGGGGATGCTGCCGCGAACGCCCCAAAATTGCACGGTAAATTGGTTTTCTAACCTAGACATGGGTGTTGCTTTCTGGACTGAGCGTGCGATCAATAAAACAAATTGTTACTTATGTTTGTTAAGTTTATGCGGTCTTACCATTTTGGCAGAGGAGAATTTCTTGGTAAAACAGCATACCCTTTTTCCGGCAGGTTTTTTCAACCAGAGTGAGAGATGACAAAGCCAAAGCTTAAAGTACTTTGGGCTTACATGTAGCAGTGAGATCAACAGCGTTTCTACTTTATAGCTTAAATTTGTCGATCATGTTTTAACTCATTGCCGAAAGTTACAAAATTTGCCTTGAATAACAAAGTTTTTACGTAAATTTGAATTCCCATTCTGATAATTGCTGTAATCCGGTTGCGTAAGTAAGGTTGTATTGTAATGGAGTAATGCTAATGTGGTTTTTACGGATGACATGTACATCTATAGGGATGTGTTGTGGCAAATTTAAGCCTTCTGGCGGTTCTACTTCTTCCAGAACTTCACCAGTTAACCAGTAGTAGGTTTTACCACGCGGATCGACTCGCTTGTCAAACACATCCACGTAGCGCCGCACTCCCTGGCGGGTGATAGTGACTCCGGCAATTTCTTCCCATTTCACTGGGGGAACATTAACATTGAGCAACATTAACTCTGGCAAAGGTTTGGCTGCTAGTTGTGCTACTAGCATCTGAGCAAAGTGAGCCGCAGTTTGAAATTCTTTGGAAGTATGGCTAGCAAGGCTGAAAGCAATGCTAGGAATCCCTTCAATCATTCCTTCCATAGCCGCAGACACAGTTCCAGAGTAGAGAATTTCTGTACCCAAATTTGCTCCTTGATTAATGCCAGAAAGCACCAAATCTGGGGGTGTCTCTAACAAAGCCCAAAGCGCTAATTTGACGCAATCAGAAGGAGTACCATCACAAGCCCAAGCCTTAACTGCGGGATGAAAAATTGACTCCACAATTTCCGCGCGAATTGGTTGGTGTAAAGTTAATCCATGCCCAGTTGCCGATCGCTCTCGGTCGGGGCATACTACAGTCACTTCATGACCTGCCTCTGCCAAGCAGTTGGCCAGGGTACGAATACCCAAGGCAGAAATTCCGTCATCATTGCTAATGAGTAATTTCATGGTTATTGGTCATTAGTCGTTGGTCATTAGTCATTAGTTATTTGTTATCTGACATTTGTCAATGTCGAGCGTCACAAATAGCAGGCAAAAAAACATCCTCACACACCGAATCCCCTTTAGGGACTTTCAACTAACAAAATAATCAATCGCTCTGGGAAGCAGAGGAAGCAGAGGGAGCAGAGGAGGAAGAATACAATTATGGTCTTCGCTGTGAAAAATGAATAATTTAATTTCTGGAAGTCCCTTAAACTGGTAAACAGAGGTTTGGACTAAAGAAGTGTGAAGGATGAAGTAATGGCTGCTAGGCATCTGCCTTACCCGCAAGTGCGGTGAAAAATCAAATTTTTGATATTCCTACCCCCACTGGGAATGGGTAGGATAATTTCAGACTTTATACTTTAGCCTTCAACCTTCCTTTGACCCTTACCTTTGGCCTGTTAAGGTCATATTACTAAGCTGGTTGGTGATTTGTACCAAACTTCTGGAACTAATGACCAATGACAAATGACTAATGACTAATAACTAATGACTAGCAATTTAGAGGCTCAACTTTTAGCACTACGGCAGGAAGGAGAAAAAGCGATCGCAGCCGCTGATACCTTAGAACGCCTAGAAGAACTCAGAGTAGGTTATCTGGGTAAGAAGGGGGAACTTGGGGCACTGTTGCGAAGTATGGGGCAGATGAGTGCAGAGGAACGTCCCAAAATTGGGGCGATCGCTAATACAGTGAAAGAATCCCTGCAAAATAGTTTAGACAAGCAGCGCACTGCCCTAGAAGCTGCTCAAATTCAAGCCCAGTTAGAGGCTGAAACTCTGGATGTTACAATGCCGGGAATTTACAGCCCCCAAGGACGCATTCATCCTCTAAATGGTATCATCGACCGTGCCTTGGATATCTTTGTCGGCATGGGCTACACGGTGGCTCAAGGGCCAGAGATGGAAACGGATTATTACAATTTTGAAGCGCTGAATACTCCGCCTGACCATCCCGCCCGTGATATGCAGGATACCTTCTACCTACCAGATGGCAATCTTCTGCGTACTCATACCTCTTCAGTGCAAATTCGTTATATGGAATCTGAGGAACCACCCATTCGGGTTGTGGCCCCTGGGCGAGTTTATCGCCGCGATAACGTAGATGCTACCCACTCAGCAGTTTTCCATCAAATCGAGTTGCTAGCCATTGATGAGGGACTGACATTTACAGACCTCAAGGGTGTAATTAAGGTATTTTTACAAGCAATGTTTGGCGATTTGCCAATTCGCTTCCGCGCTAGCTATTTCCCCTTTACAGAACCCTCAGCCGAAGTGGATTTGCAATGGAATGGTCGCTGGCTAGAAGTTATGGGCTGCGGTATGGTCGATCCAAATGTGATGAAATCCGTAGGTTACGACCCAGAAATTTATACTGGGTTTGCGGCTGGTTTCGGTGTTGAACGTTTTGCAATGGTTCTGCACCAAATCGATGATATTCGGCGCTTATATGCCAGCGATTTGCGCTTTTTACGGCAATTTTAGGTGTTTTGTTTCAAAGGTAAATTAGACTATTAATCATAAGTCATTAATTTCCCTCAGACTATAAACTTGAGACTAGACATAAAAAGCCTGCATTTGCAGGCTTTTGAAGTTTTTTATTTTACCATAATTAACAGAGGTATATTTACTGCTGGCGTGATGAAAAAAGTTAACTAAGTTAATCCAAAGTACACAAATAATCAGTGGTTTTAACCAACTAAAATTACAAATATTCAACAACATTGGAGTAAAAATTATGGGACTTCAAGAAGAAATAGACAAAATGAGGCAAGAGATCCGAGCCGATGACTATTCAATGTCTATTGGGGAGTGGATAAGCTTATATGAAAACGCAGAAATCGATATACATCCTGAGTTTCAAAGATTTTTTCGTTGGACTAATAGTCAAAAAACAAGCTTAATAGAGTCAATTTTACTTGGTATACCTATTCCACCCATTTTCGTGTCTCAACGTGAAGATGGAGTTTGGGATGTTGTAGACGGTCTTCAAAGGCTATCTACGATATATGAATTTGTTGGGAAACTAAAGGATGAAAATCAAAAAAATCTTGATCCATTGGTACTTGAAAAAACTAAATATTTGCCAAATCTAGAAGGCAAAAAATGGGAAGATCCTTATGATACACAAAATTCTCTAACACAAACTCAACGGCTGTTAATCAAAAGAGCTAAAATTGACGCTACTATTCTTTTGAAAGAAAGTGATGAGATTGCAAAATATGAGCTATTTCAAAGATTAAATACTGGTGGTTCAATAGCTACTCCGCAAGAAGTGAGAAACTGTATCTTAGTGATGTTTAATCGTGATATGTTCCATTGGATGAAAGGATTAAGTCAAAATGAAATGTTTAGAGAGTGTATAGCTCTTAGTGAACGACCGATTGAGCAACAATATGATATGGAGCTTCTACTAAGATTTTTAGTATTCCGTACCCTTGAAGAAAGAGAAATGAGGAAGATAGGCAATGATTTAAGTGGTTTTTTAACCGATAAAATGGTAGAAATGGCAAAAAATGAAAAATATAATTATTCGGAGGAAGAAACTGCATTTAATAGAACATTTGAAATATTGTATGAACAAATGGGAAGTGACAGTTTTCGTAGATACTCTCCAAATAAAGATAAATTTTTAGGAGGTTTTCTAGTTTCTGCGTATGAAGTGATTGCTTTAGGAATGGGTTACAACTATGAGAATTTATCTAAATCACATATTGATGTAATAGAGAAAGTTAAGCAAATTTGGATAAGTCCTGAATATACAAATTGGTCAGGTTCAGGTACTACTGCACAGCGAAGAGTACCAAAATTAGTTCCCTTTGGTCGTAAAATGTTCCAAGAATGAAAATACGTACTTTAGAGCAGCTAAGTGATAAGCTGGCAGAAGAACTTGCATGGCGAAAAATAGAGTTATCAGCCTTGAAAGCTTTGATTGATTTAAAGTCGTTCTCTTCAGGCAAACAAAAGGCGTTACTTCGTAGTGGAATCACTATGCTCTATGCTCACTGGGAGGGATTTATAAAAGTAGCAGCTAATAGTTATTTAGAATTTGTTGCTATGCAGAGTCTTCCTTATAACAAACTTTCAAACAATTTTATAGCATTGGCAATGAAAGATAAATTAGAGCAAGCAAATCAAAGTAGTAAAGCAAGTATATATAATGAAGTTGCAGATTTTTTCATGACCAAAATGACTGAGAGAAGTGTAATTAAATATGAAAATAGAATTACAACTTCCAATTTGTCATCATCAGTTTTCAAAGAGATAGTATGTATGCTAGGTCTAGATTATAGTTTCTATGAATCAAAAGAAGTATTAATAGACGAAAGGTTACTCAAAAAAAGAAATATGATTGCTCATGGCAATTATCTTGATATAGATGAAAAACAATATGATGAACTACACATACAGATAGTATCTATTATGGATAATTTTCGTAATGAAATAGATAATTGTGCATCTACAAAAAAATATTGTTCTTAGAGTGAGTATATAGTATCTTCCTCAACTTTGCACAAAGATTGCCTCGGTTAAGTATTCAGTTCAAACAGTTAATTGCTACAATTGTCGCAATGTCCACAACGCCAGTTAGCGGCTTCTTTGGCAAAACCAAAGGCGGTTAACAAAAACTGCCAGCGGCATTGTTTTGTATGCAAATACTGATTCATGTGCTTGGCGGCTTGCAATTGAGTTGTTGATTGCTTGTCTACCCCTGGCTTGATGACGTAATGGAAAGGGTCAAGCCAGTTTAATTGTCCACTACTGTGGAGTAAAGACAATGCCATTGCACCATCGGGGAATTGTCGCGCTACTGTATTTACGTCCCCTTGTTTCGGCAGTTTTTTAGCAAGTTGCTGCGCTGTTTGTTGTTGCGATCGCATTTGTTGTTCAAAAAACTGCTGTCTTTGTTTGTCTTCTGGATCTAACCAGCCTGTAGGTTCACTTACCAATGTCAGCGCTTCTGCTGGTTTCCCATCTCTCCCAGCGCGGCCAATTTCTTGCACATATTCGGAAAGTAGTAGCGGCGCGTGAAAGTGAATTACCCAGCCATTATTATCTTTAGCTAAAATTCTACAATCCATATTCAGCAATCACTTTACTTTGTTGATATGTTTACAAAGTAAAGTGATTTCTTCATAGTGTTACAAGAATTTGCTTAAGGAATACGTCTGTTTCGTCAAGCAAATAACTGAGCAGCCATGTCTGCGGATTTATCAGCTACAACACCGATTCAGTATTCATAATCATGACGAAAAAACCAAGTTCATGTCTTGCAAAAAAAGAATGTAATGCCTATGATTTGTCTTGAGATTTTGCTAAGATGCCAGAAATTATTTTATTATCTTCTATCGTAAAACTACTAAGAACCTCTTGTTGATAATGCTCAGGAGAAGGTTGCATTAAAGATGCCTCTGCAATTAATCTGCTTGTTGTATAACTTATGTCTTCGTAAGCTTCAGTAGAAAGCTGGTGAATTGTTTCTTGAAGATAAATAATTTTTTTGATCTTTTTAAGTAGTGGTTGGACTTCAGACCAGTCATCAGGTACAGGCACAAGCAAACCTTTTATATGTTGTGGTTCTAAATGCTGTTGAACTGTGCCATACTCATTTCTAAGCATTTGAGCTTGACCAAAGATAGTTTGCAAAAAGTAATAAACATATAAACGAAGATTCTCATCTTCAATTCTCAATCTAATTAGATCATCGCTTACTATAGCTCTATCATGCTTACTTGTTATATAACTAACTCTACCTATTGTCCCAGACCTAGTAATAACAATATCACCTTTATACAAACGTATAGTCTCAATAATTTTAAGTTGGTTTTTAGTAGCCTTAGATAAATCAACTAATTTGGCACTATCAGATTTTTCTTGAAGAATAGCTGAAGGAGTGTAATATTTTTCTGTGAATTCATTATTTTTGCGCTCAACAATTAAATTTTCACTCTTAAACCAAGGTCCTTTATAAATTTTGATATTCCTATCAATCTGGAATAAAGACATTACTGACCAATTACGCAAACCATCAATTGATTCTATTTGTTTGATAGTTTCGTTGAAACTTGGCAAAAACCATTGAGGATTAATATTTAGTTGTTCATTTAGTTGGCTAAAATTTACAGAAAAATGATAGGCACTATCTTGGAAATTGTCTTTTTTAAATTCTGTATAAGAATTTAATATTTCATCTAAATCATGGTCAAGCTCATCTATAGCCTTACCTGTTTTATCGTCTGTTTTATAGATAGGTACTCCTTCACTATCTTGCCCAACCTTATTTGAAATCGCCATGAAAATCTTATAATCTTCTAGTGGCGTTTCTTCTTGGTTATATTTTCTAGCTAATATTAAACAAGTCCGAACACCAGTATGAGGTTGAAATGTATTTTTATGGCAATTAATAACAGCTAAAAGTTGGCATTTTGAAAATAAAATTTTTCTTAGTGGTAAATATGTCTGAGTATCAAGAAAGCTTTTTGGCATAACTATACCAAGCTTACCATTAGGAGCAAGCCAGTCTATGCATCTCTCAAAAAAAAGCATTTCAGGTGGAACGCCATCAGACATTATTTCATCATTATTTGCAGGGTTTTCTCCTACCACTGATCGTTTTTTTGCACATTCAAAACGCTGTAGAACTTCTAATTGAGTTATCCTACCTTCCCCAGTACCCGCAAATGGAGGATTAGTTAGTATTATTGTTGGAGTTTCTTTAGTACATTCAGCAATAATCGTTTTTTCAAAATTAGAGTAATCTCCAAGACTATCTCCTTGCGTCATTCCTGCATGACCATCACCATTTAAAATCATGGCAGTTTTGGCTACTTTTACAAGCCGTTTATTAATTTCTACCATGAATAATCGCTTTCTATGCCTATCTAATTGTCGCTCTTTAGCGATTTTTCCACTTGAACCTTCAAGTATTTTTTTTCTAACATATCGCATGACTCCAGTTAGAAAGCCACCAGATCCACCTGCTGGATCAAGAATAATATCTGAATATTGTGGTTCTAATGCTTTAACTAAAAAATCTATAATAAGTCGATTTGTAAAAAACTGTCCCTTTTGGCGCTTGAGATATGAAGCAGTATATTGCTCATAAGCATAACCCATAATGTCCCAATCATCAGAATTAGCAAAGTTAGATAGCAATTGATAACTCTGGAGTTCAATTACGACATCACAGATTGCTCTTGCACCAACTGTGATTTCTTCATGTTCGCTAAACACTTGTGGATTAAAAGCTTTGGCTTCCTTAAATAGTGCTTGAATACGCTCCGCAACCCTATTTCGTCCATTTTCATCATTATATTCTTCAGAAGAACAATAAAACTCTGGAAGATTTGTGTCTTTCTCCTCATCCATTGCTTTTGCAAGAATAATTCGTACCATATCCATTGTTAAATCTTCTTCATCTCCTTCAAACCCACGTCCATGCAACTTATTATGGCAACGTCGAAGAAGACCTTTTATATCTTTTGGACGCTTAAGATTGTTTTTGTCTATCCGTCCTAATGCATCCCATCTTTCTCCCTTTTTTGGTAATCCAATCCAAGGTATTAGTTCATTATTGGGTTCTGAAATACGTCGATAGTAGTTGATTTTATCTTCATCACCATAGCTACTAAACCAAACACCTCCTGATGCACTTGTGTTATATATGTAAGAGACTAATTGATTATAACCTTCCGTTACATTGGGAGCTTTACATTCAATAATAAAAGCGATATTACCTTGGTCTTTAGCTAAACAAGCTCTTTTAGAATTATAAACTACAATATCTGCTCTAATTGTTCTACCACTACTATCTTTAAGCTCTTGATGCCCATAATATATAGCAACTTCTCTTCTCATAAAATCTTTAGGATATTGATATTCAAAATGCAATATCCTTAAAAATTTTTGTCTAACAAACTCTTCTGGGGTTGGCTCTAATTCTTGATTACTTATAAAATCATTTATTTTTTTATTATCATTCAAAATAACATCAAAATCTGTTGCGATCATAATAATAGAAAGATATAGGAATAATCGATAAAAAATTGCCAAGAGAAATTACATGATAGCTATATTTAAGGATATTAAAAGTAGAGAAAATACTGAGACAAAATCAAAACTATATAAAAAGTACGTAATTATGCTTAAAATATAAAAATTGATGTAAGCTTATTAACTAATCTATGGCTACAAGAATGAAAAAGGTTCCACATTCGCTCTTAAGCTAATCAGCATTTAAGTTACATCAATCCAAGGCTTCAGTCTTTACTACCAGCGAATTAGCCTGGAAAAGAATGACGATTAGCTTAGAGCTTATACACTAAAGTCCGGTTAACCTGAAATTGAAGCTATGTTCAAAGCTAGAATTAATTGTTTTATTAATTCATTTCTAGTTATTAGAAATTGAAATTATTAGTATTTCCTTGCTCTTTGAGGCAAATGATGTAAACAATATTTTAAGTAGGGATTGCTTTTAGCAAACTTATACCCTTTACTTACGCCGAATAAATTCCCATATTTTAAATACAAATGTACTAATAAAGAGCTAAAATGATATATATGTCACATTGCTGGCGTTATTTTGGGGGCTATTATGAAAGCTAAACTTGAAAAATGGTATCCTCTATTTTTCGGTACAATATTTGCAATTTTATGTTCTTATTTTGTTGCAAAAAATCCCTCATTAAATTCTTTGAAAGAATTATTTGCTGCTACTACTACGCTTAGTGGCATCGTAATAGGCTTTCTCGCTACCGCAGTATCAATACTATTAACGATAATCAAATCTTATATTATGCAACAAATAATCAATGGACAAGTTTATGATAAACTAATCAATTATTTCATGAATGCTATCCAATGGTTATTTATCTTAACCTTATTAAGTTCTATAGGTATATTCCTTGATATAACTCAATTTAATCAGCCATTTAGATCACTAGCTTTTGGTATATGGGCTTTATGTTTTATGACTTCTGGATTAAGTTCTTATAGGGTTATACACCTATTTACTTCAATATTACGTGCCGCTAAACATTAACTGCGAAACATCCGTAGTATTTCAGTTAACCTATTATTCCAAGCTTCTTGTAAAGCTTTTTGTCGTATGTCATAAGGAATATTGCGATTTCTCCCAGGGTTATTTACATTAATGCTTTCACGCATTTTATCTTTTAACAAATCAATAACTGTCTTGTTATCTTCATCGTCAGATCCTGAAACTTTTAAAGTTGTAATTTTATTGTGCTTTTGCTGAGAAGCTCTTAGTAGGCTTTGAGCAGTTTCAACTACTTTGTCAACAAGTAAAGACGGCTGTTTTTTCTTAACTGAAGTTTTAACTTCTATATTTATAGAAGGGGCTTGGAAAATTTCTGCTAAATGAATCATTTCCTCAACAGCATTATCATTGTCACCAAAAATATTCATATTCGATAAGCTAGCAATTTTAATCTCAAAATTTATTACTTCTTTTAATTTCACAAGTTTTTGCAATGCACTCATTTGAAGTACAGGATCTAAACTAATTGATGTGTTACCTTCTCCAAATATTTCAAAATACCTTGCAAAATCCCCTGGCGAGACTCCATTTCTATTAGATTGAATTGCAAGAATGCGAGTAGCAGGATGATAAATAAATGCTGATTGTTCTCCTATACCTTCATCATGCGCTAATTGAATATCTTCTATTTCACCAGCAAGACTTCCCTTGACAGGTAAATCATTCATGCGTAACCGAACAATTTCGCCTTCCCAAGTATCTTGCCATCCATATTGAATACTGAATATATAGATATGGTGCAGTCGCACTTCTTTAGTTCTGTGATGTGGTAAGGTATTATCTATTTTTTGTAAAATTTCTTCAAAAGATAAAGCTGAAGGCTGAGAAATTTTAACTTGATAGAAATCTACATTTAGTTTTTTTGACATATCAACACAAGGTATAAAAACAAAATTTGTATTACGATAGTTTCAGGTTTGTGGACGGCAGGGGAAATCGAACCCCTCAGCACTGAGTTTAGGAGACCCGTCTGGCACCAAGCGCCGCCCATGAACTTGTCAGGCAGTGAGGTAATTACCCCACTGCTTTGGCTAAAATTTTTCAGATTCTAGTTCAGCTATTAATTCCTCAGCTTCTTTGCCGCCTAATTCGCACAATTCTTGCTGTATAGTGCTGACTTTGCGACGAAGTACCAGCAATTCCTTAATCTTAGCCATGATTTCTCCAGCCATTGGTAAATCTTTGTCTAAGGGTGATGATGCGGAACTTTTTTGCTGACTAGTTTCGGATTTCATAGAGATGTTTGCATTACTGTCTTCTAAGTTTTCGTTAAAATGTTTTCCCGATATCAGTTCGCCTAAAGATGTTAACTGGGTATCCGAAGATTTGACACTATTTGACGATGGGATTACAGATGCGTCATCATGATAGTGATTTCCATTTTGTGGCTCACTCAATTTACCATTTGAATTCTGGTCGTTATCATTTAGCAGAAAGTTAATTAATTCAGCATTAATCCCATTAACAGGAAAATAAACATATCCACTCCTGCCCTGACCGTTGGTACTACCTACTTCCCTGCAAAGCCAACCTAGCTCCATCAGATGCTTCAGGTGTTTATTGACTGTAGTATTATCCAAGCCAAGCTTACTGGCAATTTCGGTTGACCTAATGCCAGTATCTGGAATCAGCTTCAAGATGGATTGGATAGTAGGATGAAACTCTAATGCTAGATGTTTTAAGTGGAAGAAGAACAGATCTCTTTCTTCTGTAATATCTTCGCCTAGATTAGTTCCAGACAAAACTGATTCTAGTAAATTCTCAGCTACAGAATTGAGTAACTTCAAATCCTTGCTGTATTTGAACTCTATTGCATCATCAATAGCCTCATTAGAACAATCATTTGCAAGAGAATACAACTGCCTTGCTTTAACTGCTCCTACGCCTGCGCTAACTTCTCTATAAGTTACGTATTTTTCGACAACAAGCTCTTTAATTTGTTTTGATACAGCTGACCTAGAAACGTGTATTGTTTCAGAGATTTCCTTGGCACTGCTTTCACCTCTGATTGCCAAAAACTGCAAAATTGCCAGCTTTATTTCTGTCAATTTTGCCAGCTCAATAATTTTAGGCGTTCTTTCAACCTTTTGACGATGCAATTGGAGTAGGGATGTCCATTGACTTTGCAGGACAGACTCTTCTAGACTTATATCGATAAGTCTAGACATAAGCTCACCTCCTAAATGGGTTAGGGCTTTAGTCTTCCACTCTAAGTAAATCGAGTGTAGTGGGCAGGAAATTCACATCACCTGTTTACTTAGAGTGGAGATTTGATTGATTAGAGAAAGCCTTCCTAATTATTTAGGAAGGCTTGCTCTAATTAATCAAAATAACATGGAAGAATCTGAAACAGATCGCGCAAATTTTTAAAATCGCGAAATTATTTGCATTAAGTTTTATTTACTTTCGCATTTTTATTTGCTGAAGTTCCTCAAAGGGTTATGTATCAACGATTTCACTGAACTCTACCCACTCATCTTGAGCAGTAATAACGTACTGAACACCTTTGTCACAGATGGATGCTTTGACTAGCCCTAGTGATTGTGCGAGATTGAACCACTCATTAAACGCAGATAACTCTTGCTTTTTCCTATAATCCTGATTTGGCAACCAAGAATTCTTGATAGCTGCCACTGAAAAGCCAGCCATATTTGGGACTTTTGTTTTGGATAACGCTTCCTTGAGAGTGGCAATACCTTGAAGAATCACTTTATTAGGCACAGACTCAATTATCTTTTTTAAGGTAGAGTTAATCTCGATACTTAATTCATCAAACTCTGATTTGACTCGTCAAGAGCCTTGTCAGTCCCTGTCTCCAAGCATTAAGCAGGATTTACTTCTGTATTTTGAGACTCGGATAGCAATGAAGTATGCCCTGGCAGTAAACTCCTATCTCTATTTGTGATTTCTTCGTACCATTTCTGTCTTTCATCTTTATATTTGTTGACCCATATATCAGGGTTACAAATTTCTAAGCAAATTTGTTTGATTTTTTCTTGTACATAAACAAATTGATTTCCAATTCTACCTTGTTCATCTTTGTAGCTAGCCTTTATAGCTGGATATATTTTATTCCAAATCAGATCATCAAGTCTTAAAGCATCTACATATGCATCGAAATTATTTTTTTCACTTAAATCTTTTTGAATTTCGTTTAATATTTTTACTCCCTCTTGAGTAATTCCGCATGGAGAAACAAACAAAAATACCAATGTTTTTCCTTTTCCAGTAGGACTGAAGCGATTATAGGCTAAATTAATGTATCTTTTAACATAATATATGTTTGATATATCTTCATGATTAATATAGTTAGATTTAAGTTCACAAATAATAGTCGCTTGCTCTATATCTTTAAATATTGGAAGGGATGTCCTAAACAAAAAATCATATCTTCTAGTTTTGTTCTTTGATGTAACTTCGTAGTTTCTTTGTGCTATTTGTCGCCAAGGACTTAAATCTGCATAACTTGCAAGCGAAATCACCCATTGTTCTAGTAAATCTTCATTGCCTGCCCAACCATATCCATTTTGAATATCTTCTGTAATTTCTGTAATTGGATTTTCTCGCGAACCATAGGGGAGATTTTTGAAAGACAATAAAGATTCTAGCTTTGAAATAGATTTATCACTTGGGAGTAAACTAGGAATCTTTTCAATTAGGTCTAAAGTAGTATTTCTTACCTGTTTTGCTACTTCAGAATCTCGCAAAATGAAACCCATACGCATTACTGCACGGGGAGGAAATAAATTTACTGAAGGGATTGAGGAGGTCAGGTTCATAATGAACCTGACCTCATGCAAAGTTTTGCCACGAATTAGTTTTACTCCATCTGATACAAATTCATCTCTGTGGCGTTTAAAGTTAGTATCGATAGTATCCTCAGAAACTTCATAAAACTCTGCTACTTGTTTAGAAGTTAACCATCCTGAATTTTGCCAGACAGCAAAAAATACTTGTTTTACTTTGTTTAATATATCTTCTACTTCTTCTGTTGATATTGCTAACAGTTGATTGCTTCTTGCTGTTCTGGACTCAACAAAAATATTAGGAGATAATTCCATGCTAGTAAATTTAATTTTAATAAATAAATTTATGCTATTTCATAGCCATCTGTTATTACCTCAGTTTAAATACGCAAACAAATCTTCTGTCTGAGGATTTAATAGTAAGCAATATACAAAAAATCCACAGTAGAAACTATTCAATCAAAAAAGCTTTATCGGAAGGTAAAGCTTTTTTGTTGTCTGTTATTAAATTTCTGCTTACTTCACCATTCTGGATCGTAAATAGTCAAGTGTCCATTTTGAGGATTTTTCCTCAAATGGAACCCACTGACCAGTATTTTCTTGAACCCAATAACAACCATCGTCATCCTTTCGACTTCCAATGACGACTCCTTGCTCTCGTGCCAAGTCATACCATTGAAGAAATATGTCAACCACATTATTTTCTCCAAGGGGTTGATTTGGTCGCCAAGCAGCATCAATTGCACTAGCCAACCATCCTCCTGGGTTTCTAATTAATTGATGTTGTAGTTGCTCTTTTAGTGCTGCGATCGCAGCTAAGACAACTTCTTCATTGGAGTTCCGTATTTTGGAAGTAAGAGTGTTAGTCAGGTTAATACTTAGGGCATCTAGTTCATCCCTAATTCTGTCAGTTATTTCCCCTTGTGACCTTTTAGATGTAGATGACGAAACCTTAGATTGCTCAGACAATGAGTGTTTAGGCGACGGAGAACGACACATTTCCAACTCTTGCTTTAGTCTTGCATTTTCAGCCTCAAGTCTCTCTAGTCGATGTTCTATCTCAGATGCTTGAAGAATTCGACCATAAATTGCTTCATGCTGATCGCGCAAACCTCTATTCTCAGCTTCAATTTTTTTGATTTTTTCCTTGAGGGTTCTAATGATTGCGTCTTTGGAAGCATCCGAGGTTTTTTGTTTAGGCGGGACTTTCTCAGTCCTTGAATAATTTACCCTTAAATGCTCTATTCGTTCCTTAATTTCAGGTTCCTTATAAAGCCATGCTTTACTAACACCAGAGACTTTAGCGACTGTATTAAAGTTAATAACTTGTTTTTCTTTGATTAGTTGCTGAATTCCCTGCTCTACTTTCTCAAAAGTCTCTTGACGTTTCCTTTGAGCGTTATCAACCAATCCTTCGACATTACGCTTGACTGTCACTTAAGTCTACCTCCAATGCTGAAATAATTTTTTCTAGATTGGTTTTGACCTTCTGATTCATCTCAACTTGGCGCATCCAGCCATTAGCTTCTGCTTTTTGCAGAATCTTGTTAGTCTGTTCTAGTTGCTGCTTGTGTTCTGATAAATAGTCAGAAGTGGTTCTAAAGTGGGTGCAAGTTAGACACGCGTTGGCGTGAGGGCATCCCTGAGAAATACTAGGTAAAGCACAAGATCCGTTTGGCAATGCTTGAGCTTGAATACTCCGCTTAAACCACTGCAAATCAACCACATCTGCTTCTATGTTGTTTGGCTCAACAACTTGTCCTGAAATATTGACAATCTTGCCCTGAAATTTAGCAATTTCTTCTTTCATCGTTTGGTCGTGGATGTGGGCATAGACAGCAGTCATGTTTGGAGATTCATGCCCTAAATAACGCTGAATGATATGCTGTGGCACACCATTGTTAATCATTCGTGTTCCTACGGTGTGGCGAAATTGATGTGGTAGGAAATGCCAAAGTTTTCCTGAAGCATCACAAATTTTATGCTTCTCTGCTAATTTATTAAGATAACGGTTAAAAGCTCCTCGACCCATTGGTTTTGGGGAAGGTGTAAAGTCACCCTTACAACCTCCTCCTTCGTTGGCACAAAAGACATACTCAAACTTGACATTCAAGTTGTCCTTAATGTAGCGTTGCTGCTCTTGAATTACTCGAACAACCTCTCTAGAAACAGGAATAGTAATTTCCTTCTTCATTTTGAATTGGTAATACCGCAGAAACCAGTCCCCAGCTTTGTCCTGCAACAGGCAATCGGGTTTCAAATGGAGTAACTCGGAGATCCGCATACCACATTCTTGCAGAACCAATACCATTCTCATGACTGCTTCAGGAAGCTCGTCTAAATGCTCGTTAAGTTGATGCATTACGTCTTCTGGAATGTATCGAGGTACTGATTTAGGTCGTTTAGGAAAATCTTCATCACGAATTAAATACCTGGATATTTCTAGCCATTGATTTTGGTAGCTCATCTCCAAGAACCCTCGAATTCCACCAATGGTATGGCATCTAGTAGAAATCGAGAGTTTTGTACCTGCTAAATGAGCCAAAAAATCAATTATGACTGAACGATCTAATTCTTGTGGCGAAATATTCGGGTAAGATTTAGCAAGGAATCGAGAAAGTCTTTTTATTGCCAGTAGCTTTTCGGAACCCGACGAAAAACTGAGAGTACTAAGCGTAAATTTAATGTATCGTTTAGCTGCATCCAAAATCCAAGGTTGACTAATATCCGAGAAAGTTAATCTGTAGCAATACTTGCCAACACCTGGAGAAATCCCTAAATTACGGCAATCCCAAACATCTTTTTTGTATTCAGCTTCAGGATTTACAATGTACTGTGTTTTGTCAGGATTGTGCGTGAAGTGGCGATTACAATTTTTGCATAAATAAATTTGATGTCCTTTTTTGTCCTTTCGCCTTTTAACGAACTTCTCACTCTCACAGTGATGACAAGTAATCTCTTTTTTCTCAGTCTGTACAATGGTCAATGAATTCCGGTGTTTCGGTTGAGGAGTCATTTGATATTTCTCTCTGTTCAAGATATTCCTGATATGCTATTTTCATATCCTCGTTATTAACGTGGACATAAGTATCAATCGTGGTTTGAATACTGGCATGTCCTAATCTCTTCTGGACATAAGCCATTTCCATGCGTTCACGGATTAGTTCTGTAGCGTGAGTATGTCTAAGCATGTGAGGATGAATAGCAATACCAGTTTTCCTTTTGAGGCGATTGAATAAATCCATTACATTGCTATAACTCATAGGTGATCCAATTTTTCCATCCCAAAGGTTTACAAATACATAGTCACTGAGGTCATCCCCCAGTATTTCCATGAATTCATCTTGTAGGTATTTACTGTAGAGTCCCATCAATTCCTTGGAAACATCAACATTGTAGGAAGAGGCGGTTTTAGCACGAGCGCCATTAGCATTGTTGTCTCTGGGAACAATTTTGATAACATTATCCCAAGATTGAATATCTTCATGCCTTAGCCCTAACAATTGCCCAATTCGCATACCACTTTCGTGTAACAAGCAAATTAGGAACTTATCTCTTATTCGATTACAGGAATTAATAAGTTGTCTTACTTGCTCCGTGGAAACTGTTTTGGGATGACGTTTTGGCTCTTTGAGTTTGAGCAAACGAGTTCTAACAGGTTTACTTTTTGTGATGTGATGCAGGAAACTTTTGTACCTTCTACCTGGCATAATTTGCGATCGATAGAGAGGAATATGTGGTACTTTACCAGTTTTTTCATGAAAATCGTAAAGCATACAGACTGAAGTCAAAATGACATTTACAGTTGATTCTGTTCGCTTTGCTTCTTGCTCTTGAATTGATAAAACACCTTGAGGACTTGGATTTCTTAGCCATGCCATAAATTCAGCAAGTTCAATTACACTAACTTGTGTCCAATCAAAGTTAGATACCTGGAGATACTCCCAGTAGAGTTTGAGGTGGCAGGCATAAGATCTAATTGTGTTTGGTGATCGCTCAATACTTTCTAGATAAGCTAAAAACTGCCGAATAGGTTCTACTGGCAAGTAATCGCTCCCTACTACTACCCAAGTGATTTTTTCACTTCCAGGGATACGTACCCTTTGAACTTTCATTCTACTTTGTAGACTTTAAATACTTTTTAGACTCACTGCTTTTTAATAGTCTACGAAGTTTAGTTATACCTTGTCAAGTTGTTGTTGTTTACTTTGTAGAATTATTTTAAGAGGCTATTGTTTTCGCACATCAGGCTTGTTAATCCCCATGCCAAATGCACAGGTACAAACCACAAATGGTATTTTACCACCTAACCAGCTGGCTTCTACAGCACGGCGTTCTGTGGCACTCAGTCCAGCATGATAACTAGCTGTGGCGTAACCCATCTCTGCTAACCAAGCTGCTAAATTCTCGCTATCTCTGCGGGTGCGGACATAGATTAATCCAGCTTGTTGCTGTCTATTTTGAATAAATCTGACTAATTTTTGCTTTCTACCTTTGGGAGTCCAAGCGATGCAGACGTTGAGATGCAGATTTGGACGGTAGGGATTGAGGCGGTAAATATCGGGTTGTTGTAATTGTAAAACTGAGGCAATAATTTTTTGCGCTAAAGGGTCAGCCGTCGCCGTAAAAGCTGCCACGCTAATTTTGCTTCCAGGTGGTTTTGATTTCAGCAATGCCGATCGCACTGCCCCTAATCTGCGATAAGCTGGTCGAAATGTTTCACCCCACTGCACTAAACAATGGGCTTCGTCCAAAATTAAACCGTTAATCTGCAATTGTGGTTGACACAATTTTTCCCACACAGGCTGACTGAGTAAAGTTTCTGGCGATAAATACAATAATCTGAGTTTGTTTTGTGCCAATGCTTGCAGAGTTAAGCGACGTTGGGATGAAGGTAGTTCGCTATGTAAAAGTGCTGCACTTAAGTTTAGCTGGCGCAGTTCTTGTACTTGGTTTTCCATCAATGCTACTAACGGCGAAACTACCAAAGTCAATCCTGTTTGCAGCAGTGCCGGAAGTTGAAAACAAATCGACTTACCTCCACCTGTAGGCATGATAATTAACGCATCTTTTCCTGCCAATAAACTGCTGACTATTTCACCCTGTGGGGGACGAAAATTGTCATAACCCCAAATTTTTTTAAAAGTATTAAGGACTGCGTTCCAATAAGTGGTTCCTATTTGATTCATAATGAATAATAGATATATCCCTGTTTTATAAATTCAACCAGCAGCCATTTTGAATATAGCTGCTGCTATTTAACATAAGGTTCAGTAATTTCATCAATACGAGGAATTTGGATAAAAAAATGAACGAAGATTTAAAACACAGATTCTATATCAGCACAGATAAATCTAAGCTAGATATCAAAATGATTCATGATTTTCTGCGAAATTCTTATTGGGCAGAAAATATTCCTTTAGGGATTTTAGAAAAATCAATTGCCAATTCTTTATGTTTTGGGCTTTACGAAGAGCAGCAACAAGTGGGTTTTGCTAGGGTAATTACTGATTACGCTACTTCTGCCTTTTTAAAGGATGTGTTTATTTTAGAACCTTATCGTGGTCAAGGTTTAGGCACTTGGTTTGTGCAGTTTATTTTGAATTATCCAGAACTTCAGGATGTGCAAAAGTGGTTGTTAGGTACAAAAGATGCCCACGGACTTTATCGGCGTTACGGCTTTAAAAAATCCACAACTCCAGAGAAATTAATGATGCGTTCTAATCCTAATGCTTATCAGCATCAAAATTAAGTCACGTCGCTGCGCTCCGAATTCAAAATTCAAAATTCAAAATTCAAAATTAAAGCAAGACCAGGATAAATCCGGGGGCTTGAATTAATGTTGTTTCACTTTCTTTCTTCTCCATAAATAAATTTAGGGACTTGTATCCTTTTTGATTCTGTCAGTGATGAAGATCACAGTTGCCAATAGAAGTTATTTGTTATTCTCACTTGCTAAATGGGAACTATAAAGTTTGGGAATAATTAAATTTTTCATCTAATTAAATAGAGTTTAAACATAATTATTAATTCGTAATTAAACCGAGTTTAGATTACCAGTTCTCTATATGTAGTGTCGTTATAGGTAGGATTTAAATCCCCATCCATAACTTAATTATAAATTGTTAAATAGGCATAGTTACTATGCATATTTAACTGGCATTTTTTCATAAACAATTTTGATTAATCCTCATAATTTCCTTATTTTCTACTCCTAATCTAGGAAACAAATATTATTGCTATTTTTGACTGCTGAGAATAATAAATCAACTTTATGAATACACCGATCGCTGGTACTTATGACATTCGTTTATTAGTTCTTTCAGTGGCGATCGCAATGCTTGCAGCTTACACTGCTTTGGATCTAGCTGGACAAGTCCGCACCGCTTCTGGGTATGCGCGCATTGGCTGGTTGTTTGGTGGTGCGATCGCAATGGGAACAGGAATTTGGTCAATGCATTTTGTGGGAATGCTGGCTTTTTGCCTACCGATTTCGGTAAAATACGATATTTTTCAGGTTTTGTTATCAATACTTGCAGCAATCTTAGCTTCAGGATGTGCCTTATTTTTCGTCAGTCAAGAAGTAATGGGCATCTTCAACTTGCTAGCTGGTAGTTTGTTGATGGGACTGGGGATTATCACCATGCATTACACTGGCATGGCTGCAATGCGAATGCCAGCTCATATCCACTACAACTATATGTTAGTGGGAGTTTCAATTGCGATCGCCTTGATCGTTTCTTTAATCGCTTTGTGGTTGGCATTTCATTTACCGGATCGCAGTACTAGCGCTCATCGTCAGCAGAAGATTGTCAGTGCGATCGTTATGGGTGCGGCTATCCCTATTGTACATTACACGGGCATGGCAGCTACTAGTTTTGATGCCACAGAAATGCTATTGATGCCATCAGTTATGAATTTCGATTCTTCTGTGCTATCTACCACAATTGGCATTTTAACTTTTGCAATTTTAGGATTAGCATTGCTAATTTCCTTAGAGACAACCGCCATCGAAAGAACAGTAGCCTTAGCCAATCTTGAACATGAAATTGCTGAACGTCAGCAGATAGAACAGCGTTTACAACGCGAACAAGCACAGAAATTAGAACAGGCTTTACAAGAATTGCAACATACTCAAGCTAAATTATTTCATACTGAAAAAATTTCTGCCTTAGGACAGCTAGTAGCTGGGATTGCCCATGAAGTTAACAATCCAGTCAACTTTATTTCTGGTAATTTATCTCATGCTCATCAGTATATTCAAGACTTAATTCACTTATTAAACCTTTACAACCAAAAATTTCCCCAACCAGGCGATGACATTGCAGAGGAAATTGCGGCTATAGATTTAGAATACTTGCTTGCAGATTTGCCGAAAATGATTTCTTCTATGAAACTTGGTATCGAACGCATCAAAGAAATCATGCAATCGTTGCGAAATTTCTCACGGGTAGATGGAACTGCGAAAAAGACCGTTGATATTCATCAGGGAATTGAGGCTACCCTGATGATTTTGCAGCATCGTCTGCAAGCTAACTCCAACCGTCCAGAAATTCAAGTTATAAAGCAGTATGGAAGCCTACCGCAGATTGAGTGCTATGTCGGACAATTAAACCAAGTGTTTATGAATTTGCTAGCAAATGCCATTGATGCTTTAGAAGAGTCTAATCATGGTAAGACCTTTGCAGAAATTCTCCAGCATCCCAATACAATTTCAATTACTACTAGTGCTGAAGATGGCTATGCAATTATCAAAATTGCCGATAACGGGGCTGGAATGACAGAAGCCGTGCGACTACAATTATTTGATGCCTTCTTCACCACTAAGCCAGAAGGAAAAGGTACAGGATTAGGGTTGGCTATCAGTTATCAAATTATTACCGACACCCACAACGGTAGTTTGCAATGTTTTTCTACTCTGAGTAAGGGTACAGAGTTTGTCATTCAAATTCCTTTAGCAACTGGGATTGCGAATGATTCAGTTGTCGCCATCTCAGCGACTTGTTGATCAGGGAAGCAGAGGGGGATGAGGGACAGGAGAAGGAGAATCAGTAGTTCCCAATGCCCCATGCCCCATGCCCCATGCCCAATCCTCTACGGCGTAGGATTCAGTTCTTTCTCTTTCGATTGCAACGATGCATACAATCTATTCAGTGCATTAACGTAAGCTTGCGCCGATGCAACGATGATATCTGTGTTCGCTGCATGGCCGGAAAATACTCGCGATTCGTGGCGTAAACGAATAGTTACTTCCCCAATGGCATCGATACCAGCTGTGACTGACTGTACAGAGAACTCAATTAATTGGTTGGGTACGTTGACTACACGGTTAATTGCCTTATAAACCGCATCTACAGGCCCTGTACCAATGGCCGCATCAGTTAATTCCTCCCCATCTGGAGTTCGCAGAGTCACTGTAGCTGTAGGTTGGGCATTACTACCACAGGAAACTTGCACTAACTCGACGCGGAACAAATCAGGTGCTTGTTGGATTTCATCATTGACGATCGCTTCCAAATCCCAATCAGAAATTTCTTTCTTTTTGTCAGCGACTTCTTTAAATTTGACAAATGCTTTATTTAATTCGGTTTCTGACAGTTCAAAACCTAATTCTTTCAAGCGAGTCCGAAAAGCATTTCTGCCTGAATGTTTGCCCAAAACTATTTGATTGTCTGTTAAGCCAATCAATTGGGCATCCATAATTTCATAAGTGAGTTTGTTTTTTAATACACCATCTTGGTGGATTCCAGATTCGTGGGCAAAGGCATTTGCTCCGACTATGGCTTTATTTGGTTGTACTAACATCCCCGTCAAATTGGACACCAAACGCGAGGATTTATAAATTTGACGAGTGTCGATATTAGTTAATGCTTCTTCTGAGTTGATTGGTCTACCTAAGAAGGGATTAAAATATTGCCGACGCACGTGCAATGCCATGACTAATTCTTCTAAAGCGGCATTACCTGCGCGTTCACCAATACCATTGATGGTGCATTCTAATTGTCTCGCGCCATTTTTCACTGCTTCTAAGAAGTTTGCCACTGCCAAGCCTAAATCATTATGTCCGTGAACGGAAATAATGGCTTGGTCGATATTGGGGACATTATCTTTTATCCCCTTAATAATTGCCCCAAATTCACTGGGGGTTGTATATCCTACAGTGTCGGGAATATTAACTGTTGTGGCTCCAGCTCTGATCGCTCTCTCTAATACTTGGTAGAGAAATTCTGGATCGGAGCGACCAGCATCTTCTGGGGAAAATTCTACATCATCAGTAAAGGTTTTGGCGTAGGCAACCATTTCCTCGGCGATCGCCAAAACTTCTGCTTTAGTTTTTTTCAGTTTATATTGCAGGTGAATATCAGATGTGGCAATAAATGTGTGAATTCTGCCTTTTGCGGCTGGTTTAATCGCTTCAGCGGCTGCTTTAATATCATCATGTTTAGCTCTAGCCAAACTACAAATCACAGGGCCATTTTCTGTCCCAACAACTTGGGCAATTTTGTTAACTGCTTCAAAATCTCCGGGACTGGCAAAGGCAAATCCTGCCTCAATTACATCCACGCCCAGACGCGCCAGTTGCTTAGCTATTACTAGCTTTTCGTCTATATTTAGGGTTGCTCCTGGACATTGTTCGCCATCTCGCAATGTGGTATCAAAAATAATGATTCGCTCTGGTTGTGTTGTCATTGGTCTGTTTTTTGTTTTTAGTGTGGACTTTTTGCTATAACTACCTTGTATCTTAAGTTTTTTACTGTTTAGATTTGTAAATAATTATTAACATATTAAGCTTCTGTCTTTTCTATTCTGTCTCTAATATCATTCAAATCTATATATCTATCAGTAGCATTACGTAATTCCCTAGCGATCATTCCTTCTGTAGATACGACTGTAATATGTGTATTTTTTGAACGTAATAATTCAATTGCTCTCTCAAAATCCCCATCACCGCTAAATAATACTACTCTGTCATATTGGTCTACTGTATTAAACATATCTACAACAATTTCAATATCTAAATTAGCTTTTTGTGAATAGCGACCAGATGAGTCATCATAATATTCTTTGAGAATTTTAGTTCTTACTGTATATCCTAAACTAATGAGAGCATCGCGAAAACCTCTTTGATCTTGCGGGTCTTTTAAGCCAGTGTACCAAAATGCATTGATTAATGTTGTTTCTGATTGCTCGTGTTTAAAATATTCTAAAACTCTGCGTGGGTCAAAAAACCAGCCATTTTTTTGTTGAGCATAGAACATATTGTTTCCGTCTACAAAAATAGACAGACGATTCATTGGAGAACCCATAGAAAAATACACCTAATAATAGAAAAGAATTTTAGATTGAACAATAGATTATAGCAATTATCAAATGATCTATTTGCTAATATCTATAAAGTATATCTTCATGTATAGCTTTTATCTTAACCCCTTTTAAGTCATAAAAATCGGGAAAACAATAGAGCAGATGCAGGATGCTGAACCTTTTTCATCCCAGACAGTGCAAGAGTTAGCCTGCGATCAAAATCTACCAATAAAATAGACTGTGTAACAGCATTCCTAACTGTATAACAGTCAAGTTTACTCCTAAAGAGGTATGGTATTGGTTCTCAGGTAGAATATAGGCTAATGCCGATCTCTTGATTTTGCCATCAACAACAGGAGACAATTTTTGCATAGTATCAGTGTTGCAGCATTGACAGAAGTTGCCCAAAGCAAAATTCTGGTAAACCTTCTACCGACGGCATACCTGTTGGGTTTGGTAGATCATAAACCAAACTAAATCCACAGAATAAGTCTCTTTAGCTTAGTTCTGTGGCAAAATTACAGATTGCTCTGCTATTGGAGAATAATTTGGGCAGTGTTTTAATCGCCAGACCCTGTAAAGACACACCAATAAAAATTCGCTGAAGTAGAAAGGATAGTTTACAAATGTATAAGTTTTTCATTTAACTCTTAATTTAATGTAGTTCGCTCAAATAGGGTCTGAATAAATATAAAGTGTTGTACCTTAATCAATCAATAACACGATATGGCAGAAGAACCTACGTCTACCGTAACTAAAAAATATGTCTCTGCTGCCAATAGCCAGTTAGGGAAACCAACTAAAGCAACTTCGACGGCATTAACCTACCATACCCAACTAATGTCTTGGTTTGGTCATCTGCTGACTGGTGTTTCAGCAATAGGGGCAGCATTGCTGAGTAGTTCTGGTTTGGGCATTGTGCAGTTGATGGAAAGTCAGGCACTTTCTACGTTTTTTCAACTGCGCGGGCCGATCGCACCTCCAGAAAACATCGTGATTTTGGCCATAGACAATCAGTCTATATCAGTCCCTGAACAGTACTATAAAACAGATCCACAACAGTATGCTTACCTGGAACCACTGAAATCTTTTCCATTTAAACGTGCTGCTTATGCTGATGTCATCAGAAAATTGATGCAAGCAGGTGCCAAATCTGTCGCTGTGGATGTAATTTTCGATACAGAAAGTGCTTATGGTGCCGCCGACGATCGCCAACTAAAAGCAGTATTGCAAAAGTATGGCACTAAGGTGACCTTAGCCTCGGTATATGAAACGTCTGAGTCACATCAAGGTACTTTTAATAAACTGACACTACCGCAACCAATGTTTCGCATTGGTGCTGTATCTACAGGCACAGTCAATTTTCCCCTAGAAGTTGATGGCAAAATTCATCGTTTAGCCAGCGAATTTAACAAATCATTAGCACAAGATAACTTAATAGATAAAGTGCCTTCCTTTGATGAAGCGGCACTAAGGGCAGCCAGAATTAAATATTCGCGACCAAAAGGCGATCGCATTCATTTTTGGGGGCCAGCGGATACATTTGAAGCTATCCCATTTTGGTATGTACTCGACCCCCAAAACTGGAAAAACTATTTGCAACAAGGCAAGGTTTTCAAGAATAAAATTGTGGTGATTGGAGCCACCGCACAGTTAGGTAACGATTATCATCCAGTAGTGGCGGGTAATAACTGGCTGTATCCTGAACGTATGTCAGGGGTAGAAATTCATGCCAACGCGATCGCCACTTTAATAGAAAATAAAGCGATCGCTCAAGGAATTAGTAGTCCACCCCTGCAAGGTGTATTTGTACTCGGTTTAGTTGGTGGTGTTGGCATTATCTGTGCTAGACGCAAACGAGGTATCAGTAGATTAATTGTTAGCATTGGCTTTGCCACTCTTTGGGGAGGCATCAGCTACGTGTTATTTGTACATTACCAGTTAATTTATCCCACCACCGTACCAATGGTAGCGATCGCCTGGATTGGCTTATCCTATCTAGGAACCGAAATCGTCAGGGAAAGCATTAAAAAGCGGCAATTAGTAGATATCTTTCAAAAATATAAAACTTCCCCTGTTGTGCAAGAAATCATCAGTCAACAACAAGACTTGCAAGATTTACTGCAACAACGGGATTTAGCTGTAGCTGGCAAAATCCTCGGTGGACGCTACAGAATTGTCAAAGTTCTCGGTTCTGGGGGATTTAGCGAAACCTACATTGCCGAAGATTTACAACGTCCAGGTTACCCGCAATGTGTAGTTAAACAGCTCAAACCAGCCAACACCAAAGCTACAGGATTGCAACTTGCCAGACGTTTATTTAATTCCGAGGCGCAAACCTTAGAAAAACTGGGAAAACATCACCAAATTCCTCAGCTATTAGCTTATTTTGAACAAAATGAAGAATTTTATTTAGTACAAGAATTTATCATTGGTCATCCCTTAAGTAGGGAATTACCAGCAGGTCAATCGCTGTTAGAAACCACAGTTATCGAACTTTTACGCGATTTATTGCAAACATTGGCATTTGTACATCAAAACGGTGTGATTCACCGTGATATTAAACCTAGTAACATTATTCGCCGACATTCAGATTGGAAATTGGTACTGATTGACTTTGGTGCAGTCAAAGAAGTGTCTACAATCCAAACAGAAAATCATGAACAAACTCCATTCACCATTGGGATTGGGACTAAAGGTTATGCACCCAACGAGCAATGTTTTGGCCGTCCCCAATACAGTAGCGACATCTATGCAGTTGGGATGATTGGTATTAGGGCTTTGACTGGTATCGCCCCCCACGAACTAGCAAGAGATGCTGATGGAGAGTTGCAATGGCGCGAACATACAGTTGCCAACCCAGCCTTAGCGGAGATTCTCAGTAAAATGGTGCTGGAAGATTACAAGCAGCGTTATCAATCTGCAGCAGCAGCCCTAAAAGCTGTGGAACAGTTGATTGGAGTTTCCAATCGGAATTTTATCCCCCAACACAACCCAATTGAAGATATTACAGCTGCCATTGACGATCCAGATGCCCCTACCACACCTTGGGAGGGATAAGGGACTTCCTTTGCTAGGGGTAGCAGAGGAAGCAGAGGAAGCAGGGGCGCAGAGGGAGAGAAAGAATTTGCTCAATATCTTCGCCTTTGTTGATTGAATAATTTAATTTATGGAAGTCCCTCAGCACTTTTTTGAAAAAAGAATGTGATACCGTTTGACTTGAATAATGATGCCTATATGTGGGTAAGGGTTTAGCAGTGCTAAACCCCTACGAAGAATTATATATATCATACCAATTTGAAAAAAGAATGCGACAGATTGTAGGGGCAAGCACTGCTGTGCCCTGGTAGATAATTTATGTGTTTCCCAAATTATTTCAATTGGTATAAAATACCAAATTTAATTATAGTGAATCTAGTAAAAATTTCATTTCCTCTGTCTCCTGATTCATACCCAATTGCTTAAAACTGTTCATTGCTTTAATCGCTAATTTGCGAGATGCTTCCACACTTCCCCAGAGTTTTTCCCAACGGGCAAGAGAACGTTGATAGCGAGCCAAACGTCGCTTATTGTTGCTCCTTTTTGCTATAGTGATTCCTTGATTTAACAACTGTTGGGAACCATCGCGATCGCCTTGGGCAATCGCAATATCTGCTAGCCAGTTTTGTGCTGAATTAATTACCCGATACCAGTCGATTTGTTGGGCAGTTTGCATGACTTCTTCAAACAGCTTCTGAGCTTGAGAATATTGGTATTCATGATACAAAATAACTGCCCGATGATAAATTACAGGAATATAATGCCGGATGTATTTTTGCCCTTGTAAATTAGCTTGACTGACTAAATTTTGTTCGATATCAAGCCATGCTCGTGCATCTGGATAATTTTTCTGTCTGATTCTGAGCCTCGCAATATTCTCTGCCAAGTCAGCCTGAACGTGCAAATCTGTATGCTGTTTTAAAACCCATGCCCTTTGTAACATTTCGTCTGCTTCTTTAAGACTTTGGTCAGAAGATTCTCGAATTAACAGCCAAGTTTTGCGAATAATCAATTTCACCCAAGATGGCCATTCACCGCGGCGTTCTGATTGTTCGATTAGCCATTGCAACCAATCGAGGCGATCGTCCCAATAAGCGTAGAGATTAGCATAATGATTTAACAGCAGCCATAAATCCCTAACTTCTGGATAATGGTCTTGGTCTTTGCACCAGTAAAATACTGCACGAAGATTTCCTTCCTCTTCTCCTAACTTTTCGTGATTGATGGATTTTTCCCAATCTTCTCCAGCATAAATATGAGCAAAATCCAGATACCATTTCACCCAACGTTTTCTAGCTTCTTTCTCAAAGTCTGGGTAAACGGCTAATTCGGCTAAAGCATACTCACGGGTGAGAGACAGCATCTCATAACGCTTAGTTTCTGGGTTCAAACTAACTAACGAAAGTTGTTGCAAACGTGCTAAGCCATCATTAACAGCATCAGGCGCAGAAATCAGCCCAGCTACCTCCGCCACCGCAGCGAGTATGGGAGCATTCGGAAAAATCGCCAGTGACATCAATAATTTGTGGGCTGGCTGTCCCTTAATTCCTTGCACAGATTGCTCAAAACAAAAACGGGCGACATCACCACTAGCGGAGGCTAAACGCTTCAACACTACGTTGAGAGAATAACCACTTGAGACTTGACCAATCGCATAAACAATTGCTAAGGGAATACCACCAGTGCGATCATAGAGTAGCTGTGATTCTGTTTCGTTGATAGTAATAGACTTTTCTCCCGCCTGTTGCTGAATCAATCGCAAACCATCATGCACTGGCAAGTTACGCAGACTAATCGGCAACAAAGCAATGCGTTCACGGGTAGTAATTACTACTTTGACATCAATAGGTAGATTGTAGAGGAACTCTATCACTTCACTTCTATCTTCTATAGTCTCCATGTTATCTACAATCAGCAGGGTGCGCTGTTTAGAAAGACTTTGACGGACACGGTCAAACTGATCATGGGTGGGAGATTGAAGAATAGTAGGGTTATCTAAGGCATTGGCAATTGCCCGAAAGATATCGCGTAGGTTACGTTGTCCCTGTTGTCGCTGGAAAATTATATTAGGAACGAGTTCCTGTTGTTTGGCAGAAGTAAAAATAATGGCATCAAATTGAGGCGCGTGAGCCAGGTTTTCACAACTCGCTTTTAAACACAAGCGAGCAGCTTCTAGAACCAGTGCTGTTTTACCTACACCACCAATACCATGCACAGTGATCATATGAGCGCCATGATGGGGTGAAAGGCGTTCTAGTAAAGTATTCATCTCCTGTTCCCGACCAATAAATTCTGTGTAGGTTGGTGATGGTAGGTTGTGCGGGATGAGGCGATTATTAACAGCACAGGCAACAGCACCTTTGCGATATCCATATCTTTCCAGAATGTAAAGGAGGTTACTAGACCTAACACTGTTGTCTGGTTCTCCTGTCACCGTTTCCAAGTCTCGGTAGATATTGCTCAATACTGTCCTGACAGCTCCATGATCTCGGTGCAAGTCCTTACCGATTTTCTTTAAGCTATAGCCACATAGCAAGCCGAGTAATAGGTCTTTCTTCTGATTTTGCCTGTATCGCTTTTTGGTTTTAGCTTCTAAATCAGTCAGTAATCGGTCTATCTCCCAATCTTTTGCCACCTTACGATACCAAGTTTTCGACAGATTCCCACCTTCTGACTGACTTGACATAAATATCACCCTCTAAGTCTGTCATCAATTACCTATTAGCAACATTTTAACGAACAAAATTTTGACAGGGTGCTAACAAATTTTTAACTTCGCAATTGCTGGGCTTTCAGGAATTCGATAGCTTACTCCTAAGTGCTTGACTCTCAGTAGCAGGAGGTTCTAGCTCACAATTCCCAAACTATATTTTTCACAGCTTACTATCAGGAGACACAAATGTATAGATTGCTCAAATCTCTAAACCTGTTACTAGGACTAAAACAACCCCGTCTTTATTTCCCAGAGGAAAAACAAGTTTGTGTATTTAATAAACGTCCAATTCTGTACCGAGGTTTTACACCTAATTCTGTACAAGACTCAATTGATGAACTACAAGCAAGACTGCAAGCTCAGGGTTTTCTCGAAAACATTAGTGGCAAATTTGACTTAGAGACCGAAATAGCAGTTATAGAATTCCAGAAAAAAAATAATCTGCAAGTAGATGGAGTAGTAGGGCCACTGAGTTGGGCTTGCTTGTTCTACCCCAAACTTGAGCGTAGTCACAAAAATATGTCACCAGAATTGAAAGATGCAGTCAAGGAAATGCAAATTATCCTGCATACAGAAGGCTTTCTCAAAAAAGAACCGGATGGATATTTTGGTGGAGAAACAGAAAGAGCCGTGAAAAACTTTCAAAGAGTTTATGGCTTGAAAGATGATGGTGTCGTTGGTGCTGCTACTTGGGCTGTATTGTTAGGAATGAGACAGTCCATAGATAAAAGCTTTCCCAGAATCATCTATTTTTTATCACCGCAATCTTGGTTTTTTTGGCAGCAATTTTTAATGATTTCTTTCATCATTTTAGGTATTTATTGTAGCCCAATCATTGGCCCTCCTCCGAAGTTGAGTGTAGCTTTAGCAACTGCCTATGGGCTTACCTGCCTTGTACCTTTTTTATTAGAGTGTTTACCATTAAAACAATCGCAGCAGTCCAACTTCCCATTGTTAAGGTACGCTCCCTACGTATTAACTGGAATTTTTTGGAAACCAATTATCAATTTCTTGGGAACTGTGTTTAACTAACAATTGTTATTTGTCATTCATCCTTTGTGCTTTGTTGTAATTTAGATGTGTTTTAGCTTAATTAGCATTCCTATTTGATTGGTGAATAGTTGATTTGAACATGAATTATATAGGATTGCTATAGAGCGATCGCGGTGCTGTTTTGTGTTATTTCAAGTTTCTCAATATGAAAGCCTGCTGCAGCAGGCTCTCAATTCTGGGATATAATAGATTACATCTCCTCTAATTCTTTGCCCTTGGTTTCTCTGATGAAAAAGGCAACGAAAAATATTGAAATTGCCGATGCAATTGTATACAACCCATAGGCAGAACCTAAACCGAAGTATTTTAATAAAGGTGGAAATGTCGTAGAAACTAGAAAGTTCGCAATCCACTGCACTGCAGCCGCTACAGATAGGGCAGCAGCACGAATTTTATTATTAAATATTTCGCCTAACAGCACCCAAACAATTGGCCCCCAAGAAAAGCCAAAGAAGACCACATATAGGTTAGCTGCTAACAAGGCAATAATTCCTGCTGTCCCTGGAAGTGTGGGATTACCTGTGGTGGGATCGATAGCTGCATTAGCAAACACCACAGCCAAAGTACCCAATGTTACAGTCATGCCAATGGAACCTAGCATGAGTAATGGTTTGCGACCAAATTTGTCAACATAGGCGATCGCAATTAGAGTTGTGACAATATTGACGATTCCCGTAATGACTGTAATTAGTAAAGAATCTCTTTCAGAAAATCCGACTGCCTGCCACAAAACACTGCTGTAGTAGAAAATAACATTGATCCCTACAAACTGTTGCAAGATAGACAATCCCATCCCAATCCATACAATAGGTAGCAATCCACCACTACGACTTAGCAAGTCAGAGAATTTGGGGCGACGTTCTCGTAAAACTGTTTGGCGAATCTCTTCAATTTTGGCTTCAACATTCCCACCCAGAACTTTTGTTAAGACATTGGTCGCTTCTGTATATCTTCCCTGCGCTGCCAAGTATCGTGGTGACTCAGGAATCACGAGGGCAGCAAATCCATAAATAATTGCTGGTGGGGCTTCTGTCCAAAACATCCAACGCCAAGCCGGGACACCAAACCAAAATATTCCTTCTGCTGATCCACCTGCACCTAAAGCTATCAAGTAGTCACAAACTAGGGCTACAAAAATCCCTACTACAATTGCTAGCTGTTGCAGTGAACCAAGTCTGCCGCGCAAATGGGCTGGTGCAACTTCAGCAATGTAAGCGGGTGCAATCACACTCGCCATCCCAACCGCCACACCACCTAAAGCGCGCCAAAAAATAAAGTCCCAAATTCCAAATGCAATCCCTGAACCGATCGCACTTAAGGTAAAGAAAACAGATGCCACCAGCATCGTTTTGAGGCGACCATAGCGGTCTGCGATCGGCCCTGCTACAAAAGCCCCTAAAGCAGATCCTAGCAATGCACAAGATACTGCAAAGCCTGTCATAACGCTGTTAGCATTAAAAGCCTTTGACAAAGCTGAAACAGCACCGTTAATGACAGCAGTATCATAACCAAACAAAAAACCACCCAGCGCTGCGGCACTGGCAATCAAAATTACATAGGAAACTGTTTTTCCCTGATTAATAGTAGAGCCTTGTAAAGCCATTTCTTTGAAAACTTTTCAGGTTGTTAATTTTTTCGATCCCCACACAGTAATACTCTACGTTCACTTACAATCCCATAAGTTTGGTGGACGCATTTAAATAGAGATATTTACTAATAGGTAGAGTACTGAAAAACTATTTATATTCACATCTTCCCGCAGTTATGTTTCTTTCTACCGAGAAGACTGAATTATGGAAAGAATTGACTTGGTGATTCAGAAAAATCTCGAGATTATAAAATAATTCTTAGCTATTTAATGATGATCCCTATATCATGTATCATTATTGTAAATGCTGTAATTAGTGTTAACTTATGTAAAGTAGTTGTTTGCTAGCGATCGCAACTACAAACCAGAGTTTGTCTTCAAGACTATAAACTTTATATTTCGTAGTAAAATTGTAAATATTCTTTTCATCAGTGAGATGCATTCACCTATAGACTTAGGAAGAAAACATCAAAACCCTAATTTTATTGGGAACTTCATATATAATATTGAGAACAAATATCGCGGCTTAGATATATGTCTAAATAAATTTACAATTATTAATCTTTTTCGACTGAATCGCCCTACCATCTTTCTATCTGGTGGGGTTTCTTTTTCCCATGCTTTCAGAATCAACACCCATTATGAGCCGCGTAGACAAATAAACGATAGAACTCCTATTTGATGCTTGTGCAGCTATAGCAATCCGTACAAGACTTGCGAAATCACTCTTTCAGGTAGAGAACAGGAAATATTAGTGCTATAAGTAAATATTTATTCATTTGTCTCTGTTACCTGTTCCTACCTAATTAAATAATTTTAGAAATTAAATCATATTTCTTGAGCAAACAGCTTAATGAATTTTTACTGTTTTTTCCACTCAGGTTGCTAAAAACAATAAAATCACTAAATAATCGAATGCTAGAGGTATCAAGGATACAGAATAGAGCAAAATAAAATATTAATTGAAGAAGTAAGAGCAATCAAACATAAACAGAAGATAATTATAGTTTTACATATTTTGCTTCTAAAACTGAAAATATTAAGTTTTAATTGATAATTCATTATCCGAGGTTTATGTCAGAATTTTGGAACAATTTTTTTAGTTCAGGCTCGTTTATCCCACATGGGCACTGCTATCTCTGGCAAACTGATTTAGTTTTGCTACATATAATTTCTGACGCACTCATAGCCCTAGCTTATTACTCTATACCTGCTACACTTTTCTACTTCGTCCGCAAAAGAGAAGATTTGCCTTTTCATTGGATTTTTCTCTTATTTAGTGGATTTATCGTCGCTTGTGGCACTACTCACCTGATGGAAATTTGGACGCTTTGGCATCCAACTTATTGGCTATCAGGATTAATTAAAGCTGTAACTGCCACAATATCTTTATTTACAGCCTTACAACTTGTACCTTTAGTTCCACAAGCATTAGCACTTCCTAGTCCATCTCAATTAGAAAAAGCAAATCAAGAATTACAAATACAAATAAAAGAGCGCTTAAACATCGAAGCCCAATTAAGAACATATCAGAATGATTTAGAGCAATTAGTTGCTGTTCGCACTAATGAAATTACCAAAACCAACGAGCAATTACAGCTAGAAATTGCTGAACGCCAGCGTATTTTAGAAATTTTACGGCAAAGTGAAGAGCGTTACCGTTACTTAGCGGAGGCCATTCCTCAACTTGTCTGGACAACTAATGCTCAAGGTGAATGCGATTATTTTAATCAAAAATGGTCTGAATATACGGGGCTAACTTTTGAAGAGTCTTTAGGTTCTGGTTGGGTGGCAGCATTACATCCAGATGACGTACAAAATGCATATGACGTGTGGATAAATGCTGTCAATACTGGGACAGTATATGAAAATGAATACCGCTTTAAACGAGCATCTGATGGTACTTATCGCTGGCAACTAGCTAGAGGTTTACCCCTCAAAGATGAACAAGGTGTTGTAGTGAAGTGGTTTGGTACTTGTACAGACATTCAAGAACAAAAACAAATACAACAAGAACGTGCCCAGTTGCTAGAATTGGAACAAGCAGCAAGAGCAAAAGCTGAAACAGCTAATCGAATTAAAGATGAATTTCTAGCCATACTTTCTCATGAATTACGAACTCCTATAAATACCATTCTTGGGTGGTCTAGATTATTACAAAGTGGGAGATTAGCACCAGAAAAAATATCTCCAGCCTTGGAAACCATAGAGCGTAATGCCAAGTTACAGACGCAATTAATTGAAGACTTACTGGATGTTTCTAGCATTTTGCAGGGTAAACTCACATTACAAACTCAGAGCCTTCATTTAGAATCTATTGTCTTATCTGCAATAGATACTATAACTTTAGCTGCACAAACTAAATCGATTCAGGTAAATACCATTTTTGCACCAAATGTAGGGACTGTTTTGGGCGATTCTACCCGCTTGCAACAAGTTGTTTGGAATCTGCTTTCCAACGCTGTCAAATTTACTCCCCCAGGGGGAAAGGTAGAAGTGCAATTAAACCAAGTAGATGGCTATACTCAAATCATAGTTAGTGATACAGGTAAAGGAATTAATGCAGAGTTTTTACCTTATGCCTTTGATTACTTCCGCCAAGCTGATAGCAGTTCTACCAGAAAATTTGGTGGATTAGGTTTAGGGCTAGCTATTGTCCGGAATATAGTCGAGATGCATGGTGGTAGCGTCACAGCAGCCAGTCCTGGTAACGATCTAGGGGCGACATTCACTGTTTGCTTACCGCTAATCCAAGACAGAAACCTCGCTTTATTTAATGAACAAAATAACTCTTCGTCATTAATTAATAACTCTTTGTCTCTATCTGGAGTGCAAATTCTGCTTGTAGAAGATGATGCAGATTCACGAGATTTTTTAGCTTTTGTATTACAACAAGATGGGGCTGAAGTAATTTCAGTATCTTCCGCATTAGCTGCTTTGCAAGTTCTCGAACAGACAAAGCCAGATGTGTTAATTAGCGATATTGGAATGCCGGATATGGATGGTTATAACCTATTACGTCAGATCAGGGCTAGGAAAGCAGAATCAGGAGGAAAAATTACTGCGGTAAGCGTTGGCGCAGCCTCTCGTAGAGAAACTATACCGAAGGCGATCGCACTCACTGCTTTTGCTAGTAGTCAAGATAAGCAGCAAGCACTGCAAGCAGGATTTCAAATGCATTTATCTAAACCCATTAACCCAGAAGAATTAGTTGCAGCGATTATTAAACTTATAGAGAATAAGGACTAGTAGCGCCGTGAAGTCAAAAGTTGTAGAGACGTGATTAATCGCGTCTCTACTCAAAAGTAAGCCGTAACACATTAAAAACTCTGGGAAAACTGTTGTCATCTCAGGATTAATACAGCGTGTTGTATGTAAATGAAATTTATTTAGTAGTTTGATTTTTGCTAATTAAACGATTTATTTCTGATATTAATATAGTAGGTTCTACAGGTTTATTAACATAGCTTTGAAACCCCGATGCCAGAGCAATACTGCGACTTTCATCAGAACTGAGTGCAGTGAGCGCTATAGCTGGAATTTCTCTTTGTTCGGGAAGCGTGCTGTTTCTAATTTTACGAATTAACGAATAACCATCAATGTCTGGCATAGCAATGTCAGAAATTAAGATATCAAATTTTGATTCTTCAATTGTCTCTAGAGCTTGTGTAACTGATGTTGCTGTTGTTACTTGAAATCCTTGATTTTCTAAAATAAACGTAGTGAGAAAAAGGCTATCTTCATTATCATCTACTAATAAAACTCGCAAGTTATCTAAAGATGGAAAGTTTTTTGTGTCTTTTTGAGGATGCGGTTCCTCTGTATTTTTTGTCATGATCAGTTGTGCCTCCCTAGTTGCCCTAATCAATTACGGAGGAACTCTCCCGATATAGTTATGACATAACTGTATCGGGAGAATCTATCAACAAACTACCACAACATTACGCTTGTTTAACTTGCGAAAATATTTATCTGTTAGCCATCATAGGCAAGACAATAGAGTTCTTGATATGAGGATGCATAAAAAAAGAGCGGTGCCTACGGTATTAAACTACGCTCTTTTATACCACTACATTTAAGGTAATCAATAAAAAATCAAAAAGGCGGGTGCGGGAATTGAACCCGCTATCCCCAGAATGGTGGAGATACAACCGATAACCCTAAGTTCTTCGGCCTCAAAAGGCAAGTTGCGAACCAGGATAACCCGCCATGAAGTATGAGGGTTGAAGAATAAAGGATGAAAATTTTTGGATTTTACCCTTTATTCTTTATGCTTGACCCTTTTTACAGTTCGCCTGTAGCTAGCATCTGGATGATGCGAGGTGTTCCAGGGTCGAACCCTGCTAAATCCCAAGAAAGAGGATCTTGAGGATCTACTAAGGTAATGTTGTAAGGTGCAAGGGTGACATACACTGCCTTAGCATTAGGGTTTACCTTCTGGCGATACTGTGCTAATGCTTGACTGGGATGTTTATGACCAGCCCATGACTCATTGTCAGTCCAAAAGCAAACTACATCTGCTTTGAACTTGTTCTTAATCATCCAGTCGTAAGCCACAGAAGCATCTGTACCACCAAAGTTTTGATTGCTAGCTTTGCGAAGTGCTGAACTAAAAGTATCTTTAGCGGTGATACCTAGTTCTCTAAATTCGGTTGCAAAGCCACGAATCATGTAATTTTTCTCAGCTTTTGCTGTTACTAGCGCCATTGTAGTAGCTATTTCACAGCAGCTTAAACCCACTGAATCCACCACACCCCAAGACATAGAGCCAGAAATATCCACAGCGTGCATGAAAACTTTGCCTGTAGGTTGTACGACATCAAAAGATAGTTCTAGTGCTTTTTCTAAGATGTCTACAATTCGTGGAACTGGTTCCCAAGTTTTCTGGCTGCGCCCTAATCTACCACCAGATTGATAGGTTTTGAGGGCTTTCAAAACATCAATCGGATGTATGCGACCTTTACGCAGATGTTCTTGATGATTGAGAACTGCTTCTACTCGCTGAAGATTGGCACTTTCATCAGCTCGTAGCACGCCTAGTTCTGTCAAAGAACCAAGGTTACGCAGCATTGCACCGATGGGCATTTCTTGGAAAAGTAGCTGCCAAGCTTGTTTATCCATTTTAGCGACAGGTGCAGCCATTTCGTGGGTGAGACGACCTTGTGCGATCGCAGTGTGGGTTTCGCTAGGGTTGCGTTTTAACCACTCATACCACCAAATCTGCGCTAAGGCTTCTGAGGGGATGTCTGCTGGTAAATCTTCCCAACCTTTGACTACCCACTCAAATAGTTCTCGGTGAGTTTCTGTAGGTGGTTTGACATGGAACAACCGCAATGCATCTCTGTGAGAGAAGCCTTGACGCTGTTGATATTTCAACAGTTGATAAGCTAAACCTTTGACATCTTCACGCGATAGCCAAGTTTTACCAGCTTCGCGCACCACCTTACCAAATCCCCGCAGAGATTTAGTGTAGTTCAGCCATTCATAGAAGTGGCTACCAGTTCGGACAACTTGCCCAAATATTTCCGCAAATGCCTTTTTCGCTTCTGGTGTTTCACCCATCGATAGCAAAACTAAAGCCAATATAGGCGCACTGTTATTGATAGCGCGGCCATCGCTAGCATAGAGAATTTCTTCTGCAACCCGCCCAGGATTTTCTGCTACAGCTTGCTTAACAACATTTACAAAATCTTCTGTTAGTTCCTGTTTGCCAGCATAGTAAGTGCTTTTTGCTGTCCCAATTAATAGACAACGGCGCAGCATTTTCCAAATACCAGCCTCAAACATATATCCGCCGGAACGCCCCTTAACCATCTCTGCTTCCCGTCCGGTGATAGGCTGAGTTTGCGGTGTATTTGTTTTCTTTTTAGTAAAGAAATTATAATTCATAGCTTTAACTCCCGGCCCTTACGGGCAAAAATAAAAGGTGGCAGGGCAGGACTCGAACCTGCGACATCCCGCTTGGAAGGCGATAACCCTCATTCTTCGGCCTTTACAGGCAAGGGGTGAACAAGGATGTTTTAGGCGCTCTACCACTGAGCTACCTGCCACATGAAGAATTTTAGATTTTGGATTTTGAATTTTAGATTAGAGATTTGAAATTAAATGTCCAATCAATTGGAATTTTGGCGGGTGAGGTAGGATTTGAACCTACAACCGATGAATTGACGATAACCCTCGACTCGTCGGCCTTTTCAGGCAAGGTTGTGAACCAAGGACTATGGGTAATTAACCCGTTCATTGCTCTATCCAGTTGAGCTACACACCCACGTAACAATTCAAAATTCAAAATTAAGTTTAGGTGTGGCGGAGCAGGAATTGAACCTGCAAAACCTTGCGGTTGCTAGATTACGATAACCCTCAACTCTTCGTCCCTTTCGGGCAAGGTGATGAATTAAGGTTTTTTTCAAGTGCGTTTACCAATTTCGCCATCCGCCACATGAACAGTTATGAGTTGTGAGTGCTGAGTTATGAGTAAAAAATTTAAAACTCAGTACTAATTTTGGGTGGCGGGGCAGGAATCGAACCTGCGACCTCTCGAACCCAAATCGATAACCCTCATTCGTCGGCCTTTGCAGGCAAGGGGTGAAAAAGGATGTTTAGCGCTCTACCACTGAGCCACCCGCCACATAACAATTCAAAATTCAAAATTAAGTTTAGGTGTAGCAGAGCAGGATTTTCACCTGCACCTCCAGAATTGGAATCAAGGATGTTTTGTGTTATTTGCGGTAACCCTCGATATGTCGGCCCTTGCGGGCAAGGTGGGCGCTCTGGTATTTGAGCTATCCGCTACGGTTGAAAGCTTACTCCTTTTGGAACATCGCCTTGTATTCTTAATGTAGTATATGTAATACAATGTGTCAAGTGTTTATTTTGAGAATTAGGATTTGGTATTTGGCAAAGGGAAAAAGAAATAGAAAGTTCGGCAATGAGCGATCGCTCTTTCCTTGTAACCGCTGTACTACTACAAGAGATGGACTCCAGCGCGCTTGTTTTTATGGTATTATTTTATACTTTATATTTTTATTTTTGCCTGTGACAAGACTTTGGCAAAAATGAATTTTCCTGGCAAAAGCTTTGCAATCAGGTCAATTCAAGCTCAAAATTTTGCCGAATCTTGGGGCTATGTACAGTGTATAAGAATCACTGATGTTATATTTTTCCAACAAATTTGCCAAAGGATACAAAAAAATGTCACAATTTTTGCCAAGATAATAGTTATTTCTTTCCTAACAATTCACTTGGCGGCCATGAGCATGAGTGAAAACACATTAGAAGGCAACGGGAAGGCTTTTCTCGTTCTGCTTTTGCCGATTTCGTTTCTGATTATTTTCCTGGTTTCCACCTGGAAAATTTTGCTGGCTTTCATGCTAGTGATTTTTGCTTTCAATACTTGGCAGCGCATTCAATGGCAAAAATGGTGTCAGCAAGTTAATCCTATTTTCAATCGCCTGGTTCTGGAAACTCAGGGTAAAGTCACACCAATGGACTTGGCTATCAAGGGTAATTTTTCTGGCTCTCAAGCCAAACGCTACCTTGATACTAAAGCCAACGAATTTGGTGCCAGTATTCTGAATTCTGAAGATGAAAGTCCGGTTTATTACTTTATTAATGCCACCATCTTGGGAAGCATACTCGAAAGTAGTGAACCGCCTGTAAAAGAACTTCCTCCACAACCAGTTGTCCAAACTGCTCAAATGCTACTGGAACCACCACCAGCACAGGAGCAGCAGGAGGAAGAGACAGAGGATGAATTATTGCCACCAGCAACCCATGAAGAGCCAACAATACCATTGGAAAAACAATTAGTGTTTGGTTCTCTGATTCAATCAGAATTAGCTAAACGTCTCAATGTTTATTCCAGTACCGTATATAAACGGAGAAATGATCCTGATTTTCCAGAATGGAGCCGCAGCCGCGATCCTGATGGTATTGCTTGGTCATTTTCCCGAAAAACCAAAGAGTTTTTCCCCTTGGAAGATAAGGCTTAAAGCTAAAAACTCTCTCCTAAGTTTGCCAGGCTTTTGCCAAGACAAAATCATCAACAATCAGTCAACAGTGAACATTGAGGATTTTTGCATTTGTTAGTCAAATACCCTCATTTCTCCCAATCTTAAGTTTGAGTTGAGGTATTAATCCCAACTCAAACTTTGAGAACTGATTCAAAAATAACTTTTGTTAATTTTTCACTTTTGCTTCTAAACCGATAGCTGCATTAATGGAAGTTAATCCGCTTTGTTCTAATTTGGAAAGTAATCCTTGAAGAATGCGGCGTACCATTAATGGCCCTTCATAAATCCAGCCTGTATAAACTTGAATCAGGCTGGCACCAGCAGTAATTTTTTCCCAACCATCTTCAGGTGTAAAGATACCACCAACGCCGATGATGGGCAATTTTCCTTGGGTTTGCTGCCAGATAAAACGAATAACTTCAGTGGAGCGATCGCATAATGGTGCGCCACTAATTCCACCTGCTTCTTCAGTTACAGGGTTACCAGTTTTTTCAATGATTTGAGTTTTCAGGATATCTCGGCGGATAGTGGTGTTAGTAGCAATTAACCCCGCCAATTGGTAGGTATTGGCTAAGGCAATAATATCGGCGATCGCTTCCCATTCTAAATCCGGCGCTATCTTGACAAATAGTGGCTTTTGTGTTTTATTCTCTTGTTGTAATAAATCTAAGATTGCGCCGAGCATGGTTGCATCTTGGAGCGATCGCAAACCAGGGGTATTTGGAGAAGACACATTGACTACAAAATAGTCTCCCAAGTCTTTGAGCAAACGAAAACTATTGAGGTAATCGTTGGCAGATGCTTCTAGGGGTGTTACTTTGGACTTGCCTAAATTAATACCAATGGGGATATGCAAGTTAAGTTCTTGTTTCCCTTGTGCTAGCCTGGCTGCCATTGCTGCTGCACCATCATTATTAAAGCCCATCCGGTTCAGAACAGCTTTGTCTGATGGTAAGCGAAACAAGCGGGGACGAGGATTTCCAGGTTGGGGAACAAATGTGACAGTTCCCAATTCAGCAAAACCAAAGCCAAAACTTGACCAAATATTGGCAGCTATGCCATTCTTATCAAACCCTGCTGCTAAACCTAAAGGGTTGGGAAAGTGGAGACCAAATAGAGTTTGTTCTAGACGTGGATCTTGTAAGCACAATGACTGCGTCAGAACATGATTCACCAATTTAGCAGGTTGGCGATCGTTGGTTTGAGAAAGCCAATCGAGAGTGTGAACAGCCTGTTCATGTAGCCACTCTGGATCTGTCTTCAACAGATTAAACAAGAGTGGGCGAAGTGCTAGTTGATAAATATCCATTCAATTGAGGGTTGCGAGGAAAAATAGGATTTGAGATTTCAACAGAAAATAACTTTCCGCATTCTCCTATCTATTTTTAGCTGCTATTTTTAAACGCAACTGAGTTTCAGGGTGCTTTTCTGGGCATTTTATATATTAAAGCAATGTTGACTAATAATCAGATGGGGCCGCCAGAAAAACCTACAGCTGCTGAAAAACAGATTTTTTCCTTGGGGCGAGTCCTGCAACAACTCCGGGAAGAAAATAATCTTGAGAATCTGATTGAAATTACTCTTTCTTATATTAAAGAGCATTTTGCCTACGAAGTAGTATGGATTGCGCTTTACGATCGCCTGAATCATAGATTGTTTGGCAAAGGCGGTATTCTACCTACTAGAGACGGTAATTTTTTATATCAAAAGCTAGCTCTTAGCCCTGGAGATTTATTAGAGCAAGTAGTAATTGAACAGCGTCCCTTGGGTATAGCTGATTTACAAGGGGAAAATCGCTCGGAAACATTGCAAGAAATAGCTAAAAAATTCCACATTCAAGGCACAGTTATTTTACCACTGCGCTATCGCGATCGCTGTATGGGTGTGGTATTGCTAGGTTCTAAAAAATGGGGTTACTTATTATCTGGAGAAGCCAAAGCCAGACTATTAGTTGTTTTAGCCGAACTAGGAGCAGTACTGTATCACTATGAGATGGATTTGCAGCAGCAGCAAACCAAACACGCTGAAAAGCCATTGTTGCAATTACTGGAAAGTTTACGCCTGCTCGGTAACTTAGAACAAAGACTAGAAGCAGTAGTAGAAGCCACCCAAGAATTCGTCGCCCCTTCCCGTACAAGTATTTACTGGTTTGAGAGAGAAGGACGCTACTTTTGGTGTCGGATGAGCAATCAGGTTTCCCCCAGCAGTCGCAATTTTACTCCGCAACAACCAGCAGTAAAAATTCCCATTCAAGACTTGAGCGAATTTTATTATGCTTTAGCGGTCAACCAAATTGTCTGGATTGGTGAATCCCGGAGTTCCCTAAATACGCATTTTACTGGCAAGCTACTGCAACGCCTGCGAGTGCGATCGCTTTTGGCAGCTCCCATTATTTGCTACAAGGATTTACTCGGTTTTCTAGCAGTAGAAGGTAATCAAGCTCGGATTTGGACAGATGCAGACAAAAATTTTGTCCAAGGTGCGGCGGGGTTAATTTCTCTATTAGCTCCTACTGAAAGTATGGAAACCACCATCAAACAAATTCAAGAGGATGCTCAATTAACTAGCCAAATTGCCCAAGCTATTTATAGCGAACATGACCTTCACGAGACCTTACGCATTTGCGCGCAAAGAGTTTTAGATAGGCTCGCTACTAGCCGCTTTTTATTGTTGCGCTACGACCCCGACCAAAATCATTATCAAATTGTTCACCAAAGCCAACAGCCAAATCGCCGACCTTTAAAATTTACCCTGCAAGCCCTCAAAGACTTAGATAGACAACTATTGCAACGGGCAACGGAAGCAGTAGAAATTGAGAATCTAGACGAAGATTTGCGCTTTTTTAATTGGCGACCCTTCTTAAGCGAAAATGACATACATTCTCTGTTAATTTGCAATTGCGCTCAAGGTAATTCACCCACAGCCATTGTGGTGACTGCTCATGAAAGCCATCGCACTTGGACGACTTTAGAAAAAGAACTACTCTGGAGCATCAGCCAACAAATAGGTGTAATTATCCGCCAGTGGCAGCTACAAGATAATAACGAGCAGCAAAAAACAATTTTACAAAGCTTTCAGCAATCCTTGCTGATTTTGGCACAAACCCAAAGTCAAATCTCCGAAATAGAAGAAAATCATTTAGAACGTACAGCCCTGCAACATATTGCATCTGTTCTCGGTTGTCCGCTAGCAATTATGCTATCTTGGTCTGCTGGCAAGGAGCGAGTAGAAATTATTCCTGGGGTAATTAATGAAGGATTTGAGATTGTTGTTGATGCACCTGTCTTCCTGCAAAGTGAAGCTGTAATTCAGTGGGCTTTGGCGCAAGCACCTCACCTCAGCGTTACCATAGATGATTTACCTGCACAAACGAGAAGATGGTTAAACGGGGCTGATATTGGGCAAATTTTAGTGATGGTTTTACGGACTACAGAGGCTTATCAACCTACAAGTGTAGTGTTATTAGCAGACCATCACGAGCGTTATTGGTCACAGCAAAGCTTAAGTGCAGCGGAAACTCTTGTTTATCAATTAGCTTGGTTCCACCGACAAAAACGCATCAGCCAAATTCTTGACTCCAAAAACCAAGATTTAAATCAACTCAATTGGTATAAGCATCGCCGTTTAGAGGAAATTCAAAGAACTGCTACCCTGTTAAGTTCACAACTACATGATTTGGGCATTCCGGCTCAGGAAATGACGCAAATTCGCTCTAAGCCCATACTTAGGCAGTTTGAGCAGACAACAGCCTCAATTACGGAACTACTAAAACTAGAGCAATGGCAATTGCAGATTAAATGGGAAACCATTCCCATAGCTAGTTTGTTAAAGCGTGCAATGGAAAGAGTAGAGAGTTTACGCCAACAACACAAGCTATGGATAGGTGTACATGGTTTAGGACAATCAGAGACAACTCAGGATGCAACTAAAAGTACTGGAGATTTTAACAGTACTCAAAATTCCGCAAATTTATCCACAATGGCGATCGCTGGTGATATTGTCAAAATCGAAATGGTGCTGCATGAATTGTTGGTTACAGCCTGTAACCGTAATGCATCTGGCGGCAGAATTGATATTTGGTGTCGCCGTGTAGATCAACGCACCTTAGATATTTCGATTACAGATAACGGTGAGATTGACGCGCAACTATTGGCAGAACTCAATCAAAATATCCCCAAGGATTTGCTCGCTATTTCTTCCCTAGATCAACCACCTGGTTTGCATCTATTAATCTGTCAAAATGTCATGCAGCAACTACAAGGAGAGTTGCACATTTATCAATTACCCGACCGCCGAGTAGTCAGTCGGTTATTGTTACCTTTAGTGGTTCATTGATTGGGGATTGGACTCGACTTTAGCCATTAGGGTAGAGAGGAAAGAGTAAAGAAACAAAATGTAAAGAAAATGGAGTTCAAGAAGTCGGGTATCTGAATGGCCTATGCGATCGCCCGTGAGGGGCTAACTTTAAAATGGGGCGTTGGAAATTTTTAGAGGTGGGGAAATCTCGCCCACCTATAGCAACCATTCATGACACGCAATTATGAATTCAAGTCGCTGAAATAGCAATTGTAGTATTAAAAGCAGCAATTGTAGTCTCGAAAGCAGCAATTGTAGTCTCGAAAGTAGCAATTGTAGTATTAAAAGCAGCAATTGTAGTATCAAAAGCAGCAATTGTAGTCTCGAAAGTAGCAATTGTAGTCTCAAAAGCAGCTATTGCGTAGATGTATTAGGTTTTTCGTGAATTGGTAATTTACTCTGTCGGGACTATAGATGTTTATACTTCTCAGTAATTATTCTTGATAAAAAAGTTTTTATAATTACAAAAAATTCTTACTGCATTTATGAGGGGTTAGACCCACAAAATTATTGCCTTTTTGCTAATCGCAAATCCCTACACGCACTGAGATTTTACTTTGTCTGTATAGTTGCTCATGTAGCCAAAATCTTACTCTAGAGAGACATTAACGACTGATTAAGAGCCGCAAAATCTGCCAATCGTCTGCAATCTCCCCCTTGGATGACTATAAATAACCCTATAGGGGGATTAACCCCACATTTGTTCGCCAAAAGTATCCCCCCGTTGTAACAATTTAGTTATAATAATTTTCCATCGCTCTCGCAATTTTTTTCTCATCTGCACAGTATTAATATGGGGCGTACAAGTTCTAAATCTGACCTGCCTACAAAAATCTGTCCGGTATGCGAACGTCCCTTTACCTGGCGTAAGAAATGGCAAGATTGCTGGGACGAAGTGAAATACTGTTCAGAACGTTGTCGCCGTCGGCGTTCTAACGTTAAAAATCAAACTGACTCAAACTAAAACCACCCAGACGCAAATAGCGCAAATAATATATGAAGTTACAGGTGCAGCCAAAATTAATTATTCATGGAGGGGCTGGAAGTTCACTACACGGGAAAGGTGGAGTGGAGGCGGTGCGCCAAGCGCTGTATACAGTGGTGGAGGAAGTCTATTCTCTCCTAATTTCTGGAGCCAGCGCTTCTGAGGCGGTTGTGCAAGGATGCCAATTATTGGAAGATAACCCCCGCTTTAATGCTGGTACTGGTTCGGTGCTGCAATCTGATGGTCAAATCCGCATGAGTGCGTCTCTAATGGATGGGACATCAGGACGCTTTAGTGGTGTCATTAATATTTCACGGGTGAAGAACCCAATTCAGTTGGCACAATTTCTTCAAACCTCACCCGACCGAGTACTTTCAGATTACGGTTCCGCAGAACTAGCGCGGGAGTTGCAGATTCCTAGCTATAACGCTTTAACGGATTTGCGCTTGCAGGAATGGATACAAGAGCGTCAGGATAATTTCAAAAGTACAATGGCTGGGGTGGTGGCAGAACCCGAACTAGTGGAAACCAGCAATGCCGGACGCGGTACGATAGGTGTTGTAGCTTTAGATACTTATGGCAAAATAGCTGCTGGCACATCTACAGGCGGTAAGGGCTTTGAGCGGATTGGCAGAGTCAGTGATTCTGCGATGCCTGCGGGTAATTATGCTACTACAAAAGCAGGTGTAAGTTGCACTGGAATTGGTGAAGACATTATTGATGAGTGTCTAGCTGCCAAGATTGTAGTACGTGTAACTGACGGGATGTCGCTCAAAGAAGCAATGCAACGCTCATTTGCAGAAGCACATAATAATCAGCGGGATTTGGGTGCGATCGCACTCGATGCTACTGGTGCGATCGCTTGGGGTAAAACCAGTCAAGTCTTACTTGCTGCTTACCACGATGGTCACAGAATTGGTGATACCTTAGAACTGCCATTGGCTACCAATGTTGGCTGTATTGTCAGTCCAGAGTCTTCAGTAGTGAGTGCTGAGTAAGTTATCAACTCTCCAGGGAACTCCAAAAAATAATTAATTGTTGACGGTTGACAGTTAACAGTCAACTGTCAACAGTTAACAATAGCAATGGAATATTTTTTTACTTGGAAGTCCCCAACTCATACCAATTTCATGTGAAGTTGCACATATTTAGATCCCCCTAAATCCCCCTTAAAAAGGGGGACTTTGATAGATTTCTTCCGGTTCCCCCTTTTTTCAAGGGGGGCTAGGGGGGATCGAATTCTATGCAGCTTCATAAAGAATTGGTATCAGCACTCATAATTCATGACTGAGCACTCTTATTGCGCCAACCAGGTTTAATTACCTGGCGCGCACGGGCAATCACTAAAGAATCATCAGGGACATCTTCTGTGACAGTGGAACCGGCGGCGACATAGACATCATTGCCTAAGGTGACTGGTGCAACTAAGACGCTATTGGAACCAGTTTTAGTGCGATCGCCAATTTTGGTACGGTGCTTTTTCACGCCATCGTAATTGGCGGTAATTGTCCCCGCACCAATGTTAACCTTGGTACCTGCTGTTGTGTCGCCTAAATATGATAGATGCGCCACATTAGTGCGATCGCCTAATTCTGTATTTTTTAATTCCACAAAATTCCCTATCCGACAGCCAGCACCAATTTGCACTTGACCGCGTAAATGAGTGTAGGGCCCTAGTTGGGTGCCAGCTTGCACGCTGCTACCCTTGACTACAGAATATAGCACTGTGACATTTGCACCTATCTGGCTATTTTCAATTAAACTTCCTGGGCCAATATGACTTCCGGCTTTAATGACTGTATTACCGCGCAGGTGAGTTTGGGGTTCAATAATTACATCTGGCTCTAATTCTACAGTGTCATCAATGGTAATACTGTTAGGGTCGATGAGGGTTACGCCCGCTAACATCCATTTTTCCTTAATTCGCTTTTGTAAAATCTCGTATGCCTTGGCTAGTTGTAGGCGATCGTTGATGCCCAGAATTTCTTGATAGTCTTCCACATCTACCGTCATCACTTTTCCAACTTGACTTACAGCGTCAGTGAGATAGTATTCTTTTTGATTATTATTGGCTTCTAAGTGAGGTAAGACCTGAGCTAAATTTTGCCAGCGGAAGCAATAAACCCCAGCATTAACTCGCCGATTATGTTTTTGGGCAGTAGTGCAATCTTTGTCTTCAATGATATGTTGCAGGATATTTTCACTATCACAAAACACCCGCCCGTAACCTCGCGGATCGGGCAAATATGCTGCGAGGATGGTGGCGGCGTTTTGATGTTCTTGGTGAGTTTGCCACAGATTTTGCAGAGTTTGAGCGCTTAACAATGGCACATCACCGTTTAGTACCAATAAATCCCCACTGTAACCCTCCAGATGCGGAAGTAATTGCTGGATGGCATGACCTGTTCCCTGCTGTACAGTCTGTTCCACAAACTCTAAATTGGGCACAGACTGCATGGCTGCTTTCACTTCCTCAGCCTGATACCCCACAATCACTAACCGCCTTGAAGGTGAAAGTGGTTCTACACTTTCCAGCACTCTCTCAATTAGCGATCGCCCACCCAAAGAATGTAACACCTTGGGCAGCTGTGATTTCATCCTTGTGCCGCGTCCCGCCGCTAGAATTGCTACAACTACCATAATTTAGCTATCAGCTATAAATGAATTGCGCTATTGCGCTTGGCCTTTTAAGATTTAGGCTTCAAATAATACCAGCTAATCATCACAGACTGAAATGTCAAATCTTGTGGGTAATTCACAATACCTTGACTAAAACAGCCTCTTGTCTGTGTACAACCATAAATTGACCATGCTGATTTTAGATTTTTTTTGTTGATAGTTCATCCCTTGAGGGTAGAAAAATCTCACATTGGGCATTGGGCATGGGGCATTGGGCATGGGGCATTGGAAAGACAGATTGTCATGCTTGGTTGTGCCAAAATCTGGCGTGAATGGACGTGAATAGAATGGGATTTTTACTCAGCACTCTTGTACAGACACTATTAATCGCGTCTGTTGCAACTCCTGACTCAGCACTTTCAAGCTTAGTAAAAGAAAATATTAAAAATCAGGGATTGTAACAGTAGGTTAGGCACTCATCATCTAGGTTTGAGCGAAAGAACTCGCAGTGCTTACCCTCAAAGAATTGCTTGTGTTTTAGGAATTTGATTTTTGCTTAGAAGAGACGTTTCTCATTCACATGAGGCTTGATCTGGAATTTGGAATTCTCACTACTCAGGTAAGTCGGTGGAAGTCAACCAAACTATGTTACGAAACGTAAATGGGCTTCAACCCTTACAAATGATCTAAACGCGCTAACCGCTTACCGCAGAGTAGGACAAAAACAAATAACAGACTCCGCTAGTTATTTTCAATTGCACCAACCTAATTACTATTTAAGTTAAGTTGGTGGAAATAAACAAAACTATTTTAAGAAACGTAAATAGGCTTGAAATCCTTACCAATGACAAAGGACAAATGACAGCCTCAGCCAGTTATCTTTCATTTCGCCGACCTATTTAGTTTGTGTCTTGATAAACTCTGCAAACTTTTGCATCAGTTGCGGATTGCGCCAACCTAAATCAGTTTCCTCTAGCATTACTGTTAATGCTTCCTCGGAAGTAAAACTTCTTTTATAAGGACGTTCGCTGGTCAAAGCATCATAAATGTCGATAATTTGAAATACCTGTGCCAGGTAGGGAATTTCTTCACCTTTGAGTCCATCGGGGTAGCCTGAACCATCCCAACGTTCGTGGTGATGGCGAATAATTGGAATCACACCCCACATACTGCGTAATGGCTGGCAGATTTTTTCGCCAATCACCACGTGCTGTCTCATAATTTCCCACTCTTCGGCGGTGAGTTTACCTTTTTTTAGTAGTACTGCATCAGGAATACCTACTTTGCCAATATCGTGGAGGTAGCCACCCCACATCAAATCTTTAATTTGGTTGCGTGTGAGATTCAAATATTCACCAAAAGCTTGTCCTAGTTTTTGCAAGCGTTCGCAATGATCGCCAGTATTTGGATCGCGGCTTTCAATGGCCATAGCTACAGAAAATAGCACTTGTTCGGCATGATCTAAGTCTTCATTAAGACGCTTCTGGCGCACTAAGGACTTAACACGCGCTATTAGTTCTACACGGTCAAAAGGTTTAGTCAGAAAATCATCTGCGCCAACTTCAATACCGCGAATCCGCGATCGCCTATCGTTTAAAGCTGTAATAAAAATCACTGGAATCAGTCTGGTATGCTCATTTTGTTTGAGGATTTGGCATACTTCAAAACCATCCATTCCAGGCATCATGACATCTAGCAAAATCAGGTCTGGTTGCTTTTGTTTGACTATATCCACTGCCATTGCGCCACTGTCGGCTTCTATTACTTCGTACCCTTCCATTGCCAACAGTGCTACAGCGGTCATGCGACTTGCTGCATGGTCATCAACTACTAAAATTTTTGGCAGATCTACAACAGGGTTATTTCCTTCTGAACCTTGGTTTTTTAGGGTTTTCGAGTCTAAGGAATCACCAGAATTAAAATTTGGCTGTTCTGTTAAAGAGGATAATGATGCAGGTTTTTCAAGCATCAACTCTCCTGGAGATAAATTCATTGAATTACCCTCTACGTTTTGTAATTTTAATGAATCTTTTGCACTGACATTAGGCAATTTGTTGAGGGGGTTAGACCCACTACCAAGCTTGTCTATAGGGTTTGTATGCTTGAGTTCCCATTGCATCACAAAGTTACTCCGGTTTGTTAAATAAAATTTAAGAATTCAGCAAGCAAAAATGTAACTTTAGTTTTTGATTGAATACATTCGGCAGACCTCAAATCTTCAAAAGATAGCTGCATCATTTATAATATATTTTTTGATTTATTTTGCTGACACACTTAAATAATATTCAAATGTCTCGCTATTATTTCGTGAGATTATGAGGATGCGATACAAATATTAAGTCAGGTATTCTACTGAAGACTGGCTAAAATAGGAAGGCAGAAAAGTTTAGCTTTTCCAAATACTCATAGAGAAGTTGATTTTTGAAGTGAAAATTTTAATTTTTATATAGTATTATTAAGTATTTCTGCCTGCTGCCTGTAAAGCATTATCTACTAAATACAGATGAAGCTTGAGTGATTTGGAACACAAAAATTAATGATCCTTATTACCTAAAATCAAGCTAGATGGTCATGCGATCAAGACCACAACAAGGGTCTGAAAAACTGCTTTTCTCTAGGCTTGAGCCGCTGATTCTGCACCTGCATTTTTTAACAACCACCTTTTTCTCCAATGAGAGGTAGGTTCTAGAGTGCAAGTTTGTTGCTCTTGTTGTCGCCGCAAAATAATGACATCAGCAGTATCATGCAATTGCGGATCGCGGTAAGGAATCGCCGCACGAGTTAGCAAATGTTCTTGTTCTTCTTGAGAGAGAGGGGGAAGTATGCAATGATCTTTTGCATTTGCACTTTCAGAATGAACTGCTACTGTACCAGGCGATCGCCTACCGACTGGTGGAGTCGAACCTATTTTGAAGCCAGCACTCAAAAATGCGGCGCGGACAGCCGCAGCACAGGAATATGTGGCGATAATTCCCTCAGCGTCTAAACATGATGAGATTTGCTGAATAAACTCGACAGTCCATAACTGAGGACATTGAGGTGGTGAAAACGGATCGAGAAAAATCGCATCAGCCTGAAACCCTGACTGCTGAATTAATTTCATCGAGTTTCTCGCATCACCTATGAACAGTTCAGCCTGTAAGTTATCTTGTCGCACCTGATACTTATAGGCTAGCTCCGTCAAGATTTCGTTATACTTGTAGTCCCAGTTATCGAATAGGCGATGAGCGATCGCAGCTTGCGGTACAGCAGCATTTAGTTCTAAAGCCATAACTTCCACATGACAATCGGGATTTACTTCCCAAATTGTCTGCAAAGCTGCTGCTGTGTTGTATCCTAGACCATAACAAATGTCTAATAGTCGTAAGGCTGGTTTTTGGGCGCGTGCAGCTAGTTGGGTAGGTACAGCAAACTTGAGAAAACTCTCTTGCTTTGCTCCGTAATGACTGTGAAAGTCTTCGCCAAATTCTTGGGAGGTAAAAGTAAAGGAACCATCCGCAGTTAGTTGTGGGACAAATTGCTCAAAGTCTGGCATTTTCTCTAGAAAACTGATAATAAATATTTGCTAATTAATTTAATAATGACTAATGACCAATGACCAATTAGTTGTTTCACCAGCATGGTTGTTTGAACATCTTGACGATCCGCAAGTTGTGATTGTAGATTGTCGCTTTTCTTTAGCAGATCCACAACTAGGGCGACAGCAGTACCAAGTTAGCCATATCCAGGGGTCACACTACCTAGATTTAAATCAGGATCTATCTAGTCCAGTCGGAGAACATGGGGGAAGACATCCTTTACCTAATCCTGCTGATTTAGCCAATAAATTATCAGAAATAGGCGTAAATTACCAAAAAAGTTTAGTCGTTGCCTATGATGATTCTCGCTTTGCCTTTGCATCTCGGTTATGGTGGCTATTGCGTTATTTAGGACATCAACGAGTAGCCGTATTAGATGGCGGCTTTGCTGCATGGCAAAAAGCTGGTTATCCTGTCACAAATATTATTCCTCAACCTCAACCTGCTACTTTTATTCCTCAAGTAAAAATAGATAAAGTAGTAGATATTGAAAGCGTCAAACAGAAAAAAGACTTACCAGATGTCGTATTAGTAGATTCCCGAGAGGGCGATCGCTATCGAGGTGAACGAGAGTCAATTGATAAAATTGCTGGTCATATTCCTGGTGCGGTGAACTATCCTTGGTCTGAAGTTACAGATTCATCAGGTTATCTGCTTCCCCCAAGCGAACAACTTCGCCGCTGGGAAAAGCTAGAAACAGCCAATGAGATTTTAGTTTATTGTGGTTCTGGTGTGACTGCTTGTGTGAATCTACTTTCTTTAGAAATAGCAGGTATTTCTCAAGGAAAACTCTATGCTGGTAGCTGGAGCGATTGGATTAGTTATATGTAGGCAGCATTAATTTTCTATATTAGAATGAATAGGGTTTTTGGCATTAGGTGTTTGGTTTTTTCCCATTACCAATTACCAATTACCAATTACCCAATCCCCTTAATAAAAGCTATTTTGCTACAAAAAATTTAAGATATAATCAAGTAAATTTTTTCAGCTTTTTTAATTTTCTTTTGTAAAATATTTCCACCTGAAACTGTAGTAGAAGTATTAGCTAATATTATTTAAATTAAAAGCAAATGAGCCAAACTAACCAGCGTCGAATTGTAATTGGGGATGTACATGGTCATTACGAAGGATTAATGACTTTGTTAACAGCAATTGCCCCATCATCCAACGATCAACTATATTTTTTAGGAGACTTAATCGATCGCGGCCCTCAAAGTGCACAAGTAGTTAATTTCGTCAAGGAAAATAACTATCCTTGTTTGCTAGGAAATCATGAGCAAATGTTATTAAACGTGCTGAACAATGGTGGAGCTACTTCCACACCAGCAATGCAAGCATGGTTATACAGTGGCGGACAAGCGACCATCGCTAGTTACCAAGAAGCGACAATTCCCCAAGAGCATATCGATTGGTTCACAGCTTTACCTACATATCTGGATTTAGGCGATATTTGGCTCACCCATGCTGGACTCGACCCTGTAATTCCTTTATCAAAACAAACTGCTGAGCAATTTTGTTGGATCAGAGAAGAATTTCACGGCATGGAAAAACCCTACTTCCCTGATAAGTTAATTATTATTGGTCACACCATTACCTTTACTTTACCTGGCGTTAATCCTGGTCAACTGGCGCAAGGGCGAGGTTGGCTGGATATAGATACAGGCGCTTATCATCCCCGCAGTGGTTGGTTGACAGCTTTAGATGTCACAAATAACTTGGTTTACCAAGTTAATGTGTTTAGAAAGCGTGTCCGTAGCCTACCTTTAGCAGAAGCAACCGTGAAGATCAATCCGGCGGAAATTAAAGGCGCTCGCCACAACAAGCAGCGAGCATAATGACATATAAGTAATAGCTGGATTGAACAAAAGCGAGTGAGTCTGCACAGCGTGGTAATTGACCAAACTATTTTAAGACAAGTAAATAGGCTTAAAATCCTTACCAATGACAAACGACCAATGACAAATGACTAAAGACAAATGACAGCCTCAGCCAGTTATCTTTAATTTTGCTGACCTACTTACGATAATGCGCGAATATTAGCTTTATAAGCAGCATTATCTAATCCATAACGTCCATCGGTAGGTTGAGCATTAATAGCTTTTTTGAGAGCATTAATGCGATCGCTCGTTGCTGGGTGAGTACTCAAAAATGTGGGTGTAGAACCCTTTCCTAACAGCTTTTGCATAAAAGAAACCATCCCAGACTGAGCATAACCGCTACGGCTTAAGGTTCTTAACCCGCGTTTATCGGCATCAAACTCATCTTGACGACTGCGGGGAAGATTAAGTGCTAGTTGGACACCAAGTCCTACCGCCGTATTGCGATCTAAACCCGCTGCTGTGGCTACACCACTAGCCAGCGCCTGTTGTCTCATCTGCTTGACTAAATGTTTACCACCAATGTGACCCATTTCATGGGCGATCACACTGGCTAATTCCGCTTCATTGTCTGCGGCTTGCAGTAACCCAGTGTGGACGTAAACATAGCCGCCTGCAGTAGCAAAAGCATTGATCGCCTTATCGTCAACTACTTGGAAAGTATAGGGCAGATTGGGGCGATCGCTATTCGCCACTAAACGCTGACCAATTTGTTCCACGTAGCGAGTAATGGCTGCATTACGGTAAAGCCGAACTTCACCCTGCAATTCCTGATTCATCTGCTTACCCAGATCAACTTCTTGGCGATCGGATATATTAGATAGCTGAAATATCTGGACTCCCTGGAATAGAAGCGGTAGTAAATCAAATGCCCTTCCGGGAAGGGGTGTAGTCAGGCACACACTCAGGGCGACTACCACAGAAATTAACGGATAAAACCAGCGCCGCCGCCACAAACGATAATTTGTCAAAAAGGCTTTCCAAGCAAACATAATCCCGTGTTTTGGATAATCGTGGAAGAACACAAAATATGGGACGCATTTGGGGCTTTCTATGTTGCATTTTCAACTTAAAGACGAAATTGCAATTGCCCAGATCACGCCCATCATTTTTGATGATTCTCCTGGAAATATAGAGAATTATTCTTAGCTTCCTACATTTTCCTTCCCCTATACCACCCGAGTCCAGGTTGTTTTAGCCACAGATCAAAACAACAATAATTCCGGAACTTGATTGCCTAGTCCCGTAATTTCAGAAGTCATGATACACTGTCGCATGACTATAGCCCCTAGCCGCTTGCTTACCAAGTAGGGAAGATTGCCATTACTCTAGTCAAGCCTGCTACTCAACTCAATTACTCCGCTCACATCTGGAAAACTTGTTATGGCTATTTTAGATACCAAAGGCCGCTTGTTCGGCAAAATTAATCTCCTAGATTTAGGTGCTTTACTAGTTATTGTGCTAGTTATCTTTGGCATCTTCGTCTTTCCCGGTACTTCCGGTTCTGTAGCCCAAGTCGGTGCTAAAACAGTACCTATAGAAGTAGATCTAGTAGTTCGTGGCTTAAATGTCCGTAATCCTCAGCAGTTATATGACAAAGGGCTGAAAGCAGGTGGTAAGACTAACGTGATTATCCGCAATCAACCTCATGGTGAGATTGCAATTAAATCTATGCAACAACTACCAAGAACAATTAATGTTCCTCAACCTGACGGTTCTATTAAAGAGTTACCAGATCCAAAAAGCAACAATTTTAGTACAGATATGCTGTTGACTTTAGAAGGCAAAGCACAAATCACTCAAAATGGCCCAGTTCTAGGTAACAGCAAAGTGAAAATTGGAATGCCCTTTGAATTAGAAGGTTTCAACTACAACTTTAATGCCACTGTCATCGATTTAAGATTGAAAGGTTAATAAACTTGTTACCAAAGCCAGTCTCAAATTAGACCTTACATAACATAGTGGTCTATTGCCAAAATTTTGATAAGTTCGTAGTGAGTTAGCGCAGTCTTCAGGGTTTCACGGGAGCGAATCCAGCAGCGCAATTTTCAGCAGTCTATTGCTTGAAAATTCCAGCTACAGTCTTGACTACGAACTTATTCGCACATCATGACTCGCAAGATAAATCACTAGTTATTAGTGCTAATTTCTACGTTAAAATGTACACTAGTTTTGGCTATGCTCAGCCAGCAAATTTGATGTGCTGATGCAAAATCAAAATGTATAAAAGTATCGGAAATTAATAGAGAAACTGCCGATACTGAGTAGGATGATACATCGACAATTAAAAATGAAAGTGTTAAAACCCCTTTAGAAAGAAATAAGTTTAGTAAACTTTCTCCCTTAGTCTCTCTAGACTAGGAGCCGAGAGAGGAGTAAGGTAGAAATCAGGGTTTTTAGCTTCTACTTTTACAGTCAAGAGGTTAAATCACATTCATCTAACTTGCATTCCATGAGTTTTCAGGGAAAAATCCCCAAATTTATATTTGGTAAGATTTTTTTATAACTCTACTAACTTAGATAATTATTGTTTTTCTTTTATTCAAAGAAAACTTGGAATCAGTAAACGAAGTATTAGAGCCTTGAATAAGCTATTGTTTACAGGTAAATCTTTTCGGTTTATGGCGTTTACCCTCCCGCTGTTAATGTGGTTGGGATATAAAGAAGTCAAAAGCCAAATGGTGGAACCGCAAGCAGTCTTAGTGTTAGGCGGTTCAACGAAGAATCTAGAGCGAGAAAAGTTTACAGCAGATTTTGCTAAGAGGCATCCAAATTTACCTATTTGGATCAGTGGTGGCAGTCCACCTAGATCTACACAAAAGGTGTTTTCCAAGGCAGGAATAGATCCTGAACGCTTACACTTGGATTACGAAGCAGTAGATACAGTTACTAATTTTACTACGCTGGTTGATGATTTGCAAGCACACGGAATCAAGAGCGTCTATTTGATTACGTCCGATTTCCATATGCGTCGGGCTAGCGTGATTGGTGAGATTGTTTTAGGTAGTCGCGGTATTGAGTTTAAAACAATACCAGTTCCTTCTAAAACATCACCTGAACCACTAGAAAAATCTCTCCGCGATGGCGCTAGAGCTATTCTTTGGGTAGCAACTGGTTACACTGGTGCAGAGGATACGTTGCATAGGAAGTGATTGGGGATTGGGGATTGGGGATTGGGGATTGGGGATTGGGTAATGGGTAATGGGTAATGGGTAATGGGTAATGGGTAATGGGTAAAAAAATAATAACAATAGTCCTGTTCCCTTTGACCTTTGACCTTTGACCCTTGACTTTTGACCCTTGACTTTAAATTAAATTCCGATGGGTAAATGACTTAGCATTTGCGCCAGTGTAGCTCGCTACAATATGACCGTCGCCTGTCATTTGATATTTGTAGGTGACTAACCCTTCTAAGCCAACAGGGCCTCTTGGGGGCATTTGTTGAGTACTAATACCAACTTCGGCACCAAAGCCGTAGCGGAAACCATCAGCAAAGCGGGTGGAACAGTTGTGATAAACTCCAGCTGCATTCACTAATCCTAAGAAAGTTTCTGCTGCTGCTAAATCTTCGGTGACGATCGCTTCTGTATGGCGAGAACCATATTCATTAATATGGGCGATCGCATCTTCGATGGAATCTACAATTTTAATTGCCAAAATCAAATCGCTGTATTCTGTTTCCCAGTCTTGTGCTGTAGTAGCGGTAAGATGATGCAAAATTTTAGCGGTGCGTTCATCACCTCTTAATTCCACATGATTGGCTTGCATGGCTGTGGCTAGCTGTGGTAGATACTCTGCGGCTATGCTGGCATGAACTAGCAAGGTTTCAATAGCATTACAAGCTGCGGGGTATTGGGTTTTGGCATCAACAGCAATGGTAACTGCTTTGGTAATATCAGCGCCTTTATCTATATATAGATGACAAATGCCATCTGCATGACCAAGTACGGGAATGCGGGTATTGTCCTGCACAAACCGCACAAACGAATTAGAACCTCTGGGAATAATCAAATCCACATATTTATCTAACTGCAAAAGTTCAATAGTTTGTTCTCTCGTTGTCAACAACTGCACGACATCGGGGTTGACAGCAGTGTGAGATAAGCCTTGCTTAATTGCTTTGACTATCGCCTCACAAGAGTGGATGGCTTCTTTACCACCTTTGAGGATTACGCCATTACCTGACTTGATTGCTAAAGAGACAATTTGAATTGCGGCTTCGGGACGTGCTTCAAAAATAATGCCCAAAACTCCTAAGGGACAAGTAATCCGCTTGAGAATTAAGCCTGTGTCAATTTCGCGATGAATTTGGACTTTCCCGACTGGATCGGCTAGTTTACCAACATCTCTGACTCCCGCGATCGCATCTCTCAATTTATGCTCATCCAACTGCAAGCGTTTATAAAGTGGTTTGGCAATTCCATCAGCAGTGGCGGCTTCACAATCAGCGATATTGGCTTGCAAGATTTCTGCTCTTGCTGATTCTAAAGCTTGGGCGATCGCTTCGATAGCTTGATTTTTCACCTCAGAGGAGAGAACAGCCAACTTACTAGCAGCAGAGCGGGTTTTTTGAGCAATTCCCATCAAAGGAGAAGCAATGTCAACAATAGTCATAGCAAACAACAACTTTCCAGTACGGCCACAATCTTTGTCTTTTCCCTATCCTACCAACCTTAGTTCATGTTTTTCGGCAAGACTTTTGAATCAGGATGAGCAATTTTCATGTCTAGAGACTAAAGCCACAGAAGCAAGATTTTCAATTTAATACCACCAAAAATGGTGGGGGCACAACAATGTTGTACCCCCACAAATGATATAAGTTACACACAATGGAAAATGACTATAAATTGCTTATTTTCATCTCCAATTATCAAAAGTCTACGTGAAGTTTACTCAATTTTGATCCCAATACATAAATTGGCTATATTCACCATTATTTAGATTTTGGTTTGCATAATTCAACCAAGTTACTCACGAAGTTTAGTTTGATTGTCAATCGAAAATTAAAAATCAAAAACACAAAATCCAAAATCTAAAGTTGATAACTTCAACCATGTTGAACACGCTGTTCAAATTGCTCGCGAGTTTGTTCAACTACGTCAACAGCAGCAGAATAGATATCATTATGTTCTTGTTGCAGCCAGGTCAAAAGGCTAGCAATCTGAGCATTTCTTAAATCTAGATCTGTCTGAAAAATAATTGAAGTTGCCATCAATTGCGCGTATTGAGGTTGATGTCCTTGTTGCACTAAATGAGCAATTAAGCCTGCTAAAGCTTCTTGTCGAACTGGATCTGTATTTGCTTCCTTATACATGGTTTCTAGACAAAGATATTTGTTGCAATCATCCTATTTCATGTAAGTGACTATTTTGTATCCGTAGTTTTACCGAAATTAGTACGTAATTGTGCCTTATAATAAGGGTTCTTTTTTAACTCTAGATTTTTATTCTGAGTTTTGTAACAAGACAAAATAATACAAAACAAACAATAGAGGATTTAACACATACAACTCAAATATCATCAGCGTTTTGACAATATACAAGTTAAACATCTGTAAGTATTTATGTTGTATCTTCTTAAACGTTGTTATATTTGTTTACAGTATTTTGGTTGTAATTCTCTTTACATTTCAATCTGGTGTTAATAGTATTGTTTTAGTGATTGAGAAATCAATCCGAAAAACAACAACAATGAGTTAAGGTTCAAATTTATGGCAGTCGAAAAAACTAATTCCTCTTCAAGCTTGGCAGAAGTTATTGATCGTATCTTAGACAAAGGTATCGTTGTAGATGCTTGGGTACGTGTATCTCTAGTTGGTATTGAATTACTTGCTATTGAAGCTCGGATCGTTATCGCTTCTGTTGAAACATATTTGAAATATGCAGAAGCTGTTGGTCTAACTCAATCTGCAGCTATGCCTGCTTAATTATTAAGTAAATAGAAAACATGAGAATTAGCGCTGATCTAATTCTCATGTTAACAAGTCGTCCAGATAATCTCAACAAACAACAATAGGTTAAGGTGCAATCATATGGCAGTTGAAAAGACTAATTCCTCCTCTAGCTTGGCAGAAGTTATCGACCGTATTTTAGACAAAGGTATCGTTGTAGATGCTTGGGTACGTGTTTCTTTAGTTGGTATTGAACTACTTGCTATTGAAGCTCGGATCGTTATCGCTTCCGTTGAAACATACTTGAAGTATGCAGAAGCTGTTGGTCTAACTCAATCTGCTGCTATGCCTGCTTAATCATTAAGCAGAGTCCATAATATCAGAATTGCTAACTCAGCAGTTCTGATATTTATACTGCTTTTCTCTCATTATCCAAAGATATTTCTCACAAGATTTATCCCAGGATAACAGGAAAAAGGCAGATATTGCTTGAACCACATTTACTGGAGATTCAGTCATCCAGAAAATGTGGTTGATTCACAGTGATTTTAGTATGATTGCGGAGAAAATCATGACTCCTTTAATGATCAGAATCCGGCAAGAGCATCGGGGAATAGCAGAGGAAGTAACTCAACTATTTAAAGATACTCAAGAATTCTTGTCCGTGACCACAGCACAAAGAACAGCGCAAGCTAAAGAGCAAGCTGAAAATCTGCATCAGTTCCATAAGGATCTGGAAAAAGACAGCGAGGAGTTTTTAACAGAGACAGCTAAAGAAAGAATGGCTAAGGCCAAACAGCAAGCTGAAGATCTGTTCCAATTCCATAAGGAAATGGCAGAAAACACCCAAGAGTTTTTGTCAGAAACAGCTAAAGAAAGAATGGCGCAAGCTCAAGAGCAAGCTCGACAACTGCGCGAATTCCATCAAAACCTTGAGCAAACAACCAACGAATTTTTAGCCGACACAGCTAAAGACAGAAAGGCGCAAGCTCAAGAGCAAAGAGAACAGCTACATCAATTCCGTCAGGATTTGTTTGCTAGCGTTTTTGGCTTTGGCACACTCTAGTCGTTTATTAATGCTCCCAACTAATAGATTTTATCTGTTGAAGAATGGGGCTAAATAGTAAAACCCCCTAATCTTACAGGTAAAAACTGGTAAGACCAGGGGGTAGTCAAATTCAACAATGAGTTTTAGCACGAAACTTAAATAACACATATTGCCACTGATTACAAGGCTTCAGTAAAAAAAAACTAACAACCTGTATCTCGTTTCCACCAGTGAACAATAAATAACTCTAACGAATATTGATGGTAACAACAATCGATAGAGCTTTATTTATAGTTTCTATCCCCATAATACCACATTGATGTCATTTAGGCATCGAATGTTGTGTTTTTTTTGCAAAGTTCTCTTCCCACATCATTAACTTATGACTAATACCGAAAATCATAAAAAAAGAGCTGTCCTCCGAGTCCGTCCTGGTCAGTTTGTAGTCACACCCGCTATTGAGAAAATAGCAATTCGGGCGTTACGTTATCTCACTTCAGGATTTGCTATTCATTTACGCGGGCCAGCTGGGACAGGTAAAACGACCTTAGCTATGCATTTAGCTAATTGTCTAGATAGACCAATCATGTTGATTTTCGGAGATGACGAATTTAAAAGTTCTGATTTAATCGGCAGCGAATCTGGCTATACACATAAAAAATTATTAGACAATTACATTCACAACGTTCTGAAAGTTGAAGATGAACTCAAACAAAATTGGGTTGATTCTCGCTTAACATTAGCTTGTCGGGAAGGTTTAACCTTAGTCTACGACGAGTTTAACCGTTCACGTCCAGAAGTAAATAACGTTTTACTATCTGCCTTAGAAGAAAAAATTCTCACTCTTCCGCCTAGCAGTAATCAGCCAGAATATTTACACGTTCACCCCAAATTCCGGGCTATTTTTACCTCCAATCCAGAAGAATACTGTGGAGTTCACTCCACTCAAGATGCTTTGATGGATCGGTTAGTAACTATTAATATGCCGGAACCAGATGAGCAAACTCAGATTGAAATCTTAACTCATAAAACAGGTATTCATCGCGAATATGCACAGTTAATTGCACGCTTAGTAAAAGCATTCCGTGCGGCGACTGGTGCTGAAAAAACTTCTGGATTGCGGTCTTGTTTGATGGTTGCAAAAGTGTGTGCAGAACATGAAATTTTAGTCACACCTGAAAATGCAGATTTTAGAGAAATTTGTGCAGATGTTTTATTTAATCGCACCAATTTATCTGCAAGTGATGCTACAACACTGTTTCTGGAATTGCTCAACCACGTACAAGTAAAACCAGTAGAGCCAGTTGATGATAGCGATCCCTATGATGTGGCAGAGGCCGAAATAGTTGGTGAAGCAGAACCACAAACAGATGCGATCGCAGAACCAGTGACACTAGACGAAAGCTTATTAAGCGACCAACCCAACTAATGTTTTCCTCAAATAAAGCTTAGTACTCAATCAAGACTGTGGTTAATTTCATTCAAGAGTTTAATTCATCGTGACTACTACACCCATCCTGCCAACACGTTCTCAATCTAACTCCAGTCGAGCGATTACTACATCTACTCAAGGTTCTACCTTAGCAGATATTCTCGAGCGGGTTTTAGATAAAGGAATTGTGATTGCTGGTGATATTTCTGTATCTATCGCCTCTACCGAACTGCTGCATATCCGTATCCGCTTATTAATTTCCTCCGTTGATAAAGCCAAAGAGTTGGGCATTAATTGGTGGGAAAATGACCCTTACCTCAGTAGCAAATCTCAACGTTTAGTTGAGGAAAACCAACAGCTTCAGCAGCGATTGGAAAGTTTAGAAGCACAGTTACGTTCGCTAACTGCTGCTAAGATAAACAACCCTGAGCTATTTCCAGTCAATGCTGAAGATAATGGCCAAAGCGATGCAGAAAATGTGCCATTGCCCATGAATCAGCCTAATGCATAGGCTAAGTAGACTTACATCCCAACAATTCAAGCGCTGCAAAACAATTAACAAAAGGTGGCATCATGGCAATGGTTTGCACTCCAGCTGAAAATTCCCACGATTTGCTAGCTACCAATTCTAAAGCTAATAACCAAGCTGGCTTAGTTCCTTTACTCTTAACTGTAGTGGAACTAATCCGTCAGCTGATGGAAGCTCAAGTAATCCGACGGATGGAAGAGGAGTGCCTTAGTGAATCTGACTTAGAGCGAGCTGCAGAAAGTTTGCAAAAGTTAGAGGAACAAGTTTTAAATTTATGTCAGATTTTTGAGATTGATCCAGCAGATTTAAATATCCATTTAGGAGAGCTTGGTAGTCTTTTACCTGCTGCTGGATCTTATTATCCCGGTGAAACTGGAAACACTCCGTCTGTACTAGAACTGTTAGACCGTCTATTAAACACCGGAGTTGTGGTAGATGGAGAACTAGATTTAGGCGTTGCTCAACTCAATTTAATTCACGCTAAATTGCGGTTAGTTTTAACCTCAAAACCTTTAAATAGAAAGTAATTTTTTATGGATGCTGGTCTTTATTTGTACGGTATTTTTTCTGATCCAATTCCCTCGACAGCTAGCCTGAAAGGATTAGATTCCCAACCTGTTCATAGCCAAGTAATTGAAGGTTTTACCTTTTTATACTCAGATGCTAAACAAGAAAAATATTTAGCTTCACGGCGGAATTTAATCAGCCATGAAAAAGTTTTAGAACAAGCAATGCAAGAGGGATTTCGGACTCTGCTACCTCTGCGGTTTGGATTAGTTGTGAAAAATTGGGAAACAGTAATTTCACAACTAATCCAACCATGTGAGCGACAGTTGCGAGATTTGTTTCAAAAATTAGCAGGTAAACGCGAAGTCAGTGTCAAGATTTTGTGGGATACCAAAGCGGAATTACAAGCAATGATGCAGTCTAATCCCGACTTGAAGCAAAAGCGCGACCAGATGGAAGGTAAAAATTTGAGTATGGAGGAAGTAATTGAAATTGGGCAGTTAATTGAAAGTAATTTACAGCAGCGTAAAGCAGATGTAATTAAAACTTTCTTTGATGAACTCAAACCCTTGGCAGAAGAAGTTGTAGAAAGCGAACCGATGATGGAAGAAATGATCTACAACGCTGCTTTTCTCATCCCTTGGGATCAGGAAGCTTTATTTAGCCAACGTGTGGAAGCTATAGACAAACAATTTGGCGATCGCTTACGTATTCGCTACAACAATTTTACTGCACCTTATACATTTGCTCAGATTTCTTAATCGGAGGTGATGATTATGCTTGGCAAAATTTTACTATTTCCTGTGATGGGGCCAATTAGTGGGCTGATGTGGATTGGCGAACAAATTCAAGAGCGTACTGAAACAGAATTTGACGCGCAGGAGAATTTACATAAACAATTACTCAGCCTGCAACTTTCTTTTGATATTGGCGAAATTTCTGAAGAGGACTTTGAGGAGCAAGAAGAAGAACTTCTGCTGAGAATTCAAGCTTTGGAAGAAGAAAAAGCCCGTTTAGAAGCTGAATCTTTAGAAGAAGAGGAGGAAGAAGAAGAATTAGCGCCAACTTATTTCATTACTGAAGAGGAAGAAGATAAAGTACTGGCAGAAGTATTCCGGGGCAATAAAAAATATGAGGATAATGAAAATCTAGTATTATCGCCCTAAAATTATTAGCCAATTACTTTTATAGATAATTAAATTAAAAACCCGCATTTGCGGGTTAATAATTTAATGTTACTAGTTCTAATATTAGCTAACTACTGAAAAATTTGAAGGTTAATATTCAATTTCAAAAGCTTGGTAATTGTTAGTTTCAAAAAAGATATTAGGACGCTTGGGTAAATTTGGATGTCTATGGTCAGATTGGCGTAATTTATTAATATTTTGTTCTGTTTCTGCTATCTGGTCTTTTAGAGTATTCAAACGCTGTTTTAAAATGGTTGTGCGCTGTTCTATAAAATGTAATTCCTGCTTAATTCTTTGCTGTTCTGTTACAAGTTTATAGAGTTCTAATTGACTAGAAGCTTCAGATTTACTACGAGGCATAGTAGTTACTTTAGGTCTAATTGTGCCGCGATTACGAAGATTTTTCATTTAATTTACCTGAACAATTGATTGTATTATAACCAAGAAAATCGGATTGTAAAGGATAAAAATATATTTAATATTTCTTTAGTTTGTGTCAGTATGAATGCACTAAAAACAAATAAAAATCTCACTCAATTTGATTTGGTTACCAGCATGGAATCATTAAATATCTACACTTATGCTTTTTTTAAAACTCCCGATATTCCCTTACATTTACCAGAGGGTAATGCTGGTAAATTATTCTTGATTCATAGCTCTGGTATTTCAGCGGTTATTGAACCAGGAATATCTTTAGAATCAGTGCAAAATAACGATGAACAAGTTATCAAAATGGTTTTAGCTCACGATCGCATTATTCGTGAGCTATTTCAACAAACCACTGTGTTACCTTTGCGTTTTGGTACTTCTTTTGCTTCTTCAGTTAGCTTGCTTAAACATATAGAATCTCATGCTGAAGAGTATCATGCAAAATTAGCTTATATTCAGCGGAAAACTGAATATAATTTAAAACTCCTACCTCGGATTTTTCAAGAACCTTTAAAATCCCCTGTAGGTGGAGGTAGAGATTATTTCTTAGCCAAAAAACAGCATTTTGAAAATCAAAAATTTTTCATGATTGCACAGGCTGATGAAAAATCCAGCCTGATTAATCTCATCACCGAAATTTATCAATCTGCCGTGATTGTTCAAGATAAAGGCGAAGAACTTAGGGTTTACTTTTTAGTTGCCCATGAAGATAAACCTTTGTTTTTAGAACAATTTTTAACTTGGCAAGATGCTTGCCCCCGTTGGGATTTTTGCTTAGGAGAAGGATTACCTCCTTATCACTTTGTTTAACTATTATTTACCAGCTTTGCTATAAATTTCTAGGTTTATGATGAACCACTACGACTTACTTAATTTAGTCATGTTCAGCGGCAAAGGTGGGGTTGGTAAAACCACCATCTCTTGCAGTTTTGCACGTTATTGGGCTAAGAAATTTCCTCAAGAAAGAATTTTGTTACTTTCTACAGATCCAGCACATTCTTTAGGCGATGTCTTACTTTCAGAGGTGAACGACACAGCTTTACCCTTAGCCGATTTGCCTAATTTGAGCGTGCAAGCATTAGATGCCCAAAAGCTGCTGTTGGAATTTAAAGCAAAGTATAGCCGTTTTTTAGAATTATTAGTTGAGAGAGGCAGTTTAGCAGACGGTGAAGACTTAGCGCCAGTTTGGGATTTAAATTGGCCGGGTTTAAACGAACTCATGGGTTTGCTAGAAATCCAACGCCTACTTTCAGAAAAGCAGGTGGATCGGGTAGTTCTTGATATGGCTCCTTCTGGGCATACATTAAATTTATTACGATTAAAAGATTTTTTAGATGTTATTTTAAATTCCTTTGAATTATTCCAAGAAAAGCATCGAGTGATTACCAAAAGCTTCACGGGTAATTACACAGAAGATGATGTTGATCGCTTCTTGGTTGAGATGAAGTTTCAATTAGCAGAAGGCAGACGCTTACTGCAAGATGAGAAATTTACTGGCTGTCTAGTAGTCGCAGTTTCAGAACCCATGTGTTTGTTAGAAACTGAGCGCTTTTTAGCTAGTTTAAAAGATTTAGAAGTTCCCTATGCAGGATTATTTGTCAATCGTTGTTTGACAGATGATGAATTAGAAACAGACCGTTATGCCGAACAGCAAAATTTGCTCAACAAATACTTACAGATAGCGCCTGAAAAACCTGTATTCATCGTACCTCAACAACAAGCACCTCCCTTAGGTAGTTTGTTGTTAGATAGTTTAGCTGCCCAAATTCAAATCATCGACCATGTTGAAATTGCACCACCACCAATAATTCAATGGCCAAATAAAATCTTGCCTAATTTTGCTGATTTTTTGGCTCAAGGATGTCAACTAATTATTGTGGGTGGTAAAGGAGGTGTAGGTAAAACCACAGTCGCAGCCGCTATAGCTTGGGCTTGTGCTCAGCATTATCCCCATAAAAAAATTCGAGTAATTTCTATAGATCCGGCTCATTCTTTAGGAGATGCTTTTGGGCAAACTTTAGGTCATGAGCCTGTAATGCTAACTGCGAATTTGAGCGGACAGGAAGTTGATGAAACTAAAGTTATCGACAAATTCCGTTCAGATTATCTGTGGGAATTAGCAGATATGATTAGTGGGGAAGGCTCGCAAACAGATTCCACAGTGAATGTTGCTTACTTACCAGAAGCTTGGCGGCAGATTATGTCTCAAGCTTTACCTGGTATTGATGAGATATTATCTCTGGTCACTGTGATGGATTTATTAGATAGTAACCAAGCAGATTTAATTATTTTAGATACAGCACCTACAGGCCATCTCCTGCGCTTTTTGGAAATGCCATCAGCTTTAGGAGATTGGTTAACCTGGATATTTAAGCTGTGGATGAAATATCAAAATGTTTTGGGTCATGTAGATGTAATTGGGCGGTTACGGGGTTTACGGCAACAAGTTGTACAGGCACAAAAGAAGTTAAAAAATCCCCGAGATACACAATTTATTGGTGTAATTCAGGCAGAAGCGGCAATTATTGCTGAACATATTAGATTAACAGAATCTTTGAAAAAGATGGGAGTTAATCAACCTTATGTGGTGCAAAATCGCTACAGTTCACAAGCGGAAATTGATGGCAGTTTGTTTCCCGAACAAACAATTATCCGCTTACCGAATTTACCACGTTCTGTAGAGCCGGTGGTGAGAGTTCAATGTGCAGCACATCTGTTATTTGAATTTGAAGAATTAATTGCCAATAACAGCTAAATGCTAGAAAAAATTGGGATTTTTTAAGTCAACTATCTGAGGTATTTTATGAGTGAGTTATTTAAGGGATTTGAGCAATTCTTAGAGTTAGTAAAAACTCTAGAAGAAAAAGTAGAAAAGGGCGAGATTAAAACAGATGTGCAAATAAACTCTCGTCCGATGAGCAGTATTCCTCGTTATGGGAATGTGCCACGCCCCAATAATATGGCGAATGATGTTGGTACTAGTCGCTTCCGCACTCAACCTCCGGCTAATTCTGGTGGTGGTGGTAGCAGTGGCGGTGGCGGTAATGGCGGAAGTTCTGAATCTGTGATTCCACCTGATGCACCTTCAGGTTATAGCCTCAAAGATGTGGGTGGATTGAGTGAAGTTCTCAAAGAACTCAAAGAACTGATTGCTATTCCTTTAAAACGTCCCGATTTATTAGCAAAGCTGGGCCTAGAACCTACCAGGGGTGTATTGTTAGTTGGGCCTCCGGGGACAGGTAAAACTCTCACCGCCCGCGCCTTAGCTGAAGAACTCGGTGTTAACTATATCGCCCTCGTTGGGCCAGAAGTCATCAGTAAATATTACGGTGAAGCCGAGCAAAGACTACGGGGAATTTTTGAGAAAGCTGCTAAAAATGCTCCCTGTATTATCTTTATTGATGAAATTGATAGTTTAGCTCCAGACCGTAGCGCTGTAGAAGGGGAAGTTGAAAAACGCCTGGTAGCGCAACTATTGAGTTTAATGGATGGTTTCTCCCACAGCCAAGGTGTAATTGTCCTAGCCGCGACAAATCGCCCCGACCATCTTGATCCAGCTTTACGCCGCCCAGGAAGATTTGACCGGGAAGTTCAGTTCCGCATTCCCGACTGTAACGGGCGTAAAGAGATTTTGCAAATTCTCACCCGCGCAATGCCTTTAGATGGGACAGTTGACCTGGATTTCATTGCTGAAAGAGCAGTGGGATTTGTGGGGGCTGACTTAAAAGCTGTTTGTCAAAAAGCTGCTTATACTGCGTTACGTCGTCATGTTCCTTCGATTGAGGAAAAAGTTCCAGAAAATATGACTGTTAACCAGTCAGACTTTTTACAAGCCCTGAAGGAAATCAAACCTGCGGTACTGCGGAGTGTAGAAGTTGAAGTTCCCCATATAGCTTGGGAAGATATCGGTGGTTTGGAATCAATTAAACAAACCCTGCGCGAATCAGTAGAGGGAGCGTTACTGTATCCAGAACTGTATCTGCAAACCAAAGCCCTAGCGCCCAAAGGCATATTACTGTGGGGGCCTCCGGGGACTGGTAAAACCTTATTAGCCAAAGCTGTTGCTTCCCAAGCCAGAGCCAACTTTATTGGTGTCAACGGCCCAGAATTACTTAGCCGTTGGGTAGGAGCCAGTGAACAAGCAGTACGGGAATTATTTGCCAAAGCCAGACAAGCAGACCCCTGCGTAGTATTCATTGATGAAATTGATACCTTAGCCCCAGCCAGAGGCAGCTACAATGGTGATTCTGGAGTAAGCGATCGCGTAGTTGGTCAATTACTCACTGAATTAGATGGTTTACAAGTGGGAACTACTATCTTAGTAATTGGTGCCACCAATAGACCTGATGCTCTAGATCCAGCTTTATTACGTGCTGGACGCTTAGATTTACAAATGAAAGTAGATCTACCAGATCTCAGCAGCCGTCTGTCAATCTTGAAAGTTCATAGCCAAGGCCGACCTCTGCAAGATGTGGATTTGGAATATTGGGCAGAGATGACCAAAGGCTGGAATGGTGCAGACTTAACATTGCTGTGTAATCAAGCGGCTGTAGAAGCAATTCGCCGTTTCCGTTCCCAAGGGCAAACAGTACCCGCAGATATCAGAATCACTACTGATGATTTTAATTATGCTTATCAGGTTTTGACTGAGCAGCGGCCTGGATAGGGTTGGGGACTGGGGACTGGGGACTAGGGAATGGGGAATGGGGAATGGGGAATGGGGAATGGGGAGGGGTTGAAAAATTGTTTCCCTTTTCCCTTTTTCCCTATCAAAGGGAGAAACTCATTATTCTCCAAATAAGATTAGGACTTACGCAAGTAGTTTTGTCCAGGGTCAAATGTCAAGAGTCCAAAAAACCTAAATTTTGACCTTTGACTCTTGACTCTTGACTCTTATGCCAGAGGATTAGTGTACCAGTTGCGTAAGTCCTGAAGATTTTTGATTAACCGGGATAAACACCTCTTCAAGAAGACTCGCTTTTTCGGAAAAGTTCTGATTTTCTCTGTATTTATATTTAGTGAACTTGGCTTGCGGGTTCGATTTTATTCTTTGGTTATCGAATATCTTGTGGAGAATTTATGAGTTTAATCAAAAAGCTAACGGTGGGATTTTTAACTGTTGGCGCATTAATGAATACAGTATTGCCTGCAATGGCTCGTCCGGCAACCTTGACGACTGACAGTAATTTGCGAACTAGTGCATCTTTAACAGCCTCTGTAGAAGAAGTCTTACCATTGGGCAGTAATGTAGAGGTTTTAAACATTACCTATGGCGATGATGGCGATTACTGGTACTATGTGCAGCCAACAGTGGAAGGAACAGCAAACGGTTGGATACGAGGAGATTTAGTTAAGTTTCAGCCAAGCAAGAAGCGTTATGCAACTATAGTTGGGGAGCGTGGATATAAAATTAACGTGCGTTCCTCTCATAGCTTAAACAGCAAAGTGCTGCACAGTGCGCTGTCAGGTGATTTGGTGACAGTGGAAGATTCCTACCAAAATGCAGGTGAATATCGTTGGTATCGTGTCAAGTTCCCAAATAATGCGAGTGGTTGGGTAAGAGAAGACTTGCTATCGATATGGCCCCAAGGATGCATTATTACTTGTCCTGCACATTAGGCGATCGCATCACCAACCCACAACCAGCAATCCTCACAACTATATTTAATTCCCAATTCCCAGTCCCCAATCCCTAATCCCCAGTCCCCTTTTTAAGTTTTACGAAATGGCAATGACGAATCCTGGATCTATGAGTATTGATCGATCAATTACTACTCCTTTACTAAGGAGATACTATGTCATTGCAATCAGGATTAGATGCCTTTAACCAAGGACGTTATTCCGAAGCTGTTGAAATCTTGGAACAAGTCAGCCGGAATGCTGTAGACCAAAATTCTTCAGATTATCTTTCAGCACAAATGTGGCTGATGAAAGCTTATCAAGGCACAGGACAGATTGAAAAAGCTTCAATCCTGTGTCAACGGCTAATGATGAGTGATAATCCTCAGGTGCGGAGTTGGGCTGAACAAGCGCGTCAAACTCTCCCGCAAGCACCAGTTACACAACCCAGAACTGCACCACCAGCCGGACGTGCGGCGGCTGGTGTCAAATTAGCAATGGGTGGTGTGGGTGGAAGTCTGGCTTTAGCTTCTGGTGTTACCATTACCTTGTTGTTTGGGATGGTATTAGCTTTAGGCTTGAGCTTAGTATTTATTTTAGGTAGCGATAATCCAGTACAAGGATTAGCGATCGCTATTACCATCACTTTAGTTTTTAATCTGGCTGCGTTTTTCCTGTCGCCTTATTTGATGGACTTAACCCAAAGTTGGCTTTATCAAACTCGCTGGGTAGAGTTGGCGGAAGTAGAAAGCCTCAGTCCAGAAACAGCGAGAGTGATTCAGCAAGTCTGTCAACAGAAGAACCTCAAAACCCCACGACTGGGTATTATCAACGACCAAAACCCTACGGCTTTTACTTATGGCTCATTGCCTAACAGCGCCCGGTTAGTCGTCAGTCAGGGGCTGTTCACATATTTAGATGATGATGAAGTTGCTACTGTTTACGCCCATGAATTAGGGCATATTGTTCACTGGGACTTTGCAGTGATGACAGTAGCTTCTACCTTAGTGCAAATTTGCTACTTAATTTACAGCACAGCTAGTAGGTTTGGTCGTGGCGGCGGCGATAGTAAAATCAAAGACGCGATGCAGACTGCTGCCCTTGTTGCCTATATTTTCTATATTGTTGGTACATACTTGCTACTGTATCTCTCCCGTACCAGAGAATACTTTGCTGACCACTTTGCTGCGGAAACCACTGGTAACCCCAATGGTTTATCTCGTGCTTTGGTCAAAATTGCTTACGGGATACTAGAAGAAGGTCAAAGGACAAAAGAACCGAGTCGTTTGATTGAAGGAACCCGCGCCTTGGGTATTTATGACCCCAAAGCCGCCACTTCCACAGGAACCGCCTACCGCATTGCTTCCGACCCGCAAAAAATTGGTCGCGTCTTTTTGTGGGATATGTTTAACCCCTGGGGTTGGTGGATGGAGTTAAACTCTACTCACCCGCTAACTGGTAAACGAGTTCGCGCCCTTAGCACCTATGCAGAACAGTTGGGTTTACCCACTGAGTTTGATATGGGGCGAGTCATTGGGGAAGGAAAGAGTCTCAATAGAAGTAGGCTTTACGGTAATTTCTTCTTAGATGTAGTGTTGTATGGTGCGGAAACTATCGGCTTTTTAGCTGGCTTAGTTTTAGGCGTGATTGTGTTGTCTAGTTCTTCCCATTCTGGTTTGATATTTGGCGCACCACTCATCGGCTTAGGCGTAGGAATTTTGATCAAAGCTTTGGTGATGTTCCCCGACTATAAACAAGCAGCAGATACCGATATTCTGACTCTCATGTCAGACCCTTACGCCAGCCCCTTGCGCGGACAACCCGCAAAACTCGAAGGACAATTGATTGGGCGTGGTGATGCTGGTTATAAATTTGGTTCTGATTTAAAAATTCAAGACCGTAGTGGAATGTTATATCTGCACTACGCCTCACGCTTCGGCCCTATTGGGAATTTCTTGTTTGGGATGAAGCGAGTTCAAAGCTTACTGGGCGAACAAGTTGAGGCTGTGGGCTGGTTCCGTCGCGGCGTTGCGCCTTGGATGGATTTGATTCAGCTTCAAAGTGAGAATGGTACGGTTGTCAATAGTTACCATCGTTTCTGGTCATTTATACTGGGTGGCGGGGTAATTATTTTAGGAGTAGCCTTGACGATATTTGTCAGCAGCAGTTAGCCTGTTCGCAGAGCATTTCTAATTATCCAAGCTGTAATTTGCCAAGGAGGTGGTTATTTACCACCTCCGTTTTTTTGTTGTTCAAAAGAATTTGGGGCGTTGCATAAATGCGGGATGAATCACCTAAATACAGGTATTTCTCTATACTTAAGATAATGTAGTAACAATTTAATTGAGGACTTAAGCATATCTACAGATTTGGAGTAACATAATGTTTTGCGATGTAGACGTGCCAGATAATGGCGTAAACGTGTATTTTCTCCTTCTACTCTTGTCATATATGTTTTGCTAATAATATGGTCTCCTGGGTTAATGAAACTAGCGTAAACAGGCCATCCATCTGTGACGTAAAAATAGCATCCCCATAAGCTAACAATAGACATCTCCAAAATAGTAATATTCTGTGGTAAACAATACTGTAGCCAAATTACGAGGGTTCAACGGCTGTAGAAGCATTGTGAATACGACCAAGAGAGGTAAGCTTGGCAAAAATCTGGGATAATAAAATAGGCTCTGGTGGTTCTGGAAGCATTTTTAACATTTCCCGAACATATCGAAAACCACGACAATAAGCCAGAAGATCAACAATGCCAGAGCCAGGATTATCTTGACGGAACTGAGCTAGAAGATAATGAGATAAATTGACCATAAAAAATGAAAGGTTGACAGCATTAGTCACAGCAGTTTGACCCCTGTTCATGAAATCTTCCAATCCCCAAAATTGTTTGGCATCACGAAAATTAAATTCGATTTGGAAGCGCAGTTTATAGTAGTCGATTATTTTCTCGTATGATAAACTTAGGTCACTAGAAAACAAAATTATGTGACTGCGATCATCTGTTTTCAGATTAGTTCTTACCAAAATCACTACATTCAGAGGCTGGGCAAATTCTTTGTGAAGGAGAGTGCATTGATAAGTATCTGTTTGGATATCTTCTTCAATACTACTTTGATGCAAATATTCCTGGGGAATATTACGCCAGTCCAGCTTATCACCGTATTTACGACGAGAACGATGATTGGGGTCAGAATGTTGGTAAGGTATATATAACGCAGAATCGTGGCGCAACTTGGAAATTATGTGTAACTTTACCTGCCTAGCCATCTGCAAAGCATTATTGTTCCCAAAGTGACCATCTACGACTAAGTAAGTGAGAGGAAGAAAGTTAGCTATTAACTTAAATAGCTCATTAATCATCTTCTGAATTCTTAGTAATTCAGCTGTAAAAATCACCTCCTGTTTATTTTTGTTCTTACTTCCTTTTGGTCGTCCGCGCCCACGTTTTTCTTGTGGTTTTATTTCTGGGCTTGGTGAGACAATACTTTTTTCTACATCGCTCTTGATTACCTGTTCTATCTGAATCGGAAATGAGTGTCTTTTTTGAACACTGACTAATGATAATGTAAAAAAAGAAAGACCCGATATTGGTTTACTTATTAGACTGGAAAAGAACCTATCTAATCCATAAGTTTTTTTCCCGGCTTTGCTTATTACTACTTCGTCTCCTGCCAACAAATAAACATCATTTGGGCAAAACAAATGCCGTCGAAAAAATACCCACAACACCGTTGCCCACGGTATGACTGTACGAAAGAATCTGATTACCGACCGATAACTACCACCACTAAGCGTCCAACGCGAAATTCCCAACATCGTTACTCGCCCACTCATGGCTAACATCACCATAATGATCTGGCTCAATTGCCGCATCGTCGTCACTTTTATTTCTGGTAGCAGGCATTGCAAAAGTGCTAGTATGTCAAACATGGGCTGTGTGTGGCTTTCGAGTTGTTGTTTTGGAAGACTATAACTCTACTACATCAGCCCTCTTTTTATACTCTTTTTTTGGCTACAGTATTGCAAAATAAGAGGGTAAACAAATTTTGGCAAAAATGCCTACTTGACCCATATATAAGCGTTCAGCTTACAAGGGAGGTTGTCAGATCAAACCCTTTATACTGCGACAATAGGCCAAAAAAATCCTTGTGGGAAACCTGGAGGGAATTTTTAGGACTTATTGTTTTTGCCAAACATTAGATAACAGCGAGTTAATGGTGAAAGCATCATCAACCCACCCTCGTAAATTGGCAACGGTATTGATTTTGGCAAAGGTATTGTTTTGGCTACAGTATTGTTATTTGGAGAATATAATCAAGCTGTACAAACCGATGTTGTGGCAAGGCAACATTTTGAAGAGGTGACAGCAATAACAGTTTTACCTGTATTCTGTTTGTATCACTCTCTGGCGCTTTTGAGCCTACCGCTCAATGCTTCAAACTCCCAAAAAGTAGCTTGGCTCACATTGTGTTAACATCAACCAAGAAAAGATGCAGAAATGGGCAGAACACACTCCCATGAATTATCTACATAAATTTCATCTAGTCGAGGCAGAAAAAGCGCGAGTCTTAGGGCAATTTTTTGAGGCTGAAGAGTTTTACGAGCGAGCGATCGCTCTTGCTGCTGAAAATGAGTTTATCCAGGAAGAAGCACTCGCCTATGAATTAGCAGCAAAGCATTATCTGGCGCGAGGGCGGTCAAAAATTGCTGAAATTTACATGAAAGAGGCGCACTATTGCTATGATCGCTGGGGCGCAACCGCTAAAGTTAAAGATTTAGAAAAACGCTATCCACAACTCCTCAACACCAACCTAGTTCGGCAATCACATTCAATCGTGACCGATGAAACGCTCCGTCATCCGACTGCGGCGATCGATTTGGCTGCGGCGATGAAAGCGGCTCAAGCCATCTCAGAAATGATCCATCTCGATCAATTAACTGCAACGTTGATGCAGGTGGTGATAGAAAATGCAGGAGCCGAAACTGGCGCTCTGGTTCTCCTGGAAGATGATCGGCTCACTGTTGTGGCTCAGTGCAGTGGGAGTAAACAGTGTAACCTGGAAAAGATCGCTGTTGCTGGCTGTGCAACAATTCCTGTCTCCGTCATCCAATCAGTAGAATGGACATCTGAAACTTTGGTGTTTGATGATGCAATTAGCGAACCGTCTTTTTTGACTGATCGGTATATTCAAAACCAACAAACGCGATCGCTCCTGTGTATGCCCATTCTTAAGCAAAATCAGCTGATTGGCATACTTTATCTGGAGAACAATCTCAGTACCGGAGTGTTTACTAGCGATCGCTTACAAGTCCTGAAACTGTTGATTGCTCAGGCAGCAATTTCACTGGAGAATGCTCGGTTATATGAACGGTTATCGAATTATTCCGAAACACTGGAAAGGAAGGTAGAAGAGCAAACTCAAGCTTTGCAGCAGGAGATCGCGGAACGTCAACAAACCGAAGCCGCATTGAGACAAAGTGAAGCAAATTATCGCAACCTGCTACAAACCGCGAATTCCGTGATCATTCGCTATGATCCGCAAGGACGGATTCGCTACATCAATGATTATGGGGTAAAACTTCTTGGCTATGAAGAACATCAGATTTTAGGGCGAACCTTATTTGAAACAATCATTCCAGACATCGAAATCTCTGGACGCGATGTCAAACCCTTTGTCCATGATTTACTTCGTAATCCTCAATCGTACCCGCAAGGTGAGGGTGAAAACCTGTGTCGAGACGGTCGGCGAGTTTGGGTTGTTTGGTCAAATCAAGCCATCTTCAATGAACAAGGAGATGTCGTTGAAATCTTATCGGTTGGCAATGACACCACCCAGCGTAGACAAGCAGAAGAGGCATTACAACGCAGTGAAGCCAAGTTCCGAACTATTTTTGAAAACTCACAGGTTGGTATCTACCGAACCCGCACCTATGATGGCTTAATTCTCAATGCCAATCAACGCTTTGCCGATCTGTTTGGTTTTGATTCACCCCAAGAGATTATTGGAATTGAACACACTATAGGCTATTGGGTCAATCCCAGCGATCGCGAACAAGGCATTGAGGTGATGAAGCGGGATGGGGAAGTGCGAAGCTTTGAAACACAGATGCGAAAACGAGATGGGACACTGTTTTGGGGGCTTTTCTCTTCTTATTTGAATGCAGCCGATGACTACATCGAAGGGGTGATTGCAGATATTAGCGAACTTAAGCAGGCAGAAGTAGCATTGCAAGCCTCTGAAGCAGAGCTACGGGCGCTCTTTTCAGCTATTCCCGATCCAATGTGTATCTTCAATGGTGAGGGACAATTGATCTGTGCAATCAAAGGGAATCCGTCCTATGGAGAGTTGCATAGAGAGGAGTATTTTGGTAAAACACTGCATCAACTCTATGATACGGAACAAGCTGATGAATTCCTGAGTTACATTCAGCAGGTGCTGAGAACCCAACAAGTACTCACAGTTGAATACAGCCAGTGGATAGCTGAACGAGAAATCTGGTTTTCAGCGCGCATTGCACCGATTCGGCACGAACAGGTGATTTGGATAGCGCGAGATATTACGCTGCAAAAGCGAGCAGAAGCAGCCTCAATTTTGGAAGAACGCAACCGCATGGCGCGTGAAATTCACGACACACTCGCTCAGGCGTTTACAGGCATTCTGGCTCAGGTAGGAGCGGCAAAACAGGTGTTAACGGATGATTTAGAAGCAACTGAGGCACACCTAGACCTGATCAAAGAATTGGCGCGAACTGGACTGGTTGAAGCGCGGCGATCGGTAGTAGCGCTCCGTCCTCAGCTTTTGGAGGAAGGCAGTCTACAGAGCGCTCTACATCGTCTCGTCGCTCAACTCAGAACTGCCGCAATGGATACCACTTTATATTATGAGATTGAGGGTGCAGTATATTCTCTGCCGACTGAAGTCGAGAGTAATCTACTGCGGATTGGGCAGGAAGCCTTAACCAATGCGATTCGACACGCCAATGCTGATGAAATTCGAGTGGAGCTAATCTACGATCGCGATCAGTTTTGCTTGCGCGTGAGAGACAATGGACAGGGCTTTGGAGTTGGGAGTATTTCAGCCTCTCTTGGTTTTGGCTTACTAGGCATGAGCGAACGGGCAGAGCGCATCGGCGCACAACTCACGATTCGGAGTCAACCTGGAGAAGGAACAGAGATGATTGTTACCGTCGATCGGGAGGCATCACAATGAGCCAAGCCATTCGGGTTCTGATTGCAGACGATCATGCTATTTTTCGGCAAGGATTAGCCACTATTATTAACCGTGACCCAGATATGCAGGTGATTGCCCAAGCCGAAAATGGGGAACAAGCGATCGCTCTATTTGGGGAACACCAACCGGATGTCACGCTCATGGATCTGCGAATGCCTGAAGTGGAAGGAGTTGCCGCCATCGGTGCAATTTGTGCTACTGCTAAATCTGCTCGGATTATTGTACTGACCACGTATGATAGTGACGAAGATATTTATCGGGGATTGCAGGCAGGCGCAAAAGGATATCTGTTGAAAGAAACTGAACCTGACGAGCTTCTGAATGCTATTCGTACCGTTCATCGGGGTCAGAAGTATATTCCGCCTGATGTGGGAGCAAAGTTGGTACAGCGCCTCAGCAATCCAGAACTGAGTGAAAGAGAACTAGAAGTACTCCGCTCACTGGCGCAGGGAATGAGCAATGCCGATATTGCAGCTGCTTTGAGTATTGGTGAAGGCACTGTCAAATCTCATGTCAATCGAATTTTGAATAAATTGGATGTTAGCGATCGCACCCAAGCTGTAATTGTTGCCGTTAAACGCGGCATTGTTAATTTATGAGTCGTGATGCGTAAAATCCCCGTATTTTTAATCGGGGGATATAAGCGAACAGGACAAATTTATTTCTCTGTCTTATGCTGAGCGTGTTAGCACAATATTGTGGTTAATTGGTCGTTCGCGTAGCGTCTCCTCCAGGAGAAAGCCATGATTGTTTACGAGTTCAAAGTCAAGGGGAAAGACGGGCAATATCGCGCTATTGATGAAGCTATTCGCACATCGCAATTCATTCAAAACAAGTGCTTGCGCTACTGGATGGATAACAAAGATTCAAAAGTAGATAAGTACGCATTGAATAAGTATTGCGCGGTATTGGCTGCTGAATTCGCCTTTGCTGATGAACTCAATTCAATGGCTAGACAATCTGCTGCTGAACGTGCTTGGGGTGCAATAGCTCGGTTTTACGATAACTGTAAGCGCAAGATTAAAGGTAAAAAAGGTTTTCCTAGGTTCAAGAAAAACTGCCGTTCGGTTGAATACAAATCATCTGGATGGAAGCTTTCAGAAACAAGAAAAGCTATAACTTTCTCAGACAAGAAGGGCATCGGTACTCTCAAATTAAAAGGAACCTATGACCTTAATTACTTTTGTCTCAAGCAAATTAAGCGAGTGCGCCTAGTGCGTCGTGCTGATGGGTATTACGCCCAATTTGCAATTGATGTCAACGTCAAAATTGAAAGTCAGCCCACTAATCAAGTAGTAGGTATTGATTTGGGATTAAAGTACTTCATTGCCGACAATAAAGGCAATGTTGAGCAATCCCCGCAGTTTTATCGCAAAGCAGAGAAACAACTAAACCGTGCTAACCGCAAGAAGTCCAAGAAGTTTAGCAGCGAAAGAAAGAAAGCCAAGCAGAGACAATCGAACAATTACCACAAAGCTAGAAATAGATATGCCCGTAAACATTTAAGGGTAAGTAGGCAACGAAAAGAGTACTGCAAGAGATTAGCGTACTCCGTCATCCAATCTCACGATTTGGTAGCCTATGAAGATTTAAATGTGAAAGGGTTGGCACGGAATCGACATCTAGCTAAATCAATTAGTGATGCTGGTTGGTACACTTTCTGCAGATGGTTAGAGTATTTTGGTTACAAATATGGGAAGGCAACTGTTGCAGTTCCTCCCCATCACACAAGCCAAAATTGTTCTAGCTGTGGCAAGAAAGTGAAAAAATCTCTATCTACTAGAACTCATGTTTGCCCTCATTGCGGATATGTGGAAGATAGAGATATCAATGCAGCAATCAATATTTTGAGACTAGGACTCAGTACGGTAGGGCATACCGGAACTCACGCTGGGGGAGATTTGCCCTCTTGGGCGATTGGTGCAAACCTGTCGTCTAACGGCGAGTCATTGAACCTAGAATCCCCGTCACTTTAGTGCGGGGAGTGTCAAGAGGCGTACTTTCGATAGAATTGGGATTCTAACTTGAGTTAGAACTAGCCTTCTACTCCACGATGGCATGGTTGCTCTATCAATTTATACTGTAAAAATTTTAACTTGCTATAGACGACAGCTTGAAGGCGATCTCCTATATTGAGTTTATGCAAATAGAAGTGCATCCAATCAGGCAAATCATGCTCCTTGAGAGCGGTAAGAGGCTGTCTCTAAAGAAATGCAAAGGGGACGGAAGCGGGCGATCGCAAACGCTCAAATCCATAGTTTAAGCGAATTACTGGAATGACACCAAAGCGGGTTCGTTAATTCCACAAGAATCTGACAAATCATTGTAAGAATTTGAAAGAAGTCGAGCCTTGGAACTCAATACACTTTAAATAAATAGAACTAGGAGAATCCAATCATGGTCAAACAGCAATCTGTAGACGAACAAGCAAATGGAAAGGCAACTAGCAACCTGACACCAGCCCAGGAGTTTTTGCAAGAACTCTGGGATGAGCATCTGCGGCTTGAGTTTGACGCTCACAACACTGAAGATACCCTCGCCACGATGGTTGAGGATGCTTACGTTAACGGCATTCCGGTAATGATTGGGGGAGTAGGGAAACCGGCACTGCGCGAGTTTTATTCCAAGTATTTCATTCCACAGATGCCGCCGGACATGGAGCTGACTCCGGTCTCGCGCACGATCGGGAGCAATCAACTCGTCGATGAAATGCTAGTTAAGTTCACTCATACCATCCAGATGGACTGGATGCTACCTGGCATTGCTCCGACTCTTAAACGGGTTGAAGTGGCATTGGTAGTAATTGTTCAGTTTCGTGACGACAAGCTAGCCCACGAACACCTCTACTGGGATCAGGCGAGTGTATTGGTTCAACTCGGTATGCTTGATCCGGGTACACTGCCCGTTGTAGGGGTTGACAGTGCGCGCAAGGTACTTGATCCGAGCTTGCCCTCAAACGCACTGATCGATCGTGCCAGCGATCGCGACTAAGTGCAGGAGCCAGCAAATATCAATGCCTAAACCCGCCATTTTGCAACCAGGATCGTACTCATCCTGGTTGTAGGAGACGCTTCTTATTGCTAGTTAGATGTGAGCGATGCCTACGGCAACGTCAAGGACGAACGCACCCAAGCTGTAATTGTTGCCGTTAAACGCGGCATTGTTAATTTATTAGGATGTACTTTCGATAGAATTGGGATTCTAACTTGAGTTATAACCAGCCTTCTACTCCACGATGGCATGGTTGCTCTATCAATTTATACTGTCAAAATTTTAACTCGCTATAGACGACAGCTTGAAGGCAATTTCCTATATTGAATGTATGCAAATAGAGATGCAGTCAATGGATTGAGCAAGTCAATTGCAAATTTCTATACTGGCTGCAAACATAAAAAAATGAACGACGATCGCAGCTACAGTTCCTTACTTGTACCCCCTTCAACTCAAGATTGGATGCAAGGTGTGCTGAGTGCCAAGGTCGTGCTGGTGATGTATGGAGACTATCAATGCTCTAGAAGTGCGGACGTTTACAGGATAATTCAAAGAATCAAACAAGAACTGAGTGCTTCTTTTGGAGAAGATGATTTATGCTTTATCTTCCGTCATTTTCCGCAAATACAGATTCATCCTCATGCTCAACGAGCCGCCGAAGTCGCTGAAGCCGCCGCTGCCCAAGGACAGTTTTGGCCAATGCATGATACTTTATTTGTTTATCAACAGAAGTTAGAAAATGGTTATCTTGTAGAGTACGCCAATGATTTAGGGCTTGATATCCCTCAATTTCTTAAAGAGTTGTCTAAACAAGTGCATATCGATCGTGTCAATGAAGATATCGAAAGTGGATGCAAGAGTGGAATAACGGCTACTCCAGCCCTATTTATCAATAACATTCGATATAGTGGGCGCTGGAAAATGGCAGAGTTGATAACAGCCATTGTTGCTGCAAGTCACTAAGCTCTATTCATATCTGACACCAATTTGAAAAAAGAATGCGACAGATACACAGACCCAAAGCTTTATCCTGTCTAGATTCTTAATTTTGAATTTTGAATTGGTATGACTTGTTTGTTAATGCTAGTAAGCTATCGAATGCGTGATGACTAGCTTTTGTCTGTTTTGTTGAACTTAAGCGCCTCACTGGAATGACCCCAAAACAGGTTCGCTAACACGATACGAATTATTCATAGCGACAAACAGGAGAAAGTTGATGAAATTAACTACAACACGACGCTCAATTTCTAGAATCACTGGGATGTTTGCTAAAACCACTCTATCAATCATCGTTATAACGGGAGTAGGTGGGGTTTTGCGAATGCATCCGGCGATCGCTACCCCTCCACCTCAACAATCTCCTATTCTTGTTGCAACCGCCTACACGGATCTCACATTGCCAACCTTGAGACGGGGCGATCGCGGTAGAAGAGTGCAAATGTTGCAGCAAATTCTCTTAGATAATGGGTTCTTAAATGCTGCTGGAGTCAGGTTGGGAAATCCGAGGGGTGCGGTTGTTGATGGTGCATTTGGCGCGATTACAGAATCTGCGGTGAGAGATTTACAACGACGCTACAACATCCCCGTTACAGGACAGGTTAACCCTGTGACTTGGGAAGTGCTGGATATGCGGGAGAATCCTTATCGATCGCCGCTCCCCTGGAAAGTGTAAGCGTCCTCCCAGGTAACTGGCGGTCAGATCCAAGCACTACATCCACGCACAAATCAAGGAGACACAGATGAGGATTAAAGCAACCCAAGGACATCAGGGAAGCGGAACGGAAGTGAAAGACACGACTTACGTCGAGGCTGCTGGGTGGGGTAAGTATCGGTGGTGGCGGTATGTTCTGGGGCTGATGATCATCCTCTTTGCCTGGATGGTCGTCGCCAACTTTGTTAGTGCGCTCGTCGCGCTTGCGCTCGGCGGCAAAGAGGGTGTCGCAGCATTCGGTCGGCTGGATTACGCCGCATTCGGTCGGGTGGGGGGCTTTGTCGTGGTCATGGCAGGTTTTCCGGTGTTCCTCGCAGGAATTCTCATCGCCGTCACCCTGATCCACCAGCGTCATCCCCAAACGCTCGTGACGGCGCGGGAGAGGATCAGTTGGACTCGCATCGGTCACGGCTTCGTGGCTGGGTTCGTGCCGTGGGTTCTGCTCGGCGGGCTGGGGCAGTACCTCCTCTACCCCAATAGCTTCTCCTTCAACTCAGACCTTAAGACGTTCGCGCTCTTCGTGCCTTTGGCACTAGTTATCACCGCAATCCAGACGACCACCGAGGAGCTTTTCTTTCGCGGGTACATCGTGCAGGGTGCGAGCCTGATCTGGTCGAACCGTGTGTTTCTGGCGATCGTCTCAGCCGTGATCTTCACCCTGCCGCACGCCACCAACCCAGAGTCACAGGAGGGTGGCTGGATCGGGATGTTCCTCGGCTACTTCGTCGGCACAGGTCTATTGTATGCGGTCGTTTCATTGATCGACGGCACTACCGAGCTTGCGATCGGCGCGCACTTCGCCAACAATCTCGCGTACTTTCTCTTGTTCAACTGGTCTGGAAGCTTCTTCACCACGCCAGCCCTGTTCAGCATCAGCGAGTACCATGCGAGATTCTATGACATCACCTCTCTCGTGCTGATTCCTGTTTTCCTGGTAATCGTTTTCTGGGTGTTCAAACGCAATAAGGCATCTTAACTCGTTTCCCAGAGCTACCGGAACGCTCTTCGGTAATCCCGTCAAATCCTGAAAACAATCGCAAAGGCAACTAGCGACCAGATCCAAGTAACACATCCACGCACCGGTAAAGGAGATAAAGATGAGGATCAAAGCAACTAAAGGAAAGCAGGGAATCGGGACGGAAGTGAAAGACGCGACTTATGTGGAGGCTGCCCATTGGGGCAAGTATCGGGGGTGGCGGTATGTTCTGGGATTGGTGGTCATACTCTTTTCGTGGCTGGTTATCGGGAGTCTCGCCAGCGTACTCGTCGCGTTCGCGTTCAGCGGCCAGCCGGATTACTCCGTGCTTGATCCCTTTGGGAAGTTCCTGTTTGTTATGTTAGGTTTCCCGTTTTTTCTCGCGGGGGTTCTCATCGCCGTTACCCTTATCCACCGCCGCCACCCCCGAACGCTGATTACGGCGCGGGAAAAAATTAGCTGGCGGCGTGTCGGTCACGGGTTTGTGGCGTGGTTCATGCCATACTGCCTGATCGGTGGGCTGGGACAGTACCTCTTCTACCCTGACACCTTCTCCTTCAACTCCGACCTCACGACATTCGTGCGCTTCGTGCCGATCGCACTGGTTCTCACCGCGATCCAGACCACCACTGAAGAGCTTTTCTTTCGCGGATACATCGTGCAGGGCGCGAGCATTGTTTGGACTAACCGCATCTTTCTGGCGCTCGTATCAGCCGTCATATTCACCCTGCCGCACCTCCTCAACCCGGAGGCGATCGCAGGCGGTTGGCTCACGGTCTTTTTCAGCTACTTCCTCGTTCCGGGTCTGCTGTGGACCATAATCTCGTTGATTGACGGAACCACTGAGCTTGCCATCGGCGTACACTTCGCGAACAACATTGGCGGCATACTCGTGATCAACGCAGCCGGAACCGTCGTGACCACGCCAGCCCTGTTCACAGTCAGCGAGTACCATGCGACCTATGGGGCGTTATCGGTGCTGGTTGCAATACCTGTGTTCCTAGCGATCTCTTACAAGGTGTTCAAACGCGACGAGGCATCCAAACCCGTTTCCCAGAGCCACCGAAAGGGGTGTCGGTGATCTCGTCGGTACGTAAAACCATCAGCAAGTGTATCAAAAGGGTTAATCACCATGTCTAAAGTGTCTTCTGACCGCCCACAGAAACCCCCTGCCGCGTTCGCACCAAACAAAGTCTCCTGTCCAGGCTGGCTTGAGACCATTGTGGGTCTTGTCGTTTTCGAGATCGTCGGATTCGGGGTTGGTTCGCAACTCAAGCGGCTCGGTCTTGACCCCGTGGTCTACGGATTGGTCTTCACCTCGCTCTCCGGGATTGCCGGGTTTGCAGCGGTAGCACTACTACGGATTCGATCCGTGAGTGCCTTTGGCGTGCGCCGAGTTTCCAGACGCTGGCTGCTCATCGCGATCGGAGTCGGACTGGTTGCCTTCGTACTCAAGGGATTGGCAGTTCTGGGCTGGATTCAGATCACCGGGAACACCAACAATGTTCAGGGTGTGTACACAGAGGGCGGCAGCGGCGGAGTACTATCCCTGGTTTTAGCCGCGTTGTTCCTCGGAATCGTCACGCCTCTTGGTGAGGAGTTGCTCTTTCGGGGTGTCGTCGCTAACGCGCTGCTGCGCTACGGTTCGTTCATCGGGGTCGTGGGTAGCACCGTGATCTTTGCCCTTGGTCACGGCATCAACATCGTCTTTCCCGCAGCCGTAGTCGCTGGTCTCGCCACTGCCGAGGTCTTCCGCCGCAGCGGCTCGGTCTGGACTGCTGTTATTGTTCACGTCGTTTTCAACTTGCCCACAATTCCAGTGATGGTAGCTGCTGGCATGGGCTGATAGGAAGGATCATCTGGAGGTTAAATCAATGGCAATTCTGAAACAATTCGGGATTTTATTTGTATTGGGCAGTGTGGGAATTGCATTTGGCTGGCTCTTTTGGCAATATTCGCACTAATGCTGCAATGTTAGCCCATATCAGCTTTCATGTTTTTGCCTCTGTTCTTAGCAGTTTACTGGCAAGGTGGGCTTAAGTTTTGGAATAGATATCGTAGGGCTAGCACTGCCCACAAAACTTTACTGTGAAAGGTTTTAAAAATGGTGGGCATTGCCCACTACTTGAATTGATGCTCAACTCTACAGTTTTAAGGTGGTAAATCAAATGATTCAGTGCAAAGATTTTGCGCCTCGGATTACTGAACGAGGGCCCTTCGGCGGAGCTTCCGATTATGAATCCTTCTCTGAGGTTGTGAGTGAGGTCAATCAGTGGATTGAAAATACAACGATACAGGTGATCAATGTTGAAACTGTTGTTTTACCAGATAGTTTGAAAAGCACAAGTGATGGTGTCTACGGCGTGACAGTCAGTAATGGGGTCTACCCAGTGATGATCAGCCAGGGCGTTACAGTCAATTGCTTTCAATGTGTGCGTGTGTGGTACAGAGAATAAGCTTCACCGGAGAAGAAATAATGAAACGATTTACCTTGTTTACTTTTCTTTACCTCGCGCTCGGAGTTTGCCTGAGTGCGATCGCACTTGGATACCCAAACCTGCCTTCGGGTCTTCAAAGAAGCTTGTTCATCAGTGCAGGAACCTCCTACATTTTTTGTCTCCTCAGCACCTTCCCATTTTGGCGCGAGAGGACGATCCGCTTCTATCGCAGACGGAATTCAGCGGTAATTCTACCCTGGTTGGTGATTGGAGTGAACATTGTTTGGATGATCTGGGAGGTTCAGAGTCAGAACTGGACGATGGAAGCCATTTTAGGAGCTTTTTCGCGGCTAATAGTTGTCTTACCGTTTGTAGAACTCATTGTGATTACATGGCAAGTGAATTCTGAGCATTAGTGTCTAAATCGGATGGCACTAAGAAAAGCTCTAAGCTATATGGAGTAAGGGCTACAGCTTTAATGCCCACTACCGGAGTCATGGTATGAGTCAGGCGATCGCTTAGGTCGGGATGATGTACAGTGGTCTAAAAAATTTTTGGAGGTAGAAAAAGCTTACTCGTTCATGAAATACTTTCAAAAAGACGAGCAAGCAAGCGGTACTAGTAGTCAAAAAGAGGGATGTGGCTTTCCAATTGCTAAAATTGGTGTGACATTCAGTTTGGTGACGGGAGCCGCTGTTGCTTTATGTATCGACGTTCCGAACACTCATGATATTAAGTTAGCGAGAAAAATGTACAGCTTTCTCAAAAGTTTTACTTATTTAAACTTGCTCAAGGGTTTTTCCAAAGAATGTATCTAAGAATACGGTTTTTTTGACAATGATCAATTTTATAGGTATCTTTCTGTGCGCGATCGCAGAACTTTTAGGTCTACTGACAGTATTTCTAGCTGTGATGGTGTTAGATATCTGATTGTTTCGTCACTTTTATGCTCGCCTTTTTCTCGGTCACAAGTTCGGTGTTTTAATCCCCTAATGGGGTTAAATTTTATATAACCTTGCTCTACGGCAAAATTTAGTAGGCTTTGCAGTATTGCTTGAATGCTTCTTCATCTCAATCTTGCTCAGCTTTCATAAAGAGGATCGCATTCTACTTTGAGCATTCCTGTTTCGTTCTCAATTACAGCCACTTCAGACAGAGTAATATAATTTTCTTGAAAAACTCCATGTTTCAAGATGGATGAGGTTTAGTTGAACTTTATCAAATACAGTTGCATCGATTTTCATAAATCCAATCAGCGAATTACCAGCCATGATATTAAAATCAATATTAGGCAATGGTTATAATTGATTCATATCATTGCCTTATCTCAATGACAAATATTCACGCCGACTTACTTAAATATTCTTATGAGATCTTTCGGCATAGAAGAGTCCATAAAAGTGGCAAATCAAGTAATTTTTCAGAAATTTAACAGAAATTTAACAGATGTTGAGATAATTGTTCTTAAAGGAGCATGGCAGCGAGAAGAATATGATGACATTGCTGCCAAACATCAGTATGCAACTACTTATATTAGCCAGGATGTCGCACCAAAACTCTGGAAAATACTAAGTGATTCTTTAGGGGAGAAAGTAAAAAAAAGTAATTTTAGGGAAGCACTCAAACGCAAATGGGAACAATTAATATCTCAAGATTTAAATACACAGTTGATTAGGGAGCATGATGCTAAAGAACAAAATGCAATAGTAACAAATAATCTCAGTAACCAAATTCAGGTTAATTTATCACTTCAGAAGGAATCTTTAAAAGAATGTAGTAATGAGATTTATGTGAAACGAACCGATATAGAAAACATTTGTTATGAAACAATTTTACAACCTGGTTCTCTAATTAGAATTAAAGCTCCAAGTTTGATGGGTAAAACATCATTGATAATCCATGTTATCAATCAGTTAAATATAAAAGGTTATTGCAGCGTTATTTTAAGCTTTGAACTAGCAGATAGGAATAGCCATTTTACTCAACTAAATAAATTTCTGCGCTGGTTTTGTAGTAATATTAGCCGAGAAATAGGATTATCTAGTGAGCTAGATGAATATTGGGATGAAGAAGGTATGGGAGCAAAAGTAAGTTGCACTACTTACTTTGAAGAATATCTATTAGCTGCTATTGATACCCCTCTGGTTTTATGCTTAGATAATGTTGATTTACTCTTTCCCTATCCAGAAATTTACGAAGATTTTTTTGGATTGTTGCGTTCTTGGTATGAAAAGGCAAGAAGTCGGAAAATTTGGAAGAAGTTACGATTGGTACTAATCCATTCTACTGATGTTTATATTCGACTCAATATTAATCAATCCCCCTTTAATGTGGGATTACCTCTAGAACTAACGGAATTTACCCGCGAGCAAGTACAAGATTTTGCCCAGCAACATCAACTTAATATTAATCTAGATACAAATATCATAGATTCTTTAATGGATTTAGTAGGAGGACATCCTCATTTGTTAGAAATGGCTTTTTCCTACCTAAAAGCTCATCCCAATGTTACCCTAGAAAAGATATTAACAGAAGGCACTACAGAAACTGGGATTTATGCACATCATTTACGTGAACATTGGTTGAATTTACAAGCACATCCAGAATTAGCAATTGCTTTCAAAAAAGTTGTTAATTCTAATATTCCTGTACTATTAGAGCCGATATTAGCTTATCAGTTACAAAGTATGGGTTTGGTGAAACTTTCTGGTAATTTGGTAGAGATTCGCTGCCATTTATATCGTCAATATTTTCGCATCCGTTTGCTAGATAAATAACGTTTGACAAGTATCTTGCCCACTCCACAACATTTCTAAAATGAACCCCATTTGACTGTCTGCTGGTCTTTTTGGGTAGTTTTAACCACTCTATACCCTCTAGCAGTTGCCCAATCCTGAGCAGCTTTTTCTAGTGTGGATTCACCACAATTGAGGTAGGCTAGAGCTAGGTTTTTGTTGCCTTGTTCTTTCAACACTTTAACCAATGTTTCTGTCGTATCTTTGCCACCAATACTAATAAAAGAATAGAGGGCGTAATATATCGTCCGTGGCTCTTTTGATTCTAAATCTTTGAGCAAAACATTTTTCGTCATTTCCCAATTGTTGCGTAAATCTTCCCCTTTGCTTTTAGCTATCAATAAATGCACTTTATCTGCGTCAGATACAGGTTGCCAATTGAGTTTTTCTAAAGCTATACCAACCATTGGACTAGATGCCCAATCAGTTAAATTTTTGGTTAATGGTGCGATCGCTTTTGGATCGCCAATATCTGCCAATACGCTAGCTGCATTCGTCCTCGTCCTTGCGTCAGGTTCCTTGAGTGCCAATAGCATTGGTTCTAGTGCAGGTTTACCGATCGCACCCATAGCAATTACAGATGCAGGATCATCCTTTTTAAAGCCAGGTAGCACCTGATCAACTATCTTAGGATTTGTGGTGGCGATATCTTTCAGCCCAGTTTTAGCGGCGTTGGCGATGCGGGAACTGGGATGGTTGACATTAGCGACTAAAGGCTTAACTGCACGGGTATCTTTGAGTTTTCCCAATGCGATCGCAGCTGCTGCATGAGTTTTAATTTCTGCAGAAGATGCAGAGGCTTTCACGGGAGTATTTAGCACTGCAATTAAAGGTTCGACAGCTTGCTTATCTCCTAGATTTCCTAATGCTTCTGCTGCTTGATCTGTGCCAAAAGTTGGAGACTTTTGGATGTAAGCGGCTATCAGTTCTTTGACATTTTTTTCATCTGCTAGACGCTGAACTTTAGAATCTTTTACCGAGTCCAGATTGCAAGCGCTGAGAGTGAGAAAAAGTAGACTAGTTGCAATTATATAATGTTTCATAATCAATAGTATTTCGGTTATGCAGATATGATATTTAAGCTTTTTTTGGTGAAACCTGCTTGGGAGAAAAAACAACGCAGAAGTCTAAAGATTTCACACCTTATACATCAAAATCTTTGGTTTCTTGGAGATGAGAAACTATCGTCTCATGCTCATAGTTGAGGTTTTCATAGGCATAAGCTAATAATTCTTCTGTCCATTCTTTAAATAAAGCAAATACCAAATTGACTTTTTTAATTGCCTCATTCCGTGTTTTTTCATCCATTTCGATATTTGCCAGCATTGTATGGTCACTTGTCATCGCATGACCAGATTCTTTACTAAAATGGAACTCTCCACAGTAACGCAAATTAATCCCCATTTCTTGTTCAATTTGGACTGCGAGGTTTCCCATTAACTTAAATAAGACGTTCCCAGTTTCTTCAATAGCTTCAATAATTGCTAGGCGGACAATACTAGATGAACTATAAATTAAAGATGCTAGTTTGTGAGATAACATCCGGTTTACGGCAGTGCGATCGCTGTAGAAAAACTCTAAATATTCTGTAGGTGAAATTTTTTCGCGATCAAAGCCCAATTTGATATAGTCTTCTAAATACCAAGGCCAGTGATGATCGTCTTCATAGGAATGTTCGTTTACCATAGCCTGATATGGGTCTGAGGTTGGTTCTTGACGCATAACATAGCGATTCATGTCACCAAAGCTCATAATAAAAGGAGCCATACAAGGATAAAATTCTAAACGCTGACGTGCTGATAAACTCTCATCCCGTAAAAAATCAAAAAATGGCAATTGGCTGTACTGTTTCTTAAGTTTGAAAATGTGAATTAATATAGATTTCATCTTTTATCTCCGAAGATTACAAGTAATAGTAATTCGTAGTTCGTAGTTAATTTGGATTTAGCAGGAATTATTGGTACACTTTGATTTTTGGGAAAAGGCAGAAGAAAAATTTTTCTCCTGCCTAATTCTGTAGTTAGGAAGCATGTTTTAACGCTAAGTACCGGAGCAATACTACTCGGTTAAGAGCTTTGAATTCAAAGTTCAAAGTTGGTTTTTGGGAAAAGGTTAAAGGTTTTTTCTTTCCCTTTTCCCATTCCCCTTTTTTCCCTGCACCGACAAGTATTTAGTACCTGTCAATTCAGATAAAACTATATGCATCTTGGGGCTAAAAAAGAGTTGTGGTGACTAATATCATCACAATCACTTATTTCAGCTTATTTGTATTTTCTCTAATAAACTCATTCCATAGTTGAGTCTAAATCAGGGATATTTTCAGCATATTGAAATTGCTAGATTCAGTGTGATTGAGTGAAACTCAGTTAAATTCAGGTAAATTCAGATGTAGGATGCTTTACTAACGCATCCTACTTTGGCGGTTCTAAAACTAGAACTGAAGGAACTTGATCAGGCGCGGCTAAACGTAGCAATCCATAACCAATACCTGCCAATCCAGTCATTAAACCTGGAGTTTCCACGCCGGAAGGAACGCCGCAAAGCCAACCATGTTGATTAATGCTTTCGAGAATAATTGCCGCAAAGCGATTAACTTGAGGTTGCCATTGGGGATGATTGAGAGTGAGGCTAGCTTGCAAAAGCAATTCCAAGTTACCTAAATCACCGTGACAAAGTGAGTGATTCTGCCCAAATCCCTCAGCTACAGTTGTTTTCAAAGCTGTGTTGATTTCCGATCTAATTTTCGCGTCATCAAGGTAAGGCAGACTACGTAGACGCGCTAAACCAATTCCTGTAGCACCGTGACACCAAGCACACATACAACTAAGCTGATTGTCTTTGTCTGCTAAGACTGTATTGCTGAAATTGCGTATATCTAACCAATTTCCTACTTTTGGCAGAAAAAGACTGTCCTCGTATTCCAAAGCAGCTTTAGCTGCATTACTAAAACGCTGTTCTCCTGTGATTGATGCCAACTCCAATAGCGCCAAAGCTATCCCAGCTACACCATGAGAAAAACCTGTGAGTGGTTTTTCTGCAAACATCTGATTTTTCCATCTCCAACCAATGCCACGAGGCATTTTTTCGGCACAAGCAAGTAACCGATTGCCACATTGGATGGCGACAGCCAGGGTATTATCGTTTGGTTGACGGCGATATAGTCCTAACAAGCTGACAATACATCCAGCTGCACCGCTAATAATATCAAATTCCTCATCTTGCTCAATGAGATTGGGGAGATGGTTAACTATCTTTTGGGTTTCAGTTAACAGTTCTGGTTGATCCCACAACACACCCAAATGAGTGAAAGTATAAATTATGCCTCCCCATCCCCCAAAAGCACCAATAGATTTGATATCTGAGCGAAACTTTTCCGCTAGGTAGCGCATTGTTCTCAGCGCTGCTTGGGCGAGATTTGTATAACGTTGCTCGCCTGTGACAGCACCTAGATGAGCTAAGAATAAAATTATTCCTGGTAAACCATCGTATAAATCTAATCTTAAAGATACTAGCGACCATTGACGCTCGTCTTTGAATGTCAAACCAATCCAGGAAGCATCTTTTTCGCCACGTATTGCTAAAAAATCTAAGCGATCGCCAATTTCACAAGCCGCCGCTAAGATTTGATCGCGGTTAACTGTTGTCTGTGGTTCTGCGATCGCGTAGCTGGGAAAAGCAGTGTCAGATAATCCTAGATGCACTGTTGCTAAAGAAGCACGGATAAACCATTGCTGTTGTGCCATATCCCAATCGCTGAATTTTTCCAAGCGACGGTACACCGTATCAATGCTGGTTTCTTCTAGAAAATCAGGGATACATTGCCCAGAACTACCCCAAATATGCCGCGAGTTGGGACGCGTTACAAATAGAGGAATATCACCCCGCAACAAGTCTTCTCTCTCTAAAGGTAGCACTTGCTTTAATGAAGGTTCATGCTGTGCCTGAAGCCAAAGTAAATCAAAATGGCGATCGCGTTCTAAGGCATCTTGCAAGCGATCAGGATGAAAGCTTTCATCTAACAACAAACTATAGTTGCGGGTGAGATTGAGGATAACTCTAATTTCATCCTCCGCAAAAGCTGCGATCGGGCCTGATTTTGCCAGTAAATCTGCTCGATATTTAACGAGTAACTGATAAATATTGGTAAATCCAGTGAGAATTTCTGCTGTATAGTCGAGTAAATTGACATTAGCGCCATTCAAAGTTGGTAAATTCCCATCTGCTGGCATTTCCAGCCGCTTATGTGTTAGCCGCATCTCATCAGTTCCCGTACCTTCCCAATAAGGCAGTTGATGCGGCGTAAGTTGCCCTTGTTTTGAGCCTAAACCACTCAAATCGATGCCTTCAGCCTGATTGTTACCCCAAACACGCTGCGGTAGTAAACCTATACCTAAAACTGAGTCAGCCATTTTATCGCTAACCACAACATTGGCTTGGGAATCATTCGTTTTACCTATTTTGGGATGGAACAAAGCTTCTAAGTCAACCAAAATTGGATGTTCGCCAGCAGCAATTAAGTTTTCTGAATGAAAATCAGTCGCTTGCAAGGCATAAAGTAAGGCTAGGTAGCCTCCTTGACGCTGATAAAAACGCTGAATTTCTGCTTCTGTTTGACATGTTTGGGGTTTGACAAACTCAACCCAACCATAATCACCACCATCTATAAGTTTTAAAATCCCAAAAGGTGGATGATTACCACGGGCATTCAGCCACATGAGAAGTTCTTGAAAATGCACATCTACTGCCAAGGATCTTGGCTTATAGACTAATTGTAAGCCGGAACTAAATTTAGCAATTAAAACAGAACGCCCACTTTTATGACTATCCCCAGCACCGCCTTGTAAATCTATTAGTAAACCAGGTTCATCTTCAGGACTAAATGTAGCTTGAATTTTCTGCCAATCTGCACATAAATGTTGCAGAAATTCCAAACTAAATGTTAGCCAATGATTGATACAAATAGTAATTTGGCGAGCCAATACCGGATATTCTTGCAAAATAGCAAGGGCAATATCTCGCTGGCGTAAACGCTCTCCAAAACTGTGAAATCGCTCTTGCGGTGTATCACCTGTAAGTAATCCTAGCAGTCGAGCTACATTTAATTCTAAAACTAGGGTGCGGTTTAAAATTTGACGTAACTGTATAATCAAATTTGTCAAAAGTATTTCTGTAACTGTTTCCTGTTCAAAGGGAAGTTCTGAATACTCTTGACTAAGATTCTGGATACCTGCATCTAAATGATTTAAAGCTTGACAAATTAGCGGTTCAACTAAATATATAAATGAATTAGTTTCTACATTTTGTGTTGCATCTTGCAGATGAAATGGCTCAAAATCAGCAGTAGCAGAAAATGCCTCGGCAATTTGTTTTAACCAGTTCGGATTTTCAGTAAAACGTTGCTGCACTGCTGCAATGGGTTCACCCAGCAGGGATAAAAATTGTTCTTCATCTATCCCATCCATTGCCAAACGTTCGGCAAAAAAAGATTTTTTCAAAAAAGGCTCTTGATTGCGCCAGCGTTGCATCCGATTTTGAGCTAGATGCAGATTTACCTGCTGATTTTGAATTTGATTTTCTCCAACAAAGAGCGATGCAATCCTTTCCTTTAAATCCATCGCACTATACCAAGCAGCTGCTTGAAAGTATTCTTGATTCACCTTAACTGACTCCTGCATAGTGAGAGAGAAAGTTTTAAATCTCTACAAATAAAAGGAGAAGAGAAGTAATAATAACTTCTCTTAACTTCCTGTGGTATATGCACCGAATCCTGTAAATATTAATAATTTTATTTTTAAAAGATTCGGTTAAGGTTTATATTCCCAGGAAAAAACTTTTAACTATCCACTATTTAGATAAGTAAGTGGCTAGCATTAACTATTATTTTGGAGCACTACATGGGTTACATTTCGAGCAGTTACCACCTGTACCGCATCCTGTACCACCGCCACCACCGTCACCACCTCTACCGCCTGCAATAGTTTCTAGAACTTCATCTGATAACTCAGCAATACCTGCTGGATTTTCTGGTAGATTAGAGCGTTGTTCTTCACTCAGGCTTTCGCGATATTCTCTATCTTTCCAAGCGCGAATGATATCTTGTTGTGACATAATTTTTCTCCTTGACAAAAGTTGTAATTGTTGAATCAGCAAGTTTGTTTTGCTTGCTGATTCATAGTATGTTCGATAATTTCGCTGCATAGTTGAGTCGAAATCGGTTCCGTTTTCAGGCAATTAAATTTAGTGAGTTCAGGTGAATTCAGGTAAACTCAGTTAAATTCAGTTAAATAGATAATTTCTAGTTTTTTGAGTTAAAATCTAATTAATAATAATGTAAAGTTAAGTACAAGTAGAAGATAAGCTGCATTTCTCATAAGCAGCAGATATAGCAGATGTAGTTTGGCTTAAGCGCAGCGCAACCCAACATGGATTTTGAAAGCTTAGCCTAGATTTTGGTGTTGGGTTTTCTTATGTCAATCTAACCTAATTGGTGAGAAATTCAGGGTAAGAGTTGTGAAATTATTCGTCGATAAAGGTCAGATTAAAGGAGTATTTACAAATGATTGAGGACTGCTAAATCCATATTGATCTAATGACAAAATACTTAATAGCCTTATCCATAATCCATCACTAATGACTAATGAAGAATCCCCAAGCTTTGCTCATCAACTAAGCTACAAATATCAAGCTGGAGGAAGCCTACCCCCTGACGCTCTTACCTATATAGTTCGGGAAGCAGACTACGAACTGTACAATGCAATATTCGCTGGCGAATATTGCTATGTTCTTAATTCCCGACAAATGGGTAAATCTAGCTTGCGAATTAGAACAATGTGCAAACTCCAAACACAAAATATTCATTGTGTCGAAATTGAATTAAGCGGAATTGGTAGCCAACAAATTACAGCATCGCAATGGTATGGTGGGATCATTCAAGAATTAATCAGTGGATTTGAGCTACAGGTAAATCGCCGGAATTGGTTGCGCGAAAGAGAAGATTTATCACCTGTACAACGATTGGGTGGGTTTATTGAAAATGTATTGTTGATGCAAATTCAGCAGAGAATTGTGATTTTTATTGATGAAATTGATAGCGTTTTGAGTTTGAACTTTCCTACAGATGAATTTTTTGCTTTGATTCGTCACTGCTACGATAAAAGAGCCAGCAACCCAGAATATCAAAGACTGACTTTTGCATTATTAGGTGTAGCCACACCAACAGATTTAATTCAAGATGACAATGCAACTCCCTTTAATATTGGTCGAGCAATTGAATTAAAAGGGTTTCAACTGCACGAAAGTATGAGTTTAATGCAGGGTTTAGTAAACAAAGTTAGCAATCCTGAAGCGGTTTTGCAAGAAGTACTGTATTGGACTGGGGGACAACCATTTTTAACTCAAAAACTATGTTGGTTAATTTCTCAAGAATCGGGAGTGCAAACACCCCAGTCTATTAAGCATTTGGTGAGAAAACGCATCATTGAGAATTGGGAATCTCAGGACGAACCGGAGCATTTGCGGACAATTCGCGATCGCATTTTGCGAAATTCCCGTTCCAGTACATCCCTACTATTACTGTATAAAAAAATTTCAAGGCACGGAAAAATAGCTGCAAGTAATGCTGATGTGTATTTAGAGCTACGGCTTTCTGGCTTAGTAAAATTACATCAGAGCAAATTAGTTGTCAAAAATAATATATATAAAACAGTTTTTGACTTAAATTGGTTAGAAAAACAGTTAAATAATCAAAATAATTACCAAAATTTACTACCATTTTGGAAAATCGCCGTTACCAGTTTGACTATCACCTGTATAATTATTGGCATGAGAAGCCTAGGCTTTTTACAAACATGGGAACTGCAAGCTTACGATCAACTGATGCGATCGCGCCCTGATGAAGGTAGAGATCCACGGTTATTATTAGTTACCATCACAGAAGCAGATGTTCAGTCCCAACCGATTGCAGAACGCAAAGCGGCATCTTTATCTGAACGTGCTTTTACACAATTACTCACAAAACTAGAACAGTCAAAACCGCGAGCTATTGGTTTAGATATTTATCGAGAATCGCCTTTAGGAGCAGAATACAAAAATTTAGCTCAAAAAATTAAAGATAGTAACAATCTCTTTATTATTTGTCGATATGGAAACCCAGGTATTAAACCACCTCCAGAAATATCAAAACATGCTCAAGGCTTTAATAATGTTGAACTAGATTTCGATGGTGTTCTCCGCCGACAAATATTAGCTGTAGATGCTGCATCTCCTTGTCAAAGCAAATATTCTTTTGCTTGGAAACTAGCAGTTAGTTACTTAGAAACCAACGGTATTCAAACAGAATTTACGCCAGATAATTATTTAAAATTGGGAGAAATCAAATTTAAAACCTTAATCGCAAATTCAGGCGGTTACTACAATATTAATGCTAGCGGTCATCAAATATTACTCAACTATCGCGCCTCCAAACAAATTGCTGAAGCAGTTACATTGCAACAAATTTTGAGTAATCAATTTAATCCTGAACTCGCGAAAAATCGCATTATTCTCATTGGCACTATTGACCCTAGTTTTAACGATCATAATTGGCGGACACCTTACAGTACTGGTTCTTTGCCCGTTGAAACTATGACAGGTGTAGAAATCCAAGCACATATGGTTAGCCATATTCTGAGTACAGTATTGGATCAGCGACCCTTAATTTGGACTTGGTCAAAACCAGTGGAAATGATGTGGATTTGGAGTTGGTCTTTAATCGGAGCTTTGCTAGCTTGGCGTTTGATTTCACTGCGTCTACTTTTATTAGGAAGTGGCGTAGCTTTAAGTGTTTTATATGCAATTTGTTGGGGGTTAATAACTTTCAATGGAGGTTGGATACCTTTATTTTCATCAGCTTTAGCTTTAGTGGCTGTGGAAATTAGTTTAGTTATTTATAGGTATAAAAGGTTGGAAACATATGAATAGAAGGGAAGACATGAAAAAACCTTGAGTCTCATTTAAGAATCAGAAGGGAAGTCATGAACATCTATAAAAACACTTTTTTAGTATGTAGATATAGTGCTGTTAATATAGCAACTTTAGCTAGGTTGTTGACATTTTTGGGAGGATTAGCGATGCTTAGTATCGCACTTCCCCACACTAGCGCACTTGCTCAAATCACCCCCGATGAGACTTTGGGTGCGGAACGTTCAGTTATTACCCCCAATGTCAATATTAAAGGTGCTACGGCAGACCAAATTGAAGGTGGGGCAATTCGCGGCAGTAATCTGTTTCACAGTTTTAGCGAATTTAATATCCAAGATGGACAGCGAGTATATTTCGCAAATCCTGGGGGGATAAATAATATCTTGAGTCGAGTTACAGGTAACAACCCCTCGAATATTTTGGGAACCTTGGGTGTTAATGGTAGTGCCAATTTATTTTTAATCAATCCCAACGGCATAATTTTTGGGCAGAATGCACGCTTGGATCTTGGGGGTTCGTTTGTAGGGAGTACAGCGAATGCGATTAAGTTTGGTGATAGTACAAAGTTTAGTGCCACTGCATCCCAAACTAAACCCTTATTAACAATAACGGCTCCCATTGGCTTGCAATTTGCAGGTAATACAGGCAGTATTCAGGTGCAAGGGGATGGTCAAGGTCAAAGGTCAACGTCTGAACTTATTGATACTAATACTGCTTTGCGTGTGCAGCCAAATCAAACCTTAGCTTTGGTAGGCGGTAATCTAACCCTAGAAGGTGGAACTCTGAAGACAGGCGGGGGACGGATTGAATTAGGTAGTGTTGCTGGCTCCGGTATAGTTAGTTTAACCTCAATAGACTCTGGTTTTGCTCTCGGATATTCAGACGTACCAACTTTTGGAGACATTCAACTATCAGGTGGAGCGGTAGTAGATGCAAGTGGCGCTGGTGGTGGTGATATCCAAGTCCAGGGAAGAAGGTTAACTTTACGGGATGGTTCTCAAATTGAAGCCAGTACTTTGGGAGCGGGAGCGGGAGGAACATTAAATGTCACCACTTCAGAATCCATAGAACTTATAGGAGCAACACCTGATGGTGAGTCTTTTAGCGCTTTGTTTACCAAAGTCTATCAGGGAGCCACAGGTGCCGGAGGAAATTTAACTGTGAAAACGGAGCAGTTGAGCTTTCGAGATGGGCTGATATCGACTTCTGTCGAAGAAGGGGCGATCGGTAATGGGGGCAATTTAACTGTGGAAACAGGGCAGTTAATTGTTCGAGATGGCGGACAAATACAAGCTAATACTTTTGGTGAGGGGAATGCAGGGAACTTAACAGTTTCGGCTCGCGAGTTCGTGGAATTGCTTGGAAGGACAGCAGATGATCAATTTTCCAGTGCCTTACTAACTTCTTCCGAAGATGGCGCAACAGGTGACGGGGGCAATTTAACTGTGGAAACGGGACGGTTAATCCTTCGAGATGGCTCACAGATAGGAGCTGGAACCTTAGGTAACGGAAATGGGGGAAGCTTGAAAGTTTTGGCTAGGGAATCTGTAGAACTGATAGGAGACTTTAGTGGTTTATTTACTTCAGTCAATCCAAACGCGCTCGGTAATGGCGGCGATTTAACTGTGGAAACAGGGCGGTTAATCCTTCGCGATCGCGCACTAATATCATCTGCGACAAATGGTGAGGGGAATGCAGGTAACTTGAAAGTTTCGGCTCGTGAGTCGGTGGAACTGATGGGAGACTTTAGTGGTTTATTGACTTCAGTCAATCCAGGAGCAACAGGTAATGGTGGCAATTTAACTGTGGAAACGAAGCAGTTAATTGTTCGAGATGGCGCACGCATATTAACTGGGATGTTTGGTGAGGGGGAAGCAGGAAGTTTGACAGTCTCAGCTCGCTCCGTTGAGTTGGACAACCAAGCAAGCATCAACACCATAGCCACAACTGGGAATGGTGGCAATATTACACTGCAACTTCAGGATTTATTGTTGCTACGTCGTAACAGTCAAATCTCTGCAACGGCTGGAACTGCTCAACAAAATGGCAATGGTGGTAACATCACCATCAATGCACCCAAAGGTTTTATAGTCGCAGCCCCAAACGAAAACAGCGACATCACCGCCAATGCTTTTCAAGGTAGTGGTGGCAAGGTGAATATTAATGCTGCAGGTATTTTTGGAATACAACCCCGCAGTCGCCAAGAACTCGAAGGGTTGCTGCAAACAACTGACCCCACAAAACTAGACTCCAACCAGTTACCCACAAATGACATTACTGCTATTTCTCAAACTAACCCACTATTAAATGGTGAAATCAATCTCAACACACCTGATACTGACCCCAGCAAAGGGGTAGAAGAATTACCACTGAATATTGTCGATGTTTCTGGATTAATTAACCAGAATCTCTGCGTTGCAGCGCAAGGAAGCGAGTTTATTATGACTGGTAGAGGTGGTTTACCTCCTTCTCCATACGACACCATCAGCGCAAATACAGCTTGGGAAGATTGGTCAATATTACCGCAGACTTCAACTCAAGCAACAACAGCCAACTCATCACCCCAACAACCAACAGCATCTACAAAAATTGTTGAAGCCCAAGGATTGGTAAAAGATGTAAATGGTAATGTGGTACTGACGGCTCAACCAGTCGCAGTGACACCTAAAGGGACTTGGTTACATCCCCAAGATTGTCAGATGCTAAGGGGGAACTCATGAAACGTTTGGTGAGATTAATTCTGCTAGGGATTTTCGGTTTAATGTTTAGCCTGGGTATGCCGATAATATTACCTGTGATTGCCCAAAATCCGCCAAACCAAATTCAACCTAAATCAGCTTTATCGCTCATACAATCTGCAAAACAATATTATGATGCTGGGCAATTCTCAACTGCTGCCCAACTTTTACAACAAGCACTGCAAATTTATCAAACTTCCGCAGATATACCACACCAAGCACAAGCATTAAGTTTAATGTCGCTAGTGCAGCAAAAATTGGGAAATTGGCAAGCAGCAAAGGCCACAATTGACAGTAGTTTGAATTTATTAGAGAAATTACCGTCTGATCAAGAGTTCAATCGCCTTCGTGCCCAAGTATTGAATAGTTTAGGGCATTGGCAATTGGCACAGGGGCAAACAGAAGCTGCTGTTTCCATCTGGGAGAAAGCGGAAAAATTCTATGTTTCATCTGGCGATCGCATTAGTATTATCGGTATCCAAATCAATCAAGCTTTAGCATTGCAAGCTTTGGGACTGTATCGCCGCGCCGAGAAACTGCTAACCCAACTAGAACAGCAGCTTTATCAACAACCAGACTCTCCACTCAAAGCCACTGGCTTGCTGAATCTTGGTAATATCCGCCGATTTAATGGCGATTTAGACAAATCTGCCGAAATTTTAACCCAGAGTTTAGCTATTGCCCAAAAATTGCACCTACCCCCAGAACAAAGTACAGTTTTGCTCAATTTAGGAAATACAGAATTAGCGATCGCCAAAAGAAGCGCAGAATTAAAAGATACACAACGCTCTGACCAATATAGGCAAAAAGCTTTAGAACGCTATCAACAAGCCATTGAGATAGCGACTTTACCCACAACCAAAATTCAAGCGCAACTTAATTATCTGACAGTAGTAATTGATACCAAGCAATCGGCATTAGCTACACCAATAATTTCACAAATCAAAGCAGAACTTAATCAATTACCCGCAAGTCGAGTATCTATTTATGCTCGGGTCAATTTTGCCAAAAGTTTACTGAAAATGGCGGGACAAAGCAATTTTGCAGACATTATCAAAATTCTGGAAACAGGAATTGCCCAAGCTAGAAATTTAGGCGATCAACGAGCAGAATCTTACGCACTCGGTACTCTTGGCGCTCTGTATGAACAAGCTGGAGATGGGAAAAATGCCCGAAAAAATACTCAGTCTGCTTTAGTCATTGCCCAATCAATTAATGCATCCGATATTAGCTATCAATGGCAATGGCAGATGGGGCGATCGCTTTTGGCAGAAAATGCGATTGATGAAGCTATTAAATATTATACCGAAGTTTTTAAAAATCTCAGTGATTTACGCAGTGATTTAGTTGCTCTCAATCCAGAAGTGCAGTTTGACTTTAGAGAAAGTGCAGAACCAGTATATCGGCAATTAGTTGATTTACTCTTGCGATCGCCACAACCAAGTCGAGATTATCTCATTCAAGCTCGTCAGGTAATGGAAGCGCTGCAACTAGCAGAATTAGACAACTTTTTTGGCGATGCTTGTTCCCAGGCAAAACAGGTAAATATTGACCAATTAGATCCATCAGCAGCCGTTATTTATCCTATTATTTTACTAAACCGATTAGAAGTAATTATTAAATTACCAGGCTCGAATAATTTACGTCACTATGCCCATGCCAATATTTCGGAAACTCAAGTCGATATAGCAGTCTCAAAACTGCAAAATTCTCTTAAGCAGCGTAGTACCAGTTTAGGCCAAATCAAAAAAGAATCACAACAGTTATATGACTGGTTAATTCAACCTTTTGCTGAGGAACTCGAAACCACAAAAACGCGAGAGCAAAGCCAGATTAAAACCTTAGTATTTGTCCTTGATGGTTCATTGCGGAATTTACCAATGGCAGCTTTGTATGATGGACAAAGATATTTGGTGGAAAGGTATGCTGTTAGTGTCACCCCCTCATTGCAACTACTTGAACCCAAACCCTTACACAGGGAAGCACTCAGCGTCTTAATTGCCGGAGCAACTGACGCTCCTAGCTTTAAAAAAGAAGGATTAGCTGCGCTCGATAATGTCGCAGTAGAATTATCAGGAATTCAAGAGAATATTCGGCGCAATCAGACGCTAGAAAATCAGGAATTTATCAAGAAAAATGTTCAGACCAAGATTAATATAACACCCTTCAATATCGTTCACTTGGCAACTCATGGTAAGTTTAGTTCTAACCCCGAACAAACCTATCTTCTTGACTGGAACGAACACATCAAACTCAAAGATTTAGATAACTTACTGCGTTTGAATTACCAAAGAAGTGCTAATCCTATTGAATTACTGATTCTTAGTGCTTGTGAAACAGCAACTGGGGATAAACGAGCCGCTTTGGGATTAGCAGGAGTAGCGATTCGAGCCGGTGCCCGCACTACTATAGCTAGTTTGTGGCAGATTAACGATGATTCTACTGCTGAGTTTATGATTAAGTTTTACCAAGAACTGAATCGTGGGCAAATTACAAAAGCAGAAGCCTTAAGAAATACTCAACTTGCATTTTTGCAACAATCTACAGACACTGATTATAATCGCCCTTACCATTGGTCTGCATTTATTTTAGTGGGCAATTGGCTGTAATTATTTTTTGGAATAGGGGTAATAATCATTCACTAAGATGCAAAGTTATTTTTTCAATAATTGGTTCTTGAGAAATGTTACCTAAGCTGAAAATTTTAGTATTTAAAAATTCAATCCAAGCTTTCTTAAAGCTAGCATTATTTGGCTCATTTAAACGTAATTGAGCTAGTTCAGTTATCGCTTCATACCAAATATCATGTTTGGCATAAACAAAAATTTTGTCCAACGGAGTTTTTGCTGTTTTTAAATCTCTTTCAAGTTCCACTGATATTAACTTCTTCTGTATCACTCCTGTTATGGAATCATGTGTTGATGAATTATCAGACGAGATATTAGGAGAACAGTTAACGTCAAAATACCATCGATACTTTTTATCAACCTTTAAAGCTGTAATTGTTGCAGGTAAAGTAATACCAATAATTCCAGCTTTGCTAGGTAAATTTAGACGAGCGCGATACACTTCAGTATCTCCATCCTGTAAGGAGAATTCTGCATTAGTTACTTCCGGGGCAATATAAGGAAGATAAACCCAAATAGTAGGATAATCCTGAACAGAGAACTGAGATTGATTACCACCTACTATATGAGTCAGTGGCGGTTTATCTTGCTGATGAATACAGTCACCGCGGCTTCCCGTTCCCTCTTTTCCTGGGGGTGTTCCGCGCCTTGGAGGATCTTTCTCCATTGAAGTCAAATTTATTTTTGTTGCAGATACTTGATTATTGCTAACTTCAGTTTGTGCCCATGCCAGCGAATTCATTGAATAGCTAGTCCAGCTAACTAGTACCAATATCAAGAAAAATAAACCTTTTCTACCATTTAAGAACATTGGCTACATTTTTGATTGATTGTCACATTGATGTCAATACAATATGTAACCGTATCTTTTCGGAAAAAAATTTCAGATTTTTTGCTAAGTAAATTGGCGGGAAAAAACCAAACTGTGTAACAAAAATAAGGGCGTAATTGTTGCTAATTTTGAACGCAAAAGAGAGCCAAATCCTGGGCTGTAAAACAATGAAGTGCTTTCTTCTATAGCTGAAGCTAACTGAACTGTTCCTCGAATTACAATTGATGAAGCAGCGACTTTACGACCAGTACAACGACGTTGATGATGTTGTAAGACACTAAAAGCTTGTTCTAGGTCATTATTGGTTCGAGGTAAACCTTCAACTAAAAACCTCTGCACTGATTCCTCCATCTCACTGGAATACTAGAGCGCCGGTCGAGTAGAGAGTATTGACAAATTAAAAAGACTATGAAACAGTAATGAGCGACGAATTTTCTGGTGTAATGTGGGACATACGAGCCAGAACATGAAGATTGTGAACAACAGCCATAGGACTTACGCAACTGGCACAATGCGATCGCCAGTTGATAGTACATGAGTATTAATTAAATCTGATTTTGAAAGCCTTGTCTTCGTAATAGAAGTCGCTGTCTTGGAAGCAAAGCATGAAATATTCATGAGAAGATCATCGGTGAAAGGTTAAGGTAATTCCACATTTGTCAATCAGTTAAAATACTCAAAAACACCAAATGAAAATGATAATCGTATGCGGGTGGAGGGGAAGGAGGCGAGCAACGCTCGCCTCCTTCCCCTCTATTTGATTATCATTTTCAAACAAGTTTTTAGTAGCCACAATGTCCAATAAAAAAGTATTGTAACGAGAGAATAACTTAATAAAAATTGGGCAACCTTCGCAAGCTAAATTCAATTATCAAATAGGTAACGAATAGTTTGGTCTACCACGATGCCCAAGCGACAAAAACAAAACTCTGACCACGTACACCGAGATAAAAGTGGTAGTTGCCGTTTGCCACTGGACGCAGCTTCCGTAACAATAACCCTAGATAGGAAAAGAAATTATAAACTCTGTCCCCTCGCCCAGAAGAGAATTAACTGTGATTTTACCACCGTGTTTTTCTTCGACAATTTGACGGGCGATCGCTAATCCTAATCCCGTACCTTTACCGACTCCTTTGGTAGTAAATAAATGGTCAAATATTTTTGCTTGGACTTCTGCACTCATGCCTTTGCCGTTATCAGCAATTGATATTTTTCCGCATTGATGATCAATGATTGATGTTGTGATTGTGATGCTGTTAGGATGAGCTTTAATCTCTGCAAAACTCTTACTAATACTTGCTTCTTCTAAAGCATCAATAGCATTGGCAAGAATATTCATAAATACCTGATTTAATTGTCCAGGAAAACAATTGACTAAAGGTAAATCACCATAATTAGTAATTACTTCAATGGCTGGGCGTTGTTCGTTGGCTTTGAGGCGATGCTTGAGAATTAAAATTGTGCTGTCAATGCCTTCATGTAAATTAAATTGTACTTTGTAATCTTTGTCAGCGCGAGAAAATGTCCGCAAGCTAGTGCTAATATTTTTCAACCTGTCGCAAGCCATGACCATTGCATCGATTGTTTTAGGTAAGTCTGCCAAAAGATACTCTAAGTCAATTTCCTCCGCATGGTCTTGAATTTGATCACCAGGATTTTCAACAACTGCTTGATAGAGTTCAAGATGTTCAGTCAGGTCAGCTAAATTGGGTTTAGTTTGTTTGAGAGTAGCAGCAATAAAACCAAGAGGATTATTCATTTCATGGGCAACACCAGCGACTAAATTACCCAAAGCTGACATTTTTTCACTTTGGATAATTTGTAATTGGGCAAGTTGGAGTTCTTGTTCTGCTCGTTTGCGTTCACTAATATCTAACAATAAGCCGTCCCACACAATTGGGCCATCAACGAGTTTTTGAATGCGAGCTTCCCCATGAATCCACTTCACAATTCCCGAAGGTGTAACAATTCGACCTGTCCATTGCCAAGGAGTCAAAGTTTGCATAGAGTCGGCAATCGACTGCTGGTAAGTAGCATCATCTTCTGGATGCACTAAATTAAGAATAGTCTGCACATTGGCGATCGCTTGGGAGGCGGGAATTTCGTATAATTTATCACAATTTGCACTGATGTAAAGTAGAGATATTGCACCATCAGCAGACACACAAAATTGAGAAACAACCCCAGGAACATTATCTACCAAGTTATGAAAGCGAGAATTACTGGCGCTCAATTCGACAAAAGATTGCTCTAACTTTTGGGCATATTCCTGAGCAGATTCATAAAGTCGGGCATTTTCTAGAGAAATGGCAGCTTGAGCGCAAATTAAATTCAGTATTTCGACGCGATCGCTTGTGAATGCCCCTGTGGTTAAATTATTTTCCAGATATAAAATACCCATTAACTTACCTTGATGCAAAATCGGGCTGCACAAGATACTTTGAGGCTGCTGACGCACAATATAGGGGTCATTGGCTAAGGTGGTATCTGCGGTTGCATCCAACAAGACAACCGTTTGTTGACTGTGCTTGACTTTGTAAATCAGCTTGTGGGGAATGTCTTGACTTTCTTCAACAGGAATTCTCTGTAATACCACTGGGTTTGTGCCCTGGGTAATTGCACCTTTAATTAGCAGGCTATTGTCTCGCAACAGCATTAATACACATTTATCAGCCCCAGCATTTTCGATGATGATGGAAAGTAACGATGAAAGCAGTTTGTCTAGTTCGATTTCACCAGAGATAGTATGAGATACTTTGAGAATAGCTTTTAAATCTAGAGTATCTGAGACACTGCTGCTAGAACTGGTAGATGTGACACTCCCCAAGGAGAAGATAGTTTCGTTAGTTGAAACAACAGAACGGCTTTGCTGTAATATGGGGGCGAGTAATTGGGGATAGCGTTTTTCTAAGTCAGTGACTTTGGCTTTTGCTCCCCAACGCGCATAACCATAATAAGCTTCAATCATGTACTCAAGGGCAATACGCTGTTTACCCCAATCTAGGTAGAACTTTGCTGCCAATTCGTTAGCCAGTGCTTCTTCTTGGATATATTCATTGGCTTTAGCTCCAGATATTGCCCGATCATATAGTTCACTAGCTTCGGCTTTGTTTCCTAAGACTCGACATTTTTCCGCTGCTACCAAATCAACCTTATGCTGATAATTCATTGGGGCATAGTGCGCCCAGTGCTGTAAAAGAGTTTGGTTTTCTGCTACTCGCTCTAATGCGGTTGATACTTCGCCTGAGTGTTGAGTCAATTGTGCTAGAGCAATCAAAGAATCATAGAAATAAAATGCAGGTTCGCCAACTGTACTTGCACCTCCCATGAAATAGTTTCTGCACTCAAGCGCCAGGTTGTTTGCTGCCTCAACTTCCCCAAATAAAAAGCCAAGGGTCAACTTATATGAGTAAAACATATATAAGCCATGCCAATCATTTGCAGACCGCAGCAGAGGCAGAAATTCTGTCTCTTGGAGTGCAGAGCTAGAAAAAATAGTGGGATGCTCTGCAAAACCCAGTAAATTGAAAATTGCTTGCCAATAGATCAGACAGGCATTTGCCGATCCTAACTGCTTCAATTGCACTAAAGCATGATAGTAATTGCGTGTATTTTGCTCCAACTCAGCAAGGGGTTGACCGCAGTAAAAAGCATTCCGGCAGCAAGTTTGAACACAATATCCAGCATATTCAAGGTTGCCAATCTCTAGCCCCAGCGTGTAGCCCTCCTTCAAAAGGAGTAAGGTTTCTTTGATGTGATAGTTTCGGTGGAGAATATAACCACCTAGTAGTAAAAATACTTCAGGTTTCGGTGCTTTATCATCGAATTTTGAAGCGAGATGCAATGCTAACTGGCCAAACTGTGCAGCTAAATCTATATCTTTCTGGATATTCAAGAGAACCAGGCTGTAGCAAGCATAGTTAGTAGCAGAAACAGAGATATTTCCGTGTCGCAGAGATAATTTGACGACCAAGGTCGTTAATAATGGATACAAAAGAGAGCCACAGCTGTAAGCACTTGCCATGATACTACTGGCAATCTGGGTAATGGCTATTTTTTTGGCATCGGTCATGACAGGGAGATCGGCAAAATCTTCAACTTTTTGGTCGCCAATGAATTCGCTAATTTCTTGGATTGATTGCTGAATATCTGCCATTGTGGGTGATTCGGTCATCGTTATCCCCAATTGTTGTAAGAGATTGATGCCGATGCCCAATACTTGAGTAAATTGCATTTGGGAAACCTTGGCTTGAATCCTAATGCGGTAAACATTGACCTTTTCTAGTAAGTCATGGGCCTGTTCAATGACAATATTAATGAACTGTTCCATCGCCTCAAAATCACCACCCAGCATTGCCACTTCTGCCGCTAATTCATGGAAAGCGAGGGTCATTTCATAGTGTTGTTGCCAAGCTTGCTCTCCCAACAAAGATAATCCCACGGCGGTATATTCACGCGCGGCTTGATAGGCGGTCGAACTTTTGGCTTTGCGACAGGCAATTAAATTGAGTCGAGCTAATTTTTCCCGTTCTGTTGATTGGGTAATTAAAGCAATTCCGTGATTTAATTGATTGACGATTTCAAAAATCCGGTCTTCTCTTGCTTGGGCGGAAATCTGTTGCAATAGCAGTTGTCCGATTTGGTAATGAGTTGCCTGTTTTTGGTCGTCAGGAATTAGGGAATAAGCGGCTTGCTGGATGCGATCGTGTAAGAATTTGTAAGAAACTGTGATTTGTCCTTGGTCATTTGTGAGGCAGTGCGTTGGGCGGGTTCCCCGACTTGAAGCAACTGCCGAATCCGTAAGGGTCATTTGTTCGCTGTTCTCTAGTGACCAATGACTAATGACTAATGACTCTTGTTGATAAAACTTATAAATATCACCAATTGGTAAAATCAACCCTTCTTGCAAAGCTTTCCACAAAGCCGCAGCCGTCTCAATTTCTGATTGCTGCGAAACGATCGCCAAAGTTGCTAAATCAAAAGAGTTGCCAATACAAGCCGCTAACTGCAAAACATCTTGAGTTGATAACGGTAATTTTTGCAGTTGCAAACTCATAAAAGTTACAACGTCATCTGTAACTGCTTGAGCCGTCACTTCTGATAAATTGCATTGCCAAAAGCCTAACTCAAAATCAAATTGAATTAATCCATCTTGATGTAATGCTTTAAGAAACTGTGTGGCAAAAAACGGATTTCCTTGAGTTTTTTGATAAATCAATACAGAAAGATGCCATGCTATATCTTCTGAACATTTGAGTGTGTTAGCTACTAACTTATTGACTTGCTCTTGACTCAGGGGTTCTAAAGTAATCGTATTAATATTTGCTTGTGATTTCGCAATTTCATTCAAAGTCAACATTAATGGATGTGCTAGAGTGACTTCGTTATCGCGGTACGCACCAATGATGAAAAGATGGCTTGTATCAGCCATTAATAGCTGTATTAATTTCAGCGATGCCGAATCTGCCCATTGCAAGTCATCTAAAAATATCACTAAGGGATGTTCTTTAGTTGTGAAGACTTGGGTGAATTTTTTAAATAATAAATTAAAGCGATTTTCTGCGGCTGCTCCTGATAATTCGATTGCTGGTGGTTGTTTACCAATAATTTCTTCTAGTTCAGGAATAACATCAATAATAACTTGTCCATTGTCGCCAACAGCTTCTAATATTTTATTTTTCCATTTTTCTATTTGAGAGTCTCTTTCTGTCAATAGTTGTGCCATTAAATCCCGAAATGCCTGTACAAATGCACTAAAGGGAATATTGCGTTGAAATTGGTCATATTTACCCTTGATAAAGTATCCGCGTTGTCTGACAATTGGTTTATGCACTTCGTTAACAACGGCTGTTTTCCCAATTCCAGAAAAACCAGCAACAAGCATCATTTCTGCTGCACCAAGGCTAACTCTTTCAAATACTTCTAGTAGGGTTTGAACTTCGGTTTCTCTACCATAAAGTTTATCAGGGATGATGAAGCGATCGCACAGATCCCTACTCGCAATTTCAAAACTTTGAATCTCACAAGTTTGTTGTAGCTGAATTAAACATTTTTCTAAATCAAATTTCAATCCTAATGCACTCTGATATCTATCTTCAGCATTTTTCGCCATCAATTTACTGACGATTTCTGAGATACATAAGGGAATGTCTGGATTAATTTCATGTATGAGTGGCGGAATTTTCGCAATATGAGAATGTACCAATTCCATCGCATCATGAGACTGGAATGGTAACTCATTTGTCAGCAATTCATAGAAAGTCACACCCAGGGAATAAAAATCTGTGCGGTAGTCAATTCCCCGGTTCATTCTCCCTGTTTGTTCGGGAGATATATAAGCAAGTGTTCCTTCTAATACTTTGGGATTAACTAGGCTTTGGGTTTCTCGTGGTAAGAGCGATGCAATACTAAAGTCAATTAATTTAATTTGTTTGGTTTCGGGATTTATTAAGATATTGCTGGGTTTGATATCTTTATGAATAATGCGCTCGTGGTAGAGTAAATCTAAGATGTTGCACAGAGCGATCGCTATCACTAAAAATTCTTCTAAAGATTGTTTGGTTTCTCTAGTTCTCCACTCCTTAAGAGAAATCCCCCTGAAGTCTTCCATAACTAGTGCATAACCATTTTGGCAAGGTTCTAGACTGTAGGTTTGGACTATCAGGGGGGAGTTGAGATTTTTGGCAATTGTGTACTGGTTGCGAAACAACAAAAGTTCGTTAAAGCTAGGATAAGGATTTTTCAGTAATTTAACGACTACTGGTTGTTGATCAACTTTTCGATAACCTCGATAAACTTGGGTTCGGGAGCCATTATAGAGTTCTTCGCTGATGTTATATCCGGGAATATTCTCAACAAGAGTGCTAGTCATAGCCTAAATCTTTCTTTAAAATGTTTGGATTTAGTATTCCCAAAGAATTACTTGAATTTTCTATGTAACTGTAAAAACTTATACCACTCTTACCCTGTGAGGATTGATAAAAGATTATACGGAAAGTTTCCGTATAATAAATAGTTAGACAGAGTCCTTCTCATACTATAAATAATATTATGAATAACACACTTTTCCTATCACAAAGTCTATGAACAAGATGAATCTTGATCTCGGTATCGGCTTAGGCGTAGGTATCGGAACTGCTATAGGTGTAGCAACGGACAACATCGGTATTGGACTTGGTGTAGGGATTGCAATCGGTATTCTGAGCGGTCTTCAAGGTGGGAACGGCGACAAATAGAATTCGTTGTTAGATGCCACGCACCCACTTCAAGGAATCCCTGGGCTGCAGGAGAAGGTTTTGTTGACTCAAACAGTTTAATGCAAATTTCCTCAAGGGGTGACAAGGGAAAGGGAAAGGGGACAAAGGGGAATAATTATGCCAATTACCAATTCTCCATGCCCAATGCCCCATGCCCCATTCCCTAATATCCCGCTATTCCAACCCGTCGCCAAGGGGCGAAGCCGTTGTTAATGCCAAAAAAGGCGGGTGCTAGGGTGGGATAGTGAAGGCGGAGGACGGATAAGAATCCATTACTGTCGATCCAGTCGAGACCGAATTGGGTGTAGATTTCGGCGCGGTAGTCTTTGGTGAAGAAGCGATCGCTCTTTAAGCGGCGGGAAGCCATTAAGATAAATACTCTAAAGGCTGTATCGCTAAAGCCAAAGCCGGCTGGTAAGTCTTCGGCAAACATGCCAACAACTAAATCGACGCTGTTGATATCGTTGTTGTAGACTTCGCGTAGTTCTTTCGCCCAGACAGGCTTGCTGGTAATCTCTTCAAAGGATTTGACTCGTCCACGACCGATGATTTCGCGAAATTCGTTATAGCGGGGTACACCACGTTCGCGATCGCGCAAAATATCAATAGCAGCTAAATCTAAGGTTTCGCCGTTGTCGCGAATGAGTTTTTGTAAAGCTTTGGGGTAATTGTGTAAGGTAATTGCCCCAGGATGGGCGATTCCTAAGGAATAAAATAAATCTGGAATGCCGATTTCTTCTACTACTCCCCTAGCGCGTTTACCTGCTACTTCAAAGAAGTCGCCTGTGCGTCGCAATTCACCATTTTTGTGGGAATAAAATTCAAATTCGTCGGGAATTAGGGGATGTAAGCGATAAACACTCACAAATTCTTCGGTAATGTAGTAAGGTGCTGTATGGTGATCCGTTGGTGAACCAATAATTCCACTCAGTGTCTCACCTTCGCCAACACGTCCCCAGAGATTCTTGACGTGTTGACCAAGTAAACCCCACCAGTTAGCACTCATAGCAATTTGCAAAGCAGGATGGGCGAGAATACCGGGAGTCCATTCCACTGTATGAATTTTCGCCATCAATGCCGCGTTAATCAATCGCGCATGGTCGTAGAGGTCGTCATCTCGCCAATCTGGGTATAGTTGTTTGAGGCGATCGCAAATTGCGTTATGCTCTTTGACAAACAGAGTATGCATTAAACTTAAGCCGATCCACCAGTTGTCATTAAAGCCAGTGCGATCAACTCCAATTGCTGGATCTACAGGCAATAGCCCATCATCGCCAATAGTCAGTTTGCCATCCACATGAGAACGCAATTCATGCACCTGTTCGGCATTATTCCCATAGATTTGCGAACCATCCCACCAATGAGTCACTTTATTAATAAAAGTTGGGGGTTCTGCTTTATTCCCTTCTGGGCGACTTTGATCAACTAAGGTTTCTTTTATCGCCATCGGCCGATGTTCTTGCGGCCAGGTATCATCCTCTGCAAGGGGAATAACTATTTTTTTATCTGGCTGATTGTTTCCATGAGAAAACCAGTCATGGTTTTGAAACTGAATCCAAGCAGCCGCCAAAATATTCAACGATGTTGCTGGGATAAATTCACCTCGCGTCATCAATCTCTGGCTAACAATGCGGGGATTAGGATTGAGAAGATTTTTTTGATCGACATTGGCCTTTGTCAGGGGAACATTTCGCCCTAAACGAGTCCCAACCATTCCCATTGTTGGATTTTTCAGGTCATTAAAACTACCATCTGGGGTACGCGCTACCAAATGACGACCATCAGGACTAGGGTCAGGATGAGGAAGCTCATTTGTATCAGGTAATTGAGAAGTATCGTGGAGGTTTTCTTCTCTTAATTTGTTGCGAAACCCAACTAGTTTTAACAATGCTAATGGTGTAGGTAGGCGATGCCAAGGAATTCCAAACATTTGACCAATTCCTCTAATATTTATTGAGACAATGACTCAGTTTTTTTTTGCTTATATTACTTACACCTGATTTTCGGAAATTGCTGAAGTGTAAGTATTTTTTTAGATATCGATAATTGAAAAAAGTAATGAGTAATAAGTAGTGAGTAATATAGCGTTTCCCGGTCTAATGAAGCAGGGTAAGCTCATCTAATTTGGTATAGCATGAACTTGACAAAAGAAACAATATAAGCATAAATAACTAGATAAAAAATGTACTTGACATCAGAGCAAAATAAGTGAGAAGAATTCAATGCTCCCTAAGGAATAACTCAAGGAATTAAGCTTTATGTCTGAGGGGTTTAAAACTAAATCTGGTCAAGTCAAGAAAAGTAATCGTCATCAGCCAAAGCCGCCTGGACAAGTAGCATCTATTGAAGCTATTCAACAGAGTTTAGTCAAGCATTTTGAAGACATCAAAGACCCAAGAGTAGAGCGAACTAAAAAACATCAACTCACAGATATTTTAGTGATAGCAATTCTGGCAGTCATAGCCGGAGCGCTCTTAGTGGGAAGATATCGAGAATTACGGTATCAGTAAGCAGCAGTGGTTAAAAGAGTTCTTGGCATTACCAAATGGAATACCCTCCGATGACACATTTCGGCGAGTATTTGAGTTCATCAACCCAGAAGAATTAAATCGTTGTTTCTTGAGATGGATAGAAACCCTGGTGACAAAGATGGGAGGCGAGATAATTCCCATAGACGGAAAGACAATTAGGGGTTCTTACGACCGAAATCAAGGTCAATCAGCATTGCATTTGATTAGTGCTTGGGCCAGCGAACAAAATTTGGTATTGGCACAGATGAAAGTGGAAGATAAATCGAATGAGATTACAGCTATTCCCGCATTATTAGAGTTACTAGATATCACAGGAGCTATCATCACCATTGATGCAATGGGAACTCAAACTGAGATTGCCAAAAAGATTATCAACCAAAAAGCCGATTATGTTCTGGCACTCAAGGCTAATCATCCCACTCTCTACCATCAAGTCCAACAATGGTTTGAACAGGCTTGTGCACAAGATTGGAAAGGCATTGATGTCAGTTATGACCAACGCATTGAAAAAGGACATCACCGCACAGAAATTCGTCAAGTTTGGTCTGTTCCAGTATCTGCCATTGGTGAACTTTACCAACCCCGGCTTTGGGTAGGACTCCAAAGTCTTGTGATGGTTGTCCGGGAGCGTCGTCTTTGGAATCAAACTACCCGTGAAGTTCAATTTTATCTCTCTTCTTTACACAGTGACGCTCAACTTTTAGGTCGAGCTATCCGCAAACATTGGGGCATTGAAAACCAAGCTCACTGGACACTTGATTGTACTTTTGCTGAGGATTCTTGTCGCATTCGCTCTTTCCATAGTCCCCGGAATTTTGCTCTTTTACGACGTATTGCTCTCAATGCCCTCAATCGTGAACAAACTTACAAACGTAGTCTCCGTCAAAAAATGAAACGCACTGGTATGGACAATGATTATATGATTCGAGTTCTCAATTCTTGTTTCATTGACTCTACATTAGATTCCTCCCAGCCTTTATGTCAAGCCTAATTGAGATGCTCTTACCCTGTTTCTGGCATTCTCGCAGCTGCACACTTGCGCGGCCCTTATGGAATGGCAAACCTTTTGCTTAAACATCCATCATGCCACGATGAATTTAGCATTTCGATTATTCGCTATTTAGATGAATACAGCGGTTATGATATGACTATAGAGGATTTCGCTATTAGTTAAGTGCGATCGCCTATATTAAATATTCCTCTCCACTCAAAATCTTAAATCTTACTTTTAAGAGCGATCGCACTTATTACCAAAGCGATCAAATATCTTCGCAGCTTTGATTTTAGCTCGGCATTGCAGAGATCTCTTCAGCACGCCTGTAATTTGATTGTTGATTTTCAAAATACTGTCGATATAGCTGGCAACTGAGTGTTACTTTGTTCGCCTATTTAACAGGAGAAGGAGTAGAAATTCCTTCTCTTCGAGACGCTCCGCGAACAACTGATACAAGTGCTTACTGCCAAGCACGGTCTAGATTGCCAGAAAAGTTATTAAAAAACCTTTTGATGTGGTCGGCAGGTAATAGTTACGGTACTCCTCCGTTGCGCTTGTCTTTACAAGGTACTCGCCATCATTTAAATAACTTTATTCCCCAATTGTTAGCTGCTCACAACACAAAACGTCTTGAAATTTATCGCACTTTACTAAAAGTTATCGTTCACAAGACTGTGAGCGATCTGCTGAAAGCAGCAGCGCTTCGCTATCGCCCAGGTAGAAGTGAACCACGAGTTCGTAAACGCCGCCCAAAAGCTTACCCCTTGATGACAAAACCCCGGCGTGAATTACGCAAGCAATTACAAACTGCTTAAACCACAAGTGTTCCAGCTTTTCTTAGTGCCATTCGACTATGAATTAGTGTTCGTTAAAGGCAATCAACAGTTCATGTACCTTCTGAATGTGGGCGACGGCTATATAAGTTGGATTAGTCGGAAGTTTTCTCCTGAATACTCTCTTTGCCACAGCGCCGATGAAGTCAAATATCGTATTCTCCATGAATTGGCTGATTGGGATGAATCCTTTCGAGTGGTAGTACAAGCAACACCAGCCGAGCAAATTTGGGAGGGGCCGATTTGCGATCGCCCACCGTTAACTCACTGGAGTCAAGGCAGAATTACACTCTTAGGCGATGCTGCCCATCCAATGGCTCCAGCTATGGGGCAGGGTGCGAATACTACTTTTGAAGATGCTTATGAATTGCGAGAGTGTTTTTCTCAATCAGCGAATCTCCAGGAAGCCTTAACTAGCTACGAACAGCGTCGTATACAGCGCACAAAAATTATTCAAGCTCGTAGCGCTTTAGGTGAGATGCGCTACTACGAATCTAACACCGTGGCATCAAACGGGCAACGGGAACAGACAATGAGCGTTAATGATGATTTTTATAAATGGCTATATGATTATAAGCCATCTGCAACAATTAAATTCTAGTGTGACAACAAACAAGCTCATTTTTTAAATTACCGATGAGTAGAGACTTAACGGGAAAAGTCAGACAACAAACTAGTTAAAATACTTGCTGTAAAAGCTTCATAGCCCTTAAATCTCGCTGATAATATGCCTGCTTATGGTGAATGAAACTGATTAGTTCTTCGAGCCATGCTTGACATAATTTGGTTTTAAATTTTTGCTTTGCCTAACTCATCTTTATTTCTCCTGTTTCTACATCAACGCCTATTTGCGACACAATCAACAGGTCTAGTTTATGTCTCGATCGCTCCTAATGCTTTCAAAGAGGCTTTTTGTCCTTGGGAAATTCCGGTCACTCCAGTGATGTTCATCCCTTGGTAAGGAAGTTTATTCTTTAAAAGTTTTAGCGTTCCGCCCATTTGCATATCCCAGATTTGAATCGGTTGTTCCAGAAAACCGATCGCTAATAACTTATTTACCGGGTTCCAATCCACGGACAAACCGTGATTTGTACCCTGGATGACCTGTTCAGATTCGCCCGTTGACACATTCCAAATTCTGATTGTCGAGTTACCAGAGGCACTGGCTAGCTGATTGCCATCTGCACTCCAGGAAACAGAAAAAATAGTCCCAGGTACAGGGTCTTGCCAAGTTCTTAAACAATCTCCAGAAACCACATCCCAAAATTTAATATTGCTGCCATAGTCTCCGCTTACTAGGATATTACCATCAGGGCTAAGAGCCATAGGATGAACAGAATGATTCACCGCAATGATGCGATCGCAAACACCCTGATTTAAATCCCAAAACCGAATCGTTCCATCCAGGCTGGCACTCGCGGCTCGCAAACCAGCCCCAAACCAAACAACAGAATTCACCTGATGAGTATGACCAGATAGGGATAATAAACATTGCCCAGTTTGGATATCCCAGAGTTTTACTGTTTGATCGTTGCCACCACTCATCAGATAATTTCCATCAGGACTCCAGGCAATCGACCTCACCCAACTATGATGTCCCTGTAACACACTTAAACATTGCCCAGTTTGAACATCCCAGATGTGAATCCTGTTATCGGCGCTACCACTGGCAATTAAGCGCTCATCTGGACTCCAAGCAACAAACATCACTTCATTGTCATGCCCACGAAACAGTTTGAGACATTCACCCGTTTGGCTGTTCCACAGTTGCACCGTATAGTTTGCCCCACTACTCAACAGATGAATGCCGTCTTTGCTCCAGCGGACACACCAGGATGAATGGCTATAACCTCGTAGTGTTTTGATGCAGTGTCCAGTCTGCGTATTCCAGAGTTTCACTACTTGGTCATGGGATACACTTACAAGGGTATTGCCATCGCGACTCCAAGTGGCTGACCAGACCCAGCTTTGATGTCCTTGCAACACTTGCAGGCATTTTAGGGAACAATCCCACAGGGTAACGGTATGGTCGAAGCTTCCCCCTGAGAGCCTGTTGCCATCGGGACTCCATTCTAAACGCCAGACATGCTCTTGAGTGGTGATCGCCTGCAAACACTCTCCCGTTTGCCAATCCCATAGTTTAATGGCTTTATCAAATCCACTGCTGGCAAGAATTCTGCCGTTGGGATGCAACGCCAAGGACAAAACCCAATAGTCATGGGCTCTTATTGTCTGAATACAGTCACCGACAGCCACATTCCATAATTTAATCGTGTTGTCTGTGCAAGCCCCTGCCAATATAGTTCCATTAGCAAGCCAGACTAAAGACCAAACCCAACAACTGGGTTCTCCTGTTTCTATACGAACCAGGCTCTTTCCGGTTGTCCCATCCCAAACGATGATAAACGACGCTTGTCCTCCACAGGCCAGGAGTTTGCCATCGGGACTCCATGCCAATGTAGAAACAGCATTAGGACATCCGTGAAAGTCCTGCAGCCACTGACCTGTACGAGTATCCCAGAGTCGAACTGCCTGTTTGATACCACTAACTAACGTTGTCCCATTGGGGTGCCAATCAACTGCCATCACCCAGCCCTGATGCGTCTGGATTGTGATCAGTGGTTGTATTTCGTGCAATTGCCAAATGTGCAATCCTCCGTTGGTATCTCCAAAAGCAAATCGCTGTCCATCCTGGCTACATCCCACCCATACCCCTCCAGTGAAAACTTGAGTAAAGATGGATTGAGTAAAATGAGCAGCTTGAAAATTGATGTATTGTAAAATTGCCCCCTGGAAATCTGCGTGCCGAATAGTTGTATGGGAAAAGTCAGATCCAGCCAGATCAATCTTCAGGTGCAGGCACAAATTAATGAAGTTCCCTACACCGTAACCAAAGGTTGACTCACCAAGAGAACGCAATGCAGATAGTATTGATTGCAGATGCTGCTCCAGTATCGCCGAGTTATGATTAAATGCGACTTTTAGTTGTTCAATAAGTGGATTTAAGATCAGTCGAATTTGGCTTTCTCGGATGTAGTCTACAACGCTTGTTTTCATCAATGCATACTGATCTAAATATGCCGTCTTTAGTGTTAATAACTCAGTGGTAAGTCGGTGTATTAAACAGTCTGTAAAATATTCCATAATGATGGGTTGTTGCGTGTATTCACCCGTTGTTTTTCCCATCGTTTTAGACACTCGCTTTTCAACCAAACTTCGCCAAGTAAGGGATTCAAGAGATTCCACCAGGCTGCTGCGAGAAATTGCCGGGACAATATCTGCTTGCAATTGGGCAATCGTCGTCCATTCGCGGTTGATTGCTAACCAGTACATGATGGTCTGTTCTACAGGAGATAACCGCTCAACTTGCTGGAACAGCAAGTGTCTAATTCCATTAAATACTGGGGTCTCTATTTGCAAAAAAGCAGCAATTTGACCATCAAACAAACTTTGAATTGAGGTGGCAACCATTTTCAATGCCAGTGGATGGCAACGATACAATTCACACAGGTAGTGTTTTTCCTCAGCGCTGCCCACCAAACCCTTAGCATCAATTAATGCTAGCGCGGCTTCCCAGGAACCCTTGAGGCCAAGCACTCGCACCGCTCCATCCCCATCTTCACCAAAAGCAACTTCCGCCGATTTCTCTCGGCTGGTCAGCAGAATACAACTTTGATGAGTAGCTTTGCCCAAAAGAAGAAATAAGTCACCATAGTTTGTGTAATCGCTTTGGTAGTACCCAGCTCGCTCGCCTGCTTTCAGGAGGGTATCTTGATTATCTAAAATCACCAGACATCGATGGGTTTGCAGCCAGTAAAGTAACCGTTCTGGTGTTGCCTGAATATCTTGCTGCCTGGAAAGAAATAACACCAGTTCCGCCAACAATGTTTCTAATGGTGGAGCATTGCGGAGACTGCGCCAAATCACAAATTCAAACTGCTCTTGTAGTTGTTGGGCGACTTTGGCCGCCAAGACACTTTTGCCGATACCACCCATTCCTACGATCGCAATCAGGCGACAGCGATCGTGAATCATCCATTGAGTTAGTTGTTCAATCTCTTCAACCCGACCGTAGAACTTAGAAACATCGAGTGCCTCACCCCAATCTGTTGAACATTGAACTTGATCTGGCAGATGGGGAATTGGAGCGTGAATGTGGGTCAAGATGGCATGTAGCGTTGTTTTGTTGACCTTGCGACCCAAGGCAGTACTCAGAAGCTTCCAGAATTTTGGCCCTGTATCCCGTTGCAAATAATTGATGGAATAACCGGATTGTTCAGCAATGCGATCGTAGGTCAAGTTGCTCCAGGCACCAAATAATAACGTAACTTCGACCTCGTTCAGAGATCTGCCAATTTTGCAATTGAATTCACGGTTGACAAACGCCAAAGCCTGCTCAAATTCCATGTTTTCCGAACTTTAAAGGATATTCAAAGATTTAGACGGCCTTTCACTTAACAGCCAAGAAAAATCCAGCGTCAGAGTTGTTGACACCTTTATATGAGAATTCCAGAAATTAAATTATGCATTTGAGAGAGCAAAGACCATAATTGTATTCTTCCTCCTCTGCCTCCTCTGCTTGCCAAAGCGATTGATTTATTTTTTATTTGGAATTCCCCAAGGTGGAGCAACTTTTCTGTGAAGCACGCCATTTTAAAATATAAAACAAATAAACCATACTTTACATACTTAACTCCATACTTTTCTGCAAAGACAACAGTAAGGAATTTCGATAGATTCTAAAACACGCTGGTGTGTCGCAAAAATGATTCTTGCTGCGAGTAATCACGGTGACAAGAGCGCTGTTTATCCAGTGCGAGCAAGACTCTTAAGCAAAACACCTAAGAAAGAATAAAAAGCGTGTATTGCATGTGCGCGCATCAACAAGAATTAATACGGAGAACCCCAATGCCTATTACACCAACTTATCCAGGCGTTTATGCCGAAAAGATTTCCAGTGGGGTACAAACCATTACAAGAGTTAGCGCCTCGGTTACAATTCTTTGGGTGCGGCAAAACGAGGGCCAATTAATAAAGTAATGCACATCTTAAGTTATAGCGACTCTGAACACAGATGTGGTGGACTAGATTCGTTAAGCTACGCTGTGCGCCAATTCTTTCGGGACGGGGCAGTGATGCATGAGTCGTCCGGCTTGCTAAAAACGCTTACAGCGCTACTCTAATCCGCAAGGCTTGAGCATTATACTTCCTGTATAAAAAATCGCACTGTCCTGCTAACAGAGCAAAATGCTACCTGGGAAAATCCAGTAGCCAGGTATTTAAGTTTTGTGTAAAAAACCATGCTCGACGACTTAGATCGGACTATAGAAACACTACTGAGGCATGGACTGCCACGCAGTTTGTCGCAGCAAGTGGACATTAGCTTTGCTGCACCCGATAGTGAGTTTAGCAACAACGTGAAACTCCCTGCGATCGGTCTTTTTCTTTACGATATTCGAGAAAATCTGGAGTTACGTAGTAATGAGTGGTTGTTAGAGCGCAGCAGTGACGGTAGAGCAGTGAAAAAGCGCCCGCCAGCCCGAGTGGATTGCTCTTACTTGATCACGGCTTGGCCTAGCGCCGATCCGAAGTTGGTGGCAAAGACCGAACATATGTTACTCGGTCAAGTGATGAAAGTACTACTACGCTACCCCAAACTTCCATCAACGATACTCGAAGGAAGTTTGCAGGATCAAGAGCCTCCCATCCGCTCAGTGAGTTTGCGTCCTAGCTTGTTAAATAGTTTAGGCGAATTTTGGCAAGCGATTGGCGGAAAGCCGAAAGCAGCACTGAACTATACCCTGACGATCGCAGTACCAGTCGATGAGACTGGAGAGTCTGTGGCGCTGGTAGTCGATTGGCAAATTGGCAATGATGAACAATAGGGCAAACAATGTCAAAGTGGATGAAGTTGAATTCTACTCGCCATCAAGTCGCGATCGCCGGACAAGTCAGCGATGAAAAAACGGGTCGAACCATTCCAGGAGCAACCGTGGAAATCATCAAGATGCCAGATAAATTTAGCAACAAGTTGGAAGTACTAAAAAAACTTTACGGTTCTGAATGGGAAGATTTCCCCAAGCGTCCCGATCAAACAACAACAACAATTGACGGCTATTTCTATTTCCTAGATTTACCTGAAGGTATCTATAAATTAAGTGCCTCGCTGCCTAGTGCGGGTACGCGCTATCAGCAACGAGGTGAAAGCCAAGAATTGAATATTCTTAAAAATCAAGGTAGCGATCAAGATAAAGTTGCAATGGTTAAAGCTGACATGACTTTAGCACCCACGGGAATTGAAGGTTACGTTACCGCAGATAGCGCACCTTTAGTGATGGCTAAAGTCTGGCTTGAGGGCAGCAGTGAATTTACTTTTAGTGACAGCAAGGGGTACTATCTGTTGACTCAACTAGAAGCATCAAATATTGAGCGAACTGTACAAGTTGCAACTCAAGGCTACGAGCTAGCGGCTCCTAAAAAAGTCAAGCTCGTACAGGGTGAAATCATCCAAAACTTGGATTTAGTATTACAGAAAAAAAATTCCAAAACTTCATCGAGTTCAAACGGAGTTACTAAGTAGATGAGTGGGAAAATTTATCGTTTAAATGAGGCATGAGGGAAGAGTCTTTTAGCCTAGTTACAGCAAATTGGAGTGACAAAATATGAGTTTTTCTAAAGAAAAAATCTGGTTTTTTATCCTGTCAGTTTTGGTGCAAGTGCCAAAGTAACCGCTCTTGATTAACCCACAGCAAACATTCAATTAATTTAGCTTTGATTAAGGATTAAACGCAATGGCTACAACCTATTTCTCACCCGGTGTTTATGTTGAAGAAGTTCCTTCTGCTGTTCAGCCGATTGCCGGAGTTGGAACTAGCACAGCAGGTTTCATCGGAGTTATCCCTGATAAAATTATAATTCCTAGTAGCCCAGTCATTAAAATTGTCAACGAGTCTATTGAACCACAAGAAGTAGATAGTAAAAAAATATTCGAGCTGAAACATGACCTAGTTAGCACAGAAAAAGGGACATTTGAGATACGGGTTAATGACAAAATTGTAGAGACTACATTGATCTACGATTCAGCTAGGAAGAAGTATCAGGTACAATTTTTAAATGAGCCAGCAACGGATGCAAAAATAAAAGGCAATTACATTGTTTTATCTAATCAGGTGACGAATGAGGTGATAGGTACAGGTGATGGGAAAAAAACAGAATTCAATCTGAAAAAATATCCAGCAAACTTGGCAACATCAGCGGAGAAAAAGTTTCGGATTAAAGGGACAGAAACTACTCCGAAGGAGATTTTAAATGACGATACTAATAGCGTTGCTAAAGTGACATTTAACACGGCTCCACCCGCAGGGGAAACAATCTCAGGGGATTACTGGATTCTCTTCCCTTCCTTCGATTTGCCTAAATCTGGCGAAGTGAGATTGTGTACTAACTTTGGCGAATTCAAAAAATTCTTTGGTGATTTCTCGTCAGATCCAGGTCAACGCAAATTAGCTCACGCAGTATATGGATTCTTTAACAATGGTGGGACTCGTTGTTATGTGATGCGAGTTAAAGAAGAAACTGACATTGTAGATAGTTTGTTAGAGGAGAAATTTGAAGCCATTGACGAGATAGCAATTGTTGTCGCTCCTGGAGTTACCAGTAAAGCTGCTCGCAGCGCAATCGTTACTCATTGCCAACAGAAAACAAGCGATCGCTTTGCTATCTTCGACTGTGGCGAAAACGATACCGCTAGCACAGTCGATAAAACAAAGCCTGATAACTCCAATTATGCGGCTTTCTACTTCCCTTGGATTCAAGTACTTGACCCAGCTACCAAAGCTATGAATCCCAATGGCGACGGATTAATCTACGTACCTCCAAGCGGTCACATCGCCGGAATTTATGCTCGTGTAGATACCCAAAGAGGGGTTCACAAAGCCCCTGCCAACGAAGTCGTATTAGGAGCTTTGGGAGTCAATCAACTCATCAGTAAAAACCAGCAAGATGGACTCAACCCCCAAGGCGTTAATTGCATTCGCGACCTCAACGGCAACATTCGGGTATGGGGCGCGCGCACAATTGGGGGAGATGCGAATGGGGAGTTTAAATACCTCAACGTCCGCCGACTGTTTCTCTTTATGCGAGAGTCCATCGATGAAGGTACCCAATGGACGGTATTTGAGCCGAATACCCCGGATCTTTGGGCACGCATCCGACGCAGCGTTACCGCTTTTCTCACCAATGTTTGGCGCAGTGGGGCTTTATTTGGCAATACTCCAGAGCAGGCATTTTATGTCAAGTGCGACGAGGAGAACAACCCGCCAGAAGTGCGCGATGCAGGTCAAGTCATTATCGAAATTGGGGTGGCTGTAGTTAAGCCAGCAGAGTTTGTCATCTTCCGGCTGAGTCAGTGGGCAGGCCCAGGTAGCAAATAATGGCGACTAAGTATCAGATACCTGGCGTTTACCGAGAGGAAGTTTTTCCTGCACCCGCATCTGCACTGATGACAGGTGTACCAGCATTCCTTGGCTTGACGGCTACTGAATCTTTTAATACTCCGCAACGGCTGACACTCTGGCCTCAGTTTGAACAACACTTCGGTCAGCCACTCTCTAACGGTTACTTGGGTTATGCGGTGCGGGGCTTTTTTGAAAATGAAGGTCGTCTGTGTTATGTCGTCCCCATCAAAGAAGCGACTTTGAGTGCTTTGCAAGCGGGACTCGATGCGATCGCATCCATAGACACCATCGACCTCGTTTGCGCGCCGGATATCATGCAGGCAAGCCAAAATGCAGAGATCCAAGTTATGCAGAGAGCGGTTTTAGACCATTGCGAACTCTTGGGCGATCGCTTTGCCATTCTTGATGGGCAAAAAGCTTCTTTGGTAGAAGAAATCCAGCAGCAACAGCAACAACTATCCAGTATTAGCGGTGCTTTATATGCCCCTTGGCTCAAAGTTCCGTCTTTTAAGGAGACATATCTATTAGATGTTCCTCCTTGTGGTCATATTGCTGGAGTATATGCTCGTAGCGATCGTGCAGCTGGCATTCATCAGTCTCCTGCCAACTACATTCTAGAAGGGGCGCTGGATCTCAACACCGACTTTACCGAAGGTGATATTGCCCGTCTCTATCCGCAAAATGTAATCGCAAGTGTTAATTGCTTGCGAGCTTTACCAGGTCGTGGCATTCGTATCTGGGGAACTCGCACATTGAGCCAAGACCCCTCTTGGTGTTACATCAATGTGCGGCGGTTATTTTTAACCGTTTGTCGTTGGTGCGATCGCAACCTAGCTAATGTCGCTTTTGAACCGAATGACTTCAAATTGTGGGTTGGCATCGAACGGGAATTAACCGCTTACTGCGAGTCTTTGCTCCGCCAAGGGGCACTCAAGGGAGAAACTGCACAAGAAGCATTTTATGTCAAGTGCGATGCCGACACCAACCCACCAGAAGTTCGGGACGCTGGCATGGTGGTGACAGAAATAGGTTTGGCACCCACCATTCCCAACGAATTCATTATCGTGCGTCTAATTCACGGCACCACTGGAGTTAGTTTGACCAGCTAACAAAAGAGTACAAAAACCTGATTCTAATCAGGAATGGGTAACACCTTTTTAATTGCGAATTGGTATTACCCACCTTAGAGCTAAATCTTTTTTATTGCTTTTACTCCGGAGACACCTTCATGCCTGACATCAAACCTCCTCACAAACCAGACCCCTATGCCAGCTATAACTTTTACGTCGAATGGAATGGCATCATTCACGCTGGCTTTAGAGAATGTACGGGACTAAATTCTTCTCAAACTGCGACCGAATATCGTGAAGGAACCGATCCCCAGACTAAACGTAAAATCCCTGGATTAAATAACTATGGCAATATTACCCTGAAACGGGGTATCACTAACAATGACGAACTTTGGAAATGGCGGCAAAACTTGATGACCGGCAATGCCGATCGCCGAGAAATTTCCATTGTCATTCTCGACCATACAGGAACAGAAAAAATCCGCTGGAATCTGACAAATTGTTGGCCTACCACATGGTCAGGAGCCGATTTCAATGCCACCTCTGATGAACTGGCAATAGAAACTTTGGAATTAGCTCATGAAGGGATAAAGGTAGATAAGTGGACTTAAAGCTTAAGATCCCCCTTTTTTAGGCAGGGCTATTTGATCTCAGAATTTTAGGTTTTAAATTTTGCGAAAAGTTAGAGCGGAGGAAACATCCGATCCAAACTTTTCAAGACGGATTTTAGATTGTTTTTGGTGCAAGCGCAGCGGTGGGCGGAACAGTAAAGGCGGGTTTGAAAAATATCTGTTTTTGCAATGTGAGTGTTTTTCAGAATCCGCCCTCACAAATCGTCAATCTCAAATCCCCAAAGTATATCCCTTTATGGGTGCAGTCAATCTAAAATCTAAAATCCAAAATCTAAAATTGATTAACTTTGCCACCAGCAAAATCTCGCTCCAAAATCCACAATTCTTAATGATGCTACAGACAGAATTTCCTTTTGTATTGCCTCAAGGTTATGTAGATCCAGAAGGGAACATCCATCGTGAAGGAACCATGCGATTGTCTACAGCCTATGACGAAATTATGCCGTTGCGCGACCCGCGAGTGCAGGCGAATCCTGGATATTTGGTGATTATTTTATTGTCGAGAGTGATTACCCATTTAGGAACGCTTCAGCAAATTAATCCCAAGTTGATTGAAGGTCTTTTTTCCGGGGATCTAGTTTATCTGCAAGATTTATACCAACGCATCAATCAAAATAATCACACCCGTCTTTTAGTTACCTGTCCTCATTGCCAAGGTGAGTTTGAAGTGGAGACTTCTCCAGTGGGGGAGTAGTTTGCTACCCCTCAGAGAGGCTGATGGCAGAGATAGCATATATTGCCTATCATTTTCACTGGTCTCTTGAGAAAATCATGGAGATGGAACACCGCGATCGTCAGCAGTGGGTAGCACAAATTTCTCAAATTAATCAGGAAATAAATAATGGGTAGTAAGTAATAGAACATGAGTAAGCACAATGGTTAAAAAATTAGGGTTGAATGCTGTATTTGCAGCAGGAACTGATTTATCGGGGTTGAGATATGACCCTTACATGGCTTATAACTTTGTCATCGAAATCGATGGGTTACTGACGGGTAATTTTTCAGAAGTAACAGGTTTAGAAAGCGAGATTCAAACCGAAGAATACCAAGAAGGCGGCGTGAATGAATATGCCTATAAATTCCCCACGCGGGTTGTTTATCCTCCTTTAGTTTTGAATCACGGAGTAACAGATATCGATACATTATGGATTTGGTATCAAAGTTGTGTAGAAGGTAAGATTAAGTTCAAAAATGGCACGATTATGTTGTTAGACCGCAAGCGGCTTCCCGTGATGTGGTGGAATTTTAAAAATGCCTATCCCGTTAAGTGGTCTGGGCCTCAGTTTAATGCGGCTAATGATTATCAAGTGGCGATCGAACGAGTTGAATTGGTGCATCAAGGGATTTCTAAATCTGCGATCGCTCGGGGATTAGGAGCTGCTCGTGCTGGCGCTCAAATTGCTGGATTATAAATCATTCCTAGTTTTTGAAGGCTGAAATTTTTGAATTTTGACCGCTCTCTAAAGTGGGTTTAAGCTACAAAATTCACTCATAGAAAAGGTTAATCGCTATCAACAGACAAATAAAAGAGAAAAAAGTTATACAGAAATGTCACAAGATTTAGTTGCAGCCACCGACCCAAAATTACTCCGGCGATTGCTGCGTCCCATCGAAACACCGGGTGTGATTGATAGCAGAATGGGATGGGATATTGTGGCGCGATCGCAACAATTTACTAATCGTTTACCTTTGGTTTTTGATATCACCCAAAGATGGAATCCCAAAATAGGTTTTCAGGGGGAGAAAATCCCCATTGTTTATGCTCAACCGCAACCCCAGGAAACTCCCACAACCAGATCTATTTCAGCAGAATTAGGTCAGTCTCCTAGCAGTCAGCGAACAGTGGTGCAAGCCAAATTTGTCACAGGAAGCGATCGCGCTCATAAACTTGTGCAAACAACCAACTCAAAGGCAAGCGAAACACCTACCCCACAAGATTTTTTGGCACCAAACCCCAGTGGAGAAAACTTTACTAGCAGTAAGCCAACGGTAGTACAAGCAAAATTTATGGGTGGAACAGATAGCAGTTTTTTGTTGCCCACACCAACTCCTATCAGTGCCACTTTACCAATTGAGAAACCGCCACTCGATCAAAGTTACCGTCTCAATTCCTCAAATTTATTGTTGGAAACACAGGCAATAGATTTGGATCGGCAAGTAGAAAATTTATCTAGAGAAACAAGCCAAAATCCAATACCCATTGTGCGGGCGCGATCGCAACCATTACCTGCTAGTGATCGTGGTATTTCTCTTGGGGAAAGCTTGCCCAGTGTTCAGGAATTGAGGGGGGAAGCGATCGCATTCGATTCCGCCACTGCATTGCCAAATTTATCTGCAGAAACCATCCAAAATCACGCCATTTCTGACAATCCTTCTAACCCAAAACCAGTCGCTACAACGGAGGAAAACAGAGCAACACAGCAGATCAACAACGTAGTGGCTCCTATATCTCAAATCCCAAATCCCATCGGTTGGTCAGGATTAGAAATCCCGCTTTTATTTTCCCATCCTCGGGTTAATCCAGAATCAGTGCAGGCAGAATTAGGATTACCAAACCCAGGTATTACGGGAATATCAAGAAATCAACCCATGAGCCAAACTACGGGATTATCGAGAGAGGTTTCTTTGAATTTACAGTTCCATCAAGAATTCAACACACAACAATCCAACAGACAAGATAGCTCTAACATCGAAGCACCAATCGATTTAGAGGCATTAACAGATAAAGTAGAACGCAACCTCATGCAGCGATTAATTATAGAAAGCGAACGCCGAGGCAGGACAACATGGAGTTAGAAAAACTCAAAATTTTAGTTGAAAAGAAATTTCCAACTTTCGATGAGGCTCAACCGATTATCGCTCTTTTTAATCCTCAGCAAATTTCAATTTCTAAGACAGGATGGCAGGGGCAAGGGAATAGCCTCCAGCCATCAGAAGAGTCAGCAACTTTAACGGTCGAGTTGTTTTTTGATACTAGCCTGTTAAATGCCAAACAAAGTATGACCGATATCGGTAGTGTTATTGGACTGAATCTGTCAGCTAGCAGCCGATTAAAAGATGTTCGAGACTACACTAAAAAAATTTATCACTTGACTGAAAAAAAGAGTGGTTTAGGTGCGATACCCAGACCTCCTATTTGCAAACTTAAATGGGGACACAATACAGTTTTATTTCAAGGAGTTCTTAAGCAGTTAACTAAAACATTTACTCGTTTTCTAGCGAATGGAACCCCAGTTCGGGCAAAGCTGAATTGCACGTTTGAGGAATGGATATCGCCAGAAATCAAACAAAAAGAGCAAAACCCAATCGATGACCCAATTCGCATTGTGCGGCGTGGAGAAACATTGACCAGTATTGCAGCAGAAGAATACAACGATCCTGCACTTTGGAGAGTCATTGCTGCTGCCAATCGCCTCGATAATCCGCGCCAAATTGCTCCTGGTCAGCGCCTCACTGTACCACCACTGTGATTGTTAAAAATACAGATGTCTCAACCTAAAGGTACCGAAATCCTCACCCCTCAAGCCAAAATTACGATCGCGGGTAAACCTCTCCCACTTCAAGCGATCGCCGATTTGTCAAGCGTAACCGTGGTGGAAGACCTAGAAGGTGCGGGGATGTTTACCCTGCAATTAAAGACTTGGGATTTGGTAAAAGGCGAACTGACATGGGTAGATAACAACTTATTTGACTGCGGCAATACTGTGGAAATTCAAATGGGTTACGCAAAGTTAGAAACGCTAATTATTGGGGATATTACGGGATTAGAACCTAGCTTTTCCCAAGATTCTGCACCTACATTGACTGTACGAGGTCACGATCTCAGCCATCGTTTAATGCGGGGAACCCAAAGGCGCAGTTTTTTGGAAATGAAAGACAGCGAAATTGCAAGTCAAATTGCTAACGAACGGGGATTAGATGCCAAAGTTGAGGATAGTAAAGAAAAATTAAATCACGTTTTGCAATCTAATAAAACGGATTGGGACTTTTTGCAAGATCGGGCGAAACGGATTGGTTATGAGGTGTTAGTTAAAAACAAAACATTATATTTTCGTCCGCCACAAAATGCCAGCAGTCAGGTGCTAAAACTAAATCGCGCCGACGATTTGCTAGACTTCTCCGCCCGACTCAGTACGATGAATCAGGTTGGACAAGTGGAAGTTCGAGGTTGGAACCCTCAAAAGAAAGAGTTATTTATTAGCAAGGCAGGTGTTGGTAATGAAACTACTAAAATGAAAGGTTCTATTAGCGGGCCGAAGGCCGCTAACCAAGAATTTGGTAATACGAGTTATACGATCGCCAATGTCATAGTTTCTAGTCAAGCAGAAGCAAATCAAATTGCCTTAAAGCTGTTTAACGACATGGCATTGAACTATATTACTGGCGATGCCAGTTGTTTGGGTCGTACAGATTTACACCCCGGTACAACGATAGAAATAACTGGCATTGGTAAGCGCTTTAGTGGTTCTTATTATGTTAACTCTGTTACTCATTCCTACAGAAAAACACAAGGTTATCTCACTCAATTTTCAGTAAAAAGGAATGCGAGTTGATGTTCTATTTTCCTGTTGCTATCACATATATAGGAAGTCATAAATGACTGGTAGAATACTCGATTTAATTGGTCAATCAGAAGATAGCGATCGCTTTTATGGCGTGACGATCGGTATAGTTAGCAGTAATGAAGATAAAGAAGGACTGGGGCGAGTTAAAATAAAATTGCCTCGGATATCCGATACGGATGAAAGCTATTGGGCGAGGGTATTGACTCCAATGGCAGGAAAGGAAAGAGGTATCTATTTTTTGCCGGAACCTCTCGATGAGGTATTAGTTGCTTTCGATCAAGGGGATATTAATTGCCCTTACATTTTAGGCAGTTTATGGAATGGTCAAGATAAACCGCCAGAAAAGAATGAGGATGGCAAAAATAACAAGCGACTGATTAAATCGCGCAGTGGTCACCAAATTATTTTAGACGATACGCAAGATGCCGAAAAAATTATCATTCAGGATGCGACTGGTAAAAACGAGATAGTTATCGATTCTAAAAACAATGCCATGATGCTGAAAGTAGAAAAAGACTTAACAATTGAGGCTAAAGGAAAAATTAGTCTAAAAACGAGCGGTGGCGATCTAGCAATCGAGTGCAACAACCTCAATATTCAAGCAAAACAAAATTGCGAAATTAAAGCCGAAGCTAACTGCAATCTTCAGGCAGAGTCTGGAATAGGAATTAAATGTTTGGCAGGTGTAAAAATCAATGACGGTGCTTTGGAGGTGACATAATGCCAGGAACTTTATTGCACGTTGGTGCAACAGTCAATTGCGCTCATCAAGGACAAGCGCAACCCACTTCTGTAAATCCAAGGGTGAAAGTAATGGGTAACGCTGTAGTGACTAAAGCTTCTACTTATGCGATCGCAGGCTGTACAAATCCCCAACCCCCTAACAATGTAGGCCCTTGCACCGAAGCCCATTGGACTAACCCCGCTACCAGAGTCAAAGTTATGGGACAACCCGTTTTATTGCAGGATAGTCAAGCAAAGTGTCTGCCCACAAATACGCCATTAATTGTTGTGGTAACTCAAGCACGCATCAAAGGAATTTAAAGGAACTGTCAACTGTTGAACTATGAATACCAATTTTCTTGGTGTCGGTTGGACATCCCCAGTCAAGGTAGAAAAAAATCAAATTGTTATGGCGCAGTATGAAGAGTGCGTTCGCCAATCAATTTGGATGATCTTAAGTACCGCCAGAGGAGAAAGGTTAATGCGTCCAGACTTTGGTTGTGGTATTCACGATTTGGTATTTGCTAACAATAATGCTGGCACAATTGGCACAGTGATTGATGAAGTGCGTCAAGCGTTAATTCAATGGGAACCGCGCATTGATGTGTTGGATGTAGATGCAAGTCCCGATCCTAACCAACTAAACAGATTGCTGATTCAGATTAATTATCAAGTTCGCACGACCAATAATCGCTTTAATTTGGTTTATCCATTCTATTTGAGCTAATTTTTATGTCGATTCAACCGCCAAAAATTGACAAACGTACCTATGAAGAGATAGTAGAAAAAACAGTAAAGTTAGTACAATATTATACTGCTCAGGAAAATAGCGAATTAGTCGATAATAAAGCCGAATTTTTGCGCGATCGCATTCTCGCTGAAGATATCACAAATACTGAAGGCAATATCATCAAAGCAGGTACGTTAATCGACGGAATTATAGCAGATGCTATCGCCAAAGTCAAGGGATTAGAAAAAATTAATGTTAAGCTCAAAGGCTGGTGGAAACCTGACAAGCCTGACGCAGGTTTGGCGCTAATTCGCATTTTTGGGCGCATGGCGGCTACAGTAAGCGATCGCCTGAATCGAGTGCCAGAAAAAAACTTTCTCGCTTTTTTAGATTTGCTCGGTACGCAAATTTTACCACCCCAGCCTGCGCGAGTTCCCTTAACTTTTTCTCTGGCATCTGGCCTACCTGAAAATACAACAGCTTTAATTCCCGCTTACACGCAAATCTCCGCACCACCTACTGAGGGAGAAGAGGAAGAAGTTGTCTTTGAGACAGAAAGCGATGTGTTGATAACGCCAGTGCAATTGCAAGCGGTATTTGTCCGAAATTTAGAGACAGATAAATATAGCGAATGCCTACGGCACGGCTTCGCCGAACGCACATTAACGGCAACAGGAAGACAGGACACTGCTTTCTTAGCTTTTGAAGCAGATACCGCAATCGAACATAGTCTTTATCTTGCTTGCGAACAAGTTTTTAGTTTATCTGAAATCAAAACCGTTAGGCTCAACATTTATTCATCTCAAGTTACCGATTTGAATAATTTGCCTATTACTTGGTCTTATTGGAACGGTATTAATTGGAAAACATTAGAATCAGAGAATAAAACCGAGAGCGATCACTTGCAAGTTACGCTCAAAAATCTGCCAGACTTTCCCCTACGAACAGTCAATGAAATATCGGCAAAATGGTTAAAAGCAACCGTTATCAATCGCTCTGATTTATCGGTTAAACGCATTACAACTAGCGTTGATATTACCGATTCTAAATTAAAACTAGACCAATGTTTTTTTAATACTGTTCCCCTAGATCTAAATAAAGATTTCTATCCTTTTGGAGAACAACCACACTTTAACGATACTTTTTATCTAGGAAGTCAAGAAATTTTTTCTAAACCCGATTTTACGGTTAAATTCAAAGTTAAAATTAGCGAAAACGTTAAGGACGATGGCGGGGTGGAAATTGCTTGGGAATTTTACAATGGCTTAAATTGGGAAGAAATTGAAAAATCTAGGGCTAATAATTCGGATATTGCTGATAATTCGGCGCTAGAAGAGAGTAAACAAAATTTTAACGATGACACCAATGCTTTTACAAAACCGGGTAAAATTACATTAAAGATTCCCAATACAATTAAACCTGTAACTATTAATGGAATTAACAATTATTGGCTGAGAGCTAGAATTGTTAAAGGTAATTATGGAACGGAAGCGACTTACAGGCAGCGAGAGAAGAATGGTCAACCTTTATATGTCAATGAAGTCCCTATTTATGAATTAGTTGCTGCGACTTTTGCACCTCCATGTATACAGTCTATTTCCTTAGAATATAGCTCTCCAGATGTGCCTTTATCTAATTGTTTAAGTTATAAAAATTTTATTTATCAAGTATATTCAACTAATTTTCAGCCCTTTGTAAAAACCACAAATGAAGATACCAAACCCACGCTGTATATGGGTTTTGATCGCCCATTTCCCAATCGAGCGATCGCGCTTTATTTCCAAGTCGAACCTCCAACTGCACAAGAATTAGCGACAGCAACTATCAATGTTGAGAAACCCATCTTAGTTTGGGAATATTTCAACGGCAAAATTTGGATAAAATTGAGCGTTATTGATGAAACGGCTGCTTTGAGCGAGCGCGGATTAATTAAATTTATTGGGCCATCTGACTTTACCGCAACTCAGGAGTTTAATCAAACCCTCTATTGGTTGCGCGTTCGTTGGGAAAAAGGCCACTTTCAAGTCAAGCCGCGCTTGCGTCGCATCTTGACAAATACGATTTGGGCAAGCCAAGCTACAACGCTGCAAAATGAAATTTTAGGTTTCAGCAATGGTAACCCCAATCAAACATTTCGCACAGTAAAATCGCCAATTTTACCCGATCAGCAATTGGAGATCCAAGAACAAAAAATTCCCTCTCTAGAAGAACAAATTGCCATTGAAAAATTAGAAGGAAAAGATGCAATTACCATTATTAGAGATGAGAAGGGAGATGTAGAAACTGTGTGGGTGCGATGGCATGAAGTCTCGGATTTTTATCAGTCAGGAATGCGCGATCGCCACTACACTATCAACCGTTTAACTGGAGAAATTAAGTTTGGCGACGGACAGCAAGGAATGATACCGCCCCAAGGTCGCAACAACATTCGCATGACGCGGTATAAAACCGATGGCGGCGTGAAGGGTAACAAGCCTGCTCAAACCATTACCCAGTTAAAAACATCCATTCCTTTTATCAATAGCGTTACTAATTTGGAACCCGCTGGCAGTGGTGCCGATCGAGAACCAATTGAACGGGTTAAAGAACGGGGGCCAAAATTTATTCGCCATCGCAATCGTGCTGTGACTGCCCAAGACTTTGAGGACTTGGCTTACGAAGCATCACCTGATGTAGCTAGGGCAAAAGCGATCGCGCCTGTTTTTAATCCTCTCGCCGATGATAGTTGGTTGGAGACTAACAGAGATCTCACAAAAAATCCTTCCGAAATCCATCTAAAACCTGACATCAATCCAGGTCAAGTCACACTGTTGATTGTACCCAAAAGTTCAGCGCGGCAACCCGTACCTAGTTTGGCGCTAATTGAGCGCGTGGAAACTTATATCCGGGCGCGTTGTCACCCCACCATTAACCTCATAGTGACTGCACCAGATTGGCAGCAGGTTTCAGTCACGGCTGTGGTGGTGCCTGTATCTCCAGACGTGGCGGATGCGGCCACAGAGGCGGTAATCAAGCGCTTGGAAGAATTCCTACATCCCTTGACTGGGGGGAAACAGGGACAGGGCTGGGCTTTCGGTCGCCAGCCACAAATGTCAGATTTATATGCGGTTATCGAAGGGGTTCCAGGGGTAGACCACATTCACGAGCTTTCGGAACTCAAGGTAAAGCCATTATCCCCCAAGCAGTTAGTTTATTCCGGTAGCCACACTATTACTTTGCTAGAGGAGTGAGTTTAAACATGTCATTACCCTTACCCAATCTAGATGACCGTACCTATGCTGATTTGGTGGAAGAGGCGCGTGCTTTAATTCCGATTGAATATCCGGAATGGACTGACCATAATCCCAGCGATACGGGAATTATTTTAATTGAATTGCTGGCTTGGTTGACCGAGATGGTGTTATATCGAGTCAATCAAGTGCCGGATAAAAATTTTGCTACTTTCTTAAGTCTGCTGAAAGGTGAAAATTGGCAGTTCCCAGATAATTTATCTTCAGATCAACAGAATATATTTCTTAAACAAGCAATTCAGGAAACGGTTTTAGACCTGCGGAAGCGTTACCGAGCCGTTACTGTTGAGGATTTTGAGCAGCTAGTATTTAAAGATTTTGAAGATTGGAAAGAAACACAAGACGCTAAAAAACTGGGTGACTTGGGTGTGGTCAAGCGATCGCGTTGCATCCCCAATCGGAATCTCACGCTAACAGACTCCACTAGCAGAAAAAATGAGGCTCCTGGACATATTAGCTTAGTTGTGCTTCCAGAAAGCTCAACGCCAAAACCTCAACCAACTGAAGCTCTAAAACAAGCCTTGTGCGAATATCTGGATAAAAGGCGACTTCTGACAACCCGCCTTCACATCGTTGAACCAGAATATGTGTCGCTGAAAATCTTCGCGCAATTATACCTAGAAGATGGTGCTGATTCCCAGAATGTCAGAAAAAGCGCGACGCAGGAGGTGCTAGCGTTCTTTCACCCCCTGTATTCGGAACGTTACTGGGATGGTAAGGGTTGGCCTTTTGGTCGAAATATTTACCGTTCGGAACTATACCAATTGCTGGCTCAAATTCCTGGGGTGGATTATGTCGAGAACGTCATACTCAACGGTGATGAAAATCTGACTGATATTCCTCTCGAAGATTCTCAACTGGTGGCTGTGGAAGTAGACAAAACAAGTTTCACAATTATGGAGCGCAGGGGCAATGAATGGCAATCAGTCTAGCCAGGCCAGTAGCTATTTGCAATATCTTCCCAGTATCTTGCAAGCCGATCCGTTTCTGGGGGATTTATTGCTGGCTTTTGAGCGCATTTTGAGCAGTTCTGACCCTCTTAATCAGCCATCTCCTGCACTAGAAGAATACATTGAACGCATTTCTACTTACTTCATTCCAGGTTCAGAAAAATCCGATAATACTAAAACTCCGGCTGAATTTTTGCCTTGGCTGGCGGGTTGGGTAGCTTTGAGCTTGCGGGATGACTGGGCGGAGGAAACCAAGCGTCAGTTTATCAGAGAAATTGTGCCATTGTATCGTCTGCGTGGCACTAAAACGGGTCTGGAGAACATCCTGAAGCTTTATTTGAGAAGCTACGGTTTTCCTGAGAAGGTAGAGATTTTTGAGTTCGACAATCTGCCCCATTACTTTCAGGTTCAACTGACCCTACCTAATCAAAATCTGGATCTGTATTGGCGTACAGCCAAAATTGCCTTGGCAATTATTGACCAAGAGAAGCCAGTTCACACGTTTTATGCCTTAAAAATCCTGGTGCCAACAATGCGGCTCACGGGTAATTCTTATCCGATCGCGCTCCAGCAACCTGGTACGATCGCTGTTACTGTGAATGTAGATAATCCGGGTAACAATCTGATACTCAGTATCAAGGGATTGAGACAGGCAGAACCCTACGCAAAGCAAGCAGGTAAAAATTCCCCACTGACGGTGAGTTACACGGTAACACCAGAGCAATTCAAGCTGGGTGAAAAGTGGCATTTAGCGATCGCTAACTTGAGTTCAAATCAGGTTACAGGAAAATTAACCGTTACTCTCACCTATGCCGCTAATTCTTCACTGCAACCGTATAAGGATGAGAAATTTACTCTAGAGTCAGGGTTAAAGATTATAGATCGTCTGATTCGCGACTCCGATGGGAAATTCAAACCATCTAACGATGGAAATACGGTGTTAGGAACAGTAACTAGAAAACCTGAGCCAACACCATGATCATCAAACTAGCAACTTTTTATCACCGAGAGAATTGACAATGGCACAGAAAGATTGTGACAAGCGACCCCGTTATTTTGCAGGTCAATATCTGCTAGAAGACGACTTTGAACTAGAACAAAATTATCATATCGATCGCCAACGTCGCCACAACCGTTTGCTTCATGTTTCTGGCATCGCTGATGGACTGATCGTCACCCCTGGAAATGATTTGACTGTCAAAATATCTGCTGGTACTGCTATAGACAAGAACGGACGGCAGATTGTCTGGTCTGCTGATATGGAAAATGAGCCTGTGAAATTGCAGGATGATAACAATAACAATGCGATCGCTAACGGCAAATACATCTTGTTAATAGAGTACTTTGAAAAAGAACTCAGCAATTCATTACAGGAGGGAACCACAGACGGATACACGCGGTGGTATGAGTTGCCCAACTTTAAGTTAGTGCCTGATGGACAACCACTGCCTGAAGACTTCATAGCCTTGGCAAAACTATCAATTGATGGCAAGACAGTCACAATTGATGATTCTGACAAAAATATCCGTCAGTATTCTGGTTTGCGCTTGCCTAGTACCAACCAAACTAACGCGCCAACGCTACGTTCTGGGGGCGATCAAGCTAGTAATTTGGCTGTTCTCAGTGGTGGTTTAAGCGTTACTGGCAATGTTGGTATTGGCACGACAAGTCCGACAGAAAAGCTAGAAATTAGTGGTGGTAATTTGAAGGTTAGTGAGAATATATTTGCTACTAATGCAAACTTAAGTGGTAATCTCGCTGTGACTGGTAATGTTGGTATTGGTATTACAAGTCCAGAGATCAACTTACATATTAATGGCCCATCTGCAACAACGGATCTGAATAATCCAAAGCCGTGGCCAATTGAGACACAAGAATTGCTGCGGCTGGTACGACCACCATCAAGTGTCGTTGTAAGGGGTCAGAACAAGAGTGCGAATTCCGTAGGATTGTTTGTTGGTACTTTTGAGGAAAAATCGCTAGGTGGAACTAGATTTGATATTACTCTGTCTGATTACACTAGTGCCGGCTATGGTCTAATTCCTAATATTAAGGTGATGACCTTGCAGAGTAATGGTAATGTTGGTATCGGTACAATAAGTCCGACAGAAAAACTGGAAATTAGTGGCGGTAATTTGAAGGTTAGTGGGAATATCTCTGCTACTGATGCCACATTAACTAGCAAAGTCGGTATCGGTACAGCAAGTCCAACAGAAAAACTAGAAATTAGTGGCGGTAATTTGAAGGTTAGTGGGGATATCTCTGCTACTAATACAAACTTGAGTGGTAATCTCTGTGTGACTGGTAATATTGGTATCGGTACGATAAGTCCAGCAGCCAAGCTACAAGTACGAGATACGATTGCTAGTCGCAATAATTATGATTTCTCAAGAACAGCCCTATTGCTGAATTCCCAAACTCATAATGGTGGTAATAGTCCAGCAGAAGCGGAATCCGTTTTAGCCCTGGCAAGAGAAGGAGTTTCAGGTCAAACTTTTGGAAATATGGTTGATTTCCGACTAAGTAACCACCAAAATGCAGGCACCCAGCTAGATTTATATCTCACCAAGCTGGGGACTTTTTTACCACAACAGGTGATGAGTTTGAGGGCTAATGGCACTGTTGGTATTGGCACTACAAATCCGGCAGAAAAACTAGAAATTAGTGGTGGTAATTTAAAGGTTAGCGGCATTATCTCCTCCCAACAAGGATTCAAGTTTCCCGATGGAACTGTTCAATTAACAGCAGGTATCAAAGTAATGGGCGGCACTTTTGAGTTCAATTTAATATATGCACAGACAACACAATCGCAGAAAATAACTCTTTCCGGATTCACAAAAGCTCCAATAGTTTTTGTTTCATTCTCTTACTTTCAAGCCGCCAACAATAGGCAAACTGTTAATTTCACTACTCTCAAAACCTACGTAGATAATATAAATCAAAATGAGTTTACTATAAATCTTTATTTTTGGGGTGAAAATGCACAACAACAATTAGGTGCGTGTGGAGTAACTTGGATTGCCTTTGGAGTCTAAATCCAAATAATCAGAAGTTTCAAATTCAAATTTTTAGTAGACTTAACAACTTGTGGAATATAATACTCCATGAAACAACAACTCGAACAACGCCTCCAATCCCTCAAATCTGAATTTGAAGCAGGTCAAAAAATGCTGGCAGATTTAGAAGCCAAACAAGTCAGTCTGCGAGAAACTTTACTCCGCATCAGTGGTGCAATTCAGGTACTCGAAGAGGTATTAAATGAAGCCTCAGAAACTAACGGTAATAATAGCCAACCACCCGAAAATATCAGCGCGGAAGTTGTCACCACAGCAGGAGATACAAGCTTATAACTGTTGTTACGCTCATTGTTATTATCATCAAAAATATTTGGAATTAACTATAGCAATCCTAAATGAGTTGTGAAAAAAATGAACCATACATAAATATTTTGGGAAAATTAAAAACTTGATGATTAGTAACGAGTTCAAATAATCTCTTGACCTGAGAAAAGGATTTACATAAGTGGTAAAACTCTCGAATAAATTTTTTAGCGTACAACCAGATGTCTTCTACAGGATTTTGCGTTGGGTCATTGGGTGCAAATCTCATACAAGTAACTTTCCATTCATCTTCACTTAATCCTTGATTCAGATTATCTAAGTAAGCTTTAAATTCAGCAGAACGATGATAACTAGCTCCATCCCAAATTAAAGCAATACGGCTTTTTGGATACTGGGAAATTAAATATTGTACAAAAGCAATCGCGTTGCTAGAATCACCTTTTTTACAAGGCTTAATTAGAAACTCTTGTGTGTAATAATTTAGAGCGCCAAAATAGGTTTGTCTTTGTCGTTCATTGATCACTGGAACTTCAATCCGTTCTTTCGTATTTCCCCAAATATAACCACAAATATCTCCCCATAATAGGTGACATTCATCTTCAAAAAAAACTATGAGTTCCCCAGATACTATCTCACGCTCATGTGCCGTCAGCCATGCGGTTATTTCTAGTTTTTTTTTAGCTACTAGTTCTGCGTCTTTTTTAGGATTCTTTTTTTGTGTTTTTTTCCAACTTATATTAGCGTCTTTAAAGAGATCGTAATAGCTTTGATTTGACTCAAATACAACATCAAAATTATCTTCTACGTACTCCTTTAATTCTGATAAATGCCAATAGTTTTTCTGTTGAAGCCAGTTTAATACTACTTGTCTTTGTGCAGAGTCAAGATAACTTTTTGACCCTTTGTATTTTAGCCTCAATCCGGTTATACCCTGTTCTATAAATATATATTTCCATTTGTTTACAAAACCAACAGACACTCCGAGAATATTTCCAATCTTTGAATGTTTATAGTTTTGCATCACCATTTGTACTGCCAGTGCCCGTTTTAGTTCTCTGGAGTCTGAGGTAGCCTGAATGAACTCTATCAACTCTTCCATTTGTGCTGCCATGCACCCTATCAATGACTTCTAATGTTCACCATATCAACAACTGTGATTTTTCACAAATGATTTAGGATTGCTATATCATTAACAATAAGTTGAAAACAGCTTCTCTCAATTACGATCGCAATTTCCAACCCTATAGAGCGATCGCAAACCCTCGCTAAACCAAAAATGTGATCGCAATTTTAACTCCTGTAGAGCGATCGCAAACCCTCGCTAAACCAAAAACGTGATCGCAATTTTAACTCCTGTAGAGCGATCGCTGATTGAACAAAACCAAAAATGCGATCGCGCTAAGAACACCATTTTTATATCTTGACAAAAGGTCAATATTATGAAGCAACAAAATCTGAGGCCAACTAAAAATGCGATCGCTTCCAGTAGTAGAGAAAGTGCGATCGCTCGAAATTCTCCTCACCCGCTTGAGGAATTGCAAGGTGCGATCGGTAATCATGCAGTCAATCAACTGCTGGCAAATCAACCTCCTTTAACAGCAAAACCAATATTTCGGGGTTTATCTCCAGAGTTTCGCAGTGATTTGACGCAGATAAACCAACCCATTCAAGCGAAAGAAGCTGATAGTCCTAGTGTGGAACAAGCGCACACAGAAAACAAAACCGGACTACCAGGTAACCTCAAAGTAGGGATAGAAAACCTCTCTGGGATAGCGATGGATGATGTGAGGGTTCACTACAATTCTTTTAAACCCTACCAGTTACAAGCATTAGCATACACTCAAGGGACAGATATTCATGTAGCGCCAGCACAAGAACAGCATTTACCTCATGAAGCATGGCACGTTGTGCAGCAGAAGCAGGGAAGGGTAAAACCAACGATACAGACGAAGGGGGTAAGGATAAATAACGATCAGGGGTTGGAGAAAGAAGCAGATGTGATGGGATCTAAAGCTCTTCAAATGAAAAATGATAAATCCACTTTTGAAGTTTTAGATAACAGTCCCGAAGCTGTTGCACAAACAAAAATATCAGATATGCAGGCGAGACAGGTGACAGTGCCTCAAGGGAAGGATATTCCAATTAATGCCGATTTTCAATTAGAGTATGAGGCAGATGTGCTGGGGACGAAAGTAGCGCAGGCTGAAACGGTGAGTGCAATGGGTAAGAACACAACCGTAAGACTAGGGATAGGAAACAATCCAGTCCAGTGTGTTTCAACTGAGAGCGATCTAGAGGACAAAGAGACATTGGCAAATAAAAAGGAAGAAGAAAAGAAAAGAAAACTCTCCCAAGATCTATCCTTCTTAACAGATGAGGATCTAGAGGATTATGTGTTTCAAAAAGCACGATTTTTAGATCTCTTTGAAAATTTATTAGCTAGAATAAAAGAGAAAGGTGACAGAGGAAACAAATGGAGAGAGCCGATCATCGCTGGTCTTGAAGAGGCAATAAAAAACGACTTCAGAGCATGGAACGTAGGCTCCGAGCTACTGCAAAAAAGGCGCGAACTGAGGAAGGCAAGACAATTTCGCTAATGCGAATAGTCAGAGGGTCGTGGGTAATATTCCATCCATCTTTGATTAAGGCATTTTTAGCCTGCTGATGGAAAAAATCTTTAGCCATTGTTGATGCTTTTCATCTCGATTGTGGTTAACTTTATTTTATAGGAAAGCTCAGCGTGATCGCTCTCCCATAGCAACCTATATCTTCTCAAGCGATTACACTTCGATATGCTAGCGATGCCTGCGGCTGGCTACGCCTACGCATAACCAGTAAATTTGCGTTTACAGACCGAAACAATGGTTGACACAACAGAAGCGATCGCGCCTAATTCTGCACTCAATAACCTACTACCTCTATTGCAGCGTCTAGATCAACTTCTAGAAGGTGCGATCGCCAGCGCCCAACTCGTCTATGGTGCAGAAGCCGCCACCGATCCCTATCGCGGGATGCACCTTAACCCTGAAGACGTAGAACGGTTGCTGCAACAAAAACCAGCCGCACCCGTATTTCAACTCAACCCACAACCGCCCACCGAACCGATTACCGATTTAATCGCCCAAGACTCACCCCTAGCAGAGTTAATCCAGACCTTTGGGCTATCTGATTTTGACATAGATATCATTGCGATCGCCCTCGCCCCGGAACTCGATCGCCGCTACGAACGCCTCTACGCCTATCTCCAAGATGATGTGAGATGCAAACGCCCCAGCGTCGATCTAGCCCTCAACCTGCTTTGTGCTTCAGCTGCCGATAAACTAGAGCGACGCAGCCATTTTTGTGCTGATGCACCGCTGATTCGGCATAATTTATTGCACCTGATTTCCGAAAGCGATCGCAGCAAATCTACCCTTCTCGCCCGCGAATTGCATCTTGATGACCAAGTAATTCGCTTTTTATTACAACAACCCGGATTAGACGAGCGACTTGCAACTTTCTGCCAACTAATCTATCCTAATACTTCCCTCAACGATTTATATTTAAATGCGGAAATAAAACAAGCTTTAGCAACTTTAATTATCGAAGATTGGCAAGCACAAAAACCGCTACAACTTTATTTTCAAGGCTCAGATAAACTCAGCAAGCATCTCACCGCAGAAGCTTTAGCCGCAACCATCAAAGCGCCTTTACTAACAGCAGACTTAGCCAAAATTGCCGATAACAAAGCTAATTTTGCAGCTACTTTAAACCTGATATGCCGCGAAGCTTGGTTTCAAAATGCCTTGCTTTATCTAGATGGACTAGATACCTTGCCAAACGACCAGGCTATTTTGTATGCAGACTTGATGAGAGCGATCGCCCAACACAGAAGCATTACTATCCTATCTGGCATTGAACCCTGGATACCTAATGCTGCTATTCCAGTAGAAGCGATAACCGTATCCTTTCCTGTTCCTAACTTTGCCCAGCGTCGAATCTGCTGGCAAACGCAACTCACAACAGCAGGCATTTCCATCGATTCTACAGAATTAGATGCCCTTAGCGATCGCTTTCGCCTCACTCCCCAGCAAATTACCAGTATCGTCAAAAATACTGGCAATGCAGTTCGTTGGCAAGCCGCAGCACAAAAAAATACTGCCCATAACGTATTATTATTTGCATCTGCCCGCGCCCAATCCGGTCACGATTTGACCGCACTAGCACGGAAAATAGAACCTAAATATACTTGGGATGATATAATTCTGCCACCTGAGCATCAAACCCTACTCAGAGAAATTTGCAATCAAACCAAATATCGAAATCTTGTACATGAAGAATGGGGATTTGACCGCAAACTCTCCCTAGGCAAAGGCTTGAACGTACTGTTTTCCGGGCCACCCGGAACAGGTAAAACAATGGCGGCGGAAGTCATTACCCATGAATTGCAGCTCGACCTTTATAAAATTGATTTGTCACAAATCGTCAGCAAATACATCGGTGAAACCGAGAAAAACCTCAACCGAATTTTTACTGCTGCGGCTAACTCCAACGCCATACTTTTATTTGATGAAGCAGATGCATTATTTGGCAAACGTTCTGAAGTCAAAGATGCTCACGACCGTTATGCCAACATCGAAACTGGCTACTTGCTGCAAAAAATGGAAGAGTATGAAGGTGTAGCAATTCTCACTACCAACCTACGCAGCAATATGGACGATGCCTTTAGCCGTCGGCTGCGTTTCATTATCGAGTTTCCCTTCCCGAATGAAAAGCAACGCCGCCAAATCTGGGAAAAGGTATGGCCAGATACCACACCTTGCAGTTCAGACTTAAACTTAGATTTGCTAGCGCGTCGCTTTGAGATTGCAGGCGCTAATATTCGGAATATCGCCCTAGCAGCAGCTTACTTAGCAGCAGACGATGGTAAAGTTATTACTATGGATCACCTGCTCCAAGCTATTCGTCGAGAATACCAAAAGCTTGGCAGAATTGTGATGGAAGCAGATATCCTTTTACCCAATTAGTCAAAAAAAGTAGGTAATTACCTTTAGGGAACGCGGCTTTGGCCACAAGTACTGTTTCATCAGGAAGAGGAGAAATTTATAATTTTCTCGTCCACTTAACTGCATTCACAGGGATACTGTCGCATCATCTGTTGCAAATCAACAGGCTCCCCCGAAGGTGTATAAACAACATTGCCAGACATTGCTGCAACTATCCTTTGGCGTTTTGCCCATTCATACCAAGCAATTACATCTGCCGTCGCTGTGTTTTGAGGTTTCTTGCCTTCTTTACAAGCTGCGATAAACACGCCAGTGGGTGAGTTGACTGATTGCCAAGTTTGGAGTGCTTCTTTGAGATATGCAAGTGCCCCAGGCACATTCACCCAATATTTCTTCACCACCCCCAAACATGGCTCTGGGTTAATCCGCAACCGCCGCAACTGAGTGCAAACCTCAGCAATCTCGTGCTTACTTGGCTTATCCGTACTTGAACTGACTTCAACTTCCGGCTCGAAAAATGGGTCTTCATGAGGGTCTATCTCACTCGTTGAGTTATCTTGTTCAATTTCATCAACAAAGCGAGTAATCTGAGGTGGCTCTGGTTGTGGTGCTTGGCAAACTGGCTCATATTCGCTCTGTTTTACCCCTTCATCCTTTTTTTCCTCAACAGCAGTGTTGTTGTTTTTTAAAAGGTTTAAAGTAGTTTCAAATGTTGCTGGATTATTCGCACATCTTGTCGAAATATCTGGCACATCTGTGTCAATTTTTTCGCATCGTTGAGAATTAAGTAATTGTGTGAGTTTTTCCCGATTCAATTGATACTCACAAGCTGTATCCTTGGGAAATTTTTGAGCGGCCTGTTCTTTGATTAAGTCATCAAAAACTAACTCCTTCATATGACGGCTAATAGTTTCCCGACAGTAACCCAAAATATCAGCCAACTTCTCAAATGTGATTCTGACCCATTCGTGCCCATAGTAGTGCTTACCATCCAGCCAAGACAGTATTGCGGCTTTGCACTTCTGGCGACGGTTAAAAGTCGCGAGAAATTCTTGGAGAATATTGACGGGAGTGTGTATTTCTCCGAGTACTGCGGAGGTGAAGCTATTCATTTTCTACCTCCCACATGTGGACGAAAAGTTAGATTAATTCTTGTGCCAACCAATTTCTTGGTCTTCGGAACTTGATGCAGGTGCGTGGACTGGCAACCAGGGTGCATGATCAGCAAACTCCCGTGTTCCAGCCAGAAATCAGTCGGTTTACCTTTGATGGGCTTTATCTGAAATTTCCGCTCCGCACCCAAACTTACAGATGCAATCGCTGGATTTAGGCCCATCGATGATTCATTATCTGCGTGCCACCCTATACTGTCTTGTCCACTTCTATACTGGTTGTCAATGACGATACGGAAGCTATAGCCAGTCAGTGAAGTAATTCTGTCCCTCAACTCGGCCAGTAATGAAGTCCAAGGCAGTGGTTTCAGTAGCACGCTCTTGGAATATAAATACTCACAACCTTCGTCACCGTAGATGCATTCCAGCCGTGGCACAAGTAAAGTTTTACCTACCATTTTGATTTGATTCTGTTGCCATTGCAGTTTTAGGCAGTGCTGGTATAACACGCCAGCTTCTTCTTGGCTGAGGAACTCTGGGTAATAAGTGACTGGTAAAACTGGCGCTGGTTCGTTAAAAAGGGACATCTGTATCATCTTGTTCTCCTTGTAACCATAGTTTTTTCAGTGCTTCTTTTTTTGCTGCTTCTAACTGCTGTTTCTCCTGGGCTGAGGACTCACCAACGAGCTGCTCAAATTCCGCCCGTTGTCGTTGCTTCAACTGCTCAGTAGTCACAGCAGGTAATGCCAGTTGCTCATTTGTTCCTTGCTGGGAAGGACGGAAGTTACGACGGCGGAAGATGTAGCGGAAATGACGTTTGTCCTGTGGGGGAAGCTTTCGCCATACTTCTTCATTCCAGCCTGGAGGGATGAAGTCGGTTGATGGGGGCAGGAGGTTTTGGATTTGGGATTGCAGCTGGGCAAAGTTTTGTTCTAGTTCTTGAATTCTTTTTTGTAGTTGAGGAATTAGCTTTATTGATTCTTTGGCAATCACTTCGCATTGCAGAAAGTATTTGCGGATCTGTCTACCTTGTTCACTCTTAGACAGCATTCCCATTTCTTTAAAACATTCCAGCGTCAAATAAATCTTTTCTACTGGTCTACCTGCTTTAGAGTTTTCATCAGAAGTGATGAAAACCTCATAGGGCAGAGCTAAGAGAGATTGCTCTGGAAGTTGTACGAAATAATCGAAATTCCGTTCAAAGTATGAAGTTAACATTCTTTTAGCATTACTCTTAGTGCTATATCCAAGCACTGACCAAGCCCAGTCAAAATCTATAATCTGGTTACTGTTGTGCAACTGTTGAGCCAGTTCAAATGTAAATACTGGTGTCATAAAATTGCTCTAGTTAATAAATTTAAAAAGTATTAGCAGAAACTTCTTTTAGTAGTGCGTTTGCTACGCCAACAAGACACACTTGCTCGCCTTCAGCTATGCTCACGCACTGTCTTGTGTTTGAAAATAAATTGGAGTGAGCAGCAGTAGAAATTGCTGCTCACAGTTGGCTTTAAGCTGTTACCAATTTTTGACCTTGGGCTGAACCAGAAAGAAGCGATCGCCATTCTCTAGGGCTGAGGTGTTCAAGTAGTCGATATTGCAAATATTCATCAGCTGCGCTCTCAGACAACAACTGCACTGCCTCTGCTGCCGAGTTACAGGGTATGCATTGGTTTTCCTGTGCTGCACGTATGATCCACCAGCGACCGTCAGTGCATCCGACTTCGCCAAGTTTTATGTCGTTGTGGTAAATCCACTTTGATCCACCATTAAATCAAATGCCTGGATTCGCAACAATAAATCAGCTATTTGGCGAATCTATAGGCTGGAGAATGCGAATGGTGATGGCAGAGAAAAATATTCGTAACTCTGAGTTGGCTAAATTATCAGGATTAAACCCGACAACCATTTCACGATTAAAAGGATTAGACAAAATTGCAGTGGTTAATGTTAGAGTTTTGACTGCCTTGTGCAATGGGTTAACCAAGGCTTACCATGCAAAGGGCGATCAGCGAATAATTACCCCTGGAGATTTGTTTGACTATACTTTCGATCATGATGGCGATCCTACAACCGGGGATCTTCAAGCAAAAACGCTAGAAAAAGCTGAAGATGGGCAAATATCTAATCCTGGTAAATCATCTAAAACTAATACTCAGGTGGTATGGTTAACGCCTAGTCAGGAAGCATCATAACCATTTTTGTTTCTGGTCAAATTAACGTATTAACCTTGCCATCACTTGAGTTAGAAGAGGTGGATAAATGAACAACCCACCCCGTAAGCGCAAAAAAGCCACCTCTACATCCAGTGACTTACAACCAGTAGCTAACCCGCAAGATTTTTCTCACCAGGACAATCAAGATGTAGTAACCATCGATGTCCCTGCTGTTGAAGTTCCAGAATTGACTGCGGATGAACAACGCGATAAGCCTGACGGCATGGCTACGCTTACCGCGTTCACTTAGAGCGGAAGGTAGAACGGGCATTTTTTGAAGCGGGTAAGGCACTGGCAGAATTGCGCGATCGCAGACTGTACCGTTCAACGCACCGCACATTTGAGGAATATTGCCGTGATCGCTTTGGGCATAGTCGGCAACAGTCGAATTATTTGATTGCCGCAGCTGGTGTTTACGAAAATCTGACAACCAATGGTTGTCAAAATGTGGCGAATGAAGATTTAACAACAAATAGTTGTCAAATTCTGCCCACTAATGAACGTCAAGTCCGCTCACTTACTAAGCTAGAACCCGAGCAGCAACAGGAAGTGTGGCAACAAGCAGTACAGAAAGCTGGTGGAAAAGTACCAACTGGTAAAATCGTCAAAGATATAGTGCAGCGAATCATGGAACGTACCCAAGTACCCAACACCTACCAGTTGGGTAGTCTGCCAAATTTTAGCCAAAGATAATCCTGAACTGAGGGGCAAAGGCGGTTGTTGGGCAATTGTCACTCAAGTTAATGACTTCACTTGCACCGTGAGGACTTGGGATGGAGAACTGACGGTTGGGCTGAAGCATCTCAAGTCCTACGAATACCTAGCGGAGGATTGCCAGCAGATGCAGGAGATATGCGACCGCATTTCACGGGTGTATTCTGGTGGGCTGGAAGAATCAGTGCAGAGCTTTCTGGAGTCCTTGGGGAAGCTGAAGCGGGCTTATTTGACCCAATTGGAGGAAAAGGTGTTGAGCTTGATTGAAAAAAAATACCGCATCATAGATGAGATACCACATAATTCTCAATCAACCAAAAACTAGGAGAAAACAGTAATGCAAAGTATTAAGTTATGTTCTCATGTTGGGGCTGATGGCATTTTGCACCTTGAAATTCCTGTTGGCATCACAGACAAAGAAATGGAAGTCATGGTGATTTATCAACAAATAGAACCATCAGCACATGCAAAAACACCCCAAGAATTGGGATGGCCACCAGGGTTTTTTGAGCGCACAGCTGGCTTGTTAGCAGATGACCCAATCCAAAGATATCCCCAAGGTGAATATGACACTAGGGAGTCATTAGAGTGAGATATTTGTTAGATACTAATGCTTGCATTGTTTATTTAAACCGTCCGATGTCTGGGGTGAGGCAAAGGTTAGGGTCGCTATCACCATCAGATATCGCTGTTTGTTCGGTAGTCAAAGCCGAACTATTTTATGGGGCAATGCGGAGTAACAATCCTACACGCACCCTGGCATTACTTGAAGCATTTTTGGATAATTTTGAATCTTTGCCTTTTGACGATCAGGCGGCTCGGATCTTCGGCACAATTCGGGCAGAGTTAGGGACGCTTGGTACACCAATTGGGCCTTATGATTTGCAGATAGCAGCAATCGCAGTGGTAAATAACTTAACATTAGTCACGCACAACATCAGAGAATTTAGTCGTGTCAGTGGATTGGCGATTGAAGATTGGGAGCAGGAGTAATGACATCTTTTGTCGGTTCAAAACCTTGAATTGCTCTGTCCAGTAGAGTATTGTGAATTTTTGTAAAAGAAATATCAATACTCCGTAAAAGTTTCAACTCAATTGAAGAATTAAATATAAGCATTTTCACTAGCATATTCGTGTTACCAGAAGCTAACTATAGCGTTAACTACATCTGCCAGTAGATAGATTTAATCAACCAAAAGAGGTAAAGATGAAAGACAAACAGAAAAGCCTAGAAGATATCGATTTTGTCACTGAACTGAGTATGAGTGAATTAGAAGGAATCAGTGGCGGTTCCACTCAGCTAACAACAATTAATGAGAATTCAGATGAAGGTACGATTTTTGGCCCTTTAGATCTGACAGCCACGCCAAAAAAACCTTTACCAGCATTGAAATGGGGCGGAGAATCTCCACGATAATAGTATTGAAGCAAATTTAAACAAATCGAAGATGGTTGACCTAATATAGCAATCCTGGGTGTAAAAGCTCTGTTAGTCAAGGTTTATAACCAACATAGGTACGATTCCCACACTAAACTAGCTCGCTATTTCATAACAGAGAAAAGGATTGCTATATTCTTGAGAGAAAATCAATTATGGCTCTAAGCGTGCGTTATTGGTGCTGGAGATTAGTAGCGGTAAGTTTTTTAGCATTGGGTGAACTATCTCTTACCGCTGTTGATGACATCAGGGCCCAAATTATCCCTGATGATACTTTAGGTGCTGAAAGTTCTATTCTCACACCCAACGTTAACGTGGGCAATATTCGTGCTGACCAGATAGATGGTGGAGCTAGACGGGGGGTCAACCTATTTCATAGTTTTCGAGAATTCAATGTTGGAGATGAACAGCGAGTATTTTTTAATAATCCTGTGGGAATTGAAAACATTCTTAGCAGAGTTACGGGAACTAACCCCTCAAGTATTTTAGGTACACTTGGGGTAAGTGGTACAGCGAATCTGTTTTTACTCAACCCCAATGGCATTATTTTTGGCCCCAATGCCAAACTTGACCTCCGTGGGTCTTTTTTGGGAAGTACAGCCAGGAGCATTAAATTTGCTGATGGTAGAGAATTTAGTGCTACTAACCCTTCAGATCCGACTTTGCTGACAATCAATGTTCCCATTGGCTTGCAGTATGGACAAGATGCGGGCACAATTCTTGTACAGGGACAGGGTAACGAACTGAATTTTGATGATAATGGTCAGGTACTGGAAGTTATTAAAACTGGTGGTTTGGTAGTGGGGTCTGGTCAAACCTTGGCTCTCGCAGGCGGTGAGGTAGTGTTAGAAGGCGGGAGTTTGAGTGCAGAATCAGGGCGAGTGGAATTGTGGAGCTTGCAAGGAGAAAGCTTACTGACTCTTACGCCAACAAACCCAGGCTGGACATTGAGTAGTGAAGGCGTTGAGAATTTTCAAGATATCCGCCTGTCTCAAGCTGCGGCGATTGATACTAGTGGTGCTAGAGGTGGGACAATTCAAATCCAGGGACGGAGAGTGACGCTACAAGATGGTTCTTTTATGTTGTCGCTGACTCAGGGGGAGGAAAGTGGAGGAAATTTTAGCATTCGAGCTTCTGAGTCTGTGGAAGCAAGCGGCACAGGTTCCAGTGGAAAACCCAGCGTTGTCTTGATTGAGACAACTGGTGCAGGTGATGCAGGTAATGTGGCTATTAATACACCAAGACTAATTCTCCGTGATGGAGCGCAAGTATCATCTAGTACTTATAGCCAGGGCAACGGTGGAAAGATTAGTATCAACACCTCAGATTTAATTGCAGCGATCAGCACTAATCCCAGTACTATTTTTGCCAGTGGCTTATTTGCTATCAGTGTAGGTACTGGGGAGGGCGGTATTGTAGAGGTGAATACAGGAAAGCTCATTCTTCAAGATGGTGCCCAAATCAACGCTGCAACTTTTGATTTGGGTCGAGGCGGCAATATTTTAGTTAATGCTTTGGAGTCGGTAGAAGCTAAGGGAATTGATGCCACTGCTGCCCCCAGCGGTTTGTTTGCGGGTACTGGAGGTATTGGTCAAGGTGGTAGTGTCGAGATTAAAACCAAAAAGCTCATTCTTCAAGACGGGGCACAGATCAGCTCTACCACTCTGAATCCGACTCAGGGGGGAGATGGGGGAAATGTGATAGTTAAGGCTTCGGAGTCAGTGGAAATTCGGGGAAGCACTCAACTTGGTAGCTTAATCCGTGCCAGCAGCTTATTAGCTACTAGTCGAAATAATGGTAGGGGCGGCACTGTCGATGTCACGACTGGAAAATTATTAGTAGAAAAGGGAGCACAAATTTTAGCTACTGCTTTTGCTGATGGCAATGGAGGAAGTATCAATATTCAGGCTACGGAGATAGAATTGATTGGCACTGCTAATAATGGTATTCCTTCGATTGTGTCTGCAACTACCAGAGGTAAGGGTGATGGTGGCGAAGTGACCATTGACACGGCGAGATTAACCGTGCGGGAAGGAGCACAAATAGGCGCTGGGACTTTTAGTCGCGGTCGCGGTGGAACTTTGTTTGTCAAAGCTGCTGATGCAATTGAACTGGTTGGTACTGCTCCTGTAGTTGCCGATCGCCGTTATTTTAGAGATCAGTCAGGTAAGAGGCTTCCTAGCGGCTTGTTTACTGGCTCTCAAGGTATCGGTAGTGCAGGAAACTTGAGGATTGAGACGGAGACTTTAAGGCTTCAAGATGGAGCAGAAATTGGTGTAAATCATCAAGGAATAGGAGATGCGGGCAATTTAGAAGTAGCAGCGCGCAACGTTTCGCTAAATAACCGAGCAGTTCTCTCAGCGACAACTACATCCGGTCAAGGTGGAAATATTGCCCTACAAATCGGTGACTTGTTGTTATTGCGGCGTAACAGTCAAATTTCTACAACCGCAGGTATTGAGCAGGCTGGTGGTGATGGGGGTAATATTTTGATTGATGGTGGTTTGATAGTTGCCATTCCTAATGAAGATAGCGATATCACTGCTAATGCCTACCAGGGGCGGGGAGGTAATATCAACATTACCACTCAAGGTATCTTTGGTTTGGAATTTCGCGATCGCCTAACTTCCTTGAGCGATATTACTGTTAGTTCTGAGTTTGGTTTAGCTGGAGACTTTGAAATTGATATTTTGGATGTTGACCCGCGCCAAGGATTAACGGAATTACCCGCAGATATTATTGATGTTTCTAGCTTAATTGCACAGGATTTCTGCCGCGTTGTTGGCAAGGATAGCGAATTTGTAGTTACAGGTCGTGGTGGTTTACCGAGTTCTCCTAACGAACCCCTCAGCAATAATGCGCCTTGGGACGATTTGCGCTTAGCAGAGGAAAGTACAGCAGTATCTCAAATCCCGCCAGCATCTAGGAGAGAGCAAGCCAATATCAAAGATAATCAACCTGGAAGAATTGTAGAAGCCCAAGGTTGGATTACTACCCCAAATGGCAATGTGCTGCTGACAGCGGAACCTGTGAGAGTTACTCCGCAAGGGCTGTGGTTGCATCCCTTGGATTGTCAGGTGTGGAGGGGGTTAGGCGGATGAGGGGGACAAGGGGACAAGGGGACAAGGAGACAAGGGAAAAATTCTAATTACTTATTACCAAATGACAAATGACAAATGACAAATAACAAATAACAAATGACCAAAAAATTGGCGATCGCTCTTTTCGGGTTACTCTTCAGTTTAGGTATCCATTGGTTGATACTGGTTGGTGCTGTGCCAGTGGGGGCGAATCAAGGGTTGGGGTTGATGCAGGTGGGGAACCAATTTTATGATGCTGGGCAGTTTGCTGCTGCAGCAAAGGTTTGGGGTGAGGCTGCACAGGGATATGAGCAGGCTGGGGAACGCAATCATCAAGCTTTGGCTTGGAGTTTTGTTTCTCTGGCTAGGCAACAACTCGGAGAATGGCAGCAAGCTAAAGCAGCAATTGATACTAGTTTATCTTTGCTGAATCAGACAGATAAAGCAAGTTATCGCATCCATGCTCAGGTATTGAATGCTTTGGCGCGGCTGCAATTGTTGGGTGGTAAGGGGGAAGATGGGGCGCAAGCGGCTGGGAAAACTTGGCAACAGGCGGAGTCTTTCTACAGAAAAGCTGGTGACTCGATGGGGATAATTGGGAGTCAGATTAATCAAGCCCAAGCGCTGCAAAGTTTGGGGCTTTATCGTCAAGCTAGGAAGTTATTGGTAGAAATTCGGCAAAGTCTAGAACAATCGCCTGATTCGCGGTTGAAAATTACTGGTTTACGCACCTTAAGCGATATCTTTCAACAAGCGGGAGAGTTAGAAGCTGCACAAAAGATGTTGGTGCAGGCCTTAGCAATAGCGGCAAAATTAGAATTGCCGCAAGATGTAAGTATGACTTTGCTGAGTTTAGGCAATACAGCTCGTACCCAAAAACAAACTCAAAAGGCTCTGGAATACTACCAGCAAGTAGAAACAGTAGCGGCGGATAAATTTCCGCTGCTGGGGATGCAAGCTCAAATCAATCGCTTGAGTTTACTCATCGAAACCCGTCAGTGGGGTGAGGCTGAGAGTTTGGGGGCAAAAATTCCCCAACCATTAGCGATTTTACCTCCCGGTCGGTCTGCGATTAACGCTCAAGTTAATTTAGCTAAGAATTTGATTTGTCTGCAACGCCAACGTAGTACACCCATTTGCCCACAGGAGAATCAGCAATCTCAGGTAATAAATGAGTCATTAAACTCAGCAATTACTTCAATGTTAAATGCGGCAAGTCAACAAGCCGAAAACTTGCAAGACCGCCGCACTCAGTCTTATGCTTTGGGCAATCTCGGTCAGTTTTACGAACAGCGAGGGGAATGGCAACAGGCAAAGGCATATACGAACAAAGCCCTCAGTTTCTCCCAACAGATTCAGGCAGGTGATATTAGTTATCAGTGGCAGTGGCAATTAGGGCGGTTACTGAAACAAGAAGATATACAAGCAGCCATCGCCGCTTATTCCCAAGCTGTGAAATCTCTGCAATCAATTCGTAGTGATTTAGTGACGCTGAATCCTGATATTCAATTTGGCTTTCGCGAGGAGGTAGAACCAGTTTATCGGGAATTAGTGAATTTACTTTTACAAGGTGAGAACCCCAGCCAAGCCAACCTCAAGCAAGCGCGGGAAGCGATTGAAGCGCTACAACTAGCTGAACTCGACAACTTCTTTCGGGATGCTTGCGCCGAAGCCAAACCAGAACAGTTGGATAAAATTGTTGATAGCGCCGCTACTCCCACAGCCGTATTTTACGGCATTGTTTTACCAGACCGCTTGGAATTTATTCTCAAGTTACCCCAGCAAACTAATTTGCTGCACTACAGAACCCCAGTGGCTCAAGCTGAGGTGGAGAGTACCTTAAAACAACTGCGAGAAAAGCTAGCCCAGCCTAAACCATCGAAAGATTTACTTAAATTATCTCAGCAAGTATATAACTGGCTACTGCGCCCAGCGGAACCAGATTTAGGGAAAAATAACATTGATACCTTAGTATTCGTCTTAGATTTTTCCTTACAGAATATACCCCTAGCTGTTCTCGATGATGGTAAACAATATTTAGTAGAGAAATATGCACTAGCTCTCAGTCCAGGTTTACAGCTGGTGGAATCTCAGCCGTTAACGCAGATTCAACTGAATGTGTTAACCGCCGGAGTCAGCGAAAGCCGCACCATTGCAGGTAGAAACTTTGATTCCCTCAGCCAAGTTCCCCTAGAACTAGAACAAATTCAAGCGGAAGTAGCCAAAAGTAAACAACTGCTGAACTCCCAATTAAGCGCCGCTAACCTCAGACAAGCAGTAGAGTCAGTTCCCTTCTCTGTCATTCACCTAGCGACACATGGTAACTTTAGTTCCAACCCCGATGAAACCTTTGTGTTGCTGTGGGATCGGTTACTGCGAGCCAAGAACTTTGATCAGTTGCTAGGAGTAGGCGATCGCATTAATCCCCGTACCATTGAATTATTAACCTTGAGTGCTTGCGAAACCGCCACAGGCGACAAACGTGCCACATTAGGTTTAGCCGGAATAGCAGTCAGAGCCGGAGCGCGCAGCACATTGGCGACACTTTGGCAAGTAAAAGATGAATCTACCGCCGCATTTGCGATTCAATTTTACAAGGTGTTAAAGGATGAGAGGTTAACCAAAGCCCAAGCTTTGCGGAAAGCGCAACTGTATTTAATGGAGAAGCACCCTAACACAAATTATCGCCTACCTTATTACTGGGCCCCCTTTGTTTTAGTGGGTAATTGGTTGTAAAGAATATGGGTGATAAAGGAGATGAGGGGAGAACTTTACCAAAATTACCTCATCCATAGAGAACATCGGCTCCTTCACAACCAACGCGATCGGGTTGTCTATCAATAAGATCTCTTTCGTTCACAACCAGATCTCATTCACAACCAACAAGCTAATTTTCTGCACCAAGAGGCTGTACTAGGCGATGTAGTAGATGTAATACCGTTTTGAAATATAACTTACGCAAAAGTCACGGAAGTACGTCATTACGAGCATAGCGACGTAATCGCCTAAAATTATGGGATTGCTTCCCTACACTACGTTCCGGTTGCAATAACAAATTTTGCTTATTTAAAATAAAGAATGCGACAGATGGTAGGACATGGCAGTGCCATGCCCTCTAAAAGTGAGCAGGGAGAATTAATTTTTGGATGTCCTTAATTCCCAGCCCCCAACTGACAGCAAGGTGTAATAGGTTTGTTGGCAAACTCTTGTAAGCCAATATCACCTAGCAATGTTTGCCAATCTGTGAGCAAGATTTGTGTTTGTGGTTGACGGCGGCGCATTTGGGCTAATAGAGTTATAGCGTCGTACCAGATGCCATTTTCGGCATAGAAAATAACTTGATCGCGTTCAGCTAATTGCTGCGGAGGAAGATTATTGCTCAATTTGACTCGTTGAATCCAGCCGTTAACATTGACTGCTTGCGCTTCGCGATCGCAATTCATATTTAGGGCTTGCTGAAAAAGTCATTCCAAGGCAAGAGAAAAATTGACTCAGTATGTACAGTGACTAATTATCTGTCGTCGTGACAAATTAATGTCATCGAGAAAATCCTTGCACAGTAAAGATTCTAGCGCTTTTATAATTTTCGTCTAACTTCTTTGTAGTGACAAAATAGATGTCATCGTCCGTAATTGTGACAAATTAGCTGTCGCTTTCTGAACGACAGAAAAGCTTTTGTGTATTTTCATAATGACAAATTGACTGTCGCTTTCTGTATACCTAGAATAACAATATGTATTTATAAAAAAGTTATGTATTATGAACAGTCAGCAAAATCCTGATTTAGCTGTTCATACCTTGGCCATTCCTACAGGAGGCTTACAAGGAGAAAGCGATCAACCTATTGAGAGGAATGTGATTGTGACACAACTCTCAGAGGAAGCCCAACTCAAGCTAGAGGTAATCCAAAGTTTGCTGGAACCATGCGATCGCACTACCTATGGTCAGAAGTTGAAAGAAGCTGCGGAAAAACTAGGTGTATCGGTGCGAACTGTGCAGCGACTGGTTAAAAAGTGGGAGCAAGATGGCGTAGTCGGACTCACTCAAACTGGTAGGGGTGATAAAGGGAAGCATCGAATTGGTGAGTTTTGGGAAAACTTTATTCTCAAGACCTATCGGGAGGGTAATAAGGGTAGTAAACGCATGACTCCCAAACAGGTTGCTTTAAGGGTTCAGGCTAAAGCCCGTGAATTGGAAGACTCTAAGCCGCCCAATTACAGAACCGTGTTACGGGTATTAGCACCTGTATTAGAAAAGCAAGAAAAAGCTAAGAATATCCGCAGCCCTGGTTGGCGAGGAACTACACTTTCGGTTAAAACCCGTGAAGGAAAAGATTTATCTGTAGATTATAGTAACCATGTTTGGCAATGTGACCATACCCGTGTGGATGTATTGCTAGTTGATCAACATGGTGAATTGCTAAGTCGTCCTTGGCTAACAACAGTAATTGACACCTACTCTCGTTGCATTATGGGTATAAACTTAGGATTTGATGCACCGAGTTCTCAAGTGGTAGCGTTAGCATTACGTCATGCGATTCTGCCAAAGCGATACGGTTGTGAATATAAACTGCATTGCGAGTGGGGAACTTATGGGAAACCAGAACACTTTTATACAGATGGTGGTAAAGACTTTCGCTCTAACCACTTGAGTCAAATTGGCACACAATTGGGTTTTGTTTGTCATTTACGCGATCGCCCTTCTGAAGGCGGAGTAGTAGAGCGTCCTTTCAAAACATTGAATGACCAATTATTTTCGACATACTTTTCTCGCTTTTGCTTGCGGGTAAGCTCACCATCATCTATGACTTGTTCATCATCCCCATGATCAGGCGGATTAATTGGATCGTTGGGTTTAGGCTTGTAAATTTGTACAGGTTCACCATCAAAATCAGGATCGGCAAATAACTGTGTTGCTTTTTTAAAATCGATAATGGTGAAGAACATTTTGCCGTAGTCTTCATCAATGCGAGTCCCACGACCAACAATTTGCTTAAATTTAGTCATAGACAGAATGCGCTGATCTAAAACAATCAACTTGCAAGTTTTAGCATCACCACCAGTCGTCAGTAACTCAGAGGTAGTAACAATCGTCGGATATTTACTTTCCGGGTCGATGAAATTATCTAATTCTGCCTTACCCTGAGCATCATCCCCAGTAATTCGCATAATGTAGCGGTGATTCTCCGCCACCAAATCAGTATTTTCATTCACCAATGCTACCCGCATCCGTTCTGCGTGGTCAGTCGTCTCACAAAAAACGATAGTTTTGGCAAAGCGATCGCTTGATTTAAGATAATCAGAAATAATCCGCGCCACTAATTCAGTACGCTTCTCTAAAACCAGAGTTCTATCAAAATCTCGCTGATTAAATACTTGGTCGGGAATTTCTTTACCATATTTATCCCTTTGTCCTGGCTTTGGTTTCCATCCACTCAAATCTGTATCAAAATCAATGCGAATTACTTTGTAGGGAGCTAAAAAGCCATCTTCAATCCCTTGTTTGAGTGAATAAGTAAAAATCGAATCGCCAAAATAAAGACTATTAGAAACTTCTTCTGTTTCCCTGGGGGTAGCAGTCAAGCCAATCTGCGTTGCACTGCTAAAATATTCTAAAATCTCTCGCCAAGCCGAATCCTCATCCGCGCTTCCCCGATGACACTCATCTATAATAATTAAGTCAAAAAAATCTGGCGAAAACTGCCGATAAATATTTTTCGCTGCTTCATTTCCCGTCACCGCTTGATACAGCGAGAGATAAATTTCATAAGATTTATCAACCTGTCGCTGTTTAATTTTGGTCATTCTTGCGCCAAAGGGTTTAAAGTCATTGACTCTAGTTTGATCAACCAAAATATTACGATCTGCTAAAAACAGAATACGCTTTTTCGCCCCCGACTTCCACAACCGCCAAATAATCTGAAAAGCCGTAAAAGTCTTACCTGTACCCGTCGCCATCACTAACAAAATGCGATTTTGTCCCTTAGCGATCGCTTCAATTGTGCGGTTAATGGCAATCTGTTGATAATAGCGTGGCTGTTTTTTATCAGGACTGGGGTAGTAATCTTGAGCCACAATCGGCTGAATCTCCGAGTCAATCCCCTTCCAATCACAGTATTTTTGCCAAAGTTCCTGCGGTGTCGGGAACTGGTGAAGAGGAATTTCCCGTTCTCGCTGTCCTTCGCTAATCGTGCGATCGCACATCATAAAAGCGTCGCCATTCGAGCTAAAGATGAATGGTACATCAATTAATTCACCAGTTGCGATCGCTTGCTGCATTCCTGCGCTAACACCGTGATTATTATCTTTCGCCTCAATCACAGCCAGTGGTACACCTGGTTTGTGATACAGCACATAATCAGCGCGTTTCTGCTCACCTCGACTAGCAAGCTTACCCCTCACAATCACCCTACCCTTTGTCAGCGTCACTTCCTCTCGAATCTGAGTGTTGATATCCCATCCCTGACTAGTTAGAGCAGGTGTAATGTACTTCGTACAAATATCACGTTCACTCAAAGATTTCTTGTCAATTGCTTCTGACATAAAGAAGTTCGGCTTTCGGTTTAGAGGAGGCGCAGTATAATTCTAGACTTAATTCTTGCTTGCTGTTAAGTATGAGTCTAGTATTTTGCTATCTAGGAACCAGGAAACCTATTATTCAACATCAAACTAGCTACTAAAGCTTTTGAGATTGTCCCTTAATTTTTGATGAATACGTTGGCGTAGCCCGCCGCAGGCCTTACACTGCTTTCTACACACATCGTGACTCATAATATCTATAAAATAGTCACGAATCGTGAGTGATTGTGCAGTTAAGAATAAACCGGGCAATAGACAGCAATCCCCAGACAACTCAATATAGAATCGATGCGCTCAGTGAGAAGCCTTTGGAGCCTTTGGAATACTGCCAACGATGGGTTGAAATGTCCTCGGATGAGCGGGGATATAGAAAAGCTTGTATTGCTGCCCTAGCTGAAGCAACTGGGCTAAGTGAAAGGACTATAGGGAATTGGGGACAAAACTTTGAGAGGCGACCTAACTATGTAGTCCATATACTACGCATGGCAGATATGCTTAACCAAATTAGAAAAATAGTCTTACCTCCTGATTATCCTCAAAAATAATTTAGTCGTGATTCGTGAGTAAAATACTTGTACTATGAGCAGATATTTTCTAACTTGGGTTGAGCAAGCACAGGATTGATGAGAGTAACAGGTTAGCTCACTAGCATTTCTTAATACTCCCTACCTCTGCTGGCTTAATCAGACTCACCAAGACCAAAGATGCAGACTGGGAGAACCTCCCATCAGAATAACCATCGAATTGATATACTCCGTCAGTTGCCCCTGGAACCGACGGATTATTGTCACCGTTGGGTAAGTCAGGAACCAGGCCGCAATTATCGCAAAGCCTGCATTAATGCGATCGCCCAAGTTACAGGTACTAGCCCAAAAACTGTTAAAGACTGGGGGACAGACTTTCGCCGAAGACCTAAATACGTTACCCGCATCTTACGGCAAGCTGACCTAATCAACCAATTTAGACAGCTTGTGGCAAAAGGAATTGTGACTTTACCTCCAGACTTTCCTCAAGATTAAGCGATCGCGACTCACGACTAACTACCCCAAAAACCCCTTGTTCTGACCACAAGGGTCATCTTAGGCTGACGCATAAGAATACCAATCCTGTTGATGACAAAAATGGCAGAACATCAAATGAACTCAATCTCTACCTTTGACATCACCAAGTATTTTCTCCTTGATGTCATGAAAGACATTAAAACTGGACGTATCCAACTGCCAGATTTTCAGCGAGATTGGGTTTGGGATGATACTCATGTGCGTCGTCTGATTGCCAGCATATCTTTGGCTTACCCAATTGGCGCAGTCATGATGCTTCAGCAAGGCAATCAACATCGACAATTTAAACCTCGGCTCGTTGATGGTGTATTAACACCAGAAAATCAGCCGCCAAACTTGTTAATTCTTGATGGACAGCAACGCCTGACAACTTCATTTATGGTGCTACTGTCTCAGCAACCAGTTATCATCAAAGACCAAAAAAGCCAGAAAATTATCAAAAAGTGGTACTACCTGGATATCCAAATTTGAAGAATCTGCCCGTTTCCTTTATAGCCAAAAAATATTTGATGCAGATGATTTAGCTTACCCCATTCAATTAGTCATCCTTAGCACCATTTTTACTATTCTGGGAGAGCGTTCTCGTTCTTCTCATATACGTTCTCTGCTGGAACGCTGGTTATGGTGTGGAATGTTCGGTGAAGTATATACACGTTGGAATGAGGCACGAGCCGGGAGAGACGTTATAGAAGTCCCAGAATGGTTAGCAGGTGGTTCTCTACCGCATCGCACGCTATCTCTCCAAAAACTTTGCGCCGAGATGACTTTGAAGCATTTTTCCAGATGCGGGCCAATAATTTACTAACGCTAATTGGAAAAGCAATGGGCAAAAGTTTAAGTTTTGAATCAGTTCAAGATTTTGTTGGTGAGCATAATAACGGTAATGGCAGAGAATATCAGCTTCATCCCGAAATTATCACTAATTATTAAGCTATCAGCATCATAATCGCCGAATTGGCTTAATAAAGGTGTTTGTGACAGCAAACATAACTCTAGCATTATGCTATGTGGCAACCACATAAGCTATATATTCAACATCAAATTAGCTACTAAAGTTTTTGAGATTGTCTCTTAATTGTTGATGAATGCGATCGCTCCAAAAAGGAATTACAGTTTGTCCGTGACAAAGTGCTTCTAGCGCCACTTGCTTGTCAAACTCTGCTAATTGCAAAGGTTGTTCAGGCGATCGTGTAGGTAATAACATGAGCCGCTTCATCTTTTCTTCTGGAAAAAACTCATCAAATAGCCAAGGTTCCTGTTCGCGCAGCGTTACCAATGCTGCATGGCAAACCTCAAAATTTAAACCTATTGATAGCAACTGCTCCATTACTGTTAATGCCAGTAGGTCAGCTTTAGAGTAGTAAACATTACGACCTTTGCCACTACTGTTAACCGTAGGTACTATGACTCCCTTCTCTCGCCAATACTGCAATTGGCGGCGAGAGCAATGAGTAATTTCTGATGCTTCTGTGCTTGTGTAGAACTTGTCTTCCATAAAATACATCCTATAGAAGCATCTCTTAAAACACATATTTTTTTAAAAAAGCATAATGTGTTTTTGTGATATTTTATTTTTATGAGCCAAAAGACTATTCAATGTCGCTTAATTGCCAGTGAATCTACCCGCCAAAAACTCTGGAAGTTGATGGCAGAATTAAACACACCTCTAATTAACGAACTGCTTGAGCAGCTTAGTAAACATCCAGATTTGGAAAAATGGCGAAAAAATGGCAAACTGCCGTCAAATGTTGTTTACCAAATTTGCCAACCCCTGAAAACTCACCCTAGCTTTAAAGGTCAGCCTAGTCGTTTCTATCTATCAGCAATTCATGTTGTTGATTACATCTACAAATCTTGGCTGGCTATACAGAAACGTCTACAGCAGCAGCTAGATGGCAAATTACGCTGGATAGAAATGCTCAACAGCGATGCTGAATTAGTAGAAATTAGTGGTTGCAGCTTAGAGGCTATTCGTACTAAAGCTGCTGAGATTTTGGCAATGACTACACTAGAATCTAGCTCTAATACTTCTGTAACTAAAACAAAAAATACAAAGAAATCAAAAAATTCAAATTCGTCCGCTTCCAATAGTGACAGGAGTTTATCTCATAAACTATTTGACGCTTACCAAGAAACTGATGACATACTCAGTCGTAGTGCCATTAGCTATCTGCTGAAAAATGGCTGCAAACTCAATAATAAAGAAGAAGACCCAGAAAAATTTGCTCAACGCCGCCGTAAGGTTGAAATTCAAATTCAAAGGCTAACAGACAAGCTAACAAGTCGAATTCCCAAGGGTCGGGATTTAACGAACTCTAAATGGTTGGAAACACTCTTCACCGCTACAACCACCGTTCCAGAAGATAATACTGAAGCCAAACGCTGGCAGGATATTCTTTTAAGGCGATCTAGTTCTGTCCCTTTTCCTGTGGTTTTTGAGACTAACGAAGATCTAGTTTGGTCAACGAACGAAAAAAGTAGGTTATGCGTTCACTTCAATGGCTTAAGCGATTTAACTTTTGAAGTGTATTGCGATAGTCGTCAACTGCATTGGTTTAAACGCTTCTTAGAAGACCAGCAGACCAAACGAAAAAGCAAAAATCAACATTCTAGCGGTTTGTTCACCCTGAGAAATGGTCGTTTAGCTTGGCAACAAGGCGAAGGTAAAGGTGAACCTTGGCAACTTCATCGATTAACTCTCTATTATCGACAGGATAGGTGCGCTCCCAGCAATAAGGGCGCGGATGTACTGCTGTAGTGGCTACTAAATCACCCCCGACCAAGGGGGAACCCTCCCCAATTCTTCATTTGAAGGACTAAAATCAAGGCAAAATTTCCAAGATGGCCGCGCAATTTCCAAATTGCTTGTCCAGTCTAAATTTCATTGTTTTTTATCCAAGACATGATTTTTGAGACTTAGGCTCAAATAGAAATTTAGGAGACATCCGCGCTAAGGACATCTAGAAACTTTGCACTACAATATTTTGAAACTGGGTCGGTGACAACAACCCTCCCGGAACTGGGTGGGTTGAAAGTTGAGGGAGAATTATTTCGATTTAATACTCCAACGTGACAACAACCCTCCCGGAACTGGGTGGGTTGAAAGAAAAAGTTTTTAGATCACTCAACGATAAATGGTGGTGACAACAACCCTCCCGGAAATGGGTGGGTTGAAAGACTCCAATCCTTTTATGAAAAATTTTCCCCACCAGGACATAGCAAAAACCCACCCATTACCTGGAGGGTTATCCTGGAAATATTTTTCCAAATCATAGCCAGAACTGCTTGTGGTTTTAAATTTTAAAAGTCCTAACAAGAATTAGAGGGTTGAAAGAAGTCTCCTCACACCACACAAAAAGCTATTTGTCACAATACTGTAGCCAAATTACGAGGGTTCAACGGCTGTAGAAGCATTGTGAATACGACCAAGAGAGGTAAGCTTGGCAAAAATCTGGGATAATAAAATAGGCTCTGGTGGTTCTGGAAGCATTTTTAACATTTCCCGAACATATCGAAAACCACGACAATAAGCCAGAAGATCAACAATGCCAGAGCCAGGATTATCTTGACGGAACTGAGCTAGAAGATAATGAGATAAATTGACCATAAAAAATGAAAGGTTGACAGCATTAGTCACAGCAGTTTGACCCCTGTTCATGAAATCTTCCAATCCCCAAAATTGTTTGGCATCACGAAAATTAAATTCGATTTGGAAGCGCAGTTTATAGTAGTCGATTATTTTCTCGTATGATAAACTTAGGTCACTAGAAAACAAAATTATGTGACTGCGATCATCTGTTTTCAGATTAGTTCTTACCAAAATCACTACATTCAGAGGCTGGGCAAATTCTTTGTGAAGGAGAGTGCATTGATAAGTATCTGTTTGGATATCTTCTTCAATACTACTTTGATGCAAATATTCCTGGGGAATATTACGCCAGTCCAGCTTATCACCGTATTTACGACGAGAACGATGATTGGGGTCAGAATGTTGGTAAGGTATATATAACGCAGAATCGTGGCGCAACTTGGAAATTATGTGTAACTTTACCTGCCTAGCCATCTGCAAAGCATTATTGTTCCCAAAGTGACCATCTACGACTAAGTAAGTGAGAGGAAGAAAGTTAGCTATTAACTTAAATAGCTCATTAATCATCTTCTGAATTCTTAGTAATTCAGCTGTAAAAATCACCTCCTGTTTATTTTTGTTCTTACTTCCTTTTGGTCGTCCGCGCCCACGTTTTTCTTGTGGTTTTATTTCTGGGCTTGGTGAGACAATACTTTTTTCTACATCGCTCTTGATTACCTGTTCTATCTGAATCGGAAATGAGTGTCTTTTTTGAACACTGACTAATGATAATGTAAAAAAAGAAAGACCCGATATTGGTTTACTTATTAGACTGGAAAAGAACCTATCTAATCCATAAGTTTTTTTCCCGGCTTTGCTTATTACTACTTCGTCTCCTGCCAACAAATAAACATCATTTGGGCAAAACAAATGCCGTCGAAAAAATACCCACAACACCGTTGCCCACGGTATGACTGTACGAAAGAATCTGATTACCGACCGATAACTACCACCACTAAGCGTCCAACGCGAAATTCCCAACATCGTTACTCGCCCACTCATGGCTAACATCGCCATAATGATCTGGCTCAATTGCCGCATCGTCGTCACTTTTATTTCTGGTAGCAGGCATTGCAACAGTGCTAGAACACCGATTCAGTAATGGAGAAACGAAAGCAAATCAAGCTGATATAGAGTAAAAGGATGAAGGTAAAAATAGAGCAAAATCTTATCAGGTAATGATTGTAGCCATTAGTAATGGAATATAGAGATTTAATCAACTCTCAAGGAAAAGTGCGCTCAAGTTTCAGGTATATTCGATGTTACACAGATGCATGAAAGACCGAGAGTATACCTATGCGTCCAGTCCATTGGCATCCACCGACCGAACTTAACGCTCAAGAGCAAAAAATCGTCAAGCGGATCAAAAGAGCAAAGCTATTCACGTTCTTGCGGCAATACCGTCATCAGTTATTTGATGAGGAATTTCAAGAAGAACTGAGCAAGCTTTATGCAGATTCTCCCAAAGGGCATCCACCAGTACCTCCAGCACAACTGGCATTAGTGACAATCTTACAAGCTTATACAGGAGCATCCGATGCGGAAGCGATTGAAGCGTTGCTCATGGATAGACGTTGGCAGTTAGTGCTTGATTGCATTGATTGTGAGCAAGCACCATTTTCTCAAGCGACACTTGCCAGGTTTCGCACAGCACTGATTATCCAAGGACTCGACCGACGATTAATTGAGAAAACAGTAAAACTAGCAGAACAGAGCAAGGGTTTTGGCTCAAGGCAATTACGGGCAGCGCTTGATTCCAGCCCCTTGTGGGGAGCATCGAAGGTTGAAGATACATATAATTTATTGGGTCACGCGCTCAAAAAAGCGATTGGCGTGATAGCTGTCCAGCAGGGGAGGGGGTTGGCGGAAGTTGCACAAGATATTGGGGTAGATATGGTTGCAACTTCAAGCTTGAAAGCGGCTTTAGACTTAAACTGGGATGACCCAGATCAGAAAAATTTGGCCTTGGGGATTGTACTGGATGCTTTAGAGAGAGTTGAGACTTTTGTTCAAACACAGCCTACTGAAAATGAACATCCGCTACTTCGTTCAACTCTTGAAACAGCAAGACAAATCGAAACACAGGATGTGGAAGTTGATGCCAATGGTGAGGTAAAACTGCGCTCTGGTGTTGCCAAAGAACGACGTATTTCAGTTGAAGACGAAGAGATGAGACATGGACGTAAAAGCCGTAGCCAGAAAATTGATGGCTATAAACGTCATGTGTTACGAGATTTAGACAACGGAATGATTCGCGCTGTTGGTATTACCAAAGCTAATGTCCCAGAAGCATCAGTAACCGATGCGATTACTCAGGACTTACAAACACAAGATGTTGAACTTACCGAATTGCATATTGACCGGGCTTACTTGAGTAGCTCCTTAGTTAAAAATCGTAGTGAGCAATTGAGTATATACTGTAAGGCTTGGGTCGTCCACAACGGTACAAAATTTGGTAAAACTGCCTTTGTGTTGGACTGGGACAATGGTACTATTTGTTGTCCCAATCAGGTAACTTTACCTTTTAGTTTGGGTGCTAAAATTCAGTTCCCACAAGAAGTTTGTGCAACCTGTCCTCTCAGAGAATCTTGCACCAGTTCACCACGCGGACGTAGTATTTCAATTCATCCAGAAGAACAATTATTTCGAGAGTTACGAGAACGTCAATTAACCCCTATTGGACGTGCCAAACTCCGCGAACGCGTTTGTGTTGAGCATTCTTTATCTCATATTGGTCGTTGGCAAGGTGAACAAGCTCGCTATGTTGGTTGTCGCAAAAACTTATTTGATCTTCGTCGCGTAGCGGTTGTTCATAATCTTCATGTCCTTGCCAAAATTTTTACTCACACTACTGAGCCAGCCTCTACTTCTATTTGATTACTGAATCGGTGTTCTAGATCAAGAATGGGTAGATTTTATAATTAAGACTTACACCGATGGCAATAAGGGTAGCAAGCGAATTACCCGGCATCAGGTGTTTTTAAAGGTGAAAGGTAAAGCCAAAGTAGAAGGTTTAAAAAAAGGTGAGTATCCTAGTCATCAGTCAGTTTATAGAATTCTGGATCAACACATTGAGGAGAAAGAAAGAAAACGTCATGCACGTAGTCCTGGTTACTCAGGAGAGAAACTCAGCCACATCACCCGTGATGGACGAGAGCTGGAAGTTGAGGGCAGTAATGATGTCTGGCAATGTGACCATACTCTTTTAGATATAAGAGTTGTAGACGAGTATGGTGTTTTAGACCGTCCTTGGTTAACTGTTGTGATTGACTCTTACTCTCGTTGTGTCATGGGTTTTTATTTAGGGTTTGATAATCCTAGTTCTCAAATTGATGCCCTAGCTCTCCGTCATGCGATTTTGCCCAAGTCTTATGACTCTGAGTACCAACTGCATGATGAGTGGCCAGCTTATGGCAAGCCTAATTACTTCTACACCGATGGTGGTAAAGATTTTACTTCCATCCACACTACAGAACAAGTTGCAGTGGAAATAGGTTTTAGTTGCGCTCTGAGAAGACGACCTTCTGATGGTGGAATTGTTGAACGCTTTTTTAAAACGCTTAATGACCAACTAATAAGTACTTTGCCTGGATATACAGGCTCAAATGTACAGGAACGTCCAGATGATGTTGATAAATATGCTTGCTTAACTCTCAAGAATTTAAAGATTTGTTTAGTACGTTATATCGTTGCTGAGTACAACCGACACGCAGATTCCAGGATGAAAAACCAGTCTCGAATTGGGCGATGGGAAGCTGGATTGATGACGGAGCCATACCTTTATGATGAATTGGACTTAGCGATTTGTTTAATGAAGCAAGAACGACGCAAAGTTCAAAAATATGGCTGTGTTCAATTTGAAAACTTGACCTATCGGGCAGATCATATGAAAGGTCGAGATGGAGAAACTGTAGTACTTAGATATGACCCTGCTGACGTAACTACACTTCTTGTTTACAAGATTAATACAGACGGCACAGAAGAGTTCCTCGATTATGCCCATGCTCAAGGTTTAGAAACAGAACACCTATCCTTACGAGAACTCAAGGCAATTAATAAGCAGTTAAAAGAAGCACGCGAAGAAATCAATAACGGCTCAATTTTAGAAGCAATGCTCGATCGTCAAGCTTTTGTAGAGCAAACAGTTAAACAAAATCGAAAACAACGCAGACAAGCTGCAAATGAGCAAGTTAATCCTGTAGAGTCAGTGGCTAAGAAATTTGCTATTCCTGAACCAAAAGAAGTCGAGACTGAAAATGAACTAAATACCGAATTACCTAAATACCAAGTTCGCTACATGGATGAGTTTTTTGAAGAAGATTAGGACTAAAATATGACTAATGAAAGAGCGCTTGCTAAGCAATTTGGTGTGCTTGAAGAACCTACACCAGAAATCCAAGCTGAAATTGAACGTTTAAGCCGTGAACCTTACTTAGAACTCGACCAAGTTAAACGTTGTCACGCTTGGATGTATGAGTTGGTAATCTCCAAAATGACTGGATTACTAGTAGGAGAATCACGCTGTGGAAAAACGGTTACTTGCAAAACTTTTGCGCTTAGTTATAACAAATTACGGCAGGCTAAGGGACAACGTATGAAGCCTGTAGTTTATATCCAGGCTCCCAAAAATTGTGGTTCCAGAGATTTATTTACTAAAATACTGAAAGCTTTAAATAAACCATCTAACGGAACTATTTCTGACCTGCGAGAACGAACATTAGATAGTTTGGCAATACATCAGGTTGAAATGCTAATTATTGATGAAGCTAACCACCTGAAGTTAGAGACATTCTCCGATGTGCGGCATATTTATGATGATGATGATTTAAGAATAGCAGTTTTGCTTGTTGGCACGACAAGCCGCCTTTTGGCAGTAGTTAAACGCGATGAACAAGTAGTTAATCGGTTTCTAGAACAGTTTGAGCTAGATAGATTAGAGGATACTCAATTTAAGCAAATGATTCAAATATGGGAAAGGGATGTTCTCAGATTACCAGAGGAATCAAAATTGGCAAGTGGTGATAACCTCAAGCTTTTGAGGCAAGCTACAAAGAAATTAATTGGTAGGTTGGATATGATTCTCCGTAAAGCTGCCATTCGCTCATTACTGAGAGGACAGAAAAAGGTTGATAAGGATGTTTTGAAAGAAGTAATTGCGGCATCAAAATTGTAAAATGGAAAAAAATTTAGATAACAAAAGGCAATTTTGGTTAACCAGGGTAGAGCCTTTTGATGGGGAAAGCATTAGCCATTTTTTAGGTAGATTTCGACGAGCAAAAGGGAATAAGTTTTCTGCCCCTAGTGGCTTAGGCCATGTCGTTGGGCTTGGAGCAGTGTTGGTACGCTGGGAAAAGTTTTATTTTCATCCATTTCCTACTCAGCAAGAGTTAGAGGCTTTAGCTGCTGTAGTTGAACTTGACTCTGACAGATTACGACAGATGCTGCCTCCCGTAGGTGTAGGAATGAAACACAGCCCAATTCGCTTGTGTGGAGCCTGCTACGCTGAGTCACCATGCCATAAAATCGAGTGGCAGTTTAAAAAGACAGGAGGATGCGATCGCCATCAGTTACGCTTGTTATCAAAATGCCCTGTCTGCGAAAAACCCTTTGTAATTCCGGCTTTGTGGGTGGAAGGGCAATGTTCCCGATGTTTTACCAGTTTTGCAGAAATGGCACAATATCAAAAACCCTACTAACCAAAAAACTTGCATTGAATTACGATGAGCAGAAGGCGCTTGAGTTGATTAGTAGATGGTTGGAAACTAAAGAAACCGAAAACTCAAGTTTTTTATCAAACTCTGCCAGGTTAAGAGTTTTTCATCTGATCGCCACCAACTCAAGCTATTATCCAAGTGTCGAAACTGTGAAGCACCTTTCAAAATGCCAGCACTTTGGGAAGATGGGTGTTGCCATAGATGTAGGATGCCTTTTGCACAGATGGCACAGTATCAAAAGAGCTAATGATACTAGAAAGAAGCGTTAAATTAACTAAGTTCCGAATTTTTCTGGTTGTCCAGAAAATTTGCACGCTCACAGGGAGTCCCTGCCTATGGCGATCGCCAAATTATTCTTACTGTTGATGTCATGCGATCGCCTACTATCATTTTAGACATCCCCAACAGTTATGTCTTGCAAACCAAATCTATATATAATTGCGATCGCACTCGAATAACAGCCCATTGTGTCTAATCTTGTATGGGCATTCTTCTGTAATTCTCAATGACGGTGAGTTGAAGAACAACTGAAGGACGATCGCCATCGGTTGGTTTTGTTAACAAAATGTACTAAGTGTAAGACTCCCTTCCCAATTCCCGCTGATTGGGAGAAAGGGGAATGTCCTCACTGTTCTTTGCCTTTTGCAGAGATGATAAGTTACCAAAAGCGTTTATAGCGATCGCTAAATTTCTGGTTGTCCAGAAAATTGACGAGATGTTACGGAGTGACAGCCTACAGCGATCGCCAAATTATTCTTACTGTTGATGTCATGCGATCGCCTACAATCGTTGTAGACATCCCCAACAGTTATGTCTCGCAAACCAAATCTATATATAATTGCGATCGCACTTGCATCAACAGCTTATTGTGCCTGGTCGTGTATTCTTAATTTAATGATAGCGAGTTGAAGATATTCTGAAGTGCGCGCCTAGTACTACCATTTTTTGCTTGAGGCGAACTTCAGTTTAATAGACGTTGCTTCTCTTCCTCAGTGAAAGGATTTTTACCAGCACGGAGAGCATTAACCCAACTTTGCATTTGTGCTTTGTCTTGCTTATTATCAGTCGATTTGATATATGCCTCAAAGTCTTCAATTGCCCCTTGAGTATTCCCAGTCAGCGCCCTACCAAGACCCCGACTTGCACGAATGTATATATTTTCAGGCTCAAGTGCCACCGCTTTATTACAGGCAAACATGACATCTGCGGCATATCCCCTCAAACTGCCATCCAAACAGAGTTTATTCCAAGAATCAGCAGATATTTTCAAATTAGGAGCGAATTTTTGTGCATCTACATAAGCAGCAAGAGCTTCCTTGACTTTACCATCTTTGACGAGCTTTTCTCCCTGAGTAATTAGAGCAGAGGCAGCTAACTGTCTGACTTCTGTTGTGCTAGGGATAACTATGTTAGAATCGAATTTTCGGGCTTGATTAAAGTTAGCTTCCGCAGTTTTGATATCACCATCTGCTTTTGCTATGGCTTGACCTTGATTAACCAGAAATTGAGCTTTTTCGGTGTTGCTCCAGTTAGCAAGGTCGAGACAGGTCTGGGCTGCGGTTTTCGCTTCCTCAGTTTTGGCTTGCACAAGGATGGGATGCTCGTGTAACCTATCGCACCCCACTTTCAGCCAATCTTGCCAATTACCACCAAGCCACAACC